>NZ_JAPDOD010000101.1 GCF_027587205.1 Solirubrobacter ginsenosidimutans
GTCGCGATCCGGCACCATCAGGGTCCGGTCGAGCCGCCGCTCGAGGCCATGCCATGTCCTGCGACGGTAGCGCCGGCGCCCGCGCGAGGCTCCGCCGGTGGCGCCGATGTCGGCTTTTAAACCTCCGCCGCGCCACATTGGATCGCAAGCGCCGCTGCACTCCGAGCCGACCAATCCAGTGTGAGGCGGGTGTGCAATGCCCCGCAGCGACGCGGACGATGTCGCCGACGTCATGGTGCGGATGCATGAGCGCTGCGTTGATCGAACTGCAGCGCACGCCGGTCGTGACCGAGAATCGCAGCGCATTTCATCTCCTGCCACCACGTCGGGCCCGACCTGGAGATCGAGCTGTCCTTCCTTGACGCGTCGTAGCGTCAGCGGCTAGCCGCGCTCAGCCGACCTCGCATCTGCGCAGAGGCGAAGGTGTTCGTTGTCGATCTTGAGCGTCGCGTTGTCGATCGCCAGCGAATCGGCACCCGCGCGTAGGACCGCGACAGTGTCCCGGAGGGCCTGGAGTTCGTGCGACATTCGCCAGCACGCTTCGCTCGCGCGAAGGAGTTCGCGGTCGGTGGCAGCCGCAGTCTGCGCGTGACTCCGGGTCGAGCGGCTTCGTTTGGGGATCATCCTGCGCCTACTGGGCGGGACCATGGCTTCTTCGCTACCCAGCTGAGAGCTTCCAGCACTGGCAGCCGGACCGGGACGACCGATTTCCGACACGTGTGGGTGTCCGTTAGTCGCTCGTCCGCGTAGAATTCTCGATGAAGGCATCGCACGGCGCGCTCGGTTGCCTCCAGGATCGCCGTCTGACTTCTGAATCGGCTTGCAAGCGGTTTGGGAGCTCGGCATGCGTGACTTCAGATCGATCCGAGAATCGCGGGTACTGCGGCTCGGATGCTCGCTTCAGGGCAGGCGAGCGTGAGCGGCGCTGTCGCAGCGACGCACTGGCGTGCCCAGCGCGACCGCTGGTACCTGGCGCGCCGCGCCCACGAGCAGCGGCTGTTCGCGCGCTACGCGACCGAGCGAAGCCCCGCGGCGCGCGACGCGATCCTGGAGCAGTTCCTGCCACTCGCCCGCAAGCTCGCACGCCGATACGCCAACGTGGAGGAGCTCGACGATCTCGAGCAGGTCTCCGCGCTCGGCCTGATCAAGGCGATCGAGCGCTTCGACCCCGAGCGCGGGCTGGCGTTCTCGTCGTTTGCGTTCCCGACCATCCTGGGCGAGCTCAAGCGCTACCTGCGCGATCACGGATGGTCGGTCCGTCCACCGCGCAGCGTCCAGGAGCTCGCCGGCCGCATCGACCGCCATACCCAAGCGTTGCTCACCGAGCTCGGACGCTTCCCCACCGTCGCCGAGCTCGCCCGGCACACCGGCAGCACCGTCGAAGCAACCCTCGAAGCACTGCAGACGGCGGGCGCACGTCATGCCGTCTCGCTCGATCAACCCCGCCACGACGACGACGACGACGATCGAGCCGGCCCAGGCTTGGAGATCCCGATCGAGGACACCGGCTACGTCGACGCGGAGAACGACGTGCTGGTCGACGACCTCCTGCGGACCCTCGATCCACGTGACCGCCTGATCGTGAACCTGCGCTTCCGCGAGGACCTCACGCAGCGCCAGATCGGCGAGATCGTCGGCCTCTCACAGATGCACGTCTCGCGCATCCTGCGCACCACACTCAAACAGCTGCAGCGCGAAGCGCTGGCCACGACCGCGCCTCAACAGGTCGATCGAGCGAACCCGTGAGCAACCCTGACGAGCTGGTCGACCCAAGGTTTTCCTGTCCCGTGCTCGACCTGCGCGCGCTGAGCTTCATCGACTCAAGCGGCATCCGCGCGCTGCTGCGGCTCACGACGCAGATCCGACACGACGTACGGCTACGGCTCGTCCCCGGCCCTCCCCGGGTACAGCGCGTCTCGAACTCACCGGCCTAACCGCGGCGCTGCCCTTCACCTTCCAACAAGCGGCGCGCTTCGGCCCGCGCTAGTGGGTAGTACAAGGAGCAAGGGAGGGCATCGAACGCGTGGTCAGCCGGTAGGGCGGGCAGCGCGACCTGACTTCCGAGCCGCCATCATCTCGGAGGTTTCATGCCGCACCCACTGCCTGGCGCAGTCCCCGCACGCCGACCATCCGCGCCCGACACCATCCCGATCACCAACGAGACGGCCGAACGAATCACGCGTGTGGTCGTCATCGGACTGCCGCCTGCTGCGCTCGTCCTGGCGGGGTGGCTGGCATGGGGGGGAACCCTGCGTTGGCATGACCTCGTCGTGCTGGCCGTCACGTACACACTGTCCGGGCTCGGCGTGACTGTCGGCTACCACCGACTCTTCACCCACCGCAGCTTTAAGACGACCCGCCCGCTGCGCATCCTGTTCGCCATTCTGGGCTCGACCGCGGTCGAAGGCCCGGTGATCGAATGGGTCGCCACCCACCGCAAGCACCACCGCTTTTCAGACCGCCCCGGAGACCCACACAGCCCACACATCGAAGATGCGACCGGGTGGGCCGGGGCCCTGCGCGGACTGCTGCACGCCCACGTCGGCTGGATCTTCCGCGGCAAGGACATGGCCAACCCGCAGCGCTACGCGAAGGACCTGGTCACCGACCGCGACCTGTGCTTCATCAGCCGCACGTTCCCGCTCTGGGTCCTCGTCGGCATGGCGGTCCCGTTCGCTCTCGGGTTCGCGCTGACTCAAACGCTCGCCGGCGGCCTGACCGGTCTCTTGTGGGGCGGCGCCGTGCGGGTGCTCGTGCTGCACCACGCGACCTTCAGCATCAACTCGCTGTGTCACTTCTTCGGCCGGCGAGCCTTCGCCACCGGCGATGAGTCCCGCAACCTCGCTTGGCTGGCCCCGATCGCCTTCGGCGAGGCCTGGCACAACAACCACCACGCCTTCCCGACCTCAGCCCGCCACGGCCTCGGGCGCTGGCAGTTCGACCCCAGCGCCTGGCTCATCGCCACGCTGGAGCGCTCCAAGCTCGCCTGGGACGTGGTCTCGATCAGCCCCGACCGCCAACAGGCCAAGCGCACCAGTGATAACCGCTAACGCTTCAATACACCAAAGTCCGGAAGTCCTCACGAAGGACGCGCCGCACGCTCGCCGCAACGGCGGGACTTCCTCGTGTCCGTAGGCTGTGGCGATGGCGGACCGGCGCTCAACACGACTCGACTTCGGGCAGCTGTTCGCGGCTGTCGAGAACGCGCCGCCTGTGGCTGCCGTGGACGTGCTCAAAGAGCGTCTCGCCCAGGCCTTCGGAGCAAACGATGTGTCCTTTCTCATCGCGGACTTCAGTGGCCAAGCGTTGATCCGCCTTGGCCACGTCGACCATGACCTGACGGCGCGTTCGCAAGGTCGCGAGACCGCCGAGCGCGTACCGTTGGCCGGCAGCCCGCACGGCCGCGCGCTGGCGACCCAGGCGGTCCAGGTCGAGAACGGTGCGGGGACGTTTCGCCTGTTGGCGCCGGTCACCAACCGTGGCGAAGCCATCGGGGTGCTCGAAGTGTGTTTGCTCGAGAACCCGGACGAGCAGACGGTCGCCGATGTCGCCTGGGCAGCGCATGCGCTGGCGTACGTCGTGATCGCCAATCGCCGGTTCACCGACCTCTTCGCATGGGGGCAGCGCTCGGTTCCCTTGTCGCTGGCCGCCGAGATCCAGCATCGCCTGCTACCCGGCTCCTACACCTGCGAGGCCGGACAATTCACGCTGGCGGCATGGCTGGAACCGTCGGGCAATGTGGGGGGCGACACGTTCGACTTCGCCCTGGAGCGCGACACGTTGCACCTCTCGATGACGGACGCCATGGGTCACGAGGTCGAGGCCGCAGTGCTTGCGACCGTGCTGGTGGGTGCACTGCGGAACGCCCGCCGAGCCGGTGCGGGGCTCGCGGAGCAGGCAGGCAGCGCCAACGCAGGGCTCGCGGCCTTCGCTCGAAGAGGCGGCTTCGTGACCGGGCAGCTCGCACAAGTCGACCTGCGCGCGCAAACCGCGACGATCGTCAACGCCGGGCATCCGCCGCCGCTGCGGCTCCGCGACGGGCGCGTCGAGCGGCTGGACCCTGCGGCCGACCCGCCGTTCGGGATCGTCCCCGACTACCAATATCGCGTGCAGGCGCTGCCACTCCAGCCCGGGGATCGAATCGTCTTCCTCACCGACGGCATGCTGGAACGAAACGCCGCAAGCGTCGACATCGAGGCGGTCCTGGCAGCCGACCGCGAGCTGCATCCCCGCGAAGCCGTGCAACACCTCTCGCAGGTCGTTCTTCAGGCGACGGATGGCGAGCTCAGCGACGACGCGACCGCATTGTGCTTTGACTGGCACGGCGGCCCTTCACATCAGAGAACCACCGATTCCGGCGCCGACGCCTGAAGTTCGCCCAAGGCGCACGCGTTCAACGGCGGCGTGCGGCACGCGTCCGACCGGGTATCGACCACCGCGACCACGAGGCGCTCGTCGCCATCGATCCTCTGAGGGCGGCTCGGCTCGTCGTCTTCGGCGGCGACCGTGCGGACGCGATGGCGCTCGCCGCTCGCGTGGCCGCCCGCTCGGTCTGTGACGTCCTGATCGTTCACACCCCGCCGGGTGAACTCGACGCGGATCGATGAGGTCAGGCCGGCAGTGGTCCAGCACCGTCGAGCCAGAACAGCTCGACGGCCAGATCTGGGCCGACGTGGTGATTGGAGATGAATGCGACGACCGTGCGGCCTGAGAGGCGCTCGACGGCCTCGACGAACTTGTGGCGCATGGCTTGCTGGAACTGCCCGCGGGACTCATGGACGGCGCTCGTGCGGCCGATCTCGATCAGGGTCTTCTCGACGTCGGTGTAGATCCCGCCGAGCACGCAGGCCAGGAGGTCGTCGCCGAGCAGTCGGGTCTTGGCCGTGGCCGGTACGCGGTTGTAGTAGCGAAGGTGCAGCGCGACGACGGCATCGGTCACGGCGTCGAGCAGTTCATCGCCAGAGAGCGGACCGATCGAATCAGGCGAGGACAAGCGGACCCGCGCAGGTGAGGCATCGCTCGTCGTGCTCGATCAGCCGTTCCGCCGCAGGCGCCAGCCAGACGACGCCGCAGTTTCCCTGGCACGGGACGTTCGACGCGGTTAGCGGGTACTCGCCGCGGTCGACGCGTCGCTGGTTGATCGCCAGGCCCGTATCCGGGTTGCGCCAGCCGTTGACCGCACCCTCGTCGTCGAGGTAGACCTCGATCGACGCTGCGCCGGGCACCATCGGTCCTTCACTCGGGGGGCGCCAGGCCCGGAGTACCGCCCCGTTCGTGCCGAGCAGCCATAGGTCCGGTGCCGTCACGACCATGACCCGGGCCGCCAGGACTCGGGCGTTGACCGGGTTGTCGAGCGGCCGGATGCGCGGATCGACATCATCGTCGTGAGGGGATGCATCGGCGCCGGCGAGAGCATGGTCGGTCGCGATGAACTCGACCACGCGCGCCGCTTCGGAGAGCGCGGCGGCGTGCGGTGTTGCTCCTGCGACCAGCAACCGACTCCCTGCCTTACGCGCGCGTACGGAAGCACGGATGATGACACGCCACGCCGCGGCGTCGGGGCCGTCGGCGTCGTGCAGATTCAAGAGCACCAGGCGCGCGTGGTCGAGTGCCTCGCGCAGCACCGCGTCCAGCCGTGGGGCGGTCGTGCGGTTGAGCTCACCGGAGACCATCACCGAGGCGGCGGCGATGGCCTCGGGATGCCAGCTACAGAGGAACGCTGGCTCTTCGCCTTGGGAATCGTCTGAGGAACTGTCGTCGGACATCGGGACTCCGGATCGTGTGGTACGCCAGAACCTCGAAGTCACATCGAGCTGCCCATCCGCTTCACCGGGAGACCCCTCGATCGCGCCCTCGACGAGGACGATACCGCGCGCCGGCAAGAGCGCCAGCCACCCCACAAGCCGCGCGACGACACCATCAAAGCGCGGACGCCCCGTCTTCCGGGGCCTTTCCGTCGCCTTGGCGTCGACCGTCGCGCGGGGTCTACACGCCTGCCACGGGCGTACCGCCGAGTCGAGCCCGTCGACGGGTCGCACGCCGTCGCGCGGACTCCCAGCGCGCCAAGTTGCCACGGCGCGGCGAGGCACAACAGCTTGACGCCAAGATCGGCGCCGATGCTGTGGCTGCCAGTGACGAGGCGGCGCGCTCGAGCTCGATCGGCGCCTTCTCGAGGTCGGCAACGCCGCGGAGTATGCAGTCCACCAGGTCAAGAGCGAGCCCGGACGTGCGAGCGGTCCGTTGACTGCGATTGCTGCAGGGGTACGCTCCGGGGATGCCCGAGGACGACACTCAGAGCCTGCACGGCACGCATGGCGACGTGCTGACGGCCGTCTCTGAAGGCATGGTGGCGCTGCTGAAGGAGTACTACGGGCGCGGGCCGACGCAGGCCAAGACCTACTACTACGACGATCTCGTGGTTTGCGTCCTGCGCGGCGGTTTCACGCGCGTGGAGCAGACGCTGCTCGACGGTGGCCGCGGGTACGCGGTGATCGAGCAGCGCATGGCCTTTCAGGAGGTCATGCGCGATCGCTTCACTGCCGTCATCGAGCACGCCACCGGCCGGCCCGTGATCGGTTTCATGAGTGGCAACCAGCAGAAGCCCGACATGATCTGTGAGGTCTTCGTACTCAGCCCCACAGACCTCATCGCCGACCACGAGCTACCCACGGCGCCTGCCATACGCACCGATCGCTGACGGGTTGCCGGATTTAATCGATCGCTGCGCCCCCGTCTGGGTAGCCTCCCCCGAGGAGGGCATGCGCCGGGGTCCGACGCTGCAAACCCGCCCGGCAGCGGCGCTTGACTTCCTTCTAGTGCTCCTGAGCTGGACCAGGCCTTGCGGACCGCGCAGCAGAACGCCCAGCTCGTCACCCTTGACCTGCGCCGGCTGAGCTTCATGGACTGCCGCGGACTCGGCGTCATCGTGGCGGCCGCAAAGCGTGCCGACGCCGCCCGCGGCGGCTTCTGTGTCGTGGCCGGGCCGCCGCACGTGCACCGGCTCTTTACGTTCACCGAGAGTGACCGACAAGTCGAGATCGTGAAGGCGGGCTAGTGCACTTGAGGCGCTGGTCACATTAGCCCGCGAAGGCCAGGAAGCGGCTGATCGCGGCCAGCACTACGAGTCCGTGGAAGATCTCGTGGAAGCCGAAGACCGCCGGCCAGGGATGCGGCCGTCGCGTGGCGTAGACCGCGGCCCCGGCGATGTACAGAGCCGCGCCGGCGGCCAGCATCAGCAGCGGCGCCGTGGAGAGGTACTCCGGGAGGCATGGCAGCGCGGCGAGCGCAGCCCAGCCGACCAGCACGTAGCCGGCGGCGACGAGCGCGCGTGGCGCATCGATCCAGACAAGGCCGAGCGCGACGCCCCCAAGAGCACCGGCCCACGCGCAGGCAAGCACGAAGGCCTGCAGCCTGCCGTCGAGGATGAGCACCGCCAGCGGGGTCGTGCAGGCGGCGATGAATACATGGATGGTGCTGTGGTCAAGACGCCGCAGCAGCGGTCGCCATCGCGGGTTCCAGTGCCAGCGGTGGTAGAGGGCGCTGACGACGAACAGCGCACACAGCGCGCTTCCGTAGATCGCGCAGGCCGTGCGGGCGGCGCCCGAAGGCGCCAGCGCGACCAGCGCACTGGCCGCCACCAAGGCGCCCCAGAAGGCGTAGACGTGCAGACGCCCGTGCATGCCCGGGATCAGTGGCTCGGCGGTGGGGCGGAATTGACCATCGTGGCGCAGCCGGTGCTCGCCGCGACTGGATGCGCGTGGTTGCGTACCCAGTCGTGCGGCGGCGGCGGGGTTAGTGGTCGCGGCTCTCGGTATAGGGGTCGCGGCTGCCGGACTTCGCAAGCCCGCGGCTGACCATGTAGCCGATGGTCAGCAGCGTCACGTACAGCCACGCCTGCTTCGCGCCGAAGCCGCCGGCGTCTGATTCGTCGACGACCATCGCGGCGATCAGCACTGCGACGACCGCCACGACGTAGACGATCAGCTCGGTCGTCTTGAAGGCGGCCTTGGTCTCAGTGCTGCGCCGGACCTGCGTGTTCTCGGAGCGAGCGCGAGTCCGCTCGGCCGATGAAGTGGCCATGTCGGCCTCCTTTGTCGTTACCGTCGATGACGCCGACAGGCGTCGTTCCTACCGGCAACGGAGAGATGAGTTAGAGGGCGAAACGAGCGGTCGCAGTCGCCACATGGCCGCCGACGCGCTCGGCCGATGCCTAGAGCGCAGGTCGCGGACGCGGGACGATAACTGCGGCACCGTCGGTCCAACGAAGTCAAAAGTCCGCTGCTCGCCCTGCGAGCCTCGGTCTCACTGCCCTCGACGCAGTTGCCCTACCCCGCGCCTCGACGCCGACAAACGGCTGTCATCACGCCTTGACGGAGCTAGGTCTGGAAACCGATGTCGCGCTCCTGCTTGTCGCTGACCGTGCCGCGTGCCGCCGGCAGCTCCTCGCGTCCGGCGTGATAGTCGACGAGCGTGCGGCGCTCACCGATGGTCTTTCTGGCGCTGGTCGCTTTCGGTCGCTCGCGCAACGACACGACCCGCGAAGCCCGCGTGCGTCCACGCCAAGAATCGGCCTCGTTTGGGAACGCCGCACGCCGCGGGCTTGGTTCGTTGCGACTGATCGCGACGGTGACGCGCGTGCGCCATGCATATCAACGCTGCGCGACGCCTACTGCGAACGCGCCGCTCGATGCTCTGACCACGCATTTCCGGCGGCCGGCACGCGCATCTCGGCTTGAGCGGTTCGGCCTAGGCGAGGGCAGCGGTTGTCTCGAGTGCTGGGAGGTGTCCGATCCGTGGAGCGAGCGGGCGGCGGTATGGGTCTGCACGAAGGCGCTCCCGGCACCGCGCCCCCGGCGTGGTTCGCCGATCGTTGCGCTGGGGAGCATCTCCGGATGAGCGACGACGCGACCGGAAACTCCACGAGTCACTTCACACTTACGACGATGGTGCGCGATTCGTCGCTCGAGCTCATCGCTGCGGGCGAGCTCGACATGACCGCAGCGTTCAAATTCGAGTCAAGGGTCGATGCACTCCTCTCGGCAGGCGGCGTGCAAGCGGTGGTCGTGGATCTCGCCCAGGTGGATTTCGTTGACTCCGCTGGGCTCGGCGCCTTGCTGTCCGTCCGCGATCACGCGCGCCGGCGCGGGATCGATCTCCAACTCGCCCGCATCTCAGATCCTGTCCGCAAGCTCATCGACCTGACAGGGATCGGCGACCTCGCCGGCGACGTGACCGACCACCGGAGGCGCTGACCGGCGTCCGAGGCTCCGGCATTCCCATGGCACGGCGGAGCGTCGCTCATCCTCCGATCCGGCCAATCCAAGCGCGTCGCCGCCGGGGATCACGACTCCCCGGCGCGCTGCGCTCGGTAATCCGGAACGAGGGAAGTCGTAATGCTTGATCTTGCTGCGCGGTGGGAGCTCACCTCTCACCTCGATGCCGTCACGCGTACCGTCCGCGTCATGCCGTCGGGGGAACTCGACCTCATGACGGCAACATCTCTCGACGAGGCGCTGCGCGCGCGGAGCGCCAAAGCTCCCGCGTGACGTTGGATCTGCGCCGTCTGAGTTTCATGGACTGCAGCGGTCTCGCGTTCCCCGGTCAGTTCGACCATCCGCTTTGTCGGCGGCGAATGATGCCAGGAGTCATGCCCGTGCGGTGGGCGGCGTGCGCTTCGTGGGAGCGTGTCCCGCTCCGCAGGCTCAGCCGCCGCAGCCACGCAATGGCCCGTAGGCTCCACCCTCGTGATGTGAGCGACAGTGGTCTGAGCATCGGTGCCACCTCCGAAACGATCGTTGAGGTCATTCCGGAAGTCAGCCAGTGGTGCCGAGAGACTCGACCACGCCCGCGTGCCCTCCTCGGGCGAGTCTAAATGCTGTTCCGCCGGTCCGCGGCGAACGTCCGCGGCGCGGTCAGCAATCGATCACTCGCCGCGTGGCGGGACCCGCGAGTGGTACCGACAGCAGCCTTGGACGCGGAGATGATCCGGCCAGCGCCGGCAGGCCCCGAATTAAGTCAAGTCCCGGGACGTGGTGTAGGAGATCGTCGGTGTATTGATCGGCTGCTCAGGCCGCTTGGAGCGCCGGTGTGTCCTCCTTGATCTCTGTTTGTGTGTGCTCGGCTGGTCCGGCGAGGACGAGAGAGATCGATTCGGCGGAGAGGTAGCCGCGCCCGACGAGCCATTCGTCGTTTTGCTCGATGCAGACCATGCCGGCGAGGCGGATCAGGCTGCGGTCGTCGGGGAAGATGCCGACGACGTCGGTGCGGCGGCCGACTTCTTTGTTGAAGCGCTCGAGCGGGTTGGTCGAGCGCAGCTTGCTCCAGTGCGAGCTCGGGAAGGCGTAGAAGGCGAGGATCTCCGGTTCGGCGTCTTCGAGCATCGTTGCGATCCGGCCGAGGCGCCCGTCGAGATGGGCGACGGCTTCAGAGAGCCGGTCGCGTGCCTGCTCGAGGTTGTCGGCGGCGAAGATCGGGCGGATCAGCGCGCCGAGCAGGCCGTGCTGGTCTTTGCGGGCATGGCCGAAACAGTCGCGGAGGAAGTGGACCGTGCAGCGTTGCCAGGCGCAGCCGAGGACCTTGGCG
>NZ_JAPDOD010000102.1 GCF_027587205.1 Solirubrobacter ginsenosidimutans
GCAGACCGTCCGCACGACCAACGCGACCGGCGGCACGTTCACGCTGACCTTCAACGGCCAGACCACGGCTCCGCTCGCGTACAACGCGACCGCGGCCGACGTCGACGCCGCGCTCGAGGCGCTCTCGAACGTCGGCGCCAACAACATCCAGACCAGCGGCGGCCCGGCCAGCACGGCGGTCGTGAACATCTTCTTCCGCCGCGCGCTGCAGCAGACCAACCAGAACCAGATCACGGTCAACGGCGCGGCCCTCACCGGCACGTCGCCGACCGCCACCGCCGCGACCGTCCAGGAGGGCGCGTGGTACCAGCGGCCGACCGGCGATGACCGCCGCTCGACGCTGAACACCAACGACCTGCGCGGCAAGATCCTGCGCGTCAACGTCAAGGACACCATCACCGCGGCCGACCAGAACAAGGCCGACCTCGGCACCGGCGGCGCGTACACGATCCCGTCCGGGAACCTGTTCCCGCTCGTGGCCGGTGCGCCGCAGGCGCGGACCCGTCCTGAGGTCTACGCGATGGGCTTCCGCAACCCGTTCCGCCTGCAGGTGGACGAGAACGACGTCGCTTACGTCACCGACTACTCGCCGGATGCCAACACGCCGGCGCGCAGCCGCGGGCCGTCAGGTGTCGGGCGCATGGAGATCGTGCGCAAGCCGACCAACTACGGCTATCCGCTCTGCTACTCCAGCAAGCTCGGCTACTACCGCTGGAACTTCCGCGAGTTCGCTCCGGGCACCACGACCCTGGGCGTCCCGCTGGACAACCCGCCGCAGCCGGTCGACTGTGGCAATCCGAACGGCCTCGTCAACGACTCGCGCTGGGTGCGTGACGGTGGACCTGGCTTCGAGCCCGGCCTCGCCCTGACGCCGCCGGTCAGCGATCCGGAGATCTGGTACTCCTACCGCGACAACGTCGCCGGCACGCCCCTGGGCACGCCGTGCTTCGGGTACTACGCGACGACCCCGGGGCCGATCGCTCCGGGCTCGACGACCGAGTGCCCACGGCTGTTCCCGGAGCTGTACCAGACGGGCGTCGCGCCGCACGGTGCCACGAAGTACCACTACGACCCGAGCAACCCGAGCACGACGAAGTTCCCGCCGTACTACGACAACTCGGTGATCCTCGGCGAGTTCAACGTCGACACGTTGCGCGAGATCAAGCTGGACTCGCAGAACCGCATCCAGAAGATCAACAGCTTCCTGCCCTGCGGTCAGGCGAACGTCGGCCCGACCGGGTTCGACTTCGAGTGCGACAACCCGATGGACATGCAGTTCGGCAAGGACGGCTCGTTCTACCTGCTGACCTACGGTGACGGCTTCTTCGCCGCCAACCTCGACGCCGGCCTGTATCGCTGGGACTACGTCAAGGGCCAGCGCGCGCCCAAGACCGTCATCACGACCGACAAGACCGACGGCCCCGCGCCGTTGACGGTCAAGTTCACCGGCTCGGGCTCCAGCGACCCCGATCCGGGTGACTCGATCCGCTTCGAATGGGACTTCGGCGATGGTTCGCCGCTCTCCACCGAGCCGGACCCGACGCACACCTACACCAAGGCCGGCCGCTACACGGCCATCCTCTCGGTCACCGACTCCAGCGGGGCCAAGACCGCGGCCTCGACGATCATCACGGTGGGCAACACCAGCCCGACCGTCACGGTCACGGCGCCGATCGACGGCGGCCTGTTCTCCTTCGGCGACAAGATCCAGTACAAGGTCACGGTCACCGATCCGGAGGACGGGACGGTCAACTGCAACGACGTCACGGTGACGTTCGTGCTCGGCCATGACACGCATGGCCACGCCGAGCAGAGCTCGACGGGCTGCACCGGGTTCCTGCAGACCGATGCGGGTGACGTGTCGCACGGCGGCAACGTGTTCGGCGTCATCAGCGCCACGTACACCGACAAGGGTGGCCCGGGTGGGGTTCCGACCCTCTCGACGACCAACCAGGTCCAGATCCGTCAGAAGCATCAGGAGGTCGAGTTCGTCGTCAACCAGTCCGGCACGGCGACCGCGACCAACACCGACGGTCCCACGGGCGCGGGCGTGCATCGCTCGAGCCTCGCGGCCGCCGACTGGATTCAGCTGAACGGTCCGTTCAACCTGTTCCAGGCCGACTCGATCTCGTTCCGCGTGGCTGACGCCGCCGCGGGCCGCACCGCGGGCTCCCCGCTGGCGGCGATCGAGATCCGTCAGGACTCGAGCACGGGTCCGCTCCTCACCACGGCGAACCTCGTGTCCACCGGCGGTACCGCCGTCTGGTCGACGCAGACGTTCCCGCTCCCGGCATCGTCGGGCAAGCACGAGCTGTTCTTCGTGTTCCGCGCGGTGACGGGCGGCTCGACCGGCGGCAACCTGTTCAACCTGAACTGGGCCGAGTTCAACGGCAACGGCGTGACGGTCGTGGAGACCTCCGCGCCGGGCACGGCGACCGGCACGGTGCCGGCGACGCTGTCGCTGGCGCTGGGCACGCCGGCGTCCTTCGGGGCGTTCACCGCGGGCGTCGCGAAGACGTACAACGCGGCGACCACCGCCACCGTCATCTCGTCCGCGGGCGATGCGACGCTGAGCGTGTCCGACCCGAGCTCGGTCGCGACCGGGCACCTCGTCAACGGGACGTTCTCGCTCCCGTCCGCCCTGACCGCCAAGGCGGCCAGCGCGCTGGGCACCGGTGGGGCGTTCGCTCCCGTCGGCGGCTCCGCCACTCCGACCACGCTGCTCACCTACACCGCTCCGGTGGCCAATGATGCGGTGACGGTCTCGTTCGCGCAGGCCATCGGCGCGAACGACGCCCTGCGAACGGGCAACTACTCGAAGACCCTGACGTTCACGCTGTCGACCACGACGCCGTGAGTTGAGTGGGCGGCGCGCCCGGTTCGCCGGGCGCGCCGCTCAGCAGGTCCGCTTCTGTTACTCGCGCGCGCGAATCCGTCCGCGCTAGGCGCGGCCGGCGAGGCGCTCGGCGAGCGCGACAGGGGCGCGCGCGAGCTGCAGGGCAGCCGCGCCGGTGACCTCGGCCCGCTCGCCCAGCTCGCTCGTCACCACGCGCACGGCGCTGGCGGCCGGCGCGATCACGCGGCGTTCGACGGCGGCCCGGATCGGCTCCAGGAGCACGTCTCCGGTCGCCGAGAGCTCGCCGCCGATGACCACGAGCTCGGGGTTGAGCACGTTGATCACGGCGGCCAGGGCGATGCCCACGGCCTCGCCGGCATCGGCGACGGCCCGGCGCGCGCCGCGATCGCCGGCCTCGACGAGCGCGAGCAGCCTCTGCAGCGTGACCGGTTGGCCGAGGCTGCGGGTGAGTAGTCCGGTGACGGCGACCGAGTTGGCGATCGTCTCGAGGCAGCCGCGGTTGCCGCAGCGGCAGATCAGACCGTCCTCGACGACCGTGAGATGCCCGAGCTCACCGGCGACGCCGGTGACGCCGCGGTACGGCTCGCCGTTGAGGATCAGCCCGAGGCCGACGCCGGCGGAGATCTGCAGGTAGGCCATGTTGCGCACGCCGCGACCGGCGCCGAAGAGGTGCTCGCCCATCGCGCCGGCGTTGGCGTCGTTCTCGAGGTTCACCGGCATGCCGAGCCGCGCCTCGAGCTCGACCGCGGGCTTGAGTCCGCGCCAGCTCGGCAGGATGCCGTCGGCGTGCAGCAGCCCGGTCTCGGTGTTGATCGGCGCGGGCAGGCCGGCGCCGACGCCGATCACGTGGCGCGCATCCACACCGGACTCTCCGAGCGCGGCGTGCGTGAGCTCCGCGGCGAGGCCGAAGCTCTCGAGCGGCTGGGCGTCGACCTCGAAGGCGGTGAACTTGTCGGCGACGATGCGCCCACCGAGGTCGCAGACGGCCGCGCGGACGTGACGATGCCCGAAGTCGAGCCCGACCGCGTAGGCCGCACTCGGGGCGAGCGAGACCTGCAGCGGCGGCCGGCCGTTGCTGCGCGGGCCTTCGCCCGGGCCGTCGGCCTGCTGTTCGACCATGCCGGCGCGCTCGAGGTCCAGCAGCACGGCGGTGATCGTCGCGCGCGAGAGGCCGAGCGCCCTGCCCAACTCGGCGCGGTTGCGGCCGGGACCGTGCAGCAGCGCCTGAAGCAGGCGCACGCGGTTGACGTTCCGGGCGTTCGGGGCGATTTCGTCGATCATGGAACTCACGCGCGTTCGTGAGCGACCCTACCTACCTGTAGGTCGGCCGTCTATAAGAATCCCCGTACCTTGGTAGCTGATGACGCGGACACAGCCGAGCAGCACGGCGCGGGGACGGTCGCAACGCGATCGCGTGCTGCGGGCGGCGATGGACATCTTCGCCACGCAGGGCTTTCGCGGCGCATCGCTGGATGCGGTCGCCGACGCTGTCGGCATGACGCGCCAGGGGCTGTTGCACTACTTTCCGTCCAAGGTGCAGTTGCTGCTCGGCGTGCTCGAGGTGCGCAACGAGGACGACATCGCACTCGTTGAGCAGGCGATCGCCGACTCGCACGCCTTCGCGGATGCGCTCGTCGCACTCGCGCGCCACAACCAGCAGCGTCCGGAGTTGATCCGGCTCTTCACCGTGCTCGCGGCTGAGAGCGTCGACGCCGGCCACCCAGGACACGACCGCTTCGTCGAGCGCTACCGCAGCGCGCGCGCCGGTTTCACGGAACGCATCGAGACCGAGCAGCGGGAGGGCCGGATCGATGCGCGGATCGCGCCCGCCTCGCTCGCGGTCCTTCTGATCGCGGTGATGGACGGACTGCAGCTCCAGCACCTGCTCGATCCGGCGTCCGTCGACATGGCAGCGCCGCTCGCGGAGCTGCTCTCCCTGCTCGCGCCCGTCAGCCCGCGAACATGAAGGACCGGTGGACTGCGGCCGTTTTTCGCCTAGAGCGGGAGTGCGCCACTTTCGCGTGTGATGGTCCGGCGTAGGGGACTTGACCTTCGGCTAGCGTCCCTTGGCGGTCGGAAGGGCGAACATCGGTCAGGGGGCGACGGGTGCAGGACGGGTCCACCCAGGGTGGAGCGAGAGGCGCGGGCTGGCTGGTCGGTGACGGCGAGATCGCCGAGCTCATCCGTTCCACGGACTGGTCGCAGACGGCGCTCGGCTCCATCGACGCGTGGCCGGAGAGCCTGCAGACGACGATCTCGCTCGCGCTCGCGTCGTCGTTTCCGATCAACGTGATCTGGGGGCCGGGAGCCGTCCAGATCTGGAACGAAGCGTACGCGCGGATCTGCGGTGACAAGCACCCGCGCGAGTTCGGCAGCGACTACCGCGTGTGCTGGGCGTCCGCCTGGCCGGCGATCGGGGGTGCGTTCGAGACGGCGCGGGCGGGCGATGCGGCCTTCCTGGAGAACCAGCCGATGTTCCTCGACCGCAAGGGCTACCTCGAAGAGACGTGGTTCACGTTCTCGCTGAGCCCGATCCGCGACGACAGCGGGGAGGTCGTCGGCCTGTTTCTTCCGGTGACCGAGACGACGCCGCGGATGCTGGCGGACCGGCGCACACGCGCGCTGCGCGATCTCGCGGGTTGCGCCGGGCGCACGCGCGACGTGCGCGAGGCGACGGAGCTCTCGCTCGAAATGCTCGGCGGCTACGCGCTCGACCTGCCGTTCCTGACGCTCTACCTCGTTGACGCAGACGGCGCGACGGCGCGGATCGCGGGCCATACCGGCCTGGCCCGCGGCCACCCGCTGACGCCCGCCATGATCGACCTGTCCGAGCCGGACGCTGTCGTGGGCTCGGTCGTGCGCAGCGGCAAGGCGGTCCACGTCACCGATCTCGCCGCGCGGTTCGGGGCGGTCGAGGCAGGACCGCATGAAGAGGCGCTCGAGCAGGCGCTGTTCCTGCCGATCAGCCTGCCAGGCGAGAGCCGGCCGGCGGGTGTGCTCGTGGCCGGCGTGAGCACGCGGCTGGAGCTCGACGAGACCTACCGCGGCTTCTTCGACCTCGTCGCCCAGGGCGTCACGAGCGCGCTCGCGAACGCGCTCGCCTACGAGCAGGAACGCGCGCGGGCCGAGGCGCTCGCGGACATCGACCGAGCCAAGACCGCGTTCTTCTCCAACGTCTCGCACGAGTTCCGCACGCCCTTGACGCTGATGCTCGGGCCGCTCGAGGAGGAGCTGGCCGGCGCCGACGGTCCGCTGTCGCCCGGGAGCCGCGAGCGACTGGCGACCGCGCACCGCAACAGCTTGCGCCTGCTGCGGCTCGTGAACTCGCTGCTGGACTTCTCGCGGGTCGAGTCGGGGCGCGTGGACGCGCACTTCCAGCCGACCGATCTCGCCGCCTATACCGCCGATCTCGCGAGCCTGTTCCGCTCCGCGGTGGAGCGGGCGGGGCTCGAGCTCATCGTCGACTGCGACCCCTTGCCCGAGCCGCTGCTCGTCGATCGCGACATATGGGAGAAGATCGTCCTCAACCTGCTCTCGAACGCGTTCAAGCACACGTTCACAGGGCGGATCACGGTCGCGCTGCGCTGGCGGGGCGACCATGCCGAGCTGTCGATCAGCGACACCGGGATCGGGATCGCCGCGGACCAGATCCCGCGGCTCTTCGAGCGCTTCCATCGCGTCCGGGACGCGCAGTCGCGCTCCCTGGAGGGCACGGGCATCGGGCTCGCGCTCGTGCAGGAGCTGACGCGGCTGCACGGCGGGCGGGTGCGCATCGAGAGCGAGCTCGGTCGCGGCAGCACGTTCTTCGTCGACGTGCGGGCCGGCCGCACGCACCTGTCGCCCGAGCAGGTCGGGGACGGGACCGGGGTGGCCGTCGCCAGCGCCGCCGCGGCCGCGCAGGTGTACGAGGCCGACAGCTGGCTCGCGGGCGAAGGGCTCGAAGCGCTCGGCGACGCCTCCGCGGTGGCGGACGGCACGCGGGCACGGGTGCTGCTCGCCGACGACAACGCCGACATGCGCCGGCACGTCGCCCGGCTGCTCGAAGGGCGCTTCGACGTGGTCGCCGTGGCCGACGGCGAGGCGGCGCTGGAGGCGGTGCGGCTCGCTCCGCCCGACCTCGTCCTCACCGACGTGATGATGCCGCGGCTCGACGGCTTCGGGCTGCTCGCGGCGCTGCGCGGCGACGACGAGACACGCGAGATCCCGGTCATCATGCTCTCGGCGCGGGCCGGCGAGGAGTCCGCGGTCGAAGGCCTGGATGCGGGTGCCGACGACTACCTGGTCAAGCCGTTCTCGGCGCGGGAGCTGGTCGCGCGGATCTCGGCCACGCTCTCACTCTCGCGCCAGCGGCGGGAGTCGGCAGTGCGGCTGGAGGCGGCCAACCGCGAGCTCGAGCTGGCGGCCAACGCCAAGAGTCAGTTCGTCGCGAGCATCAGCCACGAGATCCGCACGCCGCTGAACGCGATCATCGGCATGACGTCGCTGCTGCTGCATTCGCCGCTGAACGAGGTGCAGGGCGAATACGCGCGGGTCATCCGCTCCAGCGGCGAGCACCTGCTCAACCTCGTCGGGGATGTGCTCGACTTCTCCAAGCTCGAAGCGGGCGCGGTGCAGGTCGAGCGGGCGCCGCTCAACGTGCGCCGCTGCCTGCAGGACGCGATCGACATCGCCGCGGTCGACGCCGGGGCGAAGCAGCTGCCGCTGATCAGCCAGGCGTCGGCGGAGGTACCGGAGTGGGTGATAGGAGATAGCGGCCGGCTCTCGCAGATCCTCATCAACCTGCTCGCCAACGCCGTCAAGTTCACCGATGCCGGGCAGGTGACCGTCGCCGTCACCGCCGTTCCGTTGGGCCCGCACCTCTGCACGCTGCGCTTCGCGGTCACCGATACCGGCATCGGCATTGGTGAGAGCGATCAGGTGGCGCTGTTCGACGCGTTCGTCCAGGTCGACGGCACGAGCGGCCGCCGGCGGGCGGGTACCGGGCTCGGGCTCGCGATCTCGACCCGGCTGGCCGAGGTGATGGGCGGTTCGATCGCGGTCGAGAGCGCGCTGGGCGTCGGATCGACCTTCACCTTGACGCTGCCCGCCGCGCTCGTCGACGCGCCGGTGCAGGCGTCGTCGCTCGCTCCGGCCGCCGCGAAGCCGGTGGCGTCGGCGTCGGCGTCGTCGCCGGAGCTCCGGATCCTGATCGTCGACGACAATCGCGGCAACCAGCGTGTCACCGCGCTGCTGCTCGCCGAGCTCGGCTACGCGGCGGACACCGCTGCCAACGGCATCGAGGCGATCGAGGCGATCGAGCGCCAGCCCTATGACATCGTGTTCATGGACATGCAGATGCCTGAGCTGGGTGGTCTCGATGCCACACGGATCATCCGCCGGCGGTTCCCCGGCGCGCGCGGTCCGCAGATCGTCGGCCTGAGCGGGTACGCGTCCAACGACACCCGCCACGAATGCCTCGCGGCGGGCATGAATCACTATCTCGTCAAGCCGGTCACGCTCGCGCAGTTCGAAGCGGCGATCGCGCAGCTCGCGGCGATGCCGTCGCGCGAGGCGCCGGCCCAAGGGTCTTAGCCGCTCACGCCCGCTTCGGCGAACGTCAGCATGCCGTCGTGGGTGGCGGCGGCGAGGCGCAGGATCGCGAGCGCGGCGACGGCACCGCTGGCCTCGCCGAGGCGCATCTGCAGCTCGAGCACCGGTTCCAGTTGCAGGTGCTCGAGCAGGCGGGTGTGGGCGGGCTCGGGCGAGCGGTGGCCGGCGAGCAGGCGGGGGCGCAGGTCGGGTGCGATGGCGACGGCGATCGCCGCCGCGGCGGTGGCGATCAGGCCGTCGCAGATGTAGGCGAGGCCGTGCTCGCCCGCGCCGAGGGCGAGCCCGGTGAGGACGGCGATCTCGCCGCCGCCGATGGTGCTCAAGGCTTCCAGCGGGTCGCTGGGGCGGTGGAGCGCGAGCGCTCGGGCGATGACATCGGCCTTGTGCTTCACGCCTTCTGGGTCCAGGCCCGTCCCCGGCCCGGCGAGCTCCTCGGGCGCGCCGCCGGTGAGCCAGCAGGCGAGGCAGGTCGCGGGCGTGGTGTTGCCGATGCCCATCTCGCCGCCGACGAGGACGGTGATGCCGTCCTGCGCCGCTTGGGCGGCGAGGTCGCGGCCGGTGTCGATGGCGGTGGTGACGTCGCGTTCGGTGAGTGCGTCTTGAGTGGTGAGGTCACCGCTGGGGGACAGGCCCGTGCGGACGACGTCCAACGCTGAGGTGTCGGCGTCGACGCCCGCGTCGACGCACACGAGCTCGGCACCCGTCTCCCGCGCCAGGACCGAGACGGCGCCGCCGCCGGCGAGGAACGTCGCGAGCATCTGCGCGGTGACCTCGCGCGGGTAGGCGCTGACGCCGCTGACGCCGTGGTCGGCCGCGGCGACGACGACCCTCGCGTTGACGGTTGGGCGCGCGTCGCCGGTCGCTCCGGCCAGCCAGATCGCGAGCTCCTCGAGCCGGCCGAGGCTGCCGGGCGGTTTGACGAGCTGGCCCTGGCGGGCGCGGGCGGCGTCCATGGCGGCGGTGTCGAGCGGACGGAGTGCGAGGTCGATCATCGGCGCGGTATTGTGCCGACCTCAGCCGCGAAGGCGCGGGAAAGCCGGTGAGAAACCGGCGCGGTCGCGCCACTGTTATCGGGACGAAGTCGATCCCGGAGCCAGGATTCCGACCTTCGCGGGACAGACCGACGGGACGCGTCATCCCGAGGAGGTTCCCCCTTGCCCACACCGCACCGCCTCTCCGCTCGAGCTCCCCGCTCGCGGTGACCCGCCGGTTGCTGCTCGTTCGCCACGCGTCCACCGACGCGGTGCGAGCCGCTGCCTTCGGGGCCGACGAGCCGCTCGACGCTTCGGGCCGTGCCGCGGCCACGCGGTTGGCCGCGCGGTTGCCGCGGGCCGACGAGGTGCTGGTGAGCGGGGCCGCGCGCGCGGTGGAGACGGCGGCGCTGGCGGGTCTGCCGGTGTCGGGCTCGGCGCCGGGCGAGTGCGACTTCGGTGCTTGGGCCGGCCGGCGGTTGAGCGAGATCGCGGAGGCGGACGAGGCGGGCGTGCGGGCGTGGATGACGGACCCGGCCGCGGCGCCGCACGGCGGCGAGAGCCTGGTCGCGATGCTCGAGCGGGTCCGTGGGTGGCTGGCCGCGCAGGCGGGCGGGTCGGGAACCGCGATCGCGATCACCCACGCGGGTGTGGTGAAGGCGGCGGTCGTGCTCGCGCTGGACGCACCGCCGAGCGCGTTCTGGCGCATCGACGTCGCCCCGTGCTCGATCACCGAGTTGCACGCCCACGACGGCCGCTGGACGGTCACGAGGGTCAACGACCGGGGAGAGACGCGATGACGGCGCGGGCGGGCGGGCGCGGCGTGGCGCCGTGGCGCGGCGGGCGTGGCTGCGCGCGCGCTGTTGCGGCGTGGCGCGGCGCGGC
>NZ_JAPDOD010000103.1 GCF_027587205.1 Solirubrobacter ginsenosidimutans
AGCGAGGCCGCGCCGGCGGCGCGGGCGGGGCGCGAGGCCGCGTGGGGCGTGCGCGAGGTGACGGCTGCCACGTGGGGCGCCGGCGCGCGGGCGTCGGCGCGCTCAGGTGCTGCGGCCGCCGTTGCTGCGGCGAGGGACGCGAGCGCCGTGAGGAGGAGGGCCGCGGCGCCCGCGCGCACCTATCCCGTCACTCCCCCGCCTGCCCCGCGGGCCGGAAGGACCCGGATCGAGGCGGCGTTGTGGCGGGTGCCGCCGTTGCGGCTCGTCACCGCCGCGACGTTGGTGATCACCCCTTTGGCGGTGCGGGCGATCCGGACGGTCACATACCCCTGGCGCTGCCCGGTGAGCACCGGGATGGCGGCGCACGGGCGGCCGCGGCGATAGACGATCGGCACCGTCGCGCGCACGATCGTGAGCTCCTTGGGGAGCACGTCGCAGACGAGGACGTTCTGCGCGGCCCCGGTCCCGAGGTTCGTGACCCGGATCCGGAAGCGGACCGTGTCGCCGGCGTGCCTGGTCACCCGCTCGACCGCTCGACCGCGCGGAGTCATGACCTTCTTGCAGACCCGCACGTCGCTCTGGGCATCCTTGACGATGACCGTGCCGGGCGGCTCGTCCGGGTCGAGCGGCTGGCCCGGCTCTTGGGTGTCGGGCGTAGGCGTCGGCGAGACGATCGGCGCCGGCGAGGGCGTTGGCTCGACGGTCGGCACGGGCGTGGGCGTGCGCGTCGGTGTCGGCGTGCGGGTCGGTGTCGGCGTGCGGGTCGGTGTCGGCGCGACGGTCGCCGTCGGCGTAGCGGTCGGCGTCGTGGTCGGGATCGTCGTCGGGGTAGGTGTCGGCGTGGGCGGTGCCACGGTCGGCGTCGAGGTGGGCGTCGGCGTCGGGTTCGGAGGGATCGGCGGGCACGGCTCCGGGTCCGGCAGGCACACATCCGGCGGGTGTGTGTGCGTCTCCCCCGTGTTCCCGCTGATCGCGCCCACCGCGAGCGCGCCGTTGATGTTGCCGCCGGCGATCGTCAGCACCGCGCGCGGCGCCAGGATCGACCCCTGCCACGACATGTACGGCGGGAGGGCGATCGTCGTCGCCTCGGGGAAGTTCCACAGCGTGCCGCGCCGCAGCCCTTCGAGGTCGCCGCTCACCGTGTCGCCGAGCTGGACGAACTGCCCGGTGGCCCAATCGAAGTAGCGGATCTCGTACATGCCCTGGTTGGCGTAGCTCGTGCCCGTGACGTTGATCAGCGTCGTGGAGCCGGGCGGCACCTTGATCCAGATCGACGGCGCCGAGGCGAGCTTCGTCGCCGTGAGCGTGAAGACGTTGCGGACCGGATCGGTGCCGGTGAACTGCAGCCCGGGTGACCCGCCGTCGTGCGGGCCGATCGTCCCGGTGGCCGGGACTTCGGTCGCCCAGTAGCTCGAGCGGATGTTGAGCGCGTCGAACAGCGCGCCGACGTCGAACGGCGGCGCCGCCTTCGTGAAGTACGTCACGTCCTGCGGGCCGCTGAGGCTGGTGCCGTAGGTCGCACGCCCGTTATTGAGCCCGCTGTTGGTGAACTGCAGGGCGCGTCCGACCGCTAGGTCCAACCGCGCCCGGTCGAGCGGGAGCCGCGAGCCGACCCCGAAGCTCTCGAACGCCGCGTCACGCCCGACCACCGCGCCGCCCTCGTTCTCGCCCGCCTTCCAGCTGGCGTCGCCGAGCACGACCATGTCCCACTCCGGCACGGGGCCGAGCGGAAGGTCCATGCAATCGCTCTCCGCCGGCGGCTGGGCGTCCACGCCGCGCGGCGCGCTCAGCGCCACGACGGCCGCCAGTACCGCGGCCACGATCACCCACCACCGCATGGCGCGCACGCTCTCGGAGCGTGGGATGAGCGGGGCTCACCCGCGAAGGATGATCAGGTCTTTATGCGGACTTCGCGGCTGGCGCCGCTTCGTCGGGCGCCTCGGTGACGAGCGTCGGCTTGACGCCGCGCTCGACGGTCTCCTTGGTCACGACGCACTTCTTGACGTCGCGGCGGGAGGGCAGCTCGAACTGCACCTCGAGCAGGATCTCCTCGATGATCGAGCGCAGGCCGCGGGCGCCGGTCTCGCGCTCCAGGGCACGGTCGGCGACCGCCTTCAGCGCATCGGCGCTGAAGACCAGCTCGATCGAGTCGAACGCGAAGAAGCGCTGGAACTGCTTGACGATCGCGTTGCGCGGCTCGGTGAGGATCGTGATCAGGTCCGCGCGGGAGAGCTGGTGCACGGCCGAGGAGACCGGCAGGCGCCCGATGAACTCCGGGATCAGCCCGTACTGCATCAGGTCCTCGGGCAGGCAGCGCTCGAAGAGCTCGCCGAGGTCGCGATCGGCCTTGGACTCGATCATCGCGCCGAAGCCGACGCCCTTGTGCCCGATCCGCCGTTCGATGACCTTGTCCAGGTTCGCGAACGCCCCGCCACAGATGAACAGGATGTTCGTCGTGTCGATCGTCAGGAACTCCTGGTGCGGGTGCTTGCGGCCGCCCTGCGGGGGCACCGAGGCGGTCGTGCCCTCGAGGATCTTCAGCAGCGCCTGCTGGACGCCCTCGCCGGACACGTCGCGCGTGATCGACGGGTTGTCGGCCTTGCGGGCGATCTTGTCGACCTCGTCGATGTAGATGATCCCGGTCTCGGCCTTCTTGACGTCGTAGTCCGCGGCCTGGATCAGCTTCAGGAGGATGTTCTCGACGTCCTCGCCGACGTAGCCGGCCTCGGTCAGCGCCGTGGCGTCCGCGATCGCGAACGGGACATTCAAGATCCGCGCGAGCGTCTGGGCGAGCAGCGTCTTGCCGCAGCCCGTCGGCCCCAGGAGCAGGATGTTGGACTTCTGGAGCTCGATGTCCGAGTCCTCAGAGGTCATCATCTGCACGCGCTTGTAGTGGTTGTAGACCGCTACCGACAGCGTGCGCTTGGCCTGCTCCTGGCCGACGACGTACTCGTTGAGGACGCCATAGATCTCCTTCGGCTTCGGCAGATTGTCGATGTCGAAGGTCGGAGGAGCGGTGAGCTCCTCATCGATGATCTCGTTACAGAGGTCGATGCACTCGTCGCAGATGTACACGCCCGGGCCGGCGATCAGCTTCTTTACCTGCCGCTGCGACTTGCCGCAGAAGGAACAGAGGAGTTGCTCGTTTGAGTCCGTCGGGCGTGCCATAACAGCTAGTGCTCGTGGATCACCCTGTCGATGATGCCGTACTCCTTGGCCTCGTCCGAGGACATGAAGTAGTCACGTTCTGTATCTGACCGCACCGCCTCGACGTCCTTGCCGGAGTGCAGGGCGATGATCTCGTCCAGCCGGCGGCGGAGCTCGATGACCTCGCGAGCGTGGATCTCGATGTCCGTCGCCTGGCCGGAGAAGCCCGAGGACACCTGGTGGATCAGGATCTTGGCGTTGGGCAGCGCCATGCGCTTGCCCTTCGCCCCGCCGGCGAGCAGCAGCGCGCCCATCGACATCGCGATGCCGACGCAGATCGTCTGCACGTCCGGCTTGATGAAGTTCATCGTGTCGTAGATCGCCAGACCTGCGTACACGGAGCCGCCGGGCGAGTTGATGTAGAGCGAGATGTCCTTGTCGGGATCCTCGGACTCCAGATGCAGGAGCTGGGCCACGATCAGGTTGGCGATCTGATCGTCCACGGGGGTCCCGAGGAAGACGATCCGCTCGTTCAACAGGCGGCTGTAGATGTCAAACGCACGCTCCCCACGGGAGGTTTGTTCGACAACCATCGGTACGAGTGGGCTCACGGTCCTCGCTTCGTTTCGCTTCGAACGCTCGAATCCTTCAGATGGCTGACGGCCCGTGCCGCACCACTCGGGCGAAGACTAGCAACGGGTTGGGCTCGTCAGACCCGGGTCGTTAGACCAGGTGTTAAAAGCAGCTGATCAGGAATCTGGCTGCTCGGCGGCAGGAACCGGCTTCGCGGACTCCGCGAGCAGGTCCAGCGCCTTGCGCTGCGACAAGTCGTCTTTGAGGCTGTCGAGGCGCCCGTTGTCACGGAGGCGCTCGAGCAGCTTCGCCGGCGAGGTCTTCTCGCCCGGGGGTGACGCCTCGGCTACCGCCTCGAGCATCTCCTCCTCGGAGGGCTCGAGCGACTCCGCCTCGACGACCGCGGCGAGCACCGCCTCGCGGCGCAGCGCCTGGTCGGCGTCGGGCTTGGCCTGCTCGATCGTCTCCTCTTCGGAGCGCTGGGAGATCCGCAGGTACGTGTCGCGGTCGATGCCCTGGTGCGAGAGCTGGTGGAGCATCGCGTCCCACATCTCCTTCGCACGCGCCTCGACGAGCGCGTCCGGCACCTCGATCGTCGCGGCGGCGACCGCGGCGTCCAGCGCCGCCTCGCGGAACTCGCCCTCGATGCGCGACGTCTCGGACTCGGCCATCCGCGAGCGGATGTCCTCGCGCAGCTCGTCCAGCGTGTCGAAGCCTGCCTCCTCGGCCAGCTCGTCGTTGAGCTCGGGCAGCTGCTTCGCCTTGATCTCGCGCACCTTGACGGCGAACTCCGCCACCTCGCCCGCGAGCTCGGTCGAGCCGTAGTCGTCGGGGAACGTGACGGTGACCGTCAGCTCCTGGCCGGCGACCGAGCCCTCGAGCTGCTCCTCGAAGCCCGGCACGAGCCGGCCGGAGCCGAGCTCGATCATCTGGTCGCGCCCCTCGCCGCCGGCGAACGGCACGCCGTCGAGGGTGCCGGCGAAGTCCATCACGACGAAGTCGCCGCGCTGGGCCTGGCGCTCGACGGGCTCGAGCTTGGCCGCGCGCTCGCGCAGCCGGTCGACCTCTTCGGCGACGGCGTCGTCGGAGACGTCGGCCTCGCGCTTCTCGACCTCGAGGCCCTTGTAGTCGCCCAGCGTCGCCTTCGGGCGCACGCCGATCTCGATCGAGAACTTCAGCGGCTGCCCGTCGGCGGGCAGCTCCGCGATGTCCACGTCAGGCTCGCCGACCGGCACCACGTGGGCGTCGTCGATCGCGGCGCGATACCACCCGCCGAGCGACTCGCGGACCGCCTCGTCCAGCACCGCCTCCCGGCCGACGCGCTTGATGACGACGGGCGGCGGCGCCTTGCCCGCCCGGAACCCGGGCACGCGGATGTTGCGTGCAAGCTGCTTGGCGGCTTGAGTGATGCGCCGCTCGACCTCGCCGGGGCCGACCTCGGCCTCCACGCGTACGCGTGATTCGGGGAGCTCGGTGGTGGTGGTGCTGATGTCGTTTGCCATGAGAGCGGCGGAGAACGATACAAAGGCCCGCGCATGCGAGAGCGTTTCGCCGCCTGGTTCGTGACCGGGCCCCTCGGTCATCTGGCCTCCGGCATCGCCGATTGGGCGGTGTTGTTGTGGCGCGCGCGGCGCCGAAGATGAGTGTTCCACGGGCGTTGCGTTAAGACGACGCGACCCTCGGTCGATGAAGCCGGAAACGTACGCCGTCCCGGAGATCGCCCTCATGTCGCGCTTCGCCAATCTGCCCCTCGCCGTTCGCCTGGCCGCCGCCTTCGGGCTCCAGGCGATCGCGCTGCTGCTCGTGACCCTGCTCGCCTTCGAGGCGTTCGGTTCGTTCAAGCACGAGGTCAAGGGTCTTTCCGAGCGTGATGTGCGAGCGGTCTCGCTCGCCGGCGAGGTCGGCCAGCAGGTACAGTCGATCGGCCGCCTCGCGGCCGAGCACCTCTACATCTATGACCGCAACCTGGCCACCCAGGACCGGATCGCGGCCGAGGCGAAGGCCTCGATCGACGACGCGACCAAGGACGCCGCCGAGCTCGCCGCGCTCACCAAGGGCAACGCGAACATGGCGACGTTCTCCGCGCAGGCGACCGCCTGGGGCAAGGACCTCAACGCGGCGCTGGCGCGCTCCCGCGCCGAGACCGTCAGCGGCAGCGAGGACCGCTCGGGCTCCCGCGACCTCTACGCCGGCAAGGTCTCGCCCGCGATGAACCGGCTGTTCGCGAGCTCGAGCAAGCTGCAGGACTCGATCGAGGCGTCGACGCACCGCACGGTCGACGGCGTCGAGGCCGACACGGCGTCGCGCTCGCGGCTGCTGCTGATCGTCATGGTCGTGTCGATGCTGATCGCGGTCGGCTTCGCGGTGCTGATCACGCGCAGCGTCGTCGGCCCGGTGCGCCAGCTGATCGCCCGCCTGCGCAGCCTCGACGAGGAGGGGCTCAACGACCTGACCGGCGGCCTCGAGGCCGCCGCCACCGGCGACTTCACCCACCGCGCGACGCTCACCACCGCGCGGCTGGACGTCTCCTCGACCGACGAGCTCGGGCAACTCGCCCGAACCTTCAACGCGATGCGCGACAAGGCCGAGCGCAGCCTCGCCGCCTACACGACCATGTGCAGCGAGATGGGGGTCCTGATCGGCGAGGTCTCGCGCAACGCGGGCAGCGTCTCCGCCGGCTCGCAGCAGGTCGCCGCCTCCTCCGAGGAGGCCGGGCGCGCCGTCGGCGAGATCGCCAACGCGGTGACCGACGTCGCCCACGGCGCCGAGCGTCAGGTGCGGATGGTCGAATCCACCCGCAGCGCCGTGCTCGAGGCCAACGCCGCGGCCTCGGCCAGCGCGGCGGCCGCGCTCGCCACCGCCGAAGCGGCCGAGGACGCGCGCCGCGTCGCGCGCGAGGGCGTCACCGCCGCCGGGCACGCCACCGACGCGATCCGCGGCGTCGCCGCCGCGTCCGCCGAGGTGGGTGCGGCGATCGAGGACCTCAACGCCCGCTCCGAGCACATCGGCGGCATCGTGACGACGATCACCGGCCTCGCCGAGCAGACCAACCTGCTGGCTTTGAATGCCGCGATCGAGGCCGCGCGGGCGGGTGAGCAGGGCCGCGGGTTCGCGGTCGTCGCCGAGGAGGTGCGCAAGCTCGCCGAGGAGTCCGGCCGCGCGGCGTCGGAGATCTCCGAGCTGATCGCCGAGATGCAGGGCCAGACGCAGCGCGTCGTCGGGGTCGTGGCCGACGGCTCCGCGCGCACCGAAGAAGGGGTCGCCACCGTCGAGCAGACCCGCGAGGCCTTCCTGCGCATCGACGGCGCGGTCGAGGGCGTGGGCGCGCGGATCGCCGAGATCGCCGCCGCGGTCGAGGAGATCGCCGCGGGCTCGGCGCGTGCCGAGCGCGACGTCGCCGAGGTCGCCACGGTCGCCGAGCAGTCCTCCGCGTCGGCTGAGCAGGTCTCCGCCTCGACGCAGGAGACCTCGGCGTCGACGCAGGAGATCGCCGCGTCCGCCGCGGACCTGGCGCGGACCGCCGAGGAGCTCAACGCCCTCGTGGGGCGCTTCACGGTCTAAGCGGTCGGCTTCAAGCGCCAGGGTTCGGCGATCAGCGTCGTCGCCGCCTCTGGCCGAAGCGCGTCCTGCAGGAGCCCGAGGTAGCGCGGCCAGTGGTCGTCCATGGGGCTGCCGTCGGGCGCCGGGCGGGTCGTGGCGCCGACCATCCGCAGCATCAACGACACGTCTTCGGGGACCAGGTCTGAGCGGACGACGCCCGCGTCCTGTCCGCGTTTGAGCATCCTGGCCGTCGATTCGTTGACCCGGCGGCGCTGATCGTCGGTCAGCGCGGCCGCCCCCAGGCGTTGCGCGACGACGTCGTAGAAGCCCTGGTTGGAGGCCTGCAGACGGGCGCAGCCGGCCATGTAGGTCGTGAACGCGGTCCAGGCGTCCTCTTCGGCCTCGGCGCCCGCGACGATGCGGTCGATCTCCTCGAGGATGTCCTCGAAGATGGCGCGGACGAGCGCCTCCTTGGTCGGGAACCGGCGGTAGAGCGTGCCCTTGCCGACGCCGGCGCGGCGCGCGATCTCCTCGACGCCCACATCGAGCCCCGCTTGGGCAAAAGCGGTGCGCGCGGCATCCAGGACGCGCGCGCGGTTGCGGGCGGCGTCGGCCCGCAACGGGCGGACGTTGGCTTCCATCGCAGCGATCCTATATCCGCTCAGGCAACCGTGCGAGGTCAATTCTCTCTGATGCGCGAAGCCGTCCGATGCGCTGCGTAGCTTCCCCGGGCCGATGGCCGTACTGGCACAGACCGAAGAGCGGCCCTGGCTCGACGAGCTCAACGACGAGCAGCGGGCGGCGGCGACGCATTCCGGCGGTCCGCTGCTGATCCTGGCGGGTGCGGGAACGGGCAAGACGACGACGCTGTGCGCACGCGTGGCGTGGCTGGTCTCGTCGGGCGTGCCGTCGGAGCGGATCCTGCTGCTGACGTTCACGCGGCGGGCGTCGCGGGAGATGCTGCAGCGGGCGCGGGGACTCGTGCCCGCGTCGTCGCGCGTGCTGGGCGGCACCTTTCACTCGGTCGCGCATCGTTTGGTGCGCCGGCACGCGGCGGCTTTGGGCCTGCCGGGCGGGTTCGGGGTGCTCGACGCGGGTGACGCGGCCGACGTGCTGGACCTGCTGCGCGAGGAGCACGGGCACGCGAAGTCCCGCACGCGGTTCCCCAAGAAGGGCACGCTGCTGGACATCTATTCGCGCACCGTCAACGCGCAGGAGCCGCTGTCGGGCGTGATCGAAGGGTCGTTCCCGTGGGTGTCCGAGCACCGCGAGGCGATCTCGGAGCTGTTTCGCGCGTACACGGCGCGCAAGCGCGAGCTCGGGGTCTGCGACCTCGACGATCTGCTGCTGTTCTGGCGCGCGCTGGCCGCCGACGAGGTGATCGGGCCCCGCTTGGCCTCGTCGTTCGATCACGTGCTGATCGACGAGTACCAGGACGTCAACGGCCTGCAGGTGGACCTCGCCCGGTCGCTCGCGTCGTTCGGTCCGACGGTGACGGCGGTGGGCGACGACTTCCAGGCGATCTACGGCTTCCGCTCCGCCTCGGCCGCGCACATCCTCGACTTCCCCGAGCATTTTCCGGGCACGCGGGTGGTGACGCTGGAGCGCAACTACCGCTCGACGCAGCCCGTCCTGGACGCCGCGAACGCCGTGGCCGCCCAGGCGACCCGCGCGTTCCCGAAACGTCTGCAGGCGGACCGCGACGGCGGCGTACGACCTCGCGTGGTCCACGTCCGCGACGAAGCGGCGCAGGCGGAAGAGGTCTGCGACCGCATCCTCGAAGCCCGCGAGCAGGGCATGGAGCTGCGCGCCCAGGCCGTCCTCGCGCGCACCTCGCACGACTCCGACCTGCTCGAGCTCGAGCTCACCCGCCGCCGCGTCCCGTTCCACAAATACGGCGGGCTCCGGTACCTGGAGGCCGCGCACGTCAAGGACTTCGTGGCGACCCTGCGCCTGGTCGACAACGGCGCCGACGACGTCGCGTGGTTCCGTGTATTGCAGCTCGTCGAGGGCCTCGGCCCGGTGAGCGCGCGGCGGGCGATCGCGGCGATGGCGGCGGGCGGCGATCTCGCGGGCGTGGGCGGCGGGGCGGCGGATCGGGGCGGTGAGGCCGCGGGCGCGGGCGGCGCGGGCGTGGGCGGCG
>NZ_JAPDOD010000104.1 GCF_027587205.1 Solirubrobacter ginsenosidimutans
CGCGGATTCGCCGTCCGGCTCCGCCGCCGCGGCCGCCGCGGGCGCCGACTCGCCGTCCCGCCCCGCCGCCGACTCGTCGTCCCGGCGCGCGGCGGTGTCGCCGGCCCGGACGCTCGCGGACGTCCTGTCCGTCCCCGCCACGCTCGCGCCGGCGCTCGCCGCCGTCACGGTGGTCGAGGCCGATGCGGCCGGCGGACTCGCGGTCGGGCTCGACGGGACGTTCTCCTTCGGCCCCTTGCGTGGCCGCGGCGCGGAGGGGCCGGCGCGGTTCATCGGCGCCGCCGCCCGTCAGAACGCGCGGGACCGGCGTCTCGCGGAGATCGCCGTCGCCGCCGCGGGCGTCGATACGGAACTCGAGGCCGTCGACGCCTCCCTGGCCGAGCTCGCGCGGCGCGCGTCCTCACTCGAGGCGGAGCGTGCGACGCTGCCGACCCGCGAGGTCGACGCGGTCGTCGAGGCGTGGATCGCCTGGCGCGAGTCAGGCCGCGAGCTCGACGCCCACAAGGCGCGGCTGAGCACCCAGCGCGGCACCGCGAAGCAGGCGACCGAGCAGCTGATCGGAGCGGATGCGGCGCTCGCGCGGCACGCGTCCGACCACGGGCTGCCGCAGGTCCCGGCCGCGCTCGACGACGCGCTCGAGCAACTCGCCGAGACGCTCCCGGAGGCGCGCGCCCGCCTCGCCCTGCGCGACCGCTGGCTCTCCACCCACGCCGAACGCGAGCAACGCCACTCCCGCACGACCGCCCGCCACGAGGGCGCCGAGCAGGAAGCGACCGCCGAACGCCGGCAGGCGGAGCAGCTCGGCGCGTTCTCCGAAACGCTCGTTGCCTCGGCGGGCGCCGACCGCGACGAGGTCCTCAGCGACGCCAAGGCGCTCGACGCCGCGCTCGCCCAGCTCGCCCACCGCCGCGCCGAGCTCGACAAGGAGGCCCGCGTCGAGACGGGCAACATGGAGCGCCGGCGGGCCGAACGCGACGCCGCCGCCGCGGACCTCGAACGGCGCCTGCGCCGCCAGGACCAGCACGTCGCGCGGCTCGCGGAGCTCGACCGTGCCGGGCTGGTGTCACTCGCGTTCGACACCACCGACGCGCCCGCGGCCTGGGACGCCAAGCGCATCGCGGCGGTCTGGCGCGAGCGCCAGTCGGATCTCTCGAGTGTCATCGAGGTCACCGCGACCGCGATCTACCGCGAGTTCGACGCGCTGCGCGCCACGCTCGATGCCTCGCTCGGCGTCGAGGCGATGCTCGAGCCGATCGGCGACGTCCCACTCGTCACCGCCGCCTACGGCGGTGCCCACGTCCCGATCCTCGAAGCGACACGCGAGCTCGCCTCCGAGCTCGAACGCCAGCAGGACACCCTGGCCGGCCGCGAGCAGGAGCTCTTCGAGGAGTTCCTGTTCGGCGACGTCGCCAACGAGCTGCGCTCGCGGATCTCCGACGCGGGGGAGATCGCCCGCGCCGCGTCGGACAAGATCGCCGGTGTGCGCACCAGCTCGGGCGTCGGCGTGGATCTGCAATGGGAGATCCGGCCCGACCTCGACGCGTCGGTCCGAGCGGTGATCGGCCTGCTGAAGCGCTCCGATCCGCGCGCCCTGCCCATCGACCAGCGCGAGACGCTGATGGACTTCTTCCGCCAGCGGCTCGCCGAGGCGCGGGCGGGCGAGGAACAGGCGACGCTGGTCGAGCACCTCCAGTTCACGCTCGACTACCGGCAGTGGTTCCGCTTCCGGATCTTCCAGATCAAGGACGGCGATCGGACCGAGCTCACCCGCCGCGCGCACAGCCGCGACTCCGGCGGCGAGAAGTCCGTCACGCTGCACCTCCCGCTGCTCGCCGCGTACCACGCGCTGCTCACCGGCGCCGCGCGCCACGCGCCGCGGCTGGTCGCCCTCGACGAGGCGTTCGCCGGCATCGACCGTTCCGGCCAGCAGCAGCTCCTCGAGGTCCTCGACGACAAGTTCGACATGGACTTCATGCTCACCTCGGAGAAGCTGTGGTGCTTCGAACCGCAGGTCCACCGGCTCGGCGTCTACCAGCTGCGCCGCTTCGACGGCGCGCCCGTCGCCGCCGTGCACTGGCGCTGGTGGGGCGACGAGCGGCGTAAGGAGATGGTCGGAGCGACCGACGCGATCGCCGAGGCGAGCTAACTCATCTTCGCCCTTTACCGTGAGTGACATGGGGGATTTGGATGTGCGGGCGTCCGACGCCGAGCGCGAGGCGACGGTCGGGCGGCTGAACGTCGCGGTGGGCGAGGGGCGCTTGTCGTTGGACGAGTTCAGCACGCGGCTGGACGGCGCCTACGCGGCGACCACCCGCGGCGAGCTCGAACCGCTCGTGGCCGACCTGCCCGCGGGCGGCGGCGGCGCACCGCCCGCGGCTCCCGCGAGCGGCAAGGAATGGCACGTCACACCGCTCGGCGGCATGCGCCGCGAGGGCGCGTGGCGCATGCCGGCGTCGACGGTCGCGGTGACGCTGATCGGCGGCGCGAAGCTGGACCTGCGCGACGCGGAGCTCGCCGCCCCCGTCGTGACGGTCACCAAGGTCTCGCTGATCGGTGGGATGCGGGTGACCGTCCCGCCCGGCGTGCGGGTCGAGGTCTCCGGCTTCAGCCTGATCGGCGGCAAGCGCGTCAGCGACACGCCGGCACCGGCGGGCGCGCCGACGTTGCGGATCCGCGGCTTCGGTCTGATCGGCGGCATCCGGGTCCGGAGCTCGCGCGACTAGCTCGGCGGACTCGCGACATCCGAACTCGATGTCGTTGGCGTGCTCACGCGGGGGTGGCCCGTCTAACTCTCGCGGAGCGATACCAATCCGGGGCACCCCCCGCGCTCTCCGTCGAATGTCACGTCGCGCCTAGGCCTCGGGATCGTCGATCGGCTTGTTCATCCCGCTCGGCACCCCGCAGTCGCCATCGCCCTCGCCGTTGATCGGGGCGCTCGGAGGCACCACGCAGAACCTGGTGGCAATGGGCAGATAGGTCCGGTACTCGGTGCCGTCGACGGTGTACTCGACCGCGACGGCGTCGGCCTCGTAGTTTCCGATCTGCTTCGCGCGCAGCCTGAACACGAGCTCGACGCCGCGTTTCCAGCCGCGTCGTGACGCCGGCGCGACGGTGAAGCCGGCCACCGGGTATAGGTCGTCGAATTCCTTCGACGGCCATTCGTGCGTGTACGAGGTGCCGCTGAACGTCCGCTTTGATCCGGCGACCTGCGCGGCGATCACTTCCAGCCCGGCGCTGGGCGCGACGAGCCGGATTCGCTTGAGGATCGCCGGCTTGTCGCCCGTGTTGACGACGATCGGGTGGCCGAAGCCGAAGTCGCCGGGGTGCTCCCACGCGGTGATGCCGATCGAGCCGCTCTCGTCCGGGGCCAGCGGACCCGGCGAGGGCGAACCGTCACGGAACAACAGCCACCACGCGGCGGTGCCGACGATGACCAGCGCCGCCGCCGCGACGAGGCCGCGCCGGAGCAGCGATGGCTTGGCCCGGCCGTCCTCGATCGTCACCCGCGCATCGTAGGGCCGTTGCTCCAGACTGCGAGGCACACCACCCGCTGAAATTCGTTTGTCAGGTTCCGGAACCCGCGAACGACTCAGCGAACAGACCATGCTCCACGTCCACCGATCCGACCGTGCCGACGGGCTCATCGAGGCCCTGCGCGACCTGCTGGCCGAGCCGCCGGCCGATCCGTTCGCGCCTGAGCTCATCTCCGTCCCTACGCGTGGGATGGAGCGGTGGCTCACCCAACGGCTCTCATCCCATCTCGGCATCTGCGCGAACGTGGAGTTCCCGTTTCCCCGCCGGCTGACCGGCGACGCGGTCGCCGCCGCGTCCGGGATCGATCCGGAGACGGACCCGTGGCTGCCGGACCGGCTCGTGTGGCCGCTGCTGGAGCTCGTCGACGAGGCGCGCGAGGAGGCGTGGCTGGCGCCGCACCTGCCGTCCGGCCAGGAGCGCCGGTTCGCGGCGGTGCGCCACCTCGCGCAGCTGTTCGACCGCTACGCGCTGCATCGTCCCGCGGTGCTGGCGGGCTCGCATTGGCAGGGCGAGCTGTGGCGGCGGCTGGTCGCCCGCATCGCCGAGGCCGATCCCGCGGCGCGGATGCAGAGCGCCTGCGCGCGGTTGCGGACGGCGCCCGAGCTCGCGTCGCTCCCCGAGCGCTTCTCGCTGTTCGGGCTCACCCGGCTGCCGGCGGGCCAGCTCGAGGTGCTGCGCGCGCTGGCGGAGCACCGCGACGCGCACCTGTTCCTCCTACACCCGTCGCCGGCGCTGTGGGAGCGCATCGCCGCCGAAGGCGTCCACGTCGTGCGCCGGGTCGGGGACCCGACGGCGCGGATGGCCCGCAACCGCCTGCTCGCCTCCTGGGGGCAGGACGTGCGGGAGCTCCAGTTGGTCCTCGGCCCGGACGTCGTAACCCACGAGCACCCGGTCTCCCATCGCACCGGCACGATGCTCACGCGCGTGCAGGCTGCGGTGCGCGAGGACCGGGCGCCCGACCCGGGGCCCGCGGATCGCAGCATCGAGGTGCACGCGTGTCATGGTCGGGCGCGCCAGGTCGAGGTCGTCCGCGACGCGATCCTGCACCTGCTGGAGGAGGATCCGTCGCTCGAGCCCCGCGACGTGATCGTGATGTGCCCGGACATCGAAACGTTCGCGCCGCAGATCCAGGCGACGTTCGGGGCGGGTGAGATCGAGGACGATGATGAGCCGCGCGACCGGTTGCCGGACCTGCGCGTACGACTCGCCGATCGCTCGCTGCGCCAGACCAACCCGGTCCTCGGCGTCGTGGCACAGCTGCTGGAGCTCGGCTCGCAACGGCTGACGGCGTCGCAGGTGCTCGATCTCGCCGATCGCGAGCCGGTGCGGCGCCGCTTCCGGCTGGACGATGACGCGATGGCGCGGCTGGAGGACTGGGTGTCGGAGAGCGGCGTCCGGTGGGGGCTGGACGCGGAGCATCGCGCGCCGTTCAAGCTCTCGGCGTTGACGGCCGGGACCTGGCGGGCCGGGCTCGATCGCGTGCTCGTGGGCGTGACGATGAACGAGGACGAGCGGCGGCTGTTCGAGGGCGTGCTGCCGTTGGATGACGTCGACAGCGGGGCGATCGATCTCGCGGGGCGGCTCGCGGAGCTGCTCGACCGGCTGGCGGCGGCCGTGGACTCGCTGCGCGGTCCGTTGCGCGTTCCGGAGTGGGCGTCCGCGCTGGCGGCGGCAGCGGACGGGCTGACCTCGCCGGAGGAGCCGTGGCAGCGGTCGGAGTTGCAGCGGCTGCTCAATGACGTCGTCGACGAGGCGTCGGGGCACGACGCAGAACTCGAGCTGGAAGAGGTGCGCGCGTTGCTGGCCGAGCGGCTCCAGGGCCGCCCGACCCGTGCCAACTTCCGCACCGGTCATCTGACCATCTGCACGCTGGTGCCGATGCGGTCGGTGCCACATCGCGTCGTCTGCCTGCTGGGTCTGGACGACGGCACGTTCCCTCGCAAGGCGCCGCGCGACGGCGACGACCTGCTGCTGCGCGACCCGCACGTCGGCGATCGCGACTCGCGCACCGAGGACCGGCAGCTGCTCCTCGACGCGCTGATGGCCGCCACCGACCGGCTGATCATCACCTACACGGGCAACGACGAGCGCACGAACGTCGCGCGGCCGCCGGCGGTGCCGGTGGGCGAGTTGCTGGACGTGGTCGGCCGCGACGTGGTGGTGCAGCATCCGCTGCAGCCGTTCGACCCGCGCAACTTCGCGCGCGGGGCATTGGTCCCGGGCAAGCCCTGGAGCTTTGACCGCGTGACGTTGGATGGCGCGCGCGCCCTCGCAGGCGTGCGTGTGGCACCGCCGGCGTTCCTCGCCGATCCGCTCCCGCCGCGGCCGCCCGCCCCGCTGGCGCTGGCCGACCTCGTGCGCTTCGCCGAGCATCCGGTCCGGGCCTTCCTGCGCCAGCGCCTCGGCATCAGCGTCGGGGACTACTCCGACGAGGTGGAGGACGCGCTGCCGGTCGAGCTCGACGCGCTGGAGAAGTGGGGCGTCGGCCAGCGGCTGCTCGACGCCGTGATGGACGGGACCGAGGGGCGGACGGCGATCCTGGCCGAGATCGCCGCCGGCAAGCTTCCTCCGGGACAGCTCGGCCGCCCGGTCGTGCAGGCGATCTGGCAGGGCGTGGACGAGATCGCCGGCCAAGCGCGAGCGTTGATCGCGGGGGAGGCCGAGTCGGTCGATGTCAAGGTCGACGTCGGCGGGCGGCGGCTCACCGGCACGGTTCCCGGCGTGCGCGGAGAACTGCTGACCCACGTCACGTACTCGAAGCTCAATCCCCGGCATCGCCTGGGTGCGTGGGTGCGGCTGTTGGCCCTGTGCGCCGCGGGTGGGGCGTACTCAGCCACGACGATCGGGCGGGCGAGCGGGGCGTACGGGCAGGTGACGGTGGCGCGCGTGCCGTCCCTGTCGGCCACCGACGCTCTCGAGGAGCTCTCGGTGCTGATCGACCTGTACGACCGTGGGATGCGCGAGCCGCTGCCACTCGCGTGCCGGACGTCGGCGGCGTTCGCCGCGGGCGGCAACCCACGCGGGGAATGGGAGTCCGACCGCTTCCCGAAGGAGGACCGCGACGCCGAGCACGAGCTCGTCTACGGCACGAGTCTTGCCTTCGCGGAGCTGATGGCGCCCGCGCCGCGGGCCGACGAGCGCTGGGATCCGGTCGAGCGAACACGCTTCGGCCAGTACGCGCTGCGGCTGTGGCGAGGCCTGCTCGCGCGCGAGGTGGTCAGCGACGCATGAGCCGCGCGTTCGACATCTGCGGGCCGCTCCCGTCTGGCATCACGGTGCTCGAGGCCAGCGCGGGCACCGGCAAGACGTACACGATCGCGGCGCTGGCGGCGCGCTACGTCGCGGAGGGCACGCCGCTCGATCAGCTCCTGCTCGTGACGTTCACGCGCATGGCGACGGGCGAGCTGCGCGATCGGGTGCGCGAGCGCCTGGTCTCGGCCGAGCGCGAACTCGGGCTCGGGGTGGCATCCGACGACGTCGTGCGCTGGCTGGGGGCGGCGTCGCCGGACGTGGTGGCCGAGCGCCGTGAGCGACTGGTGCGCGCGCTGGCCGGCTTCGACGCGGCGACGATCGCCACCACCCACGGGTTCTGTCAGGAGGTGTTGAGTGGCATCGGCGTGGCGGGTGACATGGAGCCCGGCGCGGAAGTCGTCGAGGACGTGGGTGACCTGCTCGGCGAGGTGGTCGACGACCTCTACGTCCGCAAGTACATGGACACCGGGGATCCGGAGATCACCCGCGCCGAGGCGATGCAGATCGCGCGCGAGGTCGACAAGAACCCGGGTTCGCCGATCGAGCCGCGTGCCGCCGACGGCGTGCCGGCGCTGCGCGCGAGCCTGGCCCGCAACGTCCGCGCCGAGCTCGAGCGCCGCAAGCGCGCGCTGTCGGTGATCACCTATGACGATCTGCTGACGCGCCTGCGGGACGAGCTGACGGGCCGCCGCGAGGCGCTGTCGGTCGCGCGGCTGCGCGAGCGCTACCGCGTCGTGCTGGTCGACGAGTTCCAGGACACCGACCCGATCCAGTGGGAGATCCTCCAGCGCGCGTTCTCGGGCGGCGGCGTCACGCTCGTGCTGATCGGCGATCCGAAACAGGCGATCTATGCCTTCCGCGGTGCGGACGTCTACTCGTACCTGGACGCGAAGAAGGCCTCGGGGGAGACCGCGACGCTCGAGGTCAACCGCCGCAGCGACCAGCGCCTGATCGACGCTTACGACGCGATGTTCGGCGGCGCCAAGCTCGGGCATCCGGAGATCGTGTACGGGCGGGTGCGGGCAGGTGGCACGCGTGAGCCGTTCCCGATCGCGGGCGCGCCGCTGCGGGTGCGTGTGGTGGATCGCACCGACCCGACGATCGAGAAGACCCGCCAGGGGTACGCGGGCCTGAACTCGGCGCGCAGGTTCGTCGCGAGCGATCTCGCGGCCGACCTCGTGCGCGTCCTCGGCCCCTCGACGGTCCTGCCCGGCGACGTCGCCGTGCTCGTGCGCTACAACCGCCATGCGGTGCTCGTCCGCGACGCGCTCGACGACGTCGGGATCCCGTCGGTGATCAACGGCGCGGGGAGCGTGTTCGCGACCCCGGCGGCGCGTGAGTGGCTGCGGCTGCTCGAAGCCCTGGAGCGCCCGGCCTCGCCCGTGCGGGCCCGCGCCGCGACGATGACGTCGTTCCTCGGCTGGAGCGCCGAGCGGGTGGCCGCCGCGGACGATGACGAGTGGGAGGAGGTCCACCGCCGCCTGCACACGTGGGCCGCGGTACTGCGCCGGCGCGGCCTCGCCTCGCTGACGGAGACGATCACGCTGGTCGAGCGGATCCCGGGCCGCGTCCTGGGCGTCGTCGACGGCGAGCGTCGCCTGACCGATCTCCGCCACGTCGGCCAGTTGCTGCACGGCGCCGCGTCGGCGGACAAGCTCGGCACCGCGGCCCTGACGGTGTGGCTTCGCCAGCGGATCGCGACCGCCGAGACCGAAGGCGACGAAGAACGCTCGCGCCGTCTGGAATCCGACGCGGCCGCGGTACAGGTGCTAACCATCCACCGCTCCAAGGGCCTCGAGTTCCCGGTCGTCTACGTCCCGTACCTCTGGGAGCCGACGTGGGTGGACGACAAGCCGACCCCGATCGTCTATCACGACCGCGACGCCGGGTTCCGTCGCACGATCGACGTCGGTCTCAGCGGCGCCGACTACAAGCGCCACAAGGACTGGCACATCGAGGAGCAGCGCGGTGAGGACCTGCGCCTGGCCTACGTGGCGTTGACCCGCGCGAAGCACCAGGCCGTGATCTGGTGGGCGGCGTCTTGGAACTCCAAGGACTCGGCGCTGTCGCGCCTGCTCTTCGCCCGCGACGCGGACGGCAACGTCGCGTCCGGCGGGCCGCGCCCACCGGCCGACGACGTCGCGCTCGCCCGGTTCCGCGAGCTGGCGGGTGCGGCCGAGGGGTGCGTGAGCGTCGAACCGACGGGTCGCCTCGGGCTGCCGGTCGCGTGGGCGGGCGGCGTGCGCGAACCCGCGGACCTCTCCGCGGCGGTCTTCGACCGCACCCTGGACCGCGACTGGCGCCGCACCTCCTACAGCGACATGACCGCCGGCGCCCACGAAGCCCGCGTGACCAGCGAACCCGAAGAAGCCGTCACCTCCGACGAACCCGAGGACGACGACCTCCGCCCGTCCTTCGCCCCGCCGCCCACGGCATCGCCCGCCCCCGGCGCGCCTTCCGCGCCAGTCGACTCGCCGCGCCCGCCCGCGGCCTCGCCGCCCGCGCCCGCCGATCCGCCGCTCGCCACGCCGTTCGCGCCCGTCGACTCGCCGCGCCCGCCTGCGGCCTCGCC
>NZ_JAPDOD010000105.1 GCF_027587205.1 Solirubrobacter ginsenosidimutans
AGCGGCGTCAGCGAATGCGTCGGGCGCTCGCTGCGCGAGATCGTCGGCCCGCGCAGAAAGTTCTTCGGCGTCGACTCGCAGCTCGCGGGCGACAGCCACGGCACCACCACACCGCTCGCGTGCGAACGCACCTGAACCGGCACCGACAACGGCAACGGCGTTCCCGCACGGTAATCGTCCGCGTAGTCAGAGCGCAACCGCCCGCCGCGCAGGCGCGTGAGTGTTCCGGCGACAAGGTCGCCGAGGATCACCGCCAGCTCGCTCACGGACGCTCGTAGTCGTCCAGCAGCACGTCGAGGTCAACGGTGACGCCGCCCGCCAGGCCGTCCTCGCGATCACCCAGCTGGAGCTCGAGGCCGAGCGCATCCACGACGGCGAGAACCAGGCGCAGCTCAGCCCCCGGCTTACCCGACTCGAACGCGTTGACTCACGCGCGCGAAACGTGCGCGCGCGCAGCAAGCTGCGCCTGGCTGAGCCTGAGCTCCTGACGGCGCCTGCGAACCGCAGCGGCGAGATCATGCAGCGAGCCAATACGCGTCGTCATCACGGTGTGACCGTGATGACGACATCGGGGCAATGTCAACGTACGCGGACACTCCCGCCTTGTCGACGTACTTCGACATGATCCCTGTGTCGACGAACGTCGACACACCGATCTCACGCGCGAGGGCGCGCCCGACTCAGCGCTCCCGCACAGCCGCAGCGCGTTGCAATCTAACGGCCTCCGCTACGGCGCCCGGCTCCCAACGGGATCGTGGCCGTAAGGCGGGTGCCGGCGCCCAGCGGGCTGTCGAGCTTGAGGCGGCCGTCGAGGACGGCGAGACGGTCGGCGAGCCCGACCAGCCCATTCCCTGCCGGGTTGGCGCCTCCCACTCCGTCATCGCGCACTTCGACGTGGAGCGTGTCCTCCTCCTTCCGCGCGACGACTTCGCCATTTCCCGCCGAGGCGTGCTTGGCCATGTTGGTCAGCGCCTCGGCCACCACGAAGTAGGCGGTCGCCTCGATCGCTGCCGGGAGCCGGTCGACCGACACGTCGATCGCGACGGGAACCGGCGTCCGTGAGGCGAGCGCCTCGATGCCCGCGCGCAGACCGCCGTGGGTGAGCACCGCGGGCATGATCCCCTGGGCGAGCTCACGGAGCTCGCCCAACGCCCCTTCTGCCTGGCCGAGGGCTTCGTCGAGTAGTCCGCGCACGTCATCACGGGCCGTGTCCAGCGCCTGTCGCGCCAGCTTGAGCGTAAGCAGCGTGTTGACGAGGCGCTGCTGTGCGCCGTCGTGCAGATCGCGGACGACTCGCCGGCGCTCTTCGTCGGCCGCCGCGGCGATGCGCGCGCGGGAGGCGGCGAGCGCATCGCGCGCCTGCAGGTTGGAGATCGCGGTCGCGAGCAGCTCGGCGAACTCGGCCAGCCGCGACCCGAGGTCGGCCGCAAGGTCGCGCGGCTCCAGCGACCCCGTGGAGACCGCGCCCCACGGATGTCCGTCCACCGCGATCGGCACAGTGACCACCGGCTCCCGCATCGCCGAACCCGCCGTCGCGACCGAGGTGGCGCTGCCATCGGGCTCGTAGCGACTGATCCGCGTGGCGTCGCCGCCGAACAGCCGCGTGACTTCCTCGGCGACCACGGCCAGCACTTCCGCCTCCGGGCGCTCCCGCGCGATCAGCGTGGCGACCCGCCGCAGCGCCGCCTGCTCGTCCGCCATCGCCGTCAGCCGCTGGCTCGCGTGGGCGTTGGCGATCGCGGACGCGACCAACTCCGTGAAGTCGACGAGCCGGCGCTCGGTGCCGGCCGGGAGCGGACGATCGCGGGAGGCGATCGCGATCACGCCCCACAGCGCCCCCTCGACGACGATCGGACTCGCCAGCCCGGAACGGACGCGCTCGGCCCGGACGGTGTCCGGCATGCCCGGGGCCGCCGCGTCGTCGGTGTCGAACCGTGCGGCCCGCCCGGTCCGGCGGACCTCGGCGACGACGAAGCGCGGATCCAGCTCCGAGCGCAGGGTCGGCGGCGGCTCCAGGGTCGCGTGGGTTCCCATCGCGGTCACCGTGCCATCGACTTCGAAGCGCAGAACGGCGGACGTGTCGGCCCCGAGCAGCCCTTCGACCTCATCGCAGACGGCACGGAACAGCGTCTCCGACGGCACGGCCTGCGCGACCAGCGTCGCCACACGCCGCAGAGCCGCCTGCTCGTCCGCAAGACGGGCCATTCCGTCGCTCGCTTCCGTCTGCGCCACGGCTGTCTCGGCCTGTGACCGTAACCCATGATTCGCGGTTTGACCAGAACGGTCGCACACAGCGCCTACGATCCCAACGCCTACGCTCGACCGCAGCGCGGGCGCGCCCGCGCTGCGGTGTTCCTGATCATCGAGGGACAACGGCCTTGTTCCGCGGAGACCACTTTTGTTCCCCGTGACGTCTTGCATTGCTTCGGAAAACAACGCCATTTGCAGGGAGTTTGAGTCGGGGAGGCACGATTTGAACCTGCGGCCGCCCGGCCCCGAGCGCGGGCAGGGGCGACTCGGTCTCCGGGAGGTTGATGCCCTTTTCGGCACCGAGCCGTTGGCCGCCTGGCTTGGTCCGGGTGATCCTCAGGGTTGCCTCACCGGCGGCGGTCGACTCGACTACGGCATCGATCGCTCCGTCGTCGAACACGACCGGCTGCCCGGGCCGAAGGGCGGCGACGGCCTCGGGCAGGGTGCACCCGATCCGGGCCGCCGCCCCGGACGCGGGCAGGTCGACCGGCGTGAGGTCGCGGGTCAGCACGAGTCGATCGCCGGCTGCCAGCGACAGCCGTCGGGGCAACGGCGGGATGCCGCCGGCCGAGGTTGTCCGGCCGCCGCATTCCAGCACGGTCCCGTCGGCGACATAGGCGTTGCGCTCCGCTTCCGCCAGCACGCCTTCGGTGGCGACCTGCGCGACGGTGAACACGCGATGCCGTCCACGGGTATCCCGCATTTGCACACGGTCGCCGGCTCGCCGGTCCGACAGCTAGGCCGGGTCCACGCTGACGGTAAGGGCCGGACGGCCGGCGGGGATGACCGGAGCCGCCGGGGGGGTCGGGCGGTCGGACGAGACCAGCCACAGCTTCGCCGAGGCGATCAGCCGGCCGGTGTCGTCCCGCGAGACCCGGGCACGGCCGACCGCCGGCCCGACGGAGGTCGGCCCGGTCCGGACCTTGGGGCCACGGAGCGCGGCCAGGACGTTTCGCGCCGCCTGCAACTTGGCCAGCACGTTGGCCTCGGCGGTGGCCAGCGACGTTGCCCCGAGGTCCAACAGATCGTTCTGCAGGTCGCGTAGGTCCTGCTGGCGAAGCGTCGTGTAGCGCACCAGGTTGGTCGCGCCCGTCCGGTGCTCCGGTGATACCGCGGCGATCTCAGCCCGGTGTGCCAGCACCGCGGCCTGCAGATCGGCCTCGATCTCGTCGAGCCGGGTGATCAGAACATCCAATGATTCCGGCATCAACCAGTCCCTTCACCCGTCCCGCGGGGAGTCACTGTTTCAGACTGCGGGCGGCCTGGTGTGACGTTCCTGGTAGGTGTTCAGATCCAGTGGCGGCGCTTGAAGAGCAGGTAGAGCGCCAGGGACACCGCGCCCATGAGCGCGAGCGCGAACGCATAGCCGTGCTGCCAGCGCAGCTCGGGCATGTGGTCGAAGTTCATGCCATAGACCGTCCCGACCATCGAGGGCGCGAACAAGATCGCCGCCCACGCAGAGATCTTCTTGACCTGATCGTTCTGCTGGTTGGACACCTCACCCAGCGTCTTGGTCTCCAACGTCAGGGTGACGCTGAGGATGTTCTGAAGCAGCTCGCGGAACCCGTCGGCCTGCTCCTGGACGCGCAACGCGTGATCGTGCACATCGCGAAGGTATCGGCCCTCCTCCTCCTCCACGCCCGACGCGCCGATCAAGCGCTCAAGCATCGCGACGAGCGGCTTGATCGCGCGCTGGAAGGCAATGACCTCACGAGTGAGCTCATAGATCCGCCGCGAGACGTGGACGCGAACACCAACGCTGAACACCTCGTCCTCGATCTCGTCGATGTCGTTCTCCACGCCAGCCAGCACAGGCCCGTAGTCATCGACGACGCGGTCCATGATCGCGTGCAGGATCGCCACCGGACCGCGACGCAGCAAGTCAGGGCGCGCCTCCAAGCCGCGTCGCACGGCGGCCAGATCCGGCGCATGGCCATGGCGGACCGTGATCACGAACCGTGGACCGGCGAACACGTGCACCTCACCGAACTCGACGGACTCCGTCTCGTCGATGTAGCGAGCCGGGTGCAGAACGCAGAACAACGTCTCACCGTAGTACTCCAGCTTGGCGCGCTGGTGCGCGCACACGGCGTCCTCGACCGCAAGCTCGTGCAGCGCGAACTCGCGCGTGACGTCAGCGAACTCCTCCTCCGTCGGGCGATACAGCCCGATCCACGCGATCCCGTCGCCATCGCGACACGCCGCCGCCATCTCCGCGAAAGCCCGAGGTTCAGCGAGCCGCTTGCCCTCGCGATAGATGGCATGAGCGACGGTCACAGCGGGGCGGCTCCTCTCATGTCTGACAGCCGGCCGGAGAGATCGACCGTGCCGGCGCCGACGTGCTCGGTGGTGTCGTCAACGACCCACTCGAGAAGCCGCCGGCCGGCGTGGTCGGCGATAAGCATCCGGGCGGTGAACCGCTCTACACCGGCGCGACGCGCCCGAGTGGCGAGCCGCTCGGTCAAGGCGTTGCCGATCCCTCGGTGCTGCCAGGGTCGACGACCACGACGGCGAACTCCGCCTGCTTGAGATCCACCGGGCCGCGAACGAAGCGGGCGACTCCCACCTGATAGTCCAGAGCCGCGTACTCGCGTTCGGACCGGTTGTCGTTGTAGCGCCGTTCCTTGGAGGCGAGCGGGGGCGTGGGGCGGCGCAGAGCGGGTCGAGCCGACGATTCCGGCATCAACACGCTCAGTTCTGCGTCAGCAGAAGACGAATCGTGGTGCTCGGTCATGCGCGGCGCTCCTCGCGTCCTCGGGTGCAACCCACACTCTGGGAGGTGGGCGGCGAGCCGCCATCCGTACTCCGCCGTCAATCTGATCCGTGATTCACCGAAGTCCTCGACGGGCGATCCTGACCGCGTCACGGCGCGTACCTGGCGTGCGATCTCGCGCCTCGACGACGAGAGTTCGGACCACGGCTGCCTCGGCGCCGATGTCGGCGTCGCCGCCGGCAGCGGCGTTACGCTCCGGGTCCAGCGCGATGCCGAGGAACCCGAGGCCTGCAGCGGCGCCGGCTCGCACCCGAGCGCTGTGCTCGCCCACACCGCCGGTGAAGACCAGCGTGTCCAGGCCGCCAAGCCGCCGTCATCGCGGCAATCCGTGCGCGCAGGCGGTGCGTATAGACATCCAGCGCCAGGCTCGCATCGGGGTCTCCGCGCTCGACTCCCGTCAGCACCTCGCGCATGTCCGCGTGCCCGCCAGCGCCAGCAGGCCCGACTGGTGCTCGAGTGCCTCTGCGAGCTCGCGCTCGGCCATCCCCGCCTCCTCCAGGAGCCACAGCAACAGGCCGGGATCGGCGCTGCCGGAGCGGGTCGCCATGACAAGCCCGTCCAGCGGCGTGAAGCCCATCGTGGTATCGAGGCAGCGGCCGTCGCGCACCGCGGCCAGCGAGGCGCCCTTGGCGACGACAAGGATCCGCCGCTTGACGGCTGCCTCCATTGTTCTCTCCTTCCCAGACATTGACGATGTCGTCATTCGCGGTCGCGGGCGAGGTCGGCGGCTCCCACGATGCCGGCCTCAGCGCCGAGCTCGGCCATGCGCAACTCCGCGTGTGGGCGGTGGCCGCGGGCGGTGAGATGCTGGAGGAATGCGTGCCAGGCCGGCTCGCGGACCAGTTCGCCGGCCGCGGACACGCCGCCCCCGAGCACGAACATGCCCGGGTCAAGGACCGCCGACAGTTGTGCCATGCCGCGTCCGAGCCAGGTGCCAATGAGGTCGAAGCACTTGAGCGCCGCGACGTCGCCTTTGCGGGCGGCCTCAGTGACATCGGGGCCCGTGATCATGTCCGGCTCGCCACCGGCGAGCCGCAGCATGTCTGCTGCCAGTGCGGGTGCGGCCTTCGCGAGCTCCCGGGCCTCCAGCACCAGCGCCCCGCCGCTCGCGTACTGCTCCCAGCACCCCTCGAGGCCGCATCCGCACCGCCGCCCGTGGGGAACGATGTTGATGTGCCCGATCTCCGCGGCGATCCCAAACCGCCCACGCAGCAGCCGCCCATCGTGCACGATCCCTCCGCCGAGACCAGTGCCGATGGTGAGAATCACCACATGGTGCTCGCCACGTCCGGCACCGAACCGCGCCTCCGCCCACGCCGCGGCGTTCGCGTCATTCTCGATCACCACCGGGAGCCCGCAGCGGCCCTCGATCGCCGCGCGCAGCGGCTCATCCCGCCATGCCAGGTTCGGGGCGAAGAGCACGGTGGACCGCTGAGCGTCCACGAAGCCGGCCGCCCCGATCCCGACCGCCTCGACGTCATGCGAGGCCATGAGCTCCCGCACCACGTCGGCGATGACATCCTCGATCCTTCTCGGGTCATCGGACGGAGTGTCATGCCGTACCGTCGCGAGCATGGCGCCCTGCTCGTCGACGACACCCGCGGCGACTGTAGTCCCACCGATATCGACTCCGATCGTCAACGCCATTCGCGCTCCTCAGTTGGAATCCGGGGCGGCCGCTACCCGGGCATCTCTTCCAGCTCCACGCCCTTCGTCTCGCGCACGAACCGCAGGTCGAACAGTAAGGACGGCTCGATCGGGATGGCTGTGACGCTTGGAACGCTGGCGGTGGTTTTCGGTACGGTCACGCTGGATAAAGCCGGCGACCCGGTGCTCCATGGCGCCGCAGCGCCGGTTGCGCTGGTCGCCGCCAACCCGTTCGTGTTCTCGTTTCGGGATGTCCTTGGGGGCCGGTGGTCTGGGTGCTGTTGGGAGAGATCTTCCCGAATCGGATCCGTGATGGTGCGGCCGCTGAGCGTCGCCCAGGCCCTCGCGAGGTTGCGACAGCCGCCGGTCTGGTATTCGACGAGCACCGTGCGGAGGCCCCGTCGATGGACGATCACCAGCGAGGAGACCGACGACACGGAGACGACTCGGTGCGCGGCGATAACGACGAGCGAGTTGCCGCGCGAGCGGCATGAAGTGCCGCACGATCGCGTCGCGCGCCGCAGCATCACGATCAACCGCCAGCCGCGCGAACAACCGACGCTCTTCGTCCCGACGCAACGCGTCCAGCGACCTGGGGCACGGCATAGATCCAACCTCCGAAACGCGCTCGCACTCGTCTAGAAGTCAGACCGCGATGCCGGAGAGTCCGACCGCGCCGAGATGCCCTCACGACCCAGTCTACGGTGCGGTCAACGACGACGAGCAGATGTGCGGGAAAGCCGCACCGACGGCGCGGACCTCCCCGATGCCGCTCGGCAAGCGCGTGCCTAGCGTGCATCCGGCGACCTATCCCACGGCGGAAGGAACCACCATGAGCACCATCTTGATCGGCGTCGACGAGTCCACGCGAT
>NZ_JAPDOD010000106.1 GCF_027587205.1 Solirubrobacter ginsenosidimutans
GGCGCGGTCGCTCAGGGCGCGGCCGGTTCGGCCGGCGCCGGGGCGAGCGCTGCCGCCGGGCCGGAGGCCAAGGGTGGCGGCTCGGCGGGTGCTGGTGCGTCGGGGGCGGCTGGCGCGGGCGCGGCGGCGAAGCGTGGTGGTGCGGCCGGCGGCGGTGCCGCGGCCGGTCCGGACGTGAAGGGCGGCGCGGCGGGCAAGGCCGCTGCCGGCCCGGACGGCAAGGGCGCTGCGGGTGGCGGTGCCGGTGTCGGTGCTGCGGCGGGACCGGAGGGCAAGGCCGCGAGTGCCGGCGCTGGGGCGTCCGGCGGCGCCGCGGCCGGGCCTGCGATCAACAAGGACCCGCACGCGGACCCGGCGTTCCAGGCCATGAAGGGCAAGTCGCAGGCCGCGGCCGGTGGGTCCAAACAGCATGCGCCCGCGAGCGCCGGGGCGGCGTCCGCGCAGGCGGCGGCGGTGCCGCCGGCCAACGATCTCTCCTCCCAGGCGCAGGCCGCGCAGGTCGACGAGATGGCGACGAAGGAGCCTGGGGCGTTCGACCGGGCGGCGTTCATCCAGGCGGTCAAGCAGGCGGTCGACAACTCGGCGCCCAAGAACCTCGAGGAGGCCGACGACTTCAAGGACGGCGGCGCCAACCAGGTCAAGGGGCAGGTCTCCGGCCTGGTGGGCAAGGGCAAGGACGAGTCGCAGAAGGACATCAAGGACGCGACCGTCGCCGCACCCGACGCGTCCAAGGCGAAGCCCAAGCAGGTCGAGCCGATGACCAACGAGCCGGTGGGCAGCGCCACGTCCACGGTCGGCGCCGCGAACGCGATGCCCGCCCCCGTTCCGCCCGCGACCACGGACCTTTCCGGCGGCCCGAACGAGATCGACAAGCAGATGGCCGACGCGGAGGTCACGGACGAGCAGATCCACAAGTCCAACGAGCCGACGTTCAACAGCGCGCTCGACGCCCGCGACACCGCCAAGGAGCACTCGGACAAGGCGCCCGCGGACTACCGCAAGCAGGAGCAGGGCGTGCTCGGCAAGGCCAAGGGCGACGCCGCCGGGATGGAGTCCCAGGGCCTGGCGCAGATGCACGGCGCGCGCGGGCAGGCGTTCCAGCAGGCGCTCGGCCACAAGCAGGGCGCCAAGACCGAGGACGAGGCCAAGCGGGCCAAGGTCGCCTCGGACATCCAGGGCATCTACGAGAAGACCAAGACCGACGTCACGAAGACGCTCGGCGAGCTCGACGGCAAGGTGGACCAGGCGTTCACGTCGGGTGAGGCCGCGGCACGCAAGCGCTTCGAGGACTACGTCGGCAAGCGCATGGACGCCTACAAGGACGACCGCTACGACGGCATCCTCGGCGGCGCCCGCTGGCTCAAGGACAAGCTCCTCGGCATGCCCTCAGAGGTCAACGTGTTCTACGCCGAGGGCAAGACCCAGTACCTGGCCGACATGGACACGGTCATCGGCAAGGTGGCCGACGTGGTGGGCGCCGGCCTGACCGCCGCCCGCGCCCGCATCACGCAGGGCAAGGGCGAGATCGCCAAGTACGTCGCCCAGCTCCCGCAGGACCTGCAGAAGGTCGGCAAGGAGGCCGAGTCAAAGCTCGACGGTCAGTTCGAGCAGCTGACCGCCGAGGTGGACTCCAAGCAGTCCGAGCTCGTCGACACGCTCGCGCGCAAGTACGTCGAATCGCGCGACCAGCTCGACGCCCGCATCGACGAGATGAAGGCCGCCAACCGGGGCCTGGTCGACAAGGCGATCGACGCGGTCGCGGGCGTGATCAAGACGATCATCCAGCTCAAGAACATGCTGCTGGGCGTCCTCGCGAAGGCCGCGGACGTGATCGGCGACATCATCGCCGACCCGATCGGCTTCCTCGGCAAGCTGGTCGACGGCATCAAGGCGGGCCTGAACCGCTTCGTCGGCAACATCGGCGCCCACCTGCAAGAGGGCCTGATGGGCTGGCTCTTCGGCGCGATCGGCCGGGCCGGCATCCAGCTCCCGAAGAGCTTCGACATCGCGGGGATCTTCGACCTCGTGATGCAGGTCCTCGGCCTCACCTACCGCCAGATCCGCGCCCGCGTGGTCAAGCTCGTCGGCGAGAAGGTCATGGCCCGCCTCGAGCAGACGGTCGACGTCTTCAAGATGCTCGTGACCGAGGGCATCCCCGGCCTGTGGAAGTGGATCAAGGACAAGGTCGGCGACCTCGAAGAGATCGTCATCGGTGGGATCAAGACCTTCATCATCGAGAAGGTCATCAAGGCCGGCATCACCTGGCTGATCGCCTTCCTGAACCCGGCCGCCGCCTTCATCAAGGCGTGCAAGATGATCTACGACGTCATCATGTTCATCATCGAGCGTGGCGCCGAGATCATGGATTTCGTGCGCTCGATCCTGGACTCGGTCGGCGCCATCGCCAAGGGCGCGATCGGCGTGGTCGCGGAGAAGGTCGAGAGCAGCCTCGCCAAGGCGCTCCCGCTCGCCATCTCGTTCCTCGCCAGCCTGCTCGGCCTCGGTGGCATCTCCGAGAAGATCCACTCGATCATCCAGAAGGTGCAGGCGCCGATCTCCAAGGCCGTCGACTTCGTCGTCATGGGCGCGGTCAAGGGCGCCAAGAAGCTCTTCGGCTGGGCCAAGGGCAAGGCGAAGGGGCTCAAGGACCGTCTCACCGGCAAGAACAAGACCAAGGACGCCGACCAGCCGGACCCGAACGCGCCGGACGCCAAGCAGGACGAGCAGCAGGACCGCGAACAGCGCCTGAAGGGCGCGACGGACGACACCGAGGCGCTGATGCGCCAGCCCGAGGCGACGGTCGACAGCGTCCGCGCCAAGCTGCCCGAGATCAAGGAGCGCTACAAGCTCACGAGCATCGAGCTCGAGAAGGACGGCGAGTTCAGCTATCGCCCGAAGGCCGTCATCAACCCGACGATGCAAGGGCCGCCGGGCGTCCTGTTCACGCCCGAACAACTCGCCGAGATGCGCAAGACCGCGCAGCAATGGGCGCGGCAGATCAAGGAAAAGGGCCACAAGGACGTCTTCCTCGCCGACCCGATGAAGTACATCGCCGGCGACCCCGCGGCCAAGAAGCAGCCGAAGGTGCAGGTCGGCGACGCGGTCGAGTCCGCCGCCCACCCGCAGCTCGCCGCCATCGCCGCCGAGGCCGGGCTCACGCTCGTCCGCGGCCTGCACATCCAGGCGACCGGCGACAAGGGCAACGTCGGCGGCAAGCAGGCGGAGATGGACTTCGTCCTGCTCGGCGCCGACAGCGTCGCCGAGGTCGTCTCGGCGAAGATCGACCCGGGCAAGTACAGCTTCAGCACGGACCGCAAGGCCCTGGGGCACTTCACCGACGCTCCGCTCTCCGGGCAGCCGCTGATCGACTATCTCACGGCGAACTTCGGCGCCACGCCCGTATGGAAGAAGGCAACGGGCCTCCAGGCCGTGCACACTTCCGGCCGCATGCCGCTCGCCGACTTCCGCACCCAGTACCTCGACAAGACGCCCGTGTCCAGCGTCACCGTGTCCGGCGTCTCGCCCGGTCCGGAACAGCCGCTCAACCGCCAGCTGACCTCCACCGCCCCGCAGCTGCTGGACGAGATGATCAAGCTGGTCAAGGACCAGCTGTGAGCCGCCCCGTCCAGGTCTTCGACGCGCCGGCACCGCTCGAGATCGACCCGTCGCCATGGTTCGACGCGGGTCACGTACGGATCCCGCTCGAGTACTGGTCGCTGCTGCTCGACTTCGCCGAGCGACTCGACCCCGAAGCGGCGCTGCGCCTCAGCGCCCTGTCCGGCACGGCGCTCACCGACGAGATCCCGCTCGTGCCCGACGAGCTCAAGCGCGACCGGGCCTTCCTCGCACGCGTGCTCGACGAGCTCGAGGGTGTCTCGCCGCTGATCGCCGAGCCCGACGACGAGTATCCCGAGGCGTACCCGAACGCGGAGATCGCCCGGATGGGCCGCGCCGCGCTGGCCGTGTTCGACACCGCGCTCGAGCGCGGCGAGCCGTTCCGCGCCTGGGACGAGTGACTCAGCGGCGCTTGGCGCGAGCCGTGTAGGGCTTCCCCGGGCGCACGATCACCGTCTTCTTGAGCCGCACGTCGCGCACCGACACGGTGCCCTGCGCGACCCGCGTGACCGTCGTGGTGCACGTGTCGGTGACGAGCCATTTCGTGCCGCGGACGGTCGCCGCGCTGTACTGACCTTTGGTGCGGAACTTGCCTTTGCCGTCGCCCCACAGCCTGCGCGTCTTCGGCTTCGCCGCGGCGGCCAGCGCCCGCTTGGAGCAGTCGAGCTTCTCACTCAGCGTGAGCGTCGTGATGCCGCCGGACTGGCTGAGCTTGAAGATGCCGTCATAGAACTTCGCGACGCCACCGTCGGAGCGCGTGATCTCGACCACGCCGCGGCGCGCGTCGACCTCGGTGCCGTTCTTGATCACCGACGCGTCGAGCGAGGCGAACTTCGAGCTGCCCGGAACGCGCACGAGCACCGTGCCGCTGACCGGCCGCGCACCCACGCTCTTCCCGGCCACCGGTGAGCCGCCGAAGCTGAAGCTGACGTTGTCGACGTAGCCGTCGTTGTACTGCCCGGCGGTCCGCGTCGTGGTGATCGTGACGGCGATCAGCCGGGTGTCGAGCGGGATCGAGACCGTTGCCGTGCGCGGCAGCAGATCGGTGAGCCCCTTGCGATCCGCCGACGTCACGGCGGGCAGCACGGTGGCCGGGGCGATCGGGGTGCCCGCCGCATCGAGCGGCTGGGCCGAGACCGTCGCCGAGTCGTCCTGACTCGCGTAGCCGCCGATCAGCGCGGAGAGCGTGCCGGTGACGCCCTTGGCGATCTCCGGGGCCGCCCCGCTGACGTTGATCAGCTGCGACGCCGTGTTGGAGTTCCCGTCCGGGCCGCCAGCGAAGAAGTTGGCGCCGCCGCCGAGGCGGGCGGCGTCCTCCGCGGTCAAGAACGCGGGCGTCCCGTAGGCGACGGCGGTGAGCGATCCGGTGACCGTCCACCCCGGCAGAGCCACCTGCGTCCCGCTGTCGGTGGCGCCGGGGGCGGCCTCGGCACCGGGATTGACGACGAGGTTCCCGGCGGGGAGCGCCGCGGAGGCGGGTGCGGCGAGGAGCAGAGCGGCGGCGAGCGTGGCCAGCGAGACGCGTCCGTGCATCGGCCGACCCTCTCATACCGGACCACCCTGTGCCAGGTAGGAGCCTGTTGAAGAATCCCGATGCGCCCGCTGCGGCACATCCGCGGCGCCTCGAGCCACCCACGCTGCTCACGTGCCAGAGGCACGCATCGCGAGCGCGGGCGGCCCGAGGCACTGGCGGCTGCACCACATCGGTCGGACCGACCATTCCTCAACAGACTCCTACGCGGCAAGCCCGTGCGCCAACTCCGTCCGCGCATTCACCCCCAGCTTGCGAAAGCCCGCGGCGAGGTGGGTCTCGACCGTCTTGACGCTCAGGAACAGCTCCTGCGCGATGGCGCGATTGCCCTTCCCGGCCGACGCCAGCTCACAGATCTGCCGCTGGCGCGGCGTCAACGCGGCGGCGCCGTCGAGCGCCGCCTGCCGCGGCCGCAGCCCCGTCGCCACCAGCTCGCGGCGGGCGCGCAGCGCGAGGAGCATCGCGCCGGCCGCGTCGGCGTCGGCGAGGGCGGGCCGCAGCGTCTCGCGCGCTTCGCGGCGGGAGCCCAGGGACGCCTGCGCGCTGCCGAGCTCGAGCCGCAGGGCGACCGCCTCGGCGCCGCGTGCGAGCGTCAGCCCTTCCGAGCAGAGCGTGATCCGCGTCGCATGGTCCGGCTCGGCGACGGCGCGGGCATGCAGGGCGCGCGCGATCGGGAGCCGCGCACCGAAGCGCCGCGCCCGCTCGAGCTCCTCGTCGGCCAGCGCGGCGGCCTCCTCGCGCCGCCCGAGATGGGCGAGTGCGAGCGCGGCGGTCGAGCGCCACGGGGCGAGCGTGGGGTTGGAGCGCCGCTGGCGTTCGCGCAGCTCCCCCGCCGCGAGCGCCTCGGCGAGGGCGCGCTCGAAGTCGCCCTCGAGCAGTGCCAATCGCGCGCGGGCGTGCCGCATGCCGACATGCCACAGCGCCGGGCCGAGATGTCCGCCGAGCCGGTGTCCGCGCAGGAACTCGTGCGCTTCCGCGAACGCCCCGCGCTCGGCGAGCGCGCCGACGAAGACGACGGCCGCGCCTCCGCTGAAGATGTCGAGCTGCTGGCCTGGCGCGAGGTCGAGGCCGAGCCGCGCGTGGTTCTCGGCGTCCGCGACCCGCCCCGTGCGCAGGGCGAGCTCCCCCGCGAACCAGGCCGCGGCCGTCCGTAGACGAAGGGAGCGACGCGCCGTCGCCGCATCGCGCAGCGCAGCGATCGCCGCCTCGGCGTCCGCGTCGTCGGTCAGCACCAGCGCACGCGTGGCGATGACGTAGGCGGAGCGCCGGTCGGCCTCGGCCAGCAGCAGCCCGTCGTCCAAGGCACGGCGCGCGAGTGCCGCGCACGCCGCCGCGTCGGGCGCGGCCTGCTCGATCCCGACCCACGCGCGGTGGGCCTTGACGACGCGCTGGAGCAGCGGGTCGGTCGTCGGGGTGTCGGCGATCGCCGCGACCCTTCGCGCACGCTCGGCTTGGCGGGCGGGGAGGATCATCAGCGCGTCCAGGGCCGCGGTCTCGACCGCCAGCCGGACGTCCGGATCGGGTTCGCCGGTGAGCTCGCGCTCGAACAGCCGCGCCAGATCCTCGTCGCGGGCATCGACGAGGTTGAGCATCGCGAGGCGGGTGAGCACGTCGACCCGGCCCGGACCCTCGACGTACTCGCGCAGCGCCTCGCGCAGGTGGGCGCGGGCCTCCGGGAGTCCGGCATCGAAGGCCACGGCGCCGAGTTGCGCGAGCATCTGCCCGCGATCGTCACCCGCCGCCCGCTCCTGCAACGCACGCCCGAGATACGCCGCGGCGGCGTGCGGCTCGCCGCGCTCGGCGGCCGTGAACGCGGCGCGCGACAGCGAGGCGCTGACGGTGGGATCGGCGTGCGGACCCGACTCGAGCAGGTGCCCGGCGACGAGCTCGTCGTCGTCGCCCGTCGCGAGCAGCGCTTGGGCGGCCGCACGATGCGCCCGCTCGCGCTCGCCGCGCGACAGGGAAGAGAGGACCGCCGAGGCGATCAGGCGGTGCGCGAAGCGGTCCGCGACGGGCGCCGGGAGAGCGGCGGTCGCGGACGGGCCGGCGCCGCGCACCAGTGCGGCGGCGGCAACGGAACGCTCGCGCGTGGGCGCACCGGCGCCGCGCACTGCGGCCGCGACGTCGCTCCGCTCGCGCGCGAGCGCACCGGCGCCGCGCACCGCG
>NZ_JAPDOD010000107.1 GCF_027587205.1 Solirubrobacter ginsenosidimutans
CCCCAGCTGAAAGAATGGAAGTCCTGTTGCGCTGACCGCTTGAGCCCGCCGACGCAAATGTTCCTCACCCCGCCAGCGCGCTAACTCGACCAGTGCGAACCTGATCGAAACCCGCGATCTGGTCCGTAAACGCGCACGGTCGACCACGGCGACCGGGTCCCGCCTAGCGCCTGATCGGCAACCGGTCGACGTCCCGGTGCGCGACCTCGACGAAGTACTCCTCACGGTCCCTGAACTGCTTGGCCAGATGCTCGGTGATGGCGACGCTGCGGTGGCGCCCGCCGGTGCAGCCGATCGCGACCATCAGGTGCGCCTTGCCCTCGGCGACGTATTGCGGGAGCACGAACTCGAGCAGCGGGATCAGGTGCGAGTAGAAGACCTCGAGCCGGCCGTCGCGGCCGACGTAGTCGACGATCCGCTGGTCGAAGCCGGTCAGCGGGCGCAGGTCGGGGTCGTAGTGCGGGTTGGGGAGGAAGCGGACGTCGAACGCGAGGTCGGCGTCGCGCGGCGGGCCGTGCTTGTGGCCGAAGGAGGTGAAGGTGACCGCGAGCTTGCCGGGCGTGGCCGGCTCGAGCAGCTCGTCGGCGACCTTGCGGCGCAGCGCCGCGGCGGACAGGCCCGAGGTGTCGATGACGATGTCCGCCCGCTGGCGCACCGGCTCCAGGAGCTCGCGCTCGGCCTTGATGCCGTCGAGCACGCTGCCGTGCGGGGCGAGCGGGTGGCGGCGGCGGGTCTCCTTGTAGCGGTTGACCAGCGCTTCCTCGTCGGCGGTGAGGAAGACGACGCGGTGCACCAGGCCGACGGCCGCGAGGTTGTCGATCACGCCCGCCAGCGCCGCCAGGTACTCGCCGCCGCGCGAGTCGCAGACGACCGCGGCGAGCTCGACCTTGGACCCGTCGTGCATGAAGAGCTCGCTGAGCGAGCGGATCATCTCGGCGGGCAGGTTGTCGACGCAGAAGTAGCCCGCGTCCTCGAACACGTTCATGGCGCTGGACTTGCCGGCCCCGCTCAGCCCCGAGATGACGACGAGGTCCTCGAGGTTGGAGGCCGTCTTGTGGCCGTTGGGCGAGTCGCCGTCTCGAACCGCGTTCCCCATGAGTGACTCAGCGTCCCGTCCGATTGAGATGATTGAAGAGGTCGCGGGCGACCTTCTGCGGGAACCCCGGAACGTTCTCGAGCGCCTCGCGGGAGGCGCCGAGCACCGCGTCGGGTGAGCCGAAGTGCTTGAGCAGCGCGCGCTTGCGCGCGGGGCCGATGCCGGGCAGATCGTCCATGATCGACTCCCTCATCGCCTTGTCGCGGCGCAGCCGGTGGTGGGTGATGGCGAAGCGGTGGGCCTCGTCGCGCACGCGCTGGACGAGCTGGAGCTCGGGCGTGTCGTGCGGCATCACGACCGGCACCGGGTTGCCGGGCAGGAAGACCTCCTCGATGCGCTTCGCCAGCGAGACGACGGCGACGCCGCGGTCGAGGAAGCCCTGCAGCGGCTCGAGGCCGGCGCCGAGCTGGCCCTTGCCGCCGTCGATGATCACCAGGTTCGGCAGCGCGGCGAACGATGCGTCGCGCTCCGCGTCGTAGGGCGAGCGTTCCGACTGCCGCTCCCACTGGGCGTAGCGGCGCGTGAGGACCTCCGCCATCGCCGCGAAATCATCGCCGGTATCGACCTCGCGAATCGTAAAACGCCTGTAATCGCTCTTTTTTGGTGCGCCGCCCTCGAAGACGACCATCGACGCGACCGTGTGCGTGCCGCCCACGTGGGAGATGTCGAAGCACTCGATCCGGACCGGCGGTGCGTCCAGCTCCAGGGCGGTCTGCAGACCCGTGAGCGAGTCCACCCGCTGCTGGCGCCGGCGCTCGGACTTGAGCTTCTCCTGGTCGAGCGCGAGCCGCGCGTTGCGCTCCGCGAGGTCGAGGATGCGGCGCTTGCCGCCGCGCTCGCTCGCCCGGATCTCCACCGGGCCGTCGCGACGCTCACCGAGCAACTGGCCGAGGACGCCCAACTCCGATCCCTCGCTCATCGCCGCCTGGACGACGATCAGCGGCGGGATCGAGAGCGCACTCGCGTAGTACTGGAGCATGAACTCCTCGCTGACGATCGCCGGGTCGGCCTCGGCCTGGTTCTCCAGGTAGAAGGACTGGCGGTCGCTGAGCACGCCGTCGCGCACTTGGAAGACCTGCGCGTTGGCCTCGGTGCCCTCGACCGCGACGGCGACGGCGTCGTAGGTCCCCGCCCCGCCCTCGGCCACCCGCTGGCGCTCCAGCAGCGACTTGACCGCCTGCAGGCGGTTGCGCTCGACCGTCGCCTGCTCGTAGTCGCGCTCGCCGGCGGCGAAGTACATCCGCTGCTCGAGGTCGCGTTCGATCTGCTTGAAGCGGCCGGAGAGGAACGCGACGACGCCGTCGATCCCCGCGCGGTACTCGTCCTTGCTCACATAGCCCACGCAGGGCGCCCCGCAGCGCTTGATGAAGTAGTCCAGGCAGGGCGAGCCGGAGTGCCGGCCCGGTTCGGGACCCTCGCACGAGCGAAAGAGGAAGATCTTGCCGAGGAGGTCGAGCGTGCCGCGGACGCGCTTGGCGGAGCTATAGGGCCCGAAGTAGGCGCGCCCCCGCTTGTGCTTCTCGCGCGTGAAGTAGACGCGGGGAAAATCCTCGTCCAGGCTGATGGCGATGTAGGGGTAGGACTTGTCGTCGCGCAGCCGGATGTTGAACTTCGGCTTGTACTGCTTGATGAAGTTCTGCTCGGTGAGCAGCGCCTCGGACTCGGTGATGACCACGAGGTACTCGATGTGGTCGATCTCCTCCGTCAGGGCGGTCGTGCCGTAGACGGTCGGGTTCGAGAAATGGCTGGCGACGCGCTTGCGGATCGACTTCGCCTTGCCCACGTAGACCACGCGCCCGCGGGCGTCGCGGAAGAGGTAGACGCCGGGCTGATCGGGCAGGGCGCGGCGCTGTTCCCGGAGCCGGTCGCGGCGCTGCTCTGCGGGGGGTGCGTCAATCGCCATGGCGTGCCACTACGAGGTTAGAACTTGGCCCGGAGCGCAACTCACGTCCAGGTGACTGGTTCCAGACCCCATGCACCGAAAGACAATGACGATGCTCCTGGCCGCGCTCGCGGCCCTCGTCCTGTGTGCTCCCGCCTCCGCGAACTACCGGGTCGGGCTCTCCGAGCAGAACGCAGCGACATTCGATCAGCCGCTCTGGCAAGGGCTGAAACTCAAGCGCGTCCGCTACATCGTGCCGTGGGACTTCTACAAGGGCGACGGCGCCGGCGAGGTGGCGACATTCATGAACGCCGCGCACGCGCACAACCAGGAAGTGCTCGTGATGTTCACGGCGCGCCGCGGTTGCTACTCGGGCGGGAAGTACTCCAAGTCCTCCGCCTGCAAGGCGCCGTCCAAGGCCGCGTACACGACCGCCTTCAAGAAGTTCAAGGCCGCGTACCCGTGGGTGAAGACGTACGCGCCGTGGAACGAGGCCAACCACGTCTCCCAGCCGACTTCCTCGAGCCCGAAGCGCGCCGCGGACTACTACGCCGCGATGAAGGCCAACTGCAAGGGCTGCACCGTCCTGGGTGCCGACGTGCTCGACCAGAGCAACGTCGCGACGTGGCTGAAGAGCTTCATCAAGTCCTCGCACAACAAGGCGCGGGTCTGGGGCCTGCACAACTACAAGGACGTCAACCGCCACGAGTCCAAGGGCCTGACCACCGTCCTGAAGACCGTTCCCGGCCAGGTCTGGCTGACCGAGACCGGCGGCATCACGACGTTCCTGAGCTCCGGCTTCAAGACCTCGGCCTCGCGCGCCGCCTCGGCGACCAAGTACATGTTCCAGCTCGCCGACAAGTACGACTCGTCGCGCAAGGGCTACAAGTCGAAGGTCACGCGGGTCTACGTCTACCGCTGGTGGGGCGAGCCGAACGGCACGTTCGACTCCGGCCTCGTGAACCCGGACGGCTCCCCGCGCCCGGCGTTCACCGAGTTCGCGCGCTTCGCGAAGAACCGCCTCAAGTAGCGACCTGACTAAGGTCCCGGAGACCTTGGTCAACTTGTACTCAGACACGCAGACCCGCCCGTCCTCCGCCATGCGCAAAGCCATGGCGGAGGCCGAGGTCGGCGACGAACAGCGCTTCGAGGACCCGCAGGTCACCTTGCTCTGCGAGCGGGTCGCGGAGCTGCTGGGGATGGAGGCCGCGGTCTTCCTCCCCTCCGGCACGATGTGCAACGAGATCGCGTTCCGGCTGCACATCCGGCCGGGCGGCGACGAAGCCATCCTGCACCGCACCTCGCACCCGATCATCGCCGAGGCCGGCGGCCCGGCGGCGTTCGCGGGCGCGATGATGCAGCCGCTCGACACGCCGCGCGGGATGTTCACCGGCGAGGACGTGCGCGGCGCGCTGCGCTATCCGGATCGCTACTCGCCGCGCTCGCGGCTCGTGAGCGTCGAGCAGTCGACGAACATGGCGGGCGGGAGGGTGTGGCCGCTTTCGCAGCTGCGCGGTGTGGTGGACGTGGCCCACGAGCACGGGCTGCGGCTGCACATGGACGGCGCGCGGCTGATGAACGCCGTCGTCGCCTCGGGTGTGCCGGCGGCGGAGATGACCCGCGGGTTCGACACGGCCTGGCTCGATTTCACCAAGGGGCTGGGCGCGCCGTTGGGGGCCGTTCTCGCCGGCTCGGCGTCGCTGATCGACGAGGCCTGGCGCTACAAGCAGATGCTCGGCGGCGCGCTGCGCCAGGCGGGGATCGTGGCGGCGGGTGCGCTCTATGCGCTCGACCACAACGTCGACCGGCTGGCCGAGGATCACGCGCACGCTCGGGTGCTCGCGGAGGGGTTGGCGTCGCTTGACGGCGTCACGCTCGACCCGGGCGAGATCGAGACCAACATCGTCATCTTCGAAGTCGACGATCCCGATGCGCTATGCGCGGGTATCGAGCGCCATGGGGTAAGGATGGGCGCCGTCGGGCCGCGGAGCGTGCGGGCCGTTACGCACCTGGACGTCGACGCGGAGGGAATACAACATGCGATCGAGGCAGTCAGGCAAGTGCTGGAGTCGTAGATGAAGCTCGAGGGCCTGCATCACATCACCGCGATCACCGGCGACGCACCGCGCAACGTGGACTTCTATGCGCGGGTGCTCGGCCTGCGGCTGGTGAAGCGGACCGTCAATCAGGACGACCCGACCGTCTACCACCTCTTCTACGCCGACGAGGCGGGCTCGCCGGGCGCCGACCTCACGTTCTTCGAGTACCCGAACGCGCGGCCGGGGCGCGCGGGCGCGGGGATGGTGCACCGGATCGCCCACCGGGTGGCCTCCGCTGCGACGCTGGACTTCTGGGCCGAGCGGCTGGGCTCGGAGGGCGTGGCGACGTCGATGGTCGACGGCGCCTTGCGCTTCGATGATTTCGAGGGCTTGTCGCACGAGCTGGTGGTCGTCGATGTGACCGACGCACCGTTGCGTGCGCGCTCGACCGAGGTGCCGGACGAGCACGCGCTGCAGGGCTTTCACGCGGTCTACGCGGGTGTGGCGGACACGCGCCGGTCGGTCGCGGTGCTGACGGACGTGCTGGGTGCGGTCCCGGTGGATGACGACGCGTTCGAGATCCGCGGCGACCGGCGCGGCAGCTTCATCCGGCTCGAGGGCGGCGCGGGGCGCGGGTTCGGCGGCGCCGGCACCGTCCACCACATCGCCTGGGGCGCGTCGTTGGACGAGCACACCGCCTGGCGCGAGCGGGTGGCGTCGGCCGGGCTGCAGATCACGCCGGTGATCGACCGGTTCTACTTCCGTTCGGTCTACTTCCGCGAGCCGGGCGGGATCCTGTATGAGCTGGCGTCGATCGGGCCCGGGTTCACGACCGACGAGTCGCGTGAGACGCTCGGCGAGCACCTGGCGCTGCCGCCCGACTTCGAGCACCTGCGCGCGCAGGTCGAGCCGATGCTGACGCCGCTGCCCGACATCCGCCGGTGGCGGCCGGCGCCGACGAACGCGAGCTAAAGCACCGGCTCCAGCTCGCGCCGTTCGGTGTGCGCCGCGACGGTGCGGGCCGGGGTCGGCGCGTCGGCGAACTTCGTTAGTGCGTTCGCGCGGGCGAGGACGAGGATCGGCAGCGCGGCGCCGACGATCGCGAGCGCCGCGCGCGGGCTCGTGAGGGCGATGATCGCGGGCGCGAGCATCGCTCCCGCGCCCGTCGTCAGCCAGTACGAGCTCTCGATCACGCCGAACGCGCGGGCACGGACCCGGTCGTGCGCGATCCGCTGCAGCAGCGTGATCCCCGCCGACTCGACGAGTGCGTAGCCGACGCCGAGGATCAGCAGTGCGGCCAGCGCGCACGCGGGGCTCGGGAGGGCGGCGAGCGCGAGCAGCGGTGCGCCGATCAGCATGCCGCCGAGCGGGATCGAGGCACCGAGCCGGCCGGTGGCGAGCAGCTTGAGCGCGAACGCGCCGCCGGCGATCCCGCCGATCCCCCACGCGGCGTTCAGCCACCCGACGCCCGCGTCGCCGAGGTCGACGAGGTCGAGCGCGGTGACGACGACGAGCACGTCGACCATCCCCTCCACGAGGGTGGAGGCGGAGAGGACGCCGACGAGGAGGCGCAGGCGCCGGTCGCGCGCGACGACCCGCACGCCCGCCAGCGCGTCGTGGGCGGCCACGGCGACGAGGCGTTCGCGCGGCGCGCGGCGCGGAGCCGTCGCCGGCGTGCCCGGCTCGCCGGCCGGCGCCGGCACCCACCCGCGCG
>NZ_JAPDOD010000108.1 GCF_027587205.1 Solirubrobacter ginsenosidimutans
AGGCGCATCGTCGTCGGCAGCGCCGGGTCGGCGAAGTTCGCCAGCACCGTCGTGGTGCCCTTGACCGGGTCGTGCAGACGCACGGTGCCGGTGCGTGAGGTCTGGATCAGGCGACCGTCGGGCAGCTGGTCGAAGCCGATCGGCTCGAGCAGGTTCGGCGGCGAGCTGACCTTGACCTGCTGGTAGTTCTTGAGCACGGTGGCGCCGCAGTCGCTGTAGACCGGGTCGCTCTGACCCGTCGCCCACTTGATCGCGCCCGTGAGGTGCGTGGTCAGGTTGGCGTCATACGACGCGACCGTGTTGCCGAGCGTGGTGTAGAAGGAGCGGCCGCCCTGGTAGTCCTTGCAGAAGGAGACCGGGTGATCGGCGCCCATCGTCCCGCCGGTGATGCCCTTGAGCGTGTTTCCGCCCGGCTGTGGCTCGAACGGGGACTCGACGACCGTGTCCAGCACGTGCGAGACGCCGCGGACGTTGGTCGTGAAGTTGTAGAAGTTGTCGGTGCGATCCCAGTACTCCGGGAGCGTCTTGGTCGCATCATGGACGCGGTCATAGACCTTCACGGTGCCCGTCGTGACGTCGGTGCGGCCCGACGCGCGGGTCCCGAGGACGTCAGTCAGGAACTGCCAGGACGAATCGGTCTCCACAGCCGATCCGATGCCGACGTAGGCGCCGCCCTTGCGGAAGTACGCCTCGAAGTTGGCGCGCTGCGCGTCGGTCAGCGGGCTCGCGATGCCCGTGTTCAGGAACACGACCGCGCGATAGCCGTCAAGCGCCGCCGGCGTGAACTGCGCCCCGACGTTGGCCGGGGTCGGTGCGGTGACGGTGTAGTTGCCGCTCGCGGCACCCGCCTGGATCGACGCGATACCCGCCGCCGACAATGCATCCGTCGTGCTGGTGACGACCAGCACGTTGGCCGGAGCCGCGGCAGCGGCCTTGGGCCGCGCCGACGCGGTCGCCGGCAGCACGAGCGCCAAGCTCAACAGAGCGAGGCCTGCGCTTCTTCTCCTCATTGCACTCCTTTGGACAAACGAGTGACCCTGTGCGCCGCGCGATCCGCGCGCACGACCCCCACTCACCCAGCCTCAATCCGTGGCCCGGGAGAACCCCATTCCTCTCTCACGGGGTCCCAAGAACGAATCTCTCACGTGGATATGCCGTCCGTCAAGCTGAATCGTGTAAACATGTGCGCAAAACCCATACGGGTTCAGTCTCCGTTAGCTGGGACCGGACGCGACGGGCCGCCGTGGTCGCCGGGCCGCAGTGGCCGTGGGCGCGCTTCGGCCCGTTCTGAAGGGTCCCGAAGCAGCCGCTGAGCGTTCGCCGAGAACACTCACTGATCGTCCATTGCGGGCGATGCCTTCTCACCCCTGGTGTTCGTAGCGTCGACACCATGACCGCTCGATGGAGGGATGCGGCGGTCGGCACACTGCTCGTCTGGGGTGCGTTGGCCGGGAGTGCTCGAGCGCAAGCGACCCCGCCGCGGTTGGCGGCGCCGGTCGATTGCGCGACGAACCCGAACTGTGGGCCGGGGCTCAAACGGCTCTACGGCGCCGATGTGGCGCCTCATCTCGTCAAGCTGACCGTGGCCGACGCGGGGATCCAGGCGCTCGACGACGGCCTGGCCGAGGTCGCCGTGGCGTTCTCGTCGAATCCGGAGCTCTCGCGCCCGGACATCGTCACGCTGCGCGACGACCAGCGCATGGTCGGGCCCGACCGGGTCGTGCCGGCCATCCGCACCGCCGTGCTGGACCGCTACGGCGCCGGCGTCCGCCGGCGCTTGAACGCCGCCTCGGGGCTGCTCGACACGCTCGCGTTGCGCGGGCTCAACCAGCAGGTGATCGACGGCCGGCTGCCCGAGGCGGTCGGCGGGGAGTTCATCGACGCCAACGGGCTCGGCGGCGACGCCAAGCGCAAGCCCGGGCCGGCGATCGTCGTCGGCTACCAGGCGTTCGCCGAGAACGAGACGCTGGCGTACCTGTACGCCGAGGCGCTGCGAGCCGGCGGGTACCGCGTCGCCGTACGTGCGGTCGGCGGGTTGCGCAAGGAGGCGGTCGCCGCGCTGCGTGCGGGCCGCATCTCGCTCTACCCGGCCTACTCCGGGTCGCTGCTGGAGTACCTCGGCGGCACGTCCCTGCGGCGCGCGCTGGCGCGGCTGCACGCACAGCCGCTCGCGCTCTCCCAGGCGCAGAACCGCAACGTCTTCGCGATGAAGGGCGAGCGCGCACGCGCGCTCGGGCTCAGCACGCTCTCCGATCTCGCGCGCGCGTGGAGTGGGAAGGTCGCGCGGGCGGCGGCGGACACGCTGCAGGACGAGCAGTGGGCCGCCGCCGAGGGCAGCGTGCTCGACCTCCCGGGAGCGTGGAAGCTCACCCGCGGCGCCGGCACGATCGTCGCCGTCGTGGACTCGGGGCTCCGGCTCGATCACGAGGACCTCGCGCCGAACGTCTGGACGAACTTCAATGAGATCCCGGGCAACGGGGTCGACGACGACGGCAACGGCTACGTCGACGACGTCCACGGCGTGGACCTCACGACCACGAACGCGCGCCAGGATCTCAGCGACGGCCATGGCCACGGGACGCACGTCGCCGGGATCATCGCCGCCGCCGCCAACGGGCGGGGGATCGTGGGTGTGGCGCCGCAGGCCAAGCTGATGATCGTCAAGGTGCTCGACGCCGACGGCGCGGGGACGACCGGCGCCGTCGCGGAGGGCATCCGCTACGCCGCGGCCAACGGCGCGCGGGTGATCAACGCGAGCGTCCAGGGCGACGATCCCGACCCTCGGCTGAACGACGCGATCGCCGCGGCCGGCGCCGCCAACGCGCTGGTCGTCGTCGCCGCGGGCAACGACTCACGCGACATCGACAGCCGGCCCTCCTACCCGGCGGCGATCCCGGCGCCGAACCTGATCGGCGTCGCCGCCACCGCGCCCGACGACGGCCGCGGCCTCGACACGTACTCCAACTACGGGCGCTTGACGGTCGGGTTGGCCGCGCCGGGTGGGCTGATCCTCTCGACGACCAACGACGGCGGCTACGGCGAGAAGTCCGGCACTTCGATGGCCGCGCCGATGGTCAGCGGGGTCGCCGCGCTGATGGTCTCCCTGAACCCCGGAATCAGCGCGATCGACCTGCGCGCGCTGCTGCTCCAGCACGCCCGGCGCTCGTCGCTCCCGGTCGCGGCGGGGTACGCCGACGCGCTCAACTCCGCGCTCGCCGTTGCCACCTCGGTCGGCTACGTCACGACCCAGCCGCCGCGGTTGCAGATCCTGCGGGCGACGTCGGACGCCAAGCGCACCCAGCTGCAGGTGGCGGTGGTCGGCTCCACGCAGGCGATCAAGCGCTACCGCGTGCGCCTGGACAACAGGAACGTGGCCGCGCTGACCGCACGCAAGGCGACGTTCACGGTGACGCTCCGGCGGCGCGGGCGGCGCGCGCAGATCGACGCCGTCGACGCCTCCGGCCGCCGGCTGGCCAGCGCGAAGCGCACCGTGAGCCGGCTGCGCGCCGGCAAACGCCAGGTCAACAGCGGCCGCGGGGTGGGCACGTGATCCGCTCTGCCTGTGTGGCGGTGGTGCTCGCCCTGGCCGCGGCCGCACCCGCGCAGGCGGCGGACGCGACGATCACCATGAGCGGGTCGAGCGTCGCCCAGGCGGTGCTCGCCGACCTCGCGTACTTCTACGGCCGCGTCACGCCGTCGCCGCCGCGCTTCTCGTTCGTCGGCGGCGGGACCACGATCGGCATCACGGACGCCGCCCGCGGTGTGGTCGACGCCGGGATGGTCAGCCGCAACCTCGGCGCCACCGACCCTCCGGGGCTCGTCCTGACGCCGTTCGCGCTCAGCGGCGTGTGCCTCGTCACCAATGTGGCGAACCCGGTGCCGGGTCTCACGCGCGCGCAGGTGCAGGACCTGGTCGCCGGGCGGGTGACGAGCTGGACCCAGGTTCCCGGCTCTACCCGCACCGACCCGATCGTCTCGGTCGCCTTGGACGAGACCGCGGGAGCGCGGATCGTCTTCGAGACGGTCTTCGTCGATGCGGCGACCGAGATCACCTACACGCCGCGGACGTTCGCCGTCGCCGCGCAGGTGCGCGACTTCGTCGAGAGCACGCCCGCGGCGTGGGGCTACGTCGATCTCGCGCTGATCTCGCGGCTGCACGCGCTGACCTACGAGGGCGTGCCGTGCTCGCGAGCGACGATCCGCACCGGCGCATACCCGGCGCAGCGCCCGCTGGGGGTCGTCACACGCGGGCGCCCGCGGGGCGCTCTGGCGCGGTTCCTGCGGTGGGTGGCGACGAGCCGCAAGGCGCGGCAGGTGATCGCGACCCGCTACATCAACGTCGGGTCGAGCTGAGCGTGGGCGCGAAGCCAGGCCCAGAAGTCACGGCCGGCGCCGGTGAGCGGGCCGTGCCGGACGGCGCGTAGCTCGCGGCGCAGCTCGGCGTCGCGGACGGGGATGGCGACGAGCGTTCCGCGCTGCGTCTCGGCCTCGATCACCAGCCGTGACAGCAAGGCGAAGCCGCCCGTCTCCAGCGCGCGCTTGACGCTCTGGGTGCTCGCGCTCTCCAGCGCCGGGGTCAGCTCGACGCCGGCGCTGTGCAGCGCGGCAGCCGCCACCGCCCGCGTTCCGGAGCCCGCCTCGCGGGTGAAGTAGGGCTCGCTCGCGAGGGTCGCGGCGGCGAGCGAGCGCCGCTTCGCCCATCGGTGGCCGGCCGCGACCACCGCGACGATCTCGTCCTCGCGCAGCGTGAGCGTCTCGAAGTCGTCGAGCGCATCGAGGCCCTCGACGAACCCGATCTGCGCGTCGTTTGCGCGCACCGCCTTCAGCACGCCCGTCGAGTTGACGATGTCGACCTCCGCGCGGATGCCGGGGTGCACCGCGCGGAACCCGGACAGCCAGTCCGGCAGCAGGAACTCACCCACCGTGTGGCTCGCCGCGAGCGTGAGCTGCTGGCCGGTCCGGTCGCGATGCTCGGCCAGCACGGCCTCCGCCCGCTGCAGCGCGGCGAGCGCCTGCTTGGCCTCCGGGTACAGGAGGCGGCCCGCGGTGGTCGGGCGCACGCCGAAGTGGCCGCGCTCCAGCAGCGGCGTGCCGGCGCGCTTCTCGAGCGCCTTGATGCGCTTGGTGACCGCCGACTGGGTCAGGTTCAGCGCGTCGGCGGCGACGTGGAGATTGCGGGTCTCGACAGCGGCGACGAACGCGGCGAGATCGTTGCCGGAGAGCGGGTTGGGGATCGTCGGCAGGACCTGGACACTAGTGCCGCGGTGCGGGTGAAGACGGTGAGCCAGGCGAGGACGAGGCACACGTAGAGCGCGATCGCCAGGTACGTGAAGACGCTCGCCTGCGTGTGTCGCGCGAGCTCCGAGGTGCCGGTGACGACGGTGCCGACGGGGAACGTGAAGCTCCACCAGGCGAGGCTGAACGGCGGTCGGGCCTTGAGCGTGAGCGTCGCGGCGAGCGCGAGCCACAGCAGCGTGAAGCCGATGACGGGCACCCCGTAGAGGACGCCGAAGGCGCGCAGCGCGGGGGCGAACGGCGTCACGCCGGCCGCTGCCGCGCCGAGCAGGTTCACCGCCGTGATCGACTGCCCGAGCGGGCCGAGCACCATGAAGAGCGTGGGAACCGATGGCGCGGGGCCGGTGCCGTGGAGGGCGAGGCGGGCGCACAGCAGCGCGATCACGAGCAGCGAGGCGAGCAGGCTCAGGCCGAACATCCCATAGCACGCGAGCAGCATCGTCAGCTGGGCTTGGCCGGCTGGCAGGTGGGCGATTAGCGCGGCGCCGGTCGCCGCCGACACCATCGGCGGGACGACGGGCATCAGCCAGCTGCCTTGGACGGCATCGAGCCGGTTCAAGCCGCCGCTGGTGATCAGGCGGTACGGGACGACGACGGCGACGGCGAGCCCCGTGGCGGTGCCGAGCGTCCACAGGACGGCGTCGACGATCGCCGCGGCGTGCAGGCCGATCAGGTCCTGGCCGAGCAGCAGCGTCCCCGCCCCGACGGTCAGCAGCGCCATCGGCGGGGCGCCGAGGAACGGCGCCGTCGCGGCGTCGAGGCGCGGACGCCTGCGGGTCAGCGCGACCAGCGTCAGACCGACGAGCAACGCGCCGGCCAGCACCCAGACGCCGAACGCCACCGCGTGCTGCCCGGGAGCGTGACGCGGGAGCAGGACCGCCGCGTTGGCGACAATCCCGGTGCCCATCACGGCGGCAAACCAGTTCGGCTTCATCCCCGTGGACGATGGCGGACCGTGGGCGCCCAGTTGAGTCGGATCGCGCGCGGGTGATTCCATTGCGGAACCCCCTTCGGCGGCGCCGCGAGCCGCGTGGACGGGCGGGTGGGCGGAGCGGGTGGGTGGG
>NZ_JAPDOD010000109.1 GCF_027587205.1 Solirubrobacter ginsenosidimutans
GCAACCAGGACGCCTGTGCCCACTGCGATCACGACACCGTCGAGCGTGAAGGCCGGGATCGGGACCCTGGAGTTCACCGACGGCTACCCGAAGGGGGACACCGCGGAGAAGCTGCGCGACCACCTGGACTACCTGCACGGCGTCGAGACGTTCACGAACACCATCCAGGGTGTGTCGATCTACGCGATCCGGAAGGGCTTTCTCGAGGCCGGCATCAACGACGGCGATGTCCTCATCTTCTCGAAGCTGATGGACTCCCGGTCGCTGTTTCTGACCGCGAACGCCGACACGGTCTACTACATCTCCTTCCTCGACCTGTCCGACGGCCCGCTGGTGCTGGAAACCCCCCCGGACGCCTTGGGCCTCGTCGACGACATGTGGTTCCGCTGGGTCACCGACTTTGGTCTCCCGGGCGCGGACCGCGGTCAGGGCGGCACTTATCTGCTTGTCGGCCCCGGCTACGACGGGCCGCTGCCCGAGGGCGGCTGCTACGTCCGCCACTCGCGCACCAACCACGTGACCCTGCTCGCCCGCTCGTTCATCAACGAGAACCCCGGCAACGACCCCGGACCGACCGTCGATCTGATCAAGGACCGGCTGAAGATCTACCCCTACGCCCCCGGTGGCCTGGGCTCAAGCATCGGCGCCTACCTGACCGGGAAGGGCTCGCTCGGCCAGCCGGCCACCGCGCAGAGCCCCCGGTTCGTGGAGGGCACGGGACTGGCGTTCAACACGATCCCACCCAACGACTTCGGCCACTACGAACTGCTCGACGCTCTCGTCCAGATGGAGCCGGCCGAAGCGCTCGACACCGAACTGGCCGGGCAGTTCGCCGCCCTCGGGATCGTCAAAGACGAAACGTTCGCACCCGACGCACGACTGCGCAAGATCCTCGACGAGGCCGTGGCCGTCGGCAACGCCGCGTCCCGGACGCTAGGGATGGGCGCGCATCCGACCGAGGGCTTCCGCTACTACGGGACTGAGTCCGCATGGTGGATCTCGCTGTGGGTCGGCGGGTTCGAGTTCACCAACCCCCCGCCCGAGATCACTGCGGAAGGCATCAAGCCCTACCCGATCCAGGGCGCCCGCCGGCTGCACTCCCGGACCTCGTTCTTCTACACCGCAACGGGGATCACTCCGGCCATGTGCATGCGGCTGACCGGCGTCGGGTCGCAGTACTTGATCGCCAACGTCGACACCACCGGCGAACCCTTCGACGGCGCGAAGACCTATCGGATGAGCCTGCCCAAGGACATCCCGGCGGCCCGGTTCTGGTCGCTCACGCTCTACGACAACCAGACCCGCTCGATGTTGCAGACCGAGCAGCTCTACCCCCGGGCTGGCAGCCAGGAGTACCCCTCACCCGCGGCACAGGCCGAAGCGCACAGCTCCACGGTGGTGTACTTCTCGCCCGCCAGGCCCGACGGCGTCGCCCCGGGCAACTGGATCCAGACCGACCCCGAGAAGGGCTGGTTCGTCATCCTGCGCCTTTACAGTCCGCTGCCGGCCTTCTTCGACAAGACCTGGCGGCCGAGCGAATTCGAGCTGGTGAGCTAGCGCGTCGCCGCACTCCTGACCTTGGCATCACCCACATCAACCTGTGCGGGTGATGCCAGGTCACCCCGCGTGCAATGAGGCTCGCGGCGTGTCTGGCCCTCAGGCCGGCGGGGCCCTTGAGACCGCCGAGCTTTCGTTTGACCTCATCGAAGCCAAGTTGGCGCCGCCCGCGCTCCGCGCGGAGACGGTGGCGAAGTCGCAGTTGATCGACCGGGTCTGCGCGTCGGAGGAGCGCGTGGTGAGCGTGGTGGCGCCGGCGGGATTCGGGAAGACGACGCTGCTCGCGCACCTGGCGCCGCGCGAGGAGCGCGCGTTCGCCATGGTGTCGCTGGACGATCACGACAACGATCCGGTGCTGCTGCTGCGCTACGTGGCGGCGGCCCTGGACCGGGTCGAGCCGATCCCGGTGTCCGTGTTCGAGGCGTTGTCGATGCCGGGTCGCTCGCTTTGGTCCACGTGCATCCCGCGCGTGTGCGCGGCGCTCTCGGCCGTGGCGCACCCGGTCGTGCTCGCGCTCGACGACCTGCATTTCGTGAGCGATCCGACCTGCCTCGATGCTGTGGCCGCGCTGCTCAACTCCGTTCCGGAGGGGTCGCGCATCGTCCTGGCCAGCCGGGAAGTTCCGGCGCTCCCGTTGGCACGCCTGCGATCCCAGAGACGCCTGCTGGAAGTTGACGTCGAGGATCTGCGTCTGAACGCCGCGGAGGCGGGAGCGTTGCTGCGCAGCGCAGGCGTCGAGCTCGACGAGCCCGCCATCCGTGAGCTGACGAAACGGACCGAGGGGTGGCCGGCGGGCCTCTATCTGGCGGCGCTCTCCCTGCAGGCCGGCGGCTGCGGCGTCTCGACGTTCACCGGCGAGGACCGCTTCGTGGCCGAGTATCTGCGGCTCGAGTTGCTCTCGCGCCTGACGGACGAGGAAGTGCGATTTCTGACGCACACTTCGGTGCTGGAGCGGATGTGCGGGAGCCTCTGCGACGCCGTGCTGGGACGGACCGACTCGGCGGGTGTGCTCGAGTCGCTGGAGCGCTCGAATCGCTTCCTCGTCCCGCTCGATCGCACGCGCACCTGGTATCGCTACCACCACCTGTTCCAGGACCTGCTGCGCAGCGAGCTCGAGCAGCGCGAGCCGGGACTCGTGCCCGAGCTCAACCGCCGGGCGATGGCGTGGTGTCAGGCCAACGGCATGCCCGAGCCGGCGCTGCACTACGCCCACGCGGCGGGCGAGACCGACGCTATGACGCGCATCTTTGAGGAGCTCGTGCTGCCGACCTATTACGCCGGCGGCGCCTCCACGGTCGAGTCATGGCTCGACTGGTACGACGACGATCTGTTCCGTCGCTACCCGACGATCGCGGTGCTCGGCGCCTGGGTGTACTACCTGGGCGGGCAGACCGCGGAGGGCGAGCGCTGCCAACGTGCGGCCCAAACCAGCACCGCGACCCCCGAACTCCCGGACGGCAGCGCCTCGATCGAGCCGTGGCTCGCGGCGCTGCGCGCCTACACGTGCCCCAATGGGGTTCAGGGGATCCTCGCGGACGCCGAACTGGCGCTCGAACAGCTCGGTCCGGAAGGCTGGTGGCGACCGACCGCGCAGCTTGCGGCCGGCGCGGCGCATGCGTTCCTCGGGGACTCGGAGCGTGCCGTCCCCGCGCTCGTACTCGCGGCGGAGGTCGCGGCCGCGGCCGGCTCGTCGGAGGAGGAAACCCTGGCCTACGCGGAGCTCGCGTTGCTGGCGATCGAGGCGGGCGCGTGGGAGCAGGCCGCCGCCCATGCCGAGCGAGCGGTGGCGGTGGCCGAAGCGGCGAAGATCGACGACTACCTGACGGGCGGGCTCCCATGGGCCGTGAGCGCGCGAGTGGCCCTCCATCACGGACACACGGAGCGTGCACGAGATGGCGTCGCGAGGGCCCATCGCATACGACCGCTCTTGAACCCCGGGATGGCGTGGATCTCGATCCAGACCGGACTCGAGCTCGCCCGGGTCCATCTGGCCCTCAAAGAGCCCGGCGTCGCGGGGACGGTCCTCAGCGAGGCCGAAGCCATCCTGCGCGTCCGCCCAAACCTCGGCACGCTCACCACGCTGGCGCACGAACTCCGCGGACGGATTACCGCCAGCGCGACGCCGAGCGGCGAATGGGCCCTCAGCCTCACCGCCGCCGAACTTCGCCTGCTGCCCTTGCTGACGACTCATCTCGCCTTCCCCCAGATCGGCCAACGGCTCCACCTCTCGCGCACGACGATCAAGACCCAGGCGATCTCGATCTACCGCAAGTTCGGCGTCTCGTCGCGAGCAGAGGCGATCGGGCGCGCCGTCGAACTCGGCTTGCTAGAGGACTCTCGCTACCCGGCCATCGACCTGGGGAGATGATCGACGCCCTGTTCGTCACCCGTGGGCCCTCGAACCACGGGATGGACGCCGTCGCTCTCGCCAGCGGCACGTTCGCCTCGATGCTCGACTTCCGCCTCGACGCGGGCGGGCGCCGAGCGATCACCGGCGGCGCGCCGACCGTCTTCGACGAGGCGGTCGCACGCGCTCAGGGGCGACTGATTGCCAACGACCCGACCGATCCCGGGCCGTCGCGGACGCCGCCCCGCTGCTGTTAGCCGCAGCTGGTTAGTCGAGGGTGTGGATGGTGAACGCGACCGCGAAGCCGAGCGTCGTCACGACCCCGACGTATTTGGGGGAATGCTCGTACGCCTCGGGCATCATCGTCTGCGCGAGCATCGTCAGGATCGCGCCGGCCGCGAAGGTGAGCACGAACGCGATGGTGTCCGGCGAGGAGTCCTGGAACAGGCCGTAGCCGGCGACCGAGGCGAGTCCGGAGATCACCGCGATCGCGATCCACATCCAGAGGATGCGCGACTTCGTCCAGCCGGCGCTGAGCAGGCCGGAGGTCGAGGAGATCGATTCCGGGAGGTTGGAGATGAAGACCGCGATCAGGTAGGCGGCGCCAACCGCTCCGCCTTCGAAGATCGTCAGCCCGATCACCATCGACTCGGGGATCCCGTCGAGCACGGTTCCGAGCACGATCGCGAGCGGCGAGCCACTTTCTTGGTCGCCGTCGGGGTCCTTGCGATCGCCGCCGCCGAGCCGGTCGATCCACAGGTTGCCGCCGAAGAAGACCAGACAGCCGGCGAAGAGGCCGCCGACCGCCCATCCGTGGCCGCTGGACTTGTCGACGGCCTCTTCGACGAGGTCGAAGGCGAGCGCGCTGATCAGCACGCCTGCGCCGAAGGCCATGATCAGCCCGATCGTGCGCAGGTTGATCTTGAACACGAGCGCGATGATCGCCCCGATCACCAGCGACGAGGCCGCCAGGGTCCCCCAGCCGAGAGAGGCGGCCATCTAGATTCCTTCGCCGTGGCTGCGGGGGGTCATGACCGGATCTCGCCGTGTCCGTTGGCACTCGGCGTCTGGAGCTCGATCTCGCTCGGTCGCCATGTCTTGTCGAAGAACGACTGTCCCGGGCTGTAGAGGCGAAGGATCGGGAACCAGCCCTTGCCCTCGGTCGTCTGGATCCAGTTGCCCTCCGGGGTATCGGCCGGTCGCTCCGGGGCGAACACGACGGTCGTCGAGCCGTCCTCGTCCGCGGTCGCCGCCGGGGTCGGGTAGGACTGGCTGCCCGCCCGCGGGAAGCGCTGCGGTGTCTGCAGCATCGAGCGCGTCTCGGTGTCGTACGCGGTCAGCGACCAGAACCGGGCGGCCGGGATGTTCGGGGGCAGCGTCACCCGGTAGGTCTTGCCGCCGTCGAGACGCCTCCCATCGGCGTCCTTGAAAGCGAAGATGTATTGGGACCCCACGCCGGTGAGCCGCATGCACATGGCGGGCGTCACGCCGGTGTACCCGTAGAACCACGCGACACGGGAGTGCAGCGCCCGAACGCCGGTCGGGGCAAACGGCTTGATTCCCTCCGCGGTCACGAGCGGCGGCGGTGTTTCGAAGTCGTACCCGCCGACCCACATCTGGTTCTCCCACGCCGATCCGTCGTAGTACGCGAACCCTTCCGACGCGCGCGGATCGAAAAGCAGCGCGCGCGAGGTCGCGGTCCCGACGGCCGCCGCATCGTCGAGGACGCGGCGCATCCGCTCGTCGGGCGCGAACGGCTCGCCCTTGACGATCCCGATCGCG
>NZ_JAPDOD010000110.1 GCF_027587205.1 Solirubrobacter ginsenosidimutans
GCAACCAGGACGCCTGTGCCCACTGCGATCACGACACCGTCGAGCGTGAAGGCCGGGATCGGGGCCCTGGAGTTCACCGACGGTTACCCGAAGGGTGAGACCGCGGAGAAGCTGCGCGACCATCTCGACTACCTACACGGCGTCGAGACGCTCATGAACACCATCCAGGGGGTCTCGGTCTTCGCGATCAGGAAGGCCTTCCTGGAGGCTGGCATCGAGGACGGCGACGTCGCGATCTTCTCCGAGCTGATGGACTCCCGGACGCTGGCCCTGACGGCGAACGCCGACACCGTCTACTTCTGGACGTTCCTGGACCTGTCGCAAGGCCCGCTGGTGCTCGAAACCCCAACCGACACGCTGGGGCTCCTGGACGACATGTGGTTTCGCTGGATCAGCGACTTCGGTCTGCCCGGCGCGGACCGCGGCCAGGGCGGCAAATACCTGGTGGTCGGCCCTGGACATGACGGGCCGCTGCCCGAGGGCGGCTACTACGCCCGTCACTCGCGCACCAACCACGTGCTCCTCGTCGGCCGTGCGTTCATCAACGAGAACCCCGGCGACGACCCCGCCCCGACCGTCGCCCGCATCAAGCAGGAACTGAAGATCTACCCCTACGCCGCCGGTGGCCTGGGCTCAAGCATCGGCGCCTATCTGACCGGGAAGGGCCCGCTCGGCCAGCCGGCCGCTCCGACGAGCCCCCGGTTCGTCGAGGGAACAGGCCTGGCGATCAACACGATCGCGCCTAACGACTTCGGCCACTACGAGATGCTCGATGCGCTCGTGCAGTTGGAGCCGGCGGAAGCACTCGATGTCGAGTTGGCCGGGCAGTTCGCCGCGATCGGGATCGTCAAGGACGAGAAGTTCGCGCCCGGCGAACGACTGCGCAAGATCCTCGACGAGGCAGCCGCCGTCGGCAATGCGGCCTCCCGGACCCTGGGGGTGGGCGCGCACCCGAACGAGGGCTTCCGCTACTACGACGGCGAGACCGCGTGGTTCAACGGGCTCTTCGTCGGCGGGTTCGAGTTCACCAACCCGCCGCCCGAGATCACACCGGACGGCATCAAGCCCTACCCGAACAAGGGAGCCCGCCGGCTGCACTCACGCACCTGGATGTTCTACATCGCGACCTGCATCACCCCGGCCATGTGCATGAGGCTGACCGGCGTCGGGTCGCAGTACCTCCAGGCCAGCGTCGACGCCGACGGCGAACCCTTCGACGGTGCGAAGACCTACCGGCTGAGCCTGCCCAAGGACATCCCGGCGGCCCGGTTCTGGTCGATCAACCTCTACGACAACCAGACCCGTTCCTTGCTGCAGACCCCCCAGCTCTATCCCCGAGCCGGCAGCCAGGAGTACCCCTCACCCGCCGCGACGGCCGAAGCCGACGGCTCCACCGTCATCTACTGCTCGCCCACCCGGCCCGACGACGTTCCCCCCGGCAACTGGATCCAGACCGACCCTGAGAGGGGCTGGTTCACCCTTCTGCGCCTCTACAGCCCGCTGCAGCCCTTCTTCGACAAGACCTGGAGGCCGGGCGAGTTCGAGCTGGTGAGCTAGCGCATCGCCACCCGCCTCATCCTGGCATCACCCACTCAACCTCTGCGGGTGATGCCAGGTCACCCCGCGGGCAACGAGGGTCGCTGTGTGTCTGGCCTTCAGGCCGGCGGGACCCTTGAGACCGCCGAGCCTTCGTTCGATCTCATCGAAGCAAAGTTGGCGCCGCCCGCGCTCCGCGCGGACACGGTGGCGAAGTCGCAGCTGATCGATCGGCTCTGCGCGTCCGAGAGGCGCGTGGTGAGCGTGGTGGCGCCGGCCGGTTTCGGCAAGACCACGCTGCTCGCGCATCTGGCGGTGCGCGACGAGCGTTCGTTCGCGACGGTCTCGCTGGACGAACGCGACAACGATCCGGTGGTGTTGCTGCGCTACGTGGCGGTGGCGCTGAACCGGGTCGTCACGATCCCCGTGTCGGTGTTCGAGGCGTTGTCGATGCCGGGTCGCTCGCTGTGGTCAACGTGCATCCCGCGCCTGTGCGCAGCACTCTCGGCCGTCGCGCACCCGGTCGTGCTCGTGCTCGACGACGTGCACTTCGTGACCGATCCGACGAGCCTCGACGCGGTGGCGGCGCTGCTCAATCATGTTCCGGAGCACTCGCGCATCGTCCTCTCCAGCCGAGAGGAGCCAGGCCTGCCGTTGGCGCGGCTGCGATCGCAGAGACGCCTGCTGGAGGTGGGCGTCGAGGATCTGCGGCTGAACGCCGAGGAGGCGGGAGCGTTGCTGCGCGGCGCAGGCGTCGAGCTCGATGAGCCCGCCATCCGTGAGCTGACAGAACGGACCGAGGGATGGCCGGCGGGCCTCTACCTGGCAGCGCTCTCGTTGCAGGCCGGTGGCTGCGGCGTCTCGACGTTCACCGGCGAGGACCGCTTCGTGGCCGAGTATCTGCGGCTCGAGTTGCTCTCGCGCCTGACGGACGAGGAAGTGCGATTTCTGACGCACACTTCGGTGCTGGAGCGGATGTGCGGGAGCCTCTGCGACGCCGTGCTGGGACGGACCGACTCGGCGGGTGTGCTCGAGTCGCTGGAGCGCTCGAATCGCTTCCTCGTCCCGCTCGATCGCACGCGCACCTGGTATCGCTACCACCACCTGTTCCAGGACCTGCTGCGCAGCGAGCTCGAGCAGCGCGAGCCGGAGTTCCTGCCCGAGCTCAACCGCCGGGCGATGGCGTGGTGTCAGGCCAACGGAATGCCCGAGCCGGCGCTGCACTACGCCCACGCGGCGGGCGAGACCGACGTCATGACGGGCATCTTCGAAGAGCTCGTCCTGCCGACCTACTACGCCGGCGGCGTCACCACGATCGAGTCATGGCTCGACTGGTACGACGACGCGCTGCGCAGTCGCTACCCGACCATCGCGGTACTCGGCGCCTGGGTGTATTTCCTGACCGGACGCGCCGCGGAGGGCGAGCGCTGCCAGCGTGCGGCCCAAGCCAGCACCGCGACGCCCGAACTCCCGGACGGCAGCGCCTCGATCGAGCCGTGGCTCGCGGCGCTGCGCGCCTACACCTGTCCCGATGGGGTCCAAGGAGTGCTCGCGGACGCCGAGCTGGCGCTGGAACAACTCGGCCCCGAAGGCTGGTGGCGACCGACCGCGCAGCTTGCGACCGGTGCGGCGCATGCCTTCCTCGGCGATCCGGAGCGCGCCGGCGCCGCGCTCGTGCTCACCGCCGAGATCGCGGCAGCGGCCGGCTCGTCGGAGGAAGAGACCTTGGCCTTCGCCGAGCTCGCGTTGCTGGCGATCGAAGCGGGCGCGTGGGAGCAGGCCACGACGCACGCCGAGCGAGCGGTTGCGGTGGCCGAAGCGGCGAAGATCGACGACTACCTGGCGAGCGGTCTCGCCTGGGCCGTCAGGGCCCGGGTGGCCGTCCATCATGGGCACACGGAGCGCGCCCGAGAGGACGTCGCGAGGGTCCATCGTCTACGCCCGCTCTTCAATCCCGGGATGGCATGGCTGTCGATCCAGACCGGACTCGAGCTCGCGCGCGTGCACCTCGCGCTCAAAGAGCCCGGCGTCGCGGCAACGGTGCTGAGCGAGTCCGAAGCGATCCTGCGTGTCCGCCCGCACCTCGGCGCGCTCACCGAGCTGGCGCACGAGCTGCGTGCACGCATCGAAGCGAGCACTTCGCCGAGTGGCGAGTGGGCCCTCAGCCTCACGGCCGCCGAGCTGCGCCTGCTGCCGTTGCTGACGACCCATCTCGCCTTCCCCCAGATCGGCGAGCGGCTCCACCTCTCGCGCACGACCATCAAGACCCAGGCGATCTCGATCTACCGCAAGTTCGGCGTGTCATCGCGAGACGAGGCGATCGACCGCGCCATCGAGCTCGGCCTGCTGGAGGACGAGCGCTACCCGGCCATGGACCTCGCGAGATGATCGTCAATCGAGGGTGTGGATGGTGAACGCGACCGCGAAGCCGAGCGTCGTCACGACCCCGACGTACTTGGGGGAATGCTCGTACGCCTCGGGCATCATCGTCTGCGCGAGCATCGTCAGGATCGCGCCGGCCGCGAACGTCAGCACGAACGCGACAGTGTCCGGCGAGGAGTCTTGGAACAGGCCGTAGCCGGCGAGTGAGGCGAGCCCGGAGATCACCGCGATCGCGATCCACATCCAGAGGATTCGCGACTTCTTCCAGCCGGCGCTGAGCAGGCCGGAGGTCGAGGAGATCGATTCGGGCAGGTTGGAGATGAAGACCGCGACCAGGTAGGCAGCGCCAACCGCCCCACCTTCGAAGATCGTCAGCCCGATCACCATGGACTCCGGGATCCCGTCGAGCACCGTTCCGAGCACGATCGCGAGCGGCGAGCCGCTCTCTTGGTCGCCGTCCGGGTCCTTGCGATCGCCGCCGCCGAGCCGGTCGATCCACAGGTTGCCGCCGAAGAACACCAGACAGCCGGCGAAGAGGCCGCCGACCGCCCATCCGTGGCCGCTCGACTTGTCGACCGCCTCTTCGACGAGGTCGAAGGCGAGCGCGCTGATCAGCACGCCCGCGCCGAAGGCCATGATCAGCCCGATCGTGCGCAGGTTGATCTTGAACACGAGCGCGATGATC
>NZ_JAPDOD010000010.1 GCF_027587205.1 Solirubrobacter ginsenosidimutans
GCCCGGCGCCGGGCGGCGGAGTCGTCGCCCGCGGGAGCCCTGCGCGGCGCGGCGTCTGCGCGGTCGTCCGCCGGCCAGTCGCCGCTGCGCGGGGCGACCTGGCGGCGTTCGTGCTCGTCGGCCCAATCGCCGCGGCGGGCGCGGACCTCGTCCCACTCGTCGGCGCGCCCCGGCGTCTCTTCCGCGCGGCGCGGATCGGACGGGCCGGACACGCGGCGCTCGAAGCGGTGGGCGTCCGTGTCCTCGCGATGCTCCGCACGGCGGTCGCCGCGCTTGAAGCGGCGGCTGGGCATGCGGTCGAAGATGTCCTCGTTGACGCCCCAGTCGGCGGCCGCGTGACGACGCCGCGGCGACTGCTCGTCGCTCTCATGGTCATAGAACGCCCTGGTGCGGGCGTCGTGCTCTGGGGCCATGTTCTTGACTCGTCCTCTTCCTCTTGCTGACGGCGTCGAGCAGTTTCAAGCTCGCGCCAGAAGAGCGGCGCTACGACAACCGGACCGAGTTCGATCGTACCAGCGGTCGTGGCACCTGCACGCTTGTGCTTTTTACATCAACCGCCGGACGGCTTGTCAGTGCCCACGGACTTTGCGACAAATTCCGCTACGTCTTCCGCGTCTTGGCCCGTGTAGATCTGGGCAGGCATCTGACCGTTGCCGTTCGCGCGACCCTTGTTGATCGCGTCGAGGACGAACTGCTTGTTGGGCGCAAGCTGGTCCAGGTTCGGACCCACCTGGGCGACGGCGTTGGCCGCCTTGAGCGTGTGACACAGACCGCAGCGACGTCCGAACAGCTCCTGGCCGTGCTTCTCGTTCGCCGTGAGGTTCGTGATCCCCGCGTGCGGGATGTCGTCGTTGTCCTTGTCCGACGCGATGACCGCGGCGGGCACCGCCACGCCGAGCACCAGCAGCGACACGACGAACGCGAAGGTTGCGAAGCGGCGACTGCCTCGCGACTGCGAGTGCAGCACCGTCCCCACGCCACCCTTGCCGCCGCTCATGGCGAACAGCAGGGTCCCGAGGCCGAGAACGACGAAGGCAGCGACAAATGCAATGGTGCTCACAGGTGCGCAATCTACCCGCTCGTGCGGTTGCCTAGCGTCGTCGTCCGGACGCGAAGCTCTGGATCGGGGGCGAGACCTGGCGGAACTCGCCCATCGTCGAGGCCGCCTCGCGCCCGCCCTGAGCGCCCTCGCCGCGGCCCGCCGCGGCCGCTGCGACGCGCTTTTCGGCCAGTGCGACGACCTCCGCCGACTGCTCTTCCGGCGCCACCAGCGACCGCACCGCCTTGACGAAGACGTTGATCCCCCCACCCGCCTGCGGCAGCTTCTCCAGCCGCCCCTCGCACAGCAGCAGCGGCTCGCTGCGCACGGTCAGCCGGTTCATCTCATAGAGGTCGGGCGGGACGATCAGGTTGATCGTCCCGAACTCGTCCTCGAGCAGCAGGAACACGATCCCCTTGGCCGTCCCTGGCCGTTGCCGTGCGACGACGAGCCCGCCGAGCTTGACCGGAGCATTGTGTGGCATCCGCACCAGGTCGCCGATCGAAACCGTTCCCGGCTCCAGCGACGGCCGCAGCAGCTGCATCGGGTGCGGCCCGAGCGTGAGCCCGGTCGTGGCGTAGTCGCCGATCATCGACTCCCACGGCGTGAGCGGCCGCAGATCCGGCGCATCCGGCACCTCGAGCGGCAACGCCAACTGCGTCCCTTCGAGCGTCCGCTCCCCCGGCACCGCGACCCCGAGCTGCCACAGGGCCGTCCGCCGCGCGTGTTCCGACGAGCCGCCGATCAGCGAGTCGCATGCCCCAGCCCACGCGAGCCGGTCCAACGATGCACGCCCCGCGCCCGCCCGGGAGGCCAGGTCGGCGAGCGACCGGAACGGCCCACCTTCCTCCCGCGCCGTGACGAGCGCACGAACCTCCTCCTCCTTGACCCCGAGGATGAACCCCAGCCCGAGCCGCACGATCGCGGAGGGAGGCGCCTTGCCGCCCGCGGGTGAGGGGGCCGCGGCTTCGCGCGGTGCGGCAGCGAGAGGCGTCGCGCCGTCACGCTCGTGCGGGTGGTCGTCCGCGACCGCGACGAGGCGCCGCGGGACGGCGTCTTGAGGTGGGGTGGCGAGGCGGTGCGCGTCGGCCAAGCGCGCCGCCGCGTCTCCCTCCGGTGCCGGCGCGACGCCCGGCACCCCGGACCAGCGCGCGCCGCCGAGATCGGGCATCGGGCCGAGCTCCGGCACCCACTCGACGGTGCACAGTGCATCGCTGGCGTTCACGTCCGGTGGGGCCAGGGCGATACCGCGTCGCTGGGCCTCGTGGGCGAGGGTGTCCGGGGCGTAGAAGCCCATCGGCTGCTCGTTCATCAGGGCGCAGAGGAACTCCGGGCCGTGGTGGACGCGCAGCCAGGTGGACTGGTAGGCGAGCAGGCCGAAGGCGGCGCCGTGGGCCTTCGGGAAGCCAAAGCCCGAGAAGCCGACGATCATGCCGTAGACGCGTTCGGCGACGTCCGCGCTGACGCCGTGGGCGGCGGCCGCACCGTCGAGAAAGCGCTGGTGGTAGGCCTCGATCGCCTCGGCGGAGCGTTTGCGGCTCATCGCGCGGCGCAACCCCTCGGCCTCCCCCGGTGAGAAGCCGGCGAAGGCCATCGCGACCTCGATCACCTGGTCCTGGAAGATGATCGTGCCCAGCGTGTCCTTCAGCACCGAGCGCAGCGAATCGTGCTCATAGGGCACGACGTAGTCGGGGTTCTCGCGCAGTGTCTGCAGGCGCGAGATGTACGGGTTGACCGCCCCGCCCAGGATCGGGCCGGGGCGCACGATCGCGACCTGGATCGTCAGGTCCTCCAGCGACCGTGGGCGCGTGCGCAGCAGCGATGCCATCTGGGCGCGCGACTCGATCTGGAAGACGCCCATCGTGTCGGCGACCTGGATCGCATCGTAGGTCTCGGCATCGTCGTACGGGATGCGGGAGAGGTCCACCCGCTCCCCGCGTACCCGCCCGATCTCCTCCACGCAGCGCTCGACGGCGCTCAGCATCCCCAGCCCGAGCAGGTCGATCTTCAAGAAGCCCGCGTCGGCGCAGGAGTCCTTGTCCCACTGGCAGAGCTGGCGGCCCTCCATCGCCGCCGGCAGCACCGGGCAGCAGTCGATCAAGGGCCGCGTCGAGACGATCATCCCGCCGGAGTGCTGCGAGAGGTGGCGTGGGAGCCCGTAGGCCTCGTCGCACAAGCGCGCCAGCCACGCCCAGCGGCCGGGCAAGCGGTCATAGGCCGGCGACGACGGGTCCGTCTCATGCGCCTCGGCCTGGTCCGGTCGCTTGCCGTTGACCATCGCCAGCCACTCCCCCGTGCTCATGGCAAACGCCGCGGCGCGAGCGTCGGGATCGATGAACGGGCCCGCCTCCGTGGATGGCTCGATCCCCATCGCGACCTCGACGTCTCGCCCCACGTTCTTGACCGCCCACGGCTCCGCCCCGCGCGCCACCCGCTCGAGCTCCCCCGGCGGCAGGCCGAGCACCTTCCCCAGCTCGCGGATCGCGCCGCGCGAGCGGAACGTCGGAAACGCCGCCACCAGCGCCGAGCGCTCCTTGCCGTAGCGGTCATGGATGCGCGGAATCAGCTTCTCGCGCACGTCGCGCGGGAAGTCCAGATCGATGTCCGGCAGCGCATTGAGTTCCTCGTTCAGGAACCGGCCGAGGAACAGATCGTTCGAGATCGGGTCGATATGCGAGAGGCCGGTGAGGTAACAGACGATCGAGGACACCGAAGACCCGCGCCCGCGCCCGGGCGGCAGCAACGCGCGGGCCGAAGCCGGCCCGCGCACCTCCACCGCGACGTCGCGCGCCAGTTCCAGCAGGTCGCGGTGCAGGAGGAAGAACCCCGCGAGGCCGAGCACGTCGATCACCCGCAGTTCCTCGATCAACCGTGCATGCGCGGCACCGTGATTCGAAGATCCGGCCGGATAGCGCACCTCGAGCAACGACCAGCACAACTCCGCGAGCTTGCGCGGCGCCGACTGATCCTCGGCGCCCGGGTAGCGGTAGCCGAGGTCGGTATTGAGGTCGAACGTCAGCCGCGCGGCGAGCTCTCCGCTCTCTTCCACGGCTCTCGCGTGCCCTTCAAAGCGCGCGGCCATCGCCTTCGGTGAGGTCAGCACGTGCGCGGTGTTGCCCCGCCGGACGGGCTCTGAGGCATCCAGCGTCAGGTGGTGGCGCAAGGCCACGAACGCGTCCTGCAGTGGCGCCCGCGAGCGCGCGTGCGCATGGACGTTGCCGGTCGCCACCGTGGGCACGCCGAGCCGTTGCGCCAACTGGGCGAGCTCGCGGTTGCGCGAGCGGTCATGGCGCTGGAACGGGCGCTGCAGCTCCACCCGCAGGTGATCGGGACCGAAGGCGGACAGCAGCCGGCGCAGCGTCGGCTCGTCATGCACGCCGTGATCCGCGCACCCGCTCAGCAGCACCAGACCCGCCGCGTGCTCCTCCAGCGTCTCCAGGGGAACCGCCGGCGGCGGCTCGTGCTTCTCGCGGTCGTACTTGTGCGCCCGCGTGACGATCCGGCACAGGTTCCGCCACCCCGTGTGGTTCTCGACCAGCAGCGTCACGTGCCGCCCGTCCGTCAGATCCATCTCGACCCCATGGATCGCCCGCAGCCCCAGTGGCCTGGCCGCCACCGCGAACTCCATCGAGCCCGAGACGCCGTTGTGATCGACCACCGCCATCGCCGAGTGCCCGGCCGCGACCGCCGCCGCCGCGAGCTCCGCAGGAGAGGACGCGCCGTCCAGGAAGGAGAAGGCGGTGTGCGCGTGGAGCTCGACGTAGGGCACGAACACATGTTCGCACTCGGGTCGGACCGACAACTCCCGGCAGATCCTGGAGTCTCCAGCGCTATGCGACGACTGATCCTGAAGATGGAGATGAGCCTCGACGGCTTCGTCGGGTACCCCCGGCGAGGAACCCGGGTGGCCGGTCGAGTACTTCGACGACGAGCTGACCGCGTACACGGTGGAGCTCCTCGGCAGCGCCGGCGTCCACGCCGTGGGCCGCGTCTCCTACGGGCTCATGGCGCCGTACTGGCAAGCATCCGACGAACCGATCGCCGCGCCCATGAACGCCATCCCCAAGGCCGTGTTCTCGAGAACGCTGCGCTCGGCGACGTGGCCCGAATCGACGGTCCACCCTGATATCGAGCGAGGGATCGCCGAACTCAAGACGCAGGACGGCGGACCGATCATCGCCCACGGTGGCGCCACCTTCGCGCAGACCCTCACCCGCCTGGATCTGGTCGACGAGTACCGCATCAACGTCCACCCGGTCGCATTCGGCGAGGGCTACCGGCTGTTCGGCGGTCCACTGAAGCTGCGGCTGGTCGCGACGAGGACGTTCGCCCGCGGAACGGTCGCGTACACCTACGCGCGCAGCTGACGGATCGCCGGCACCGAGAGCAGTACCGCGTTGGTGACGAGCAGCAGCCCGCCCGCCACCCACAGTGCGGGATAGAGCCCGATCAGTGCGGCGACCGGACCCCAGATCACCAGGCCGAGCGGCTGGAAGGCGAGCGAGCCGAACCAGTCGTAGGCGCTGACGCGCGATAGCGACTCGTCGGGCACCTTGCGCATCAACGTCGACTCCCACACGGAGTTGCCGAGCATCATCCCGACGCCGCCGAACATCGCCCCCAGCGCGAGCACGGGGACCGGCGCCCGCGCAGCCAACAACAGCAGCGGCACGACGAAGAGCGCGTACGTCGCCGCGGCGAGGACGAGCGGTCGCCGCGGGCGAACCCGCACCGCCGCCACGCTGCCCAGCAGCGCCCCGATCCCCAGCGCCCCGAGCACCGTTCCCCACACCGCCGCGCCGCCGAGATCGCGATCCGCGACGACGGGTCCGAGCGCGCTCCACGCGCCCCAGAGCATGTTGCCGATCCCGGCCGCCAGCACGAACGTCCACACCCACGTGAGCGAGCGGAAGACGCTCCAGCCCTCCCGCAGGTCGGACATGAAGCTTCCCGCCTCGCGTACCGCACGGTCCGGTAGCCGCAGCCGCGCCAGGAACGCCGCACTGGCCGCGAAGGTGCACGCGTCCAGCGCCAGCGCCCAGCCGGGTCCGACTGTCGCGATCAGCACGCCCGCCAGCACCGGGCCCGCGATCTCCCCGCCGCTCAGCACCGTCGCGCGCACGCCGTTGGCCTCCTGCAGCCGCTCGGGCGGGACGATCGCCGGCAGGATCCCGGTCGACGCCGGATTGAAGAACCCGGTCGCCGCGCCGGTCAGCCCGGAGAGCACCGCGAGCATCCAGATCTCCGCCGCTCCCGCGATCAGCAAGGCCGCGATCGCGCCCTGCGTCGCCACGCGCACGAGGTCGGCGATCACCATCACCGCGCGCCGGGAGACACGATCGGCGACGACCCCGCCGACGAGCAGCGTCGCCACGAGCGGCACCAGCCGGAACGCGAGAACCAGGCCGACCTCGGCAGGCGAGCCACCGAGCGAAAGCACGGCGAACGCGAGCGCGATCCCCACCATCCGATCGCCCAGCCAGGAGATCGCCTGCGCGAAGAACAAGAGCCGGGACTCGCGCAGCCGGAGCACTCCCATCGCGGGGCAGCGTATTTCCCGACGCCAGACCCGCGAGCCGCGGGCCTTCTCGCGCATCGGCCCGCCTCGCCGTTGCGGCGCGGATCGCGCCCGGACGGCACCCGCGCGCGGGTTTGCGGCATCCGTCAGGTAGAACGCAGGTGTGGATCTCCTCGAGACGCCGCGACTGCTCCTTCGCCCGTTCGGGCCTGGCGACGCGCCGCTGGTGCATCGCGTGTACTCCGATCCCGAGGTCATGCGCTACGTCGCGACGGGCCCGATGGCCGATCTGGCCGTGACCGAGCGCCTGCTGCAGGACTACGAGGCGCACCAGCGGCGGCTCGGCTACTCGTTCTGGGCGGTCATCGAGCGCGAATCGGGGTCGCTGATCGGCGACGCCGGGCTCTACCGGACCCCGACCGGCGAAGTCGAGCTGGGCTACACGCTGGGGGTGGCGTGGTGGGGCCGGGGATACGCGACCGAGGCGGCGTCGGCGTGGCTGTCGTGTGCCTTCGAGACGCTCGGCATCTCCGAGGTCGTCGCGCTCGCCGAGCCGGCGAACGTCGCGTCGACGCACGTGCTCGAGAAGCTCGGGATGCGGCGGGCGGGCGAGCGGATCGCGTTCGGGCGTCCGCACGCGGTGTTCCGCACGCAGCGAGCCCTCAGCGGCGCTGTGCTGTCTGGACACTGATCGTCCCTCCGAACCACCCGAGCCAGAGTCCGCGAACGTCGGGCACGATCGTCCGCCGCTCTCCGGTGGTGCGCTCGTAGTGGATGACGCCTTCACGGTGATCGAGACGCAGGCAGAACCACCCGCTGGCGGCGTCGTCGCCGATCAGGAGCAGATCGCTCGGCCGCTCAGGCTCGAAGTTCTCGTCGACGATCCGCTCGAGCGACCACGCGAACCAGCGGTAGCTCTCCGCGTCGTACACGCCGTCCGTCGCTCTCAGGAACTCGACCTGCTGCTTCGGGAAGGTGAGGCCGAGACTTCCCTCCGCCGACGCGATCGCCTGCGCGGAGGCGCCCGGCGGCAACGTCACGTCGGGTGCGACGAACTCGAGCTCCGTCCGCCAGTCGAACGCCTCGCCCGCCCACTCGCTGCCCATCAGGCCACGCCCGGCCGCCGAGTCACGCTCGCGCAGCACGTCGGCGACCACGCGCAAGCGCGGACCATCACCTCTGGGCATACCAGCGCCCCTCGATGAGATCGCGAAAGACGACCAGGTCCCTTCCATCACCCGTCACCACCTCCCAGTACCGCCGTCTCAACGGAGCGTCCGTCCACCATCGGTCCTCGACCAGCCATGACTCGCGCACCGCGTCGACCTCTCGTTTCTCGATCATCTGTGGCCGTCCTGAGCCATCCGCCTTGACCCGCACCGCCTTCGGCTTGGCGAGCCGCCGCGGCCCTCGGCTCGCCACCGGCTCGATCCCCGCGCCGGCCGGCCCCGGGACCCGTCGCGGGCCGCCGTGGGCGGGCGGCGGGCCTGCCGGTGGGCGGCTCGGGGGATGCCCGCGCTCCGCGCTCATCGCTCCTCCCGAAGGGGTGTTTCGAGAACCCTCACGGGGAGTGAGCAAAGTCGAAACACCCCCCGCGCCGAGGGCGCCTGGCTCACGGTTCCCATGGTGCGAGCGCGAGGCGGCGTTCCGGCACGCGCGAGTCGGGGTCGACGGCGAGGATGCGCAAGGCCGCGTCCGGCCCCGCGGCCGCGCGGGTCTGGCGGACCGCTTCGCGCAGGCGGGCGCGGCGGATCGCCGCCGGCTCCGCCAGCAGCGAGCGCTGGTCACCGCTGGGTGGACCGAAGGCCTCCACGCGCAGGCGCAGCGAGTCCGCGGGTGCGGGCAGCTCCGTGAGGCGGCCGGTGATCGCGAGCCGCATCCGGCGCGGGTCGGCCAGTGCCTCGCGGAAGGTCATCTGCGAGCGCCAGGTCCCCCCGCCCACCAGCGCCGCCGAGAGCACCACCGCTCGCACCGTGCGGCCGCGCCGTTCGGGCCGGGCGAGCACGCGGTCGATCAGCATTCCGAGCGCCCGTTCGAGTTGCGGGCCCGAGGCCGACTCCGGCAGCTCGAGCACCTCCTGCAACCGTTCGGACGGCACCCGCGGGCGCAATGGCGTGTCCTTCCCGCGCGCCAGGTCGCGGGCGATCGTCCCGGCATGGCCGAACCGGTCGGCGAGATGCGCCCGCGAGAGCGCGGCGAGCTCCCCCAGCGTCGCGATGCCGAACCGCTCCAGCGCCTCCGGCAGCGCGGCGACCTCCGGCCGCGCGCTCAGTAGGGAGACGGGCAGCGGCGCGAGATAGGCGGCGAGGCGGGCGGGCGAGTCCGGCGCGATCTCCGGCCGTCGCGCCCGGGCCCGGTGGGCTGCGGCGAGGGCGGCGAACCGCGAGGGCGCGGCCCCGACTCTTCCGGCGCCGGACGACGCCGCGCTCGAGGCGCTCGACCCGATCCGCCCGATGCTCGTCTCCCCGGTCCCACCGCCGGGAGAGCCCAAGCCCCGTGTGGAGGGAGCGCCGCCGCCCGGCGCGCCGAAGGCGACAGAGGTGGCAGAGGCGGAAGGCGTGTGCGCGCCGACCGGCGCGCCGGGCGCGGGTGGAGACGAGGGCGCGCCGGGCGCGGGTGGAGACGAGGGCGCGCGGGGCGCGGACGGAGACGAGGGCGCGCCGGGCGCGGGTGGAGACGAGGGCGCGCCGGGCGCGGGTGGAGACGAGGGCGCGCGGGGCGCGGACGGAGACGAGGGCGCGCCGAGCGCAGGTGGAGACGAGGGGGCGCCGGGCGCAGGCGGAGACGATGGGTCGCCGAAGACCGGTGGCGAAGAGTCGGCCGGAGACGGTGGCGCGGCGAAGGCCGCGAGCAGCGACGGCGGCCCGCCCTTCTCTCCACGCGTGGCGGCCGCGAGGGCGCGGCGGGCGGTCCTGATCACTCCCTCTACGGAGCCACCGTGGATGCTGCGGAGACCCTGTTCCTCGAACCAGGCCGTGCCCGGATGGTCGGATTCGACCGCCGCACCGATGCCCTCCAGGGCGGCGACGACGCGCTCCCAAGCGTCCGCGACGCCGGCGGGATCAGGCGTGACGAGGCGGAGGGTCGGGCAGCGTGCCAGCGCCTCCCCCAGCCGCAGGCCGGCGCGGACGCCGTAAGCCTCCGCGGCAGCAGAGGTCTCACCGATCAGGGGCTCGCGGCCGATCTCGGGAGCGAGGGCGAGCGGACCCGCGGCGAGGGCTTCGCGCCCGCCGGCGGCGACCGCCAGCTCGAAGCGTGGGAGGAGGATGCAGACGACCATGTGTCGAACACATGTTCGCATCGGGTTCGGACGGACGAACACACGATCGCAGTCTCGACGCTCACTCCTCCCCCTCCCGCCGGGTCGCTCTCGTATATGAGTAACCCTCAACTAGAGGGTTACTGAATGACCGACCGAAAAGCCCGCGTGGACGCAGTTAGCCGCGATCACAGGCAAATAACCCCTGCTCTGTGAGTAACTCCCGAAAATAGAAGAGGCCCCGAGGGGCCTCTTCCGTAGCGGATCTATAAGCCGGATTCTGTCTTGAGCAGCCATCTATCTCTGCAACCGACCTGGACCTTGACGGGCAGCCTGCAAACGGTCCGGCTTGGTCTTGCATCAGGTGGGGTTTGCCTGGCCGCCGCGTCACCGCGACGCCGGTGCGCTCTTACCGCACCTTTTCAACCTTGCCGGGCCGCTCTCGCGAACGAGGGCGGCCTTAGGCGGTGTGTTTTCTGTGGCACTTTCCCGCGGGTTTCCCCGGGTCGGCGTTACCGACCACCTCGCCCTGTGATGTCCGGACTTTCCTCGAGGGCATTCGCCCCCGCGACTACTCGATCCGCCAGGTCAAAGTAGCTGGTTGTAAAGGTATGGTGATTGAACCGGCATGAAGCCGTCCGGGGTGGCGAGAACACTGGGCATGAGCATGTACGACGTTGTCTACATCGACGCGCAGGGAGAGGAGACTCCAGTCGCCCAGCAGCTCGACGACCGGAAGGACGCCGCGGACGTAGCGCGGCAGGCCGCCGCCGAACGTGGCGCCGGCCGCATGGTCCTCCCCGGTTCGAGCCGTTTGCGCAACTGCGTCTGCGTCATCCCTGTGCCACCTGCCGAAGCGGCCTAACCGCCACATCCGCGCGGCCGGAGCTGCCCCGAGCGGCGTCCGCCGTGCGCGCCTCCCATCGCCGGTCCGCTAGGTTCTGGCGCCATGCGAGTGGGTGTGATCGGTGGCGGCCTGATGGGGTCGGGGATCGCGGAGGTCTGTGCGCGGTCCGGTGTCGACGTGACCGTCGTCGAGGCCGACGACGAGCGCGCGGAGCGGTCGCGGGCCGCGATCGAGCGATCGCTGGCGCGCGCGGTGCGCTCCGGCAAGTTGGACGAGGCCGGCCAGGCCGCAGCCCTCGAACATCTCGCCGTCACCTCGACGTTCGAGGACATCGCGGGGTCTGACGCCGCGATCGAGGCCGTCGTCGAGGACGAGCAACTCAAGCGCGACGTCTTCAAGCGTCTCGACGACCTGCTGCCCGACGCGAAGTTCCTTGCCTCGAATACGTCCTCGGTGCCGATCATGAAGCTCGGCGCCGGCACCAAGCACCCCGGCCGCGTGCTGGGCATGCACTTCTTCAATCCCGTGCCGGTCCTGCCGCTGGTCGAGCTCGTGACGTCGATCATGACCGAGCCCGAGACCGTCGAGGCCGTGCGCGAGTTCGCCGAGGGCACGCTCGGCAAGCAGTGCATCGACTCCCAGGATCGAGCGGGCTTCGTCGTCAACGCCCTGCTGATTCCGTATCTGTTGAGCGCGATTCGCATGTACGAGTCGGGGTTCGCCTCCAAGGAGGACATCGATCACGGCATGGTGCTCGGGTGCGCGCACCCGATGGGGCCGCTGCGGTTGTCGGATCTGATCGGGTTGGACACGCTGCTCGCCGTTTCGGAGTCGCTCTACGACGAGTTCCGCGATCCTGCCTCGGTCGCGCCGGCGCTGCTGAATCGGATGGTCGAAGCCGGCCTGCTCGGACGGAAGTCCGGGCGCGGTTTCTACGACTACTCCAAGTAGGGCTTAACCCAGGATCGAGGAGTGGCGGGCGACGACCTGCCACTTGCCGTCGCGGCGTGACCACACGTCGGTCAGCCGGAACACGTTCGACAGGTTGTTCTGGTCCCAGCTCGCCACCTGCGAGTACCGGGCGTGGACGACGCCGGTGTCACCGAACACATCGATGTCCATGTGCTCGTACGCGAACGACGTGATCGTGTAGCCCTCGCGCGCCGCGCCCATCCACTGTTCGCGCGACATCGGTTCGGGATACAGGTGGATGGCCGTGAACCGGAAGCCGGGAGCCACGAGCTCCTCAAGCCGGTCCATGTCGCGCGCTTGCATCGCCGACATCCACTCGTCTTCAAGCTGCGCCAGCTCCGTCCGATCCGCCGAGTCGCTCATCGCGCCGGAGGCTATTCGATCGTCGTCCCGCACGATGAGCAGCTGCCGTGCAGCGAGCCGGCGAACGACGCCACGACCTCGCCGCGGCACACCGGGCACGCCGCGGGCAACCCCGTCGCCAGACCCTCCCATACGCGCGACATCACGTCGTCGAGCGTCGGCCCGGTCAGGGGTGCCCGCGGCCTGCGCACGTCCTGGCGGGCAAGCGTCGCCCGCTCGAGCGTCTCGAGCTCCAAGTCCGCGCCCTGCACCGGTACCTCGGTCGGCACCGGCCCGGCGAGGAGCTCGGTGCCCGCGGCGGTTTCGCGCGTGTAGGCCGCAAGATCCTCCGCGGTCGGACCACTCTCGAACTCGACCGCCGCCGGCGCGTCGAAAACGCCGGCCTGCACCTCATCCACCGGAGTGCTCGGGGCCTCGCCACGCGGGCCCTCCGGCGCGCGGGCTGCCTCCGGCTCCGGCGCGGGACGCTGCCAGGGCGCCGTGGCGCCCGGCTTCAGCGCGAAGGCCTCGCCGCCGAACAGCGACTCCTGCCTGTCGTCATTGTCGAGCGGTCGTCTCCGCTCCGTCATCAGGGTCGACATTAGGCCACCTTCCTCAGGACTCCGACGACGCGACCGAGCACGCGCACCTCGCGCGAGCGAATCGGCTCCATCGTCTCGTTCTCGGGCTGCAGGCGCACGTGATCGGCTTCCTTGAAGAACCGCTTCACCGTCGCCTCCTCACCCACCAGGGCCACGACGATCTCGCCGTCAGCCGCCGTGTCCTGCCGACGGACGACAACCCAGTCGTCGGGCAAGATGCCGGCGTTCTTCATCGACTCGCCGCGGACCCGCAGCAGGTACTCCCCATCCTCGCCACCGGCGATGTCCGGAATCTGCACGTAATCCTCGATGTTCTCCTCGGCGAGCAGCGGCGCCCCGGCCGCGACGCGACCCAGCACGGGAATCCCCGACGGCGTCACCGCGGACTTCACGGCCTCCATGGCCGACGCCACCGGCCCCGTCGCCCGGTCGAGCAACTCGATCGCCCGCGGCTTCGACGGATCGCGCCGCAGCAGCCCGACCTTCTCCAGATTGGCCAGGTGCGCGTGCACCGTCGAAGACGACGCGAGCCCCACGGCCTTCCCGATATCCCGCACCGTCGGCGGATAGCCGTGGCCCGCGGAATAGCGTTTGATGAAGTCGAAGATCTCCTGCTGGCGCTTCGTCAGATCCTTTCCAATGTCCATGCGCTTCGCGGTCTCCTCAACAGGTCGAACGTGTGTTCGCACAAGGTATATCCCCGAGCGGACAGACTCAACCCTCACTCCGCGGGCTATACTCGCCGTCGCCCTCGCGCCGATGGCGGAATTGGTAGACGCGCCAGGTTGAGGGCCTGGTCCGGGATAACCGGGTGGAGGTTCGAGTCCTCTTCGGCGCATCGCAGAAAGCCCCGCTCCGGCGGGGCTTTCGTCGTCCTCAGGGTCGGTTCGATCCGCGGGGGCCACATTTCGTGGCAACGCCCTCTGACAAGTGGGCCACAGCTTTGTGGCCCAGCCTGTGGCCCACGTCGGAGGTTCCCGATGAGTATTGACTACGAGCCGTCCCGCGACCGCTATCGCGTTCGGTGGCGCAAGAACGGCAAGCAACGCAGCCGCCGCTTCGCGACCCGAGACGAAGCCGAAGGGTTCGAGGCGTCGTTGTCCCCTCAACCGGAGGAACCCGAGCCACCCCAATCGGTCGAACCGTCCGGTGGTGGTGTGTATCCGTATGAGACCTCGGACGGCAGGCGGTGGCGCTTCGTGTTCCGCCAGTCAGACGGTGGCCTGACGACACGTCGCGGCTTCACGAGCCGGACCGCCGCAACGACCGCTCGCGGCCGAGCCATTGAAGAGGTACGGCGCGGAGAAGTTCGCGTCAACCGGGATGAGTTCGCAGTGTTCTGGGCGGCACTGCTGGAGGCCAAGCATCCGTACATCACGCCCGGCACGCTCCAGGACTACACGACGCACGGGCGCAAGCGACTGTTGCCGTGGTTCGGCGAGCTTCGCCTTGCAGCGATCGACGAGGATCGTGTCCGCGATTGGCTCTCTGACATGGCCGAGATCGTTGCCGACGATGAGCTGAGCCCCAAGACCGTCAACAACGCGCGGACCTGCCTCTCGATGGCGCTCGGCGAGGCGGTTCGCCGCCGTCATCTGACCCAGAACCCGTGCCGGTATGTGCCGGAGCTCCCGGTTGAGAGGGCCGAGATCGACTACCTACGTGTCGGCGAGATCGAGCGCTACCTCGAAGCGTGCGCCGACTACTACCGCCCGCTCGCCGAATTCCTGATCGGCACCGGCGCACGCATATCCGAAGCACTGGGCATGCGGTGGCCCGACCTCGATCTCGACGATGGCGTCGTCCGGATCTCACGGCAACGGGCGCGTGGGACTGGCGGCACGACCCCAACAAAGGGCAAGCGGTTTCGCTCGGTTCAGATCGGACCGCGGCTCATCGCGACGCTTCGACGCGTCCGCGAACAGCGCGACCGTACAAGCCAACCTGACGATGGCTGGCTCTTTCTCTGCCCGCGGCCGCTGCGTGGCCGCTACTCACGCCGGACCGAACCGACCCCGCCGAACCGTAAGACCGCCCACGACTGGCACGAGTGGGCGCTCGAGGACGCCGGCCTGCGGGACATGCCGCTGCACTCGCTCCGCCACACGGCAGCCACGCTCTGGCTGGCGACGCCGCACCCACTGATCTTCGTGCAGCGCCAGCTCGGACACCGCTCGATCACGACCACCGAAGAGCACTACGGGCACTTCGAAGCTTCGTTCGTCAAGCGCGCGGCTGAGCAGACGGAAGCGTTGATCGGCCGGTCTACGCCTGCGACGAACGCGGACGCTCTCGCCGCGTAGTCAGTTGTGTATGCCGTCCTCGGCGAGCCCATCCAGCAACAGCTGTGGGTTCGCCGACACCAGCGCCTTGGTCGCTCGAGTCGCAGCGCTCGCGGCAGACTCGCCCGGAAGCCATTCCCGGCGAGCGTTCTCTAGCCACCGCTCGACGTCATCGCGAAAGAACCGCAGTGGCCCATCAGGGCCGCCGAGCCGCACGTATGGAATGCGGCCAGCCTTCGCGGCCTCGTAGACCCAAGAACGCGACACGCTCAGGTAGTGAGCGAGGTCCGACGGTTTGAGGAGATCCGTGTCCAGATGCGTCATCGCGTCCTTCCTGTCTACTCCAAGCCGTGAAGGATGCGATTCGGGCAATCCGAGACGTCCAGCCGCGATTCCTACATGCGGTCGCCAGGGTCCCGCATGCACCGCGAGCCCACGAGTGATCCGCTCGCAACCTGTCAGACGTCACGAATGACGGGTTCTATGAGTTTTGTAGGTTCGCTGCGTGGTCGCCAAGCCGCCGTGCCTTTGCGTTTCTGCGGCCCACTCGCCGCAGAGCACGGACGCGCAGCAGTCGCCGCTCAGTCTCGCGCCGCTCGTGTCGTGACCGAGTGAACCGTGTGCTGCGTTCGCGTCGTCCGCGCTACCTAACCGGGTGAATCCGTCCTGATCACGGCCGCAACACGGCGATGAAGATCCAGCGGGCCTTGGCTGAGGTCCGGTATTTGAAGTCTCCACGGCGCGCGCCGTGCTGGAGTGTGCCGCGAATCACGCCGTTGCGCGCTGCGCGCACCTGTCGGACACCGGTCCCCGCCCGAGCGGTGAAGCGCGCGCTTCGGTGCGTTGGCACGCGGAGAAGAAATTGACCGTCGGACCGGCGCGCGACAATGTGGCGGACACTCAACTCACGTTCCGGGGCCGGTGACTCCATCGTATTCGGAGAGGGCTCCGCGGCTGGCGGTGCTGCCGACACTGCGGGCACCTCGTCGCGCGGTACGACCGCGTTCGGCGCTAGCTCCGGCGCCGGGTTGGAGGCGACGATGTCGAGGCGCGCCGTATTCGTCGCGTCGAACGTGTACCCGGGCGGCGGGACTTCCGTGAACTCGCCGTCGCGCGGACCGCTGTGCAGGCGTGCGCGTCCTCCGAACGGAAGCGCCACGTCGATGACCGGTTCGAGACGACCGGCCAGCGCCGCCGGGAGCGTCGTGGTCAGGCGGCTGCGATCGTCGCCACCGACGTGCGGTCGATAGATCCCGTCTGCGGTTTGCCGGAACGTGCTCCCCGACCACAGTTCGCCCCGCACGACCTCGAGCACGCCGTCGTTTTCGAAGGGGACCGACCACGCCACGGTGGTACTCGATGCGCCCTTGCGCACCACACCAGCATTGAAGATCAGCGTGTCCGTACCACCGACGATCGAAGACGTTCCATCGACCAGGAACATGCCCTCATTGCGCATGTGGGCGCGTCCGCCAAGCGTCAAGGACTGCCCAGGCGTGAGCGTCACCGTTCCGAGGTTGTGCAGGGTCGCGTTCGCGAGCGACACGCTGCCGGTGATGTGCGCCGCAACGTCCCTCCCAAGCCGGAGGACGCCGGTCATCGCGACCGAACCACCCGACCACTCGAACTCCTCGGTCACGTCAAAGCGCCCAGCCCCTCCCAACGCACCTCCGGTGAGGTTGAGCCGATCAACGGTCACCTGCCCATTCACCCGCAGCGCGGCGCCGGTGATCACGATCGGTCCGTGCAAGGTGTTGGCCTGCAGAGTGGTGCTGCCCGCGGTGAAGGTGATCGCGCCGGCGCCGGCCGCCGTGTAGGCGCCGGTGTTGATCGCGCCCGTCGGCGAGCCGCCGGTGAGATAGAACGGGCCCTCGGGGGTTGAGAGCTCGCCGTCGTTGTCAAGCGCGACCCGCAGGAACGCCGGGGTGCTCCCGGCGACGTGGGTGATGCTGCCGCTGTTGTGGATCTCCGCCCCGCCCTGGCCCGACAGATCGCTGTTGCTGTCCAGCCGCAGCGTCCCGGCCACCTCCAAGCGCCCGGCCAACACCGCCGAGGAACCCGCGACCTCCGCCAGCGCGCCCGACGCGATCGTCGCCCCGCCCGCCGCATTCAGCGTCCCGCCGCTCCAATTCAACGAACCCGTGACCGAGATCGCCCCATCGGCCTGCAGCGCGCCGCCGGCCAGGTTGACGGTGCCGGGCAGCGTGAGATCGCCGGCGACGCTCAACGAGCCAGAGACGAACAACGGCGCCGTGAACGTCGTCGAGCCGCCGAGCACCCGCAGCGCGGCGCCGGTGATCACGATCGGTCCGTGCAAGGTGTTGGCCTGCAGAGTGGTGCTGCCCGCGGTGAAGGTGATCGCGCCGGCGCCGGCCGCCGTGTAGGCGCCGGTGTTGATCGCGCCCGTCGGCGAGCCGCCGGTGAGATAGAACGGGCCCTCGGGGGTTGAGAGCTCGCCGTCGTTGTCAAGCGCGACCCGCAGGAACGCCGGGGTGCTCCCGGCGACGTGGGTGATGCTGCCGCTGTTGTGGATCTCCGCCCCGCCCTGGCCCGACAGATCGCTGTTGCTGTCCAGCCGCAGCGTCCCGGCCACCTCCAAGCGCCCGGCCAACACCGCCGAGGAACCCGCGACCTCCGCCAGCGCGCCCGACGCGATCGTCGCCCCGCCCGCCGCATTCAGCGTCCCGCCGCTCCAATTCAACGAACCCGTGACCGAGATCGTGGAGTCGGCTCTGAATTCCCCTCCCAGCAGCTCCACGTCGGCTACGACTGCGAAGCCGGCCCGGAGGCTTGCAACGATCCTGAGGCGACGAGTGCCTTCGATTGAGGCCACGGTGACGGCGGTCGACACGGTGATCGGAGCGCCATCGCCGAGGCAGACCTGATCGGTCGCATCGGGGATTCTCCCGCCGGACCAGTTAGCCGGTGTGCTCCAGTCGCCGGCGGTGGCGGCGATGAACGTCGCCGTGCACGCGGTTTGGTCAGGAAGTGCGCGAGCCTGCGCAGCATCGGGAAGGAGCAGCGCCAAGCCTGCGGCCAGAGTACAAAGCCCGATCGGGAGACGGCTGACCATTGAAGGCGAAATCTTTCACGCCAGGGGAGCGTTGCCATCAAACATCTGTCCAGCGGCAGCACGGACGAGAGAAAACGCGCACGTTCAGCCGCACGTTGAAGGATCTTCACTCCAATGGACGGATGTCCGATGGCTTCATCGGGCGGTCATCGAAGAGATTGCGTCCATGCACCATCGCCGGGTCCTGGTGCGCTGGGCTCGGTGGTCTGTGGCGAGCCTAGCGCTGATCGCGTTGTCGACAGCTCCGTCTGCGGCGGCGCCGAAGCGCTTGCCCGATCTCGCACCGTCCGCCCCTGCGTGGACATCCTCGGCCGACAAGCTCGCGCTCAAGCTCACCATTCGGAATCGAGGGAAGAGCGCGGCCAAGCGGACGACATTGGAGATCGCACTCAGCACCGACGCGACCCGTGACAAGAAGGACACGCGGCTTGGCGCTCCGTCGGCGGTAAAGGCACTGGCAGCCGGCAAGACGGCCCGGATCTCCGCGGCCGTCGCGATTCCGCCGAGCATGGGCGCTGGGAGCTACCGGGTACTCGCATGCATCGACCCGGGCGGCAAGCAGCGTGAGACGAATGAGCGCAACAACTGCGTCGCCGCGGCCCGCGCGCTCACGATCGCCGCCAAGCCGCCGCTCAACGGCCCGCCTCTGGAACCGGGCTCACCGTTCCCGCTGCCAGGCCCCGCGCCCGCGCCGGATCCGACAGCAACACCCACGCCGACGCCGACGCCGACCGCGATCGCCACGGCGACCGCGACCGCGACCGCGACGGCGACGGCAACTGCCACGGCGACGGTCACGGCAACTGCGACCGCGACGCCGACAGTCACGGCAACTGCGACCGCGACCCCGACGCCGACGGTCACGGCAACTGCGACCGCGACCGCGACCGCGACGCCGACAGTCACGGCAACTGCCACGGCGACGGCAACCGCAACCGCGACCGCGTCGCCGACCGCCACGGCCACCGCGTCGGCGACGCCTACCGGCATCCCAGACACGGTCATCACCTCTGGCCCGTCGGGCGCGGTGACTGCCGATTCGTTGACGTTCGCCTTCTCGTCCGATCAACCGGGCGCGCAGTTCGAGTGTCGGCTCGGCACGACGACGTTGTTCACGCCGTGCACGTCTCCAGCGCGCTACGACGATCCCCCAGCCGGCGCATACGCCTTCGAGGTGCGTTCACACAATGCGTTCGGCGTCGATGCGACGCCGGCACGGCGTGATCTCGTCATCACGCGGCCGGCGCCCGCGCCCGGGCCAGAACTCACCCCGCCGCCGGACCCGGCGCAACAGGCGCCGCCCCTGCCGCAGGACGAACCGACGTCGTTTGGCGAGTCGATCACGTTCCTTTACGATGGCGCAGCGGCGCCGCAGAAGGACGTCGAACCCGGCGCGATCACGCAGTCGCGGGGCTCAGTCTTGCGGGGCTGCGTCCATACCCGCCTGGGAAGCCCGGTGTCCGGCGCCCGAGTGAGCATCGTCGAGCGGCCGGAGTTCGGCTACTCCGCGACGCGGGAGGACGGCTGCTTCGACCTTGCGGTCGACGGCGGCGGCACGACCGTCGTACGCGTGGAGCGGGAAGGCTACATAGCCTCCCAGAGGACGCTCTCACCGGGCTGGGAGGTCGCCGATCGCGTGGAGGACATCGTCGTCGTGCCCTACGACACAGTCGCCAACGAGATCCGACTCGACGACAGCACGAGCACGCAGGTCGCCGTCGCGAGCGAAGTAAACGACAGTTCCGGCTCCCGTCGAGCGACCTTGATGTTCGACCCGGGCACGGAAGCCACAATGGAGTTGCCGAACGGTGATGAACGTCCCCTAACGGACTTGCGTGTCCGCGCCACCGAGTTCACGATCGGTGCCACCGGCGAGAACGCGATGCCAGGGACACTTCCTCCGACGTCTGCCTACACGTACGCCGTTGAGTTCAGCGTCGATCAGGCGGTCAAGGCGGGTGCGGAGACGGTGCGCTTCGACAAGCCGGTCGCCACGTACGTCGAAAATCTCAATCACATGCCGGTTGGCGCCAAGGTTCCGGTCGGCTATTACGACCGCGAGGCAGGTGTGTGGAAGGCCGAGCGCGACGGTCGCGTGATCAAGCTGATCGCCGAGTCCGGTGGACGCGCGTTGGTGGACACCGACGGCGACGGCACGCCCGACAATACCGGCGTCGACGACGGCGAGCGCGCCCGTCTTGCCGCTGCCTACGAACCCGGCCAAGAGCTCTGGCGGGTCGAGGTCAATCACTTCAGCCCCTACGACTACAACTACCCCTACGGCCTATCCGGAGATGCCGTCATGCCGCCCGGGTCGGTCACAGGGCCAGCGCAGGATGGCGCCTGTGACACCAGCGGGTCCGTCATCGGCTGCACGGACCAAAGCCTGGGCGAGGTGGTTCCCATCCAGGGCACAGACCTTTCGCTGAACTACAACAGCACCCGTGTGCCGGGTCGCGTCGAGCAGCGAACCATCGAAGTTCCCGTCACACCGACTGCGGTTCCCGGAAGCTTGGAGTCGGTCGACGTCGACGTTGAGGTGGCCGGCAGGACAACGCGCCGTACGTTCGGGACGACGCCCAACCAGCGCTACGCCTTCGTGTGGGACGGGCTGGACTTGTACGGGCGCCCGGTAGTTGGACGCCGCACGGCGACGGTGACCGTCACGTACAACTACGCGCTCGTCTACTACGCGACGCGTGAGGAGTTCGACCGCAGCTTTGCCAACGCGGCCGCCATCGACCTGCGCCGGACGTACGCGTCCGGGCGCAACACCGCGGCAGTGCAGCGCTCGTTCCAGGTGGACATCGGCATCAATGACGCCCGCAACGCCGGGCTCGGCGGTTGGACGCTCGACGCGCTACAGGCGTATGACCCGGCGACCCGGACTCTGCAACTGGGCACCGGCGAGCGCCGTTCGCTGGCGACCGATCCGACGCTGGCGACGCTCCGCCGCGTGGTCGGCACGGGACAGAGCGGCACGACCGGAGACGGCGGTGCTGCCCTGGACGCTCGGCTGACCTCCTTGCAGGCAATGGCGACGACCTCCGACGGGGGACTCCTGATCGCCGATGCGAGCGCGAACCGCGTGCGCCTCGCGCGACCGGGCGGCACGATCCAGACGATCGCTGGTACCGGTACGTACGGCTCCACTGGTGATGGCGGCGCGGCGCCGGCGGCCCGGCTCGCCGCTCCTGCCGGCGTCGCGGTGATGCTCGACGGCAGCGTCCTGATCGCCGACACCGGCGCCAACCGGGTCCGCAGGGTCGACACTGCGGGAACGATCCGGACGTTCGCCGGCGGCGGCACGCCCGCGACGGGCATCGGTGACGGCGGACCGGCGAACGCGGCCCGCCTCGTGCGGCCGACCGGGCTCGCGGTCGGCGCCGACGGCACGGTCTACGTCGCGGAGTCCGGGGCCGACCGGGTGCGTCGCGTCGGGCCCGACGGCACGATATCGACGCTTGCCGGTACCGGCGAACCCGGTTTCAGCGGCGACGGCGGGGCAGCGGCGGTCGCGCAGCTCAACGAGCCCAACGCCGTGGCGGCGGACCTCGACGGAACGGTGTACATCGCCGATTCGCGCAATGACCGCGTGCGCCGTGTCGGCGCCGACGGGACGATCACGACGCTGGCCGGCGGCTCGTCCGCGGCGAACGCCGGGGACGGCGCCGACCCACTGAATGCGCGCATCGACACGCCGATCTCGCTCGCGATCGATCGGCAGTCCGGCGACCTGTTCGTCGCGGGCCGCGGCGACGGGCTGGTGCGGCAGATCCAGCCCGGCGGCGGCATCGCGACCGTCGCCGGCGGCGGCGACGCCAGCCCCAACGACTCCCAGCCCGCACTGCGCACCCGCTTCAGCAACCTGCGCGCGGTGGCCATCACCGCGGATGGGACGCTCTACTACGGCGACGAGGGGTCGCTACGCGTGTGGCGCCAGACCCCGCTGCTGGAGGGCTTCCGCGGCGGCGCCTTCGCCGTTCCCGACAGCGACGGAAGCCTGCTCTACGTCTTCGACGCCGCCGGGCGACATCTCCGCACTCTCAACGCGGAGAGCAACACGACGCTTCTCTCGTTCGGCTACGACGCCCGCGGCCTCCTGACCACCGTTCGCGACGTGAACGACAACGTGGTCACGATCGAGCGCGCGTCCGACGGCACGCCCACCGCGATCGTCTCGCCCGGCGGGCAGCACACCGGGTTGACCCTGGACGCAAACGGGTGGCTGTCGAAGATCGCCAACGACGCCGGCGGCGAGTTCGAGATCGGCTCCACCGGCAGTGGCCTCATCACCCGCTTCCGCAGCCCGGCGGGCCGGACGTCGACGTACGACTTCGACGACGGCGGCCGCGTCATCGCAGCCCACAACGCGGCCGGCGGCGTGAAGCGACTCGAGCGCATCCCCGGGCCGGCGAACGGAGCGAGCGTGCGCGTAACCGGCGTCGAAGGCGACGTGACGACGTACACCCGCGAGCAGCTCGATTCCGCCACGGCCAGCCCGCTGCTCCAGGCGACGGTCGCCGGACGGGCGCAGAGCGCGATGCGCACGACCGTCCAGCGAGCCGGCGAGAAGCCGCTCGTAACCATCGCGCGCAGCGACGGGAGCTCGACCGTGACGTTCCCCGACGGCACGGTCTCGGAGCGTCTCAACACGCCCGACCCCCGCTGGGGCATGCTCGCGCCGGTTCCCGGGCGCTCGCGTACGACGACGCCGGACGGGCGCGTCAGCACAGCAGAGGTGACCCGGACGGTCACGCTCGCCGCTTCGGACGATCCGACGTCGCTGAGGACGCTGACGGAGAACCAGACGGTCGAGGGGCGGACGTCGCAGATCCGCTACGACCGTGCGGCACGCCGGACAGAGTCCGTGGCGCCGACGGGGCGAGTCACGCGCCGCTACTACGACGCGCGCGACCGCCTCATCCGGCTCGAGCTGCCCGGAAGCACCATCCCGCGGGAGTACAGCTACGACGAACATGGGTCGCTCGCGCGCGTAGCCCAAGGGGCCCGCGAGACGACCTACGGATATGACGACCGACAGCGCGTCGTGTCGCAGCGCGACGGACTCGGCGCCGAGGCGACGTTCGCATACAACCGCCTCGATGAGATCACCGCGATGACACGGCCGGGCGGCGCAACGTACCGCACTGAGTACGACGCCGACGGATTCGAGACGGCAATCGAGGTGCCCGGTGGCCCGCGCTACGTCCACGAACGCGGCCCGTTGGGCGAGATCGCGAGCGAGACACTTCCCGATGCAGCGAAGACGACCTTCGCTCACGCGCTCGACGGCGCGTCGACGGTGAGACGCCTGCAGTCTGGCGCCGAGATCGCGACGACGTACGACGCACTGCGCCGCCCGATCTCCACCACCTCGTCCGGCGGCACGACCACGACCGGTTGGACCGATGCCCATCAGATCGGATCCCTCACCCGTACCACTCCCGGGGGGCAGGCGAGCGGCGTCGCATACACCTACGACGGCACGTTGATCGTCGGCGGCCAGCTCACCGGCCCAACGGCGGCGACCGCCGCGTACGACTTCGGCGACGACTTCGAGCTCGACGGCACGACCCTCGAGGTGGGCGACGACAAGCAGGCGATCCCGCTCTCACGCGACGGCGACGGTGAGCTCTCGCTGATCGGCCCGTTTTCGATCACCCGCAGCACCGCGACTGGACTCACATCACGCATCGACGACGGACAGCGCCGGGTCGAATTCGGCTTCGACGGCTACGGGCGCGAGACCTCTCGGACGGGAACGATCGCTGGCGGGGTCCGCTTCACGGCACAGCGCGAGTACGACGCAGAGAACCGGCTCACCCGGCGCACTACCACAATCGGCGTAGGCACCGAGGACCTCCGGTACTTCTATCGAGCCGACCGGCGGTTGGACCGCGTCGAGCTCGACGGTGCGGTGAGCGAGCGCTACGCGTTCGATGTCCGCGGGAACCGGACGAGCGCTGAGGCCGGCGCGAAGACGCATTCGGCCTCTTTCGACGCCCGCGATCGCGTCATCACGCTCGACGGGCACGCCGTCGGTTACGACGCCGACGGACGCCTGCTCTCACGGCCCGGGCTGTCGCTGACGCACGCCGCGACCGGCGAGCTCGTCAAGGCCGTGACCTCCGCTGGTGAGACGTCCTACCAATACGACGCACTCGATCGCCGCATCGCGCGCACCACGAGCGCTGGCACGACCCGGTACTACTACGCGAGCCCGGCCGGCCTGTCCCCGAGCGCGGTGCGGCTCGCGGACGGCACGTTCGTCGGGCTTCGCTACGACGCCGCAGGCACGCTGATCGCGCTCGAGCGCGGAGGCCATCGCTACTTCGTGGAGACGGACCCGGTCGGTACACCCACGGCTGTGTTCGACGATTCCGGCGCGGTGGTCAAGCGGATCCGGCGCAGTGCCTACGGAGAGCTGTTGACGGACACGATGCCCAACTTCGAGGTCCCGATCGGCTTCGCAGGCGGGATCGACGACCCGCAGACCGGGCTGACCCGCTTCGGGCTGCGCGACTACGACTCCGTGATCGGCGCGTTCACCGCTCCCGACCCGGCTGGGCTCGCGGGCGGCGATCTGAACTCGTACGCGTACGCGCTCGGGGACCCGGTCAATACGAGTGACCCCGCCGGAACCGACAGCCTCTCGGACCGCTTCTCGAGCGGTGCCGCGACGGTGGGCGGCTGGGTTGGCGACGGCGTCCAGAGCGGCACGGACTGGGTCCTCGACGCGCTGCCGGACAGTGCGTGCGTCGGTGGGAGCGGCTACGCCGGACCGGGCGCGGGGGCCAAGCTGTGCGTCGGCACGGATGGCATCGGCGGGTGCATCGAGGTCGGGCTCGGCGCCGGAGGAGGCGTCGAAGTCGGCGCCGACGGGCTGCCCGGCAATACAGTTGGCGTCTCGGCCGAGGGGACGCTCGGCCTCGCCAACGGCGGGGTCGGTGGTGCATACGACTTCGACTGCGGCGAGACCACCTGGGACGGATCGGTGGGTGTCGGAACACCATGCGGCCCGAGCGTCAGCATGAGCGGGGACCTGTCTGGCTCCTGCTCGTTCGAAGGGGATAAGAAGAACAGCAAGACCAAGAAGAAGAGCAAGGGCGGCGGGTCCAAGAACAAGAAAGGGCTCGAAGGCGCCGTCAAAGCCCGCAGCTGCTACTCGAAGCAATGGTGACGGTGCGCGCCTGTTTCGTGAGACGGCTTGAACGCGCATGGGGCGGCGGACGGTGAGCCGCGCTCGGGTCTTCGCGAGCGTGGCGGTCGCGGTCGTCGCCACGCTGGTCGCGGCCTGGGGCGGAGCCGCATTCGCCGAATCGGATTGCACAATCACCTTTAGCGCGGCCGGCGGCGGCAATTGGAACGTCGCCGCCAATTGGGCCGAGGCCCGGGCGCCTGCGGCCGACGATCATGTGTGTCTCGGCTCCGGCGCCGCCGTCACGGTCTCGACGGCCGTCAATGTCGCGGCGATCGAAGGCGCACGGCCCGTGATCGTCAACGCGACGCTGGCCGTCAGCTCCGGCAGCCTCGAGCAGGTGACGCTCAGCGGCCGCCTGAGCGTCGGCGGCCGCCTGGCCGTCACCGAGTCGCTGGCGTGGGCGAGCGGGACGGTCGACGGAGCCGGGACGCTCGCGGTCGCATCGTCAGCGACGATGGACGTCGCGCCGAGCCAGACGGCGTATGTGGGAACGAGGATCGAGAACGCGGGCACGGTGAGCCTCGGCAACGGCTCCGACGTGCGGTCCGTGTCCGGGGCGGCGGGCGCGGTGATCGCGAGTACGGGGACGATCACGCGAGCGAACGGCTCGGCAACTGCGAATCTGATCGTGCCGGTGGACAACGACGGCGTCGTCGCCAGCGGCGGTGGGCGGTTGGCGTTGCTTTCGGGCGGCAGTTCGACTGGGCGCTTCGCGACCGATACGGGCACGGTCGTCCTCAGCGCCGGCACCTTCACGCTCAACGGCGCGACGCTCGGCACCGGCACCGCGATCGAGGGCGGGACACTGCAGCCGGCCGGTGACAGCTTCGTCGAAGGGCACGTGACGTGGAGCGGCGCCACGCTGAACGGCCCGAAGGCATTGCGGATCAAGTCGGGAGCCACCCTTGAGTTCAGCCCGAGCTCGACCTCGTATCTCGCGACCCGTCTCGAGAACGCGGGCACGGTGAGCCTCGGCAACGGCTCCGACGTGCGGTCCGTGTCCGGGGCGGCGGGCGCGGTGATCGCGAGTACGGGGACGATCACGCGAGCGAACGGCTCGGCAACTGCGAATCTGATCGTGCCGGTGGACAACGACGGCGTCGTCGCCAGCGGCGGTGGGCGGTTGGCGTTGCTTTCGGGCGGCAGTTCGACTGGGCGCTTCGCGACCGATACGGGCACGGTCGTCCTCAGCGCCGGCACCTTCACGCTCAACGGCGCGACGCTCGGCACCGGCACCGCGATCGAGGGCGGGACACTGCAGCCGGCCGGTGACAGCTTCGTCGAAGGGCACGTGACGTGGAGCGGCGCCACGCTGAACGGCCCGAAGGCATTGCGGATCACCTCGGAGGGGACGCTCGAGGTCACCGCGAGCAGCACGGGCTACCTCGCCACCCGGCTAGAGAACGCCGGGACCTTGCGCATCGGGAACGGGGCTGACCTGCGCGCCTCCTCGGGCACCGGGTTCGCTCCGCTCGTCGTCAGCACCGGCACGATTACGCGCGCCGCCGGAACCAGCAGCGCGAGCCTGTACGTTCCGTTCGACAACGCCGGGGTGATCTCCAGCGACGGCGGCCGCCTCAACCTCGGTGCCGGGGGCACCTCCACGGGCCGCTTCGACTCCAGCGCGGGATCGGTCGCCCTTAGCGCCGGCACGTTCACGCTCGACGGCGCCACTCTCGCGACCGGGACATCTCTCGAAGGCGGCGTGATCGCGCCGATCACGACGAGCACGGTCGAGGGTCGCGTGAGGTGGTCCGGCGCCACGCTCAACGGGATCGCGGCGCTGCGCGTGAGCGCAGATGCGACGCTCGAGATCAATCCGAGCACCACGGCGTACCTCGCGACGCGCCTCGAGAACGCCGGCACGCTGAGCTTCGGCAACGGTGCCGATCTGCGCGCGCCGTCGGGCACTGGCTTCAGTCCGCTTCTCGCCAATACGGGGACGATCACCCGCTCCGCCGGGACCAGCAGCGCGTTCCTCTATGTCCCGGTCGAGAACGACGGGACCGTCTCCAGCAACGGGGGCCGCCTCAGCCTCGCAGGCGGCGGCGGAACGAGCTCGGGCAGCTTCGGCGCGCCGGACGGCGGTGAAGTCGCGTTCTCGAGCGGCGGCTTCGCGCTCGCCGACGCCACCTTCGGCCGGAACGTGACCGTCGACGGCGGGACGGTCAACATCGCCGGCGGTGGCGTGAGCCCTGCGGGCCTTCTGCGCATCAGCGGTGGTCGGGTGACGACGGCGACGACGATCACGGTCGGCGGATCGATGGTCTGGAGCGGTGGGACGGTCGACGGGACCGGGTCGCTGATCGTCGCGAAGGACGGCACCCTGAGCGTTGCGGCGAGCTCCTCTGGATACCTCGACACCACGCTCGAGAACGCCGGGACGATCACGCTCGGGAATGGCGCCGACATCCGCCGCGGCACCGGCAGCTCCCCCGCGCTCATCCACAACACAGGCACGATCACGCGAAGCGCCGGAACCAGCGCCGCCAACGTGTACGTCCCGCTTGACAACGACGGAGCCGTTGCGAGCGTCGGCGGAAGGCTGAGCCTGATCGCGGGAGGCGAGATGAGCACGGGCAGCTTTACGGCACTCGACGGCGCCGAGGTCGCGTTCTCCTCGGGCACGTTCGCGCTGCAGGACGCCACACTGGGCCGCAACGTGACCGTCGACGGCGGGACGGTCAACATCGCCGGCGGTGGCGTGAGCCCCGCCGGCCTGCTGCGGCTCAGCTCCGGACGTTTGACGACGGCGACGACGATCACGGTCGGCGGATCGATGGTCTGGAGCGGTGGGACGGTTGACGGGACCGGCTCGCTGATCGTCGCGAAGGACGGCACCCTGAGCGTTGCGACGAGCTCGACGGGATACCTCGACACCACGCTCGAGAACACCGGGACGATCACGCTGGCCAACGGCGCGGTGCTTCGTCGCGCCACGAGCGGATCGCCCGCGCTGATCCACAGCACGGGGACGATCACGCGCGCCTCGGGTACGAGCGGCGCCGGCTTGGACGTGCCGCTCGACAACGACGGGCTCGTGACCAGCGGCGGCGGGCGCGTGAGCTTGACCGGCGGCGGCCTCACCAGCAGCGGCAGCTTCACCGCCCCCGACGGTTCCGAGGTCGCCTTCTCCGCCGGTGTGTTCAAGCTCCGTGACGCGAGCCTGGGACGCAACGTGACGGTCGACGGCGGCGACGTCGACGTCAGCGGTCGGCCCGTGACCACGACCGGCACCCTGCGCGTCAGCAGTGGCTGGCTCTCGCTACTCGACAGCACGATCACCGTCGCCGAGGGCTTCGTCTGGAGCGGCGGGACGGTCGACGGGAGCGGCTCACTGATCGTGTCGGAGGGCGGCGCACTCTCGGTGGCGAACAGCTCGACTGCGTATCTCGATACGACGCTTGAGAACGCGGGTACGCTGACATTGGGGAACGGTGCGGTCATTCGTCGTGCCACGAGCGGCTCGCCCGCGTTGATTCATAACGCGGGCACGGTCACCCGCGTAGCCGGGACGAGCGGTGCCGGGTTGGACGTGCCGCTCGACAACGACGGCGTCGTGACCAGCGGCGGCGGGCGCGTGACAATGACGGGCGGGGGCGGCACAAGCTTTGGTGACTTCACCGCCCCCGACGGCTCGGAGGTCGCGTTCTCCGCCGGGACGTTTGCGCTTCAGAACGCGAGCCTCGGCCGCAACGTGACAGTCGACGGCGCGACAGTCAACATCGCCGGCGGCGACGTCCGCCCGACCGGCACGTTCCGCGTAAGCAGCGGGCGCCTCACCACGGCCACCACCGTCACGATCGGCGGCGCGATGGCCTGGAGCGGCGGGGTGATGGATGGGGCCGGGTCGCTGGTCGTACCCGGGGGTGGGACCGTTGCCGTGTCCGCCAGCTCGACTGCGTATCTCGATACGACGCTTGAGAACGCGGGGACGCTTACGATGGGGAACGGTGCGGTCATTCGTCGTGCCACGAGCGGCTCGCCCGCGTTGATTCACAACGCGGGCACGGTCACCCGCGTAGCCGGGACGAGTGGTGCCGGGTTGGACGTGCCGCTCGACAATGACGGCGTCGTGACCAGCGGCGGCGGGCGCGTGACTATGACCGGCGGGGGCGGCACAAGCACGGGGAGCTTCACCGCGCCCGACGGTTCCGAGGTCGCCTTCTCCGCGGGCTACTTCAAGTTGCAGAACGCCGCCCTCGAGCACAATGTGACGATCGACGGCGGCGACTTGGACGTGAGCGGCAAGCCTATCTCCGCTACGGGCACGCTGCGCCTCAGCAGCGGCTCGCTCTCGCTGCTGGATACGAACGCCACCGTCACGGGCGCGCTGGCTTGGAGCGGTGGACGGGTCGATGGTAACGGCACCTTCGTCGTTGCGGCCACGGCGGCGGCGAGCATGGCCGCCAGCTCGACTGCGTATCTCGATACGACGCTTGAGAACGCGGGGACGCTTACGATGGGGAACGGTGCGGTCATTCGTCGTGCCACGAGCGGCTCGCCCGCGTTGATTCACAACGCGGGCACGGTCACCCGCGTAGCCGGGACGAGTGGTGCCGGGTTGGACGTGCCGCTCGACAACGACGGCGTCGTGACCAGCGGCGGCGGGCGCGTGACAATGACGGGCGGGGGCGGCACCAGCACGGGGACCTTCACCGCGCCTGACGACGCCGAGGTCGCGTTCTCCGCCGGCCTCTTCAAGCTCCAGGACGCGAGCCTGGCGCGTAACGTGACGATCGACGGCGGCGACGTGGATGTGAGCGGCAAGCCGATCGCTACCACCGGCACGCTGCGCCTCAGCAGCGGCTGGCTCTCCCTACTCGACGCGAACGTCACCGTTGCCGGCGCGCTCGCCTGGAGCGGTGGACGGGTCGACGGCAACGGCACATTGGCCGTCGCGGCCACGGCGACAGTCAACGTGGCCACTAGCTCGGTCGGCTATCTCGACACGACGCTCGAGAACGCCGGGACGCTCACTCTCGGCAACGGCGCCGACATCCGCCGCGCCGTCGGGAGTTCCTCTGCGCTGGTTCACAACACCGGCACGATTACCCGCACCGCCGGCACGAGCACAGCCTCGATCTCCGTGGCGCTGGACAACGATGGGACGATCATCGGGCGTGATGGCCGCATCAGCTTCACCGGGGGCGGCGGCGTGAGCACGGGAACCTTCAGCGCGCCGATCGGCTCGGAGCTGGCGTTCTCGGCCGGCGCCTTCGCGCTGCAGAACAGCACGTTCGAGGGCGCGATCACGATCGACGGCGGAACCGTCGACGTCAGCGGAGCGATCCCGGCCGGAACGCTGCGGATGAGCGCCGGCCGGATCACCGGGGCCGGACGCCTCGACATCCGCGATCGCTTCGATGTGTCCGGCGGGCAGATCGAGCTGCGCGGCGTCCTGCGCATCGCCGAGACGGCCGTCACGGAGTTCAACGGCACCCTGCGCGTGATCGATGCCACCGTCGACAATCGCGGGATGCTCCGCAACGCGGCCGGACGCACGTACCTCGTCGACCTCTCCGGGCGCGCCCGGCTGCGCAACAGCGGCACGGTGATCGTCAACGATTCGAGCACGATCGCCGGCACAGCCGACACACTGCTGCTCAACCTCGGCACCATCCGCAGGCCGGCCACAGGCGGGCGCGCCACGATCTCGGCCCCGCTCGAGAACAACGGCGTCCTCGACATCGACCGCGGTGAGCTGCAGGCGACAGCGTTCCGCCAGACGACCGACGGTTCCGCGCTCTTCCACGTGGCCGGCGCCGATGCCTTCGGGCGTCTCACGCTCGCAGGCACCGCCCGCGTCGCAGGCAGTCTGAAGGCGACCTCCGACGGTGGCTCCACCGTCGCGCCGGGAACACGTCTGCGGGTAGTCTCAGGTGGAATCCGTGACGGCGAGTTCGCTCCGAGCGTCGACCAGCGGTTCACGTTCGACCAGAGTGCCGCTGCGGGCATTGATCTCGTGGTTGTCAACGGCTTGAAGTCGAGCCTGGCCGCAGCTCCATCGGGCGCGGACGCGGCGCCGGAAGCGGGTTCCCGTGCGACGACCGCCGACCCGCGTGCGGAAGAATCGCCGGGGATCTCCCCGGTTCCGCCCGCAAGCGCCGGGGATCAAGAACCGGCCGATCCGGCACCTCCCGGACCCCCGCAGCCCACCGCACGACGCGCGCAAGCCGTCCTGAAAGCGCGTGCCGACGGAGCGTTCGCGCTGCGCGTGGTCGGCGCCAAACTCGCGCAGTTGCGGACCAGTCGTCGACACAACATCGGCGCCCTCCGACTCGACGCTCGAGGTGTCGTGCGCGGCTCGTTGCGCCGAGGCAGCCGCGATGGGCGCTTCTCGTATCGACTCGCCGCTAAGGGCACGTTCTCGCCGTGGACGATTGTGGTCGTGCGCCGTGCACGTGATGCCCGGGGCGATCGCTCAACGCATCAGCCGTGAGGCGGAACGGCGATGCTGCGTAGGCAGCGAACCTTTGCGTGACGGTGCCGCGCACGAGTACACCTCAGCGGACACCCGCTCTCATTCACCAGGAGCGCTGCTGGATTGCACCGTACTCCCCTGCGTGCGCTTAGCTCGACGGGATTCGACGGGATTCGACCGGCCGATTTCGGCCGTACGGGACGTGGCTGGCATAGAGTGGACGGGATTCGGGTGGCCTTCTAAGCACTCGTCGCGGATCGGTACACAGCCCGGTTTCGGCGCACGACACCGCACGAGAAATCAGCGCTCCAGCGATCTCGCGGCGATCCTCGACCTATCGATCCCACGGCCGTATAGCTCGGTCAGCCGTCGTCGCACCTCTACAAAGTCCCGTCCGCGTGTCTGCATTCCCCAAATAGCCGCGGCAAGGTCGTAGATCGTTCCTCCGCGCCGACAGGAGAAGCAGCACCACCCGCGGTCCCCGGTTGGATAGACGTGCAGACTCGGTCGGTCGTCGTTGTGGAACGGGCACGACACCTTGTTGTTCCGACCCGGCTTGACCCCGAGGAGGTCGGCGACATAGTGCCGCGGCGGGATCGAGAGCAACGGATCGTCGAGATTCGACCGTGGAACCGCGTCCCATCGCCGGCGCACGATCTCGTCGCTCACCTCGGGCAGGTGCCCAGTGATCTCCTCGACGTTGAAGCGCAGTTGGGCATCGAGCCGCAGCACCCCGACCGGCCGGGGCGGGTCGTGCTTGAAGTTCCACGTGCCCGGCGGACGCAGGATGCGCGACGCGTCGAAGCATGCGCGGTCGGCCTGGAGCGCGTGCGCGAGCCGTAGGTTCGCCATCTCCGCCTGGCGCGGGGTCAGTGGCGCCGTGAGCGGCCAATAGCCGTGGCAGTTCGAGCCTGACCCGGATGCGATGACGAGCGACGGGAGCGGCCGGAACCGCTGCAGCCGACGAGCCGCCTCCTCCCCATCGCACTCAGCCCACAGGACCCAGACCTGCGAGACCGCGTCCTTGGTCCCCTGGCGGCGTGAGCGCGGCGCGCAACCGACGTAGACGTCCGTACGCGAACCCCGCGAGCGAACCGCGCGGATGAGCGCGCGGTCGTCGTAGACGTGGTGGAACTCGTGTCCGAGTTGCTGATCGCCGACGCGATAGCGGACCTCGAGGAAATGCGTCGATGGTGCTCTACCGGCGAGGAGAGCCAAATAGGCGCGGAGTGCGAACTCCGGATCGCCCTGAGCAGGTAATGCGGCCATAGCGCCCAAGCCGTCGAGTGGCGAGTTCGGGCAATCGAAAGCCGCACGTTGCGGGGCTTGACATACGCGTCTTCGAGGACGAAAACTCGTGGAGCGGGAGGACCGACAGGGTGCGGACCAGCATTCTTTTGCCCAAACGGACGGCTCGGCGGCTTGACGGCGGTATGGCCGAGTTCGGGAGCAGGCAGGCGCGCCGGGGATTGAATGGGCCGCGCCGTTGGAGCTACACGCCACAACAGCTCGCAGACGCGCTGATTCCACGCCGCGACAGGCTCGTCGACCAGGTCCCGATCGAGCTCTCGGCGGCGAGGGGTCTCACCCGCGATCAGTGGGAGTTCGCCGTCGACGAGGCGATCGACTACATCGTCACGCAATACCGAAAGCCGCTGAGCGACTCGGATTCGCTCGAGCGGGTCTTCTGGAAGGCGACCAGCTACCGCATCAAGCGGATCCGTGAAGGACGCGAAGCGACCGTGCGCGGCGGGTGGCGCCGTGTCGACCTGGAGGACGCCGATCTGCCCACGCTGGATGCCGACCCCGAGCAGGTCGTCATCCACCGCAGCGAACAAGCGCTCCGGCGCGGCAGCGGCAGCCGCTTCCTTCTCGGCCAACCTTCGCCGCGCGGCAGCTCGCGGTCCGGAACTTCTCCGGGATGGGCTCGTCGCACGCGATCGCCGGTGCTCCTGCGATCGCGGCTGCAGCTACGCAGACACCTGAACTGGCGACCGGCGGGCCGACAGGTCCGTCGGAAGCAGTGCCGCTCGATCTGCCGCGGCTACCCGAGCGTCGTCCGACGAGCGAGCACAGAGACAGGCGCCATGACTGAGCCGTCCCGGCCGGATCGCACCTATCGCTTCGGCCCGCTCGAACGACGGGGAATCATCGGTGGATTCCGACGAGGCCAGGTGCTGTGCATCGGCGCGTCGTGTCTCAGCGCGGTGTTCATCGTCAACGTCGCGTCCAGCGCGGGCGGTTTCCTGGCTGCGCTGGTTGCGATTGCGATCGGCGCCGCCCTGGCGTTCATCCCGATCAACGGGCGGACAGCCGAGGAATGGATGCCGGTGACGCTGTCCTTCCTCGCCGCCGCGGCTACCGGAAGCCTGCGGTTCCGGTCCTCAGCTCCCGCCGGGGGACTCATCGCCGAGATCGACGGAACCGAAGCGCGGCGGCCGGGGAACCTGCCTCCCTGCCTCCACGGTTGCCAGCTGATCGCGGTCCCGACCGGCGATCTCGACGTTGGGCTTCTCCGCGACTGCCGTGCCGGCACACTTACAGCTGCAGTCGCGGTGCGAGTTCGTGCTGTCGGTCTATTGCCCACGAGCGAGCACGAGGCACGTCTCGCGCGCTGGGGCCAGATACTCGCCGGGCTCGCGCGGAGCACCATGCCGGTCCGGCGGCTGCAGATCCTGCAGCGCGCTCTCCCCGCCGACGGCGATGGCCTCTGGCGCCACTTCTTCGAAGCGCGAGACGCATCGCCGGATATCCCCAAGCAGCTGGAGCTGTCCTATCGATCTCTGCTCGAGCAGTCGACCCAGGTGACGCAGGATCACGAGATTCTGCTCGCGGTCCAGTTCGACGAGCGGCGCGCGGTCGCCAGAGGCGCTCGCGATCCGAGGACCGAACGCATCACCAAGAGCGACCAAGCCCACGTCGTCGTCCTGCGCGAGCTGCGCACCTTGCTCACCCGCTTCGACGCTTCCGACGTCGAGATCGCCGGCGTCCTCACCGCCGCGCAGTACGCCGCCGCAATTCGGAGCGGCTACGACCCGTTTCGACGCCCGGAGACCGTTGATCGCGAGCCCGAGACCGTGCCCGAGGCGATCTCGTTCGGCCCGATCGCAGCTGACACGGAATGGAACTCCCACCGAACCGACGGCGCGATCCATAGGACTTACTGGATCTCACAGTGGCCGCGACTACCCGTCGGCCCACTCTTCATGACGCCACTGCTCTTCAGCGCACACGCGGTCCACAGCATGTCGTTGATCATCGAGCCGATTCCACCGGCTCGCTCGCGGCGCGCGGTCGAGGCAGCGATCACGAGCGACGAGGCCGACGAGGAGCTCCGGGAACGTCGCGGCTTTCGCACCACTGCGCGACGCCGGCGCCAACAGAACGCCACAGTCGAACGCGAGGAGGAGCTTGCCTCCGGCCACGAAGAGATCCGCCTCGCCGGCTACGTGACGGTGACCGGGCGCAACGTGAGCGAGCTCGATGACGCGTGCGAGCGCGTCGAGCAAGCAGCGCAGCAGGCTTACCTCGACCTCTCCCCCCTCTGGGGTGAGCAGGACACCGGCTTCGTCAACGGCGCCCTTCCCGTGGGACGTGGGCTCAACGCAAGTCGGACCGGCGGGCTCCTGTGAGACACCGACGCGGCGAGCGCCCAGGGCATCGCGCGACAACCGCCAACGCGCAGGCGATCTACCCGTTCTTCGGCGAGAACGGCCTCGGTGACGGCGGCGTGCTCATCGGAACCGACCTCCATGGATCGGCGTTCACGTATGACCCGTTCGTCCTCTACGAGCGGCGGGTCATCAGCAACCCGAATCTCCTTGTCGCCGGCGAGCTCGGCTCGGGCAAGTCGTCGCTGGTGAAGAGCTACCTCTACCGCCAGGCCCTCTTTGGCCGCGTCCCCTGGATCGCAGACCCGAAGGGCGAGTACGCACCGCTCGCGAGGGCTCTCGGCGTAGAGCCGATCCGGCTCGTCCCAGGCGGCGACGTGCGCCTGAATCCGGTGGCCCGCGAGTCGGGTTGGCAATCCCAGCTCAACCTCCTCCGTGCGCTCGCGGCCGGCGCGCTCTCCCGCCGCCTCGATCAGGAAGAGGAAGGATCCGTGCGCGAGGCGCTACGGCTGGTGAACGATGACCAGGGCGTGGAACCGACGCTGCCTGCCATCGTCTCCCTGCTCTTTCGCCCCCACAAGTCCATGGCCGAGCGCCTCGTGACCACGACGCAGGCGCTCGCGAAGCGCTCGCGTGACGTCGCCCTAGGTCTCCAGCGCCTCTGCGAAGGCGACCTTCGCGGGATGTTCGACGGCCCGACGACCGCTGGCCTGCGACTCGACGGGCGCGCGGTCGTCCTGGACCTGTCGGCGTTCTATGACTCAAGTGCCCTCGGACTCGTGATGACGTGTGCATCGGCCTGGGAGCGCGGGATGATCCTGAGCCTCCACGAGGAGGCGCGCCGCGAGGAGCGAGCGCCGCGGAAAATGATCAACGTCTTCGACGAGGTCTGGCGCGCGCTTTCGTTCATCGGCGTCGGTGAATGGCTGCAGGCGGCGTTCAAGATGTCCCGTCGCGACGGCGTACAGAACGTCGTCGTCATGCACCGGCTGACCGACCTTTCCGCGGCCGGCGCGGCCGGCAGTCGCGAGCGGGAGCTCGCCGAAGGTCTGCTGCACGACGCCCAGACACGGGTGATCTACCGTCAGCCGCCCGACAACGTCGCGATGGCGCGCGAGCCACTCGGCCTGACCTCAGTTGAGGCCGACCTGCTCCCGGAGCTCGGGCTCGGCATCGCGCTGTGGAAGGTCAGCACCCGTGGCTACCTCGTGCAGCATCGCCTCTCCGAGATCGAACGGCCGATCGTTGATACCGACGGCAGCATGGTCGACCGCGGGACTCGTTGGGCATGAACGAGCACGGAGGCGCAGCGCACGAGCTCAACCCGCTGGAGATTGTGTTCCTCGGCTTGGCGGCTGTCGTCGCGGTTCTGGGTGGGGTTGGCTGGCTCGTCGGATCCACCGCTGGTCTCGTCTTCGCAGGCGGATGGCCGCACCTCGGCCTGGCCGACTCCCTCGCCGCGCTTCTCGAGCTGCCGAGCCATCTCAGCGACCCGCGCGGCGCGTGGCCGGTTGACGTGCGCGATCGACTGCCTGGGGCCATGGCGATGTACGCATCGGCGTTCGTCGTGGCCGCAGTAATCGTCGCACTCGGTCTACGCGTGAGCGTGCGATGGAGTCGACGAGACCACGGACCGGCCGTCGCTCGCTGGGCGACGAATCACCAGCTCCATCCGCTTCTCGCAACTCGCCCCCAACCGGCGCGAGTGACGCTCGGTCGCCGAGGCCGATTCCTCGTGTGCTGCGAGCCGCTCCACTCCACTCTCGTTATCGCGCCCACCCAGACCGGAAAGACGACGGGTCTGGCAATCCCCGCGATCCTCGAGTGGCGAGGACCAGTACTCGCGACCAGCGTCAAGACGGACCTCCTGCGCGACACGATTGAAGCCCGGAAGGCGCGCGGACGGGTCCAACTCTTCGACCCCGCCGGGAGCACTGGCTTGAAGAGCTCCGCATGGACCCCGCTCGCCGGCTGCGAGAGCTGGGCCGGCGCACGTCGGACCGCTGCCTGGCTGGCGGAGGGGGCTTCGGCGAACAAACGCGGACTCGCCGACGCCGACTTCTGGTACTCGACTGCGGCGAAACTCCTCGCGCCGATGTTCTTCGCCGCCGTGACGTCAGGGCGCACGATCGGGGACGTGATCGCCTGGCTCGACACGCAGGAGGAGGCCGAGATCATGGACGCCCTGGTCGCTGCGGAGATCCCTTCGGCGACGCACGCGTTCGAAGCATCGATCGGCCGCGACATCCGCCAGCGATCGTCGGTCTACGCAACGGCCGAAACAATCCTCGAGGCCTACGCCGACCCCGGTGTCCTCCTGCGATCCAAGGGCGACAATATTCGCCCGGACGAGCTACTCGACGGCGGGCAAAACACGCTCTATCTGAGCGCAACGGTGCGCGAACAGCGTCGCCTGCGTCCGGTGTTCGTCGCTCTCCTCGAGTCGGTAATCGAAGAGGCCTACACGCGCTCGGCGGCGACCGGCGAGCCTCTCGACCCTCCCCTGCTCGTCGTGCTCGATGAGGCAGCCAATATTGCGCCGCTCCCGGATCTCGACGTCATCGCAGCGACTGGCGCCGGTCACGGCGTCCAACTCGTGACTGTCCTCCAAGACCTCGCCCAGGCCCACGACCGATGGGGACGCGACCGCGCTGACACGATCGTCAACAACCACCGCGCTCGCGTCATCGGCGGCGGGATCGCCGACGAGCGCACGCTGGAATACGTGGGCAAGATCGTCGGCGACACCGAAGTCCGTCAGCAGTCTTCAACGTCAGCCGAACAGGGCCGTCACTCGACGACGACGTCGACGACCTACCGGTCGCTGGCGCCGGCGAACTCACTTCGCGAAGCCAAGCGTGGCAGCGCGCTGCTTCTCTATGGCAGTTTGCCCCCGGCGCGGATCGCTTTCCGGCCCTGGTACACCGACCGGGCCCTCTCGACGCTCGCGCGTGGCAGGACACCCTGACCAGATCGAACGAGCAGAGATGACGAGCAACTCGAGCTTGCCGCCGGCGTACCGGACGGGGCGACTCGCGCTCGAGACCCCGGATCCCGAGCTCACTGGAGCGTTCGATCACTACACGGATCCCCAACCGGATTCGGTGGCATCGGGGGGGTGGTTGTCCGAGGCCGACCATCGAAGCAAGTCATCAAAGGCACCGCCGACTGACAATATTCCGAGGAGAGATCGGAAGCGTTGGGACCATCGCGATCACCTCCTGTTCCACGCGCTGTAGCTCGCCGCACGCGAATCTCGGGGTTCTTAGCTTTCCGTATGCGAAGGCCGCAACATCAGTGCGAGGAATGCTGATTGTGTGGGCGGGGCAACGATACCGGCAGTCTGCGCGGGAGAACCAAGAGATATCTCCGATCAGGACCCAGTCCTTCGTCGTGCCGATCCACGCGCCGGTGACGATCTCAGGTTTGCTACGAAGCAGAACCGCAGCTGCCCGAGCGCGCGGGTCGTGAAACGCGTGCGGATAACTCACCGCCAGTCCGAACGAGACGGTCGTGATCGCGAGCATGGCCCCGACGGCGGGCGAAATCGCGCGCCAAGAGTTGCTGCGCCACACCGGCGTACGGCTCGAGCTATGCAAGCCGCGGATTCCTTCGGACGAAAGACGCAGAGCCATCGCCATAAGGAGCAACGGTCCCACCAACACGATCAAGAACGAGCCTAGCCATGGCAACCGAGCGTCCTCCGGGGGCCACCAGCCGGCCAGCCACCCCTGAAGACAAAAAAGTACGCCGCAGAAGACAATCGCAACGAAGATCAGCCACCGGCGTGGGCTCGCGTGCAATCGCTGGAAGAGGAGCGCGGTGAGAAAGGCTGTCGCGAGGATGCCGACCGCGAGGAATACGAAAGGCAGGAGCGCGTCCGCCCCGTGCGTGAGCAGCGCCGAGCGCGGCAGCGCTGCTACAGCCTCGCTACCCGGTAGTCCGACGGCTCTCATCTGCCCCGCGACCACGATTCCGCCTGCGACCGTGGCAATGCCGAGAACGAACGCGCCGGTCAGTAGCGCTTCTGCAACGCGCGCCACCATCGTCCAATCTCTCGACTCGTTGGACACGCGGACGACTCAACCAGCGCGACGCGGCACGCGTCAAGTCCTCCGCGTCCAAGGCCCGCACGCTCGACGACCCAACCGGCGGCCCCACTCGTGCGAAACCGCGGCTACCATCGCCTCCGCCGGCCGTCTCAGGCGTGCCAGCTGCATCTTGTTTGGTGTGAATGCCTCAGTGGATCTGGATATCTTCGTGCGCGCCTGACGCCGGTGCCGGTTGCTCCGAGACGTGACGCGGGCGCCGATCCGATCTCCCTCGTCACACAGTCGTCATGCTTGCGGAAGTGCGATGGCCCCGTCGCGACGCTGCTCGGCGAGGCCGTGCGTCTCAAGTGGCCCGCCACGCCGAGCCCGTCACCGCTCGATCGACTGATCCTGCTCGCGATCCCGCCGGAGGCTTCGCCGCCACCGACGCGTCCGATCGGGCTTCGTCGATTCTCGATCCTTGGGTTCGCCGACTGGGACTTGGCCGTCACGTTCGACATCCAGAGCCATCTGCTGGCGGCGGCTTTGGCGGAGCGTTCCAAGCAGATCGGCCTCGGGCGCAGACCGGACCCGCGGAGCGATCTCGTCGCGGATCCGAAGTGCGTCGCCGACCATGTAGAGCCGGTTGGTGGCTCGCCCACGGCTCATCGCGGTGTATGCCCACTCCCGGTACAGCTCGTCGGACGCGAGCACGAATGCTCGGTCCGTCGTCAGTCCCTGTGCGACGTGGCCGGTGACCGCGTAGCCGTGCGCGACGACTGGGTCGCCGTGGTTCGTGAAACGAGAGAGGTACTCGTCGTCGAGTTCGACGACGCGGCCCCCGACATCGACCTGGAGGCTGCCATGGCCCACTGCAACAACAGTGCCGCGGTCGCCGTTGGTCACGCCGCGACGGGGGTCGTTGAGCCGAAGGACAACGACGTCGCCGGCGCTGATGGATTCCTCGCCGCAGAACAGCTCCTCGCCGTGCAGGCGACCTGCGTCGCGCATCGCGATCCGCGCGAGACGGTTCAGGGTGCGGACGTCGGTTCGACGGAGCGCGATCATGATCCCGCCGTTCGGACCCCCGCTCGACCACCAGTCCGCTACAAGACGCTCGCCGAGCCGGTGCGCATCGGGAGCGACGACAATGCGCTCTTGGCGCTTGTACTCCGCGAGTGCTTTCTCGACGTCGCCGTGGCGCAGCTCGCGCAACGCCTCTTGCTCCCATGGTGCGTGTTGGCGGCGGTTGTCCTTGAGGCCGATGTAGGGCAGGCGGATCGCGAGGCCACGGAAGCAGCCGCCCGCCTCGAGCTCGGGAAGTTGGCGATGGTCGCCCGTCAGCACGAGCTTCGCCCCGACGGCGGTCGTATGGCGCAGTAGCTCGGCGAGCTGGCGGGTCGCGAGCATGCCTGCTTCATCGATCACCAGGACCGAACCCCGCGGGAGCGGATCCGCTCCGAGTCGAAGGCGCCGCAGGAGCGCGGTGACGCTCGTCGACTGGATGCCGGCACCGTCGCTGAGCTCTCGCGCAGCACGACGAGCGACAGCAACACCTTGGACCGAAATCCCGCTCGCTTCCCAGGCGTCACGCGCAGCTGCGAGCGCGACGGTCTTGCCCGTGCCCGCCGGCCCGACGACGATTGCGACCCGATCGCCGTCGCCGACAAGGCGCTGGACCATGGTCACCTGTTCCCCAGACAGGAACGGCCGGGCGGCGAGCGCCGACTTCAACGCCTCCGGGCGAGCGATCCCGGCCGCCCCACCGACGCCCGCGAGCGCGGTCTCGATCACCTGACGCTCGACCGACAGAAGCTCGACCGTGGAGAACCGGCGATCGGTGCGAGCGAAGACCATGCGCCCGTCACGCAACCGGATCGAGGGCGCTGCCTGGCCGGCGTCGCCATCGAGCACGCGAACCGCAACCTCGGACTCCAGGAACTCCTCCGCCATTGCCTCGAACTCGCGCACGCTCACATGCGAGCCAGGCGGAACTGCCTCGCACAACGCCTGCACGACGTCGCGCGGCGCGAACGTCGACCGCCGCTGGGTAAGTCCCGTCGGGGCCGCCAGGCGTGTGAAGGCACGATCCCATTCGACCGGCGAGTCAGGCTGATGGGAACGCCGCCCGAGGACTGCCCGTAGCGCCGCGCGATCGAAGCCCAGCTGCGCGGCCCGCTCGCGCCACAGCTCCACCAGTTGCTCCGGCACGACGCCGTAGTCCTTGCGCTGGCGCGTCGACAACGTCGCCATCCGCGCCGCGGCCGCGCTCGACTCGCCACGGCGCAGCAGCTCCGCCTCGATCTCCGCCCGCCGGCGGCTGAACCCCCGCAAGACGTCCGTCGGCACGCCCTCGACATCGGCAATGCCGTTGCGCACCGGCGTCCACTCAACGCCAAGACGCTCGGACATCCGCGCCCGCAGCCGAGCTTCGTACAGGTAGCCAGCCGTCTTGGCGTGCTGGAAGATCGCTCGCCCGTCCAGCGCCGACCACCGGCCGTCGACACCCTGGACCAGATTGGCGATCAGGACATGCGTGTGCAGCTGAGGATCACCGGCGCGCGACGTGCGATGCCTAAACGCCGCCGCGATGAACCCGCTGCCCTTGATCGAAATCGACCCGCCCGCCCCGCGCCGACCGTTCGCTGCCACCCGCTCCAGATACGCGAACGCCTCGGCCACCGCCGCGTCGTGAGCGCTACGAATCGTGCGTCGCAGCGACTCATCGCCGAGCCCGAACAGCACGCTCACGCTCTTCGGCGCCGAGAACGTCACATCGAACCCCGGCACGCGGCGCACATGCGGAGCGACAAGCTCCCGCGCGCTCAACGGATCGTGCCCCTGAAGGGCGCGCGTCAACGCCTCGCGGTCGACCTCCCCCACGATCTGGAGATGCTCGCTGCCGAGCCCGAGCCAGTACCCGGAGGCCTCGGTTCCTTGGACGTAGTAGTCCTCCACCCCGCTGCCGACGCTGGTCGCGCGGTCAACGCGCCCCTGTGCCTGCTCGAGGTAGTAGCCCTCCTGGCCGACGGCCAGCTTGCCGATGGAGACCACGCCGCCCAGGCCGTCGAGGGAGCGGTTTGGGCAATCGGGCACTTCAGTGCAACTGCGTGCCCGCTGTTCGGTGGTGGTTGTGACGTGCGGCGCTACCAGCCCGATGAGGCGCGCCGCTGCATGCTTCGACGGCCTCAGACGTCGCTGGCGCGTCTATAGCAGTGAGGGACCGGAGAAGGACCTCCGGTGTGAGAGAGTCGCGGCTATCGGTGCGAAACGCCTGGAGAACGAGGCGTTAGAGGTCCGTGGCCTCACGCTCGCGTCACCTTTCTGCGCGCCCGCACCGCGCCGCAACGGTGCGCAACGGTCGCGTCGAGCTTCCCCAAGCGGGCGTAGGACTCGAGCGAGGAACCAAGCACTGAACTGCCCCGGATTTGATGGAGACCGTGAGCCATCCCGAGTTCGACGGAGGCCTTGAGGGTCGGGATGATGTCCTGGCTGGAAGGGATGCTCCGCGACGATGGTCAGACCACGAAAGTACCCAGAGGAACTGCTCGAGCGGGGTGTCCGGCTCGTGTTTGAGTCGGGTCGCCCGATCGCGCACGTGGCCAAGGACCTTGGCGTCAGTTCTGAGGTGTTGCGCAAGCGTGTGCGCCAAGCCGAGGCCGACAGTGGCACGCGGCCGGATCTGCCCACGACGGCTGAGCGTGAGGAGATCAAGAAGCTGCGGCGCGAGGTCTATGAGTTGCGGCGCGCGAACGAGATCTTGAAATCGGCGAGCGTGTATTTCGCGAAGGAGCTCGACGCAGACCGACCGAGGTGACCGCGTTCGTCGACGAGCATCGCGGCCGCTTCGGCGTCGAGCCCATCTGCCGGGTCTTGGGCGTGTCGGCGTCCGCGTATTACCAACGCGCCATCGGACAGCGCTCAACTCGAGCGGTCGAGGACGAGCGGCTGCTCGGGCGACCCTGCGGAATACAGAACATGTGCACCTCAGCCGCTGGTCGGGGTTTCGGGGGCATAGCTCGGGTCGTTGGCCTTCGCGGCGACGTGCGTCGTCCGGTCCGGATGGCGCGGATCCACGCGCACGAGGGCGCCCTGGGACTCGAGGCAGCCCCGGTCGGCCTGGGTGAGCGCCAGCTCGAGTGAGTCGCCGCGCCACGCCAGCTTGCACGCTCGCAGGCCGGTCCGCTTGGCGCGCTCGAGGCCGAGGTCGTCGGCGTCGGTGAGCCAGAGCCGGTACTCGTCCGAGCCGAAGCGGACCGCGGCGGAGAGGCGCTTGCCGTCAGGTGAGAGTGCGACGTCGGCCACGTCGCGGTCGGTGCCGGTGACATCGCTCATGAACTCGCCGGCGCTCCAGTCGCCGGCGTTGGAGGAGAACGGGCGCGCGGTAGTCCAGCGGACGATGCCCGAGGTGGGAGAGCCCGCGCGTCGACCGACGGCCAGGATCGAACGCCCGTCGGGCGCCCAGTGCATCGCGAGAGCGAGCTCGAAGGACGGCTCGAGCTTGCAGCTCGGGACGCCGCGCTCGCCGGCGGTGAGCAGGCACAGGTCCGTGTCACCGGCAGGGCCGCGGGCGGCAGCGATAACGTCACCGCGCGGCGACCACGCGAGGTTGCTGAAGTCCGACCCGGGTGTCAGCGCGCGCGGCCGCTGGCCCAGGCGGGCGGTGTCGGCGATGCGAACCCGTCCATCGGAGACGTAGGCGACGCGTGTGGCATCGGGTGCCCACGTGGGATCCGCCTCCTCCGGCGCGCCCGCGGCGACGGCCCCGAGTCGCTTGCCGGTCGCGCCGTCGACCAGGAGCACGTCGTCGCCGTCGGAGAACGTGATCCGCGGAATCCCGGCGGAGACGATCACTCGGACCTCGCGGCCTCTGGCGGCCGTGGTACCCGCGGCCGGCCGTGTGGCGACGACGTGATCGCGCGGCGCCTCGTCGAAGACGCGTTGCACCACGGGAACGAGTGCGAGGTCCGAGAGGCGCTTGGCGTAGCCGGAGGGCGTCGCGCCGCCGGCGGCGGGGATGACGACCGCCGCAGCGTTCTTGGTGCCGCCGTCCCCCATCGGCGGATCGCCGGGTGGAGTTGCGGGCTTGCCTGAGGAGTTCTGGCCGCCGTCGGGCTTCGGCGCGTAGAACAGGCTGATGGGCGCGCCGGCCTTGACCGTCTCGCCGGCGGCCGGGATCTGGCTCTTGATGTTCGCGTCCGGGTCGACCGGCTGCGGCGAGGCCGGACCCAGCGTGAGCTCACGGGCGCGGAGGAGCTTGTCCGCCTCCGCCGCCGTCCGGCCGGAGACGTCGGGCACCTTGACGTGCCCGCTGCCGACCGCCACGAGGACACTGACGGCGCTGGCCCGTGGTGCTTCGACGCCGCTGTCCGGAGCCTGCCGGAGCACCGAGCCGGGCGGGACGGTGTCGTCGATCTGCGTCTTCGTCTCCGGGTCGAGCCGCAGCCCCGACTCGATCAGGCGCGCCTGCGCGTCGAACGTCGACTTCGCGCCCACGACCTTCGGGACGAGCACCGTCTGCGGCTGGCTGCGCAGCAGCAGGAAGAGCAGCAGGAGCAAGAGCAGTAGCAGCGGGATCAGCCACCACGGCAGCCACGGCTTCTGCTTGAAGACGCCCTGCGTGGGCATCAGCGGCGCGGTCGGCGTGCTCGAGCCGCCGCGGCCTGGAAGCTTGAGCTGGCCCGGCTTGAGCTGCGACGCGTTCATCGACTTCATCTGCGGGCCCTGGAACTGCGGCTGCTGCAGCTTCGGCATCCGCACCTGCAGGCCGCCCGGGCCCATGCTCACGTCCGGCGGGTACAGCTGCGGCTTGAAGACCCGCGGGGGATACATCCCTGGGACCTGCGGCGCGCCGCGCTTGTACCACTTCTTCTTCACCGGCGGCCCGGCCTGCAAGAGCACGTCGGCGCCGACGACCTGATCGGCGGCGCGCTCGGCCGCCTCATCACCGGTGATCGTCTTGACCTCCAGCCGCCAATCGCGACCGCGGCCGATCCAGATCTGCTTGGGCGGGCGGACCTGCATCTGCGACACGATCGCCGCACCGGCCGGGATCTCCGACGGCGGCCGATTGAAGCCGAACTTCAGCTCGGCGTCCTCGTCCTCGCCCTCCAGCGCGATCAGCACCGGCGCGTTGGCCTTATTGGCGACCGTCACGTCGAACGTCACCTTGCGGCGACCCTTCTTGCGCTGCGGGCGCAGCGTCGTCGCCGTCTCGATGTAGGGCTGGACGTGCAGCGCCAGCGGCGCCGACGCCGCGACCGTCTGCATCGCCTTGGAGTCGGCGACGATCATCAGGTCCCACACCCGCGCCTCGGCCTCGGGGCCGCGCGGCGGGTGCAGGTGGATCTCGACCTCCTGCTCGTACGTGCCGCCGGCGCCGAACGGGACGAGGTAGACCGTCCCCGGATAGACCGACCACCAGTCCTGCGGCATCCCCTCCACACGGATGTCGTAGTTATCGACGATCCCGCTCTGGTTGCGGATCAGCGCCAGGACACGCTCGCGCTGGCCCGGCTCGACCGCCTGGTGCAGCGTCTCGCCCTTGGCCGGATCGCCCTCGGGCAGGCGCAGGACGACCGACACGGGCTCGCTCGGCTCCGCCGCCGCCGGCTGCTCCGGCACGGCGGAGCGCACGAGCGTCTTGGGCAACGGTGGAGGGGCGGTCGCGCCGGGTTGACCGGGCGGGGCAGGCGAGACGGCCGCCGGGGGCGAGGCGGCGCCCTGGCCGGCCTGCGGCGACTCGACGATCACCGCACGCAGCTCGGTCGTCGCTTCCCAGCGGAGGTATTCCCCGCAGTCGCAGAAGTCTCGCTCCGGCGGGTGCTCTCTTCCGCATGTCTGACACGATCTCATCGCAGCCATCGGCGCACTCCGGCAAGCAGTCTTCAGCGCTGGAGACTCCCTGTCGAGCCCGCGTCGTCCGGCGAGGCGCCGGCGACGAAACCGTTCTCCGGCGAACCCATCGAGCCGAGCGATCCGCGGCTTCCTTGCCGGCCGGACCGACACGACGGTTTACCTCGGGCCGGTTTGTTGTCAGCCGGACATTCACCGAGGCCTCGGCTCGGACCCGCCGTTGCCTGGAGTCCCTGGCGCCGGTACAACTGCGCATGACTTGAGTGATAAGGCCTGCTCGCGCGCGATGAGCCGGCTGGAAGGGACGCGGAAATGGCTGAGGCGACGAAGACGGTCGGCCGCTATGAGATCGTCCGGGAGGTGGGTCGCGGCGGCATGGCGACGGTCTACCTCGCATGGCAGACCGACCTGGATCGCTTCGTGGCGCTCAAGGAGCTCGGCGCGTTCCACGCGTCGGACCCGTCCTTCGCCCAGCGCTTCCTGCGCGAGTCGCGCGTCGCCGGCTCGCTCTCGCACCCGAACATCGTGACGGTGCACGACTACTTCGAGCACGACGGCACGCCCTACATCGCGATGGAGTACATCGAGCGCGGCTCGCTGCGCCCGTACGTCGGGCGGATGAACCTCGCGCAGATCGGCGGGGTGCTCGAGGGCCTGCTCGCCGGTCTCACCCACGCCGAAGCGCACGGGATCGTCCACCGCGACCTCAAGCCCGAGAACCTGATGGTCACGGCCGAAGGGCGCGTGAAGATCGCCGACTTCGGCATCGCCAAGGCGACCACGAAGATGCAGACGGGCGCGTTCTTGACCGCGACCGGCACGACCGTGGGCACGCCGACCTACATGGCGCCCGAGCAGGCGATGGCGCAGGACATCGGCCCCTGGACCGACCTGTACTCGGTCGGCTGTATGGCCTTCGAGCACTTCACGGGCAACGTCCCGTTCCACGACTCCGACACGCCGATCGCGATCCTGCTGCGCCACGCCAACGAAGAGATTCCGCCCGTGACGTCGCTGCAACCCGACGTCGACCCTCGCATCTCGGACTGGATTCAGAAACTGCTGGTCAAGGCGCCCCAGCAACGTACGCAAGGCGCGCAGGCGGCCTGGGACGACTTCGAGGACGTGCTGCTCAGCCTACACGGGCCACGATGGCGGCGCGACGCGCGGCTGCCGGAGCCATCGGACCAGACGGGATCGTCCACCGCGGCGCCCGCGACGGACGAGGCGTCGTACAAGTCGTTCGTGGCCGGCGAGGCGGCCGCGCCACCGATGTACACGCCACCGCCTTCGGACGCGGCCGCGCCGCTGGAGGAGCCCGCGGTCGGCCCACCGACCCCGGCGCCCGCCGACCCCGGGCATGGCGCACCGGACGACCGGTCGCCCGAATCCTCGACCGGGGAGCCGGAGCCGGAGCCGGAGCCGGAGCCGGAGCCAGAGCGCGCCGGCGGCGAGAACACCACCGCCGCGCCCACCGGTCGGCCCGTCGAAACCGACTCGCGCAACGAGCTGCCGACCGTAGGGCGACGGTCCCGCGGGAGACGAGCGCTGCTGCTGCCGGCCGCACTCGTCGCCGGCGTCGTCGTCTGCGGCATCGTCGCGGCGACCATCTTCGACGGCGGTGGCGGTGGCGGTGGCGGTGACCCGACGCCGACGCCGACGGCGGCCGGCACCCAGACCGCCGCCGCCGCGGGAATGTCGCTCGAGGTCCCGGCCGATTGGCGCTCGACGAGTGACACCGTCGTGCCCGGCCTCGCGCCGGGAGCGGCGACACGCAGCGGCTCGACAGGCTCCGCGGTCACCTTCGGCAAGGCCGGCGAGTCCGCGGCCAACGCCTCTCTTCTGGCGGACGACCTGCGCCAGGTGGCCGGCGACGATCCGTCGATGACGTCCGTTGACCTCGCCGATGGAACCCAGGCGCGCCGCTACGCCGATCTCGACCTCGGCGGTGCGCGGCCCGCGATCGTCTACGCGGTGCCCACCACCGAGGGCGTGGCAACGCTCGTGTGCACGGCCCCCGCCCGGACGTGCGACCAGATCGCCTCGACGCTGCGCATCACCGACGGCTCGGCCTTCACCGTCGGGCCGAGTGAGACCTACGCCGAGCAGCTCACCGACACCCTCGCAACCCTTCACACACGCGCCTCGCACGCGGCGGCCGATCTGCGCGCCGCCCGTCAGCGCACGACCCAGGTGACGGCCACCGAGCGCCTTTCGGCCGCGTACTCGAACGCTGCCCGGACGCTCGGCCGGCTCGACCTCAGCCCGGCCGACCTGCAGGCCAACACACGCTTGACCGGGGCGCTGGAGCGCACGGCAGAGGCCTACGGCCGGGCCGCCCGGAACGGTGCGCGCAAGGATCGCGCCGGGTTCAGGCGCGAGGGTGGCCGCGCCGAGGCGGCGCACGCGCGCATCGACGACGCGCTGTCGCTACTGACCACGGCGGGGTACGACCTACCAGCGATCCGCGCCGTCGCACTCCCTCCCCTGCTCGAGGATCCGGCACCGGCCACGCCGACTCCGACCGCCACGCAGACCGCGATCCCGACCGCAACCCCGACTCAAGGCGGCGGTGGCGGCGGCGGTGGTGGGGGCGGCGGCGGCGGTGGGGGCGGCGGCGGGGGCGGCGGCTAGCGGCAACTCTTTCGCAACGCTTTCGAACCGGGGTAGAAGCAGCGCTCGGTGCGGGTGACGGAGCCGCGTTCGACGTCGAAGCGGAAAAGTTGTCCGATCGCGCCGAACCGGTAGCGGTCTGACTTGCCGGTCGCCGGCCGGGTCACGCGGACTTCGAATCGGGCGCCCGCGGGCAGCGTCCGCCCGGCGATGCTCGTGAAGGTCAGCTTGCCCGGTTTGAGGGTCTGGCGGACATCGCAGCGACGGGTGCACCGCAGCGTCAGCTGCGCGCCCTTGGGCACCTTGCTCATCCGAACACTCGTCATCCGGACGCCGTCGGCGGTATCTCTGAACGCGAAGTTCGCGCGGCTGTTCAGCGCGGGCAGGCATCCACCCGCGGCTTTGACGCCCTGCCGCTTCGGGCACTCGTCCAACGCGTCGAAGATTCCGTCCTGGTCGGCATCGGGGAAGAAGTCGAACGTGACCTGGAGCGGGCCCCCGACCGGGCCGGCCCCGCGATCGACGCCTCCGATCTGCACGGTGTAGCTCCGGCGCGGCTCGAGATTGGCGAGAAACACGTCCTCCGTGGTCCCCCGCTCATCCGTACAGCCGAGCTCGTCGGCGATCGCGTCGCTGTCCGGGTCGTACTCGTAGAGCGCGATGATCACGTCGGTCCCGGCCGTCTGGACCTCGACGCGGCCGTGAACGTCGAGCTTGAGGTCGTACCAGACCGTCTTGCCGAAGGGGACGCCATTGCACGTCGTCCGCTCCGGCCCTCCCCCCGCTGGTCCGCCGGGCACGAACAGGTCAGGTTGCGTCGTCGCCTCGGTCAGGTCCAGGAGATCGCGGACGGCCTCGCGCGACGGCGTGAAGGGCTCGACGATGCGCGTCGACGCCAGGTAGTCGTCGTTCACCGGCCGGGCCCCGAACGCGGGAGCGGCCGTGGCGACCCCGAAGGTGGCCGTGACGAGGGCGAACAGAGCGAGGCGACTCATCGGATGGCTCCCTTCGAACTGGCGTCCGCACGTTCGTTTCGCGCCAGATAGCTGTCGCCGGCGCGTACGAGGTACGTCTTCTTCTTGCCCTTGTCGCGTACGGCGACGCTGCCGCGTGCCACGGTGGTCTTCGTTCCCGAGCACTGCTCCTCGGTGAGCCACACCGTGCCGCGCACGGTCGACGCGCTGCGCCGCCCGAGCACGCGGAACCGACCCGTCGCGTCGCCGCGCAACTTGCGATACACGCCCTTCTTCCCGGGCCTGCGCTTCCCGTTCTGGCGACACGACGACGAGAACGCCGCACCCCGCACCGTCAGATCCGTGGTCTGCTCGTCCGCCCGGTCGGCCTTGATCTGCGAGATCTGGAAGCTGCCCTCCGAGAACGTGCCGACATGCGTGCGCCCGTTCCCCGCCGAGGCGGTGATCACGACCGAGCCCCGCGTGGCGTCGATGACGGACCCCATCGGAACCGACTCGGCACCCTCCAACGGGACGAGTCCGGCGCCCTTGTCGATCAGCACCGTGCCCTGCGTGACGCGAGCGCTTCCCGTCCGGCCGACCATCGGCTCCAGCCGGCCGTTGCTCTCGTCGCAGGCGTCGCCGATGCCGTCGCCGTCGAAGTCCTCCTGCGCCGGATTGGCCCGCTCCACGCAGTTGTCAACGGGATCCGGCACGCCATCGAAGTCCCGGTCGCTCCGGAACACGATGGGATCGCAGGCGTCGCCCGGGCCGTCGCCGTCCGTGTCTCGCTGGTCGAGATTGGCGACGCTCGCGCAGTTGTCGGTCACGTCAGGGAGGCCGTCGCCGTCGGAATCCAGCGGTGGCGGTGGCGGTGGCGGTGGCGGTGGCGGTGAGAGCCAGTCACGGCTTGCCGTGGCCCGCGGCTCGGCCGGCTCACAATCGCCGTTGCCGCTGTTGTCCAGGCAGACCGTGATGATGTCGGCGCCCGCCGTCTCGCCGGTGTAGGTCCGGTTCGCCTGGCCACTCGGCCCGGTCGTCACGGCGACAGGAGACAGGGAGTGAGCGCCGGCGACCTTGAACACCAGCGGAGCGCCGGGAACCGGCCGCGTGCTCGTATCGCGGACCTCGGCGGTCACGGTGTGGTTGCTGCCGACGACGCCGCTGGTCGACCCCGGAGTCAGCGTCAGGGCAGGCGCGATGACGACCCGGCCGCCGACGCCGCGGAAGCCGGCGATGAACGTATGCGGCTGCCCGGCGGCGTTCGGCTGCCCGTACGAGAACAGCTCCGCCCCGACCGCGCTCGTCGCCGCGTTGGCCGCGGCCTCGTTGGCGGCGGCGCCGTAGAAGAAGGTGAACGACTTGCTCTGTCCCGGGCCGAAGCTGCCGAAGGCGAAGTCGAACAGCGCGCCGTGATCCGCCGGACCGCTGTCGACGACGTCGGCGTCGACGGTCCCCGGGGCCACCGGCACGCGCGGATTGTCGGCACCGGGATTTGCCGGGTTCGGTGCACCGGGGTTGCCCGGGTCGGGGTCGAGCGGGAGTGGATTCGCCTGGCCGTTGTCGTTCGAGTGGCGCAGCGCCGCCGTCACCGGCACTCCCCCGGGCCGGGCCGCTCCCCGGATCGTGACGAGATCGCCCGCCGGGTTGATGTCCCAATCCATCGCCCGCGTGTAGCGCACGTCCGGAAACGCGGCCGGGCTGATGTTCTGAAGCGTCACCCTGATCTGGTACAGGTTCGGGGTGCTCGGCGACGGGCCGACCTCGTGGGTCACGCGCAGGCGGCCGTCGATGCTGGTCACCGATGTGGCCCGTGAGGCGTCCGCGGAGAAGCTCACCAGGTCGACGTTGAGCACGCCGAAGTTCAGATCGGCGGCGCCCTGGAAGCTGGCTGCCCCGCTGGCGACCGCTGCGCCCCACCCTTCGCACGCGCATCCCGGCGCGAGCGCGTCGAGTCCCGTCGGAAGGAACCGCAGCCCGACCGCGCCGAAGATCAGGCTCCCGTGGTCGTTGACGCCGAGCGAGACGGTGCCGTTGCTCACCACCGCGCCCGCCAGGGCCGATGGCGCGGTGGCCGCCGAAGCGACCGAGGCCGCGAGTGTCACGAGGGCCATCCGGGCGACGCGATGACCGCCCGACCAGCGTCCGTGCGCGCGGCGCGGGTCCGTTGCACGCTTCAGGTTCATCTCGGCTTCCGCAGCCCATAGACGAACCTCCGAGCTGCCACCCCCGACCCTGTCCGCAGACGCTCCACTTGTCAAGGTCCGCAGCGCGGTGGAGAGATCGCGGCGGGCGTCCCGTTGTCAGGGCACGGACGTATGGAGCCCTCAACCGAAGTAGAACTCCTGCACACTGGAAAGTTGCCTTGACCGTCACCTCCCGCGAGTGGTTGAGTCGATGCCATGCCGGTGCGAGCCAGTCTCGCGAGAAACGCGGCCGTCGCGATCGCGGCGATCGCAGCGTCGTTGGTCGTCACGTCCGCGGTGCGGGGCTACGGCACCCTCACCAGTGGCGGAGAGCGTGCAGAGCACCAGCGCATCACCCGTGCGGCACTCGCGTGCCCGGGCGCGACCGAAGTAGCGTGCTTCGAGCCGAGCTCGATCCTCAGCCTCGCCGGCGGCGGCACGGCCGGGGCGGTGGCGGCCCCGGACCTCGATGAGCTGACGACAGCCACGGCGCATTGCCACGACGCCGACTTCGTGCCCGGCGGCTACCCCCGAACACGCCTTGACGCCACCGCGAGCCTCCACGCGTGCCGGGAATACGCCCGGCAAAGGTTCCTCGCCGCGGTCGCGGCGGCGGACGAGCTGCTCGACAGCGAGGGCCGGATCATTCCGAGCGAGGTCGCCCTCTCCACTCCGTGCGACTTCGCCGCCCCCGCTCCGACGCGCGCCAAATGCGACGTGCTCGAGCACCTCGGGCGCGCACTCCACGCCACGCAGGACTTCTACGCCCACAGCAATTGGACGGACGAGCCGCACGCGCCCCCGCAGAACGTCAACAACCCCGTCGGGCTCAACCAGACCGTTCCGGCGGACGTGATGTCACTCCGGTCCTCAGCGCCCGCCGCGATCCCGGACGCCCTGACGACGGGCTGCGAGATCACGACGCAGACGGACCCGAGCTTCGCCTGCCAGGGCCGCGTCCGCCATACGACCTCCATGCCATACATGGGCCTCAACAAGGACCGCGGGCTGATCAACCCGAGCACGGGCTCGACGTCTGACCCGACGACCGATCGAGGCCAGGTCGGCGACAACTTCGGCCGTGCGGTGACCGCGGCGATCGCCGACACCCAGAGGCAGTGGAAGGAGCTGGCGGAGGTGCTGATAAGCCCGCCGCCCGAGGGCTACGGCGCACGCCAGGGCAAGCTCATGATCTGCGCTCTGCGACGTGACGACCCGGTCGCCGCCTGCAGTGGGCGGAGGATCGCGATCGTCATCGACAGCTCGGGCTCCAACCTGGACACGGACCCGGCGAACCTGCGCATCGCGGCCGGGCAGGAGCTCAACCAGCGGCTGATCCCCGCGAGCGATTCGACCAGTGGCTCGCAGCCGGACCTCAGCGCGGTCGTGGACTTCGACAACGCCGTGCGACTGGTCTCACCCCTCGCCGACCCGCCCCTCGCCAGCTTCGCGGGAATCGACTCCTCCGGCGGTACCGACATCGGCGCGGGCGTCAATCAGGCGATCGCCGAGCTCACCAAGGATCCGGCGCTACCCGCCAACGAGCGCAGTGGCATCGTCGTGCTGACGGACGGGCTCGACAACGGCAACTCCCTGCTCACGGCGCTCGACCACGCGGCGACGCTCGGGATTCGTGTCAACTTCGGGTTCCTCTCACCCCCGGGCGTGCCCGTGAATCCAGGCCGTGCGAGGGCCGCCCAGGCGCAGTTCACGCCGTCGCCCGAGCTCGTGGCGGCGATCGCGGCGACGGGCGGGACCTACAGTCGCATCTTCTCCGCCGAGTCCCAGCGGACCTTCATCGACCTCGTGCTGCAGACCGGTCTCACCGACCTCGACGACCCCAACGGAGCACGGTCCGGCGGACCGCTGGAGCTCGGCGTGACCAGCGCGGGCGTCACCGGCCGCAAGGGTGACGTCATCACGCACCAGTACACGACGCGCCCGTGGCGGCTGGTGACCTTGACGGTCCGGGCGCTGTCCCAGCAGCCTCTGCAGCTCAGTGTGCGCGACGTGCGCAGCGGCCGGGCGCTCGACTCCGAAGCGACGGGCACCGACGACGCCGCGGCGTTCAGGACCCGTTCCCTCGGTGGGGACCTGGACGTCGACGTCACCGCCGTACAGGGCGCCGGGGCGTACGAGCTCTCGGTCCAGGAGGAGGGGAAGGACCTCCTCGGAACACCCGGACGCGACCAGCTGCGCTGTGGCAGCGAGCCGACCTACGTCGAAGCGGGAAACGGCGACGACGCGGTCACGTGCGGCCCGGCGCCCGATTCCCTGCTCGGCGGCCGCGGGGCGGATCGGTTGCGCGCCGGCGCCGGCGACGACCTCGTCATCATCCACCGCAGTGACCTGCTGCTCGGCACCGAGCAGGTGGATGGCGGAGACGGGAACGACACCGCGCTGTTCCTCTATGAGCGCCCGCCGGGCGTGCGCTGCAGCAAGGGAACGACGTCGATCGTCCGCCTGTCGCGACGCGCGGCCTTCCGGCTGCGAAGCATCGAGAAGGTACTGTTCGCCTATCGGCCGTGCTCCGCTCCGCGGATCGTCGCGGTGAAGCCGCCGCGGGCGGACGCTCCGCCCATCCCGGCGCCCACCCCCGGGAAGCCGCCGAAACCCCGCCTGCGCGTGACCTACAACGTCCATCGGCCCGCCACCGTGCGCGCCATCGTGAACGTGAGCAGGGCGACGTCAGTCGTCGTCGGCGGCCACGTCAACATCACCGGGCTTCGCGTCGTGACGCTGACCTCGGCGCGGCGGCAGACGGAGGGACGCGCCACGCTCAGCCTCTCGCTCCGCGTCCCACCAGGCGCGGTCAGGAATGCGCTCCGGCGCGGGGTGAGGGCTCGTCTCACCGTCGCGGCGGTGACCGTCGGGTCCGGTGGCTCGTTCCGCAAGACCACGCTTCGCATCGCAGTCAGCGGGCGGTCGGCCGCCAGCGGCACGAGGTGACACCGGCCGACGGCGAGGCGCGGGAGACTCAGGGCGGGTTCAAGCAGGCGGCGACGACGGACGGGAACCGCCGGGCCGGGAAGTCGTCCTGCTCGTCGTAGGCGGGGAGCTCGAAGTCCACCGTGCGTGCCTGCTCGTAGGCGTCGCGCTCGACCTCCTGATCGAAGAGGAAGAAGCGGGGGTAGCCGGTCCGCAGGCGGCGCTCGGCGTTCCATTCGCGCAGGATGCCGTGCTCGAGGCCGGCGGCGAAGCGTGACTCGCGGTGGACGGTCTGCTGGTTCTCGTCGATCAGCCACTCCGGGCCGTGACGCTTGCCGCGGACGATCGCCCGGGCCTCGGCGAGGTAGGGCGAGCCGTCGTCACGCTGCCCGCGCCAGAGATCCCACCCGGTACCGGCGCGCATCTCGTAGCTGCCCAGCATGTCGCCGGACGGGCCCCACTGGCGCGCCACGCCATGCTCGAGGCCGTCAACATAGGGCATGGCGGAGCGCAATCGGCCGCCGTCGTCCCACTGGTACTCGGTGCCGTTGCGCAGACCCCTGCGCCGTGGTGACTCCAGCTCGAGTGAGCCGTCCTCGAAGAAGAGCCGCGCGCCGACCTGCTCGTCGCCGGCGAAGTAGTGAACCTCCTTCGGCGTCCCGGACTCGTAGCGCTCGAGCACGCGCTCCTCGGCCGAGGCGGGAATGTCTGAGACGTACTCGCCGCTCACTTCACAGACTCAGGCGGGGCACTTGTAGTCACCGTGACGGTAATAGCACTGCGGGCGGATGCACTTCTCCTTCATCTCCGGGTCGTTGTTGCAGATCTTCTCCGCCTCGAGCTTCGCGTCGCGGCAGTCCTCCACGTGGAAGTACTTCTTGTGGATCTTGCCGCCGCCGCACTTGTCGTCTCCGACGCACTTGCAGATCGCCTGCGCGCGGATCTTGCGCGCGGTTCGCGGTCCGCCGCCACCGAACGGGTTGAGTTCCTCGGCGCGTTCACGCACCCATTCGCGGGCGCCCGCTGCGCGGTCCTCGACCCATTCGGCGGCGTCACCGGCGGCGTCCTCGACGGCCTCACCGACGTCCTCGGCACGGTCGCCGACCCACTCGGCGGCGTCACCGACGGCCTCACCGACGTCCTCGGCACGGTCGCCGACCCACTCGGCGGCGTCACCGACGGCCTCACCGACGTCCTCGGCACGGTCGCCGACCCACTCGGCGGCGTCACCGACGGCCTCGCCGACATCCTGGGCACGGTCGCCCACCCACTCAGCGGCACCTCCGACGGCCTCACCCACGTCCTCGGCACGTTGCTCGAGCCAGTCGAGGGGCCCGCGGGCCGCGGTGCGGCTCGGCGCGGCACTGACCCGCACGCCGACCGCGCGCACGCAACCGCCGCCGGCACATGGCGTGTCGCGCCGCCGAGCCGCCTCGGCCATCCCGAGCGAGAGCTCGTGATCGCCCTGCGCCTCGGCGCTGCGGGCGATGCTCGCTCCCGGCGCGCCGTCGGCGAGCGCCATGCGCGTGACGATCGCCCGGTGGACCTCGCCGTCGCTCGATCCCTTGGCTTTCATCCGCCGCGACAGGCACTTCGAGCACTCCCCGCCGGGCAGGATGGTGCCGCCGCATGCGCAGCGGCCGCCGGCGGCGGCGCCGCCACGCCCGCGCTGTGGCCGGCGCGAGATCGCCTGAGCGAGCGACTGATTGCCGATCCTCGCGAGCGACTCCAGTCCAGTGCCCGTCGTCCCGGGAGGGCTGAGGGCCGGCATCTCGGTCCGCTGGGCACCATCGACCTGCGATCCAAAGTCCGGCATGAGCAACAGGGTGATCCGCCACTCCGGAACGGTCAAGCAATCGGGCGCGTTGGCCAGATGAACATTCTCCGGTGTGCCTTTCTCGGTCGCCGCATCGAGACGGCGCGATCGGCGCCGTGCCGGCGAGGGCGGGATTGTCCGCACACGAACACACCCTGTTTTGGAGGCTTGCACGCCGGATTGATGTGTCTAGCTGCAAACCCAGACCATTGGACTAAGTGTGCCCTTTGGTGCATCGCACCCTCGTTCACCACTGGTAGGACTCCGACACATGAGGAGGCAGAAGAACCCTGAGTCCTTCGCCATTCCCGAGCCGCGCATCAGGCTCATCGCGCATGACCTGCAGCGCATGCTCACGATGGTCGAGCTGGAGAAGGACGGCCAAGTCGTCGACATCGACGGCTTTCGACTGCGCGACCTGAGTAAGTGGGTGACGCACGAGACAAACACCGCGATGAATGCGCTCACACCGATCTCAAGTGTGTGCAACAGCCGCTGCCACTTCTGCTTTGAGGAGAACGCACCCTACCCGCGCGAGCGGTCGCTGATGCCCTTGGAGGAGGCCAAGACCCGCCTGCGGTACTACTCGCCCGAGAGCGGGGCCTCGCTCTTCCCGTCGGACCGCAACCACATGGAGACGTTCATCCATCCGCAGGCGGTCGAGATCATCGAGCTCGCGCGGGAGCGCCAGCCCGGGAAGCTGTTCTGGATAACGACCAACGGCTCGCACTTCACCGAGGACAAGGTCGCTCGTCTCGCGGCGCTCAAGCCGATCATCTTCAAGCTCTCCCTCAACGTCTCAGACCCCGAGCTCAATCGCGAGCTGATGGGAACCGGCAAGCGCACGGAGACGGCGATCGAGGCGCCGCGGCTGCTGCAGAAGTACGGCATCCCGTTCATGGGCAGCACCGTCGCGTGGCCCACGCTGCCGCTGGACGCCATCGAGGAGACCGTGCGTTACCTCGAGGCCTGCGAGGCCTACGCGGTCCGGATCCGGCTCCCGTTGTCACACCGCTGGCTCAAGCACCAGCTCGACGTCGACTTCGACAGCCATTGGGAGACGGTCGCCGCGTTCGCCCAGGGCCTGCGGACCGAGCTCGAGGTACCGCTGTTCGTCGAGCCGCCGATCTACTGGGTCAACCCGATCGTCCCCGAGGTCGACGGGGTCGTGAAGAACTCCCCCGCCTACCGCGCCGGCGTCCGCCCATGCGATGTCGTCCGCGCGATCAACGGCGAGGCGATCCGCACCCGCATCCACTCCGAAGCGGTCCTGGACCGCTTGCACATGGCCGGTGAGGAGACGGTCGAGCTCCAAGTCGAACGCGGGCAGGAGCTGCTGAGCCTGCGCTTGGAGGACGCCGGCACGGACTCCGGGACGTATCCGTACAACCCCGACTACTTCTACCGCGGCGAGAACTACGGCATCTTCCACGTCGAGGACTTCCGGCTGCATCACATCCAGAAGCTCCTCGACGTGATCGAGCGCTACCAGGCGCACGACGTGCTGCTGTTCAGCTCGCGCGTCGTCATGCCCGTGTTCGAGGCGCTGGCGACGGGGATCCCGGAGTTCGCGGCGCAACTCGAGGATGTGACGCTCCACGTCGAGACCGTCGACGAGAACTCCTTCGGCGGCAACTACGGCGTGATGGACAGCCGCGTGGTCGAGGACTACGCGCGCGTGGTCAGGCGCGTGCTCGCGCGCGGGACCAAGCTCGACCTGATCCTCATCCCGGATGCCTTCGGGAGCCCATGGGGCACCGACGTCTTCGGGCACTCCTATGCCGACCTGGCGATGGACGTCGGCGTGCCGGTGGAGCGCATCGACTGGCTGATGGTCTACGGCCGGGAGGTGTGACGTGGCCACGTCGGCGCTCAAGCGACCCGAGTGGGTGGGCTACCACGAGGTCCCAGGCATCCTGCTCGTGCGGCTGATGAGCCGCTGCAACGAGAAGTGCCTGTTCTGCATGGTCGCGGACGAGATCGCCTACTCCGACGACGTGCGCTTCCAGGAGGTCGCCGACACCATTCTGCGGCAGCCGCCCGGCACGCAGATCGAGTTCTTCGGCGGCGAGCCGACGATCTACCCCCGCTTTCTCGAGCTACTCGAGATCGCGCGAACGGCCGGCTATCGCTGCTCGATCGCGTCCAACCTGCGGATCTTCCACAGCGCGTCGTTCACCGCCAAGGTGCAGGCGCTGGGCGCGGACGAGATCTATATCCGGACCAGCCTCTACGGCGACACGCCCGAGCTGCACGACTACTACACCGACGTGCCCGGGAGCCATCGCCAGACGCTGCAGGGGATCCACAACATCGTCGCCGCCGGGTTCGAGTGCCAGGTGAACATCGTCATCCTGGCCGAGAACGTCGATCGGCTCGATCGCATGGTCGACCAGGTACACGACTGGGGCGTGCACCGCGTCAAGCTCGGCAACCTGATGTCACTCGACACGTGCGGCGAGCACGGCGTCCGGCTCTCCGCCGTGCGGCCACGCCTGGCGGCGGCGATCGCCCGGGCCGAGGCGCACGGGCTCTCGGTCACGGTCGAGAAGACGCCGATCTGCGTCGCGTCGGGCCGCATCGACCTGCTCTCCACGGAGCGGATGATCTACGACAGCGACCGCGTCTACGACGACGCGGGCGCCTGCAGTGGATGCCTCGTACGACGCTGGTGCGACGGCTTCGATCCCGGCTACGTCGACCTGTTCGGATTCGACGGCATCCAGACGCTCGATCACGTGCCCGCGGCCGCGCTGCGGCGCACGCCGGCTCCGGAGCCCGAGCTGCTGAAGATGCATTGCGTCGAGATCGCCGACAACGAGCCCGACGAGGCGACGCAGCGCGAGCTCTACGAGCTCTCCCGGGTCGTGCTCGCCAAACACGGCTGCCTGGCCGTCTTCCCGCGCGAGTACGTGGCGACGTGAGAGCTCCAAACGCCATGATCAAACCAGTGGCGGGAAAGGAGGATGTATGCCGGTAGTCCGTGTCCAAGGTTCCGCTGGCGACGGCGAAGGCGAAGGCGAAGGCCTCGGCGGAGTGTCGGGCCTTGACCCGACCGTCGCCCGTGTCGCGACCAACCTCACATTGTCCGACCACATCGGCAAATTCGTCGCGGGACAGGTTGCCAACCAGTTCCAGAACGAGAACCTTGCCGACACGTTGAAGGGCAAGAACCAGATCATGATCTCCGGCTCCTGGGGCTGAGCCCCGGGAGTGGATCACCTCGGGGTCCGCGTCCGCGCGGCGCGGGCCCCCCGGCAGAGCAGACAAGGCGGCCGGCGGTGAAGTACTACGACAAGAGCAGCGATCGACACGTCACGCTGACCGAATCGCCGACGAGCTACCTGGCCATCGTCGACCACGGTGATGCCGAGTCGCTGTCGGAGCTCGCGTCGCAGCGCGTGTTCACGGTCACCGGCAGCACGAACGCCGACGGAGTCGTGATCCTCAATACCCGCTCCGACGCCGAGAGCCAGGTCGAGGTGGAGAAGGCGGTCGAGTCGCTGCGTGCGAAGGACGGTGTGCAGGCGATCGTGCCCGCGCTCGTCGACGCCGAGGGAACCCTGCGCTTCGCGCTCCCCGATCGCGTAATGGTGCAGTTCGCGAACGTGACCGCCAAGCAGGCGCGCGACATCCTGACCGGACTCGAGGCACAACCGCTGCGGGAGTTCGGCGACTCGCGGCTGTTCGAGGCCACCCCGCCGCCGGACACGTCCGTCGTGGACTTCATCGTGTCCGCGAACGCGGACCCCGCCGTCGCGTTCGCGGAGCCGGCGTACTACGGGGTCGGCGATGCCGACCTGCGAGTGGTCGTCGAGGGCGGCGAGACCGACGCCGAGGACGTCGAGACCGGCGCCTTGAGCTGGAACCTGGAGCGGATCCAGTTGCGCGCCGCCTGGGAGCGGACCACCGGCCAGGCCAAGGTCGTCGTCGCGATCGCCGACGGGATGCCGGATCTCCAGCACGAGGCGCTCGCCGCGAAGTTCCTGGGCCGTCTGGCGGACAGCCAGGTCTTCACGGCGGACCACAGCGTCTCGTCGCACGCGACCAACATCGCCGGGATCGTCGCGGGCGAGAGCGCCACCTTCACCGGCGTCGCCCCCGGGGTGCGCCTGCTCCCGCTGGTCATCAACCTCAACTCGCAGGTCTACGCCGAGCGCGCCTCGGCCCTTCGCTTTGCGGCTGACGTCGCCCGCAAAGGACGCGTCGGCCGGGTGGCGATCGATCGGCTCGTGCTGTCGTGCAGCTGGCGGACGGCAGGTGACGTCGCGACGATCAGGACGGCCATGCAGGACGCCGTCGACGCGGGCGTCCTCGTGGTCTGCTCCGCCGGCAACGACGGCAACAGCGCGCCGCACTTCCCGTCGAGCTACAGCAACGGTCCCGGCTCCCTGGCCGGTGGCGTGATCGCCGTGGCCGCCACCGACGAGACCGACCGCAAGTCCTCCTACTCGAACTTCTCGGACGCCGTCGACCTGTGCGCGCCTGGCGGGGACGGCCTACCGATCGATCAGCGCGACGTCCCGTGCACGGAGCAGGGCAACGCGTACGGGTTCTCCGCCGGAACGTCGATCGCCGTCCCCCACGTCACCGGCGTGGTCGCATTGATGCTCAGCATCGATCCGACGCTCGCCGTGGCGGACATCAAGACCAGGCTCGGGAACGCGGCGGACTCGATCGACGCGCTCAATCCTGGGTATGCGGGCGGGCTCGGCACCGGCCGGGTCAACGCCGCGCGCGCCGTGAGCGCCGTCGCGGGAAGCGACCCCGGACGACCTCCACCTCCACCACCTCCCCCACCGCCACCACCCGGACCAGGGCCGAGCGTCACGGTCACCGTCACGACCGGCCCACGGGTGTCGATCAGCGTCAGTTGAAGGAGTCCACGATGGCAGCGCAGACCACCGAGCCGCAACCCACCACGCCGCGACGGCCGCCACAGCCCGAACTCGACGACCGCGGCGACTACATCTTCCACTTCGCGATCGATCCGCGCGCCGCGCGGGGCGATCTGGACCTGCGCGAGTTCTACCGGGCCCACCTGCACGACCTGCTCGGGGTCGTCCGCTTCTATCTGGACGGCAAGCCGGTCATCGTCGACTCGTTCGCGTTCCTCAATGACCCTGAGGACGTGGTCGCGATCCTGCCCGCGCCGCCCGACCGGCGGCAGTGAGCCGTCAGACCACACCGGCTTTGCGTGTCGCGCTGGTCTGCATGCCGTTCTGTGCGGCGGACCGGCCGTCGATCCAGATCGGGCTGCTGGCGGCGATCGTGCGCGAGCACGGCTTCGAGGCCGACACGCACCATCTCAATCTCGACCTCGCAGCGCTGCTCCCGGACGCCTACGACGGGCTCTGTTCGCACACCGGCCACATGACCGGGGAGTGGCTGTTCGGCGTGGCGGCCTTCGGAGAGGACGCCGAGGCCGACGGGAGCGCCTATCTGGAGCAATTCCCGGAGGAGGTCGCCAACGCCGCGCGCGGGGGCAAGGACGCGGAGTTCCTGCTGCGGTTGCGGCGTGAGCTGTTGCCGGCGTTTGTCGAGGCGTGCGCGGAGGGGGTCGATTGGGGCGCCTATGACGTGGTCGGGTTCACCTCGACCTTTCAGCAGAACGTCGCGTCGCTGGCGCTGGCGCGGCGCATCAAGACACGCTTTCCGGCGGTGCGGATCGTCTTTGGCGGGGCCAACATGGAAGACGAGATGGGCCCCGAGTACGCGCGCGTGTTCGAGTTCGTGGACTGCGTCGTGGTCGGCGAGGCCGACCGCGCGTTCGTGAGCTGGCTGCGCGCCGTCGCCGCCGGCGAATCGGGCTGTGGCATCGCCGGCATCGTCTGCCGAGACCACGCCGGCCAACTGATCTGCGCCGGCCAAGCCCCACCCGTGCAGCTCCTGGACCCGCTGCCGACCCCGGACTACCACGAGTACTTCGAGCGCGTCGGCCGCTTGCAGCTGACCGGTCACGAACGCGTCGGCCGGACCGTCCCGTTCGAGAGCTCGCGCGGGTGCTGGTGGGGGGAGAAGCACCACTGCACGTTCTGCGGGCTCAACGGGCTCGGGATGGGGTTTCGCTCCAAGAGC
>NZ_JAPDOD010000011.1 GCF_027587205.1 Solirubrobacter ginsenosidimutans
TCATGCTCACCGAAAACGACCGCTACCTCGCCCTCGCCCTCCCCACCAACCCCAACTGGTGAAGAGCGGTGCTCTACAGCTACGCGCAGCTGCGAGACGCCGTGGAGCTCCGCGGCAGCCGCTACCTGCCGCTGTTTGAGCGCTACTGCACCGCGATGCGCGCGAACACGCGCGTGCTCGAGTGGTCGTGCAAGGTGCTCGACGGTCGCTTCGAGGGGGCGCGCTTCCTGCATACCGCCCGCCAGCAGACGTTCGCCGCGGCCCAGCCGGCGGTCGACAAGCTGCTCGCCGGCGTCGGCACAGGGAGTTTCGGGTGGCTGCGCGAGCTGGCGGGCGACGTCGGCGAGGGCGTCGCGCTCGGCTACGCGGAGTGGGGTCAGGCGGGTGCGCGGCGCGCCGAGCTGAAGCTCTATGTCTCCACGAGCCGGGTCGCCGCGGTCTCCCCCGTGATCGCCGCCTTCGTGCCCGCGGGAGCGAGTCCACCCGACGGGACGCACAAGGTCATGGTCGCGGCCTCGATCGACGAGACCGGGGAGGAACGGCCGCGCGCCTACTACCTGTGGCGGCGCGAGGGCGGCGACCCCGGAGCGTGGTTGCAGCGGTGGTGCTCGCCCGAGGAACGCGAGCTGATCGAGGCCAACGACGGCCGCACGCTGTCGATCGCGTTCAAGGCGGAGCGCCGCGACATGATCTACCTGACCGCGCCGTTCGCGCAGGAGACCGTCCGGCGCATGGTCGCCGCGCAGCTGGGCCCGCACGAGCTCGCCGTCGGGCAGCTCGAGAACCTGCGCTGGATCGGGTTCTCCAAGCGCGGTGAAGGGCTCGCTTCCCGCGAGCTGAACGCCTACTTCCGCACGTCGGGGATGGGCCATGCCTAGGGTCGTGGTCGGATCCGAGTTCTTTCTCGACCTCGACCGCTGGCAGACGCTGGAGCGCACGATCCTGCCGGAGCTGGTCGCCCGGCGCCCGGCACTGCGAGCGTGGAGCGCCGGCTGCCACCTCGGCAAGGAGCCCTACTCGCTGGCCATCCTGCTCGACGAGCTCGCCCCCGGGGGCGGCCACGACCTCATGGCCACCGACTTCGACGCCCGGCTCGTCGAGCGCGCCCGCGCGGGCGGACCGTTCAGCGAGCATGACGTCGACCGCGTGAGCGCCGAGCAGCGCGCGCGCTACTTCGCCCCGGGTGGCCCGCCGTTCTCCGTCGCACCGTGGCTGGTGAGCACCATCGCGTTCGGGACCCACGACCTGCGCCGGGACCCGTACGCGTCGGACTTCGACCTGATCCTCTACCGCGATGTGCAGCCGTTCTTCGACGACGCGGTCAACCGGGACGTCCTGCGACGTCTGAGCGCCGCGCTGCGCGACGGTGGCGTGCTCTTCGTCGGCAGCACCGACACCGTCCGGGACCCGGCGTCGCTCGGCCTGCGACCGCGCGAGCCGGGCTTCTTCGTGCGTTCCGCGTGAGCGGTCCTCGGTCAACGTGGTCGGTCGATCCGCTGCGTTGGTGAGTACCCTTCGACTCGTTTTGCGTCTCTAAATACTCGCGCTCCTGGCCGCAACGTCGCTGTTCCCCGCCGCCGTTGCGGCTGCGACGTTCGGTGAAGCCGCACCCTCGACGGTGGCAGCCACGCGCCCGGACTGCACCGCTCCGACCGGAGCCCCGGGAGAGCTCTTCGCGATCGAGGGTCACGACGTGCGCTTCCTGCAGGTGAGCCGCACCGGCGTCACACCAGGGCCTGCAGTCGGGCTCGATTCGGGCGTCTCCGCCTGCGCAGCCGTGGCGACCAGTGCGAGCGGCGCGGGCGTGGTCGCGTGCTGTCAGGGAGCTGATCTGCTCGGGGGCCTTGCGCATCTCCTCCACCAGCGCGTGGGCGCGGGGCGCGCCGAGCAGTTCGACCGCCGCGGGGACGATGTCCTTCGCAACACGCGGCGGCGGCCCGCGGACAAGGCCGACGGGCAGATTCTTGAGCGCACCGCCGCGCCCGCCCGACGGCAGCGGGGGCAGCGAGACGGCCGGCGCGGGCGCGATCGGCAGCGCGTCGGCGGCGAGTCGCGCGACCAGCGGGAACACCAGCACCACGACGACCGCCGTCAGCACGACTACGTCGAGTGCCGTCACGGCGATGCGCGCCTGCGATGGCGCGCTCGGCTGATGCTCCGCCGCGGCCATGGCCGTCACGACCCTATGCCGAAGGCGTGACTACGGTCAACCGCTCCGCGTCCGCATGCCGACGGCGGGCGGATGACTCCCAGACGAGGCTCACTCGACCGGCCGCCCCTCAACATCGTGCTTCCGAGCCAGCGTTAAACACCGGTACGGCTGGACGCCTGGTTGGTAACACCAGCAGCGGCGGGCGCGTGGCCCGCTCCTCGATGTCAAGCCGTCGAAGCTCGACCGCGCCCGCGCGATCCCGATCGGCGACGGCCTGGGCCGCGTGATCGCGCAGATCATCGTCCACGTCAAACGCTCCTACGGCACCAACGAAGTCCCGGCCTGCGACGGCTGGGACGCCAGCGAGAAACGCGCCGGCCCGCACGCGGACGGCAGCGCGCTGGTGCTACGCCCGCATGACTGCCGGCGCGCGTTCGCGTCTGAGCATCTCGACAACGACACGCCGATCCACGTCATCCAGGCCCTGTTCGGTAACGCCAGCCCGGACACCGTGATGGTCTACGCCAAGCTCTACCCCGCGACGCTGATCGACGAGTACCGCAAGACCGTCGGCGCTGCCTGCGCCGATTTCCACGGGCCCGACAGCCTCCGCGCCCCCAACGCCGCGGAATGGGCCGAGTTCGCGCGCAGGGTCGAGCTGCGCGACATGGCAAGCACCTGTGCGCGCTCCCGGCCGGCGAGCACTGCGCCCGCGGCCTGGTCTGCCTCGGCTGCAGCTCCGCCCAACCCAAACGCAGCGCCGCATCGCTGTTCGCGCGCATGCTGAGCAGCCACCAGTCCGCGCTGGAGGCGCGCCCTCGGCGGCGGCGAGCCCGCCGGCCAGCTCGCCGCCCGCGAACTCGAGGTCCAGCGCATCAGCGGCGCGCTGCGCCGCGCCCAGAACCTCGATGACGACCTCGCCGCCGCCATCGAGGCCGCCTGAGCCCTGGCTCGCGTCTACGCCGCCGCCTCGTCGTCCGCGGGCGAGTCGGCGAGCGCGTCCTCCAACCGACGCGCGAGGGCGTCAATCGTCTTCGCGAACGCCGTCACCGCCTCCAGGGCGCCCTGCTCGCCCCAGCCGGCGACATACGGGATCGACTCGCCGCCGACATCCAGACCGACCGACCCGCAGACAATGAACGTCACCGTGTCGACGATCGCCTCGGCCCGCTCGCGACCGAACTGCGCATAGCCGACCCGACGGCATGCGCGAGCTCGTACACCAGCACCCGCACCTGCGCGTTGGCCGCCAAACCGGCATCGACGAGCCTGGGCGGTCCGGTTAGGCCGCGTAGCGTGCTCGTACCTCCGGGTGCCGGAGGTCAGGTGGACGGTGTGGATCAGGTGGTGCAGATGAGCGTCGAAGTCCCGCCGCACGCAGAGCTCGATCCGGCCAGGATGCCACGGACCTCATCGGTGATGACAGCCTCAATGAGCAATCTACGCCGGGTGGCGGCGGACGGGCGCCGGCAGCGCTCCCGCCCACTCGTGGGCCGGCGTCCGCGCCCGCTTGAGACGCTGACTACGGGATGTGCTTCGCCCAGTAGATGCCGTCTCGTTCGGTCGCGCGAGGTTCGCGCCAGGCGGCGTAGATGAACCCGTTGTAGACGGCGAGCGCCGGGGTCGTCGCGGTGGATGCACCGTCGATGAGGCTCCGCGGCTCCCAGGCCGGAGCGGCGGCGCGGCTCCAGTACACCTGCGGGCCGATACCTTTCCACGCCATGAACAGCTTGTCGCCTGTGCCGGCGAGCCCCATTCCGGTCGTGCTGTCGAAGCCGTTGAGTCTGGTCGCCGGCTCCCAGCGGCCGTCGAAGACGTCGTACCAGAGGCTGCTCTCAGACTGTCGCCGCCATGCCATCACGACGACACCGTGGTCGACGGCGAGCGCAGGACGCCCGTCCGCGATGGCTTCGGGGACGGTGTTGGCAACGCTTCCCTGCGGTGCCCAGCGCGACCCGTCGTTCGTCGTCCAGTACAGATGGTGGTCATCGCCGACGCCGCGCCACGCCATGTACAGCCGGCCCTGGTTGGCCGTGAGCGCTGGGCCGTAGCTCGTCCCGACGCCGGAGACGCGAGCCTGCGACGTCCACGAGGATCCGTCCAAGTAGCTCGTGTAGATGCTGGTGCCGTTTTTCCAGGCCATCCATAGGCGTCCGTCGAATGCGGCGAGCGCAGGCGATGTTTCGGTGGTCGAGATGCCCAAGCTCTGCTGCGGAGCCCATGACGTTCCGTCGTACGACGTCCAGTAGAGATGGTGGTCATCGCCGACGCCTCGCCACGCCATGTACAGCCGGTTGTAAAACACGGCCAGCGCCGGGGATGTGCCTGTGCCGACGCCCGGGACCTTCGCTTTCTCGCTCCACGGACGGGGGGCGGGCGGAGCAGGAGGAGCAGGGATGCACGCGCCGGCGCGGTTGCTCCACCACGACGCGACCAGGTCGGGCCCCGTAGCGGTCGGCATCGCTGGCTCTGCGTCGCAGATGTCCGCGATTTCCCCTTCCTTGAACTGGTCCCGGCTCCGATCCTCCCATGCGGTCGGCGGCACGGGGTCGGTGACCGCTTCTTCGATCTCGTGCGTGGCCCGAGCGGTCGCGTCGTTGAACGCCGCGTCACCGACGGCTGCGCCGAGCGGCGTTGGGGCCTTGACCACCGCGATCGGCAGGACGGGGTGCATCGGCTTGAACACCGATACGCCGGGGATCGCGTTGAGCAGGCCGGCCAGAGTCGGGATCACGAAGTGATAGCCCCACCAGGAGCTTGAGGCGACCGCGTGCTCAGGCACGAAGACGACGACCATCGGGTCGTGGTCGTTGTATTCCCAGATGCCGGGCGGGCCGTCGTTGCCGGCATCACCGGCGACGCGGCCGCGGAGAATCTGCTGGGTGATGAACGTTCCGAGCAGCGGGTAGCCAGTGAGTGGGTTGTCAGAGCCGACCGCCGGCGGCGGGTCCTCGTCGACGAACCGCATCCCGATCTTGCCGCCGTTACGGATGCCGTACTCGCTGAGCTGGTCGAGCAAGCTTCCACGGCCGTTGAACATGGAATCGCTGAGCGTGTTGTACAGGCACGAGTAGCACGCGTTGCGGAACGCCTTGCCCCAGAAGATCACGTAGATGTTCGGATGGGTCATGACGGGCCCGGCGCCGCGCGTGACGTGCGGCACCGCAAACGGCGCTCGCAGCCCGGGCGACGGGGTGCTCTCCCCCGGTGCCGGCACATCGGTCTTGGTGAAGCCGTCCGGAACCTGCAGCTGGTCGTTGGGGATGCACGTGTGCTGGACGCTGGTAGTGCGGAGCACGACATGCCAATGGCCCGCGGCGTCGCGGTACTGGAGCCGGAGCGCGACGTTGGGCGGAGCCTTCGCGATCGTGAGCGTCGGCGAGAGCCGACGCATCGAGGCGGGCGCGACCGGCAGGTTCGCGGCGTACCAGCCTCGAGTCAGGAACGGCTGCGAAGCCTGATAGCTCACCGCTGACAGCCCAGCGACCCTAGAACGGCCACGGAAGCTGGGTTTGCGCGGCTGCGGGACGCCTACCAGCGGCTTGGAGCCGCCGGCGAACGCGACCTGCGACTTGCGGACGAGCGCCTGCTCTCGTTCCGTTGCGGCGGCCGCGTCCCGCAGCGACGTGGCGATGTAGCTGCGCTGCGCGTAGTCGATCGACGTCGTGGTTCCGTGGCGATTGTCGACGAGCACCGCGGTCCGCGGCAGCCACGCCTTGGTGTCGGGCTCTTGGGCGTAGTCGGTGATCATCGACTCGCCGCTAGAGACGAGCTCGACGCGGCGGTTGCCGCTCGCGCGTTGATGCAACTCCCATCCCGGGGTGCCGGTGCAACTGTCCCCGGTGGGATCCGCTGGTGACGCCGCGGCGTCGCTGATGCCCGGCAAAGTGAACACCGCGGCGAGCGCGATCACACGCCACACAGCGTGTAACGCGCGGCGTCGCCATTGCGTGCGTCGCGGGGCACGGCGTCGTGGCCGCGGAACCGGCATGTGGGTGTACATCGCCTTCCTCCGTGTGGGAGTCGGGGCGCACGTGACCTTCCCCGGGGCCGAGGCGGACGGAGCTGGAGAGGCCGAGCGTCGGGAGGGTGACCCTTCGACGGGGTGCTCATCGCCGAGTCGCGGATATGCCAAAGGCACGCACCCAGACGTGCGCATGTCGAGCCGGAATATGGCGTAGCGCTTAGGACGAGCACAGCGTTCACGCTCTGTCCTTTACGCGCGCCGTCAGCGGCGGCCCTCACGACAATCCCGTCGACCGTTAGCGACTCGGGCACCAGCCCCCACGCGTGCAGCAGGATCCACATGCCCTGCTTGCGCATTATCGCGGCCACGTCATCGGCGGCCGGATTCTGCGGAGCGTCACGACCCGGCGACGACCTCACGGAGTCCGCAGCATGGCCGGGAAGGAAATCGACGGTAACCTGGCGCAGCGGCGCGTTCACGTGGCAGTGGCGCCGCGGGCTGCCGAGCTGAGTGCGTCCCGGTGCGCACGCGCGGCGATCTCCGCGCCCGCTGGGCATGAAAGCGATCTCGCAGCCGCGGAAGGGCTCACCGACCCGATCCTGCGCGACGAGGACGTGGCTGACCGGCTGCTAGCGCTCCCGAGCTCGGCCCATTCGCGTCCGCGCATATCATGATGCTGCTCAGCCGCTCCCGGCATCCCGTCGCTGGACTCTTAGACGCGCATTCGGACCGGAAGTCATACCGTCCTGGAGGCGGGTTAGATTGCGCGCGCCGTGAACGCTCTGCAAAGCATCGGGTTGCTCGTTGCGCAGGTTTCGACGCCCACGCCAACTCCGACCTCCACGCGATTAAGCGTTGAGCTGGTCGACCAACCTGACGCGTGGTGGCGGGCGTTCGTCGTGCCAGCCAGCACGTTGATCGCGGCACTCGTCGGCGGTATCGGCGGCGTGATGCTGGGTGGCCGCATCAACCGCACCACGATGGAGGGGATCGAATCGACCCGTGCCGAGCGGGAGGAGCGGTTGGACGCGGCGAGAGCGGAGCGAGAGGAACGACTGGACGCGGCCAGAGCGGACCGAGAGGAACGGCTCGACACGGCGAGGGCGGAGCGGACGCTCGCCGGAGAGCGACGACAGGCGTTGGGATCAGTGAGACTCCTCATGGACGACCTTCGAAGTGCCGTGCTGAATTACCAGCATGAGCGTGACAAAACGGGCGACAATCCACTGCTCCCTGAGACGATGGACACCACAATCCAGCTGCGGCCCGAGGACAAACAGTCGATTGCGATCTGGTCCACGGACGAAGCGTGGCGCCTCATCAGCTTGACCCTCATGCACGTCGAAGCCGACAACTTGCTCCGCGAGCAGCACCGCCGCGCCATGCGCGCGCATCCGGATAGGTTCGACGCCGACGCGTATCGCCGCGAAGCCGCCGAAAATCATGATCGTACGAACCGCACGCTCGAATTGCTCGCAGATCTAGCCGACAGATTGGGAAGCGGTTAGACGGCGAGCGGTAGAAGGGCCACCCTGAGCAAAACGCGGTCGGGCTCCTGAAAGCATTGGCACTCAAGTGGCCGCCGCGAGCGACGCCGTGTCGCTGACGACGCTGGCTCGTTCGCGCTCGATAACGCGCAGACCGACAAGCCGCCTGCAGCCCTGGCCAGCCATCAGGAGCCATGAGCCGTGGTGGCCGTGACCGGGCCGGTCAGTGCCCGGACCCGCCGGTAGCCGCCTGCGCGAGGCGGAAGCCGGCCGTGCCGCAGGGCAACTGCTCGTCGACGACATCGCCGCGCTCGTCAAGCGTTCGCAGGAGACGTAGACCACAGGCCGGCGGACACGCGACGCGCCGGCGACACGCCCGGCGCGCCCCGGACCATTCAGCAAGCGAAGTTGAGACGACGGCGCGCCGTGCTCCCGCGCCTTGCCGGACCCCGGGACGTCTGCCCCGCGTTCTTGCGATGACCCTCCGGCTTCGGCTCGCCGCCGGGAGTGGGACGGCGAGATGCAGTGGCGCGGCCTCGAGATCGGGCGTCTAACGACGCGCAAAGAATGGGATGCCCTGTTCTTCCGGGACGGGGCCGTAGCGCGTCGGGCGCGCCGCGCGCACGACGATCTCTCCATTGACTCGGCGACCGGCGCGGACGGCGGCGCGTGCTCCGGCTGGGAGCCTGAACGCCATTGCTCGGGCCTGCCTGGCGTGCAGCGTGCGCGTGATGGCGAGCACCCTCTCGTGCTTGCCCGCATGGGTTCGCCAGCGCAGATGCAGACCGACGTGAACCCGCGGTGTGCACGCTGCCGTCACGCGAACGTTCAGCCGGCCCGCATGTCCGACGTGCGGACGCCGAGCGGTGACCACGTCAAGACACGGCTCGGGGGCGATGTCGCCGTACAGCCGACCGCGATCGCTGGTGTGGACCCCGTCATTGAGCAGCGTCGCAAACGTCCAACCGAGAGGCTCGGCCGTGTACCACCAGCGACCGACCTCCGGTCTGTCGAGCGCATTCGTGAAGTTGAAGTCCAGCAGCAAACAGCGCACGACTCTCGGCGCGTCGCGGCGGCAGCGACCGAGTTCCGTGCCCAGCTGGCCCCCCTCATCGCCGTCGCTTTGCTCATAGACCGGCTCGAGCGCCGCACGAGCCTCGCGGGCCGGCAACATCCGGCGCGTGTCGACGTGGACGACCGCTCCGGCGCCGCCCCCGGTCGTCGTCGTCAGCCTCATACGCACGCGATAGCGCCCTGGAGGTGGGACCGACTGCAGGCCGAGCGCGCCGTCGCCGGGTGCAGGCGCCTGGCCGCCGCCGTCGATTGTCGCGCCGGTCTCGAGGTCGCGCACGCTGACCGTGATCGCGCCGGGTACGCCGGCCGCGTACCCGACCACGCCGCGCTGGAAGGTCGCGAAGCCGTCATGGGACATCGCGATTCGCGGCCGTGGACTAGCAGCTGGCACGAGCGCGCGTAGGCTCGTGGGCGGTTGCTCGAAGCCCTGGTCGTCGGTGAACAGCAACGAGCCGTCACGCGCGAGCAAGATCGCACCGGCGTACTCGTCTTCGCCGATCGGCAGCTCGGAGGCGAACAATCCGAGGCCGTCACCGTTGCCCAGCGCCCCGTACGGTCGCTGGTTCGCCGTCAACAGCGACGTCAACGCGCCATCTGCTCCGACGTGAACGAGCGTCACGCACACGGGTTCGGCCTCGTCAAACTCGCCGGCGGCGCGACAGTCAAATCGCATCGCAAGCACCCCGCCATCGGTCGACGCCGCGAGGGGCCCGCCGAACGAGCCGGGTGCCAGTAGCCGCTGGCTGCCCGCGAGGTCGCCGACGAACAACTGCCCGCCGCTGACGTACGCGAAGCGGCCACCCGGCAACGGCGCGAGCGCCCCATGCGGAACTGTGAGATCAGCTCCGTTTGGCAATGGCTGCACGAGCCCCGCTGGGCTGATGGCGAACATGCCGCGCCGGCTCGCGACCAGGTCGCTGCCATCGTCCAGAACGGTCACTGCATCGATGCCGAGCGTTCCGAGGCTGTCGCTCCAGTCCCCTGGAAGAGCGGCCACCGGAGTCACCGCCCCGGTGAGCACGTCGACACGTTCGAGCGCGTGAACGTCGGAAACACCAGGTGTCGGCTCCGGAACTCGCAACACGGTGCTCGGTGAGTCCGCGGCGAGCAAGGAGGCGCCGTCCGTGCGGACCACGTGCACGCCGCCGTCCGCGGCTAGTCGCATCAACTTCCCCGGCGCGTCCCCGAGGTAGTCGTGCTGGCCCCGCACGGCAAACACGACGTCACCGTTCGCCAACTCGGCCAACGCGGAGATCGACCCGTGCGGCACGAGCGTGAAGACACGCGCTCCCGGGTCCGCGAACGTCGCGCCCCCCGCCACCGGAACGCAGACCACCAGCGCAACCGCGACGATCCCAGCAACGGCCTTGACACACGCGCCGACCACGAAAAGATCCTCCCACTCAGAACCAGATCCGTCATCCGGCAAACACCTGATCCTGAGACCAGCGCCCGCCCGGTACGCGCCACCGATCGCCGGCCTCCCTCCGAGCCACTGCGTGCGAGAGCGGACGCGACGCTCAGGGCGCTCGCCGCAACGCGGGCCCAGCCGCGGACCTATCCGGGTGGTGAGCTTGACGAGGTGGGCTTCGCCTCGTGAGGCTCTTGACCTCCACGATGTGTAGGACGCCGTTCCACTCCCGGCCGACGTCGAAGGCCGCGCCACCACGCATGGCGATGGGCGTGAGGCCATGGCGCTCGAGCACCTCGGCCACTGCGTTCTGCGTCCGGGCGTGCGCCGTGGCCCCGCGCGCCTGCAGATCCGGATTGGTGTCGAACTTACGCCGCTCGCGGTCGCGGCGAGCGTCGGAACCGGGGCAGTTGATGACCAGGGAGCCCGGCCAACCCTTAGCGATCGCCTTCTCGGCGTGCGCCTTGATGTTCGACCGCATACCCTGGACGCCTATCGGCGGGCTCCAGCCGACTACCAGAGGCACGCTGGTCGGAGTTGCCCTGGACGTCTCTGAAGGACGCAGAGTGATGCCGACGTTTGCCGGGCGCCCTCGAGCGTCGCGATCCCGTTTCTGAGCGAGAGGCAATGACGAATCTACAAGCGGACCGGGCCACGGCCGAGGCGCTCGCGGAGGAGGTCGCGGCCTCGACATCCTCACGCCGGACCTGGCGCAAGGTCACTACCCTGCTCGACCGCTTCGGGGTCCACCGGCTCACCACACCGGTTCGTCATCGGATCGCCGAGGCGCTCGACGTGGCCGGACTCTTGGTCGAGCCGCCTTTCACCGAAGTCGAGCGATACGGGACCGTACGCCTTTCATTGCGCGGGCGATCGTCTCCTGAGACGAACCTGCCAATCGCAGCGGCCGACGAAGCGATCCGCGTGACATTTTGGAGGGCTGGGCAGCCACCGCGGGAGTTGATGTTCTCGGCCGCGCGAGCAGGCGACGGAGTTCTCTGGCTGGACGTGGATGTCTCGCAGCTGAGCGAGGCCTCAGCCCTGCTGGGGCTGCTGCAGCCGCTCTGCGAGAACCAGTTGAACCTGGCCATGCTCGAGGACCTGTTCGAGGCGGATTCCCTGCCGAAGGTTCGCGCGTACACCGAAGACACCGCAGTCCGCTGCGTGTCTTCGTTCGCAGTGCGAGCCGAAGAGGACGAGGCCAACCCTGACAACGTCGACGAGAGCAAGGCCGGCAGCCTCGTATTCCAGCCGGTCGAGTTTCTGGCCGGTGAGCGTTGGCTCGTCTCGTGCTGGCACCGTGCCCGGATCACGCGCGACGGCGCCGACGAGGCGGGCGAGTTGACCCCGGAGGATCACTCCTCGCTGGTGGAAGAGATCGCCGAGCGCTGGCCAGCGTCTGGCCTGTCGAGTGCGGGCGACCTCGGTCTCATGGTGCTCTACGAACTGGCCCGGACCTACACGCGCAGCCGCAGGGTCCTCTACGCCTGGCACGACCAGTGGGAGCTGGACTTCTTTCGGCGTCGCGAACGGACGGAAACCGTCACGTTGCTGCGCATGCGTGGGCTGATCGCTCACCTCAAGGAACATCTTGAGGCGCTCAACCAGCCGGGGATGTCCAAGAATCCGCGGCTTGTCTGGTTCGCGCACGCCACCGACGGCGTCGAGGCTGAACGGATTGACGACATCATTGATCGGGCGCTGGCGAACCTCCGCGCACTCGGTGACACGCTGCGAGCGTCGATCGACCTCCACGCCACGCTTGCCTTCGCGCAGCAGAGCCGGCGGGCCGAGCACTTCCAGGAGCTCGTCGCGATCGTGGCGGCCGTCGTATTGATACCGACGCTCGTAGCGGGGATCTTCGGAGCCAACACGCGGCTGCCCGGCGAGGGAACCTGGCTTGGATTCGGCCTGATGATCGCTGCGATGGTGCTGAGCGGGGTGCTCGCGTACGCCGCCATACGCGGGCAACGAGGGCGCGGACATCGGAAGTGACCCGCTTACCCCGCTGCCCTCGACGTGCCGGGCGTCGCAGCCGCGCGGGAAGCGCGAACGCTGACGGCCAGCGCTGCACCGCCGGGAGCCGCCGGCGGTCGGCGTCGCGCTCGGCGAGCGCGGGCGGCCGTTGGACGAAGGTCATCGCCAGCCGGTCGACGTGCCCCAACGCCGCCGCGTTGACCTCGGTCAGGCGGTTCTTACGCCGGTCGACACTCGCTGACGCGCGATACCGCGTGACGCCCCGGAACATGGAACTCATCACGCCCGGCAACGCTCATCGAGCGGGTGATGTTTCGTCCAAGGGAGGTCGAGCACGTCGCTCGTTCAGACGGCGCTGACGCTGACCGTCTTGCTCGCGCGGTTGCCGACCGCGTCTTGGACGGTGACGCGGATGACCGCGACGGGCCGCCGTCCTCGGCGGGATGCGCGACTGAGCGCCTGCTGCGCCTGCGAGCTCAACGCGACCCGAACGCTCCCGGGCTGGTCGGCGAGCAACTCGCGAGAGCTCGCCCGCAGCGCATGGCGCCGGCCACCGACGGTCAGCACTCCTGTGGCGCTCGCGCTGCAACGCTCCGAGCAGCTCACGGTCACAACTGCTGCCCGACGCGTGCGGAGACGTTGCCGGGACTGCGCGTCGACGCGCAGCAGTGGTGCGGTGGTGTCCGCGGCGGGAACCGGGGTCGGGATGGCGGCCGGCGGCTGCTTGGCGGCCGTCGGAGGAGCGCTCGGCGCGACCGTGACCGTATATGGGCGCGTGGTGCGATTGCCGGCTTGGTCGACGACGGTGACCGACCCGGTCCATGTCCCGGCGAGCAGGTACGTGTGGCGAACCCACGACTTCCCGGAGTACGAGGCGCCATCGCCGGTGCTCCACTCGATGCTCGCGACGCCTGAGACGGCATCGCTGGTCTCGACGCTGACCAGCATGTCCAAGCCCGCGATGATGGGCGAGGGCTCGGAGACCGTCGGCGGGGTGGCATCGACGTAGAGCATCGCCGTGGTCGGCGTGGTCTGCGGCGCGTACGTTGTCGGGTTGTCCCAACACGGCTGCGTGAACCCGCTGAAGAGCAAGCCGCGCGCGTTGTACCAGTCGAGGCTGATGTCGTCGGCGAAGGTGATGGAGTAGGCGCCCTCGGGGATGTCGCTCAGGCGCGCCGGGAGGTCCTTGTTGCAGCGGTGCCAGACGCTCTCGGTGCTGAGCTTGTACGCGACGGCGCCTGTGGAGCTGCCCGCGCTCGAAGTGCGAATCTGCCACTCAAACACGCCGGCCCCCGACTGGACGTACGTCGGCGGGTGCGCAATGGGGTAAGCGGCGTCGGCGGCGCTCACGCCGGCCGCGAGCGCGACTGCCGCAACCGCGAGCACCGTGACCAGTCGTCCCATGACCGCGCAGCCTACGCGCAGTGGAGAGGCCTGTGGGACAGATCAACAAACATTCGAGCGTTGCCGATGTCGCCGCTCGCGACGGGTGGGCACGCTCTAGGGACGAACCGCCACCGACTCTGAGAGTGCCCTCGAAGGCGGGTTATGGCGAATGATCCGCTCGCCCCGGGAGCGGTGGCGAAGCTGGGCCGGCTCATTCGACGTCCCGACGGCTCGAGGTCAACTGAGGCGGTAGCTGAAGCGCTCAGCGCGAAGCTGCTCCTCGACGATCTCCCACGGGTCGTCGATCGTCGCGTGCCCGCCTTGCGCCGTCGGGCCCGCACGATCCAGCGCGATGTCGCTTACGAGCACAAGTATCGAATGCGGGTAGGTCCGCGCGCTGTCCACTTCCTTGCGCGTGAGTTCGATCGATTTGATAGTGCGAGTGCTTCCCTTCACTTCGACGCGAGCGGCGGCGGCGCCCTCCTGGACCTCATAGTCCCAGGAGAAGCGTTCAGCCGTGCGTGTGATCTTGCTCCATCCGGCGCGCCTCAGCTCGTCAAGCGCGACGGTCATCGCCCGCTCCTCGACGACCTTGCACTCGGCCGCCGAAAGACGACGGACGATTGCCGTCGTGGCGATTGCGCTAGACGGTTCTTCTGCTCCGGACTCCATCAGGGCGCGATCGAGAATCTCGGCGCTAGCTGCAGTGATCTGTCTGACCGTCATCAGTGTCTGGGAGTCGAGTTGATAAGCCCCCGGAGCGATTCGCAGCGGCTTGCCAGAGGCTCCAGTGATCGCTCGGGCATCGGCTTCCGGGACGACCCGATCGAACCGCTGGGGCGTCGCGTCGCTCGCGATCAGGTGCCATGCGGCGTCCCAGATGTTGGGTCCGAACCGGGCTTTCGCTGCCTGAAAGTCGAGCACCGACTCGACTGTCATGCGACCGATAACGATCAGCCGGCCATGATCGTTGCCGAGTACGTACATGCGGTCGCCTGCTTGCACGCCGCGAGACAGAAACTGATCACTCGCAGTGTGAATGAGCGGGTCGCCAGCAGTTCCGCGGTCCTCAGCGTCCTGCCACGTCTCTCGTCGCCAACTCTGGATGAATGCTCGCGACACGATGTAGCTCCTTTGGTATGGCGTCCTTGCCGACGTGCCCGGAGTATCCAGGACGAGCAATCCGGTGGGCAGGCCCCGCGACAAGAATGGCCCGGACGGACAGGCGCCAACACCGCATCGCCCTTCAATGGGGCTTATGACGCCGACCGCTGCCTCGACCCGGAGCCAGGGAGTTCGACGACGTGGGCGTGGTCGGCGACGGCAGGCCGCACGTACGGCGGCCTGTCAGGTCGGGGGGCGGCGACGTGGTCCGCTTGCGGTGGCGGGGGCCGAAACGTTTAGAGCTCACCGTCGTCGAGTTGCGTGTGGCACGTCTCACGAGCACCTACTGCGGTCGTGGCGGTCGGCTTGGTCGTCAGCCGATCATGCGGGCCGGACGATCGCGAGATCGGGCTTCACGTTGTCGCAGGATAAGGCGTTCACCCGATGGCCCGAGAGGAGGGGCAGGCGTAGGGTTGCGGTGACGATCACGGAGACGAAGCGATGGGTGGACGACCGCACGGACGGGTGGCGCTGATCCTGGGTGTCTGGGTTCGGCGAAGGGACCGGACCGATGGCCGGCGGGAGATCGCACGATCGTGGGAGCGCCGCCGCGGCGTGGGTCGTCGCGTCGGGCGTCGGGCCGCCCTGATCGGGGTGCTGGTGCTCGGTCTGGTAGTGCCGAGTGCGCGGGGGGCATACGAGAGCGATGGCGTGTTCGTGCTCGCCCGCGGCTTAGCGTGGCCGCACGACGTCGCGATGCTGCCCGACGGCAGCGTCCTGGTCTCGAACCTGCCGTCGTCGGCGAGCGCGCCGACCTGGCAGCTGTGGCCGGATGGCCGACGCGTGCGCGTGCGGGGCTTTGACGCCACCGGGCTGGCGGTTGCCTCGGACGGGAGCGTGCTGGGAGTCGACGGCACGTCAAACGTCATTCGCCGCTGGGTACCTGGACGTCAGCCGATCGTCGTCGCCGGTGGCGCCGGACGCGGGTTCAGCGGCGACGGCGCCGCAGCGTCGGCCGCACAGCTCTCGCTGGACTTCGATGACAGCCAAGGCATCGTGCCCTTGCCCTCAGGTGGGTTCCTGTTCGCCGACACTGGCAACCGGCGGGTGCGCGCCGTCGACGCGTTCGGCGTCATCACGACGGTCGCGGACGCCGATCGCCAGTCCTTGGAAGGGCCGTCCGGGTTGGCCCTCGCCCGCGATGGCGGATTCGTCGTGAGCGACCAGGGCGGGTTGCGGCACGTGCGGCCGGACGGCAGCACGGAGCTGCTCACCGACTCAGCGGATACCACCGGCGACGTCGAGTCGCTCGCGGACGGCGCTCTGTTGTGGACCAACTCGTCAGGTCGGCTGCGAACGCTGGCGCCCCAGGCCAACGGACCCGCGCTGATCCTCCGTTCGGGAGCCCGGCATCAGTGGGACTTCGCAGGACGCTCGGTGACCGCTCGCGGCCTCGGCCAAGCCGCGCATGAGGGGCTGTTGATCGCCAGCGACCGCGGTGTCGTCTACCTGCCGCGCGGACCTTCGGCCTGGGCTCTGGTGGCGTTGCGCGACACCTCGATCGGCCCCAAGCGCCTGACGGCGGTCATCGAGACGAGCCGCGCCGGCGTCGCGACGCTCGAACTGGTGCGCGGCGGCGACGTGATGGCCCGCACGCGCCAGCCCGTCGGACTTGGCCACGCGACGCTACGCGTCAATCAGCAGCCGAACGGACGCCTCTACACCTTGCGCGTCGCACTCCACAGCGAGGGCGCCACGACAGCGCGCGATGAGGTGACGGTCCTCGCGGCACGCGAACTCGGCGTGGCGCGCGCGAAGGAGCTGCTGGGCGACGCTCAGGAGGAGCAAGCGAATTACGTCATCTATCGCTCCGATCGCTGCCGGAGATTCGGAACCCGACGCGTCGATTGCGAGATCCGGTACCGCGACGAATACGACCTCGACAACGTGACGGAGACGTGCGACTCGATCGCATCGATCGAGCTGCAGCGCAGCGGGATCGTGTTCAGACGACAGTACGCCTGCGGCGATCGACGTCGCGGAATCTTCAGAACGCAACCGGAGTGGGACTCGCGGATGGGAGTGGAAACGCTCGGAGGAAGCGACTTCTAGGCCCGCCGCCGTGGCGCGACTGATCGGCGGAGCTAACCGTTGCACGCCGTCGGTCCTGGCCGGAGCAGCGTGCTTAGCCACTCGCTTGCCAGGCGCACCATTTGCCCGGGGTCACGGCGGCGTATCCGCTGATCATCGGCCGGGCTCGCTGAGCCGACCATGCACCGCAACCGCCCGAGCGACGCGCCGGCCGGCGGGACGCGCATCGCTTTCGTCTGACCGCTGTGCGGGCTTGCAGCACGATCTCGCGTCCGCGAACTGGCCTTATGACATGACGCGTTGGCCGGTGCGCTTCTAGGTGCGGCGATCGGGCCGGGTGTTGGTTGGCTCGAGGCCGAATTGGTCGGCCCACCATCGCAGCCCGTGGTGGCTGTCGATGGCTCGTAGGAGTCGGCCGTCGTTGATTTGGCGCAGGTCGCGTCGCGGCGGGAACATGTCCCGCTGGGCGCACAGTACGGCGAGTTCGGCGCGGATGCGTGGGTCGGTCCATTCGCGCGGTCGGCCGCCGTTGTGGCATTGCCGGCAGGGCTGTGTGAATTCCTTGCTCCAGCGGGCGCGGCCGCCGTGGTGCGCCACGGCTTGGCTGAGCGCGCGCAGGCCGTCGCGAACGAATTGGGCCTCGGTCGGCCAGGCGACCTTGTCCTCGAGATACAACGTGAGCCCGGCGCGGATTCGCTCGTCGGTCCATTCGCGTGGCGAGGCCACCCTGGGCGCGATCGGCAACCCGATGCGGTCGGCCCAGACTGGCTCACCACCCTGGGCGACGATCTGGCAGTAGAGACGGAGGCGGTCGCTATTGGCAAACAGCTCGCGTGCGGGCCATTGGTCCAGGTTGCGGGTGAAGGCCCGCAGCTCGCGCTCGACACGTCGCGGGCTCCACCGGTGCTGCGAGGCTCCGAGCTTGCCGGCGTTGATCCAGTCGCGACGCTTGGCAAATCGACGGAGCGGGGTCGCATGCAGCGCGAGACTGGACAGGTCGTGTGGCGCCGTGCCCGCGGGGCAGATCGTGGTCCGTTCGGCGGTATGCCCACGACCAGGCTCAACGAAGACGCACTCGATGACCGTGTTCATGACCTGGCGCCGCGCGTCGGAGGGCATGCCGGACCAGTCGCGCTCGAGCTCCTCGACGGGGGGCAGCTGATGCACGCCGACGCGCCGTTGCGCGTCGACGGCGTCCAGGCGCGCGCTTCGCAGCCGCTGTTGTCGGGCGATCAGCCCGCGCACGAAGGCGTCCTCGCCGAGTGAGGCGTGAACTCTTGAGCTGTCGCGGTAGCGAGCGAGATCTTCGGCGGCCTGCTCGACGCCGTGCAGCGCATTCGCCACAGCCGCCAATGGAGCGCCGCGCCGACGCGCCAGCAGCTCGAACATCACGTCGGAGACGACCGGCTCGAGATGGTCATTCGCGATGTAGGCGGGTCGCGGGCAGCGTCCGCCGGGGAACGCTCCACGACAGCCCCACGTGCGGTGCACACCGTCCTTGCGCCTCGCCGGGACCTGCGCCATCCGCCGGCTGCAGCTCGCGCAGCGCACCAGCCCGGCCAACAGCAGCCCGATCGATTCATTGCCGTAGGAGCGTCGCGTCGGACTCTGCGCGGCCTGCCAGACCGGCCCCGGCACCAGCGGCGGATGCGCGCGCTCGTTACACACCAGGCCAAAGTGCACCTCGCCCAGGTAGGCCCGATTGGCCAACGTGTTGCGCACCGTCTGATACGACCAACCGCAGTTGCCCTTGGCAGTACGAACGTCATGGCGTTCAAACCAGCGCCCGAGCTCCGGCAACGTCCACCCGTCGGCGCGCAGCGCAAACGCCTCCCCGATCAGCGGCGCGGTCCGCGGGTCGGGCCGCAGCCGCCCGGAACGCGTGCGCCGATATCCAACCGGCACGACACTTGCGATGAACACGCCGCGATAGACGGCGCGCAGCTTGGCGTCATGCCACGACTGGCGATAGCGGGCCAGCTGCCACTCGGCGGTGGAGAGCAGGATCTGCATCACCATCCTCCCCGCCTCGGTCCGGGTATCCAGCCCGTCCTGGGCGGCAAAGAACTCACCCCCGGCCGAGCGGATGCGCTCAATGAGCTGCACGCTGTCCAACAGCGTGCGCCCGAAGCGGTCCACCCACGCCACCACCACGCCATCAGAGATGCCCGCCTCGACCCGCGCGACCGTCTCCAACAGCAACGGCCGATCAGCCCGCGCGCCAGACTCATCGAGCTCCTCGACCACCCGCAACAACCGCGCCCCGCGACTGCGCGCCCACGCCTCGAGGTACTCCCGCTGCAGGTCCGGAGAAATAAAGCGCTCCCCAGAACGAGGACCCACGCGCGAGACGCGCACATACCCATCCACCACCAACCGCGGCTCGTCCACGCTTGAACGCATCAGGCGCTCCTCTCATCAACTCGGCCGATCCAGACCGACCGACAAACCCTGACGCCACGACCGCGCAGCGTCCACGGCCAAAAGCTCAAAACCCTCCCAACCGAACCAGCCGGATACACCAGCACCTTGGGGGCGAGCCCCGCGCCCGCACGCCTATCACCACCATGACCCGCGATCTCAACCCCATCCTCCTCGCCCTCGACCGCGCCGCGGCCGCACTTTCCGAAGCGGCATCAGAACTGACGCTGGCGATGTTGGCCGCCGGCGCGACACCGCTATCGCACGACGCCTACGTGCTCTCCGAAGCCATCGAGGCCGAGATCGTCGCCGTGACGATGACCCGCCTTCGCCACACACCCAGCGCCTGACAACGCCTCAACCACGAACAGACACCCTCGACCCCTCGGCGGCCAGCACGGCGCCCACTCCATGAGACAACGAGTCCGCCTAAAGAACTGCGACCCGCTGTTGCTTCTCGTCCACAGCAACAGTTGCTCCACAGCGTGAGGAGATTCACCTGGCGCGAGCGGCAGAAGTCGGGCCGGACGAGACGTCCGCTTCTCGCTTGGGTCCTAGCCGAACGGGCCTCCGGTTGTGGTTGCATAACCACCGAGGGCCGCCCGTCGCGAACCCCATGCGTGCCTGCTTGTCCAGGGCACACCGTCCGCGGTTGCCGCCGGGACGTGGCGGAGGAACCGTCGCAGTCGTGCGAGTAGCGCCGCATCGGGGGGCGGGAAAGCCGTCCACAGGGCGAAGGGGATCCCGTCAGCACGGGGCACGCTGGACGGAACGAGGTCGCCGGCGAACACCGGCGCGCCGTCGTCTGACCGGGAGTGGGTGCTTCACTGACAGCGCTAGCTGCGCGAGCATGCAACCTCTCGATGTGCTCATGGAGAGCCGGATGCGGTGGAACTCGCAAGTCCGGTTTGGAGGACGGCGGCGAGGACCACCGGCTGAAAGCCGGCACCGGCACCGACACCGGCGCCTCGCCGCCGACCCTGCGCGCGGGTGCGCCAGGCGGTGCGCCAGGACTGCTGTCGCACCGAGAAGCGGAGTCTCGTCCTGCGTTCCTGGTCGTCGTACGTTTCGCCGGCGAGTGTCACCCACAAAGCGATTGACCGTGCCGCCGACCGCCGACTAGCATCGGGTGTGCCGGTGGAACGTGACAAGACCGCAGCAACCGATCCCAGGGATCGCGCGTCGCAAATCGACTCGCGGAGCAGTACACCAGCATTTGGCGCGGAGACGGGTTGCGAGGAGGAAGCGCGGGTCCCGACGACCCCGATTCCGAGCGAGCCGCAGGCTCGTGCGGATCTCGGCCCAACACAAAGCGACAAGACGGCGTACCCAGCCCTGGCCTCTGCGCTGAAACCCGCGCACAGCCACTTCCGCGCGGTTGCGCAGGCCTACATGTACTCGAAAGGCCCGCTGGCGAAGGGCCAGGAGGCCTCGTCGGGGGCGGACCAGGCGGCGATGGCGCGCTTCTATCCGCATCTTCATGCTGCCTTTGTGGAACGCTACGGCATCGCGGAGTACCACTGGTGCGCGCATGCTCCGGCGGCCGCGGTGCTGACCAGTCGGCGTAGAGGGTGGCGCGCGGAGTGCCATGTGTGGCTGTTCATCAATCCACGCGGAGCATGGCCCGCCATCGAAGCTACGCTCAACGATTGCAGCGTGCTCAAGGACGAGATCGAAGACAGCCTTAGGGGCTCGGCCCGCGGGCGTTGCTTGCACATGCTGTTCGAGGTCATTACTACCGCGCTCGCGCTGCTTGACGATTTCACGCCACCGCCTGCTTCCGCAGCGGAGCAAGGCAGCCAATCTCGTCATGGTCGAAAGGCCGCTGCGCGAGATAATCCTCTGGAACATCTCCGAAGCCGGATGGGCAAGGTCCGAGGCCAGTTCGAGCAAGCAGCCCGCCGTTCGATGCAGTTGGTTTATCTCAGCGGGATGTTTGCGTGGACACTCCTAATCGCCGCTGCCACTGTCGCGATTCTTGCGATAGACGGAACGGCTCTTGGCGATCACCTGGCGATCAACGGGAGCGATGCGCGACGGGCGATTGTCAGCGTGCTGGCGGGCACGGCCGGTGCGTTCATGAGCGTGTTGCTGCGCATGACACGTGATCAGGGCATCGAGGTCGATGTATTGGTAGGCCGAACTATCGGTCATGTGCTCGGGGCAAGCCGCCCGTTGCTCGGCGCAATTTCGGGCATCGGCGTCTACTTGCTCCTCGCGAGCGGCCTGATACCGCTCGCGCCGAGCGACCCATCCCAGGTGAACGCACTGTACGCTGCATGTGCATTTGCCGCAGGGTTCAGCGAGCGCTTGGTGCCGGACATGCTCGGGATCGCGACCAACCAGCTAACGTCCAGCGGCGCCTGAGCCGATGAGCGGAATCGGTCCTCCTGGATCGCCGGCCTCGGCCACTATGGCCCGCCTCGACCCGAAAACGGTGGTCGGGACTCTCGGTACGCTCAGCCTCGGCGTCATAACGCTCCTCACGGTGTTCGCGGTCGTCGACTGGTCGGCGGCGCAGACCGCGCTACTGACCGCCGAACTGGCCGCGATCACGGGCTTCGCCGCGGCACTCGTCGCGCACCTCAAGCCGGGGACGGCGCAGGAACATGTCGCTCTCGCGGCGACGTTCACAGCTACGGTCTCAACTACTTTAGCCCTCGGCACCGCATTCGATTGGTGGACTCTGACCGGACAGGAGGTCAGTGCGCTTGTCGGCGTGGTCACCGCCCTAACCAGCGTCGGAAGCGCGATGATCGCTCGACAGCACGTCCGCGAGCTGATCACGCCAAACGGTGAGCCTGCGCGGGGTAGGCGACCGCCGGGACCGCCCGTGGGTAGTGGCAGCGACGAGGACTGAACGGACTATCGAGCCTGGCCCAACCAAGCGTCGAACTCGTCCGTGCCGCCGCGCTTGATGATCAGCATGGTGCCGACGCTCGCCAGCTCCCACCACGAGTCGCACAGGCTCTGGCCCCACGGCATTTTGGCCGATCGATCTGAGCCTTGACCTCCGGCGACCGTGGTAAGGCAGGTCTCATGGCATAGGACCCGCTTCGATCGTCTTGGCGGACTTGAGGGCACCTACGTCGTCGCCTTTACGGCGCCCGACCGACTCACAGCGCTCTTGGAAATGCCGCCACGACTCCCGCGCGCTGTTGGGACGGACGAGGCCAAGAGGCGCCCGTCGGAACGCAATCGGCCACGACCGCGATCCTCCTGAATCCGTAGAAAGCTGGCATGTGCAGGGCGACGCCTGGCGGTCGAATACGGGCCGCGTGGCGCGGTCGAATGTAGGCCAGTCCTCCCGCGTCGGGCGGCATAGGTCAAGGCACGCGCGGGGTGGCATCCGCGCAGACCGAGATAAGCCCAGGCACCCGCCCTCACCAACCGTCCCTGGCGCCAACACTGCGCTACCGCTCTTCGTCGTGGCTGTCGCACAAACGGTCGGATCTGTCCGAGCGGATCAAGACGATTTTGGTATGCCGCAGAACTTCCTGGCGTGTGATCGCGAGCAGGAGTTGTTGTTGCCGCCGAGCCTGCGCGAGTGGCTGCCGGAGAATCACCTGGCGTGGTGCGTCATCGACGCCGTCGGCACGTTCGATCTGGCCGCGTTCTACGCGGCCTATCGTGCCGATGGGTGGGGTCGCGCGGCACACGAGCCGGCGATGATGGTGGCGTTGTTGCTGTACGCGTATGCGATCGGGGAGCGCTCGTCGCGGCGGATCGAGCGCCACTGCGAGCACGACGTCGCGTTTCGGGTCATCGCCGCCAATCGGATCCCTGATCACGCCACGATCGCGCGCTTTCGTGTCCGGCACTAGCGCGCGCTCGCGGCCCTCTTCGGGGACGTGCTGGCGCTGTGCGCCGAGGCCGGGCTGGTCGAGGTCGGGGTGATCGCGGTCGACGGCAGAAGGTGCACGCCAACGCGTCCCAGCACGCGACGCGCGATTACGGGCAGATCGTGGCTGAGATCCTGGACGAGGCCGACGCCGTCGATCGAGCTGAGGACGAGCGCTACGGCGAGCGGCGCGGCGATGAGCTGCCGGCGGAGTTCTCGAGCGCTCAGGGGCGGCGGGGGTGGCTGCGCGAGGCCAAGCGCCGGCTCAAAGAGCGACGCGCCGAGGAGGCGCGCCCGGTTCCCGGCTCGCGTCGCGACCGCCTCGAGGACGCCAAGCAACGGCTGGAAGGAGAACACCGGGTCGAGTGCCAGGCCAACGCGGCCTATGAGGCCTACCGCGCCCGTGGACGGATGAAGGACGGTCGCCGCTTTGGCCGCCCGCCGGACCCGCACGAGCCGCCGGCCACGCCTGCGGGCAAGGTCAATCTCACCGACCCCGATTCGCGCAACGTCAAGACGCCGCGCGGGTGCAGGGCTACAACGCCCAGGCGGTTTGCACACAGAATCAGATCGTGATCGCCGCCGAAGTGACGCTCGACTCACCGGACTTCGGGCACCTCGCGCCGATGATCGCGGCCGCCGAAACCGAACTCGCCGGGGCCGGCATCAGCGGGCCGTTGGAGATCGTGCTCGCCGACGCCGGCTACTGGCATCACGTGCAGATCGAGCAGGTCACCGGCCGCGGAGCGGTCGTGTTGATCCCGCCCGACGCCGGCAAGCGCCAGGGCACTCGCCCGGGCTGGAACGGCGGGCTCTACGACTTCATGCGGCGCGTGCTCGCGACCGATCGCGGCGGCGAGCTCTACGCCAACGCAAAGGCATGATCGAACCGATCTTCGCCGACACCAAGTTCAACCGACGCTGCGACCGATTCCAACGCCGCGGCCGATCCGCCGCCCGCTCGGAATGGCGCCTGATCACCGCCACCCACAACCTGCTCAAGCTGCACCGGCACCAGCTCGCCATCGCCTGACTACATGCCCGTAGGTCGCGAGGCGGGCCGCGACGGGGCCATGCAACCACCTCAACACCTTTTCGACCCCGCCCCGGGTCTCAATAGGTTGCGCCCGGGCGCGGTGCCGGCGACCCGCCTCACGACGGCAATGATGAACTACCCACCACGCGCATCCCTTGCGCGACAGCCACCGTCCAAAGCGGAAGCGGTGACCAGATAGATCAGGCAACATCGCACCGTTCGCCAGCCGACAGGCGCAAAGCAAGTCGAAGCCAACCGTGTGCTCACGCCGCGACCGAAGCGCCTTGGTGCCGAGCGCGGCACCGCAACCCGCTGGCCGGGCCACTCCAAGAGGCCGGTGGTGACGTCGCCGACCCGTGCGGCGAAGGGCGCGAGAAACCGATAGCCGTCGGTCGCGTAGTACTGCTCGCGGAGCCCCGCCTCACGCTAGCTCGCGCGTAGACGCGGCCCCGAACTGGATGCATACTTGCGAACAATCGTGATCTCGTTCTCGTGTCGTCCGGCGCTGACTTACGATCGAACGGTGTATCGCAACGAGACTGAGCCACTCACGTGACGATCCCTCCGGCGGAGGGCGAACGCCGCGCGCAGCTCGGTCTCGTCCCGCAGTACAAGATCGCCGCGGAGAAGATCTACGCCCTGCTGCTCGACGGCGGCTTGCACGAGCTCGGTATTGCCGATCCCGAGGCCAAGACGCTCGACGATATCCAGCTCGTGCGGCAACACCGGGCCGGACTGATCCTCGACGCCTACCAGGTTAAGTGGGGCCACCGCGGCGGCATCTTGGCTCCCGCCGAGCTCGCCGACCTGCTCAAGCAGATGATCGAAGGGCGAAAGGCCATCATCGAAGCGCGCAAGGGGCGTGTTGTCGCGGGAGCCCCAGAAGTCGTCCGCGTCGTCGCGCACCTCTACACGAGCGACGCGCCGTCGACCTTCTCCCGAGCCGGCGATGCGTTCGATGGAGGCGGGCGCAGCCTTCACAAGTTCATCGAGGAGGTCTGGAAGCCCGCCGAGCGCCAGCTGGTCAGCGCGCTGAACGACGTCGATCTACAGTGGCATGTCTACCTCACTGGCCTGGCCGAGACCGTCGGACTAGGAGCCGACGACCTGCTGGCCGCGGCGCCAGACCTGCGCATCCATACCGGCCAGGAGCTCAGAGAGGAGACGATCGAGGACACCGACTGGTCGACGCGCGACTCCCTCGAAGACCTGGTGACGATCCGCAGCAAGCTGCAGGACCTAGTCAGCAGCCGAGACGAGACCTATGTCTGGCTGACCACCCAGGATCTGCTCTCCCATCTGGGTGAGGACTGGCAAGGGCGCTGGCATCCGCGTCTGACGCACGAGTTTCCGACCAGTGGCCCGTATGAGCCTTTGGAGTCGAGCATCGAGCAACTCGAAGAGGCGCTCGACCGCTTCGATCACGGCTATATCGGTCTGACGGGGAGCCCCGGCGCCGGCAAGTCGACCTTGCTGACCCGGCTGTTGCGAGCTGACCGGCGCGTCGCCGCGCGCTACTACGCCTACGTCCCCGACAGCTATGACTCGCAGCGCGGCGAGGCCACCGCCTTCCTGCACGACCTCTACTTGGCGATCACCGAGCGCCAAGGCCGCCGGCGGCCCGCGCCACGTTCGAATGACCTCGGGTCGCTGCATCGGGCGTTTCGTGAGGAGTTGAGCCGGCTCGGCACCCAAGCCCGAGAGAAGGGACAGACCGAGATCCTTCTCATCGACGGTCTAGACCACGTCCGCCGCGACCCGCTTCCCCACCACTCTCTGCTCAAGGAGCTTCCGGCGGTCGAGGAGATCCCCGACGGCGTTCTCTTTGTGATCGGGACGCGCAGCCTCGAAGACCTCCCCAAGCAGGTGTCCCGCGGCATCGTCGGCGAGCGTCACGTCGAAGTAGCCCCGCTGCCACGCGCAGCGGTGATCAGCCTGGCCGAACAGGAGGGCCTGGGCGAGCTAGGCGACGACGTGACGGCGCTGTCCGGGGGACATCCTCTGTTGGCCCGGACCTATCTGGAACTCGCCAAGGGTTTGGCTCCCCGGGACCGTCGCGCCGCGCTGGCCGCGCTGCCTGCCGGCGCCGGTGACGTGTGGGAGTTCTACGACGGTGTCTGGGAAACGGTGTCGGCCGATCCCGACCTGGTCGGACAGTTGGGCATGGTCAGCCGGATGCGGGGGACGATCCGGCTCGCGTGGCTGGCTGAGACCGGCAGCAGCCCCGCGGAGATCGAGCGTCTTCGACGCCTTGACTATCTCTTCGCCAAGAGCGGCCCGGACCGCTGGACGTTCTTTCACTCGTCCTTTCGCGAATACCTGAAGGCCGAGACCGCAGAAGTCGACGGTCAGTTCGCCGAGGCCCTTCATCGCAAGCATCACGCCGACCTCGCAGCGCGATGCCGATCCTCGAGCGACGAGAGTCCCGAGCGCTTCGACGTTCTCTTTCATCTCCTTGAAAGCGGCCACCCCAAAGCGGTGCTGCGCGAAGCCACGCCCGAGTTCTTCCGCCATCAGGTCGACGGCCTGCGCGCTCGCGCCGACGTTCAGGAAGACATCCAGATGGCGGCGCTGGCGCTGGGCGAGTGCCACGTCCCGATCGGCGTTCTGAACCTGGCGCTGTCAGCACATGAGCTGCAGGTCCGCGGCTATCAGTTCCCCGAAGACACCGACTTCCTTCGGCTTTTGGTGGCGATCGACCAGCCGGAATTGGCCATCGCCCATCTGGGCGAGATCGACAACGGCACCGTCGGGCACGACCGGATCAGGTCAGCCATGCAGTTGGCCATGAGCCTCCACAAGCGTGGCTTCGAAGGTGAGGCGCTGCGCGTCTTCGACGTCCACGAACCCCTGGACTGGCTCGGTGGGCGCGCAGGATCCTGGCGGGAATCGCCGCGCGGGAACCGGCCCGCACTGTGGGGCTGGGCTCGGACGGCCGCGATCCTCAAGGGCCCGCAGTACGTCGTCGACGCAGTCCGAGTCCTTCGCCCGCCCACCGGGCGCCGGCGTGACGTCGGACTCGACCAAGAGGAACTCGACGATCTGCGCTGGACGCTGCTGCGGCTCGGTGGCGAGCAGCTGCTCGACGCGGGGAAGTGGACCGAGGCCGAAATCATTCACAAAGCCCTGCTGGCCGTCGGGCCATCCGCGGCGACTGCCGTCGCCCTGTTCGAACTGCAGGCGCTGCGCGCCCGCTCCGACGCCTGCGAAGGCGATCTGAGCGGTCGTCAGGACATCGACGCTGATTCGCTGCCGCCGGCGGGCCGTCTCGTGTTGGCCGCGCTTTGCCTGCGAGACGACGACCCGGGCGCAGCGCGGGCGTTGTTTCAGACCATCGCGAACCCGGACTTGCCCAGCCGGGAGCACCACGACCGGCGCGACCGCAGGGCCTGGGAGTTCTTCCACGCCTACCACCGCTTGGCGGCGAAGCTCGACGGCGCATCGGATCCGGTCACCGCGGTGCCCGCCGCGGCCGAGGACTATCTGGGCCAGACCGTCGTGGCCGCGCGCCACGTCGTCGTCCTGGCCAATCTTGACGCGCGTCCGGATCCCCCAGCGGTTGCGGAGATCGAAGCCGCACTGCGTTCCATGCACGCCTTCTGGGCTACCCGCACTGGGCAGGAGCATTTCGACCGGCCGGCGCAGGCGCGAACGCTCATCGGCAATCAGGCGGTCGCCATCGCCAAACGTCAAGGGTCCGAGGCGGTCTCTCGGATCCTCGACTACTTCCAAGAACGCTGGACGGCCAAGCCGAGCGAGCTGGCCTGGGACGGCGTGGACCTCCTTCGCGCCTTTTCCCGCGCGGGTGTCGGCAAGATGAAGATCCGCGCGCTCCTTAAGGACCTCGAAGACTTCATCGAGCAGTCGGAATCCAGTCCGGAGCAGTGGATCGAGCTCGGGCTTGCCTGGTCGCGATTCGGCGACTGCGCTGCGGCAGTGCGCTGCTGTAACCGGGCAGTGGGTCGGACGCTGTCGTTGAGCTCGGAGAAGGATCTCCAGTTGCGGACCTGGACCAAGCTCGTCGGTCCTCTGCTCGACGGGCCCGACGGTGAGCGACTGACCGACGCGCTGGTCGAAGCGTTCGTCGAACTCGACCGCGTCAGCTACGGCGGTTCCCCGGACCTGGCCGCCAAGACGCTGATCAACGGCCTGGCGAAATCCGACCCACTTCGCGCATGGAGTGCCGCGCGCCGCTTCCTCGAACACCGCCTGCTCGAAGCAGATGAGGTCCTGGTCGCGTTGCTGTCGGCCGCGGCGCAGACGCCCTCCGAGCACTGGTGGGTGGCGATGACAGAACTCCTCGCGGTCTACGGAGTTGACGTCCCGCGCAAGGTCTTGGCCGGCGCGGTAGCCAGCAACGGCGCGCTCGCGAAACGCTGGTTGCCACATCTCGTCGAGCGCGTCGCCGTTGAAGGCCGCCCGACGTGGCGTCGCGCTTGGCGCGAGGTCATCCGAGACCGGGCCGAGGAACACTCGATCGAAGGAGTGCATGTCGGGCCGCTACAGCTCACGGTCACGGCCGAGGCTCCGGCCCGACGAAGCTCGTTCTCTGAGGACGAGCCGGAGGAGGAGCCGACGATCGAATCGGCGCTGGCCAGGCTTGAGGCCAAGAGCCCGAAGGACTTCGGGCTGACCAGGGCCCGCTGGCTGATCGCACGAGTCGACGAACTCGACGAGGCCCAACTCGGCCGCCTGTCCTCATGTGTGAGTGGAACCGACGAGGAAGCGGCACTGCGTGCTGCCCTCGCTCAGAGTACGGCCCTTCGGAGCGACATCGACCGGCAGTGGGAGGAGGGCGTAGCGGCAATCAACTGCAGCCGCAGCGGCGATTGGTCTCGCCAATGGGGCGGTGGCCCGATCCTCGACGTGATTCCCAAGCTGCAGGCGATCGATCGTGAGCTCGCTCGCTCGATCGTCTATCGGCGCTTCTCTGAGCTGGCCTATTCGACCGACTCCTTCCTCGGCTCTGTCGCCGGCCAGCTCGACGACTATCTCGATGCTCTTGAGCTGCCAGCCGAGGAGACCGCACGTGCCGCGCTGGCGATCGCAGCGGCGGTGTTGCGCGACGTGACTCCCCTCCCCGACTCTGGCGAGTTCCGGGCGGCGTCAGACGTCGCGGAACTTTCGCCGGCCAATGTCGAGCAGGCCTTGGAGTTGACAATCAGCTGGCTGCTGGCATCGCCGTATGTGCTGGCCTGGCAGTCCGCGCAGCGAGCCCTGCTCGCTCTGCTGGCGGGATGTGGCGCTGGACGGAACGTCCTTCGCGACGCGCTAACGAGCGGCAACACAGAGGTCATTCTTCGCGCCTGCGCGGTGATCGAGACCGCGCTTGACGTTGGACTCGATCTGACCGGGCTTGCGGACGAGCTGGCAGCACTCGTCGACTCAGACGCTCTGAGCGTGCGACTTGCCGGCTGCTCGTGTCTGGCGATGATGGGGATCAGCCCACCCGCCTGGCCGGCCGAGACCAAGCTTCCCGCGGGACTGCGGCTGGAGCTACCCGCGCATCCGGGCAAGCATCAGATCGTCAGCGGCATCCGCGCCAAGACCCACCTCTTTCGCCGGGAGGTTGAGACGCTGGCAGCGGAGGCAGGCGTCGATGAGGACGCGCTCTATCAGCAGATTGTGACCCGCACCGAGCAGGTCGGCGGACCGGACGTCGATGACTACCTGCTCAGCCGCACGGGCGGCATCTTCGGCTTTGGCTTCCTCAAGCCCAGCGCGGCCGCGGTTCGCACCGCGCTCGATGAAGCCGCGGCGAAGCTGGTCGACGCCAGGCGAGCGGAGCCTGCCGATGCGCTGAGCGCGGCCGGACTGTGGCCGATGTATGACTCGGGGCTTCTGGCTGACCGTCCGGCGCGCCGGCCACAGGAGGTCCTTCCGTTGCTTGATCTCGACGAGCGCCAGAGCACGAGCCTCTACAAGCGCACTGCCGAGGAGATCGCATCGGGCGCCTCTGACCGGCTGGCGGTCAAGGTCGACGGCTGGACGGTTCTTGGCGAGTCGACCGAGCTCTGGATGCTCGGCCGCCTGCGCAACTACGAGAACCGCGTCTCTGGGGTCCTCCGGCCTGACCCCGACCGAGACGACGACCGCGCTTTCTTCCCGGTGATCCCTTGGTCGGCGATTGGCTATGACCGTCTGCGGGCCTCGTCCGCGAAGGGCTTGACGATCATGCGGTGCGAGGGCATCCCCATGGCATCGCCTGACGGGTGGCTGGCGCTGCATCCCGGTGTGGCCGCGGAGTTTGGGCTTACGCGTGACCTCTCCACGCTATTCGGTTGGACGCTCGACGGGAACCCGGCCGTGCGTTCAGTCTGGTGGCGCTCAGGTTTTCGCTTCTGGCCTCCCTACTCCGAAGCCGACGAAGTCGGAGAGGGATGGCTCGTGCTTGCTTCGCCAGCGCTGATGGCGAGACTCGCAGACCAGGGCAAGCTGGAGCGCTTGGTGCGGATCTGGACAGGTCGCCGCGGCGACGGGGACGCCTCCGAGCAGGAGCATCTCACCGAGGTCAGGCTGCCGGTTTGAGGGCAATCCCGGGCCTGGCGCGCGCTGGTGCGCGCCTGGGTCGTCTCCAACCGCGCACCGAATGCCGCTCGTGATCCGGGAGTCATCCGCTCTCGCTTTCCATGCGAAGGAGCGGGGCGCGAGCCACGCGGTAACGGGGCGAGTGGTGTCCGCGCCGCCCATCGGCGTAGTCGGGATGCGTCAGTTAATGGCTAGTAGAAGACGTACTTGAATTTGGTGCCGTTGCAGAAGCGCCGGAGCTTGGTGCCCATCGTCGAGCCGTGGCTCCGGTTTTCGCTGGAGGGCACGTAGGCGACGTCGGCCTTCCAGCCGCGTGGATCGGATCCCTTGGTCAGTCCGGCGCCACGGCCGCGGCCGACGGCGGGCGGGTATTCGTCACGGTCGTTGCCCTTCTTGGTCGACCAGGACTCCAGCAGCCGGTCGCGACGGGCGTCGGCGCCGGGCCGGTTAAGCACCAAGACCGACGGCCAGCCCTTGCGGATCGCCCGCTCGGCGTGGCGCTTGATGTTGGGGTACTTGGTCTTAGAGAACGAGATCGACTGCACGCCGCTCGGTCGTGTGCAGGCCGGTTCGTCGGTCGCCGCGGGCGCCGGCGTCGGAGTGGGCGTCACCGTCGGCGCCGGGGCGACGGACGGCGCCGGTGTCGGGACAGGGGTCGGCTCTGGAGTCGGGGCAGGCGCGCCCGGCCTCAGGCATGGGCACGGCAGTGACTCGCAGTAGATGCCATCGCCGTCGGCGTCGATCGTGTCGGCGGCGCGCTGGGCGGCCGCCTGGTTGGGATAGTCGGCGCACACGCTGGCGGCGCGCGCGACCGGGTCAAGCTGCGGGCGTGCGCTGACAGGCGCGCCCGTCAGTCCCACGAACAGGACCGCCAGGGCGGCGATCGCCAACGCCCACCCTGCCGTCCTGGTCGGGCGAGCGGTGTTGCGGGCGCGCGCCGCGGATGGCGACAGTTCGGGGCGGGGAGTCATGGGTCGTCCAGTCGGGCGGTTGCGGTCGGATCTGACGCGCGCTTGAGGCTAGGTGAGGTGGTAGCGGCCGCGGTTGTCGCGCTTGGAGCACGAGAAGCCGTAGCGCTTGTAGTTGCGCTTGTGCGCGCGGGCGCAGTATTGGCCGCGCGCAATGCACTTGCTCTGCCCGCCGATCTTGGCGCTCGTGCACGCGATGTGCGCGACCGGCGCGTCGCTCGCAGGCGCGGCGAGCGCCGGCGCTGCGGTGGCAAGCGCGGTAGCCGCGAGGGCGGCGATCAATAGACGACGCATCAAGACACTCCTTCGACGTGGACGCGCTGAAGCTAGAGCCGTCCCTCGCACTCGCCCCTGGTCGACCGTTCAGGGCCTCCTGCGCATGTTGCCACGCTGACAGAACGACGCCACATTCGCGCCTTCCGGCCGAGGGGGGTGAGATCCTCGCGCACCGCCCTACGACCTTCGACAGAGAACCGATCGGAGGTCCCCGTGCAGCGTCTCACCCGTCTCGCCGTGCTTGTCATCACACTGGCCGTCGGCCACGCCGGTGCCTCGACCGCGCACGCCGTGGCCGAGCGCTCGTGCGGCCGGATCCGCGATGACGGCGCACGCGTCGGCATCGTCGTCAAACGCGGCAAGGTGCCGTGCTCGACGGCCCGCAAGATCCTGCGCACCTACTTCCGCTCACACGCCCCCTGCAGCGGCTCGTCCTGCCTGCGCAAACACGCCGGCTGGACGTGCCAGACCGCGCCGGCGTCGGAGCTGCCTCGGCTGGCCAGCTGCGTCAGCCCCGGCAAACGGATCGCCGCGTACTCCACCGCCGACTGATACGACGAAGCAGCGTCGTGGATGCGCAGCTGCGGCGTCGGGCAGCCGCTCATCCCGCCGCACGTGATGCGAACATGCGTTCGCCTATGACGAGCGACGGATCGCCCTACACCCGCCTGACCCGCGCCATCCGGGCCGGCAACCTGGCCATCATCGAGGCCACCGCCGCCGAGCTCGGCTGGATCGCGCTGCGGGATGCGCTGGCGATCCTGCTGGTGATCGAGGCCAAGGACGATGAGCGCTTCGAGCGCTCGGCGATCCGCTGGGCCGGCCGGCTGGCGCTCGAGGTGCCGGACCTCGAGCTGCCCGAGTTCGCCGGCGCGCTGGAGTCGCTGCACGCCCTCCCGGACGAGCACGCCCAGCGCACGCTGCTCCTGCTCGCCGAGCGCGCCCGCAAGCCGCGACCGCCGGCGGCCGCCGCGCCGCCGCCGACCCGGAGAAGTCAGGACGTGCGGCGGCGCTTTCCGTAGGGGATTATCGAGCGAGTCTGCGGAATCGCCCTGGCTTCCGGGGCCGGTCGTCGTGGAGCCCTAGACGTTCCGAGCGTGGGACGGGACTCTTTCTGCACCGACCCCCGGGGCGCGTTCGGGCTCCACGAGCACGTGCGCTAGCTCCGACGACGCAACGACAACAGCTGCGGCGCCGCGAACGTCCGCGCGGCCGCGTCGCCAGTCGGGATGACGGTCCAGTCGGGGTGGCCGGGCATCGGCGGCGTCTTGGTCCCGTAGACCCAGTCGTTGAGGAACTTCGTCAGGTTCTGGCCGGAGACCCTGGAGGCCAGCGCGATGAAGTCCTGGGTCGACGCGACGTCGTCGCGGAAGCGGGTCACCCAGGCGCGCTCGAGGCGCTGGAATGCAGCGTCGCCGATCTGCTGGCGCAGCGCGTACAGCACGAGCGCTCCGCCGTAGTAGACCTGGATGCTAAACAGCTGCGCCGCCTCCGGGCTCAGCGGCCGCCCCACCGGGCCGTCCTCGATCCGCCAGATGTCGCCGAGCTGGTAGATGACCTGCATCAGGTCGGTGAAGTCGGCGATGCCGGTGTTCTCCTCGAGCTCATCGCGCTCAGCGGCGAACGTGAACTGGTACCAGGTGGCGTGGCCCTCGTTGAGCCAGAGGTCGTCCCAGGAGTACGGCGCGACCGAGTCGCCGAACCACATGTGCGCCAGCTCGTGCACCATCGTCGGCTCCCAGATGCCCTGGCCGCCGAAGGTCCCGTCGAACCAGAGGCGGTCATAGAGCGACAGGGTCTGGGTCTCGAGCGCGAAGCCGAGCTCCGCGTCGACGACGAGCGAGCCGTAAATGTCGAACGGGTACTCGCCGACGCGAGCCTTCATCCACTCGAGATGGTCGATCTCAGTCGGCAGCTTGTCCGCGAGCAGTCCGGCGAGGCTCGGCGAGACCGCGTCGCGGATCGGGATGCCGCCGTGGACGCCGCGACCGATCTCCTGGTAGCGGCCGACGGCAAGCTGGATCAGCTCCGTCGCCATCGGCTGGCGCTGGAGGTAGACGTAGTGCGTACGCCCGCCCGACGTGCTCTTGTGCACGAGCACGCCGTTGCCGTACGCGGCCTCGCCGGCCGGCACGTCGAAGCGAATCGTGTACGAGGCCTTGTCGCGCGGGTGGTCGTTCGACGGTAGGAACGCGTGCGTGCCGGCGGGCTGGCCCGCGGTCGCGGAGCCGTCGGGGGTGATGAAAAACGGCGCCCCCAGCAGGTCGTTCGGGTCAGACGCGATCGGATGCGCGGTGTAGTGCTGGACCTGCACGACGAACGGGAGCCCCTTGAGCAGCGGCAGCCTCGGGGTGATCACGAGCTCGCCGCTGTCGCGCGTGAACGCCGCCGGCAGCCCATTGACCGTGACCTTGCCAACCGAGTCGCCCGAGAAGTCCAGGTTCAAGCGCGAGAGCGACTGCGTGGCGACCGCGAGCAGCGTCACCGTGCCATCGATGCCCTGGGACGGCGCCGAGGTCGCATAGCGCAGGTCGAGGTCGTAGTGCTGGACGTCGTAGCCACCGTTACCGAGCAGCGGAAACAGCCGGTCGCCGAGGCCGGGAGCTCCGGGCGAGGGACGCTCGAACGCCTGCGCGGAGGTGGGCACGGCCAGCGCGATGAGGACAGCGAGCGCGCCGATCAACCTCCTGCGGTGCGACCCGCCGCCGACATCTGATCCGCGCCACGCTGAACTGGCCATGACTGTTCGACCCCCAGTTAGATCGATGGTCCGAGGCGCCAGTCTCTCAGCGGCCGATCATCTACTGCAAGCTCCGTCACGCGGCCTCAGGTGCGCCCGACGCCGCGCTGCCGCGCCGCGGTCGAGGACCGGCACGAACACCTACGAGACGCTCAGCCCATCAGGTGCTGCACGTCCGCGGCCGATCGCCGACGTCCCGGTCATCCGCGACGCGTGTTTCCGTAGTTCGCCGTTATCGCGCGCGCCAACCGACCGGCCGGGCACCCGTGACGGAGGCCGTGCAACCTTGCGCTTGTCTGGGGACTTGCAGCGGCCGCTTCGCCGAATCGCCGTCCCGCGCTGCAGAGTGACGCAAGCGTCGAAAAGCACCACTTTCGCTTCTTGTCCAAAAGCGGCACAAGGCACCTCGTAGACGACTACGGGGCGCGGTGTTGAAATCACATCCTGAGTGGCGCGTTCGACGAGCCGCGCTCTACCTTGCGACCGCCGAGAACAGAAAACGCGCGCCTCTACGTGCCCATGGAGGGTTTCGCGCGACCCATTCGTGACGTTGGCTCAGGAGCCTCACGTCCCGGTCCGGGGCGCTGAACCGGCTCCTCGGGAGTCGCGTGTGACGTGAACCGAAGGTCAAGCTGCGCACGACATCGGTCTCGGTGGCGTCGCTCAGCGTCTGCGCGAGCGTGGACGCCTCCGCTCGCAGCGTGTCGACGAGTTCGGGCAACGGCCGTTCGGCGGCCGCCAGCGCGCGGGTCTGGAGGACGGTGAGGGTCGTGGCCGACAGCGTCTGCTCGGCCGCCTTGGTTAGCCGGAAGCCCTGCTCGTCGGGCACGGGCAGCACGAAGCTCGGCATGCCCGCGAAGGTCGTGCGCACGCGCGCGTTCGGCAACGCGTCGGCGGCGACCACCGGAGTGCCCTGGGTGACGACGGCGCCGGCGCCGTCGGTCGTCGCGTCGTCGTGGTCGGCACGCCGCGCGCGGGCGAGCAGCACCGTCGACTGCGGCGTGTTGCCCTTCGCGAGCGCCTTCGTGAAGATCTCGATTGGCCGCAGCTCCTTGGCCGGCAGCTTGCGCGGGCTGGCCGTGAGCGTGCTGCGGACGAACTGCTCGCCGCTCACTGCCGTGAGCTCGTCGACCGCCGCCGTCAGCTTCCCGAACCGTTGCACGAGCGCCGCGAGGTCCTTGCGGCGCTTGGCGGGGGCGGGCTGGGCCGCCGGCGGCGCGCCCTTCAGCACGGACTGCAGGTCGAACGTTCCCGGGAGCCGCAGCGACCTGCGCCGGCTGCGACGCAGGTTGTTGACCAGCACGTCGACCCGGCCGTGCTCAGCGAGCGTGCGCTCGATCAGCCGCGCGGGCCGTCGGGCGAGGCGAGGTCGACGGCCACGGCGGTGACGCGCTCGAGGCCGTCGAGGCTCTCGGTGCCGCGGGCGCCGGCGACCACGTGCGCGCCTTTGTCGACCAGGCGCGCCGCCGGCGTGACCTTCAAGACCGTCAGGCTCACCGGCGCCGACCTGTCCGGCGCCCGGCTCGCACACCTCCGGATCGCCGACAGCGCCCTCTCCGGCTGCGACCTCGCCAACCTCCAGGGCCGCGGTCTGAACGTCGACCGCGCCACGCTCGAGGACTGCCGGCTGACGGGGGTGATGCTTCTGGAAGGGATCTTGAGCGACGTCACGATCCGCGGCTCCCGCGTCGACCTCGCCTGTTCCGCATGTGCCGCCTCGAGCGCGTGACGTTCGAGGACTGCCTGCTGGCGCAGGCCGATTTCCAACAGACCCGGCTCGACGCCGTCCGCTTCCACGGCTGCGACCTGTCCGGCGCGGACTTCAGCGGGGCTCGCCTGCGGTTGTGCGAGTGGCGCCGCAGCACGCTGGCGGACCTGCGGGGGGTCGAGAGCCTGCGCGGCGCGGCGATGGAATGGCCCGACATCGTCGAGCTGGCCGGGCTCTGGGGCCGCCACGCTCGGGATCGAAGTGCTGGAGTAGCGAACGCGGCGCTGCTCACGCGGCGCCGTTGTCTCTCACGATCGTCCGGTTCGCCTTCGCCAGGCGAGCCTGGACTCCTTCTCGTCGACCTGGTCCTGCAGTGCCCTCCGCTTCGGATCGCCGGGAAGCGCGGTGCTGATTTTTGCCGCCTGCTCCAGCGACTCCTGGACCTGCGCCCCCGCGCCGCTCACCGCGCCGGCCACTGCGCCCAAGGCCGAGGTTTGCTTGTTCGTCAGATGGACGAGCGTCCCGGCGTCCCCGAACTCCGCCGTGGCACCGTAGGTTCCGAACACCCCCGAACGGAAGTGGATCACCCCGCGACGCGAGTGGCGATCAACGATCCACGCCGAGGTCAGCGTGCGCAGACGGAACGACGCCGGCGCGTCGCTCGGTACCGCGGCCGCAGTCGGCGGCTCCTCCTCGTACACGGCCAGGACGACACGCCGTGGGTAGCGGTAGATCAGACGCTCGTCGTCTTCCGGACCGTCCGCTGAATCCGACACCGTGTCGCCGATCCGAGCGACCACCACGCCGAGCTTCCGGGCCGCGTCGCCGGCCTCCTCGCTGAGTTCGTCGTCCGTGAACACGGTGCCGCTCGGCCACATTCGGGCGCACGGGCAGCGCGTCCGTGCCCACCATGTAAGACAGCGTCTGCGACCACGGCGGGAAGCGCTCGGCTCGCCACGCCGCGACTTCGGCCTCGATGAGCGCCGCTTCCCGGCGCGCGGCCGCCAGCGCTTCCTCGAGGGCCTTGAGCTGCTCCGCTCCGTCCGGCAGGGTCCCCGCGGCGAGCGAGTCGATCGTGTTTTCCAGCGCCTCCTGCACGCGTTCCACGCGGTCGCGAGCCTCGCGCCCGCGCGCGGCGAGATCCGGCTGCTCGACCTCGAGCGCCCCGAGCACGGTCTCTCGCCCGGGCGCGGCGTCGAGCGCCGCGGTCATCGCGGGCAGCAGCTTCGCGACCAGCGACACCGCGCGTACGCCCGCCTCGATGACCTTCGCCCCGACCCCGGTCGAGCTGCTCGTGGCGCCGGAGAGCCGTTGATCGGCGGTGAATCTCAGATCGAACTCGCGCTCGGCGCCCAAGCGCTCCTTGAGCGTCAGCCGCAGCGGGTCGCCGAACTCCGCTTCCGTCGCGATGCTGACGTCGCTCGTGCGCTTGGGCACCGGCTTGCCCGTGTCCGACACCTCGACGGTGACGCTTCCGGTGATTCGCACCACAGACCGAGGCAGCCAGTAGAGCAGCGGCTGTTCGTCCTTGCCCATCGCGTGTCAGCCCCCCGTGATCTCCGCGTACAGGCCAGGCCGGTTCGCGTGCACGTGGTCGAGGATCGCCGCCAGTTGGGTCCCGACATTCACCCAGGCGGTCGAGCGTCCTTGGAAGTCGACGTCCTCGACCGTGCTCGACCCGCGATGGACCGCGACCACGCGCCACGTGTCGTCGAACACGGGGGACCCCGAGGACCCGCCGCGCGTGTCCGTGAAGTACCGCAGGTCGGTATCGCCGGAGGCCGTGACGAGGTTGTTGCGGATCGCGACCATCTTCGAACGCCCGCCCGGGTGCTGGATTATGTTCACCGGGATGTAGCCGTTGACCAGGTTCGGCAGGCGTTCGGCCGCCCGCGCGAGCGGCGGGCCGGGCAACGGCGCGGCGGCTCGCAGAATCGCATAGTCGAGGCCTGCGTCAGAGGTCTCGAGCGCCTCGATCAGGACGGTCTCGCCCGGCAGCGTGTCGGCGTCATACCCGAACAAGGCGCGCGCGCCCGCGGCCTGGGCGCGCAGGTCCGCGTCAGCGGGCGGCGGCTCGCCCACCTCACGAGCCGCGACGACATGATGGTTGGTCACCAGCAACCGCTCAGCCGCCACCCAGCCCGTGCCGAGGAACAGCAGCGGCTTGCCCGGTGCCAGCTCGATCTGGTCGCCGCCCTCAAACCGCGGGACCTCGAGCCTGGCCACCGAACGTCCCGCCGCCACACCCCCGGCGAGGAACCCGACCGGGACCATGTCGTCCTGGTGGACGATCTTCTCGTTGGTCTCGGGCAGCTCCTGCGGGGTGAAGGGCGTGGGCTCACCGGCGACCTTGCGCGCGACCTTGTCGAGCGCTTCGCGCAGGACCTTGGCCTCCTCGCGCGGACCGACGAGCTCGACCGCCATTCCCAGCCAGTCCCGCAACGGGACAGACCCGTCGACGAGGCGCCTGACCGAGTTGAGTCGCTGGAGGTCGGCGATGGTCTGCGGGAGCGGTGGCAGCTCGTTCAGACCCATCTGGCTGTTGGCGAACTGCGCGTTGAGCGCGCCGAGGAGCACGGGGCGCATCGACGCCAGACCCGCGGCAACCGCGGCGTTCGCGACCTTGATCAGTTCCGGGGTCGTCAGGTGGGCGGTCATGCTCGCGCCTCGGGCAGATCGGCCGCGTCGAGCTCGAGCGGCTGCGCCTCGTCGCCGAACGCGCCCGCGATCGACATCGAGAGCAGATCGTGGTGCGGCGCGACGGCGAGCGCATGGCGCAGAACGTCGCCGAGGCGCAGCGTCTGCTCGGACCGCTCCAGCACATGGGACCATGCGGCGACGTCGTCGTCGGGCGCCGCGGGCACGTTGAGCGTCGTCGCCCAGAGGTCGAGCAGCGTCCCTGCGCCACCGCCGGCGAGCAGTTCGGCGGACAGCTCGTGTGTGGTGCCGAGCGCTGCGGCCAGCTCCTCACGCCGCTCATCGCTGAGCGACGTGATCGGCGCGATCGCGAGGGCGCGTGACAGGAGCGCGGGACGCCCGTCGCCTACCTCGGCGGCAACGTTGCACACCAGCCTTTCCGCGACCGCAAGCTCCGTGTCCGGCGCGTTCGCGAAGTCCGCGGCCAACTCGGCGTCGGCCTCGGCGAGCTGCCCACCCTCCGCCCCGCTCGATCGCAGCGCGCGAAGCCGCTGCAGCTCGAGCCTCAGTCGCACGCTCGCGTCGCGCTCGGGGGACGCCTCCTGCAGGGCGCGCTCGAGGTACTCCTCGGCCAGCTCCGGATCGCCGCGCCGCTCGGCCACCGTCGCTCCCAGTTCAAGCAGCAGCAGCCCGTCGGCGCGCCGCCCGCGCCCGCCCACCTCGTCGAGCGCCCGGTCGACGATTGCTTGCGCTTCGTCGAGCCGCCCGACCTGCCACAGCGTCCACGCTTCCAGCACGTCCAGCTCGCTACCCGCGACGCGCGCGGGCCGCTCGCGCAACCGCTCCAGCGCCCGCGCCGGTGCGCCGGCGGCGAGCAGGTCACGGACCGCGCTCGCGGTGTGACGCTCCCACACGAGCTGGCTCGCCTCGCGCAGCGTGTCGGCGTCGAGCGAGATGCCGAGCTTGGCGGCGAGGTACGCGCGCTCGCCCGCGCCGAACTCGTCCAGCGTGTCGCGCAGATAGTCCTGCGCGCCATCGACCCAGCGCGCGTCGAGTTCGGCAGTGTCCTGGCCGAGCCGCAGGCGATGGTAGATCTCCTCCGCGCGCGCGGCGACGTCGCTTTGCGGGTGGCGAGCGTAGCTGGCCACGGCGGCCTCGTCGACGGCACGCACTTCCTCCGGCCGGTCGTCGGCCAGCAGGTGCAGCACCGCGTGCCGCATGTACGGCCGGATGACGAGCGACCCGTCGCGCGCCTCGGAGACGATCGAGACCTCGCGGCCTAGCCGCTCGAAGAGTTTGTGCGCGGTCTTCTTGTCGGCCTGCATGTCCGCCGCCGGCATCAGGACATCGGCCACCAGTTCGGGCGTGACCCGGCGCAGCACGATCGCGGGCGTGATGAGCGCGCGAACGCCCTCGTCCTTGACGTGGCCGAGAATCCGGTAGTAGAGCTGGCTCTGGACGACGGCGTCGCGAACGGGCAGCAACCCGCCCCAGCGCCGTGTCTTGATGTCGCTCAACTCGCCCGCCTCGGTGAGCGCGCCGATGGCGAGCCTCAGGCTCAGCGGGTTGCCCCCGAAGCGGCGCACCAGGTCGGCCGCGAGCTTCGGATCGTCGACGCCGCGCTTGCGCAGGTACTCCAGCGCCGACTCGCGGTCCAGCTCTTCGACCTCAAGCGACTCCGGGCTCTTTCCGCCGACGCGCATGTCAGCCGGCGCGCGGCTGACGATGACGACGCGCAAGCGCGGATGGGCATTCTGCAGGCGCGTCAGGAACGTGGTGAGCGCCAGCAGCGTGGCATCACCCTGGTATTGGACCTCCTCGAAGGAGTCGAAGACGAGCAGGAACGGCGTGGCATCCTTCTGATCCGACGGATCGCCCGCCACCAGCTGCGCCAGCCGCGCGAGACGTGGGGCGAACTCGGGCTGGGGCGGGATGGTGGGAACCATGCTCGCCGCGGAGATCAGCGCTTCCAGTTCAGCCGCGGCGTCCTCGAACAGCGGCGACCTGCCGGCGGGCGAGTCGTCGTCCGGCGCGGGCTCGATCCGCAGCTGGCGGACCGCCGTCATCGCCCAGGTGCGCCAGTCGTCTGCCTTGATGCCGGAGTTCGCGAAGTCCAGGTACACGAACGGGATCGGATCCTGCTCACCGCCGGCGTGCTCGAGGATGAAGCGCGCGATCAGCGTCGACTTGCCGATGCCGCCGGGACCCCACACGCAGAGTGCCGCCCGGCGCGGGCTCCCGAGCCAGCGGCGGACCGTCCGGGCGAAGGCATCGCGCGTCCGCGTCGGTGGCCGCACGCCCACGTACTCGCGCAGCGTCGTCAGCTCCGCCGTACGGCCGGCGAAGTGCTCGCCCGCGAGGGCGTGGAAGGGCGCGAACAGCCGCCGCTCATCGAGTGCATGCCGGATTCCGGCCGGCGAGGGCACGTCCTCCAGCACTCCCTCCAGCCAACCGGCCGCCTGCAATGCGCACGAGAGCTCGCCCGTCGTGAGCTCCGCCGGCGAACGGCTCGGGCCGCTGATGTACTCCTCGAGCATCTGCTGGAGCGGCTCGTGCGCCGGCGCGTCGTTCGTGGCGAGCGCCGCGATCAGCGCTTTCCGGCTGCCGAGCTGGGCCAGCGCTTCGCGTCGCGTTTCGTCGCGCAGCGCCCAGACCGGTGCGCTGCGGCGGCCCGGCGCCACGACGCTGTCGTCGACCAGCAGCCGGAGCGCGTCGGGGGGCTGGCCGGGGCCGTCGAAGGGGCGCAGTTCCTCCGGGTTGAACCAGGCGAGAACCGCGGCGGCCTTACGGAACGCGATGCGCTCCGGTGACGGGCCGGGCACGCGCCCGCGGCGTTGCCGGCGGTCGCGCGCTTCGGCGAGAACGTCGGCGACGGCGTTGTCGGTCCACGACGTGAGCTCAGGTCCGCTCTCGGAAGACACGCGTCACCTCCTCCAGCCGGGCGGCCAGTTCCGGAAGGCGTGTCTCGTCGGTGGGCAAGTCCGCGAGTGCATCGTGGACCGCCGCGCTGACCTGCTGGGGCGGGATGCCGAGACTGTCGAAGAGCGTCTTGAAGTATGCGGTGACGTCGACCTCGCCGATGCTGGCAGGCGGGCCGAGCGGCTCGGTCTGGATCTTGGCCCGGAGGATTCCGGGGATCGCGTCGTCGTAGTCGAGTAGGGCGACGCGCCCAACGTTTGCCTCGGAGCCTGCGCTGACCCGGTCGGCCAGCTTCTCGATCAGGCGCCGGCTGCTGGGATCGAGGTCGGGGTCGGCGAAGCCGTCGAACACCCACCACCACACGCGCTTGCTCTGCGCCGCCGTCGTGAGCACGAAGCTCGCCAGATCTTCGACCCAGTGCAGGTCGCCCGGCTCGCCCGGCGGCGGCTCGGCCGAGCTCTGCATCCGCGCCGCGACGTCGCGCGCCAGCCGAATGGCGGTGTACGTCGGGCCGTAGCCCTTCTCGAGCCTCACGCGCGCGACGCCGAATCGCGGCAGCCCTGGGATCACAGCCGCGTCCTCGAGTTGACGCGAGATGTAGTCGATGAACTCGGCGGTGTACGACTTGCCGCTCTGCGTTTTGCCATTGACGACGAGGACGTTGCGACCGCCCGTGCTCGCGACCGACTGGATGCTGGTGCGCAGGCTCACGCGATCGAGGAACGGCATCCCGAAGTCGAGCCACTGGCACGCGAACGGGTCCACGGGCGCCGGCAGCGGCGCGCTGTTGATCTTGTCGATCAGCAGCGCCGTCTCGGGCGTCTCCGCGAGGCCCTGCAGGATGGTCACGAGCCACGGCGGCGTCCGGCGCGGGCCGCGCTCGAGCGCGAGCCGAACCGCTTCCTGCGCATAGGACGGGGGGTCGTCGCAGATCGGCAGGATCGCCAGGAAGTCGCCGTCGAACGGCCGTCCCTTGAGCCACGTGCGTGGGTGGTTGGCATGGCCCATCGCCGAGGTCAGCTCGCGCAGGATGTAGTCTCGTTCGGGCTGCTCGAGCATGCTGCTCCCTTACGCGAACGCGATGTTGTGGGCGGCCAACAGCGGGTCATCGACCAGGCGCCACAGGGGCACGGCCACGTTGCGCTCGGCGTACTCGCCGCCGAAGTGCAGGCCGATCACCCTGCCGGTCGTGAGCTCGACCACGCAGGAGCCGCTGTTGCCCCACAGCGTGGAGCAGTCGTGCGCGAGCACGCTGCGGTAGTCGTATGTCGTCATCCCGCTCGAGCGGCCCGGCTGCAGCCGTTTGACGCGGAAGATGCGCTCGAAGATGCGCATCATGTGGACCGCGTCGTTGCGCTGCCCGTCCTGGACCGGGTGCCCGACGACGTACACCTCGAGACCGTCGAGCTGCGCGGGCTCCTCGCCGGCAAGCGTCAGCGGTGGCGGCGGCTCGAAGGCGGCGCTGGACCCGACGGCGATCAGGGCGAGGTCGTACTCCGGATGGATGCCGAGGACGTCCGTGACATCGAGGCGGACGGACGTCACCGCGGCGTGCTCGGCGGCGTAGTCCACGCGGGCTCGGGTGTCCGCGCCCAGCGTCACCTCGACGCCGTCCCCGGCGGCGAAGGCTTTTGTCACGTGGCGGTTCGTCATCAGCACGCCCGGCGCCACGAGGAATCCGGTCGCGACCCACCGCGAATTCGGCGGCGGCGTCACCTCTACGCGCGCGACGGCGCGGATCACTCCGTCGATCGACTCGCGATGGTCGGCGAGCTGGACCCAGTCCGGCGGTGGTGTATCGAACGTCCCGCCCGTGATCAGCAAGGCGGGGCGGCCGTAGAGCAGGATGATCGCCTCGAGCGCGGCGACGTCCGCCGGCTCGGAGGGAGCGGCTCCGTCCGCGACCTGCGCGAGCGCGGCGGCGCCGCGGTCCAGGATGCCCGCCGCGCGCAGATCGGCGATCAGCGGGTCGGCGCTCGACGCGGTCTCGACGCCGATGGCGGACTCGCGCCGGTCCGCCGGCGAGGGCTCGGCGGCGTCGCGCCGCGCGCGTGCGACGGTGGCGACGATGTCGCCGAATGACCGGCGCGCGAGCGCGGCGACGGTCGCGGAGTCAGCATGTCCGGCCAGGGCGTCGATGAGCAATTCTGGAGTGAGCAGGACAGGCGTGTCAAGTGCCGGTCGCGGCGCGCGGATAGAGCTCCGCGATGAAGGCCTTATCGCTCTCGGAGAGCCGCATGTTCCAGCCGATCTCGAACGCGCCGTCGGTCAGCTCCTTGGGCACCGGGTACTCCATGATCGACGTCGGGTCGAAGTCGGTGAACTGCGTTGTGCTGCGGTCATAGCGCCTGAGGACCTGCTGGTCGACGACGCGCTTGGACCACCCTCGGGCTCCGTAATAGCGGTACACGGCTTCCCGGTTCCACGGGATGCCGCCATCCGGGCTCTGGTGCTCGTGGATGCACCCGAGCGCATGGCCGAACTCGTGCAGCACGACGCGCGAGTACTCGTCGTCGGTCGAGTCCGACGTCAGCCAGCCGAAGTTCATGGTCGGGCCGCCCCGCGGGAAGAAGTCCTGGTTGAGCGCGTCGGTCCCGACCGCCGACCAGGACGATCCATCGCCGAGGAAGGCGACGCGTATCTCGGCCTCCGTGCTGCTTCCGAATTCGAGGCGGATGTTGGCGTACTCCTCCCACTGGCGGGCATAGGCGACGACCTTCTCCTGCACCGCCGGCATGCCGCTGAGAAACGTGACGCGCAACGTCTTCCCCGTCTCCCACTTCTTGGCGATCTCGATCGCCATTTCCTCGGCGCCGTAAGCGCTGGGGAGATCACGGTCGATGCACACCCTGGGCGTATCGTCGCTCATGCGTTCCTCCTCGTTAGGGGTGCAGCCGCCGCGCCGGCGGCGACGTCCTGGTCGGCGTGCGCAGCATCGGTGGAGCTCAGGCGGGCGAGCGCCTCCACCCCTTCGACCGCGGGCCGGTCCTCGTCGTAGAGGTCGAACCACGGCAGGCCGGCGGCCATGTACGCGGCCGCATCGACCGGCGTGGGCGGCGGTGGGCGCCCAGTGAGGGCCCGGTAGGCCGCGCTGTCGAGGATGTGCACGCGAGCTCGCCGGACGCTCGCCGGATCCCATGTGTCGATGCCGTACGGGTCGCGGTAGACCCGCTGCCGGATCTGCCCGCCCGCACCGAGGCCCATCGGCGCGCCGTGCTGCGGCCCCGCCGGCGCTTCGGCGGCCGGTGGCCGGTCTTCGAAGATGCCCGGTCGCGGTTCGTAGACCAAGAGGTCAAGGCCTCCGCGGCGTTCGGCGCCGATCAGCTGTCCCTCGGCGCTCAGTCCGGCGCCGAGGACGGTGGCGACGAACTGCCGGATCGCGCCCGTACTCGTGTTGAAACCGTCCAGCCACGGCTGCAACGGCGCGACGATGTAATTCTGCGGGTCGTCGCGCAACCCCTCGTCGCCGGCGGCGCCGGACACGGCGTTGATCGACCCCGCGAAGACCTGCACCGCGTTCGGCTTGAAGTCGGCGCCGCCAAAGCCAAGCCAGAGCGCTTCGCTTGGGTACATCGTGATGAAGTGCCCGCCGTCGGACCGCCATTGCGGTGGCCCGCCCTCGCCCAAGGCCTCGACCGGGTACACACCGAACGGGCCGCAGCCCGGTGGCAGTGGATACTCACGGCCGTCTTCGGGGACCCGCAGCGTGCGCTGGAAGGACACCGTGAACCGCTCGCCGATACGTAGACGATCACGCTCTTGGGGTTCCGGGAGACCGGGCATGGTCGACGTCGGAGCGATCATACGCAGCATGGAAACGGCCACGCTCGTGGCGCACGTCATCTGGGAGCCCGGGCGCGAGTACGCGCAGGCGCTGTTCGCGCACCTCTTCGAGGACTCCGACGATACGCCGGGCCTCCGCATCCCCGTGTACTTATCCGTGCGCGCCGCGCGCGCCGTGCCGCGGGACCTCGGCCGCGTGATCGCGCTCCACGCGGTAGCGCCGGAGCTTCGCCCGCAGACCCTCGCTGATCGTCTGAGCCACCGGCTGTGGGGTGGCGCTCGCGATGACCGGCTCACCGACGTCGCCCGCCGCCAGCAGGGACGGCAACGCCCGGAGCGGCACCGACCTGCTGGCTTCGTGAGCGTGGACCGCTGGCTCCGACGCCCGCTGAGCGGCATGGTGGTCGGCATCTCGGTCTCCGCGCCGCCGCCCGATGACCTGCTCGACCGCGGCCTGATCAGTGCCCACGTCAACCACATGTTCGTCGAGCTTGCGCGTCACCTGCTCGCGGCCGGGGCGACCCTCGCCTACGTTGGCGACCTGCGCCAGCGAGGGTTCACGAAGCAGCTCCAGCATCTGCTGATCGTCCACGCCCGACCGGGAGAACCTGAGCGTCGAGCGCGTGCAGCAGTACCTCGCGTGGCCGATCTACCACCGCCGGCGGCAGGCCGATCTGACGTTGATGCAGCACGCCAAGGTGACGCCCGTCCCGCCGCCGTTCGAGCACGTCCCGGACCCTGCGACGTTTCGGCACGACGCCTCGCCAGAGCTCGAGGGCTTTGGCGGCTGCGCCGGCTGCCGGGCCGACGTCGTCCGCGGCGCAACGCCCGCCCAGCTCACGCTGGCGTACCAGGTCGAGCACACGCCCGGCTACGGGGACCTCGTGGACCGCCTGGGGGACATCGACTACGCCTCGCTGCTCGACACGATCCGCCGCCATCGCGACACCAGCGTCCCCAACGGCCTGACTCCCGAAGAGAACGGGCAGCTGCTCGGCGACCTACCCAGCACGTTCACGGCGGAGCTGCCAACGTTGGCCGTTGCGCGCCAGTAGCTGTTGAGCGACCTGCAGCGGCTCAACGGCGTTCGCTTCGACGATGGCTCGCTGCCGCTGAGTGATTGGCCGGCGTTCGCGCACCAGCTCGCCTCGTCGCTCACTCAAGCCGACGTGTTCGCCGCGGCGCTCGAGTCGCTGGGCGTCGCCGATCCTTGACGCGTTCACGCCGCAAGGCGGCCGAGGATGCCGCGGAAGACGCTGCTTTCCTCACGCTCCGCGGTCAAGGCGACCGCCATCTCCAGCCAATCCCGTAGCGGGACCGAGCCGTCCGCCAGGCGATCGACGCCGGCGAGCCGGCGGATGTCGCTCAGTACCTGCGTGCGCGGCTCTGCCATGGCCGGCAGCTGGCCCGCGACGAACCGCTGATTCACGTTGCCGAGCAGGATCTTGCGCCGTCCAGGGTCACCCAGGCCTGTGGTGAGGGCGGCGTCGACCAGCGCTTGGATCTCGGCTTCGGGAATCGGCAAGCTCACGCCCCGAGAGCAAGCGCCACGGCGTGTCGCACGGACGGGCTGCCCGGCGCCGCCGCGAGTGCGCTCTTGAAGAGTTCGTCGAGACGGCCTACTAATTGAGCCTGGTCGAGGGCTCGCGCCCACGCCTGTCGCGCTTCGTCCTCAGGGCCTGGCTCCAGTCGGCCGGCCAGCACGTCGAACAATTCGGGCGCGTTGTCGTCGGCCAGCGCGGACGCGATGTCCCCGCGCCGCTCCTGATCCAGCCGGCCGACGCCGGCGACACGAAGCGCGCGCGCCAAGACCTGCGGTGCATCACGCCCGACTTCGGCGGCGACCGCGCGTGCGAGGTCCTCGTGCGCGGCGAGCTGCGCGTCGGACGCCGCATCGAACTGCGCGACAAGCCGCTCCGTCAGGTAGTGCACCGCCCCCGGGTCCTCTCGATCTGTCCTGGCGGTCTGGAGCCGAAGGCGGCGGAGATCGAGCCCGAGGAGGCGGATGCAGTCAGGTTCGTACGAGGCGGCGCCGACCGCCTCGTCGAGGTACCGGCCGGCGCTCACCGCATCCTCACCGGCCAGGTCCGCCGCGAGCTCCAACAGGACGACGATGGCTCCCGGGCTGCCGTCACGCCGCGTCGTATCGATTGCTGCATCGATCAACGCGCGGGCTTCGGCGATCCTTCCAAGCTGGGCGAGGGCCCGGGCCTCGAGCGCGTACAGCGGACTGTCGGGACCGCGTGACGATCGCTGCCTGAGGCGCTCCAGCGCTGCACCGGGTTCGCCTACGGCGAGCAGGTCCGCCGCGCCACGCGCCGCGTCCCGCTCCCAGGTGACATCGGAGAGCTGAGCGAGCAGGCTCGGGTCGAGCTCGGAGCCCAATCGGGAAGCGAGAGTCGCCCGGCTCCTCGCCGGCAGCTCGGTCTCAGCGCCTCGCAGATATCGCTCCACTCCCGCGACCCAGCGGTCGTCGACGTTCTGGCCCAACCGGAGCCGGTGATACAGCTCCTCCGCGCGCGCTTCGGTCCCGTCTCGAACGGAATAGAAGTCGACCGCTCGTGTGTCGAGAGCGCGCACCTCCGCAGGCGACTCCTGCTGAACGAATGGCAGAAGGGCGCGACGGAGGTCGGGGCGATATCGGAGTACGCCATCGTCCTCGCCGACGCTGACGAGCGCACTCTCGCGGCGGATGCTCTCGAACAGCTCGGCGGGCGACCTCGCATCAGCGTCAAACTCGATCGCGGGAGTCAGGACTTCGTCGATCACCTCCGGAGTTACCCGCCGCAACACGAGCATCAAAGGCATCAGCCTGCGGACGTCTGGATCGGGGATGTGCGCGACGAGGCGGCTGTAGAGCGCGGCCTGGATTGCGTTCTCCCCCACCGTGAGCACGCGCCGTGAAGTGGGGAGATCTGTAAGCGGGCCTCCCTCCTGCGCGAGCACCGCGGCGGCGAGCTTGAGGGCGAAAGGGCTTCCACCGATATGCCGGACGACCTCGGCGGCCGTTTCAGGGTCTGTCCCTGCCGACGCTCTGACGTACGCCACCGCTGACTGTGTGTCGAGCTCCGCGAGTTCCAGCGTCGGGCACCGCAGGCCGCCTGGGGCGAGCTCCACCGGGCCGCGGCTCGCGATGATCGCGCGAAGTCCGGGATGCGCAACGGCGAGTCCTTCAAGGAATCGGCACAGCACCGCCTTGCCCGCGCCTTGATAAGCAAGCTCCTCGTATGAGTCGATCACGAACAGGAAGGTGGGATGGCCGGTCAGTTGGCTCAGCCGCGCGAGGCTCGCGAGCAACTCAGTCGCCTCTTCGAGCGTGCCTCGCGCGTCCGCCTCGCGCGACGGTGTGCCGGCGGCGGCCGCCTCGATCGCGAGCTGGCTTGCCGCGACCCGCAGCCATGTACGCCAATCCGTGACGTCGAGTGCCGCGTCAGCAAAGTCCAGGTACACGAACGGCATCGACTGACCAGCCCCGGGGGCGGCATGATCGAGGATGAACCGGCCGATCAGCGTCGTCTTGCCGACGCCGCCCGGTCCTGTCACCGCGAGCGGAGGTCGCCGCCCGCGGCTGCCGGCGTGCTTGCGGAGGGTTTGCAACTCGTGCACCCGGTCTGTGAACTGCTGCCCAGCGAGCCGCACGAACGGTTCGACGAGCCGCCGCCGGTCCAGCAGCGTACGCACCGCGCCCGGTTCTGGGACGTTGCTCACGAGCCCGTGCAGCCACCGGGCGGCCTGCAGGCTGGCGGACAGCTCCTCCATCGACTGCGAGTCCAGTGCAGGAGCCGAACCCCGGATGTACGCCGCCAGCATCCGCTGCGACGGATCCTGCCGGCCGGCCTGCGCCGGGTTGGCGTCGAGGGCGCGCATCATCGCCACCCGGTCCTCGAACTCCGCGAGGATCTCGGCCCGGACGTTCGAGCGCAGCGTCCAGGCGGACCGCCGGCCGTGACCAGGGGCTGGCTGAAGGTCCTCAAAGAGGAGTCGCATGGCCTCACCCGGCACGGCTGAACCGCCAAGCGGCGCTAGCTCCTCGGGATCGAACACCGTGAGCACCGCGGCGGCCCGTCGGTATCGCAGGCGCTCGGGGTCCGGCGGCGTGATCCCGCGGCCGAGGTCGCTCCTCTCGAGGAGCCGGGTTACCACCTCACCGGTCCATCGGCGTTCCATTCACGCCTCGGCCGCCCGCTCCAGGGCATCGCTCGCGGCCCGCAGGCGCGCCGCCATCCGCTCGAGGCGGCCGTCATCCTCGGGCAGCCCGTTCATCACGTGAACCGTGGCGGCTGAGATCGCGTCGGGTAGGAACTCGCCCGGCAACCGTTCGAACAGCCTCTTGAAGAAATCGTCGACTTCGAACGTGCCGATGCTCGACGGGCTCGGAAGTTCCTCAAACTCGATCGCGTGGGCAGGGACGCCGGCGAGCTCGCCCGGGAAGTCGATGAGGACGAGGCGTGTCCCACCGGGCAGAGTCGCGACGTCGCGTGCCAGCTGCCGGATGAAGCTGAGGGTGTCGTCGCGGAAATCAGGCGCCCCGAAGCCGTCCAGCGCCAGCCACCAGTTGCCCCCGGCACGTGGGACCTCCGACAACGTCCAGCGAGATAGCGTGCGGGCGGCGCGTGCCGGTTCCTCGTCGACCTGCGGCAGCGACCAGGTGTCCCGGCCCATCCGGGCTACGAGATCGGCCGCGAGATCCACCGGTCCGTACACGGGCGTCATATCGCTGGGGAGCTCGACATGGGCGACACCGAACGCCCCCGACGCCTGACCGACGTGCGAGAGGAAACGCACCGTGTACGTCTTGCCGCTTCGCGGCGGTCCATTCACGATGAGGACGCGGGCATCGTCGAGCAGCCTGCGAACCGAGTGTCTCAGCGCGTACCGGTCTACGAACGGGAGGTTGCCGGCGAGCCGACGCGCGTCGATCGCGTCCTCGACGCTGACGCCCGCCGCCGGCTCCGGCTCCTCCGGCGGACTCGGTGCGTACACGACGCCGGACGGCCCTTCCGAGCGCAGGTGCTCGAGCAGCGCAGCGATCTCGTCGGTCTCGGGGAGCGCGGCGATCAGGCGCACGAGCCACGGCGGCAGATACCGCGATCCGAGCGTCTCGGCGAGGTGGAGCGCGTCGCTGGCGTAGTCACCGGGGAACTGGCAGTAACGCAGCTTCCTGAGGAACTCGCCGTCGCCGACGAGCGCGCCCATGAACGCGCGCGGATTCTGCTCCAGAGCGATCCTGTCCTCCAGCGCCCGTGTGACGAATTGCCGCTCCGTGTAGGTCAGCACGTCGGTGGCGATTCTTCTCCGTCGGCCGGGTATGTGTCAATCGCGCCGTCGGATCGGGGAACCTCCGCGGCGGGCGCCGTCTCGGTGAAGCACGAAGGTTGGGCGCGAGCGCGACAAGGGAGCACGCATCAAACAGGCCCTCAACGGGGCAAAGCCGCGTGGCAGACTCGAAGCTCCTGGCGTCTGCGCTTCGCTAGGTCAGTCGCCCGCGCCCCCCCGCAAAATCTAACTCGACACGACGCCACTGGCAAGGGCCTTGTCGTCAGCGCACGTGCGGGATGGTGTGGATGAGCGTGTCGCTCTTGTCTGCGAGCCCGAGCCGGTGCCGCGCCCTCAGTAGCCGCCGCCGGGCCGCGGGGCGCTTCTTGTCGGACGCCAACAGATGCCCCTCGCGCAGCGGTGTGATCACCGTGCCGGGTAGCCGAGCCCTTCGACGCGCTGCGGCAGGTCGCGCCGCAGCCGCTCCGACGTCCGCCTGGGTAGCGTCGGATGATCACGTCGTCGTACTCGTCGCCCGCGAGCGTCCGCTTGATCGACTCGAACGCGTCCTCGCCGCCCAGCAAGCGTTCGACGCAGGGCTCGAGCAGGCCCGTCGGCCCGCTTGCGGCGTGCTCCTGCGCCGTCAGCGCCTCCTCCAGCGTCCAGTCGGCGGCTCGCCGCGACGCACGTTCGGGATCGCAGTGCGAAATGTGTGGGCCGCTCGAGCGCGCTCCGCTAGATCTCCTGCATGAGGACCGGCGTCGACGCGGCGCGGCGAAAATCAGCGTGCGATGCATCCGCCGACCAACTTAGGGCCGGAGCGAGCCCTAGTCAGTTGCTCGCGGTCAGGCGGCCGCGGAATATTGAGGTCCGGGCCTCCGTCCGGATCACGCAGCACACGTTGGACGAAGGCTCCGATGCCCGGACACACCAGCCTACGGGAAGTCGCGGCGCGTCCGAATTGGAGCGGAAGTCCGAGTCGACGATCACGCGCTCGGAACCGGAGACCTGCGATCGCGCGCTCGCGCAGGCGTTTCTGGAGGCCGTCACCCCGGCCGGGGTCCAGGCCACCGCGCACGCCATCCAGACGCTGCAGGGCGAACACGACGAGCGGGTCGGACTGCAGCGGCTCGCCGTCGAGCGTGCCGTCTACGACGCCGAACGCGCGCGCCGGCAGTACGACGCCTGCGAACCCGAACACCGCCTCGTCGCCCGATCCCTCGAACGCGCGCTCGAGGCCGCGCTCGCCGAGCACGACGCCCAACAGCGCGCCCTCATCACGCTCGAGCAGCGCCGTCCCGTGCCGCTCGACGACGGCGAACGGCGCGCCCTGGCAGGCCTCGCGGGTGACCTCCCGCGCGTCTGGGCCGCGTCCACGACACTGATCGCGATCGCAAACAGCTTCTGCGTTCCCTACTCGACGACGTCGTCCTCACCGTCGACCGCCCGCACCAGCAGGCGCGCCTCGAGCTGTTCTGGCAAGGCGGGGCCACACCGAACTCGCCGTCATGCTCAACCGCGTTGCGGCCAAACGCACCGACACCTCCGAAGATCTCGTCGCGCTCATCCGGCGACTCGCCCAGCACAGCGCAGACGCCGAGATCGCCATGATCCTCGCCAAGCAAGGCCGGCGCACCGCCACCGGCCTGAGCTTCACTGCCACTCGCGTGGCTGGCATCCGCGAGCGCGCGCACATCCCCGCCGGCCCGCACCACCAAGCGACCCGCGACGATGGCGTCTCGATTCACGAAGCCGCCCGGCAACTCGGCGTCTGCACCCAGACGGTCCGCCGCTGGCTCCGCGAAGGCCTGCTGCCTGCTCAGCAAACCACGCCGCACGCGCCCTGGCGGATCACGCTCACCGAAGACGTCGGCCGCCGCTTCACCCCCGCCGTCCCCGACGACTACGTCCGTCTCGCCGAGGCCGCAGCCCGAACCGGCCTCGCGCGCCAAACGATCCTCAACCAGGTCCGCCGCGGCGACCGCGACGCCATCCAAGTCACCCAAGGCCAACGCCGGGGGCTCCGCGTCCAACTCCATCCCGACGAACAAGGCCTCTTGAACGACGAGGCGAGCGGCAGCCAATGATGTCTCGAGTGCGTCGAGAAGTGCCACTTTCGCTCGCCTTCCCGTTGATGGAGCGGCCTGGCTTCCACGAGATCGATTTCCCACGTGTGGAGTGGAAAGATCGAGCACTCGCGCGACCACGGCGGCCCTGCGACGATCGCGTGCGGCCCAGGCGATCTCACAACCCGAGAGCGCGCGCAAACGCTGCTGTGGCACAGTCGCGCTTTTCACGACTCCGCTTGCGCGCCCGCACGGCGCAATCCGGCGGCACGCGGCGGGAGCTCCCGGCCAACTTAGAGAGCCCCGCCGCCAATACACAACGACACGGAGTTCGAGGGCGAGGGCCGGGGGCGGCCGACGCGGGTCGACTCCATCGGCGATCGTCTCACGCGAGTGATCATCGGGCGCCCGGGCCGGCGGGCGTGACCACGGCACCACCTCGGGTGATTGGATCGACAACACCCTGCAACGGCTGGACAAGAGTTGCTGAGCGTGCTTAGAGTCAGCAGCGATGCCTGAGCAGGAGTTCAAGTGCCCCGAGTCCGGCTGCGGCCTGACCGTGGTGTACAGCGGTCGCGACGTCATCCCGGGCCTCGCTCTGCGGCGCAACGACCTCCCCGCGACCGCCGAACGCCGCACCGTCTACCTGACGTGCCACAACCATCACACGCGCGCGTACGAAGTCGTGATGAAGGGCGATGCCGATGAGTGAGCCGACGCCGCTCGAGGACCTCGTCGTCAACGATCGATACTGGCTCGGCCGCGGGCGCGAGCTCACGACAGGCTCTCTGACATTCCGGGAGAGCGCCGCGACGGCGCTGACCGGGGCCGTCGGCTGGTTCTGGACCGTCTATACGGTGGCCGCGCTGGTCGGCGTGGCCCTCGCCGACCGCGATGTCGGCCTGGCGGCCGGCGCCGCGCTTGCCGCGCCAGCGCTTCTGCTCCTGATCGCCTACCTCACGGCGACGTGGGCCGCCCTGCCGGTCGACATCGCCTTCGATCCTCGTGATCCGCTCGAGATCCGCGCCGCGCACATCGGCGCCGTCCGCGCCCTGAGCCGCCGGCTGCGGATCACGGTCGGCCTGCTGATCGTATCCGCGGTGGCCGTCGCGATCGCGGTGACGGTCACCGCCACGATGAGCCCCGTCACCCTGGGGACGTTCGCGGCGCGGGTCGACAACACGAACACGATCTTGATCGGCGGCCGGTTCCCTCCCAACGCCGACGTGCAGTTCGTCGTGCGCTCGTCGAAGCCGGTGTATCGCGCGATGGCCTTGCGGGTCGCGGGCCCGAAGGGTGATCTCGACACGCGTGTGAACGGCGTCGCCGGCGGGACCACGTACAGCGTGACCGCGCAATGGGTTCAGGACAAGGCGACCTACGCGGTCACCCGCGAAGTGAAAGCGAGTTGACATGCCGATGACTTGGGGCGAAATCGTCACCGCCCTCGCCGTCGACGACGGCGTCGAGGCCTACCTGGACTGGGCGACCGGCCTCCTACGAATCAATCGCGCGTACGACGAGTGGCGGCAGGAGACCCCGAGCCATGTCTTCGCGGAGACGCTCGCGCACGAGTCGTTTCACCTGGTACAGCTTGCGACCACGGGGTACGGGTACCGGCTCTCTGCACGGCTGTTCGACCTCGTGCGTCGCGCACTGACCGCGACGGCTGACGTCGAGATCCCACCCGGTGCGAGCGCAGAGGTGGCGCGGCTGCTGTCCGTACTGGACGCGGTCGGCCCCGAGGGTGTGACGGCGCGCTCAGTGTTGGAGTCGCACGCGTACTTGGTGCAGAAGCAAGCGGTGTGGACCGGGCTGACGGCTGCTTCGTACGACGCGATCCTCGTCTCAGCGCCCGCACCTGAGTACCGCACGGCGTACGAGTTCGCGCGCGACCATCTCGCCGACGAGACGTTCACGACGTTCCCGCTGCTCTGCTCGCTGGCGCTGCTTACGGCCGATCCGGCCGAGACCTTCATCGCGCTCGTGCACGAGCTCGACCGTCGTTCGCTGCATTACGAACCCGGCACGGCTCGAGCGCTTCTCGGCCTCACCGAGGCACTCGCCGGCAGGTTCCTCGGGACCGCCGCGGACGTCCGGCGCGCGCAGGGCCTCCGTCATCCGCTGCTCGATCCCCTGCTGGACGCCGTGGACCATCGCCGCGCGTCCGGCGGCGTGGACCCGATCGAGGGCCTCGCTCAGCCTTTGGCGCTCTACGCCGCGATCGCGTTCAAGACGCTGCGGCCGATGCTGTTCAACCCGACCTTGCGTCCGGATGGTGGTCCGCAGCTCCCCCTCCATCTCCCCGAGGCGGTGTGGGCGGAGTTCGCGCCGGAACAGCGCGACGCGACTGCGCGGGCGGTCATGCTTGTGGCCGCCGCGAGCGCGGCGATGTTCGGCGCAGCGCCCATCGAGCGCGCTCACCCCGCTACGGTGCCGGTCGCGGCGCCGACGCGTCCGGCGCGTCGGATGATGCGAGTCGATGTGACGGACGCGGAGGTCAAACGGCTTGACGTCGACCGCCTCGTCGCGATCTTCTCGGATCCCTCCGTGATCGGGAGCTGGCGCGGCCTGCAAGGGCAGATCGTGCTCGCCTTCCCGGGCTACGGCGTCGACGACGAAGATCCGCCCTACCTGCACCCGGACGTGCGCCGGTTTCTGCGGCACGCGTTCGACCGCATCCCGACGCTGCTCTACTTCCTCCCGCCCGATCCCGAATACGGCGTGCTGCTGGCGTTCCTGTCCGTGCACAGCCCGTCCGAGGCGAGCACGATGGTGGGGACACAACTGGGAGTTCAGCCAAGCGCGGAAGCCATCGAGACGCTCGAGGCCCAGTTGCGAAGCGTTGCGCGCCTTGCTGACACGCTGGGGGACGACGCGGACGCCATCGTCCGCGCGCTGGTCGCGCCGCTCGGGCCGGCGGCCGCGGCCGCGCTCGCGTCCGGGTAGCCGAGATCGCACCCGGACCGACGCCGAGTACCACCCACGGCCGCTCCACGACGAGCGGGGTTGCGGTCGTCGGGCCAGTATCAGCGCCGCCCGACGCGTCCAACCACCGTGCGACGAGAGGCGGCCCGAAACTGGACGGTGAGGCTCGTTGGAAGGCGCCGTACGGGTCTCGCAGCCGACCTTCCGGCTGAGAAGCGCTAGCGGCGGGCTGGTCGGTCCAACGAGCGACCCTTTAGTAGCTCTGATCGTTCTGGCACTTCGGAACAGCGCCGCAATTGTGTACCGAAGCGCCGAGTCTGTGGAAACGCATCCCTTTGTGCAAACGCGCTTCTTTCGATGGTCGTCGAAATATATGCTTTTGTGGATTTGCATCACTCTCGTCGCGGGCCACCGGCGGCTGCGACCGGCGAATCAAGTCGCCTGGCAACGCGTCGAAACTAGACGAATAGCGACAGGCCGTGTCGCACACCGCTCCTATCTTCGCCAGCGTGACGGTGCGATGCGACTGCTGCTCGAAGCCCACACAGAGTCCCAGAGGGGAGCCGGCGATCTGCAGCGAGTGCGTCGAGGAACGCGCAGGCTGCGGACCGGTCGAGTTGCCGGTGCAGCCGCAGCGAGCCGCAGGCTAGGCGTGCTGAAGGGCATCGATCCCTTGTCGCTGGGGCGAACTTTCGGCGACCTCGCCTACGAGTGAGTACCGGCTATTCATCACATTGAGCCGGGGCGGGCGTGCGGCGGCCGTGTCGAGCCGCCGGCCCCCGCCGAAGTTGCGGCTCAGCGTTCGCGGCTAGCTCCTTTCCGTCGCTCCCGGGCCTCGGCGACATCGGCGATCGCTCGCTCGGCCCGCTGGTAGCTGTGCCGCGCGACCGGATCGATCGGGATCGCTCCGATCGCGTCAGTCGGCGAATTCCAGCCGTGGCTCTGCCGGAAGTCGTCGATCACCAGCGCCGCCCGCCGCCACGACAACACGATCGCGCTATCGGATTTCGTTCTGCCCGGCCGCCGGCCGACCCCGTTGAGCAACCACTCCGGCGGGCTCTCCTCGAGCTCGCGGAGCCGTGCGGCACGCGGCGACGCCACTGGTCGCTCGTCCTCGTGGCGTTCCTCGTTGAGTTGCGCGACCCGTTGCGCGGCTTGGACGAGTAGCTGCGCCACCCGCGGACGGCTGAGACCCATCAGGTCAGCGACGTCCTGGTGGCGGCTGCTCTGGGAGTGCATCACCACGATCTCCTGCAGCAGCGGTGGGAGCTTCTTGAGCTCGTCGATCGCCGCCCGGAACTCGAGGATCTCAGCGTGCCGGTCGCGAGGATCGACCGGCTCCATCGGCAGATCCTCACCGCGGACGGCCTCGCGCTCCCTGAGATCCAGGGCGTTCAGGCGCCAGGCCTCGCGTTTGGCGACGGTCACCATCCAGCCCTTCCAGTTGCGGTCGCGATCGGGCTGATAGCGAAAGAACTCCACCCAGGCGAACGAGCACGCGTCCTCGACCACTTCCCATGACGCGTGCACGCGCGAGGCGACCGTCTTGGTCAGCTCGAAATGGAACTCGCCGTAGAGATCGAGCTCGTCACCGCGGACTCGTAATGGGGGCTCATCGCCACCCTCGTCGCCCGCGGTCCCGGCGGTAGTTGACTTGGAAACTGTCCCCGCTATGTCCCCGTCGCCGAGGACCGCCCGGTCCGCTTCTGCCCGGAGTGCCCCGTTTGCAGGCACTCTTGAGGGGTGAGCGACGGGACTCGAACCCGCGGCCGCCGGGACCACAACCCGGCGGTCCGCACCCGTTCGGCTACTCCAGCCCTCCGAGATCGACGGCCTTGAAGCCAGCCCAGGTCCGAAGGCACGCGTGCGCCGCATCGAGCAATCCAGACAGCTCTTCGGGTGCGCAGGCGTTCACGTCGCAATCGCCCAGCTCGTGGAGCGCATCGCTCAACGCGCCCCGCAAGATGTCATGGGCGACGCTCGTTGGCCACAGAACTTCGACCGCGCCGGCGTTGTGGCGATCGAGCGCCCGAAGCATTCCCTCCAGCGTCTCGACTTCTTCCGCCCATTCCGTGAGGGTGGCTGCAGTGCCAGACGCCGCGCCGGGGGCTTGCAACACGTGATGGTCGATCTCGAGCAGGAGGCGGCTGCGGATGAACGTCACCTCGCTCGCGTCCAGCAGGATCCGCACAGAGATCGGCGCGCCGAGACCGACGACCTTGGGTGCCCGAGGCCAATGATCCTCACGCGCCGCAACGCTAACTCGCTCTTCAGCCATGACATCTAAATCTACCAGTAGATTACTACCGGTAGCATGTGCTCTTGCGAGTACACCAGGTACTAAGCACGCTCCATCGCGTGCCGCCTCGCAGCAGTGTCGACCCAGCGCTCGCGAGCACGATCCGTTCGTTGCGCGAAGCTCGGAACGTTGGCCAGGAATCGCTCGCGCACGCAGCTGGTCTGAGCGTCGCGACGTACGCTCGGATCGAACGCGGCCAGGTCAACCCGACGTGGACGACCGTGCGACGCGTTGCCGACGCGCTCGGCCTGACGCTCGCCGAGCTGGGCGCAGCGATCGACAACGTCCCACGGCCGCCCGCGGACGACGCCTCATAGGCCGCTAGATGTGATGTCGCGGGTCGCCTCGGTCCTCTGCGTTGAGGCGTCGAGCGCACGCTGCGCCCAATCGCGCCCCAGCGCGTCGGTGTACGGCCCAGGGATACGGCCGGCCAGAACCTCGGCGCAGCACGCACACATCAACGCGACGAACAGTAGATCGGCGTCGCCTGTAGGAGCGGCCAATAGACGCGGAGAGACGATGTGCGTGCGCCGGGTGGAAACGAGCGCGACGAGTTCTCCACGATGCTCGATCGGAACGAGAACGGGCAGCTGCATACCCCATAGAGGGCTACGGCTGAGAAAGTGGCCCCGTCAGCGCTCGCGCGAGCGTTCTTGTTCGCGCTCTCGCTCACGCAGGCCGTGAAACTCATCCAGCGCCTTGGTCGCAGCGGCATGCGGCGCGCGGAGTATCGGGCTCGCCGGCGGATCAGCGGTCATCGCCGCAAAACCCTCGGCACCTGCGACCCGGCGATAGTCATCCAGCGCCAGCGCGGCCCGTCGCCACGCCCGTTGCTGCACCGGCCGACCAGCGACCTTGCGCGAGAGCCGGACCTGCGGACCGATCTTCTCCACCAGCCACTCGGGCGGGCGCTGCTCAAGCTCCCACAGCCGCTCGGCACGCGGCGAAGGATGACCCCGCAGACGCGCCCGCTCGGCGAGCAGCTCGCGGATCTGATCGTCGACCTGCACGCCAATCTTGTGCGCCCGACCGGTACTGACGCCCGTCAGCTCACCGATCTGGCGATAGGTATGCCCGAGCGCGCGCAACAGCGCAACCCGCTGCAGCCGCGGCGGAAGCTTGGACACAATCGTCAGCGCGTCCTTGACGTCGTTGCGGATCTCGATCTCCTCCAACGGCGAGACACCGTCGTCGACGACCTCGACCTCGTGCAGCGCGTTGAATTCGTGCTTGTTGTGATCAAGGCGCCCGCGCTCGAGCCGCCACGCCTCTCGCTGCGCGACGCGGAACAACCAGCCCTGCCAGTTCCTCTCGCGCGAGGGCTGGTGGCGCATGAACTCCGTCCAGGCAAACGCGCACGCGTCCTCGATCGTCTGCGGCGTCGTGTCACGCACCGAACGGTCTATGGACTGCATCAGGTCATTGTTGAACGCGCGGAACAGGTCCGCCTCATCGCCGTGCGCGGGCGGGAATTGATCGGAATCGGCCATCTCAGCGGCTCAAGCCGCCGAGCCACCGATCCGGGCAAAGTTCTTCGCGCCCTCAGCATCCGACCACCACGCCGACTACGCCGGCAGCCGCCGACTCACCCACGCCCCGACGAGTCCCGTGCTGCTGACCTCCAGGAGTCCGTCGAGCTCGTCATCGGTGAACGAGTCTTCCGGGTGCAGGAGCTCCCCCAGCCTCGAGAGAGCCGCGTTGGTTGCCGCCTCTCGGACGTGCTCAAGCGCACCCGCCGCCGAGAATCGCTGCGGTTGCTCCGGGACACGTCCGCTCGCCAGTCGCTCGGTCGCGCGTGCGACCGAGCGGAGAATCGATTCTTCGACCCGCTGCCCGCTCCAGTCCGCGTGCGCGCTCGCCGCCGCGGCGGCGATCAGGAGCCAGCCGGTTTCCGGCGATTGCTGTAGTGCCGAGCTGGTGTTGCCCGGCCCGGCCCGTCGCGTCTGGCGCGCGCGATCAAGAGTCCGAGCAGCTCCTCGAAGTACATCCCGTCCGTCCCCCGCGGCGGCGCGATCGACAGCAGCACCGTCGCGTCATCGGCAAGCTCCGTCAGCTCCTGCTGCAGCGCCAGGCTGAGCTCGAGATCCATCTCCGCCGGCACCATCCACTGCAAGATCATCGACGCGGCCAGCGAGCACGCCATCTCCAGCCCCTCGCGCAACGTCTCGTCGACCAGCAGCGTGTCGAGGTTGTCGATCGCGCTCTCCTCCGGCCGCGCCCGCAACTCAGACACCGGGGCCGCGTCATCACGCTCCGCCCGCTGAGCATCGAGCAGATCCCGAACCATCTGCCGGATCTGCGCCTCCGTCCACGGCTCCTCAGCCACCAGCTGCGCGGCCGCGAGCAACCGGCCGGCGAGACCGAACCGCACCGCGATCGTCGGGTCGGACACCTGCGCATTGACGTCCCCCAGGTGATCAAACAGCGCATCCACGCTCTCCCCCACCCCACGCAACTCCTCAAGACCCGCTCGATACGCCGCCAGCGTCACCGCCTCGATCTCATCCACCCGCGTCATCTCAACGTCCTCGCAGCATCATCGCGTCCCTACCGCTCGTGCCCGCGGCTGCGGACCGCCGAGTGCTCCGCAAGCGCACGCACGACGCGAGCGTGAAGCTGGCGAACCGTCGGTTCCGGCGGCGCCTCCGCGCTGAGCGCCGCGAACTGTTCGGGACCGACGGCTTCGCGGTAGTCGTCGAGCGCCAACGCCGCCCGCCGCCACGACCGCCGCTCGGTCTCGACACCGTGCTTGTGCGACGGCCTCCGTGGCGACCCGATCCGGTCCACCAGCCACGGCGGAGGTTCGCGCTCGAGCTCCCACAGCCGCTCCGCCCGCGGCGATGACTGCCCGTCCGCGCGTCGCTGCTCGATGAGGATTTCGCGGATCTCTTCTTGCGCGCGCACGAGAAGCCGATCGACACGAACCTCGCTCTCGCCCGTCAGCGTGGCGATCTCGGGGTGCGTGAACCCGAGCGCCCGAAGCAACGCCACCCGCTGAAGCCGCAGACCAAGGCGCGACAACACCGACAACGCGTCCACGACGTCCCGCCGCAGCTCGATCTCGTCAACCAGCGAGACCGTCTCCGCGAGCTCGGTCGAACCTAACGCGACGACGGACGCCGCATCGCGCCGAGACTGGCGCGCCAACCGCCACGCCTGCCGCGCCGCCGTCCGAAACAGCCACCCCGCCAATTCGACCCGCGATCAGGCTGGTAGCGCATGAACTGCGCCCACGCGAACCCGCACGCCTCGACGATCACCTCCGGATCGTCATGAACGACATAGCCCCCGACCCTCCGGACGAGCTCGTCATTGAACCCACCAAACAACTCGGCCTCATCACCACGAAGCCCCACCACACGATCCCGATCGGCCATAACACCGACCAAGCCGCCGAACCCCGCAAACGGGCAATCCGGTTAGACCACGCGAACCTGTCGCTTTGAGACCCCTTGCGGCTTCGTTGACGTTGATCTGTGCTGCTCGCCTTGGGTTGCGTTCGAGTTAGCGACACCGCGGCTCGAACTCAGCCTGGAATTGTTGCCATGGCGGCGCGACAGTTCCGGCGTGTTCTGTTCGATCCGGACGAAGGAGCCCGGATCAGCGCGACATTTGCCGTGGATGCCGTCGGTCGTGACGATCGGTGTGTCGCGCGGCGATGCGCACAAGACGGCCATCGACGGGGTGAGGGAGTTGCTCGCGGCCGAACCCAAGCGACAGGCCGGCGCGGACCACGAAAAGCGTCCGCCTCGACGTCTCGGTCAGGCCCGCCGTTCAGCGAGAGACAGGTCGCGGGCGCCCGAAGTCTGCAGCGTGTCCGGCGCCCGAGCCCGCGTAGTGCACTCTCTCCCGCGGACTAACAGGTCGAACAAGGTCATGTCGAGGCGTGCGGAGACGGGCCGTTCCCTCGCGAAGACGGCCAACAGTAGGGGTCTTCTCTTCTTTACTTCGTCATCAAACGGCAACTTCACGTGCCCGGGAGGCACCGCCTGGCTATCGCGATGACGGGAGTGGGCGAGCGGGCTCACGACGTTTATGGGGCAATGCCGACATCGGATCCGACGTGCTCGACTGGGTCGGAACCGGTAGCCGCCATGTCCTTTCAGTTGCGGCCGCGGGCGACCTGATTGGCAACGTGCCCGGCGGCCCGCCTACCTTCGGCGCGGGTTTTGTGTCGCGTTCAAGCAGTCCGGTCGCCGGGCCGAGCAGGAACCACGTGAGCAGCACCGCGAGCGCGAGGATTACCTCGTTCCGCGCTGCCTCCTGCAGGTTGACGATCCGCTGGGTCCGGCGGGTGTTTGCCTGGGCGGCCTCGACGGCCACCTGTGCGAGGTGCTGCGTGGGCGACGGCAGACCGGCGGCGAACTCAAGGTCGGCGACATCAATCGTGGACCGCTTCTGCGGACCCACCAGGTAGAGCGGGACGGCGAGCGACCATGCCGCGTACCACAGAGCCAACCCGAGCAGTGCTTTGCCGATGAGCGTGGCGTCATCGCCGGCCTCGACGATGGCGGCGCCGATTCCGGCGGCGATGATCGCCGACACCGTGACTAGTCCCGGCCCTTTAGATTCGAGGCTGCGCAGGCGGTCCTCGCTACGCGTTAGCAGCGCGTTGGCCTCTTGCTGAGCCCAAGGCGCCTCGGGCAGATTTGGGACGTCGAGCTCGTCGCACAGATAGAACCGGTTGACGTACCAGTTCGTCGCCGTCGGGAACACGTATTCGAGCGGCTCCCATAGGATCACCGACTGCCACCAGTTCGGTCGCCTGTGGGTCACTGGGTGAGCTCTGCGGCGATCGCCTCGGCGATCGGAAGGCCGGCAGCGTCGAGCCACCCCCACTCGCCGTTGGGGTTGAGCTCGCAGAACCAATGCTCGCCGTCAGCGTCGACGAGCAGATCCACGCCCGCGAAGAGCAGACCCAGGTCGGCGACGAGCAGCACGCAGCGCTGCCGTATCTCCGGCGGCAGCTCGTATGGCGCCCACATCGGGGTGTCGGCCAGGCGCCAATCAGGTTCGTCGATCGTCGCGTCGTCGGTGACCGCAGCGAACGCCGCCGTCCCGACAACGGTCACGCGAACGTCGCGCTTGGCCTCGATTCGCTGCTGGAATGCCAGCGGGGCGGGCGCGAGCGAGTCGGGCCGTGGGAGCCCGGCGGTGCCAATCGCATGCGCGAAGACGAAATGCGAGGTGTCGTCGTGCTCCCAGTACGCCGTAGCCGTGGGCTTGGCGATCCCGTGGCCCCCGTGCGCCACAAGTCGCTGCTCGGCGGCGATCACGTCGTTAGTCCACGTTGTCGCCGGAACGCGGAAGCCGGCGGCAGCAGCGGCGACGAGCTGGCGGGCCTTGTCGTCTGCGACGCGAATAGCACTCGGGCGGGACATCCAGCGAGGACCGTCGACGTGCTGCAGCGCGCTGATCAGCGTGAACTGGTGGGCGCAGATCACCGCCCACTCCTCATCGGCAACGTCGCGAGGCGTCGCCGCCGACTCCGGACGACGCCACCACACGCCGCTGCAGCCTTCGCTATGAAGTCGACGCCCATGGCCCTCGAGGGTCCACGCCCGCCCCGGCTCGACGGCGATCCGCCAGGACTCGAACCGTTCGGTATTGAGCCGCACGACGCCGTGATCGCGCCGCACGAGCTCGCGGACGACGAGGTCGGCTTCGACGTCGTGCTCGTTGGTAACGATCAGGACGCCGCGATGACTCACAGCTTCTGGTCCTCACCGACCTCGCGGTCGGCCTTCTTGGTCTGCGAGCGCTGATCGGTGTCGATCACCGCGATGTAGGGCTCGGCCAGGTAGGTCATCTGGGCCCCGTCGTCGTACGTGACGCCCTGCAGCGGCTCGCGTGCGCCGCGTTGTTCGGTGGCGAGGTCGAGCAGCCATGGGCGCCCGCCGCTTTCACTATTTGCCATGACGTTGACGCTATCGGCCACATCGGACTGCAGGAACCGATTGATACGGGAATCCGCCCGTGTTTGCGGGCGGCGTCACTGCCGGCTCCTTGGGTCAGTCTCGCGGAGGGTCCGGCGAACGGGATTCGAAACACGGCTCCCAGCCGTGCACGCCACCGACGGGCGGCAGCCACGCCAGCCGATTCTTCACCTTCTCGTGAAACTGAGGGCCGGCGACCGGCGTCACCACGCCTCAGCACTGAGCGGTACGGTTCCGCCTCGATGACGGTGCAGAATTCGGAGCTGTTCGCGGCGGTGAAGGCGGTCGTGCTCGACGCCCGGGCAGTTGTCCAGGAGCATCTGGCCGCTGGAAAGTTCGTGCCGACGTTCTCCGACTGGATGAAGATCGACCACTTCAAGTCCGGCTTTCCGCATCTCGTGCGGGACTTCGACGCGAAGGTGTTCCGCTTTGGGGAGTTGCTCGGTCCACGTCCGAATACATGGACTCCGTACGGCTACGAGGACTGGGAATCGTTCAAGGAGCTTCTGGCCATCGTTGAACGCGACGATCGCCTCGGCTCATACTTCGGCGCCCACGCACAGGCCAATGTGCCCGACAACTTCAAGCGCCTGTTTTTCCTGATCAATGTCGGCGAAGTGCCGACACAGGTCTTCGAGAGGACGGTGCACCTCCACGGTCCAGACTTCCGCGAAGAGGACATCGAGCCCATCTACGAAGAGGTCGAGACCGCGATCCTCGTTGAACAGCTACCGATCGCCATCGTCGTCCCGATCGCGTTGACGCACTTCGAGACACCGAGCGTTCTGCCTGTCGCGGACAACGTCGTCATCGCGAAGCTACTTGATGACCTGCAGCTCGCGCGAGCGCGAGGATCTAGCTCAGGGGCGACGGTGAATCAGACTGTCGTCAATGCGGCGACGCACGCGCTCGTGCTGCTCGGATGGCAGATGACCTCGCCGAATCCGTTCCAGCCGGGGCCGTCGGACATGGGTTGGTATCCCGCCGAGATCATCGATCGCTTCTTCGACGCGCTTCGCGTGGTCACCGGCCTCGAGACCGGATACGCGCAGGCCTTCGTGCGGCCGCAGGGATGGGCGCGCAGCTACACCGCCGATCTCCCGCCGGTTGTGAATGGAATCGCCGTGCGGCGCTACCCAGCGCCTTTCGAGCGATACGGGTGGCTCGATGCTCGTCCCCCCGTAACCGATGACCAAATTGCGGAAGTTGCCGCCCTCTACACCAACCTCGCGAACGCACCGGACGGCGGCACTCTTCCCCTCGCCGCCGGCCGACTGAGCGACGCGATGCTCCGCGACAACGACCGTGACTCCATCCTTGACCTCGTCATCGGCCTCGAGGCGATCCTCGGCGACCAGACGACGACCGAGGTCACGCACAAGCTGGCACTACGCGCGGCAGCGGTCCTCGCGCGTCTCGATGAGCAGGCCGCCGATCCGAATCAGGTGTTCGCGGCGGTCAAGCACATCTACGGCTATCGTTCCGCAGTAGCCCACGGAAACGCGAGAAACGTCGCCAGGAAGCAGAGCATCCAGGTCGGCGAGCAAGAGATTCGCACCGTCGATCTCGCCACCACCTATCTCCGTCGCGTGATCGATGCGCTCGCGCGCCGACCAGAACTCGCCGGCGGTGCGGACATCGACCGTCACGTGATCCTGGACGCGCTTACGGTAAAGGAATAACGCGCCCCGGCCGAAGTCGGGACGCACCCGCCAGATAGTTAGCCGCTGGTCCGTGCGCGCCAGCAGTGCCATCCACTCCTGCTGGGGTGGTCGCGCGGTTGGCTCTTCCGAGGCGGCGGCTCGAGTCACACCGGAAGGTCTTCCGTAGCGACCATCGCGATCAGGACTTGGCGCACCGCTTCGATGACGTCGGCTTGATCGAGCTTGCGAGCGACCGACCCAAGGACCGGCGTATCGCAGGAACGTCCGGAGGTATCGGTATTCAGCCGGGGGTCGATGACCGCCTCTGACGATCCGATTTGGTTTCGTGAGCTCAAACCGGCCCTGCTCGAACGCTGGAGACGGCCCGCATCAATGGGGGTCGACCTCGAGCCGAGCGACGTCGCCGATGAGTTTGCGGAGTGGGTCGACGATGACTCTCGTTGGGCAGCGCTTGGCAGGGGCGACCGCGATTGGCGCTCGCTCTTGGGCGACGTCGTCGCGTCATGGTCGTTGCTGGGAGCGCATCTCGAACGTGTGATAGCTGCCGCGCCGCATGTCGCGGCACTGGAACGGGTTCTCGCGGCGCAACGGGTCAAGGAGGGTCTGCATCGGAGAGCGATCTCCGATGCCGCGGCGCATTTGGCCGGTGGCCTCGTCCAACCCGGCACGCTACTCGCTGCGTTCGAGGACCTTCTCGAAGCGGCGGAACAACACGTCCGTCCCGGCTCGCCCGCGCCGGCGGTGCGCTGGCACCTGGCGCTTTTGGCCTCCGCTGGCGAGCGACATGGACACGATTGGTCGGTCGTCGCCGACCGGCTTCGTAACGCCGTCGAGTGGTTTCCCGACACTCCGTTCGAGAGTCGGCTTGATACCGCCCGTACCGCACTTCAGGCCGATGCGAGGCAGGGCCGATCCGTTGTCTGGCTGTGCGTCGATCATGCCTCAGCGTCTGAACCGTCCTCCGACCCCCGCGTCGAGCTCTTTGACGGAGACTGGCTACTCGCGGTGCTCGGCGTGTGGACTGGACAGCGGGCGGGAGTGCCGCCGGAACTGGCGGCCGATCCCGAGGTATTGGCGAGGGCGTGGCCTCGCCTTCACCCTGAGCAACCGGTCCAGGAGCAAATCCCCGTCGTGTTCGCGCGCGTCGATCTCGGGGACGGCCCTACGGCCGGGGCCCGTGATCGAGCGCGGGACACGCTTGAGCTACTCCTCGCTCGCGCATCGGTTCTGCAAGGTGGCACAAATTGGCGGATCAGCGGCAAGGTCATCCATTTCGTCGACGGCGATGCCGTGTTCGAGTCGTCCGGTCCGGTTGGCGACCCCGACATCTACACGCGACTAAGCCGTACCGACGTGATCCGCGACCCGACAGCGGAAACCATCAAGCGAGAGCTCCCCCGCCTTCGAGCCCACCTCCCAGTGACTGATCGCCGGCTACGCGCGGCGCTTCAACTCAACCAGTGGCTCCACGACGCGCGGCGGACCGGTCCGCCGGCCCGGCTCGTGCTCTCGAGCCGAATCATCGAGCAATGTGCGCGATGGGCGGATCTCAGCCCTCCCGCATTCGTGGCTGACAACCTCGCTTGGTCTTGGTGCTGGGCGCAGGTCGCCGACGAGCTCGAACGCGCTGGTCGCGAGGCGGTGGACAATATGCGTGGGCACAGCGGAGCCACCACTACACCAGAGGAGCGTGCGGCCTTCCTGAAGGTGAGCGCGGAGATCTTCCGACCGGACCGCGACTCGTGGCGCCCGCGCGTCTACCCGTGGAAGGTCCTCGAGAGACTCAGCTGGCTCATCGCGCGGTTTCCCCCCGACGGCTGGATCGGAGATTGGCTCATCGACCTCAGCGCACGGACGGCCGACGGATCGACCGTCTTCTCCTGGCTCAAGCGACTCGAGTCCGAGTTCACGACGCAACATGCCAGAGCCGTGCGCACCCGCAACGTCATCGTTCACGGTGGTCCTCTGCTTCTTCCGACGGCCCACTCGATCGTTGGCTTCCAAGACGAGGTCGCCGCGCACGCGCTCGAATCCACGATGGACGCCCTGCTTCGCGAGACAACGGTTGTCGAGCACTTCGCGGAGCAGCGGCGGCGCTACAACGACGCGCTCGAGACGCTGCGGCTCGGTGGCGACCCGGCGAAGGCGTTGCGAACACCGCTTGGCGACTGACGTCCAGCGTCGCAATGGTGACGGCGCTCTGGCGAGTCGCCGTTCGGTTCCTCCCAAAGACCCTGGTCTCCTATCGCGACAACACCCGTGACAACATCCAGATCGTCCAGAGCGTCCAATGTGTTCCCTCGCGTGGAAAGAATCGACCGCATAGAGCAAAACGGCACGGATCGGGCAGGTGCGAACCAGGTTGAGGGCCTGGTCCGGGATAACCGGGTGGAGGTTCGAGTCCTCTTCGGCGCATCGCAGAAAGCCCCGCTACGGCGGGGCTTTCGTCGTTCTCGGCCGACTCTGTCCCGCGGGGGACAACATTCCGTGACAACGCCTCTGGCAACTGGGGAACAACCCGTGTTCCCCAGTGTTCCCCACCACTGGGAGGCCGCCATGAGCGTGCACTACGAACGAAACCGGGACCGCTGGGTCGTCCGGTGGCGCGAAAGCGGACGGCAGCGATCGCGGACGTGCGCAACGGAGGCCGAGGCGCAAGAGTTGGATTGGACGCTGAACCCGCCGGATGCCTCGCGCGACGTCGTCGAGGAAGCGCGGTTCAACGATCCGAGACCGTCGCCCGGCGACCAGTCGGGCGTCTACGCCTATGCGACCAGTGCCGGCACTCGCTGGCGCTTCGTCTACCGGCAGTCCGACGGACGGCTCACGACCCGTCGCGGCTTCACCAGTCGCAGCGCAGCCTTGACCGCCCGCGGTATCGCCCTCGAAGAGGTCCGACGCGGCGAGATCCGCGCCACGCCCGACACGTTCGGCGAGTTCTGGAAGAAGCTTCTCGAGGCCAAGCGCCCGTACATCACGCCCGGCACGCTGCAGGATTACGCGACGCACGGGCGCAAGCGGCTCTTGCCATGGTTCGGCGAGCTTCGACTTGTGACGGTGTCGTACAGCAACCCGTGTCGAATCGGCTCGGCCGCGTCCGCGGCGCCGCGCGACTCCTCTTCGAGCTGACGGCGCTGTTCGGTGTAGGTCGCCTCGAGCTCAGCGAGCCGGCGTCGTGCGGACGCCTCGGCCGGCGTCTGCAGAGAGTCGATCACGACGCCCGGCGCCCGCACTCGTCGCAGTGCTCCGGGTACGTGTTCAGCAAGCGCGCGGGTGACCAGCCAGTCCAGCACGGTGTCCGGATCGGTGGCATCGGGGATCACGTACCAGCGCTGGTCGCCCATCCGGCGGCGGAGGGGCCAGGGTCCACTAGGCGATTGACCGGCCAGAACTGGTGGCGTCCCCGCGGCCCAGACCGCGTGCGGGCTAGCTGTCTTGTCGGTCCTTCGCAGAAGCGGAGCGTTTGCGTCCGGCGCCCGCCCGCGGCGGCCCCGGCGGGTCGACCTCGGCGAGGCGGCGGATCTCGCGGGCAACGGCGAGCAGGTCGTGGGCGGTGTGGACGGCCTGCTCGGCGTAGTCCAGGTCGTCGAGCACAGCGCGGATCAGGGCAGCCTCGCGGACGTACTGCGACACGCTGATCCCCTGCGAGTCCGCCGCGCGAGCGATTGCCATATAGCCCCGGTCGCCGAAGCGGATCGTCGTCGCGTGCAGGGCCACGAGCGGGAACTCTACCGACGGCGCGGGCTCCGGCTTGTGGCGGGCGTGGACGAGTGTCCGATCACAGGTGAGGAACTGCGCGGTAACGTATACGCCATCGCGATAGCGCATGCGTCATCGGATCCTTGGGCCGTTTCCCAGCGCCGGATCCTCGCCACTCCCGGCCGCGCTGCGCCCTGAACCCACTGGAGCCCTGATGGAAACCCCGATGACCGCCGACATCGGCATGCGCCTGCTGGTGTCGGTACCCGACCACGAGACCGCGGGCAAGCTGATGGACTCCGTGCGGGCGGCCGTCGGCGTGGTGCTCGGTCACCACGGGTTGACCGGCCGCCTTGAGTTCGTCCACTTCAACACCCCGCCCTGCAAGGCGGCGCGACTGGACGGCCACGCGCGTGACGTGCCTGACGAAGACGTGCGCCTCGGCGCAGGGCACGAGGCGTCTGCGCGTGGCAATCCCGCCACAGATGACGCGAATCAGCGCGCATGAAGCGCAAGCTGCTCTGGCCGCGTTCGCCTGCGTGGCTCACGCCGCCGGCTCGATCACCCGGGCGTCGATCAAGGAGGGGGGACAACACGATCACCGGCAAGGACGTGAAGGGCAAATCCCTGTCGCCCTCCGCGCCGCTGCTCCCGCCCAGCCCTGCTGAGCTGCAGCAGCACCCCGAAAGCGTGGGTGTCTGATGGGTTCGTTCGACATAGGAGGCAAGGTGGCGCTCGTCACCGGCGCCGCCCGGGGGATCGGCTTCGCAACGGCGCGCGCGCTCCAGGAGCGTGGCGCCACGGCGGTGATCGTCGACCTCGACGCGCGCGACGCCCAGCGCGCCGCGCAGGCCATCGGACCGCGCGCGATCGGCTTCGGCGCCGACGTGACGGACCTGGCCGCGATGCAACGCGTCGTGACACAAACGGTCAAACAGCGCGGGTCGCTCGACATCGTCGTCGCGAACGCCGGCATCACGCCCAAGCCGAGCAGCCTGCGCGCGATGGACCCGAGGCTCTTCGACCGCGTGATCGAGGTCAACCTGCTCGGCGTGCACCGCACGGTCAGCGCTGCGCTCCCCGAGGTCGTTGCCGGCGGCGGGCACGTAGTCGTGACATCGTCGGTGTACGCGTTCATCAACGGGGCGCTGCACGCCCCCTATGCGATGTCGAAGGCGGCGGTTGAGCAGTTTGGCCGCGCTCTGCGCGCCGAGCTCGTGAATCACGGCGCCTCGGCGAGCGTCGCGTACTTCGGCTACATCCACACTGCGGCGGAGCGCGACGGGTTCGCCGAGCGGGTCGGTGATAGCTTCGAGCCGACCTTCCCGCGCGGGTGGCTGGGGCCGGTCGGGCCGGACGACGCCGCCGACGCGATCGTGCGCGGCATCGAGCGCCGGGCGCCACGTATCTTCGCGCCGCGCCGCTGGGTCCCGATGTCGATCCTGCGCGGGCTCGTGAACCCGCTCCTCGATCGCCGGACCGAGCGCAACGCGATGATCCAGGCGATCGTACGCGACGCGGACCAGATCGATCCGTGCGTCGTTGCGCCGGCGCCCAACGCGCCCTGAGCGCCCCGCTCTCCCGGCTCGGGTCTGAGCGACTCGGCGTCGTGACGGCCGCTGAGCTTCCGTTCGACGTGGTCGAGCGAAGCTGCGCCGCCGACGCTGCGCCGCGACGACGTGATCGACGCAGTCCTGCGCAACGCCGGGATCCTTCGGTTCACGAGCGGTGAGGAACTCTTCAACGCCGCCGAGTTCTTCGAGGGCCAGCCACTCCCGGGTGGTCGGCGGGTCGGAATCGTCAGTAACTCCACCGGCGTGGCGACGCTCGCCGCCGACGGCTGCATGACGCGCGGGCTGGTCATCGGCGAGCTCGACGAAGGTGCACGGAACCCGCTGGTGCTGGGCATCCACGCGGATCCGGAGGCGTACGCCAAGGGCATCCGCAGCATGCTCGGCGACGCAGGCATCGACGCCGTCATCGCGTGCTTCGCCGACCTCGCCGGCGGCGATCCGCGGACGGTCCTCGACGCGGCGACCGAGCAGTCAAAGCCCGTCGTCGCCTCCGTCGTGACGGCCGACGGCCGCCTGCCGGCCGACGGACCCGTGGGACTGCCCAACTTCCTGTTTCCCGAGTCCTGTTCCGCCGTACTGGCGCGCGGCGCCGAGCGACGCGCGTGGCTCTCGCGTCCGGTGGGCCAGCGGCCCATGCACGACGACATCGATCACACGGCGGCCGGTGTGCTGCTCGCCGCGCAACTCCAAGCGGACGGCACGAGCTGGCTCGGCACCGCGGACGGCGCCGCCCTACTGGCGACCCACGGCATCGCGACCGTCGCGTCGCATCGCTGTGAAGACGTTGAAGCGGTTGTCGCCGCGGCGGAACGCATCGGGGGACCGATCGCGTTGAAGGCCGACTTTCCCGCCCCCGGGCACGCCGGTGACATCGATGCCGTACTCCTCGGTCTCGCCGGTCAGGAGGCGGCACGGGCGGGCTGGCGCGAGCTCGAGCGGCGGGTGCAGGCGGCGGGACGGCCGTGGATCGGCGCGCTCGTGCAGCCGTTCGTGGGCGCGGGAGCGGACGTGCTCGTCGGCGCCGTCCGGGATCCCGACTTCGGTCCGGTCATGGCGATCGGCCTCGGCGGTCGCCAGGCCGGCCTGGCACGCGCCGTCGCGTTCCGCATGCTGCCCGTGACCGGTGAGGAGGGGGACGAGTTGATCGACGCATCTGAAAGCGTGGCGACCCAGTTGGCCGGCTTCCGCGGGAGCCCGCGGGTCGACCGGCCGGCACTGCGGGACGTGATCCTGCGGTTCGCCGAGCTGCTCCGCGGTTCCCCCGAGATCGTCGAGGCCGACCTCAACCCGGTGCGTTGCATGCCCAAGGGTTGCGTTGTGCTCGACCTGCGGATGCGCATCGCGCGTCAGCAGCCGATCGAGCGCGTCAAGACGTGGTGATCGCCGATGCGGCGGCGGACCTCACACCATCTGGCATGAGGACCGCCTCCGCCGGACTTCCTTAGAACAGCCCGACCGGCTCAGGGTCGTAGCTGACGAGCAGGCACTTGGTCTGCGTGTAGTGGTCGAGCATCATGCGGTGGTTCTCGCGTCCGACGCCCGAGGCCTTGTAGCCGCCGAACGCCGCGCCGGCGGGGTACTGGTGGTAACAGTTGGTCCACACGCGGCCGGCCTTGATCGCGCGCCCCATGCGGAACGCGCGGCTGCCGTCGCGGGTCCAGACGCCGGCACCGAGGCCGTACAGCGTGTCGTTGGCGATCGCCAGCGCCTCGGCCTCGTCACGGAACGTGGTGACGGCGAGCACGGGACCGAAGATCTCCTCCTGGAAGATGCGCATCGAGTTGTCGCCCTTGAACACGGTGGGCTCGTAGTAGGAGCCGCCGTCGAGCTCGTCGCCGAGCTCAGGCCGCGCGCCGCCGATGAGCAGTTCGGCGCCTTCGTCGCGGCCGATCTTCACGTAGCGCTCGATCGTCTCGCGCTGCGACTGCGAGACCTGCGGGCCGACCTGGGTCGCCGGGTCCAGCGGCGTGCCTTGCACAATCGCGGCGATCCGCTCAAGGCAGCGCTTCATGAACGCGTCATAGATGTCCTCCTGAATGAGCGCGCGCGACGGGCAGGTGCAGACCTCGCCCTTGTTGAACGCGAACATCACGAGGCCTTCGACCGCCTTGTCGAGGAACGCGTCGTCCTCGTCCATCACATCGGCGAAGAAGATGTTGGGCGACTTGCCGCCCAGCTCGGTCGTCGACGGGATCAGCGACTCGGCGGCGTACTCCATGATCTGCTTGCCGATCTCCGTCGATCCGGTGAAGGAGACCTTCGCGATGCGCGGGTTGGTCGCCAGCGCCTTGCCGATCTCGCCGCCCGGGCCGTTGACGACGTTCACGACGCCCGCCGGTACCACGTCGGCGATCAGCTCGCACAGCTTCAGGACCGACCACGGGGTCGGGCTGGCCGGCTTGACGACCGTGCAGTTGCCGGCCGCGAGGGCAGGCGCGATCTTCCAGGCAGCCATCAGCAGCGGGAAGTTGAACGGGATGATCTGTCCGACCACGCCGAGCGGCTCCTGGAAGTGGTACGCGTACGTCTGGCCGTCGATCTCGGAGATCCGGCCCTCTTCTGCGCGGACCGCGCCGGCGAAGTAGCGGAAGTGGTCGATCGCCAGCGGCACATCGGCGCCGAGCGTCTCACGCACGGGCTTGCCGTTGTCCCAGCTCTCGACGATGGCCAGCTCCTCGAGGTTGGCCTCCATCACGTCGGCGATCGCGTTCAGGACGGACGCCCGCTCGGCGGGAGACCGCGCGGCCCACGCATCCTTGGCCGCGTGGGCGGCGTCGAGCGCGAGCTCGATGTCGCCGGGCGTGGAGTCCGCGACCTCGCAGATCAATTCGCCCGTGACGGGCGTGCGGTTCTCGCGGTAGTTGCCGTCGACTGGCTCGACGAAGGCTCCGCCGATGAAGTTGCCGTATCGCGCGGCGACGGTGATCGGACTGTCAGGCGAACCAGGGGCAGGGTAGGCGGTGCGCTCTCGAAGGATTGCGGTCATGTTTCTCTCCCGTTCGGTGTAAAGCGCTGCCGATCAGAGACAATCACCGACCCCGGCCATATACATCGGTAGTCCGCACGCGACCGCTGCGGCCGACCACGTCCACGCCGCGTAGTACTAAACGGCGGATGGTGTGTCGGCCACCGTGGCGAGGGCTGGTCACGAGGTCTCGCTCATCGCCGCTTCCGCTCGCTGCGCTCCCGTCGAGGTTCATCACTGCGGGCGACGGAGCTTGCGGACAACTACGCCGCGACGTACGCCCGAATGCGGATGTGCGCGCACGGCGCCAGTGGCGCCGTCGAACGGGACGACCAAACTCGGGGTCTCGCGCAACCCTGCCTCTGATCGTGACAACACCCGTGACAACATCCAGATCGTCCAGGGCGTCCAATGAGTTCCCCAGCGTGTACAGAATCGACCGCATAGAGCAAACGGCACGGATCGGGCAGGTGCGAACCGTGTCGAGGGCTGGTCCGGGATAACCGGGTGGAGGTTCGAGTCCTCTTCGGCGCATCGCAGAAAGCCCCGCTCCGGCGTGGCTTTCGTCGTTCTCGGCCGATCCGGTCCGCAGGGGCCGACATTCCGTGACAACGGCGAAAAGGGACGGCAGCGATCGCGGACGTTCGTAACCGATGGTGATGCGCAGGCACTTAGCGAGTGCAACTGCGTGCCCGGATCATAAAGTTGCTCGTCGACGCAGTCCTTCGATGCAGAAACGGCCACGTGCATTTGAACGACGGCGTCGTACGCGTGCGGCGTCATGTGGATGCGCTGGCCGAGCGCGTGCATGCCACCAGCGCCGGGGCGTCGCTGCACGCCCGAGAGCTCCTAGCGCCGGCTCGGCGCATAGGGCTCGTGTGCTCGGCGAGCTCTGTCTCTCGCGCTACCTCGCGAACCCGACGACGGCGCGTGAGCCGAGCTCCACGATCGGCTGGCAGACGATCGATAGGCCGCGGCCACCGCTTCGATCGCGCCTCAAGGATCGCCGGCCGGCACCGCGGGAGCAACGTTGACAGCTGGAGTCGTCGTGGCGTTCACCTTCTGAGTGATCGGCCGGCCGGAACCAGCCAAAATCCGCCGTTTGGCGGATCTCGGCGACCGACCGCAGAAGCCGATGCAACGGACATGTTCTTCTTGCCCCCGAGAGCGGTGCTCCTTGCCGTCGTGGCCGCAGCGGCGGTCGCGTTCGCGCTCGACCCGCGGCTGCACGGTCTCGCCATCGTGGGCGCCACCGTTCTCGGGTCGGTGTGGGTGGGCGCCGGGCTTCGACGTCACCGTCTTCCTCGCGGGTTGTTCCGACTGCTCGCCGTCACCATGGTCACGAATCTCGTGTTTGTACTGGGGTCGGTGACCCCGGTGATTCTCGACCCCAGCGGCTCGCTGGCCGAGCCATCGCACGCCGACCCAGGACTCGTCTTCGCGGCCCTGATGCTGGCCGCCACGTTGATCGTTGCGCTGAGCCGGCGCCAGCGCCCATCGACGGTGCTAGTCGAGCTCGTCACGATTGCGGTAGGCGCCGGCCTGGTCATCGGCTCGCTCCTGGTCCGTGGTGGCACGGGTGGCGAACAACTTGCGACCGAGGTCGGTTCGGCGGCGGCTGCCCTTCTGCTCGGGTGGGCCGCCTTGCATCCGTCTGTGTGTCGTATCGGTGATTCAAAGCCGTCAAGCCACGGCCTGCGGACGACCAGCGCAGTCGTCTTAGGCCTCACCTCGTTGATCGCATCGCTCGTGCTGACCATGCACAGATTCACCGCGGCGTTTTCCGGCATCGATGACACCAGCCATCTCAGCGTTGCCGTGATGGCGTGCGGGGCAGTCCTGACGACGCTCGTCATCGCGTGCGTCATGCAGCTTCTCGGACGAGCGCGATCACAAGCGGACGCGGCGACGGCTGCGTTGGACGAGCGGAGTCGCATGCTCGAGGAATGCGAGAGCCGTTATCGGCAGCTCATCGAGAAGGTCCCTGCGGTCGTGGTCGTGTTCCGGCTCGGGCAGCACCAGCCGATCCCGGTCTACGTAAGCCCGCAGTCGGAGCGCATGTTCGGTGTGAGTCCGGAGCAGTGGCTCGCCGATCCGAGCGCGATTGGTGCCCGCATCCATCCCGAGGACCTGGCACAGCTCGACTCCGAGCTCGCTCGACGCGAGGATGGCAGGAGCACGAACCACCCGGAGTTCCGCTTCACGCGTCCCGACGGCGAGGAGGTCTGGGTCCGCGACGTCAGCGGCCTCATCATGGAGGAGCCGGGAGGTCGCTACCTGCAGGCGATGCTCGTCGACATCACCGAGTACAAGCGAGCGGAGTGCGAACGGCAGCAGATGGAGCACGAGCTGAGGCTCTCTCAGAAGCTCGAGGCCGTCGGCCAGTTGGCCGCCGGCATCGCGCACGAGATCAACACCCCGATCCAGTTCGTCGGCGACACGTTCAATTTCCTGCAGAACGCTTTCTCGGACCTGCTCGCGCTCACCGAGGTTCAGTCGGAGCTGCGACGGGCCGCGGAGGCGCACACGGTCTCGCCAGAGCTGCTGGCACGGGCGCGTGAGGCCGAGGACTTTGCCGATCTCACATACCTCAGCGATCGTGTACCGGCGGCCGTCGCGCGCGGCGTCGACGGCGTCGCGCGCGTGGGCGCGATCGTGCGCGCGATGCGCGTCTTCGCGTACCCGCCGACAAGCGAGAAGTCCCCCGTGGACGTCGCGGCGACGGTGCACGACGCGCTAGCCGTGGCAATGAACGCATACAAGTACATCGCGGAGGTCGAGACCGACATCGACGTGCTGCCCGACGTCACGTGCAACGGCGGCGAGATCGGCCAGGTGTTCCTCAATCTGATCGTCAACGCGGCGCACGCCATCGAGAGCGTCGTCGGCGACTCCGGCCGGCGCGGAAAGATCACCGTGCGCGCCGAGCAAGACGGCGACGACGTGCTCGTCTCAATTGCTGACACCGGCGGTGGCATCCCAGCCGAGGTCGCGGCGCGCGTTTTCGACCCCTTCTTCACCACCAAGGAGGTAGGGCGCGGAACGGGCCAGGGGCTCGCGCTCGCGCGCACCATGATCGTCGAGCGGCACGGCGGCACTTTGACCTTCGACACCGTGCCAGGCACCGGCACGACGTTTCACGTCCGGCTGCCGATCAGCGCCGCGCGGACAGTACTGGAGGCGGCATGAAACAGGCCCTCTTCGTCGACGACGACCCGAGCGTGCTCGAGAGTCTCCGTGACGCACTGCGTCCGTGGCGCCGCGGGTGGCGAGCCACCTTCGCGTGCGGCGGGGACACGGCCGTGGACATCAACGAGTCCATTCGGACCACGCTCATCGTCGCGGCCAACCAGTACAAGTACGTGGCGGACATCAAGACCGAACTCGGGCCGGTTCCCGCGATCGTGTGCAGTGTCGGCGACAGCGGCTGCGGCATCCCGCCCGAGCTGGCAGGTTGGGTGTTCGACCCGTTCTTCACCACGAAGGACGTCGGGCGTGGAACGGGCCAGGGGCTCGCCATCGCGCGGGCGATCGTCGTCGGCCGTCACGCCGGAGTCCTGAGCTTCGCCCCCCGGCCCGGCGGAGGCACGACGTTCACGATCCGCCTCCCGCTGACGAACGCCTCCAACCCCGCGGTGTTCCCATGAACCGCACGACGAAGCCCCGGGTACTGTGCCTCGATGACGAGCCCGAAGTGCTCGAGTCGCTACGTGACGCCCTGCGCCGTCAGTTCGAGGTCGTCGTCAGCACCAACGGCTTCGAGGCGCTGCGGCTGCTGGCGTCCGACCCGTTCGCCGTGGTCCTCACCGACATGCGCATGCCGATGCTCAACGGTGCCCGCTTTCTCACCCTCGCTCAGGAGCATGCACCCGACACCGTCCGCGTGATGCTGACCGGCCAGTCCGCGCTGCCGGATGCCGCCGCCGCGATCAACGATGGCCAGATCTTCCGGCTCCTGCTCAAGCCGTGCAAGACCGACGACCTCGTCAAAGCACTCGAAGCCGCCGTCGTCGAACACGGGGCCCGGATCAACCAACGCGCGGAGCGCGACGGGCTGGTCGACACGACCGTGCAGGCGATGATGAAGCTTTCCGCCCAGGTCGACCCCGATGGCCGCGCTCGCGGCGACCGGGTCAAGCGCCACGCGCTCGAGCTCGCGGGGCGGGTCAAGGCGATCACCTCCACGTCCGAGCTCGCTACCGCATGTTTGCTCATGCAGCTCGGCGCGGTCGGAGTCTCCGCCGAGACGCGCGCCCGGGCCGCAGCCAACAGCCGGCTCGGCCCCGAGCACGCCACCGAGCTCGAGCGGCTGCCCGAACTCGCTGCGCCGCTGGTGCCGGGATTCGTGGCGCTGGAGCCGGTGGCGGCGCTGCTCGCGGCCACGGCGCCGCCGTTCGCCACGTCACGCCCACGTACGCCCGATGTCCCCGGCGGCGCCCAGGTCCTCCGGATCGCGCTCGACTTCGAGCTACAGCTCCGCCAAGGCGCCCCGGGCGAAACGGCCATGCGCGCGCTCAACGGTCGCACGGGCCGCTACGACCCCGCGCTGCTCGCCACATTCGGCCAGCTCATGCAGTTCACGTAGTTCGACGAGGCGGTCGCCGGACCTCGTTTGGCCGCCTTCGTCCCGCCGGCCGAGCGTGGCCACGAGCAGATCTGTGTCAATCGATCAAGCCCCGACACAGCGCCGCGGCGACAGCGCCGGCACGGTCGGATACGCCGCATTTTGCGTAGATGTGCTGGAAGTGTGTCTTGATGGTCCCGGGACTGAGTACCAGATGCTCAGCGATCTGCGGTCCCGACATCCCGTCGGCAGCGAGTTGGAGGATCTCGAGCTCACGGGCGGTGAGGCGGCCCGACTCTGACTGGCTCCGGCGTCTACCGCGTAGGAGAGCCTGTAGCTGCTGAACTCGATGCGTCCACGCTGCCCGCCCAACGCGGTCCGGTAATGCTGGACGCACAGCTTTCGCACAGCCGATGGCATCTCCCTGATGTCGGGCAGTTGGCGGGCGACGAATAGATCGTCGTCGAACCAGGGCAGCTCGAGGATGCTTCGGCCCCCGGCGCCGCGGACCAGCAGATCGTGGTCCATCAAGAACGAGGACACGTCGAGCGACCTCGGGTGGCGTGGACGGTCAGCGGCGCGGCCTGCGAGAAACCCCAGCGCGACCGCCTCATCGAGCGCCTCCAGGCCTGTGAGATGCGCGAAGAGCGTTCCGAGGTCTCCCACTCTGCCGGGGACAAACACGTCCTCGCTCTAGGGCGCGGAGGGCGCGTTCAAGGAGGGTCAGCCCCCACTGCGCGTTGACGTGGGCGGCGCGCCCGCCGTCCGACCGCACCGGGTTCGGAGGGCGTGGGCCGCGCGATGACCAGTCGCGGGGCGCCATCCGGAGCGGATGAACGGCGGGCCGAGGGCTTGCCGCACGGGTGCCGATCGATCTGCCGGAGACCGCTGGATCGGTCGCCGGGGTCTCGCTCGGGTGGTGTACCCGCTTGACTCAGGATGGGTGACGCCGGCCCGCCGGACCATCCCCCGTTCGGCGGATTTATCCGCCGAAAACCTCGGCGACCGGCGCCGGGCGGGCGATCCCGTAGCCCTGGGCGTAGTCGACGCCGAGCTCGCGCAGGAGCTCGAGCGTACGCTGGTCCTCCGCGCCCTCGGCCACGGTCCGCTGACCGAAGCCGCGGGCCAGGCCCACGATCGCACGGACGACTTCCTGGCTGGCCTGGTTGACAACGAGGTCGCGCACGAACTCGATGTCGATCTTGAGGTAGTCGACGGGCAGGCGCTTGACGTACACGAAGCCGCCGTAGCCCGTTCCGAAGTCGTCGAGGGCCAGCTTGCAGCCGAACGACTTGACGCGCTCGATGAAGGCCTCGGCGGCCTGCTCGTCCTCGAGCAGCGCCGTCTCCGTCAGCTCGACGACGAGCAGGCCGGCGTCCGCGCCGGTGCGGGCGAGCTCGGCCTGGAAGTGCTCGACCAGCCCGGGCGCACCGAGCGAGCGCGCGGACAGGTTGAGCTCGACCGCGTGACCCTGGCCCGCCAGCTCGGTGGCGCGCGAGACGACCCACCGGTCGACGTCGACGATGACGCCGTACGCCTCGGCCGCCGGGAGGAAGCGGTCCGGCATGACCAGTGCGCCGTCGCGATCGCGCATGCGGATCAGCAGCTCGTGTTGCACGGTGCGGCCCGTCGCCAGCTCGATGATGGGCTGGGCGTGCAGCTCCATGCGCTCGTCGTTGAGCGCCTCGTGGACGCGTCCGGCCCAGGTGACGCGGTCCACCTGCTCGCGCAGGCGCCGCTCCTCGGCCTTGCGGTGGCTGATGTCGCTGAAGACGACCACCGAGCCCGCGACGCCGTCGCCAACGTCCAACGGCGTCGCCGTGTACGCGACCGGCAGCGGTGCCCCGTCGCGGCGGATGAAGACGTCGTCCTCGATTCGGACCAGCCGGCCCTCGCGTCGCGCGGTGTACAGCGGGCAGTCGGCCGAATCGAACGGCGTGCCGTCGGGCCGGCGGTGGTGGATGGTGTCGTGCATGTCGCGGCCGACGAGCTCCTCCCCGCACCATCCGAGCAGTGCCTCGGCGGCCGAGTTGATGTAGGTCAGGCGGCCGTCTCCGTCGACGGTGAACAGCCCCTCCCCCATGCTGTCGGTGATCGCCCGCGAGTAGTCGAGCGCGACCCGCAACCGGCGCGCGGTCTCGTTGCGTTCGCTGAGGTCGACGGAGACGCCGACGATGCCCGCGGGGTGCCCATCGGCGTCGACGAAGAGGGCCGCTCGCATGTAGACCGGGAAGCGCGAGCCGTCCTTGCGCCCCACTTCGAACTCGCCCTCCCAAGTCTGTTCGGCGAGCACCGTGGCCATGATCTCGTCGGCGACTCCATCGTCCTCGGGTACAACCGTGAACTCGGTGATCGAGCGCCCGAGGACTTCGGCGCCCGACCAGCCGTAGAGCCGCTCCGCACCGCGGTTCCAATGCGTGACGCAGCCCTGGAGGTCGCTCGCGATCAGCGCCACCTCGACGGCGTCGAGCAGCTGCGCCTGCAGGTCGATCTCGCGCTGGGCCTCCTTGCGCGCGGTGATGTCCTGCATCGTGCCGCGCACCGCCCCTTCGCGCAGGCGCTCGAGCCGCATTTCCGCCCAGCGCGGCTCACCGGCGCGCAGATAGCGGTGCTCCAACCCTCTCGGCCGGCCGTCGGCGGCGGTCTCAGACGCCAGTTCGACGACGTGCTCGCGGTCCGGCGCCGGCAGCATCGCCCGAACCCCGGACAGCCCGAGCTCGAAGTGCTCGCCCTCGACGCCGAAGAGCCGGTAGAGCTCCGGGGACCAGTTGATCGTCGCCGTCGAGTAGTCGACCTCGAAGCTCCCCATGCCGCTCATGCGCTGCGCCTGGCGCAGGCGTTCCTCGGACTCCTCGCGGGCGAGCTCGGCGCGCCGGCGGGCGGTCACGTCCTGTGTCGTCCCGCGCACGCTGCGCACCGCGCCGGCGGCGCCCCGGACGCCCTGCATCCGCGTCTCGAGATAGCGCGTGTCATCCGGCGCGAACGCGACGGCGGTCTCGACCACGATCTCGTCGACGACGCCGGACGTCACCTCCGAGAGCGCGTCCACAGCCCGATCGCGATCCGCGTCGGCGATGAGGGGGAGTACGTGCTCGACGCGCGGATCACTGGGGAGCCGCAGACCGCCGATGTGGCGGAGATCGCTCGAGAGCTCCAGCGACATCGTCCTCGGGTCCAGCTCCCAGCTCGCGAGCCGGGCGACCCGATGCGCTTCCCGCAGCCGCTCGCGCTCGGCCACTTCGCGCGACATGTCGCGAACGACGCAGATGAAGGCGCCTATGTCCGCACCGACCTCGATGTGCGACGCGTCGAGGGTCACCGGGAAGCGCTCGCCGTCCTTGCGGCAGAAGACGAGCTCCAGTCGCCGCTCGTCGCCCGTGAGCGCGAGCGCGAAGTGGGCGGCCAGCGTGGCGTGATCCTCCTCCGGCCAGAACGCAAACGGGGCCCGTGCGCCCTCCAGCTCCGCCGCGGAGAAGCCCACCATCTCACAGAACCGCTCGTTGACCTCGACGATGCGGCCGTACGGGTCGACCTCGCACAGCCCATCGCGCAGCACACGCGCCAAGGCGTCGCCGTTGCGGCCGCGGCCGGTGCGCGCGCGGAGCGCGGTCACGTCCTTGCCGCTGCAGTCCCACGCCGCTCCCCGGCGAACGCCGGACCAGAGCACCCAGCGCCAGCGGCCGCGCGCGTCGCGGAGGCGGCATTGCAGGTCGGTGAAGCGGTCTGCCGCCACGGGCAGGCAATCGAGGATGGCGCGAGCGTCGTCGGGGTGTACGCACTCGAACACGTGGGCCCCCACGAACGCGTGCGGCGGGCGGCCGAGCACGCGGCCCCATGCCGGGTTCGCGGCGCGCAGCACGAGGTCGTCCCCGAGCACGCACAGCAAGTCCTCGGAGCGTTCCCACCAGCTCGCGTCGGCGCTCCGGTGCGGCTGGGCGTCAGCGGCCAAAATGGTCATGTGAATGAAGATCGGAACGAACGCGCCGCCGGCCCATCCGCCGTTCGGCGGATCTCGCCGTGACAGTACCCGGAGATCCTTCAATCGGCGGATGCCGAGCGCTCTCCGACGCTTCGTAAGTGGCGCGTTGCCACGCATTCGCTCGGCCGGCCTGGCAAGGTGTGAGAGGTGGCGAGCAGCGTCAACCCTGGCGAGGATTGGACCGGCGCGGCGGTCGAGGCCGCGCTCGACGCGATCGTCACGATCGACATCGCTGGGACGATCGTCCACGTCAACCGGGCGGCGGAGACGCTGCTGGGGCAGGCGCGCGAGGCGGTCGTCGGCCGGGCGGTGGGCGAGTGGATCGCGGCGCCCGCGCTGCGGCCTAGGGCCGAGCCGGAGTCCGGCGGTCCGCATGAGGCACGCGTGCGGCGCGCCGGTCAGGAGCTCGCCGCCGAGGTCACCGTGGCGCAGACTCGGAGGAACCCCGCTCTGTGGTCGCTGTTTTTGCGCGAGCCGGTCGCGGCGACCCAGATGTCGGCGCTGCTCGCGTCGGCTGAGGAGCTGGCTCTGATGGGCGGTTGGGAGATGGACCTCGACACGCAGCACGCGCGCTGGACGGACGGGATGTACCGCATCCACGGCCTGCCGCCGCAGTCGGTCGAGCCGGGGGTCGAGATGTTGCTGAAGCTCGTCCACCCCGACGATCGCGACCGCATCCAGGCGTTGCTCGAGAACGTCGGCGAGCGCCCCGACCTCGCCGGGCCGGAGGGCATCGTCGACGAGTACCGCGCTTGCCTGGCGGACGGCTCGGTGCGCCACGTACGTTTCCTCGGCCGGATCGAGTGCGACGATCGGACCGGCCGCCGGCGCTGGATCGGCAGCGGCCAGGATGTGACCGCCGAGCTGCTCACCGAACGCGAGTTGCGAGCGCACTACGCCGTCAGCCAGGCGCTGCGCGAGTGGGAGTCCTTCGACGAAGGCGTCGTCGACCTCCTGCGCCGGATGGCGACCGCGCTCGAGTACCCGATGGCGTCGCTGTGGCTGTGGGACAAGTCGATCGAAGGTCTGCGCTGCCGCGCGCTCTGGCACGTTCCGGACCTCGACCCGGGCGAGTTCGAGCCCGTGATGCGCTCAGCAGTGTTCTCGCCGGGCGAGGGCAAGCCGGGACTCGCCTGGCGGCGCCAGGAGCCGGTGATCACGATCGACGTCGCGACCGATCCCGCGTTCCGGCCGCGTGACGCAGCGCTCGCGCTCGGCGTCCAGTCCGCGATCGCGTTCCCCGCGGTCGGGCCCGACGGCCCGCTCGCGGTGCTGTCGCTCTACTCGCTTGAGAAGCGGGTGCCGAGCCCGAGTCTGATCCGCACGCTGACCGGCATCGGCAGCGAACTCGGGCGCTTCCTCTCGCGCCGGCGCGCGCAACTGGGCCCGCGACCTCTCTCCAATCGCGAGTTGGAGGTGCTCACCTTGGCCGCGGAGGGGTACAGCGGCCCGCAGATCGCCGAGGAGCTCTTCGTGAGCCCCTCGACGGTGAAGACCCACCTCGAGCACATCTACGACAAGCTCGGCGTCGGCGACCGTGCAGCCGCTGTCGCCACCGCCTTGCGCACCGGTCTAGTGGCCTGACCCGCGTTCACCGAATCGCGGCGAGTCCGACAGCCCGTCAATCGGGTGGGGACAGCCCTGCCGGCGGCCCCGCACAGATCCCGGCGGGCGGAACCACCGCATGTCGAATTCGAATACGTCGAAGTCGCACTCGTCGCGTTGGAGCAAAGCGGACTCGCGAGGCAGGCGCGGACGCACTGGTCCCTCAGCCGCGAGGGGGGGTCAGCAGCGCGTGCCGACGATCCCTACCGCGACCTCGACTGAACAAGCGTCACCGCGGGTCTCGAGCTCGACGGCGCACGCAGCCAGGGAATCTCACCGGGCCCGGTGATCCCGCCAGGCCTCAGCGGTCGCTGAGCGCGTAGCGGAGATGCTGCTCCTGCGCGGCGAAGAGCTCGGAGCGCAGGACGTCGTATTCGTTGCCGCCGAACCCTTCGGCCACCCGGTCTGCCGATGACCGAGTGCTCAGCACGAAGATCGCCGAGGTGCGAAGTGTCACACGCTCCCGTCAGCGCCGCGGATGGATCTAGGTCGGGAGGACCGCGATCGCCTCGATCGAGACGAGCAGGCCGCGCGGAAGCCGCACGTGAGCGGGGGCCGAGCGCGCCGGGGGAAGGTCGGGCATGTGCCGCGCGTACACCTCGTTGAGGCGGCCGAAGTCCTCGACATCCGCGTAGAAGATCGTCGTCTTGACCACGTCATCCATCGACGCACCCGCAGCCTCGAGCACGGCCGCCAGATTGGTCAGGGCTTGCTCGGTCTGGGCCTCGATCCCTTCCTAGCCGTTCCGCGTCTCGCACCGGCTGACGAACGCGCGCGACACCGATCGGTTTGCGAGCCCGCTCACCCGGGCTTGACTCCGCCGAGCGCTTCATCGTGACGGCCGAGCTCGAGGGAATCGCGATTAAACCGTCGGTCTGATCTTCATGATCGCCGGGTTGATCGGCTTCGTACTGGCGATCATCGTCGCGAACCGGACGTCTGAGCCGGCGGTTGCGACGGGACTACTCGTGTGCGCGAGCTGGTGAAGGCCAGTACTGACTGAGATCAGTGGCCGCGAGGCGCGATTTGCAGACGAAGCCCTGCGCGCCGCACGCGTGGATCTGCTCGTCGGATGGCGCGTCGCGATCCGCGGACGTCAGCAGCACCGCCAGGCCCGGGTGGGCGCGTGTCAAGGCTGCTGAGACTTCGATGCCGTTCCCGTCGGGCAGTCCTAGGTCGAGCAGGGCGGCGTCGGGCATGACCCGGGCGGCCGTCTCCACGGCGGCCGCGGCGCTGGCAGCCTCGCCGGCCACCGTGTACCCGCGGTGTTGCACCAGTTCGCTCGCCACGTCTCGGAACAGCGCGACATCGTCGACGATCAGGACCCGGACGGTGAACCCGTCAGACCACGGCTGCCTCTGGAGGTGCGGGCGCGGGGCGATCCTCACGCCGAGCATCACCCCGAGCGGATGACTTGCCCATCGTGTGCGAGCTGGCCGCGGAGTAGGCCCAGGGCCTTGGCCCGCTCGACCGCGGCACGGCGGTCAGGCACGTCGAGTTTGCGGTAGATCGCGCGCACGTGCGTCTTCACCGTGTTCGTGGTCACCAGCAGCTCGCCGGCGATCTCGCGATTGGAGAGCGACGTGGTCAGGTAGCGCAGGACGCCCTGCTCGCGCTCGGTCAGCGGATCGAGCGTCAGGCCCGGCGTTTCGATCACCGGCTGGCGGTCGTCGAGCACGTCGAGCAGCTCGCCGACCAGCGCCCGATGCTGGGTGCCGTGGCGGATCGCGTCACGCAGGAGCGAGCGCGGGCACGTGCCGGGCTCGAGTAGTGCCGAGCGGTTGCCGGTCGCTTCGGCGGCGGCGAGCGTGGCCTCCAGCGCCAGGCGGACGTCGGACCGGTCGAGCGCTTCGAGCGCGAGCGTCCTGATCAGCAGCAGCTCAACTCGGGTGGACGCGAGCTCCGCGCGCACGTCTTCCATCGAAGCGAGCGCGGCGTACGGATCGCTGGCGGCGAGGTGCAGCCGCGCGAAGCCGCACTCGAGCGCCCCCGCGGGTGCGGACGCCACACGACGCAAGACGTCCTCCGCGCCGGCGAGGTCGCCGACGGCGATCAGCAGCCGTGCGCGCGTGACGTCAGCCAGCCCCGGGTCGGCGAGCCCCCAGCCGGGCATCCCGCCGGCCTCGAGCTCGGCGAGACCGCGCTCGACGTCGCCGTCCGCGGCGGCCAGCAGTGCGTCGAGGTGCCGCGCCACCGCGCGGAGATGGACGTCCGAGCCCGCGCCTCCGAGGGCCGTGCGCGCGGCGTCGAGGTGCGCGGCGGCCGCGTCAAGACGGTGGGCGTCGAGCGCCGCCGCCGCGGCGGCCAGCTGTGCGGGCGCGGTCTCCGGGATTCCCTCCCAGCCGCGGCGGCACGCGAGCTCGAGCGCCTCCTCGGCCAGCGGGATCGCGGCGTCAGGCCCGCGCCGCGCGACTTGCAACAGGGCGAGCTGGCCGAGCGTGCCGACGAGCAGGTAGTCCAGCCCGCCGGAACGCCCGATCGCCACCGTGTCCTTGAGGAGCGACGCGGCGCGCGCGACGTCGCCGGCCCACAGCGCCGCCCGGCCGAGATTGGAGCTCACCAGCGCCTGTCGCGACATGCCCGAGAACCCGCGCGCATCAGCGGCGCCGGCCAGCAGCTCGTCGGCCGCCACCAGCGCGTCGCTCACGTCGCCGCGCAACCGCGCGAGATAGAGCCGCGCGACCGCGCGCGTCTGGGCGAGATCCTTCCGCCGGTCGGGCGCGACCAGCGCGGCGTTGCGCTCGGCGGCCTCGAGGTGCGGCGCCGCGGCCTGAGCGTCACCGGCGTCGAGCAGGCTGCACGCCACGATCGCCGACAGCTCCGGATCAGACTCCACCCTCTCGGGCGGGAGCTGCGCGACCAGTGCGCCCAGCGATCCGCCCTGGCCGCCGACGAGCAGCTCCACGCCGTGCGCGACGATCAGCCGTGCGGCCAGCTCCCAGTCCTCGCCCGCGACGCTGTGGCGCAGCGCCGGCCAGATCTCACCCTCGCTCGCGTGCCAGCGAGCGGCCCGCGCGTGCAGCGTGCGCATCTCGTCGCCGAGCTCCCAGCGCGCGCGGACCTCGAGCAGGCGGGCGAACAGCGCGTGGTAGCGGTACCACTCGTCGCGCTGGTCGAGACCGACCACGAAGCCGTTGGTCCGCTGCAAGTCGGCGAGCGTCTCGGCGCCGGTGCTCTCGCCGGTGATCGCGTCGGCTAGCGCTCCCGTGACGCGGTCGGCGATCGACGTGCGCAGCAGGAACGCCCGTCGGCACGGCGACTGGTGGTCGAGGACCTCGGCCAGCAGATAGTCGGCGACGACCCGATCGTCGCCGCCGAACTCGACGACGAAGCGGTCGCGATCGTCGCAGCCCTTCAGGCCGAGCGCGGCGAGCCGCAGGCCCGCAGCCCAGCCCTCGGTCCGCGCACACAGCGTGGCCAGGGCCGCGTCACCCAGCGGGAGCTCGTGCGCGGCGAGCAGCTCCGCGGCCTCGCTCCCGCTGAAGGCGAGGTCGCTCGCGCGGATCTCGGTGAGCGTGCCGAGCACGCGCGACACGTGCAGCGGCAGCGGCGGTTCGGCGCGTCCGCTTAGCACGATCCGCACCGTCGGCGGCAGGTGCAGCGTCAGGAACGAGAGCTGGGCGATGCACTCGCGCGAGCGCAGGACGTGGACGTCGTCGAGCACCAGGATCGCGGTCTCGGGCAGCTCGGCCAGCGCGTTGACCAACCGCGGCATGAACGTCAGGTGCGATCCGCGCACCGGCGGGGCGATCGAGGGCTCCGCGGAGTCGCCGCGCAGGGCCGTCAGCACGGCGCTCCACAGCACGGCGGGAGCGTCGCTGCTCTGATCGAGCGAGACCCAGGCGACGCGCTCGGTCCCGGAGCGCTCCTGCATCCACGAGCACAGCAGCGAGGTCTTGCCGCTGCCGGGCGGACCGCAGACCAGCGTCAACGGTCCGGCGGCGCCACGCTCGAGCCGCTCGATCAGCCGCGGACGCCGGATATGCGCCGACGGGAGGCGCGGCGGCAGCAGCTTGGTGACCAGCGGAGGGGGCGACTCCTTCGGGGTCCGGAGGCGGCGGGCGCTCATGGGGACGCAGCCTGCGGGGCGGCGCCCGTGCGAGCAAGGATGCGCACACGTCACCCCGGGGGTGCACGCACCTATCGGTCAGTCGCGCAGCGGTCGCCGGTGGAGCAAGCGGCCATAAACGGCTCGAACTCGGCCACAGGTGCCGCCGGCAACCTCCAGGCGGTCTCGCGCTCGTGGCGCGTCTCTGGTCCCCAGCGGCGAGGGCCGTCTCGTTCCTCTCGGCGCAGGAGCGGAGACGGAAGGGCCGGTGATGTGGACGACCGGCACTTTCGCCCTGGTCGCGAACTTCGTCGTCGTTCCGGCGATTGCCTACGGCGCCTCGGAACTCCTGATCTCAGACAGCCATCCAGGGCTGCGAACGGGGCTGATCCTCGTCGGTTGCGCAGCCGGAGCGCCGTTTCTGGCAGATCGCCGCGGATCGCTGGACAAGGGCGGTTCTCGGTGACGGAGTCCCGTGCCTCGCCGCACGCGCCGCATCGCGGCCTAATGAGCGGCGCGGCTCACGCGGACGCGACCGTAGCGGTGGCGGAATCGGACCCTCCGCGGGGGAACTCTCTCAACGTCTCGCGACGCAGCGCCACGACGCCGATGACGATCAGTGCGCCGAGCAGCAGGATGCCCCACCACGTGCGAAGCGCGTGTGTGCCGCCCCACAGGACGAGCAAGAGAAACACGGTGCCGACGGCGGCCCAGGCGATGCCCGGGCGCTCGTTGAGCAGCGGCGCGACCCGCCGGCGAACGCTGGTCGCGGCTGCGGTTGGACCGGCGAAGATCGAGCCCGCGAGAAGGATGGCGCCGTAGAGGATGGTCGCCCAGCCGATCTGGCTGAGGATCTCGCTGCCGATGAGCCACGCCTCGTGCCCCGCAGGTTCCCCTTGCGGGGACGTGAGCGCGTCGACCGCGACGTTGCCGGCCACTCGGCGCACGACGAGGACCGTCAGACCGACGAGGACGAGCGCGAATCCGATGTCCCGGAGCGTCTGCCGGCGTTCGCCGCGCGCCAGATAGACCGCAAGCGCGAGAAGCGCGAGCACGAGGACCAGGAGGCCCGTACTGAGCACACGCACGCCCTTGACGGCGGTCTGGGCCGCGGACAGCTGGTCCGAGCGCATGACCGTGATCACCCCGGTGTCCGGCGGGATCTTGGCCAGCGCCGAGGCCGGGACGCCGAGCTCGGTCCCGATCTCCGTCACCAGCGCGCTCAGGTCCAGCGTGACGTCCCCGTTGCCGGTCGAGATCCCGTGGCCGGTCTTGTCCTCGAGTACGTTGACGAGCTTCTCTTGCGCCACCGCGTTGGCATTGATCCAGAGCTGCTGTATGCGAGGCGCCTCGAGCAGCCGCTTGACACCGTCCGTGGCGGGCTGGCGCAGCGCGGCGGCGACGGACGGGGCCAATGGCTTGAGGTTGTCGGGCAGTCTCTGCTCGAGCCCTGAAGCGACATCCACGTTGTCGTAGAGCTCGTTGACCAGGAAGACAGAGAGCGAGTCCTGGACCTGCGGGTTCTCGATCAGCCGGGCGCTCGCGTTCTTCCAGGACTGGTTGTCGAGCATCTGCCTGTGGACCCACGTCGTGAGGATCGATCCCAGCCCGATCAGCGAGGCGAGGACGATCAAGGTCCAGACAAGCGCGCGGCGTCGCCCGCGCATCGGAGCGGCGCCGACTTCAGCAGCGGGTGAGGGGAGTGTCGCGGCCACGGCATGCAGCGTCCTCCCTGACGCACCAGCACACATCACCTCAAACGGATGAGGGTGCCCGACGACCCGGTCCGCGCAGCTCGCGAGCTTCTTCTGTGCGTCTCCGTGATCGACGGCGTCGTGGTCTATGGCGACGAGACGGTGGCCCGCGGAACCTGAGGGCGGAACGGCACGTGTTCGAGCACGCCGCCGCTGCGGACGATCACGGCGGAGGACTCGTCGATCTCGTGCCACACGCCCGGCAGATCCGAGAACGGTTCGGACGCGATCAGCCGGTCGCCCGACCCCGCCGTCGCGAACCACATCTTCTTATCGGGATAGAGATGGTGCGGCGAGTCGACGTCGGCCGACGCGAAGAGGGACCGCGCCCGGCCCTCGGTCGCGTACCGCACCGCCCACAGGCTGCTGCCGTCCGAGACACCGAAGGTCCCTTGCACCATCGGCGCGACACCGAGGTCGCTGGCGGTCGCCTCGATCAACCCGACCGTGCGCTCGAGCGCAGGGATCGGCGCCACCCGGCTGACCCTCGCGGCTTCCGCGGCGACGAGGCGGCGCTCTCGCAACTCCGGACGTGGCCCGCGCCCACCTGCTCTACGGCGAATGGCTTCGGCGGACAAGCCGGCGAGCCGACGCGCGTGAGCAGCTCCGCGCCGCGCACGGCATGTTCACCACGATCGGCATGGATGTCTTCGCCGAGCGTGTGCGCCGAGAGCTGGAAGCACGGTCCGACCGTGCGCAAACCGCAAGTCGGCGACCCGGGACGAACTCACCGCCCAAGAGGCCCAGGTCGCGCAGCTGGGGCGGGACGGCGTCTCGAATCCGGAGCTCGCCGGCCAGCTCTTTCCTGAGACCGCGCACCGTCGAGTGGCACCTGCGCAAGGTGTTCGCCAAACTCGGGATCAGCTCCCGGAGAGAGCTCGAGGCCGCGCTGGGTTCGGCCGCCTGAGTGAGCCGGCGAGCGACTCGACGATCTCCGAAGTGGTCACGATGGCGGCGTAGTTCGGCAGGTTCACCTCGAGCGTCGCGTGCATCTCCTCTTCGGAGAGGCTCGCTGTGGCGTCCCTGACGACCGTGACGTCGTAACCCAGCTCGGCGGCGAAGCGCACGGTGGCCTCGACGCACGTGTTCGCGCGCACGCCGATCACGATCACGCGCTGGATTCCGTGCACCTTCAGCTGCTGATCCAGATCGGTGTTCGCGAAGCCGCTCGAGCACCAGTGCTCGTGCGCCACCACGTCGCCGGGACCCGGCTCGAAGCCCTCGCGAATCGCACCGCCCCAGCTGCCCTCCTCGAAGGTCTTGGCCCGCCACGCCGCGCCCTGGATCGGCGCCATGTGTTTCCACGCCTCGAAGTCACCGGGCCGGTAACGATGGTGCAGCGCGTAGAAGACGCGCAGCCCGGCGCCCCGCGAGGCCTCGAGGACGGCGAGCATGTTGGTGATGCACCGGTTGGCTTCCGCGACCGCCTTCAGCCGATCCCAGATCTTCCCGCCCTCGGACAGGAAGTCGTTGTAGGGATCGATCACCAGCAGCGCCGTGTTGTCGGGGTCGTAGGTCACGGCTCACCCCAGCGCGTGGCGCTCGATGCTCTTGGCGAACTCCGGCGTCTCCTGCTGGTTGTGCGCCACGGAGTTCGGACGGCGGGCGGCGGCGAAGGCGTCGAACGCGAGACCCTGACGGGCGAGGAACTCCTGCATCTCCGGTGGTGCAGAGCTGCGCACGGTGTTGGTGAACTCGCACGTCTCGTCGTCGACGCGGCGGACCTGCAGGTCCCAGACGACGTCGATCTTGGTGCGGCCGGCGGGGGTGAAGAGGTCCGAACGCGACACGAGCCTGAGGTGGTCTGGCTCGCCGATCTCCTCGACGTAGTGCTGCACGATCAGGCTCCCGCCGATGACCTCGACGTTGATCGACATCGCTCGGCCGTCCGGGCTCGTGGTCGCCCCGGCCGCGACGTGCGCCGGCGAGCACGCCTGGTACTCCGCCTCAGGGAGCGCGTAGCACCAGGCGGGGAGGTCGATCTTCTCGAACGGTGCGTGGATCGTCGCCGAGACACTGGACTCGACCAGCGTCGGGTTCTCCTGGTGGGTGATGACAGCCATGGGTTCTCCTTTGATCAATTGACATCGAGCACGCGCCGGCCGAGGTCGCGCTCGAGATCGCCGTCGCGGTTGAGCCCGAGCGCGGCGAGCCGCGCTGACCGGGCCTGCGGGCCGGGACGTCCGAACGCGGCGAAGAAGTCCGGCAGCGCGGCCCCGAGCTCCGCGTCGGACGGCAGCGTCGCCGTGTCGACGTGCGCCTTGGTCCGGGCGATCGCCTCATGGTCGAAGCGGGCGAGTCGCGACGCGATCGCGTCGACCTCGTCGTCGAGATTGTCGTCGGCGATGGCGCGATTGACGTAGCCGTAGAGCTCGGCGCGGGGTCCGTCGTGGTCGTCGGCAACCAGCAGGATCTCCAGCGCTCGGCCGCGCCCGACGAGACGGGGCAGGCGCGCGGTCGGCCCGCCGCCCGGCACGAACCCGGACGCGACTTCGAACTGTCCGATCAGCGTGTTCTCACGCGAGGCAAACCGCAGATCGCAGGCGAGGACGAGCTCGCTGCCGGCGCCGCGGGCGCGTCCGCGGATCGCGGCGATGCTGACCACCGGTGCGCGAGCCAGGCGCGCCATGAGGTCCAGCCACGGGTGCATCCCGGTCGGCCCGGCCGGCATGGACGCGGTCCGCCCCGGGTCGCCCTCGGTGTCGTAGTGGGCGAGGAAGAAGTCGGGGTTGGCGCTGTCGAAGACGACGACGTTGAGCTCGCTGTCGGCCTCGATCAGCTCGACGAGTTCGACGAGCTCGATCACCGTCGTTGCGGTGATCGTGTTGATCGGCGGATGGTCGAACGTCACGCGCCAATAGGCGGGGCTCCGGCGCTCGAGCTTCAGATGGGTCCACGTGGAGACCTGGTTGATCGTGCTGTCCATGCACCCAAGCGTCCCGGGCGGCGCGCGTGCTCGCCCCCCGGGATGCGCGTGTCACGACGCGTGACCTGACGACCGGGTATCGCTCCTAGGTCAGGCGGGGGCGAGCTCGCCCTCCGCCGCCGGGAGCGCATCCGCGAGCTCCCGCCGAGAGTTGATGTCCAGTTTGTTGAACACCTTGCGCAGATGCCACTCGACAGTGCGCGGACTCAAGAACAGCCGCGTGCCGATGTCGAGGTTCGACAGTCCGGCACGCGCCAGTTGGGCGATCTGACGCTCCTGCGCGGTCAGCTCGACGCCGGCCGGCGCCTGGCGCGCCACGGTCCGCTCGCCCGCCGCCACCAGCTCGCGCCCCGCGCGCTCCGCGAACGCCGCCGTCCCCATGTCGGTGAACCACGCATGTGCCTGGCGCAGCTGCTCCCGGGCGGCCGTGCGGCGGCCCTGGCGACGCAGCCACTCGCCGTAGAGCAGGCAGGCACGGGCGTGCTCCCCGCGGACCCGCGTGCGACTGAGCCGCTCGATCGCGTCGAGGTAGTGCGACTCGGCCGCCGCATCGTCGCTCAACAGCGCCCGGCAGCGAGACTCGAGCCCGAGGCCCCAATCAGAACCCGCGGCGCGCGTCATCTCCGCGAGCTGCGCGAGCCCGGCTCGCGCGACGTCGAGCTGATCGCAGTGGACCGCCGCCTCGATGAGCTCGGGGAGCGCCCAGCCGATCGCCTGGTCGAATCTCCGCGGCGGTTCCATCAGCTCCTGCGCCGATGCCAAGGCGACCTCGTAGTGGCCGAGACCGTTGTGGAGCAGCGCGTTGACCCACTGGGCGGCGCTTAGCCCGATGCCTTCTCCGCGCGGCACCACGTCCTTCATCGTGGCATCGATCAATGCCGACAGCTCAGGCTCACGGCCTTGCCAGGCGGTCAGGATCAGCGCGGCATGCGGCCCGAGCCGGCTGCCGCTCGCTTCGGTGACGATCCGCTGCTCGTCGATCAGCGACGCGGCGGCGTCGAGCTGCCCGCCGAAGATCCGGACAAAGATGTAGACGCTCAGCGCGGGCGCCAGCACCGTCAGCGCGCCCGCGTCGCGGACCAACTGGACCTCGCGGGTGGTGAAGTGGTGCCAGCTGTCGTAGTCCCACAGCTCGATCGCCGCCATCTCGGCGAGGTAGAGCCAGCGGAACCCGCCGACGGCGACGGCATCCCCGGTCCGGAACGCGTGCACGGCCTGCTTGAGGATCGGCGCCGCGGCAGCGTGCCCGTCGGTGATCAGCAAGGAAAAGCCGTCCAGCAACAGGTCGGGTGGGCGCGGCGAGGGCGAAGGCGGCGCGCCTCGCGCTGCCCGCGCCACCTCGAGGACCGCGCCAGGGGCGAAGCGGCCCGCCAGCTGGGCGGCCACCAGTGCCTGGAGGTAGGTCTCGCGCGCCAGCGTCGCGTCGAGCGGCTCGAGCCGGCGCGCGGCACGGAGCAGCAGCGCGGGAGCGTCCCGGCCGCGATCGGTCGTGAAGGCAATTCCGGCGCGCAGCATCTCCACCTGTGCGCGCTGGAGCGGGTCCAGCGCCATCGCTTCAGCGCCTGCCAGGATCGCGAGTGCCGCCTCGGGTGCGCCCGCCTGGTGCTTGGCCTGCGCGGCGGCCAGCGCACGGCGCGCACGCGGCGCGGGGTCGGCGGTCAAGCGCGCGGCGCGTTCGAGGAACGCCGCGGCGGCGGCCACGCCTCCGCGCATCTGGGCCCGTCCGGCGGAGCGCTCGAGCTCCACCGCTACGTCCTCGTCGTAGCCGGCCGCTGACAGCGCCCGGTGCCAGGCCCGGCGATCGGCGTCCAGCTCCGCATCGCTCGCCTCGGCCAACGCGGCGTGCACACGGCGCCGGTTCTTCTCCGTCGCCGCGCCGTAGACGCTCGAACGGACGAGTGGATGGCGGAACCGGACCCGCGTGTCGACGGCGATGAGCTGCGCTTGGAGCGCGGGTTCGAGCGCGGTTGCGTCGACGCCGAGCGTTCGGGCGGCGGCCCAGAACAGCGCCGGGTCGCCAGAGGGGTCCGCCGCCGCGAGCAGCAGGAGCAGCTGCGTCGGCTCGGGCAGCGCGTCGGTGCGCCTGAGGTAGTGGTCCTCGAGCTCGCCGGATACGTCTCCCACGGCAGGAAGGGCGAACCCGCCCGCCAGCTGCACCGGCGTCATCACCCGCGGGAGCTCGAGCAGCGCGAGCGGGTTGCCGCGCGTCTCGTCGAGGATGCGGCGCTCGACGCGTTCGTCGAGCCGGCCCGGGATGACCTTCGCCAGCAGCTCGCGCGCGGAGTGCTCGTCCAGACCGGCGAGCGACAGCTCTCCAAGCCCGTCGAACTCGGGCCGGTTCGCCGGCTCGCGCACCGCGAAGACGAGCGCGATCCGCTCGGCCAGCACCCGTCGTGCGACGAACGCGAGTGCCTGGGCCGTGGCACCGTCCAACCAGAGCGCATCGTCGATCAGGCACAGCAGCGGCCGCTCCTCGGCGGCGGCCGAGAGCAGCGTCAAGGTCGCCAGCGCGACCAGGAATCGGTCGGGGGGATCACCCGGCGCGAGGCCGAAGGCGACGCGCAACGCTTCGCCCTGGGGCTGCGGGAGCGTGTCGAGGCGAGCCAGAAGCGGCAAGCAGAGCTGATGCAGCCCGGCGAACGGCAGTTCCATCTCCGCCTGCATGCCCGTGACCCGTGCGACGCGAAAGCCCGACGCCTGCCGCGCCATATGGCGCAGCAGCGCGGTCTTCCCGATGCCCGCCTCGCCGCGGAGCACCAGGACCGCGCTCTGGCCCTCGCGGACGTCGGACAGCAACCGCTCGAGCAGCTCGCGCTCGGCGGTCCGGCCCAAGAAACCGAGCGCCGAGTTGGCGGCCATCTAGACCCCCCTCGATTCGCCCTCGAGGACGTCACGGAGAACGGTGCGCGAGCCGATCCCCAGCTTCTTGAACACGTTCTTCATATGCCACTCGACGGTTCGCGGGCTCAGGAACAGCCGCGCACCGATCTCCGGATTCGTCAGGCCGTCGCGGGCGAGGGTGGCGATCTGGCGCTCCTGCGGTGTGAGATCGTCACGCGTCTCCACGGTGCGCCGGCGGGCGGTTTCTCCGGTGACCGCCAGTTCGCGCCGGGCGCGCTCGGCGAACCCTTCCATGCCCATCGCGGCGAAGGTCTCGTATGCGGCACGCAGCTGTTCGCGAGCTGCCATGCGACGGCCTTCGCGGCGCAGCCATTCGCCGTAGAGCAGCTGCGTGCGAGCGCATTGCGGACGCAGCCACGTGCGGCCGAAACGCATGATCGCCTCGCGGTAAGCGACCTCTCCGTCGCCTGCCAGCGCACGCACGAGCGCCTCGGTACCCAGCGACCAATCGGTCCGGGTCACGCGGGTACGCTCGGCCATCCAGTCGATCACCGACCCGAGTCGCTGCGAGTCGCCCGTTCGCGCCGCGGCCTCGGCCAGCTCCGGCACGACGAACGGCCCATACCCGAGGTGATCGGGCGCGAACGCGCGCGACGCGGCCTCGAGCGCCTCCGCGTGGCGGCCGAGGCCGTTGTGAAGGATCGCGCCCGCGTACGCGGCGAAGCAGCCGATCCGCCCGCGCACCGGCGTGTTCGCTCGCGTCGCCGCGATCAGCTCGCTCTCCTCGCCACACCACGCCGCGCGGACCATCTCGACGAACGCCATCGACGGGTTGCCCGTGGCGTGGGCGATCGCTCGCTCCTCGGCGATCGCGGCCCTGGCTCGCGACATGTCGCCAGCAAGCACATAGACCCACGGCTGCATCCCCAGCGCGTACTGGAGCTGGACGAGCGCACCCGCCTCGCGCGCGAAGTCCTCGTGTCGCGCCGACAACGCCCGCCAGGCGTCGGGCTCCCACAGTTCCTGGGCGATCGTGATCGCGTTCCCCGCCACCGCGAACCACACCCAGTCGTCCGGCGCGTCGAGCACCAGCTCGAGCGCAAGCCGCAGTGCGGGCGCCGCGGCCACGTGCCCGTCGGTCACGAGGCGGGCCACCGCGTCCAGCAGCGCGTCGCCGGCCGCCGGTGGCGCGGGAGCGGGCGGCGCGGCTCGCGCGGCGGCGGCGATCTCCCCCATCCCCCCTCCATCCCACATCGCGGCGCCGAGTGCCTGCAGGTACGTCTCGCGCGCGAGGCCGCCGTCGACGGGTTCAAGGCGCCGGGCGGCGCCGGCGAGGTGGCGTGCGGCATCGCCAGGCCGAAGCTGGTCGAACGCGATCTGCCCGCGGAGGATCGCCACCTGGGCGCGGCCGCGCGCGTCGAGAGCGTCCGCGTTGAGCGCGTCGAGGAGGGCCAGCGCCGGGTCGAGTGCCCCCGCGTCGTGTTTGGCCCCGGCCGCCGCCAGCAGCCGTTCGGCGCGTCTGGCCGGGACGGTCGAGAGCGTGCCCGCTCGCTCCAGGAAGGCCGCGGCCGCCCCCGGCCCGCCTCGCGCCTCGGCGCGCACCGCGCATGCCTCCAGCGCCGCGGCCACCGCTTCGTCGGGGCCCGGCGCGGCCGCGGCCCGATGCCACGCGCGACGGTCCGTTTCCTCCACTGCGTCCGCCAGCGCCGCGTGCACGGCCCGGCGGCGCTCCAGGGGCGCGGCTCCGTACACCGCCGAGCGCACCAGGGGATGCCGGAACGTCACGCGTTCGCCGATGGTCAGCAGGCCCCTGGTGTCCGTTGTCGCGGACGGGTCGACGCCGAGGCGTTCGGCGGCGCGCCAGACCGGCCGCGCGTCGTCGGCCGGCTCCGCCGCCGCGACCAGCAAGAGCAACCGCGCGTGATCGTCGAGCAGCTCAAGCTGGCGCACGAAGCGCTCCTCGATCCGCCTCGCCGGAGGGGCTTCGAACGTCGAAGGCGTGTCCAACGCGCTCGGCAACTCGAGGATGGCCAACGGATTGCCGCGCGTCTCGGCGACGAGCCGGTCGCGCACCGCCGCATCCAACCGGCCGGGCATCACGGTGGACAGCAATGCGCGCGCGTCCTCGTCCGCCAGCCCGTCGAGCGTCAATTCGGGCAAGCGCGCCAACTCGCGCACCTCGAGCGGCTCGCGCACCGCGAAGATCATCGCGACCGACTCGGCGTGCAACCGGCGAGCGACGAACCCCAGCACCTGGCCGGATGCGGCATCGAGCCATTGCGCGTCGTCGATCAGGCACGCCAGCGGCCGTCGCGCCGCGATTTCGGACAGCAGGCTGAGCGTGGCCAAGCCGACCAGGTAGCGGTCCGGCGCCGCCCCCGACGTCACCCCGAGCGCGACACCGAGCGCGTCCCGCTGCGGCTCGGGGAGCGCTTCGACCTCGCCGAGCATGCGCGCGCACAACTGGTGCAGACCGGCGAACGGCAGCTCCATCTCTGACTGGACCCCGGCAACGTGCGCGACCCGGAACCCAGAGGCCTGGCGGGCGCAATGACGCAGCAGCGTCGTCTTGCCGACGCCCGCCTCGCCGCGGATGACCAGCACCGCGCTGCGCCCGTCGCGCGCGTCGTCGAGTACCCGATCGAGCGATTGGCGCTCGCTCGCGCGACCCAGCAGCACGGGATCCAGGCCCGTGGACATCACTGTCCGCATTCCTGCGCCACCGTGAGCCGCTGGCCGCTCACCGCCGCGATTCTCGCACGTTTGACATGGGCTGCCCATCTGGTCTTGACCAGGGTGCCGCCCGGTGGGATCCGGGGGGCGACTGATCACGCTCGCGGCCACACTGAGGCCATGCTCCCGGTCAGCGATCCGGTGGCCATCGTCACCGACGGAGCTTGCGGAATCGGTCGCGAGCTCGCCCGTGGCCTCGCCGATCGCGGCTTTGCGGTGGTCATCGTGTACCTGCGCGACCCGGAGCGCGCCGAGGCTGCCGTCGAGCAGATCCTCGCGTCGGGCGGCACGGCGGTTTCGGTGCGGGCCGACGTCACGGACGAGGTCGACGTCGAGCGCCTCTTCTACGAGACCGACGCCGCCTTCGGAGCCGTCGACGTGATCGGCCACACCGCCGTACGTGGTGCGAACCTGGTCTATCGGTTCGCGGCGCGTAAGCTGCGCCGCGGCGGGGCGATCCTCAGCCTCGCGGGCTCGGAGCCGATGCTCCCGGATGTCGAGGCTGGGCTGCGCGACCAGGAGATCACCGTCAACGGCATGCCGCCGGGTGTGGCGCCTCCCGGCGCGGGCCATGACGGCGGCGGACTGCTGGCGCTGCTCGACCAGTGGCGCACCGGCGGTTGATCACCCAACGGTCACGGGTTCGGGCAGCGCGTCCCGGAGGCCCGCGCGAGAGCTGATCGCGAGCTTGACGAACACCTTGCGCAAGTGCCACTCGACGGTGCGAGGGCTGAGGAACAGTTGGCTTCCGATCTCCGCGTTCGTGAGCCCGGAACGCGCCAGCCGCGCGATCTGCGTCTCCTGGGGCGTCAGCTGGCTCTGCGCCTCGGGGGTGTGCGTGCGCACCGTCTCACCGGTGGCCTGCAACTCGTGTCGGGCGCGCTCGGCGAAGGCCTCCATGCCCATCTCGGTGAAGCGCTCGTAGGCGGTTCGCAGCTGCGGGCGGGCGTCGCCGCGGCGGCCCTCGCGGCGAAGCCATTCGCCGTAGAGCAGGTGGGCACGAGCGCACTCGCCCGGCAGGCGCGTACGTCCCAGCCGCTCGAGCGCCTCGCGGTAGTGCGATTCCGGGCGCTCGCTCACCAGCGCACGGCAGCGCGCCTCGACCCCGAGTGCCCAGTCGGTGCCGCTCGGTCCGGTGACCCGCGCAAGCCGCTCCATGGCGTCGGCGGCGAGCTCGGATCGGCCACTGCCGATCGCCGCCTCGATGAGCTGCGGCAGGGACCACATCGAAAACGCCAGCTCCTGCGGATGGGCCGCACCGCGTTGTGCCGCGGCGCACGCCTCCGAGTAGCGCCCGAGTCCGTTGTAGAGCACCGCGACGGCGTGCTCGACGAGCGTGAGGCCCATCCCCTCGCCGCGCGGCTCCAGGCCCACGCGAGCCGCGCGGATCAGCGGTTCGGCCTCGGACTCGCGCCCGCGGAACGCGGCGATCGCGAGCGTGCCGTAAGGCGGTAGACCGTTGCCGGTCGCAGCGTTCACGGCGGCGATCTCTTCGTTGAGCGCGGCCGCCTGCGCGAGCTCGCCTGCGAACAGGTGCAGCCCGATACGGGCGCTCAGTGCGATCGGCAAGACCAACAGCGCGCCGGCCCGCCGTGCGAGGTCGATGTGCCTGGCGCACAGCCGAGCCCAGCTCTCGTCGTCCCATACATCGTGGGCGGCGTGGGCGGCGAGCCACAACCACCGAATGGCCTCGCCCGCCGGCGGTTCCTCGCCGATGAACGCGCGGACCGCGCGCTTGAGCGCCGGAGCGCCGGCCTCGTGCCCGTCGGTGATCGTCAAGGCCAGGCCGTCGAGGAGTAGATCCTGTGGACGGGCCGCTGAAGGCGGCGCGGAGCAGGCCGCCTCGGCCACCTCGCGGACGCCGACCTCACCCGCCAGCCGGCCGACGTACAACGCCGCGGAGAGCGCGTCCAGGTACGTATCGCGCGCCAGCAGGGGATCGAGCGGTTCCAGCTCGCGCGCCGCCGCGAGCAACAGCGGGGGAGCGTCGCGGCCGTGGCTCGACGTGAATGCGGACTGCCCGCGGATCAGGTGTACGCGGGCACGTTGCAGCTCGTCCAGCGAGCCGGCCTCGGCTTGCGCGAGCAGCCGCAGTGCCGCATCGCGCGCACCCGCGTAGTGCTTGACCTCCGCCGCGGCCAGCGCACGCCGGGCCCGCGGTCCGGCCTCCGGCGTCAGCTCGGCCGCCCGCTCCAGGAAGGCCGCGGCCGCGGCAAGCCCGCCGCGCAACTGCGCTCGCCCGGCCGAGCGTTCGAGCTCTCCGGCCAGCGCCTCGTCGCGGCCGGGAGCCGCCAGCGCGCGATGCCAAGCCTGGCGATCGGGGTCGTCCCGCGGATCGATCGCCGCGGCGAGTGCCTCGTGCACGCGGCGCCGGTCGCTGCGCGACGCCGCCCCGTAGATCGCCGAGCGAACCAAGGGATGACGGAAGCGCACCCTTGCCCCGATGTCGACCAACCCGCCGCTCTCGACCGACGCGATCGTGTCCGCGCCGATGCCGAGCTGCGTGGCGGCGCGCCACAGGAGCGTCGCGTCGCCCAATGGTTCAGCCGCCGCCAGCAGTAGGAGGCGCTGTGTCTCGGCGGGCAGTTCGCTGACCCGCCGCAGGTAGTGCTCCTCCAGCTGCGCGGGAAGATCGCCGGTCCCGGATCGCTCGAGCCCGGCGGAGAGGTCCGCGGTGCTCATGGTGCGAGGCAACTCCAGCAGCGCGAGTGGATTCCCATCTGTCTCGGCGACGATCCGGTCGCGGACGCGTTCGTCCAACCTGCCGGGAACCACCCGTGCCAGCAGTGCACGCGCGTGCTCCTCGTCGAGCCCTGCGAGCGGCAGCTCAGGCAGGCCGTCGAAGTCGGTCCTGCGGCCGGGCTCGCGGACGGCGAACACCAGCGCGACCGACTCCGCGAGCAGCCGCCGCCCGACGAACCCGAGGACGTGACCCGACTCGGCGTCCATCCACTGCGCGTCGTCGACCAGGCACAGCAGCGGGCGCTCCGTCGCCACCGTCGACATGAGGGTGAGCACGGCCAGTGCGACCAGGAACCGGTCAGCCGCAGCACCGGACGACAGGCCAAGGGCGACGCGGAGCGCCGCCCGCTGCGGCTCCGGAAGGGCGTCGAAATGTTCCGCCAGCGGCGCGCACAACTGGTGGAGCCCGGCGAACGGGAGCTCCATCTCCGCCTCGATGCCAGGGACTTCCACGACGCGGAACCCGACCGCCTGCCGCGCGCAATGACGCAGCAGAGCGGTCTTGCCGACACCGGCCTCGCCATGCACGACCAGCACGCTGCTCTGGCCGTCGCGGACGTTGCGCAACATGCGGTCGAGCAGCTCGCGCTCGCGGCCGCGGCCCAGCAACACCGGCGGACGGCGTGTGGACATGGGCAACGGAGCCTAAGACACAGGTCGCGGCCGATCCAGCCTTCGAGGGCGTGCTCCTGATCCACGTGTTCCCATCGCGGCTGGGCGCGCGCGTGTGGAGCTGAGCCAGGACGAGGCTGTCGCCGCGCTGGAGGTGTACCCCCATGACCCGCGCCCCGTCGTCGGGACGTCCACGCAGCCGAGTCGTCAGCCCTCCCAGACGCGGCCCGGAAGCCGGGCGGTGATCTCCTGCAGCAGCCACCCGTTGCCGTCGGGATCGCTGAACGACGCGTAGCTCAGATACGACCGGCGCTCCGGGTCAGGGCCTCCGACCAAGCCTTCGGGGCCGCGGTGGAAGAGGTCGCTGACTTCGACACCCCGCGCGATCAGGTCCTCGCGTGCCGCGACGATGTCGGAGACGACGAGCTCGAGGCGCTGAACGGAGCCCGGCTCGGCGGTGGTGAGGCCCGTGCCGAAGGAGATCGAAGCGTTTGACCGCGGCGGCGTGAACTGCACCGCGCGGATGCTGTCGCCGATCGCGAAGTCCGCATCCAAGCGCCAGCCGAGGCGCTGATAGAACCGCTTCGCGCGATCGACGTCGGAAACGGGAAGCGTCACGACCTCGAGCTTCATGTCGATGGTCGCGATCTGCTGGCTTGTCGCCGAGGCATCAGCGTGCACGTCGATGGTGCTCATGGGAGCTCCTTGGACCGATGAGTTGATGGGCCGTCAGCGTCCCGCCAGCGGGCCCTTCGTCGCCCCCGTAGGCCCCCTGGCCTTGGCCCGGGTACCGGCCACGTGAAGTTACGGGCGCAACGGCGCACGAGTCGCGCGACGCTTCTTGGCATGAGCATCAACGAAACGACCGCGGCCGCGAACGGCCGCGGTTCCGACGCGTGGGCGAGGCCCTGGACGCAACTGTCGGTCGAGCGCGTGAGCTCCGGCCACTGCCGGGTCACGTTCGATCACCCGCCGATCAACACGATCACCGCGGCGACCGTCGCGGAGCTCGCCGAGCTGGTCACCTTGATCGAGGAGGACCCCGAGCTCAAGGTCGTCGTGTTCTCAAGCGCCAACCCCGACTTCTTCCTCGCGCACTACGACGTCGAGAACGACCCTGCGCGGACGGCCGCGCTGGGCCTCGGCCCGACCGGGCTGCCGGCCTGGACCGACGTCCTCGTCCGGATCTCGCGCCTGCCGGTGGTGAGCATCTGCGCGATCCGCGGACGCGCCCGCGGCGCCGGCAGCGAGTTCATCCTCGCCTGCGACCTGCGCTTCGCGTCGCGCGAGAACACGCTGCTCGGCCAGTTCGAGGTCGGGATCGGCGTCGTGCCCGGTGGCGCTCCGATGGCCCGGCTCGCCCGTCTGGTCGGTCGCGGCCGGGCACTCGAGATCCTCCTGGTCGCCGACGATCTCGACGGGCCGCGCGCGGAGCGCTACGGGTACGTCAATCGCGTCATCGCCGACGACCAGCTCGACAACGAGGTCGCCGCCATCGCGTCCCGGCTGGCACGCTTCGATCGCGAGGCGATCGCGCGAACAAAGGCCCACGTCGACCGCGTCACGCTCCCCGCCGAAGCCGAGCTGACGGGCGCGATCACCGACTTCCGCGAGCTCTTCGCCCGTCCCGCTCAGCAAGCGCAGTGGGCGCGGCTACAAGCCCTCGGGCTCAACACCGACAGCGACCTCGAACGCTCGCTCGGCCACCGCGTCGTCGAATCGCTGCCCGACGCCTGATCCCCTGGCGCTTAGTGGAACCCCGGGGCGCGGGAACGTGGCCGCGACCCGGGGTCGCGCCAGTACTCGCAGGGGGGCGAGAACCGGACGAGAGGGACAGGCTTCGCGATGACACTGCCGCTCAACGGATCAAGAGAGGGATTCGACATGAGCTCAACCTCCTTCGACACACCCGGCATCACGCGCGGGCAGCTTCTGCAGCGTGGCCTGGCCGCGGGGCTCGCCGTCGGCGCCGCGAGCGCGTTCGCCGATTCCGCGGCGGGCGCGGCACAGCCCGCGAAGGCAACACGCCTGCGTGACTGGTCGGCCAACCCGGCCGGGATCCACCCCTTCCGGGTCAAGATCCCCAACGACCAGCTCGCCACGCTGAGACGCCAGATCGCCGCGACGCGCTACCCGTCGATGGAGCTCGTCGCCGACCGCTCGCAGGGGGTGCAACTGGCGGCCACCCAGGCGCTCGCCCGCTTCTGGGTGACCAGGTACGACTGGCGCGCGTGCGAGGCGCGACTGAACGCGCTGCCGCAGTTCAGGACCGAGATCGACGGCGTCGACATCCACTTCATCCACGTGCGCTCGCGCCAGCGCGGCGCGCTGCCGCTGATCATGACCCACGGATGGCCCGGGTCGATCATCGAGATGCTCGAGGCCGTCGACCCGCTCACGAACCCGACCGCGTACGGCGCCCGCGCCGATGACGCGTTCGACCTGGTGCTGCCGTCGATTCCCGGCTACGGCTTCTCCGGTGAGCCAAGAGAGCTCGGCTGGAACCCTGGCCGCGTCGCGCGCGCCTGGGCGGAGCTGATGCGCCGCCTCGGCTACACCCGCTACGTCGCCCAAGGCGGCGACGTCGGCGCCATCGTCACGGACGCGATGGGCCGCCAGGCCCCCGCGGGGCTGATCGGCATCCACACGAACCTGCTCGTGACGGCGCTCGGCGGCGCCGCCGAGCCGGTGAACACCGACGAGGAACGCGCCGCGGCCGCCGCACTGAAAGCCTTCGCCGATACCGGCAGGGGCTACTTCGTCGAGCAGGCAACTCGCCCCCAGACGATCGGCTACGCGCTGCTGGACTCACCGATCGCGCTGGCGGCATGGATGCTCGATCACGACACGGACAGCTACACCAAGATCTCCCGCACCTTCCTCGGCGAACCACCCGCAGGCCACCTCACCCGCGAGCACATCCTCGACAACATCACCCTCTACTGGCTGACCGGCACCGGCGCCTCGGCAGCCCGCTCGTACTGGGAAAACGCACAGCCCACGGGTCAGGTCCCCGCGCCGGTCAAGATCCCGGTCGGCTTCAGCGCGTTCCCTGGCGAGCTCTTCCAGGCCCCGCGCACCTGGGCCGAACAGGGCTACCCGACGCTCACGTACTACAACAAACCCGCACGGGGCGGCCACTTCGCCGCCTGGGAGGAACCCGAGCTGTTCGCGAGCGAGGTCCGCGCTGCGTTCCGGGCGCTGCGCTGACCGGCGGCGTCTGGGTCAAGCCGGCACGGGCAGAGCGCCGGCGAGGCCTTGCGTGAGCTGATCCGATTGCGGCGTGAGGTCGTCGCGCGTGTCGTCGCGGCGCTTGCGGACCGTCGCCCGGTCGTCGGCACCTCATGTCGCGCGCGCTCGGCGAACCCGCGCGCGCCGATCGCCTCGAAGCTGTCGTGCGCGGTGCGCACCTGCTCGCGCGCGTCGGCTCGGCGGCCGGGGCCGCGCACCACTCTCCGTAGAGCGGACAGGCGCGAGCGTGCTGGGCAGCGCAACCGCTCGCGTACCAGCCGCCCTCGCGCAGCCAGCCGGCGAGCTCCGCAACGGCCTCCGGATAGCGGTCGGCGTCGTCGGGCGTGACGAATCCGGTCATCGACGAGCGCGTCCGCAGGAGCTCCAGATAGTTGGACGGTCCCCAGCGCTGATCCTCGTCGTACTGCGAGAGACCCCCGCTGATGACGACGCGCGCCCCGCGAGCCAAGTGCGAGAGCACCGCGTCGAGGATCTCGCCGCCGACGTTGTCAAACACCTCGACGCCGTCGGGCGCGAGCAAAACGGCACGGATCGGGAAGGTGCGAACCGTGTTGAGGGCCTGGTGGGAGGTAATCCCGTGGAGGTTCGAGTCCTCTTCGGAGCATACAGAAAAGCCCCGCAAAGCGGGGCCTTTCTCGTTCTGGCAAGCCGTCCCGGCCGGCGCTAAAGACCAGGGATCTGGCGAGCTCAAGGACCAGACGAGCTGAAGGATCCGTTGACTGAGGGATGCTCAGTTCACGCACGCTCGGCACCGGTCATCGGGTGCCAGCGTCCCCACAAGCTCCCGCAGCGCTGTTTTAGCGCGCTGTCGGTCCGGTGGGGGCGACGGCAAAGGCGGTGAGCACCAACGACGTCCCGCCCTAAACGGCGACGCCGCCACCGTTCACACCTGACGGGGTGTCGGCCTCAAAGGACCGGCGCAGGAACTCGACGACGATGCCTGTCGTCGCCTGCGGCTGCTCTTCCGTGATCCAGTGACCGCAATCCGGGATGATCAGATCTTCGACGTTTTCGGCGACACACCGGATCACCGAGCCGATCATCGGGCCAAATGTGGCTTCGCCACCGAAGGCCAAGACCGGCATCTGAAGCTTGCCCTGCGCAAGGAACGTCCTGTTGTCGGCCGCATCCTGGCTGAACGCCAGGAACTGGGCAAAGCCCGCTCGCATTGCGCCGGGTCGCGCATAGAGCGCCGCGTAGTGCTGGCGCTTCGCTTCATCAAACCGCTTCGGGTCCCGGGAAAGTTCGTTCCAGAAGCGGTCGAGATAGATGCGCTCGCGGCCGGCGACCAGGCGCTCCATGTCCTGACCACCGAACCCAAAGTGCCACATGGCCGGATCCTGCGTGATCTGATCCCAGGGTCCGACGCCGGGCAGCGGCGCATCGATCGCCACCCATCGGCTCACGCGCTCGGGGTGGGTGGCGGCAACTGCGTAGCCGACCATGACGCCGATGTCGTGCGTCACCAATTGGGCCGTACGCACACCCAGGGCGTCCAGGACGCCCACCACGTCCGCCGCCTGATTCTTCTTGTCGTAGCCGCCGTCAGGCTTCGACGAGAGGCCCAACCCACGCAGGTCGGGTGCGACAACCATGTGGTCTTCGATGAGTGCGCTCGTCAGATGGCCCCACATGTCGCCGGTTGTGCCGAAGCCGTGGAGCACGACGACCGCTGGACCATGCCCGCCCACGCGTACGTGGATCTTGGCGCCGTTGGTCTCGATCTCATGCGACCGCATACCGGCCGGGAAGGGGTTGATGCCATCCTGGCGTCTGTTGTCGTTCATCGATTGACTCCGGGTTTGAAGAGACATGGCATGGCCGGCGCCGCCCTGCGGCGCCGCCGCCGCCCGCGGATTTGTTCTGCAGGCTGGTCTGGTTCAGCGTCGCGCTCCGGATGCCCCGTCGTACCCGTGGTGATCACTTGCAGATTCCCTGGCCCGCGGTCCGCGCCATGCGCCAGTGCTCGTGCAGCGCCGACTTTGGCGCACCCTCGCGGGTGCCGGCGGCGCACTAATCGACCACCGGAACTGCGGCACTATTGGGCTCCCCGCATCAGACGGACTGCGAACGCTCGTATGAGGGGGCGGCTAAGAGCGTGACGGGATAGGTCGTGGAGTTCGAGAGTTGCATGGGCAACCATGTCGCCACGGGGGCCTGTTTGGCCCTCGCAGACTCCGAATTGACCGCAGGAGGTCATCATGTCCGTCGTTTCTCCACACTCCACGGGCATCACGCGCCTGGGCTTCTCCCTCAAGGCCATGATCGACCGCACGGCCTACGACATCAGCTGGAACGCGGACCTGCCGAGGGGCGGGCGCGCTCTGTCCGACGACGTCGAGCTGACCGCCGAGCTCGAGTTCGTCCGGGCCGCTTGAAAGAGGACAGGAGCGATCGTCATGGACTATCTCGTCGACTTCGCCCTCACGGTGCCGGAGGGGACCCCCGCCTCCGAGCTTGAGCAACGCACGACGGGCGAAGGAATCCGAGTTGCCGAGCTCGCGGCCCGGGGTCGCGCGTTGCGCGTCTGGAAGCCGTTGCCCGACGACGGACGCGCTCGCGCCATCGGCCTTTATCGGGCGGCCGATGACACAGAGCTGCAGGCGAACTTGGCATCCCTGCCGCTGTGGCCTTGGATGGAGATCTCGGTGACTGCGCTGGCCGAGCACCCCAACGACCCCGCTCTGTCTGGCGGATCGGCATCATGAGCGACCAGACGCCGCGTGTGGTGGTCATCACCGGCGCGTCGCAGGGCATCGGCGCGAGCTTGGTCCCCGCCTACAGGAAGCTGGGCTATGCCGTGCTCGGCACCTCGCGGACGATCCGGCCGCTCTCCGACGACCCGATGATTGCCACGGTTCAGGGAGACATCGCAACGGCGGACACCGCCGAGCGCGTCATCCGACACGCGATTGACCGCTTCGGTCGCATCGACACGCTGATCAACAACGCCGGCGTGTTCGTGGCCAAGCGATTCACGCAGTACACCGATGACGACTATGACCTGGTCACGGGGGTGAACCTCGGCGGGTTCTTCCACATCACCCGGCGCGCGATCGAGCAGATGGAGCGGCTCGGTGGCGGCCACGTGGTCAACATCACGACCACGCTGGTCGAGCACGCTGACGTCAAGATTCCGTCGGCCTTGGCGTCGCTCACCAAGGGCGGGCTGGCGGCGGTGACAAAGTCGCTGGCGACCGAGTACGCCGCCACGGGCATTCGCGTGAACGCCGTCTCACCGGGGGTCATCAAGACACCCATGCACGCGCCGGAGACCTATGACGGCCTGGACGCGTTGCACCCGATGGGACGCATGGGTGAGACGAGCGATGTCGTCAACGCGATCATGTACCTGGAGTCGGCGCCGTTCGTCACCGGCGAGTTCATGCACGTCGACGGCGGCCAGAGTGCCGGCCACTAGAGATCGGCCATGACCGCCCTCCCAGCCCCCAAACTCCGCCACATCTATCGCCTGGACGCTGACCTCGAGGCCCCCATCGACCTCGGCGTCACGCCGCAAGGTCACCGCCGCATCGTCGCACTGACCGGTGGGCGCGCCGAGGGCCCCGACTTCCATGCGGAACTTCTGGCGAGGGGCGGCGCCGACTGGCAGATCGTCCGGCCGTCAGGCAGCTCGGTCGCCGACATCCGATACACGCTCAAGACCGATCGCGGAGCGCTGCTCTACGTTCAGTCGCACGGGGTACGCCATGGCAAGCCGGACGTGCTCGCGCGCCTAGCCAATGGTGAGGACGTCGACCCTCCGAGTACACATTTCGCATATCGGTCGGAATCGAGACCTCGGCCCCGGAACTGGCCTGGCTCAACGACGGCGTCTTCATCGGCGTCGGCGCGCGCCGGCCCGGCGGCGTCTCCTACGACGTGTATCTGGTCGAGTAGCCGCAGCTCGCGCCGCCGGGCGACACTACTTACCGTCCGGTGCCGAGTTCGATGACGTCGACCCGGCCTGGTACAGGTTCAACTTGGGCCGAAGCGCTCGGTTCTGATGCGACCAGGCTCGTGCCCCAACGCGACGAGCGTGTCAGCCACGGCTTCGACTAAGCCTGTTGGGCCGCAGACATAGATCAGTGGGCGCTTGGCCGCCGGCCACCCGACCTCGGCGAGAAGCTCGCGGTCGATGCGGCCCGTCCGGCCGTCCCATCGTTGTGGCTGCTCGCGCGTCAGGGTGATGATCGTGCCGTCGCCCTGGAGCTCGCCCGGGTAGATGAGGTCACCGCGGGTGCGCGCGGAGCAGAGCAGCCTGGCCGGGACGTCGCTCGCCGTCGCGCGGTGGTGCCGGAGGATGGCGCGCATCGGGACGACGCCGGAGCCGCCCGCGACGAGCAGCAGCGGGCCGCCGAGTGACTCCTGCCAGACGAAGTAGCCGCCGATCGGGCCGCGCAGCTCGAGATCGTCTCCGGGCTGCAGGCTCTCGGTCAGGTACGGCGACACCTCGCCGTCCTCGAGCCGTTCCACGGTGAGGACCAAGTGGTCGTCCTCGGGCGCGGACGCGATCGAGTAGCTGCGCTGCGCCTGATAACCGTCCTCCGCAGTGAGCCGCACGTCCACGTGCTGGCCGGCGAGGTGCCCCGGCCACTCGGGTACGTCGAGCACGATGCTCTTCGTGCGCGCGTTCTCGGAGACCAGCTCGACCACCCGGCCAAGCTGCCAGCTCAGTCGCCGGCGTACCGTTGCTCTTTCCATGGGTCACCGTAGTTGTGGTAGCCGTAGGTCTCCCAGAATCCGGGCTGATCGTCCGGACGGAGCTCGATCCCGCGCACCCACTTCGCGCTCTTCCAGAAGTAGTGGCGAGGGACGAGCAGCCGCGCCGGGCCACCGTGCTCCGGGGCGAGCGGCTCGTCCTCGTACTCGTACGCCACCCACGCTTTGCCGTCGCGCACGTCGGCGAGCGGGAGGTTCGACGAGTAGTCGCCGTCGCTGAACGCGAGGACGTACGCCGCACTCGTGTCGACGCCGTCCAGCAGCGTGTCGAGCGACACGCCGGTCCACGACGTGTCGAGCTTCGACCACTTCGTCACGCAGTGGATGTCGACCGTGATGCGCTCGCTCGGGAGCGCCTTGAACTCGGCCCACGTCCACGACCGCACCTCGTCGATCTCGCCGCGGATCTCGAAGGTCCACGACTCGATGGGCTGGTGCGGGGTGGGCCCGGCGGAGAGGACCGGGAAGTCCGGCGTGACGTACTGGCCCTGCGGCACGCGCTCCGCCTCGGCCTCGGCCTCGTTGCCGCGGCGACGACGGAACCCGCGCGAGATCGGCGGCATCCTGGCATCACGCAGCCAGCTTCGAGGTGGACGCCTGCACGGCGTCGCGGATGACGTCGGCGACGACGTCGGGCTGCGACAGTTGCACGAAGTGCGAGGCGCCTTCGACCGCCGTCACCGTGGAGCCGGCACGGTCATACGAGAAGCGGTGCAGCTGCGGGGCGATCGGCTGATCCGCGGTGCCGAACACGGCCCAAGACGGCTTCATGCGCCAGGCGGCAGCGGTGGCCGGCTCCTCGAACGCCGTCGCCAGGAGAGGGCGTTGCGCGTGGGCCATGAACGCCGCGTCGGCGTCAGGCACGTCGGCGCAGAAGATGTCGTGGAAGCGCTGCGGGGCGACCGTCAGCTCGGCGGTCCCGTCGGGCAGTGGCGTCGGCTGGAGGAAGTTCCCCATCGCCAGCGATGGGAAGCGTGCCTGCAGGTCGGCGATCGACTCGCCCTCGACGGGCGCGAACCCGGCCACGTAGACCAGTCCGGTGACCTTGTCCGACGCGCCGGCGACGGTGATCACGGAGCCGCCGTAGGAATGGCCGACGAGAACGATCGGCCCGTCGATCTGGTCGATGACCACTGAGAGGTAGGCGGCGTCGGCCGCGAGCCCACGAAGCGGATTCGGGGCTGCGATGACGGTGTGCCCGTCATCGTCGAGGCGGTCGAACACGGGACGCCAGCTCGAGGCGTCTCCGAACGCGCCGTGGATGAGCAGGATCGTCGGCTTGGACATGCTGTTCCTTTCAAGAGTGGGTAGGTAGGCGGCTACGCGACGAGCTCGGTAGCCATGACTTGTGTCATCGCCGCTTCGACGATGACAATGTCCTGTTCCGTCGTTCCGCCGCTGACCCCGACGCCGGCGATGACCTGGTCCTCACTGGTGAGCGGCACGCCCCCGCCCATCGCGGAGTACCTGCCGCCGGAGACGGCGAGGAGCGGATAGAGCTCCGCGCCGGGTTGCACCAGGGGCACGAGGTCAGCGGTGCGCAGGCCGACGAGAGCGGACGTGTAGGCCTTTCGCTCGGAGAGCTCTAGAGAGAAAGCGGGCGCTCCGGTCATGCGGTGCGTGAGAACGACGTTGCCGTGGCTGTCGATGACGGTGACCGCGACGGGCACGCCTTGTTTGAGCGACTCGGCCTCGACGCGGTCGGCGACCTGCTTGGCGGTAGCGAGCAAGTCCATGGTCAGCACGGTCCCTGCCGGCCCAGCTGTCCCACGTGGAATCCGAGTCGATCTTCCGCGTCGCCGGGCGTCTGCAGCCCCTGATCCAGCAGGGCCTTGATGCGTTCCTGTGCCGCTGGGCGCTTGACAGAGGCCATGCAGGCGTCCCAGCCCGCTCTGATTTCGACGTCGGGCGGCAGGCTGGCCTCGTTGACGAGGCGCTTGGTGTTGGCGATCGCCCACTTGTCGAACGAGGCGATCCGGGTGGCGAGTGCATCGACGAAATCGTCCAACTCGGCATCCGGAAGCGCACGGTTCACGTAGCCGAGGAACTCGGCGTCGGCGGCTCGGATGTCGTCCGCGCCCAGGAGCACCTCGAGCGCGCGTCCCCGTCCCATGACCCGCGGCAGGCGCGCCATGGGCCCGCCCCCGGGGACGAGACCCACGCCCACCTCGAACTGCGACAAGAGCGCGTTCTCGCGGCTCGCGAAGCTCATGTCACAGGCGAGCGCGAGCTCGCTGCCGTTTCCGGTCGCACGCCCCCGGATCAGCGCGATCGAGACGAACGGGGCGCGCGTCAACCGCACCAGGACGTCGGGCCACGCCTCAAGGCCGGTCGGACCTTGCGGGATGCTGATCAGATCGTCGAAGCTCGCGAGGAAGTCTGAGTGATTCAGAAAGACGCCGTCGACGGCGCTTTCGAAGACCACCACCTTCACGCGGTCGTCGTTCTCGAGCGTCGTGACGATGTCTCGGATCTGCGGGACGAATTCCGGGCCCATGAGGTTGAGCGGCGGGTTGTCGAGCAGGACTCGACAGTGTGCAGGTGTAACTCGATCGAGCCTGACTTGCGCGGCCTTCGTTGGTGAGGGCATGACGCTCATGGCTTCGACGTGATCTTCTCGCCGGCGGCCGAGACGACCCACCACGTTCCGCCGAAATGCACGACGCTCTGGCCGTTGACGTCGCCGGCCTTCTTGTCCGGGGCGAAGTAGTAGAGCGGGTGGCCGCTGTAGGTGACCTGCAGCTTCCCGTCCTTGCGCTTCGTCGTACCGAGCTTCGAAGCGCTCAGGCCGGCGCCGGCCGTCGGCTTGGCGCTGAGCAGCGGCGGCCAGGCGGCTGCGCACTTTCCGTAGCACGCGCTCTTGGAGCCCTTGTCCGCGGTGAACAGATAGACGGTCCGGCCGTTCGCGGCGACGAGCACGCTTCCCACCGCCGTCTTCCGTAGCGAGATGGTTGACTTGCTCGTCGATGCCACGGCGGCCGTGGCCAGCACGCCGGCCGCGGCCACCGTCGCGACGACGATGAGTCTGAACTTACGCATGGTGCCTCTCCTTCGGGTCGTCATGGAGGCGTCATGCTCACGTCCTGGGCCGCGGGTCGTACCGGTTGAATGCCCTGGTCACAGCCCTGGACTCGTTGCCGATGCCAGCGAGCCGACCCGCTCTCGGCGGTGGCCGCTCAGCGCCAGGGCGACACCGGTCGCGTAGGCCGCAGCGGTGGCCATAAAGGCGGCGCGCAACGAGACGGAGCTGCCGTCCGAGACGAGCAGGGCGCCGAGGACGGCGACGCCCAAGGCTCCTCCGGTCTGGCGGGATGCGTTGAACACGCCCGACGTCAGGCCGACGCGGTCGCGTGGCGCGCGGCTCAGCGCGAGCGCGGTCATCGCCGGCATCGCCAGTGCGGTGACGCCGAGCAGAACGGTGGAAGGGATCAACGCCGTCGTGGAAGCGCCGGGCGCCTCGAGCGAGATCAGCAGCGCTCCGGCGGTGCCTGCGGTCAGGCCGACGACGATCGCGCGCCATTCGCCGACGCGGCTAACCAGGCGACCGCTGAGGAACGCCATCGTCCCCGTGACGGCCGTCATGGGCAGCAGGGCCAGGCCGGTGTGCAGCGCATCGAGTCCCTGGGCGCGGTGCAGGTAGACGGCCAAGCAGAAGATCGCTCCGTACAAGCAGAAGTTGAACACGGTTCCGATCGCGACCGCCGTCGAGAACGTGCGCTCGCGGAAGAGCAGCGGATCGACCATCGGGTGGGCGACCGATCGTTCGACGATCACGAATGCGCCGGCGATCGCGATGCCGGCGACCAGCAGCGCGACGGTGAGCGTCGCGCCCCAGCCCTGGCTGCCCGTGGTGATAAACCCGCCTGTTAGTGACGCCAGGCCGGCTACGGCCAGCAGTTGCCCTGGAACGTCGAGCGGATGAGCATGCCGGCGCGTCTCGTCGACATGGCGCACGAGCAGGAGCGCAGCAGCGGCTGCGATCGGCACGTTGACCAGGAAGATCGCGCGCCAGCCGAGGGCGGCGACCAACACTCCCCCGAGCACCGGGCCGGCCGCAAGGCCGATCCCCGACGCGCCGCCCCACAGGCCGAGCGCTCTGCGGCGGTCATGCGCTTCGGGGAAGGAGAGCGCGACAAGCGCCAGCGAGCAAGGCATCAACGCGGCGGCGCCGGCGCCCTGGACGACCCGGGCGACGATGAGCACGGTCAGCGAACCCGCTCCCGCACAGGCGGCGCTGCCCAGGGCGAAGATCGCCAGGCCGATGAGAAAGCCGGTGCGCGAGCCGACGTGGTCGGCCAGCACTCCAGCCGACAACAGCAGTGACGCGAACGTGAGCGTGTAGCCGTTGACGATCCATTGCGCCGCCGGGAGCGCGCCACCGAGGTCGGCGCCGATCGGCCCCAGCGCGACATTGACGATGGTCGCGTCGAGCGTGATCACCAGGAAGCCCAGGCAGATCCCCGTGAGCCCGAGTGCCCGACTTCGTGTGGCGTCGGCGGCGATCAAGGTCATGGCGTTCATGGTCCCCGTAGGGGCGGGCGTTCTCCACGATCTCGGAGGTCATGCTCGTAGACGTCGCCTAACAGACGGCGTACGGTGCGTCCTGGTGGAACTACGACAGCTGCGCTACTTCGTGGCCGTCGCCGAGGAACTGCACTTCGGCCGTGCGGCCGCGCGCTTGCATATCGCCGCGCCGTCCCTCTCCCAGCAGATCAAGGCATTTGAGGCGAGCCTCGGCGTCGCGCTGTTCGCACGGGACCGCCGCCACGTCGAACTCACCGCCGCGGGCCGAACGCTGCTCCCCGATGCGCGTGAGATCCTCACTATGGCGGCCCACGCGGAGCGCCGTCTCGCCGGAACGACGGTCACGTTCCGGCTTGGCTACGTCAGCTGGCTGCCGGACCAGCTGATCGCTTCGTTGCGCTCCGACGTGCGCATCGACGAGTGGGTGATGCCCAGCCACATCCAGATCGCGCGCGTCCTGGACCGCGGACTCGACGCGGCGATCGCCTGGGCCTCGGGGCCCGACGAGCGTCTGGATCACCAGCTGTTGTGGGCCGAGCCGCTCGCGGCCGTCGCGCCCGCCAAGGGCGGCAACGAGATCGTGAAGGCGTCAGCGTTGCGCGTGCTGGTCGACGCCGACCTCACCTCGTGGGACGCGTGGAACCGGTACGCGACGGAATTCGCGAACGACGTCGGCGCCAAGATCCTCCACATCGACGACGGTGGCATCACCGGGCGCGCGTTCTATGACCGCGCGCGCAAGTACCGCGCACCGCTGCTGATGTCACCCAAGCGGCATCCAGACCCGCTGCCCGCCGGGCTGCGGACCCATCTGGTCGTCGATCCGACACCGCTGTGGTGCTGGTCACTGGTCACGCGCGCCGACGACGAGCGCCCGGCGGTCCTCGCGCTGCGCGAAACGGCGATCGCGCTGGCACGTGCCGCCGGGCTTCACGTACTGCCGCCCGGCGACACCTGGCTTCCCGCTCAAGATCCGCACCGCGACGCGATCCGCGCGCAACGCGAGGCCGACCCATAGCGCGCGCTCCTGCCCTTCGCGTCCACCGCCGCGCGGCTGCATCGCCTGGACGCACCCCGACGAAGTCAACGAAGCCCTGCATCAGTTCATCGCCAACTGATCGGAGACCCCGTTGTTAGGTCCCGTCTACCAGCATGAGCGTGAAGATCGTGGAGAACCGCGGTGCGTGCGGCCACCATCGGGATCGTGACACTACGCCTCGCTGAAGCCCATAGAGCACCCGAGCACGGCGACGAAGCCGCTCAGCTGTCCCGTCCCTTCGCGCAGCGGATGCTCGGCAGGTGCAGCGAGCGTGCGACGCTCGACGCGCTGGTGCGGTACGTCGGCGCGGGCGAGAGCCAGGCACTCGTGGTACGTGGCAACCCGGGCGTCGGCAAGTCGATGTTGTTGGCGTACGTGGCCGAGCGCGCGGAGCACTGCCGGATCGTGCACGCAGCCGGCGCAGAGTCAGAGATGGGGCTGGCGTTCGCCGGCCTCCAGCAACTGTGCGCCCCGCTGTTGGATCGACTCGAGCGTCTGCCGGCGCCGCAGCGCGACGCGCTGGCCACGGCGTTCGGCCTCCACGCCGGCGAAGCACCGGATCGCTTTCTGGTCAGCCTCGCCGTGCTGAGCCTCCTCGGCGAGGCCGCCGAGCATGCACCGTTGATCTGCCTGGTCGACGACGCGCATTGGCTCGACCGCGCCTCGACTCAGATCCTGGCGTTCGTCGCACGCCGGTTGCGCGACGAACCGGTCGGGCTCGTCTTCGCATCCCAGCAGCGCAAGCACGACGACGAACTCGATGGTCTCCCAGAGATCGAGGTCGAGGGCCTCGGCTACGACGACGCATGTACGTTGCTCGAGTCGGTGATCGCCGGACCGTTGGACGACCGCGTCCGCGACCGGATCATCGCCGAGACGGCCGGCAACCCGTTGGCGCTGCTCGAGTTGCCGCGCGGCCGGAACCCGGCAGAGCTGGCGGGCGGCTTCGGACTGCCGGACGCCACGCCACTCGCCACCTACGTCGAACAGAGCTTCGCCCGACGCTACGAGCAGATGCCAGCCCTCACCCAGCAGCTCCTGCTGGTCGCAGCCGCCGACCCAACCGGCGACGCGACGCTGCTCCTCCGGGCCGCCGATCACCTGGGCCTGAAGATCGACGAGGACGCGCTCGATGCCGGAGAGCTCGTCACAGTGGACGACCGGGTCTGTTTTCGTCGTCCGCTCGTCCGCTCTGCCGTCTACCAAGTCGCCTCGGCGGCGGACCGGCGGCGCGTGCATGCCGCGCTCGCCGAGTCCATTTCCCCGGGGGAGGACGCCGATCGGCGCGCATGGCACCGGTCCCACGCTGCCGCGGCGCCCGATGAGGCCGTCGCGGCCGAGCTCGAGGCGTCGGCCGGGCGAGCGCATGCTCGTGGTGGGCTTGCGGCCGTGGCTGCGTTCCTCGAGCGAGCCGTAGCGCTGACGCCGGACCCAAGGCGGCGAGCGCAGCGGGCGCTCGCCGCCGCGCGCGTCGCCCACGCGGCCGGAGGCGCAGACGCCGCCTCCCCCTTGCTGCGCGCTGCGCGTGTCGGGCCACTTGACAAGCTGGAGAGCGCCCAGCGCCAGCTGCTCGAGGCTGAGATCGCGTTCGGCTCCCGGCGGGGCGGCGATGCGGCCTCGCTGCTGGTCGCGGCCGGGCGGCGCCTTGAGCGGCTGGACCCGCGGCTGGCTCGCGCTGCGTACCTCGAGGCGGTCTGGGCGGCGTGCGGCGCGATGCATCTCGCCAATTCGAGCGGGCAAGTCGACGTCTCCGTGGCGGTCCGTGAAGCGACGCCTGCCGCCGGAGCTCCGAGCCCCGAGGACCTGATGCTCGATGGGATGGCGACGCGCTTCATCGACGGTTTCGGGGCCGGCGCACCGACGCTGCGTCGAGCGCTGGACGAGTTCCGAATTACTGAGACCGAGGGTTTGTTCGACATTGCGTGGGTGTGGCTCGCCGTCGAGCTGTGGGATGCCGACGCGTGGTTCGAACTCGGCACGCGGCACGTCCAGGCGGCCCGTGAGGCCGGCGCGCTCACCGTACTTCCCGTCGCCCTGCACACGCTCGCGTCCCGGCACCTGCTCTCCGGAGACCTTGTGGCGGCCGAGTTGCTGCTGACCGAAGCTGACTCGATCCTGGCGGTGACCGGCGACGCACCCATGATCGATGCGCGGCTACGTCTGGGCGCGCTGCGCGGCACCGACGCCCAACCGCTGATCAAGGCGAGTATCCGCGATTCGACGCAACGGGGCGAGGGGGTGCTGGTACGTCACGCCGAGGAGGCGGCAGCAACCCTGTACGCCGGGCTGGGCCGTCATGACGACGCGTTGGCGTGGGCGCAGCGAGAGTTCGACCACAACCCCCACGTGCTCTACCGGACCGCGCTTCCGGAGTTGGTCGAGGCGGCGGTTCGGTGCAACCGGCTCGACCTTGCGCGCCGCGCTGTCGATGAGCTCAGCGAGCACACACATGCGAGCGGCACGCCCTGGGCGCTGGGCGTCGAGGCGCGCTCCCGCGCGCTGATCAGCTCGGGAGACGACGCCGACGCCTGGTACCGGCAGGCGATCTCGCTGCTGGGCAGCGGTCGCCTAGATGTCGAGTCCGCTCGCGCTCAGCTGCTCTACGGCGAGTGGCTGCGTCGCGAGCGACGACGGCGCGACGCACGCGATCAGCTGCGCGCAGCCCATGACAGATTCACGCTGATGGGCGCCGGGCCGTTCGCGGAGCGTGCTGCCCGCGAGCTGCGCGCCACCGGCGAGACTGCGCGCAAGCGTACCGGCACGACCAACGAGGCCCTCACCATGCAGGAGGCGCAGATCGCCCGCCTCGCCGCCGATGGATACACCAACCACGAGATCGGCGCCCAGCTGTTCCTCAGCCACCGCACCGTCGAGTGGCATCTGCGCAACGTGTTCGCGACGCTCGGGCTCAGGTCCCGCAGAGAGCTGCGCTCAGCCCTGCCCGACGCCACCCGAGCAACCGCGCGAATCTGAGGTCGTCCAGCGCACCGTCACGAGGTCCCAACGGACCGGAGCGGACATCGAGAGCCAACCCGTTGACCGACAACGCCCACTGCTCCCACACGACCCACATCGCGCGGCGCCCCAAGCATCTTCGGGAAGAAGTGCAACTGCGTGCCCGGCTTTGGGGTTCGCGAAGCTGGGTGACCGCCTCGCTGGTCACGTCGTTAGATCGTCGTCACGCTCGTGGCCCGCCGTGCGATGTTCCGTCGTAGTCGTAATGTGGCATCGGGAGGCTCGACACGTTCAGCGCCCACGCCGCCCCATACGCTTCGAAGCCGGAAATCATGGGCGGCGGGAACGTCGGGTCGGTGAAGGCGCCGACCGCGACCCCGACGACCTCCGGCGCGACGGAGATCTCCCAGTACACGGTCGAGCCGCACTCGGGGCAGAAGTGATACGTGGCGCCGCCGCTGTCGCAGGAGCGAAACGCGGCGGGCTTGTCGCTGTCACTCGGGAACGTCCACGCCGTCGATGGGCCTTCGATCGTCACGTGCTCGACCGGAAGTCGCGCCTGCACGCTGAGCACGCTGCCCGTCCGCCTCTGGCATTCGTAGCACTGGCACACCGAGATTCGCTCTGGGTCGGGGCCTGCGTAGGTGAGGCTGAGCTTGCCGCAGTTGCACGAAGCTGTACGCGCCATTGGTGGGTCCCTTCTGCGTTGTGTGTGGACGTCCGCGCGTCAGATCAACTCGACGTCTGGTAGTGCCCAGGTGCCGTCGAACAGGCCCTCCGTGGGGCTGTAGAGGCGGAACATCGGGTAGAAGCCCCGGCCGGGAACGGTCTCGATCCAGTTGCTCTCCAGACCTGCCGGCGCGGCGGGCCCGAAATACATGTCGAACGAGCCATCCGCGTTGGTCTTGAGCTCGTCGTAGGACGCGTGGGCGGCGTCGTTGGTCGGGTTCTGGACCATCGAGCGCGTTGCGCTGTCGTACAGCGTCAGCGACCAGAAGGCGGCGGCCGGCGGGTTCGCGGGCAAGTGGAGGCGATAGGACTTGCCGCCGTCGAAGTGGTTGCCGTCGGAGTCCTTGAAGGCCTGCATGTAGTTGCCGCCGGGACCGGCTTTCATCACTCCGAGAGCGGGCGAGAGGTAGATCGCGCCGTAGGTGTATTGCAGCCGCTCGTCCAACTGGCTGTAGGTCTGCGTTTCCTGGCTCGGCTTCACGTAGAACACCCAGTCCCACTGAGTGCCTTCAAACGCGGTGACGCCGGTTTCGCGCTTGGAGCCCTCGTACATCACGTTGCGGGCCATCGCGTCGCCGAGGACGGCTGCGTCCTCGAGCATGGCCTGCTGGCGGGCGTCAGGCTCGAACGGCCGGCCCTTCTCGATGCCCAGCGGCTTCAGCATCGCCATGAAGAACCGGTCGTGCTCTTGGACGGGGTTGTTGTCGATGACCGTGGCCAGTCGCGCCCAGAACTCCATCCCGCCGGGCGGAGTCGTGTCGATCAGCTTGCCCGAGATCGAGACGAACTTGTTCGGCTTGGGGTCTTCACGCTCGCTCCACGGGTAGACCTTGACGTTGCGGATGCGTGCCACGGCGTCGGGCACGTCGTTGTCGACGACGATCCCGCGCACCAGGAGGTTGTGGTTGTGCATCGTGGCCCGGACCTCGTAGTAGCCGGACGGAGCGTCGCCGGCGTGGCCCGGTGGTAGCAGCAGGAACTTGCCGCCGTGGCCCGCGTCGGGCCCTGGCAGGCCGACGTCGACCAGCGAGCGTTGCCAGAAGTCGTCCAAGAGGCCGACGATCGCTCCGGGTGGGATCTCGATCACGACCGGACCCTGCGCGACGTCGATGTTGATGACGGCGTAGATCGTCGTGTCGTTGGCCGTGAGCCAGACAGACTCGGGACCGACGAAGTGGTCGGCGATGCCCATGTCGTTGAAGTCGATGCCCAGGTCCCGTTTGAGGGTGAGCCGGATGGACTCGAACGACACGGCGGGATAGCCCCACAGGTAGGCCTGCACCGCGCGCTGGAAGTCCATCTCGTCGAAGAGCTTCCGCGACGTCTCGGCGGTCGGGAAACCCAACTCGTACCGAAGCGTGCCGACACGCGGCACCTCCACGCTGTCTAGAACCGTGGCGTTCGGGTGTTCCACCGTCGTCATGACACGTACTCCCGTGGCGATGCAGTTGACCCCGCGACCGTATGTGTCCTGGAGCCGCTGCTCATCATCCACTCGGGATGAACGCGCCTCTCGCGCCGGCGATCAGCGCGACGTGATCGTGTCGGCTCGCGCCGGGTAGCGTGAGTCCTCGAGCAGGCCGAGCTCGACGGCCCGCTCGATCGCTTCGTCTCGCGACGCCACGCCGAACTTGCGGTAGATCGAGCTCGCCTGCGTCTTGATCGTGGTGCGCGAGAGGAAGAGCCGCTCCCCGATCTGCGGAAACGCGAGATGGGTCGTCAACAACGGCAGGAGCCGCAGCTCTGCTGCTGTGAGGCTCATCGCCCACTGGCCGCTCGGAATCGACGTTGCCGCGACGCGTTGCCGGAGCTCGCGCGCGAGCACGGCGAGCGTTCCCAACCGCGGGCGGACGCGCAGGATGGCCTCGGCCTCGCCCAGCACCGTGCCCGCGACACCGGCTTCTCCGAGCGCGAGATGCAGGCGCGTGAGCTCGAGGCCGATCTGGACCGACAACCAAGGGAGTCCATGGTTCAAGAGCGGGCGCACGCGATGGATCCGAGCCACGTCCTCGCGGGCCTGCCTGACATCGCCGTGCTGGATCGCGATGCGCGCCGTGGCGGCAAGCGCGAGCCCGCTCACGATGTAGTCGTCGAGCCCCGCTTTCTCGACGACCGACACCGCCCGCGCCGCGTGGACCGCGGCCTCGTCCCACGAGTCCGCCTCCATCGCGACAAAGGCGAGCTCGGCGAGAGCGGCGGTGCCGTCCTCGGATGCACCGGCCGATGCGGCGATCTCGGATGCGAGCAGGAGCGCTTCGCGGCCGCGATCCGGGTCGCCGAGGAGCACGTGTGCCACCCCGGCGGCAAGCTGCGCCGCCGGTCGAAACCACCCGTCCGGGCTGAGCTCGAACGTCAGCTCGGCGTCCGCGAGCATCGACTCGATTCCGTCCGGGCACGTGGAGGTCCGCAGCGCCGCGATCCACGGCTCGATCGACGCGCTCCCGTCCGGGAGTACCGGCGATGCCGTGCTCATCTGCGCGGCGCGCTCGCAGCGCGCGCCCTCGGCCGGGCGCCCGGTAAGGAAGTAGACCCAGGCGCCGAGCACGGCGATCGTCGGATAGCGCCTGAGCAACGCGTCGTCATACCAGGCGAGCCATGACTCGACGGTGGCCACGCGGCCGGAGTACCACGCAGGCAGGAGGAGCTGCTCGATCAGACGGGTGACGGCGTCGGTGTCGCCGGCCTCGTGGGCATAGTGGAGCGCCGGCTCGGCCATGCCGTTGCGCTCGCACCACGCCATCGCCCGCCGGTTCAACTCGCGTGCGATCTCCGGTTCGCGGAGCCCGAGCTCGCTGCGCAGCAGGTCGCGGAACAGGTGGTGGTAGCGGTACCACGTCCGGCTGCGCTCGAGCGGGACGACGAAGTGATTGCGGCGCTCCAGCGTCACGAGCTCGCGCGAAGAGTCGTGTTGCCCGACAACCGCATCGCACAGCCCGCCGCACATCCGATCGAGCACGGAGGTGCGGGTCAAGAACCGCACCTCCTGGTCCGTGAGTTGCGCCAGGAGCTCGGACCGCAGATAGTCGGTCACGAACCGGTCATCGCCGCCGAACGCCTGGACCGCTTGCGGCCCGGCCCTCCCCGCCTGCAGCGACAGTGCGGCGAGATACAGGCCCGCCGGCCAGCCCTCGGTCCGCTCCACGAGCTCGGCGACGGCAGCGTCGTCGAGATCGACGCCCGCGTTGCGCAGCAGCGCCGCCGCTTCCTCCACATTCAGGCGCAGATCGCCTGCGCCGATCTCCAACACGCGCCCCTGCGAGCGCAGAAGCGGCAGCGGCAACGCGGGCTCTTCCCGGCTTGACAACACGATCCGCGATCGCTCCGGAATGTGGTCGATGAGCGCGGCGACCACGTCCATGCACGTTGGATCGCTCACCAGGTGCACGTCGTCCAGCACCAGGACGACAGGGTTCGCCGCTGCCGAGAGTGCCGCGCACAGCCGGGGAACGCAGGTTGCCCAGACCGATCGACCCGGCGTCGAGAGCGCTTCGAACACTGGCACCGGGACGGGCTCGACGCGATCCAGGGCGGCCGTGACGTAGCGCAGCAGGACCACCGGATCGTTGTCACGCTCGTCAAGCGCCACCATCGCGAACGACCGCCCGTCCAGTTCGGCCAGATGCGCGAGCAATGTCGTCTTCCCGAAGCCCGCCGGCGCCACCACGCTCGCCGCACGTGCGCTCGATGCGCGGAACCGGTCGATCAGCTCGGTCTTCGCCACCGTGTCGGGGCGCAACTCCAGTGGCGCGAGTTTCGCCTCGATCAACTCATACGGAAGCTCGGCCGGCGTCATGGCCAAAGGCTCGTCAGGGGCGGATTCAAAAGGACCTGGATAGCGCTAGCGGAACCCTGCTCGGCTACGCGTCGAGCTTCGCAGAGCAGCGCGCCGCATGCAATCACCCAGACGGGGTGACGCCCACAATTCCGGTTCGCGGCGCTAGACGTCGAGCCCTTCGAGCGCGGCTTCGACGTCATAACCGAGCGCCAGCGCCACTTTCGGGGCAGCCGCCACGGCTCGCGGAACCCCCGTCAAGCAGACGACAGCGAGGAGCGTGCCGGCGATTTCGTCCGGAGTGGCTCCCGCCGCCAAGGCACGCTCGACGGCCAGTTGGTACGACGCCTGCCCACCGTCAACCGCGACCGTGGTCCCGAGGCGCACGAGTGCGTAGATCTTGTCCTCGAGGCCCGACGCCTCGCGATTCGGCTCGGCCGCGAGGAGGGAGGCGACTAACGCCTCGTCACCGAGGGCGAGCTTGCGCAGGCGGTCTGTGTAGTCATCCATAACGTTCAACAGCGATCGAACGCTGCGGGGTTTTCGTCGGCCGTGAAATTGTTTGTCGAAGCTAGGCTGGCGCCGGCCAGACCTCATCGTGCCAATGGGATGAAATCGATCCGTGGCCGCGCTTCATCCAGTCGGGACGATGAGCGTGTAGCCGATTGAGCGGATGCTGCGTGCGTGGTCGCTGCCCGGTCCGAACCGTCTCAGGAAGAGATCCGCGCGGCCCGGCGCGAAAGCAGGCTCCGGGAACGCTACGGGCTGCTCCTCGCCTCGCTCGTGGTGCTGTTCATCGTCCAGGGCGTCGCGCCCGGTGGTCCGTGGCAGGAGGTCCTGATCACCGCCCTCAGCGCGAGCACGCTCGTGCTCGCGTTGCGAGCGGGCGAGGTGAGCCTGCGGATCGTGCGGCTGGCCGTCGTCGCCGGCGCGATCCTCGTGGCCACCGTCGCGGCGCTCGCGCTCGCGGACACGACGAACACGGGCGCCGCGCGGATCGCGAGCGGCCTGCTGGTCGCTGTCGCGCCGCCGGCGATCGCGATCGGCGTGCTCCGCGGCCTGCGCGCCCGTGGGCATACGACGGTCCAGGCAGTGCTGGGCGTCCTGTGCCTCTACCTGATGTTCGGCCTGTTCTGCGCGTTCGCGTACGGCACGATCGACCACCTGGGCGGCGCTCCCGTCTTCGCCAACGACGTCGCCGCGACGACGGCCCACTGCCTGTATTTCAGTTTCGCGACGCTCACCACGGTCGGCTACGGCGACGTGCTCACGCGCTCTGACCTGGGCCACACCTTCGCAGTCACCGAGGCGCTCGTGGGGCAGGTCTACCTCGTCACCGTCGTCGCGCTGCTCGTCTCCGACCTCGGGTCGCGGCGCACCCACGCCCCGTAGGCCGGAGACATGCGGATGCGTCTACGCGGTGGCGGCCACGGCCTTCTTGGCCTCCTCGGCGCTGTCCTTGTCGATTTCGTGCTTTGAGACCTTGTCCGCCTTGGCCGTGGCCTTCTCGACCTCGGCGACCCACTGTTCGTCGAACAGGGCGACGATGCCCGAGCTGCCGGGCGGGAGAGACTCGGCGACCTCTTCCTTGATGTCCTTCTTCTGGGCGTGCGAGACGAGACCGCCGACGCCCGCGCCGATGCCCGCGCCGACCACGCCGGAGGCGAGGAAGGCGGGCGGGAAGATCAGCCCGATGAGCAGGCCACCGGCGGCCCCTAGCCCCGCGGCGACGCCGACCGTGTGGAAGTTGTCCTTCACATCGATCTTCCCGTCCATGTCCCGGGTGACGAGCACGAGCGCTTCTACCGTGATCACGTCGTCCTTCGCGAGCTGCTTGATGGCATCCCAATCCGCCTGGGCGGCGTTGGGATCGCTATACGCCGCGATGTAGAGGTCGACGGGGGCTTGCGTCTGATCCGTCATGGTGATGCTCCCTTCCGTTGTTGTTCAGAGGCCTGTCTCGGCCGCGATGCGACCGGAGGCGACGGCCTCCTGCAGCGCGCTGTAGTCGCGCTCGTTCTGATCGGCGTACGTCTCGGCAAACGTCGCCAGCGCACGGTCGAAACTGTCGCTGCCGCCGAGATAGCTCGCGATCGCGATCGCGTCCCCGGAGCGGGCGTGCGCCTTCGCGAGCGCATGCCCGCACAGGCGCGCGTAGATCGTCATGGCCGTGGGCTCCATCAGGTCGACGAGCGCGGAGCCCTTGCCGTCCCAGAGCTGGCGGATGTAGAAGTCCCGGTTCACGCCCTCGAGGTCCGCGACCCGGATCCAGCCGAGCATGATGTCGCCGGCGGCCTGCGTCAATCGCTGGCCCTCGACGACGCGCTGGCCGTGGTGGTTGAACTTGCTCTTGCCGACGAACGGCTCGAGCACCGACGCCTGCGCTTCCTTGACCTGCAGGAACAGCGGATCGTGGTCGTCGCGCCCGAGCATGAGCACGATCCACGCGCGCGCTCCGACGCTGCCGACGCCGACGACCTTTCGCGCCGCGTGCACGTAGCGGAAGCGCTCGAGCAGCTCTCGGCGATCGGGAGTCAGGGTACGCCGGTAGGAGCGGATGACTCCGCGCACGAACTCCGCGTGGTCGAACTCCTCCGCGCCGGCCGCGACCTCGTCGATCGGCACGATCAGCGGCGGATCGCTCGCGATCCGCGGCTCGCCGTCGACAGTCGTCGTCAGCTTCGTGAACGCCCGGAGGCTGTCCTTGGACCGCGCCTTCGCCACGTTGGCCTCGAAGCGCTTGCGCTGCTTCCCTGACCCATGCTGGGCCACGGCCGCGTCGATCTCGTCGACGTCGATCCGCGAGTACCAGAGGTCGAGGTTCGACATCCCGGCGAACTCCCGGATCGCCTCCCGGTACGCCTTGCTGACGTCCCGATTGATCGAACGTCGCTGCTTCGCGTCGAACCCGCGATCACGGCCGGCCACGGCGAAGCTGGCCACCAGCCGCTTGACGTCCCACTCGAACGGGCCCGGCAGTGTCTCGTCGAAGTCGTTGATGCTGAACACCAGGCGCCGGTCGGGCGCGCCGAAGGCCCCGAAGTTGGACAGGTGCGCGTCGCCGCAGAGCTGCACGTCGAGCCCGGTCCGAGGTGCGCCGGCCAGGTCGGCCGCCATCGGATACGCGGCGCCGCGGAAGAACGTGAACGGCGAGACGAGCATGCGGCCGTAGCGGATCGGGACAAGCTCCCGCAGCCTGGATGCGGCCTGCTCCTCCAGCAGCTCGACCGGATCACGCCGATCGGCGGCCGGCTGCCAGTCGCCGAGCTCGGCACGCGGTGCCGCGAGCCTCGCCGCCTTGCCCTTCTCCGCCCGCTCCGCGACGGTCAGGTGGACGACCGCCTTCGGCTTGGAACGGCGCTCGTTGCCCGGGCGCGCGTCGAGCGACACCGCCCGCTCCCCGTTGTGACCGTCGGTCGCACCGACTGCGCCAGCGCCCGCGGGAGCCTCTTTGACGTCGATCATGGTGATCGTTCCTTTCGCCTGCCGAACTGCGAGTGCAGCGCGTGCCACTCAAGCGCCGCTCGGCCTGCGCGTCATCCACCACATGGCATGAAATGCGCCGGCGCTCGTCGGTGGGGCGCGAACTTCATCCCATCGGGTCGATGACCGTCCGTGGGTGCGATCGGAGGATGCTCGTATGGACGAATCGGCTAGCGGTGCGCTAGCGCAGGCGCAGGTGGGTCGTGAGTTGTCCCAGCGTGGTGCCGATCAGAGCAC
>NZ_JAPDOD010000111.1 GCF_027587205.1 Solirubrobacter ginsenosidimutans
ACGATCATGCTTGCCGCCTCGTCGCGGGCGAACGCGTGCAGCGCGCGTGGTACCGAGGCGTCGGAGATGATTCGCGTCGTGACTGCGAGCGCGTCGCGCAGACGGCTCAGCGCCGGCCCGACGGTCCCGTCAGCGACCGCGGCGACGATGACGTTCGCTCCGGTCAGCTTGGCGGCGGCGAGAGCGCGTTCGACCGGGGCGCGGTCTTCGAGGAATGGGTCGTAGCGGCGATGATCGAGGCGGGCATGGGGGATCCTTGAATCAGCGGACGACGGGTGAGGGTCCGGCGCCGAGACGGGCCGCCAGGACTGGATTGAGGTAGATGTCGCCGGCGGCGGCGAGACGGATCGCGCCGAGCATCTCCTCACCGGCCCGTTCCTTGAGCACGTAGCCGAGCGCGCCGGCACGTAGGGCTTGGCGGGCGAAGGCGGGGTCGTCCTGCATGGTCAGGACGACGATCGCTGTCGTCGGCGCCTGCGTGAGTAGTCGCGGGATCGCGTCAAGACTGGAGCCGCCGGGCATGTTGAGGTCGAGGACGAGCACGGTCGGCTGGTGTGCGTACGTGAGGCGTTCAGCGTCCGGGACGCTCTCGGCCTCGGCGACGACTTGCAGGCCTTTCTCGCCATCGATCAGCAGCCGCAACCCTTGCCGGATGAGGGCGTGGTCGTCGGCGACGACGATGGTGGTCGTTTCGGGGCCGGACTGCTCGGCGTCCGCGGCTCGGAGGCCGCCGGCCGCGAACATCTAGGCCTCCGTTCGTCGGACGCGGTCGTGGACCACGACCGCTTCCGCGCTCGCCTGTAGCCGCGTGTCCAGCGCGCATGCCAGATCGGCCAGCAGCGCCCCGGTCGTGCGGGTCGTGTCGAGCCGCGCCACGGGTGACGCTGGAGCCTGGAACGCGCCTCGATAGGTCGCGAGTTCGAGCGCGACGATGGTCGGGCCGGCGTCGGAGACCGATCCGTGGCGCTCGCGCGCCTTCGCGCGCTCCAGCAGCACCTGCGGGGGTGCTTCACAGACGACCCAGGCGGCTGCTGCGGCAACGTGTGAAGCCGCGGCGAAGGCGTCGGCATCAGAGGCACGGCGGAAGGTCGCGTCGACCACCACACCGCCGTCGCGCTGAACGGCGGTGGCCGCGCGCTGACCGAGTTCGGCGTAGACGGCCTGGCTCTCGCCGTCGCCGTATGCGCTCGGCGCGGCCCGCTCGTAGGGGTCGAGGCCGGCGCGCAACTTGCGGATGCGGTCCGAGGACAGCACGCTGCGCCCGGCCGCCGCAGCGAGTGCTTCGGCAAGCGTCGACTTACCACTGGCGGCCAGGCCGGTCACGCAGACCACCCGGGGCAGCCGGGCACGCCATGCGAAGCGCTCGGCCACTTCGAGCAGCTCGTGCGCCCGAGCCGACCGATCGTCCGCCGCCGCGCCCTCCAGTTGTGCGGCGCGCAGGAAGTCGACCTTGGCACGGACCAGGGCGCGCACCGCGCACATGAAGGCCACCAGTCCTTCGCTGCCCGGGTCGCCCGCTGCGGAGCGGTAGCCGCGGAGCAAGGCGCGTGCGAGGTCGTCGTCGTGGCGGGCGACGTCCATGATCAAGAAGGCGAGGTCGTAACCGACGTCGGCGACCCGCAGAGCACGGTCGAACTCGACGCCGTCGATGGCCTGGACGTCGGTGCCGAGCAGGATGTGCTCCGCCCGCAGATCGCCGTGGCCGTCGCGGACGCGGCCCGCCTTCGCACGCTGGGTGAGCTCGGGTCCGAAACCGGCGAGCGCCGCGCCGCAGAAGCGAGCGAGCTCCGCGAGGCGTCCCATCGGACAGCCCACCCTGCGCAGCGTCGTGAGGGTCTCATCGAGAACCGCGACGAGCGCGCTGGAATCGGCGTCCACCTCGACTCCGGACGCCGCGTGAAAGCCGGCGACGGTGGCACCCACCGCGATAAGGTCGGCTTCGGTCGCGCGGCCGGCCGCGAGCTGCGCGTTCAGGGTCGCGGAGTCGTCGTAGCGGTCCATCACGACCGCGTATTCGACCGCGCGCGGGTCGCGCTCGGAGGCCACGGCCAAGCCGTCGTGGCCGCGCGGGACGAGCGCGACGACCTCGCGGTAGTGCCCTGGCGAGAAACGGCGGTTGAGCTCGAGCTCGGCGTGACAGCAGGTCCGTCGTCGCTCGAGCGTGCTGTAGTCGACGAACGGGAGTCGAACCGGCTTCTTGATCTTGTAGGCCGTCGTTTCAGTGAGGAAGACCCACGAGATCTGCGTCTCGCGCAGCTCCACCGACGCGGGCGGCTGTCGGAAGGCGGCGGGATCCAGCAGCGCGTCCGGCAGACCGACCGTGGGCTCGACGGTGCGCGGCGCGGCGCGGTGCTCGAGCGCTGGGATGACTCTCATGGTGTTCCGTTTCCTAGAGTGAGGAGAATCCGATGCTGCCAACGAGCGGCGGCCGTGCCATCGGTCAAAACTCCCACGGCGGCGCGTAGTTCTACGCAGACTCTCGTGGGACCCACGTCGATAGCGCGGGTGCGATGTCGCCCGGGTCGTCTTCGCGCCCTCAGGGCCCGGGTTCGCGTGTAGCCTCGCGGTTGCGATGAGTAGCGCTAAGGGTGAGGGCACTCGACGAGGACCGACTCGTGGATGAGGCGCGCCTGAGGCGTCTGTTGGACGTCGGCCGGTCGCTGATCACGCAGCTGGACCCGGAGGCAGTGTTCGCGCGCCTGCTCGAGGTCGCGCGCGAGCTGACGGGCGCGCGCTACGCCGCCATCGGGGTCCTTGACGAACGACGCGAGCGCCTCGAGCGCTTTCTCACGGCGGGCATCGACGACGACACGCACCGGCTCATCGGTCAGCTGCCGGGCGGCCACGGGGTGCTCGGGGTGCTGATCGACGAGCCCCAGCGCCTACGGCTGGCCGATGTCGCGGCGCATCCGCGGTCCTACGGATTTCCGCTCGCGCATCCGCCGATGACCACTTTTCTAGGCGTGCCGATCGTGGTCGAGGACCAAGCGTGGGGGAACCTCTACCTGACCGAGAAGGATGGAGGCGAGTTCACCGACGACGACGAGGAAGCCGCCGTCGTGCTCGCCGACTGGGCGGCGATCGCGATCAGCAACTCGCGTCTGTACCGGGCCGTCCGTGAACGTCGCGACGAGCTGGAGCGTGCCGTGCGCGGGCTCGAGACGACGACCGAGATCAGCCGCGCGCTCGGGGGCGAGACGGACCTTGAACGCGTGCTGGAGCTCGTGGTCAAGCGCTCACGCGCGCTGCTCGACGCACGATCCGCGGAGATCGCGCTGCTGGACGGCGACGAGTTCGTGATCGCGGCGGTGGCCGGCGAAGGGGTCGGCGGGGTTCCGGGCACGCGGATCTCGATCGACGAGTCGCTGGCGGGCGCGGCACTGAAGTCGGGTCGTCTGCAGCGTGTCCCGGAGATCCCGCGGGATTCGTTCGCTTACCGCGAGCTGGGAGCTCGCTCGGCGCTCGTGACCCCGATGTCCTTCCGGAACCGTCCAGTCGGCTTCCTGATCGTCTTCGACCGCTTGCGCGGCGATCGTCCGTTCAACGAAGAGGATGAGCGGCTGCTCGAGGCGTTTGCCGCCAGCGCAGCGATCGCGGTGGCCACGGCCCAACACGCGGGCGACGAGGCGTTGCGCCGCAGCATCGAAGCATCCGAACGGGAGCGCAGCCGCTGGGCACGCGAGCTGCACGACGAGACGCTGCAGCAGCTGGCCGCGCTGCGGGTCCTGCTCTCGGGTGCCCTGCGAAGCGGTGACCACGACCGGCTGCAAACCGCGGTGGGTGACGCGATCGAGTACCTCAAGACCGGCGTCGGGGACCTGCGGTCGCTGATCACCGACCTCCGGCCGGCGGCGCTGGACGAGTTCGGGATCGAGTCCGCGCTCGAAGCGCTCGCCGAGCGTGTGAGCCGGCAGACCGATGCCGTCGTGGACCTCGAGGTCGATCTCGTCCACGATGACGAAGCCGACTCCCGGTATTCGCCCGAGATCGAGGCCACCGTCTACAGGGTCGTGCAGGAAGCTCTGACCAACGCGGTCAAGCACGGGGAGGCGACCCGGGTGCACGTCCGTGTCAGCGACCGCGACGGCACCGTCAACGTGACGGTGCGCGACGACGGCAAGGGCTTCAACCCTCAGGAAAGCTCGGCAGGCTTTGGTTTGCTCGGCATTCGCGAGCGGTTGGCGCTCGTTCGGGGAACGTTGAAGATCGAATCCGCTCCGGGGGTCGGGACGACGCTGGAGATCTCCATCAGCCTGCTCACGCCGCGGCCACCGCCTGACGCGGGAAGAGCATCGCGAGCGGTGCCTCC
>NZ_JAPDOD010000112.1 GCF_027587205.1 Solirubrobacter ginsenosidimutans
CGTCAGCGGCGCGGCGAGCGTCAGCCCGACCATCCCGAACAGGGCGCCGGCGCCGATCGTGACCACCAGGACGACGAGCGGGTTGAGTCCCAGCGTCGCGCCCATGACCAGCGGCTGGATCATCTGCTGCAGCACACTGTTGGCCAGCAGCGAGACGACTGCCATGACCACCGCGGCGTCCGTGCCCTGCGTGCCGAGCGCGATCAGCACCGCGAAGGCGCCGGCCACCCATGCGCCGACGAAGGGGACGAACGCGGCCACGAAGGTGACGACCGCGATCGTCCCGGCGAGCGGCACACCGATGACCACCGCCGCGATCCCGATCAGGACGGCGTTGAAGCCCGCGATGATCGACACACCGAGGAAGTAGCTGCGCAGCGACTGCGCGACGTTGGTCGTCACGATGTGCGCGATCGGCACCGGCACGCCGAGATGGCGGTCGATGAAGCGGTGCATCACCGGACCGTCCTTGAGCACGAACAACGTGCTCAAGGTCGCCATGCCGAGGAAGAAGAGCAGCGAGGACAACCCGCTGATGCCGGTTGTGACCCCGTTCAGCAGCGTGTCCTTGATCTCGGGCGCGGAGTTCTGCACGTTCTCTTTGGCCTGCTGTGTGTCGTCGGCGCCGAGATCGGCGAACCAGACCCGGATCTTCTCCAGGGCCTGGTTGAGCTTGGCCGAGATGTCGTCCGCCTGGCCGGTGATGCCGGCGAAGACGAGGTAGACGATCAGCGCGCCGATCGCGACCAGGCCGAGCAAGACGAGGATGGCGCCGCCGATGCGCGGAATTCGGTGGTGTTCCAGCCGCCCCACGGCAGGACCGGCGACCGCGCCGAGCACTGCGGCGACCAACACCGGCCCCACGATCGTCGACGTCTGGCCGAGCAACCAGATCGCCCCGATGGTGATCAGCACGAAGCCGACCAGCAGCCACGACGAATACCCCATGCGCCGGAGCCAGAGCGGAATGCCCAGCCCTGCGTCCTGCTCGGGAGTCATGTTCGCAGCCATCTCACCCTCCATTGCCGCTTGTGTGTGTGCCGATCATCGGGGGCGCAGCGGGCGCTCGCATCGTCCCGTTGGCACGACATTCGGGCGCCGGAGCCGCCCCGCCCGCGAGCGAATGGGGTCCGGCACTCCTCGATCAGGCCACGGATTCCTTGTAGCCCTGCCAACGCACCGTCAGCGCGAAGAGAACGAGGACGTTGAGCGCGACGATCAGGATGTTCCAGAGCGGATACGCCTGAGGGAAGTTGGCCAAGAACGCGACCTGCTGGATCGCATTGACACCCACCCCGATGATGGAGAGCCAGCGCGCCCACCCTGCCCCATTGAGCAGGCCGAGGCCGGCGACGACGAGCAAGGCGCCCCACAGCACCATGGACCAGCCCCAGGCCGTGACATCGACGATCGCGAGGCCCTTGCGCGTCGCGACGACGTAGTCATCCTTGAAGATCGCGACGAATCCCTGGAGCACGTCCATCGCGCCGACCATCAACAGCACGATGGCGGCGAAGACGATCCACCCACCCCACGCACTTCGTGATGCCATGGCAACCACTCCCTTTCGATAGACGATGGCTCAGTGGACCTTGCGGCCTCAGCGCCTGCGCGGCATCGTCCAATGCGGATGAAACACGCGGGCAGATCCGCATTTCATGCCATTGGGATGACGTCAACTGACGGGAGCGCGCGTAGGGTCTCCAGGCTCCGCAATGGAGTGGGCGCTTGCCATCGTCGCGCTCACGGTGCTCGGCGTCGCAGGCCTCGCGGATCGATCCCCGGCTCCTTCACGCGGGCATCTACATCCAGATCGTCGGCCTGATCCTGAAGACCACCGAGCCCGTCACGCTGATCACGCGGTCGCCTTGCTGCGCAGCGCGTCGACGGCGGCCTTCACGGTCGGGTAGCGCGGCATGGGTGCATGGCTCTCGCCGAGGCGGACGAGTTCGCGGACGTCCCCGACGTCGCGTGCGAAGGCGAGCTCGATCTTGTCGCGATGGAGATCGTCGGCGAGCGCAGTGAGCATGCTGACGGCCGTGACGTCGATCGCCGGCACGGTCTCGCAATCGAGCACGACCGCGAACGTGTCGTCTTGGAGGTTCGCGCGGATCGCGTCGCGGACGGCGTCGGCGTTGGCGAAGATGAGAGCGCTTTCGCAGCGCACGACGACGATCCCTGGCTCGCGTTCGTTGTCGGGATGGCGTTGGAGGTCGTTCCAGCGTTCTTCGTTTCCGGGGTCGCGGCCGAGGATGGCGATGTGGGGGCGCGAGGCGCGGTAGACGAGCAGGACGATCGAGACGCCGATGCCGATGAACAGGCCGGGCAGCGTGTCGAAGACGAGCACGCCGGCGAGCGCGGCCACCGCGCCGACGAAGTCGGGACGCGCCGCCACGGCGTAGGCGCGGCCGGCGCCGCGGACGTGGAATCGGTACAGGCGCGTGAGTTCACGAAGGTTGACGAGGTCGATCACGGCGGTGATGACGATGGCGGCGAGCGTCGCCTCGGGAAGGTTCTCGAAGAGCCCGGTGAGGAAGAGCAGGGTCACGATCGTCAGTACCGCGACGACGAGTCCCGAGAGCTGTGAACGGGCGCCCGCACCACCGTTGACGGCGGTCTTGGAGAGGCTGCCGCCGACGACCATCCCGCTCGAGAGCCCTGCGGCGATGTTCGCCGCGCCCATACCGAACAGCTCGCGGTTGGCGTCGATCTCGTAGTGGTTCTTCGCGGCGTAGGTCTTGGCCGCGCCGAGTCCTTCCATGAGGCCGATGAGCATCACACCGATCGCCGCCGCGGCCAGATCCAGGTAGTCGTGCGCCTCGACGTCCGGGAGTCCGAATGAAGGCAACCCGCTGTCGACCGGGCCGACGATGGCCACATCGAGGTCGAACACGCTGACCGCGGCGATGCCCAGGAGCACGGCGACGAGCGACGCGGGTACGACGGGGGCGTACGCCTTCAGGCCCAGCACGAGCACCAGCGAGCAGACGCCGACCAGCAGCGTGAGGCCACTGGTGTTCCCGAGCTCGCCCAGGAATCCCCAGAGCTGCTCGAAGAAGTCGCCGGGGGTCTTCTCGACTCCGAAGAGCTTCGGGAACTGGCCGATGATGATCGTCAGCGCAAGGCCGATGATGAAGCCCTTCATCACCGGCTCGGAGATGAAGCTGGCCAGGAACCCGAGCCGCAATGCTCCCGCTACCAGGGCGATGATGCCGACTACCAGCGCCATCGTGATCGTGAGCTGGACGAAGGCGTCCGAACCGCCTGCCGCCATTTCACCGACGGCGGCGGCCGACAGCGCCGCAGTTGAGGCCATCGGGCCGGTCACGAGATGGCGCGAGCTGCCGAAGGCGGCATAGAGGATGAGCGCGCCGGGTGCGGCGTAGAGGCCGACGACCGGCGAGACCCCGGCGATCGTGGCGTAGGCGAGGGCCTCGGGGACGAGGACCGCCCAGACGGTCAGGCCGGCGAGGACGTCGCCGCGTAGCCAGCCGCGGTCGTAGCCGCGCGCCCAGGTGAAGAGCGGGAGCTTCATGTCGGGTACCTCCGGGCTGTTGTCTAGGTGTCGTTGGCTGGGGGACCGTCGGGGTCGCGAGGGCCCGGTCGCGCCGTCTCGAGCGTCTTGAGCCGCGCCTTGAGATCTGCGATCTCCCGGCGCAGCTGGGCGACCTTGCGTCGCTCGTCGACGAGTTCGGCCGCGAGGCCGCGCAGTGCGGACCCAAGTCTCTGGGCGCGCACCTCGGATGGGGTCGTCGGTGTGGCCGGATCGTCCTCGGAGGTCATGCGCGAGCTCGCTGTTCGGCCGCCCGCGCGCACCGTTCGCGCGTGGCGAGCGACATCGGTCACGGAGGGCATAGGCGCCCCAGAATGTGCAGTCCGGTCAGCAGCCTGATCTCGTTCAGGTCCATTGCGGTGTCCTGGGGCTCGGGGTTGCCGGTTTCTGCGGGCGTCCGAGGGCGATTCGTGTCAGTTCGACGATGCCGGCGCGGAGGCCCTCGGGGATGAGGGCGGACGGCGACGCACCGGGG
>NZ_JAPDOD010000113.1 GCF_027587205.1 Solirubrobacter ginsenosidimutans
CGTCGGCATCGACAAGGACGCCGAGCAGATCGAGCGCGCGCTCACACGCGCGGAGCAGCACGTACTCAAGCGCGAAGTCGCCGACTGGGACGAGGCCGAGCAGGAGGCCCTCTCAGCGATCGAGCGCGCAGAGGCCGCGCCGGTCGCCTGACCCACTCGGTTCCGGGGCGGCGGCAACGTCGCCCTATCGACTTAGGAGACGACCTTGAAGCCATTCACCCTACGCATCGTGTGTGCGTGCGCGGCGTTGGCGCTGTTCGGCTGCGGCTCGTCCTCGGACGACCAGCCCGCGGCGACTGAGGCCCCCACGCATGCCCCCACGCAGGCAGCGACATCACCGCAGGATCAGGCAGCGAGCGACGTGTGCGCTGCCCGGGCCGACATCCAGACCCAGGTGGACACCCTCTCCACCGTCGGCACCGGCGATGTGACGCGCAACGACTTGACGTCGGCGCTCGCCGCCATCGGCACGAACCTGGAGAAGATCAAGGCCGCCCAGGCCAATCTGACGCCCGAGCGCAAGCAGCAGGTCCAGGACGCGGTGACCGCCTTCGGGACGCAACTGCAGGCCGTCGTGCGCCAGGCCGTCGCCGCCGGGTCTAAGGATGATGCCAAGGCGCAGGCCACGGACGCCGCCGCATCACTGAAGACGGCGGTGACCGAGTCACTGCAGCCGATCGACTGCTGATGGGACGATCGATGAACGGACACGACAGACAAGCGAGACGCATGGTGAGCGCGTGCCTCGCCGCGCTGCTGGCGACGCTCGCGGTAGTGACGGCGCTTGCCGGCGCCGCGCCCGCAAGCTCCAGCGTCGATCCCGGTAGTGCGCAGAGCCCGATCGACCTCCGCCGCTCGCAGATCACGTTCGTGAACCACCTCCCCGCGATCCGCTTTTCGTACCCGCGCAAGGCGGACGTCACATTGAACAACACCGGCTCGCCCGGCGAGGAGTCGACCGTCCGCGCCGAGGTGCCCGCAGGCGCCGCGTCGATCACGCTGAGCGGGACGAGGTACACGCTCCAGCAGTTCCATTGGCACACGCCGTCCGAGCATGAGATCAACGGGCACCGGAGCGCCATGGAGATGCACCTGGTGCACGGCGCCTCGGACGGCTCATTGCTCGTGATCGGCGTGCTGATCGAGCAGGGACGGGCGAACCGCGTGCTCGAGCCGATCTTCGCGGATCTGCCGGCGGCGGCCGGCGAAACCCGGCCGGTCGCCGGCGTCCGGATCGACGACCTGCTGCCCGACGATGTCTCGTCCTATCGCTACACGGGATCGCTGACGACGCCGCCCTTCACCGAGGGCGTGCAGTGGATCGTGCTCGCGCACCCGATCACGCTTTCCAAGCACCAGATCCACGCCTTCCAGGCGCTGTTCGAGGAGGGCAACAGCCGCGAGGTCCAACCGCTCAACGGCCGCAAGGTGCTGAGCGATGCCGGGCGCCATAACCACGGCGATCGCGACTAGCGCAGCGCCACACGATCGAGCAGAAGGAGAACACGATGCCGAACGACCCCATTCCAGCCCAGGATTACTCCGCGTGGGAGTCCGTTCGTCCGCGTCAGCGGGTGTTCAATCTGCTCGTGTCGTGGCTCGCCATGGGCGTCGCGCTGATGGTGGCCGCTGGGATCCTGCCGGGGGTCAGCATCGAGAGCTTCTGGGGTGCGTTGGTGGTCGCGGCGATCGTCGCCGCATTGAACGCGGTCGTCCCGCCCGTGCTGGCCGCGCTGCGGTTGCCGCTCACGCTCGTTCTCGGCTTCCTGCTCGTGCTGGTCGCGGACGCCGTCATCCTGCTGATCGCCGACGGGTTGACCGACGGCGTGCTGACGGTCGACAACTTCGGCTGGGCGCTTTTGACGTCGCTCGTGGTCGCGGCCGTGAGTGTCGTGCTCGCGGTCTTCACGGGCTCTGACGATACGTATTCGATTCGCGTTGCCAAGCGCATCGCGCGTCGGCAGGGCGTGATCGCCAACACGACGGTCCCCGGGATCATCTTCCTTGAGATCGACGGGCTCGCGCTGCCGGTGCTGCGCCGCGCGATGCGCGACGGCAACGCCCCGAACATGGCGAGCTGGCTGGCCGATGACACGCACAGCCTGATCGAGTGGGAGACCGATCTTTCCTCACAGACCGGTGCCAGCCAGGCCGGGATCCTGCTCGGCTCCAACGATGACATCCCCGCGTTTCGCTGGGTCGAGAAGGAGACCGCCACGGTGATGTCGTGCTCGGCGCCACCGGACTGCGCCGAGATCGAGCGACGCCACGCGACCGGTGCCGGCCTGTTGGTCGACGGCGGCTCCAGCCGCGGGAACCTGCTCTCCGGCGAGGCCGAAGACGTGATCCTCACCGTCAGCCGGATGGACGCCGAAAAGCAATCCAATCCCGGCTACCGGGCGTTTCTGGCCAACGGCGACAACGTGACGCGCACGCTCGTCCTGTTCGGATTCGAGGTCATCCTCGAGTGGATCGCCGCGGCGCGCGGGATCCGCCGCGACGTCAAGCCGCGCGGGCATCGCGGCGGCATCTACCCGCTGATGCGGGGCGCGATGTGCGTCTTCGTGCGCGACCTGATCGTGTCCGGCGTGCTCACCGACATGATGCGCGGGCGCCCCGCGGTCTACGCGACGTTCTCCAGCTACGACGAGGTCGCCCACCACTCCGGCCTCGAACGCGCCGACACGCTCGAGGCGCTGCGCAAGCTCGACGAGCGCTTCGCGCAGATCGAACGCGCCCGCCGCTACGCCGCCCGCCCGTACGAGATCGTCGTCCTCTCCGACCACGGCCAGACCCAGGGCGCGACCTTCAAGCAACGCAACGGCTACGGCCTCGACGAGCTCGTCGAGCGCTCGCTCTCCAAGGGCCAGGTGTCCGGGATCGCGGGTGGCGACGAGCAGAGTTCGATGGTCGGCCACGCCGTCAAGGAGGCCACCGGGCAAAAGACCAAGAAGGCCAAGAACGACGTCTCCGACCGCGACGTCGTCGTGCTCGGCTCGGGCAACCTCGGGCTCGTCTACCTCATGGAAGAGCCCCGCCGGTTGACGCTCGAGGAGATCAACGCGCGCCACCCCGAGCTCCTGCCCACGATGCGCGCGCATCCCCACGTCGGCTGGCTGCTGGTGCGCTCCTCCGAACATGGCCCGGTGGCGCTGGGCGCCCGCGGCACCCACTACCTCGTGGACGGCCGCGTCGAGGGCGAGGACCCGCTCGCGCCGTTCTCTCCCACCGCGCCGCGCCACCTGCTCCGCACCGACGGCTTCAAACACGTCGCGGACATCATGGTCGGCAGCTTCTACGACCCCACACTCCAAGAGGGCTGCGCGTTCGAGGAACTGATCTGCTTCCACGGCGGCATCGGAGGCGTCCAAACACGCCCATTCATCCTCCACCCCTCCCACCTCGAGCTCCCGCCCGGACCGATCATCGGCGCCGCGAGCGTGCACGCCATCCTCGCCGGCTGGCGAAAGACGCTCCAAGGCAGCCCGCTGGTCGCGGTGCCGGCGCCGGCATCGGCTGAGCGGACGACGGCGACCCCGGTGTCTGAACCGACGGTCGGACCGGCGGCATAACGACGGCGATTTGCGCCGCGGTTCACACCATGGCCACCGACGA
>NZ_JAPDOD010000114.1 GCF_027587205.1 Solirubrobacter ginsenosidimutans
GAACCCGCCGCGCGTCGCGCCTGCGCCTGCGCCACCGGCCCGGGTGCCGCCGGCCGCACCCGCGCCGCCGAAGCCAGCGAAGCGCCCGGCCGCGGCGCCGCCGCCGGTGCCGCTGCTCCCGCGCGATTTCTGGACGTGCACACCGCCGAAGAACCCGGCCGCGGCGATCACCACCGCGACCGCCCCCACGCCCACGGGCGTGACGAGCCGCTGCCGCTCACGTCGCGGCAGCTCCTCTTCGAGATTCATCAATTCCGTGGTCATAGAGCTCCTTACTCGAAGCGCAGCGCGTCGATCGGGCGCATCCGAGCGGCCCGGCCGGCGGGGTAGGTGCCGAAGAACAGGCCCGCGAGCACCGAGGCACCGAAGGCGAGGAAGACGGAGTAGAGGGCGATCGCGGGCTCGACGCCGGCGATCTTGAACTGGCTGCCGACGATCCCGACGATCACGCCGGTGACCCCGCCGAGCGCGCTCACGAGCACGGCCTCGGTGAGGAACTGGGCGAGGATGTCCGCCCGCCGCGCGCCGATCGCCTTGCGGATGCCGATCTCGCGCGTGCGCTCGGTGACCGAGACCAGCATGATGTTCATCACGCCGATCCCGCCGACGAGCAGCGAGATCGCGGCGACCGCGCCGAGCAGGGTCGTGAACACGCTCGTCGACGCATCCGACGCCTCGCGCACCGCGCCCTGGTTGATGACCTGAAAGCCCGGGTTGGTCGGGTCCTCGACGTGCTTGCGCTGGGTCAGGATCGAGGTCACCTCGGCCTGCGCGGCGTCCAGCGCCTTGCCGTCCTTGGCCTCGACCGTGATCGAGCTGAGCCCGCTGCCGTAGCCGGTGATCGCGTCCTGGACGGCGGTCAGCGGCGCGAGCGCGACGTCGTCCTGGTCCTGGACGCCGTTGGAGCCCTTGGTCTGGGTCACGCCCACGACCTGGAACTGCGTGCCGTTGATGCGCACGCTCGAGCCGACCGGGTCAGCGCCGGAGAAGAGGTTGGTGACGACCGTCGGCCCGAGCACGACGACGCGCTTGTGCTGCTTGACGTCGGCGTCGGTGAACATCGCGCCGGTCGCGATCTTGTAGTCGCGGGTGACCGTGTAGGCCGGGACGGTGCCGGTGAACGTGCTCGGCTGGTAGCTCGTCGAGCCCGACGTGAACGTCGTCCCGGTGGCGTTGACGACGGGCGAGACGCGCGCGACGTCGGGCGCGTTGAACTTGTCGTCCAGCGCGTCGGCGTCCTGGACCGTGAAGCTCACGCCGCCGGCCGCGCCGCCGGGCCCGAAGCGCCCGCCCTGCGGCTGCACGAGCAGCACGTTGGAGCCGAGCGCGTTGATGCGCGACTGCACCGCGAGCTTGGAGCCGTTGCCGACCGCGACGAGGATGATCACCGCCGCGACGCCGATCGTCATGCCGAGGATCGTCAGCCCGGAGCGGAGCTTGTTCGCGCCCACGCCCGCGAGGGCGATCCGGAAGATCTCAGGTCCGGACATCGCTCAGGATCTCGCCGTCGCCGAGGCGGATGACGCGCGCGGCGCGCTCGGCGACGTCCTCCTCGTGGGTGATCATCACGACGGTCCGGCCGGCGTCGTTGAGGCGGGCGAAGACGTCCAGGACCTCGTGGGTGGAGTGCGAGTCCAGGTTGCCGGTCGGCTCGTCGGCGAGGATGATCGACGGGTTGGTGACGATCGCCCGCGCGACGGCGACGCGCTGCTGCTGGCCGCCGGAGAGCTTGGACGGCTGGTGGTGGATCCGGTCCCCCATGCCGACCGCGTCGAGCGCGGCGAGCGCGCGCCGGCGCCGGTCCGCGCGCTGGAGCCCCGCGTAGGTCAGCGGCAGCTCGACGTTGGCCAGCGCGCTCGTGCGCGGCACGAGATTGAACGCCTGGAAGACGAACCCGATCTTGCGGTTGCGCAGGTCGGCGAGGTCGTCCTCGTGGATGTCGTGCACGTCGGCGCCGTCGAGCAGGTACCGGCCGGAGGTCGGCGAGTCGAGGCAGCCGACGATGTGCATCAGCGTGCTCTTGCCGCTGCCGGAGGAGCCCATGATCGCGACGTAGTCACCGCGCTCGATCCGCAGCGAGACGCGGCGCAGCGCGCGCACGACGATGTCGTCACCCACGCGGTACTCGCGCGTGACCTCACGCAGCTCGATGACCGGGTCCGGCGCCACATCCACCGCGACCGTCTCGGGCGCGGCACCGAGCTGGCTCAACCGCCGGGCCCTCCGCCGCCGAAGCCTCCGCCGCCGCCTGCGCGGGCGCGGAAGCCGCCGCCGCCACCACCACCGAAGCCGCCACCGCCGCCGAACCCGCCCGCGCCGCCGAAGCCGCCGGTCCCCTGCGCGCCCGAGCCCGAAGCCGTGCGCCCGGAGGCCGCGCTGGTCGAGGTGACGATCACCTTGTCACCCGCATTGAGGCCGGAGACGACCTGGGTCGCGCTGTCGCCGACGACGCCCGTCTGGACGCGCTCGGTGGTGCGCTTGCCGTTGCGCTCGACGGTCACGCTGTTGCCGCGGATCGCCTGGCTGGGAACGGAGAGGCCGCTGACGCGGGCGACGACGATGTCCGCCGTCGCGCTCATCCCGGCCTTGATGCCGTCGGTCGACTGGTCGAGCGTGATCGTCACCGGGTAGCTGACCGCGCTGCTGGAGCCGCTCGAGCTGTCTGAGGCGAGCACACCGACGTCCGTGACGTGGCCGGCGACGTCCTCCCCCGAGGCCGCGTTGATCGTGACCGTCGCGCTCTGGCCGACCTCAACCTTGCCGATGTCGGACTCGCTGAGGCCCACTTCGAGCTTCAGCCGGCTGAGCTGCGCCAGGACGATGAACGCGCTGCTGGACGACGAGGCCGCGGAGGCGGACGAGCCGTTGCCCCCGCCGCTGGCGGCAGAGCCTTGGCCGGCCATGTCGCCGACCCCGCCGGAGATCGAGGCCACCGTGCCCGCCATCGGCGCGCGCAGGACCGTGTCGTCGAGCGCGTCCTGCGCGTCCTCGAGCGCGAGCTGCGCGCTGTCGACGCCCGCCTGCGCGGACTCGACCGACTGCGCGGAGCCGCCGCCCGAGCCCGAAGACGAGCCCGACGAAGAGGAGGACCCGCCGCCGGAGCCGGACCCGCCGGACCCGCCGCCGCCGGAGCGTCCGCCGCCACCGCCGCTGCCGCCGGAGGGCGCGGTCGCGGTGGGCGTCGCGGTCGCGCGCGGTGAGGGCGTGTTGCGCGGCGTCGCGGTCGCGGTGGGCGTCGCGCCGCCGCGCGGCGTAACCGTGGGAGTGGGCGTCGCGGTCGCTGCCGGCGCCTCCGTCGCGCCGGGCGTGGCCGTCGGCGTCGCCTGGGCGAGAAACGCGATCGACGTCGCCGACGCGCGCGTCGCCGCGGCCGTCACGGCGCGCGCGGCGGCACCAGAG
>NZ_JAPDOD010000115.1 GCF_027587205.1 Solirubrobacter ginsenosidimutans
CGGCACCACGCTGCCCGGCGACGCCCCGGCCGGCACCGGCGCGGCCGCTCCCGCCGACACGACGCTGCCCGGCGATGGCGCCGCCGCGCCCGCGGACACCACCCTCCCCGGCGACGCTCCGCCGGCGGCGGACACCGCGCTGCCGACGAAGCCCGCCGCCGGGCTCGAGGCCACCGACCCGAAGTCGGCCCGCAGCGCCGCGCTCGCCGACGGCGTGTCCTCGAAGAAGGGGTCGGGGCTGGACCCGTCGCAGTTCGGCAGCGCCGGCAAGGGCGGGCCGCCGGGGCCGGAGGCGCTCGCGCTGCTCAAGAACAAGAACGTGATCCTCGACGCGAACGGGATCAAGGACATCAAGGCCGGGCGGGTCGATCCGCGGCTCGTCGCGGTATTGACGAAGCTCAGCGGCGAGCACAAGCTCACCGTCACCGACGTCTCCTCGAGCGAGGCCGACCCCTTCGGCATGGACATCGGCGCCATCGACGGCGAGATGGTCGGCCCCGACAGCCCGCTCGCCCGCGAGGTCGCCTCCGAGCTCTCGAGCCTGGACCGTGGCTACCGGCCCGACGCGATCGGCAGCCCGTTCGCCATCTCCGGCAAGGGCTATTTCACCGACGCGGCCCACCAGACTCACATCCACGTCGGCTTCAAGGAACCGATCGCCGCCGACTGGAAACCTCCGAAGGACGTCGCCGCCGAGGTCGACCCTCCCCCGGTCGAGAAGCCCGCCCCCGTGGCGCCCGCGCCGGTCGCCGCCGCACCGGCACCGGTCGCCCCAGCGCCCGCACCGGTCGCACCGGCACCGGCGCCCGTCGCCGCCCCCGCGGCCGTCGTGGCCGAGGCGCCGCCGAAGTCCAAGAACGAGTCGCAGCTCTTCCAGGCCGTCACCGCCAAGGCGTCCGCCGCCGACGCCCGCAGGGACGCCCGCAACGAGTCGCTCGGGTTCCTGAAGGCCGTCGAGCCGCCGAAGGCCAGCCCGGTCGCACAGGCCGCCGCCGTGGACCCGACCGCGGCCGCCGCGGCAGTCGCCGCCGCGGCCCCGGACGCCTATCCGGGCGACAACGCGCCGCAGGAGCAGATCGCCGCGTGGATGGCCGGCCAGGCGCAGAAGCGCGGCCTGCCGCCCGAGTTGCCGCTCATGGCCTCGCTGGTCGAGTCCGGCATGAAGAACCTCAACTTCGGCGACGCCGACTCCGTGGGGTTCTTCCAGATGCGCGTCGGGATCTGGAACCAAGGCGAGTACGCGGGGTTCCCGGACAAGCCGGAGCTGCAGGTCAAGTGGTTCCTGGACAACGCCGAGGCGGTCAAGAAGCAGCGCGTCGCGGCCGGCAAGTCGATCACCGACCCGAACCAGTACGGCGATTGGATCGCCGACGTCGAGCGCCCCGCCGAGCAGTACCGGGGCCGCTACCAGACCAAGCTCGACCAGGCGATGAGCCTGCTGAAGGCCGCCCCGGCGCAGCCGCAGGCCGCCCCGGTCCAAACCGCCGGCGCCGTCGTCGACGCGGCCGCGGCGGCCGCCCCGGCCGGCGGTGGCGGGAGCGGGCTCGGCGCGGCGGCGCTGGCCGTCGCGCACAGCCAGAAGGGCGTGCGCGAGATCGGCGGCGCCAACCGCGGTCCGCAGGTCGACCAGTACCTCGCCGCGGCGAAGGTCGCGCCGGGCAACCCGTGGTGCGCATCGTTCATCACGTGGTCGCTGGAGCACGCCGGGCACAAGATGCCGGGCGGCGGCTGGGCGGCCGTGCAGACCTGGGTGCGCAACGCCGAGGCCGGCCAGAACGGGCTGAAGATCGTCAGCGCGCAGGACGCGCGGCCGGGCGACATCGTGGCCTATGACTGGGGCGGCCAGGAGGATTTCGGCTCCGACGGCCACATCGGGTTCCTCGACAGCACGGTCCAAGGCGGCAAGTTCACGGCGCTGGAAGGCAACAACGCCGACGCCGTCACCAGCGTCCCGCGCCAGATGGGCAGCGCGAACATCAAGTTCATCCGGATCGAGGGCAACGCGCCGGCGGGCGCGGCGCAGGTGCCGGCGCCGTCGGGGAACGGGGTGGCGCAGGTGGCCGACCAGGCGCCCGCGCCCGCGGCGACGTCCTCCGCGCCGATCGATCCCACGCAGTTCGGCGGCGACGGCCACGGCGGCCCGCCCGGCGCCGAGGCCCTGGCGCTGCTGAACAACAAGAACATCGTCTTCGACTCCGACGGCATCGCCGACATCAAGGCGGGGCGGATCGATCCCCGGGTCGTGGCGGTGCTGACCAAGCTCAGCGGCGAGCACAAGATCACCGTCACGTGCATGTGCTCCGACCACGACAAGTTCACGGCCGGCGGCTCGGTCTCCAACCACCATTTCGGCCGCGGCATGGACATCGGCGCCATCGACGGCGAGATCGTCGGCCCCGGCAGCCCGCTCGCGCGCGAGGTCGCCTCCGAGCTCTCGAGCCTCAACCCGGACTACCGGCCGAACGAGATCGGCTCCCCGTTCGCCATCGCCGGGCCCGGCTACTTCACCGACGCCGCCCACCAGAACCACATCCACGTCGGCTTCAAGCAGGAGATCCCCGCCGACTGGAAGCCGCCGAGCGACGTCGCGTCGGCAGCGCCCGCGGCCCCGGCAGTGGCGGGCGCGCCGGTCGCGACCGCGGCCGCCGTCGCCCCCGGCACCCCGGCCGCCGCAGC
>NZ_JAPDOD010000116.1 GCF_027587205.1 Solirubrobacter ginsenosidimutans
CGTCGGCATCGACAAGGACGCCGAGCAGATCGAGCGCGCGCTCACACGCGCGGAGCAGCACGTCCTCAAGCGCGATGTCGGCGACTGGGACGAGGCCGAGCAGGAGGCCCTCTCGGCGATCGAGCGCGCAGAGGCCGCGCCGGTGGCCTGACCACGCGGCGGATCCGGGGCGGCGGCGACGCCGCCCCCAACGACTCACGGAGACGACCTTGAAGCCATTCACCCCACGCATCGTCTGTGCGTGCGCGGCGTTGGCGCTGTTCGGCTGCGGCTCGTCCTCGGACGAGAAGCCCACGGCGACTGAGGCCCCCACGCAGGCACCGGCATCACCGCAGGACCAAGCGGCCAGCGACGTGTGCGCCGCCCGGGCCGACATCCAGACCCAGGTGGACACCCTCGCCACGGTCAGCACCGGGGACGCGACGCGCAACGACGTCACGTCGGCGCTCGAAGCGATCACCACGAACCTGCAGAAGATCAAGGACGCCCAGCCCAATCTGACGCCCGAGCGCAAGCAACAGGTGCAAGACGCGGTGACGGCATTCGGGACACAGCTGCAGGCCGTCGTCCGGCAGGCGGTCGCCACGGGGTCGAAAGCTGACGCCAAGGCCCAGGCCACCGACGCCGCCGCGGCACTGAAGTCCGCTACGGCCGAGTCACTGCAACCGATCGACTGCTGACGGGAACGATCGATGAACAGACCAGACCGACGATCGGGCCGCATCGGGCACATCGTGAGCGTCTGCGTCGCGACGCTCGCGCTTGCGGCTGCCGTCGCGGCAGCCGCGCCCGCAAGCTCGGGGGTCGACCCCGGGAGCGCCCAGAGCCCGATCGACCTCCGCCGCTCGGAGGTCACGTTCGTCAAGCACCTCCCCACGATTCGGTTCGCGTATCCGCGGAAAGCGGACGTCACGTTGAACAACACCGGATCACCTGGCGAGGAGGCGACCGTCCGGGCCGAGGTGCCCGCCGGCGCCGCGTCGATCACGCTGAGCGGTACGACGTACGCGCTGCAGCAGTTCCATTGGCACACGCTGTCCGAGCACGAGATCGACGGCCGCAGGAGTCCGATGGAGATGCACCTCGTCCACAGTGCGTCGGACGGCTCATTGCTCGTGATCGGGGTGTTGATCGAGCAGGGACGTGCGAACCGCGTCCTCGCACGGATCTTCGACGCTCTGCCCGAGACGGCCGGGGAGACGCGCCCAGTCACCGGCGTCCGGATCGACGATCTGCTGCCGGACGACGTGTCCTCGTACCGGTACACGGGATCGCTGACGACCCCGCCCTTCACCGAGGGCGTGCGGTGGATCGTGCTCGCTCACCCGATCACGCTCTCCAAGCACCAGATCCAAGCCTTCCGCGAGCTCTTCGAGGACGGCAACAGCCGAGAGGTCCAACCGCTCAACGGGCGCAAGGTGTTCAGCGACGCCGGACGGCGTGGCCACGACGATTGACCACAAGGAGAACACGATGCCCAGCGACCCCAATCCCGCCCACGATCACTCCGCGTGGCAATCCGACCGTCCCCGGCGGCGGTTGTTCGGGCTCCTGGTCGCGTGGCTCGCCTCGGGCGTCGCGCTGATGGTGGCCGCTGGGATCCTCCCGGGGGTCAGCATCGAGAGCTTCTGGGGTGCGTTGGTGGTCGCGGCGGTCGTTGCCGCGCTCAACGCGGTCGTCCCGCCCGTGCTGGCCGCTCTGCGGTTGCCGCTCACGCTCGTCCTGGGCTTCCTGCTCGTGCTGGTCGCGGACGCCGCCATCCTGCTCATCGCTGACGCGCTGACCGACGGCGTGCTCACGGTCGACAACTTCGGCTGGGCGCTGCTGACTTCGCTCGTGGTCGCGGCCGTGAGCGTCGTGCTCGCGGTCTTCACCGGCTCCGACGACACGTATTCGATTCGCGTTGCCAAGCGCATCGCGCGTCGGCAGGGCGTGATCGCCAACACCAAAGTCCCCGGGATCATCTTCCTCGAGATCGACGGGCTCGCGCTGCCGGTGCTGCGCCGCGCGATGCGCGACGGCAACGCCCCGAACATGGCCAGCTGGCTGGCCGATGACACGCACAGCCTGATCGAGTGGGAGACCGATCTCTCCTCGCAGACGGGCGCCAGCCAGGCCGGGATCCTGCTCGGCTCCAACGATGACATCCCCGCGTTTCGCTGGGTGGAGAAGGAGACCGCCACGGTGATGTCGTGCTCGGCGCCACCGGACTGCGCGGAGATCGAGCGACGGCACGCGACGGGTGCCGGCCTGTTGGTCGATGGCGGCTCCAGCCGCGGGAACCTGCTCTCCGGCGAGGCGGACGACGTGATCCTCACGGTCAGCCGGATGGACGCGGAGAAGCAATCCAATCCCGGCTATCGGGCGTTCCTGGCCAACGGCGACAACGTGACGCGCACGCTCGTGCTGTTCGGATTCGAGGTCATCCTCGAGTGGATCGCCGCCGCCCGTGGGATCCGCCGCGACGTGCGCCCGCGCGGCCACCGCGGCGGCATCTACCCGCTGATGCGGGGCGCGATGTGCGTCTTCGTGCGCGACCTGATCGTG
>NZ_JAPDOD010000117.1 GCF_027587205.1 Solirubrobacter ginsenosidimutans
CGGTCGGACCGGCGGCATAACGACGGCGATTTGCGCCGCGGTTCACACCATGGCCACCGACGATCCCATCAGGCTGAAGCCGCCACAGACCGAGCGTGAGCGCCTCAAGCGGACGCTCACGTTCTGGCTGCGGCCGGACTTCGTGCTGCGCGTGGTGAACCGCTTTCAGAAGCTCGCGGGGTTCGACCGCGCGATCGCCCTGGCCTCCGGTGCGCTCACGGCCACGATCCCGCTGATGATCGTCATCAGCAGCGTGTCCTCGCAACTCGGAGGCAAGGACACGGCCGAGCGCATCATCGACCGCTACGAGCTGACCGGCGGCGGCGCCAAGGCGGTCGAGGACGTCTTCGCGCCCCCGTCGGGCACGAGCACGAGCATCGGCATTCTCGGGTTCTTCTTTTTGATGCTCGCGGTGCTGAGCTTCACTCGTGGGGTCCAGCGTCTTTTCGAGCAGGGCTGGGAGCTCAGCCCGCTGAGCGTCCGCAACACCTTCAACGGGCTGCTCTGGATCGTCGGGCTCGCGGTGTTCATGGGCGCCAGCGGCGTCCTGCACGCGGGGCTAGACCACACCCGCCTCGAACTCGGCGCTGCGTTGCTCGCGGCCCCGCTGGCCGTGGTGTTCCTGGTCTGGAGCGGGCGGACGCTCACCGCGAAGCGGCTCACGCGCGCGGACGTCCTCCCGTTCGCCGTCATCGGCGCCGTACTGCTCACGCTCTACTCCATCGCCGCCACCGTCTACGTCCCGCACCTCTTCAACACCTACGCCACCCGCTACGGCGTCATCGGCGCGGTCTTCGCCATGATCTCGACGTTGTTCTGCATCTGGGTCGTGTTCGTCATCTCCACGGCAGCCGGGCGCGAGGTCCGCGACGAACTCGCCCGCATCCAGCGCGGCGAAAAGCCGGCCGAAGACGAAGTCGACCGGCAATGGCAGGAGATCACCGCTCAGGCTCGGTCACGCTGGGACACGCTGCGAGACCGCCGCGAAGAACGCAAGCGCAAGCGCCAGGAGGACTGAGACATGCCACTCGCGTCGGATGCGATCCGCATGGCGCTCTGGCCGGTCACGGAGGCCGCCGGGGCCGCTCAACGCCTCGAGCGCCGCACACGAGCGGCCGCCGGCGACCTCGCCGGGCGCACCGCTCTGGGTGTCGTCGATGCCGTCGTCGCCTCCCCATACACGGAGCGGGCGCTTGACCGCGTGCTGGAGAGCCCGTTGGTCGAGGCCACCGTGCGCGACATGGCCGGGCACGCGGTCGTCGAGCGCGTCGCCGAGCAACTGCTGCACGCCGGCGTTGCCGACCGACTCGCGGACCGTATGCTCGCCGCCGGGAGCGTCGAGCGCGTCGCTGAGCGCATTCTCGAAGGCCCCGAACTCGGGCAGATCACCACGCGGCTAGTCGAGAGCCCTGCCGTGGAACGGCTGCTCACGCGGGTCGCCGAAAGCCCGGCGGTCGAGCGCACCGTCACCCAGGTCATGGACAGCCGGCTGCTCGACCACGTCGTGGCGGGACTGCTCGAGAGCGAGGAACTGTGGCTGCTCATCGACGAGGTCGCGCAAAGCCCGGCGGTGACCGAGGCCATCGCCCAGCAGGGTTTCGGTTTCGCCGACGAGGTCGCAGACCAGGTCAATCAGCGCACGCGGCGAGCAGACGCGATCACCGAGCGCATCGCCCGGCGTCTCTTGCACCGCCACGAGCGCGTCGAGCCGCCACCGCCCGCGATGGATACGCCATGACCAGACCGAGCGGCGACTACCTGCCGCCCAGCCACACCGCGACGGCGGCCAACGCCGCGGTCAGCCAGGATCCCGCCGCGCACGAGGCGGCTGCGGCGCGGGCGCAGGCCGCCGCGGCCGCGCGCGTCCACGTTCAGACCGGCACGAACGAGCACGCGGCAGCGGACTACACCGGTCTGGTGACGCGCGCCATCGCCTTCGCCATCGACGCACTGATCATCGACCTTGCCGCGATCGTCGTCGTCGCGATCGTCGCGCTGGCCCTGAGCCTCTTCAACGTCCCAGCAAAGGTCGAAACAGCGCTCGCGGTGATCGGCGCGTTCCTGTTCGTCGTGTGGGCCGCGGCGTACTTCGTGACGTTCTGGTCGACGACCGGCCAGACACCCGGCGCGCGGATCATGCGCTTCCGCGTCCTCGCCCCCGGCGCACAGCACGGTCACATCGGCCCGAAGCGCGCACTCATACGCCTACTCGGCATGGTCCTGGCCGCGATCCCGCTGCTGGCCGGCTACTTCATGGTGCTCTTCGACGACCGCCGTCGCGGGCTGCACGACCGCTTGGCGCGCACCGTCGCAATCGACGCACCGGACACCGAGACACCCGCCAACCGCATGCGCGCACAGCGCCAAGCATCCCGGACGACGCGCTCGCCATGAACCAACCAGATCGGAAACCCGAGTCGAGTAGGAGGACGTCGATGGCTGCGGCGACCAAGCCGAACATCGTGTTCGTGCTGTGCGACAACGTCGGCTGGGGGGATTTCGGCGTC
>NZ_JAPDOD010000118.1 GCF_027587205.1 Solirubrobacter ginsenosidimutans
TCGACCATGACGGTCGCGCCGGGCGTCAGCTCGGAGCGCAACACGAAGTCCGCGAGCGGATCCTCGATGTAGCGCTGGATCGCGCGGCGCAGCGGACGGGCACCCATTGCGGGGTCCCAGCCCTTCTCGACCAGCAGATCCTCCGCGCCCTCGGTGAGCTCCAGCTGCAGGTCGCGTTCGGCCAGTGAGGTCCGGATGCGCCGCAGGAGCAGCTCGACGATGGTCTTGATCTCGTCCTTGGTGAGCTTGTGGAACACGATGACGTCATCGATGCGGTTGAGGAACTCAGGCCGAAAGACCTTCTTGAGCTCGCCCATGATGCGGCCCTTCATGTCGTCATAGGAGACGCCGGTCTCGTCGTCAGAGACCGCGAAGCCCAGCGGCGTGTTACGCGCGATCTCACTGGCCCCGATGTTTGAGGTCATGATCACGATCGCGTGCCGGAAGTCCACCGTGCGGCCCTGGGAGTCGGTCAAGCGACCGTCCTCCAGGATCTGCAGGAGGATGTTGAAGACGTCCGGGTGGGCCTTCTCGATCTCGTCGAGCAGCAGCACGCTGTAGGGCTTGCGGCGGACCGCTTCGGTCAGCTGGCCGCCCTCGTCGTAGCCGACATAGCCGGGAGGCGAGCCGACGAGCCGGGACACGGCGTGCTTTTCCATGTACTCCGACATGTCGATCCGGACCATCGCCTCTTCGTCGCCGAAGAGAAACTCCGCCAGGGTGCGCGCCAGCTCGGTCTTGCCCACCCCGGACGGGCCGAGGAAGATGAACGAGCCGGTCGGGCGCTTGGGGTCCTTCAGACCCGCACGCGAACGGCGGATCGCCTTGGCCACGACCTCGATCGCCTGGTGCTGACCGATGACGCGCTTGTGCAGCTCGTCCTCCATCCGCATCAGCTTCTGAGTCTCGGCCTCGGTGAGCTTGAACACCGGGATGCCGGTCCACATCGAGACGATGTCGGCGATCTCTTCCTCGCCGATGGACGGACGCTCCCCGCCCTCGCCCGACTCCCAGGCGTCCTCGAGGTCGCGCTTTTTGTTCGTCAGCTGACGCTCACGATCGCGGAGGTGCGCGGCCTTCTCGAACTCCTGGTTCTCGATCGCGGCTTCCTTGTCGCGGCGCGTCGTCTCGATCTCTTCCTCAAGCTCCCGGTACACGGGCGGAGACGACATCGACTTGATGCGCATGCGCGAGGCGGCCTCGTCGATGAGGTCGATCGCCTTGTCCGGCAAAAACCGGTCGGAGATGTAGCGGTCGGCCAGCTCCGCCGCGGCCTCGAGGGCCTCGTCGGTGATGTTGACCTTGTGATGCGCCTCGTAGCGGTCGCGGAGGCCCTTGAGGATCTGCACGCACTCCTCAAGCGACGGCTGGTCCACGGTGATCTTCTGGAAGCGACGCTCCAGCGCCGAGTCGCGCTCCAGGTACTTGCGGTACTCATCCAGCGTCGTCGCGCCCACCGTCTGCAGCTCACCGCGAGCCAGCGCCGGCTTCAAAATGCTGGCCGCGTCGATCGCGCCCTCCGCGGCACCCGCGCCGACGAGGTTATGCAGCTCGTCGATGAACAGGATGATGTCGCCGCGCTGGGTGATCTCCTTCATCACCTTCTTCAGGCGTTCCTCGAACTCACCGCGGTACTTCGAGCCCGCGACCAGGGCCGCGAGATCCAGCGTGTAGATCTGCTTGTTCTTCAGCAGCTCCGGCACGTCACCGTTGGTGATCCGCTGGGCCAGGCCCTCGACCACCGCGGTCTTGCCGACCCCCGGCTCGCCGACCAACACAGGGTTGTTCTTGGTCCGTCGCGAGAGGATCTGCATGATCCGCTCGATCTCCGTCTCGCGCCCGACGACGGGATCCAGCTTGCCGTCAGCGGCCAGCTTGGTGAGGTTGCGCCCGAACTGGTCGAGCAGCTTTGAGGACTTCTTCTCGCCCGCAGCCGCGCCGCCCGGGGCCGCCTGGCCCTGACCGGTCGAGCCCTGGCGCCGGCCGCCCGGGCCGGAGAGCATGCGGATGACCTCGTTGCGGATCTTCTCAGAGTCCGCGTCGAAGTCGAGCAGGATGCGTGCGGCCACGCCCTCGTTCTCGCGCACGAGGCCGAGCAGGATGTGCTCGGTACCGATGTAGTTATGACCCAGCGAAAGCGCCTCACGCAGGGCCAGTTCGAGCACCTTCTTCGCACGAGGCGTAAAAGGAATCTGGCCGGAGGTCACCTCCTCGCCGGAACCGACTATGCGGACAACCTGAGCGCGCACACGCTCAACGGTGATGTCCAAAGACTCGAGAACCCGAGCGGCAAGTCCCTCCTCCTCACGGAGGAGACCAAGGAGGATGTGCTCGGTCCCGATGTAGTTGTGCTTGAGCGTCCGCGCCTCCTCCTGGGCGAGGACGACCACCTGACG
>NZ_JAPDOD010000119.1 GCF_027587205.1 Solirubrobacter ginsenosidimutans
GGCACCTCGGCCGGCGCGGGCGACGGCGACGCCGCCGAGCCGGCCTCGGGCGCCACGCCGGCGGGCGCGGCGGAGGCCGCGACCTCAGGCTCAGCCGACACGGCCAGCGCCTCAGGCGACGCCCCCGCGGGCGCCGCGGCGGAGGCCGCGACCTCGACAGGCTCGTCCGACGCGGCCGCAGCCGGCACCGAAGGAGGCGCAGCGGAGGGAGGTGGCGGCACGGGCGACGCGATCTCGGGCGGCGCCGACGACGGCGGTGCGGCCGAGGCCGCGACGTCGGCCGGCGGCGCGGAGACGGGCGGCGGCACAGCCGCGCCGTCCGAAGGCGAGGGGACCGCCGGCTCGGCGACCGGTTCGGCCACTCGCGCCTCGGCGGGCGGCGGCACCGATGGCGGCGCAACCGACGCCTCGGCGAGCGACTCAGCCGGCTCGGCAACCGGCGATGCGGCCACCGGCGGCGCGACCGGTTCGGCCACTTGCGCCTCGGCGGGGGGCGACACCGACGGCGGCGCAACCGACGCCTCGGCCGGGCCGGCAACCGACTCTTCGGCCGACGGCGGCGCTACCGACGCCTCGGCCGGCTCCGCGACCGATGCCTCGGCCGGCGTCGACACCGACGGCGGTGCCACGAACGCTTCGACGGGCAGTGCGACCGGCTCGGCCACGCGCGCCTCGGGGTGCGGGGGTGCGACGGACGGGGCGGACGAGCTCACGACCGTCGGCGCGTCCGTGGGGCTCGGGGTGTTCTCGATCGGCGGCGGGTAGACGACCGGTTGCTCGGCGGCGAGGGGGTCGCCTCCGGCCGCGGACGGCGGGGCGACGCTCGTCGACGGGCCGGCCAGTGGGTCGCCGGAGGAGAGTTCCCGGGTCTCCTCGCCGGAGTACGCCGCCGCGCGGGGGACGATCGGCGGGCGCGGTGCCTCGTCCTCCTTCGGCGGCGAGACGGAGCCGAAGTCCGCGACCGTGTGGTAACCGCCGTCGTCTTCGTCTTCGTCCTCTTCGGCTTCGGGCTCCGGCTCGGCGACCGGCTCGGGCTCGGGCTCGGGCTCCGGTTCGGCCCATTCCTTCTCGGCGGCCGCGCGCACGGCCTCGGCGCCGCCCGGGTTCAGCTGCGCGGCGATGTCGGGCAGGGACATGTGGACCGGCAGGGTGAGCTCGCCGCGGACCAGGTCGCCCGTCGGCGTGACCCGGTGCTCGGCGTCGATCATCTCCATGTCCTTGAGCAGCGTCAGGTGGCGCTCGCCCTGGCTCTCGAGCGTGTTCTCGTTGTCCCAGCCGGCGCGGCCGAGGTAGGCCATCGAGCGGCCGAAGTCCATCGTCGAGACGCGCGTCCCGGGCGGGGTCGAGGCGAGCAGGCTGATGCCGATCGCGAGCCCATGGAAGATCGAGTCCGTCATGTGCTTCTCGCGCAGCTGGCGGCGCAGCCACTCGGCCTGTTGGGGGCCGATCGCGAACGGCGCGTCCGGCTCGCCCGAGCGGATGTAGCGCCGGCCGACCTCGGTGAGCTCGACCACGCCGCGGTCTTCCTTGACGAGCCCGGCGGCGCGCGCGTAGGAGATGAAGTGGCGCATCCGGCCGAGCGCGTTCTCGAGGTCTGGCGGGAACAGTTCCTCGAGGCTGAACTCCGTCACGAACTCGTCCGTGCGCAGCCGTCCGCGCTTGTCGATCGCGCGAAGAAGTCCGTGGGCGTGGCCCAAGCTGTCGGCAGGGATGGGGCGCATATACGCGCGGACTCTAATGCGCGCGCGGCCCGGCGAACCAGGCCGCGCACGTCAGCGCGATCAGCCCGCGGGCTTGACGGGAGCGGGCTTCGCGGCCCCGGACCCGTTGCCGGCGGCAGTCTTCGCCGTGACCTCGCCGGTCGCAACGGAGCCCTCGGTGGGCGTGGCGGCGGCACCGTTGGCGGCCTGCGGCGGCTCGTCCGCCCGCGCGGGGGCTTTGGCCGTCGGGCTCGTCGCCGCGGGCTTCGGCTTCGCCGGGCCACTCGGGACGGTCGGCGCGCCGGCCGGCGCCGCCTGCGCGATGGGCTTGGCGGCGGCCTTCGGCTTGGCGGCGGTGGCGGCCGGCTTCGGCTTGGCGGCGGCCTCCGGCTTGGCGGCGGCGACGGCCGGCTTCGGCTTGGCGGCCGGCTTCGGCTTGGCGGCGGCCTCCGGCTTGGCGGCGGCGACGGCCGGCTTCGGCTTGGCGGCCGGCTTCGGCTTGGCGGCGGCCTCCGGCTTGGCGGCGGCGACGGCCGGCTTCGGCTTGGCGGCCGGCTTCGGCTTGGCGGCGGCCTCCGGCTTGGCGGCGGCGACGGCCGGCTTCGGCT
>NZ_JAPDOD010000120.1 GCF_027587205.1 Solirubrobacter ginsenosidimutans
AGACGATGGCTCAGTGGACCTTGCGGCCTCAGCGCCTGCGCGGCATCGTCCAATGCGGATGAAGAGCGGGCGGAGCCGCGTTTTCATACCGTCGGGATGAGGAGCGACCCGGTCGCGCTGATCACGCGGTCGCCTTGCTGCGCAGGGCATCGACGGCGGCCTTCACCGTCGGATAGCGCGACAGCGGGGCACCGGTCGCGCCGAGTTGGACGAGTTCACGGACATCTCCCACGTCGCGGGCGAAGGCGAGCTCGATCCCGTCGCGGCGGAGGTCGTGGGCGAGCGCGACGAGCATGCTGACCGCGGTGACGTCGATCGCCGGCACGGTCTCGGCATCGAGCACGATCGCGAACGTGTCGTGTTCGAGGTGGGCGCGGATCGCGTCGCGGACGGTCTCGGCGTTGGCGAAGATGAGGGCGCTCTCGCAGCGCACGACGACGATCCCGGGCTCTGGCTCGTTGTCGGGGTGCCGCTGAAGGTCGTTCCAGCGCTCATCGTCGCCGGGATCGCGGCCAAGGATGGCGATGTGCGGACGCGAGGCGCGGTAGACGAGCAGCACGAGGGAGACGCCGATGCCGATGAACAGGCCGGGCAACGTGTCGAAGACCAGCACCCCGGCGAGCGCGGCCACCGCGCCGACGAAGTCGGGACGCGCCGCCACGGCATAGGCGCGGCCGGCGCCGCGGGCGTGAAAGCGATACAGGCGCACGAGGGCGGGGACGTCGACGAGCTCGATGACGGCGGCGATGACGATCGCGGCGAGCGTCGCCTCGGGAAGGTTCTCGAAGAGCCCGGTGAGGAAGAGCAGGGTGATGACCGTCAGCACGGCCACGACGAGTCCGGAGAGCTGCGAACGGGCACCCGCTGAGCCGTTGACGGCGGTCTTGGAGAGGCTGCCGCCGACGACCATCCCGCTCGAGAGCCCTGAGGCGATGTTCGCCGCGCCCATCCCGAACAACTCCCGGTTGACGTCGATCTCGTAGTGGTTCTTCGCGGCATAGGTCTTCGCCGCGCCGAGTCCCTCCATCAAGCCGATGAGCAGCACACCGATCGCCGACGCGGACAGATCCAGGTAGTCGTGCGCCGCGACGTCCGGGAGTCCGAACGAGGGCAGCCCACTATCGACGGGGCCGACGATCGCCACGTCGAGGTCGAACAGGCTGACCGCACCGATGCCCAGGATCACGGCCACGAGCGAGGCGGGAACGACAGGAGCGTATGCCTTCAGGCCCAGCACGAGCACCAGCGAGCAAACACCGACGAGCAGCGTGAGCCCGCTCGTGTTCCCGAGCTCGCCCAGGAACCCCCAGAGCTGCTCGAAGAAGTCGCCGGCGGTCTTCTCGACCCCGAAGAGCTTCGGGAGCTGGCCGACGATGATCGTCAGCGCAAGCCCGATGATGAAGCCCTTCATCACCGGCTCGGAGATGAAGCTGGCGAGAAAGCCCAGCCGCAGTGCTCCGGCGACCAGGGCGAAGATGCCGACCACGAGCGCCATCGTGATCGTGAGCTGGACGAATGCGTCCGAACCGCCCGCGGCCATTTCACCGACCGCGGCGGCCGACAGGGCGGCTGTCGATGCCATCGGGCCCGTCACGAGATGACGCGAACTGCCGAAGGCGGCATAGAGGATGAGCGCGCCAGGTGCGGCGTAGAGGCCGACGACCGGTGAGACGCCGGCGATCGTCGCATAGGCGAGCGCCTCGGGAACGAGGACCGCCCAGACGGTCAGCCCGGCGAGAACGTCCCCGCGTAGCCAACCGCGGTCGTAGCCGCGCGCCCAGGTGAAGAGCGGAAGCTTCATTTCAGTACCTCCGGGCTGTTGTCTACACGTCGACGGCGGGGGGACCATCCGGGTCGCGAGCACCTGCTCGCGTCGACTCGGCGATCTCGAGTCGCGCCTTCAGATCTGCGATCTCCCGGCGCAGCCGCGCGACGTTGCGTCGCTCGTCGACGAGTTCGGCCGCGAGGCCGCGGAGCGCGGAGCCAAGGCGCTGCGCGCGCACCTCGGATTGGCTCGTCGGTGTGGTCGGATCGTTCTCGATCAGATCCATTGCGGCGTCCTAGGGCTCCGGCGTTGCCGGTTTCTGCGGGCGTCCGAGCGCGATCCGCGTCAGTTCGACGATGCCGGCGCGGAGGCCCTCGGGGATGAGGGCGGACGGCGACGCACCGGGG
>NZ_JAPDOD010000012.1 GCF_027587205.1 Solirubrobacter ginsenosidimutans
GGCTACGACCCGACTCCCGTCGCCGGCGTGCCCGGCCCGTCGGCCGGCGCCGGCACCCACCCGCGCGCCCCGTCGGACGCCTGCAGGCGCGGCTCGTCGGCCAGCGCCGGAAGCCACCCGCGCGCACCGTCGGCCGCGCGCAGGCGCGACTCGTCGGCCGGCGCCGGAAGCCACCCGCCCGGCTCGTCCGTCGCCCACCCGCGTGGCGCGTCCGCCGGTGCCGTGTGCGCCGAGAGAAAGGTTGATCGGGCTGTGCCCGACGAACCTTGCTCTCGCGCCACGCGCGACAGGGCGAAGGTCGCCGCCGCGAACGCCAGCGCCGCGGCCGCGAACGCCGCGGCGGCGCCGGCAGGGGCGCGCGGCACGCCGCCCGCGACCGCGCCCGCCACGAAGGCGCCGTTGTCGATCGCGGTCCAGAGGGCGTTGGAGGCGGCTTGGCGGGTCTTGCTGGGCGCGAGGCTCGGAAGCAGTGCGGCCTGCGCGGGTTTGTGGGCGGTCGCGGCGACCGTGAAGAGCGTTGCGAGCACCAGCAGCAGCGGGAACGGGGCGTCGAACGCCACCAGCCACGCCGCCGCGGCGAGCAGGAGCGCGCGGGCGAGCACGGAGGCCAGGAGGACGTCGCGGCGCGGGAAGCGGTCCGCCGCCAAGCCGGTCAGCGGTGCGGCGAGACCCGCCGGGGCCATGCGCACGAGCGCGGCCAAGCCGACCGCCGCGGCGCCGCCGACCGCGTACGCGTGCACGGCCAGGGAGACCATGAACGCCCACCCGCCGATGCCGGTGGCGAGGTTCGCGAGTTGCAGGCGCCGGAGGTCGCGAGTCGCAAGAGCGTCGCGCGCCAGCCGGATCGCCCCGCTCTGCATGCCAAGGGACACTCCTCATCGAGGCTTGGCGCGCGCTTGGAAATACGTTGGTGCGCGGACCTACGAGAAGGTCACGAGCGGGCCTTGCATGCTCTTCACGCCGGCCGCGCACGCCTTCTGCGCGGCGCCCTTCGGGAGCTTCGGGCAGCCGTAGTCGAGCAGCTTGCCGTCGCTGACGACGCCGAGCGTCTTGCCCAGCCAGCGATAGCACGTGAGGGCCAGCGAGCCGTCGAACTGCTTGCAGCCCTTGAGTACGTCGACCTTCATCGAATCCGGGTACTGGAGCAAGTTTTGAACCTTCGTACCGCGGATGCAGGCGACCTTGTCGGTGTCCGTCTGCAGGGTGTTGCAGAGCGGCAGCTGGTTGCGCGGGTCGGGCGGGCCGATCACGCTCGCGCCGGTGATGCACGCCTGGCGCTGCAAGCCGTCCAGGCCGCCGCAGAGCTGCTCGAAATCCGCTGCGGATTGCACGCGCTTGCCGGTCTCGGTCTCCAGGAACACCCGGTACCAGCACGGCCGCACGAATTGCGCGGGCTGCGCACCGCACAGCGCGCGCGGATCGGTCACGACGTCCTTGGGCTTCGACGTCGCGTCGGTCCCGTTGATCGCGAACCAGTAGTCGTGGTAGACGCCCTGCGAGCAGTCGGGCGCGGCGCCGGAACCGAGCTGCTCGCACATCTGCAGCGCGGGCGCGATGTTGTCGTTGTTCAGGCGCATGAACGCGTGCCCGAAGCCGTGCGTGCACGAGTACCGCTGGTAGCGGGTGCCGGCCTCGGCGCAGAGCTTGAGCGCGACCTTCGGGCCGGCCGCCTCGATCTGCGGCGCGACCGCCGTCACCAGGCCGTGCGCGTAGCCGGCGGAGCAGCCCGGATCGTTGGTCGCGGGCAGGTTGTCCATCAACTTCGCCAGCGTCAGGTGGATCTTCAACGCGTACTCGCGCGCGACCGTGTGCATGATCCCGTGGCAGTTGGCGAGCAGGAAGCCGGTCTTGTCCGCGTAGGCCGCGGCGGTGATCCCCTCGACGGCGGCGAGCGGGTCGGCGGCGTCGTTGACGATCTTCGCCAGCTCGCGGGAGTAGCAGTTTCGACCCTCGTCCTGGATGAGGCCGGCGCAGGTGTTGAGATCGCCCGTGGCCTTCTCGGCCTGCGCGGACGCGGCCGTGCGCTCCGCCGCGCGCGGGTTCGAGTCCGAGCCGCCGCCGGTGGCGAGCAGCACGGTGAGCCCGACCGCGACGAGCAGGACGAGCGTTCCCGCTCCGGCGAGTAGCGCGCGGCGGTTCATGACACGGGCGCCGCGGCCGCCAGCGGCTCGGCCCAGCCGAGCCAGGACGGCACCTGCTCGCTGGTCACGCCCACGCGGGTGTGCAGGTCGCAGAGCAGATCATCTTGTTGAGATGTCTCCACATCGGCCTCCGCGAACGTCACTTCGGTCGAAGTGCCCGCCGGCGCGACCAGGGTGATGGCCGGCGCGGCGCTGCCGACCGTCGCCAGTTCGCGTCCGGCTTCGCGCTGGTAACAGGCCCGCGCATCGTCGCCGTGCCGCGTCGCGCAGACCCCGAAATCCCCGCCTGTGGCCACGCGCGACGGTGCATCGCGGCGCTCGAGCACCGAGTAGAACAGGGCGCCGGCGGCGACCAAGAGGCCGAGCACGAGCACCCGGCGAGGCGATGACGACAGAGACTGAGACAAGTGACCAGATTCAGCGTAGCCGGGGGTCGCGGTCGGCTTTCCTCCCCGAACGTCGGGTGCCTGACCGACCACCCGCCGGCCGTAGCCGGCGGGTGATCGGCGCGGACGGTCGCTCCCTACGGGTTCGTGGTGGAGAGCGTGAACGTCAGCGTCTTGCTGTACGTCCCTGTCCGCAGGGCATCGTTGGCGCCGATGGCCTGTTTGAAGGCCACCGACACCGGGTCGTTGCTGACCGGGCCCGCATAGGTCAGCAGTGAGGTGGGTGCGGCCGAGCCGCCGATCGCGGCCAGCGCTGAGCCGACACCTGCCGGGCTCGTCGCCGCGGCGCGCAGCGGCGACGCGAGCGTGAACGCGCCATTGACGAGCTTGCCAGTGTTGACCGGGTCCGCGTCGGCGACGCTCAAGGCGGCGTTGCCCGCGGTGCTCACCGTGTTGGCGGTCGTAGTGGCGTCGTACTCCTTGGCGATGCCAGGGGCGAACGCGCCGAACGTCGCCGGTGCCCCGAGCGTGAGCGCGAGCGTGCTCGGGACGCTTCCGCCGACCCCGCCCTGTGTGCAGAGCGAGCGATTGACGACCTGCCCGCGCGCGATCTTGACCGTCGTCGTCTCGAGCACCGTCCCGTCGGGCGCGGTGCAGGTGAGCGTGTAGGACTCGTCCACGAACTGGTCCGTGTACTGGCTCGGCCGCAGCGACGGGTTCACGTGCCACTCGAACTTCCCGCTCGCGGGGACGTTCATCGTCAGCTTGAGCGCGTTCGGCAAGGTCCGGACCTCTGCCGGCTGGCCGGTGGTGAAGACCGTCGACGAGGTGTCCAGCGTGTACGTCTTCGTGAGCGTCAGGGTCGCCCCCGCGGGTGCGGTGCCGGAGATCACGGAGTGCAGCGCCGGCTCCTCGGCGGCCTTGAACGCGTCGTAGTAGAGGCCGCGCATCGTCTGGCCCGCGTAGCGCGTGCCGGTGCCGAGGTAGTTGTCGATGACGTTCTGGTACGGCGGGTGGAACGTCTGCGTACCGCTGAAGCCAGGCGTCGCCTCAGGGGTGAAGCCGAACGCGCCGTACGCGTAGTACGCCTGCTGCTCCGCGGTGCTGGAGGCCTCGTAGTAGACGTCGGTCCACGGACCGGCGGGCCAGCCCGGGAGGTTCTTGGAGAGCCGGTCGAGCAGGCCCTGGTACGCGACCTGGTCGGCGAGCACGTCGGGCTCGTTGGAGGAGCTCGGCGCGCGCAGCAGACGCTGATCCGGCGTGTGGTTGTTGATCGCGAGCGTGATGTTGTTGGTGTTGCCCATGTTGATCATGCCCGCGATCTCGGGCTCGGAGCCGGGGGCCTCGCCGCGCGTGTTGGACGCCGTCGAGCTCGTGCTCGAGCCCGGGCCGCCCCAGAACGGGAGGTAGTTGCGGTTGAGGTCGATGCCGCGGTTGATGTTCGCCGCGAGCGTGCAGTCCGCCAGCGTCGGGATCACGCCCGACGTGATGCGGCAGTTCTTGCGCTTCTGCTCGTTCTGCAGGCTGCGGCTGAGGTCGTAGCCGTCGACGTTGACGACCGGGATCGCGATCAGCTTGCCCTTCTCGAGCAGGTTCGTCGCGTCGGCGTCGGTGCCGTCGTTGAGCAGCAGGTCCCAGATGAACTCCATCGTGAACTCGGCCGTCGGCCACTCCCGCGCGTGGTGCGCGCCGGTGAGCTGGAACTCCGGCTTGCCGACGTTCTGCGCCACGTTGTGGCTGACCTCGACCCCGTAGATCGTCTTGCCCAGGAGCGAGGTCTTGTTCAGCGTGAAGAGCTTGACCTTGTCGGGATAGGTCGTCGCCAGCTGCTGGAGCTCGGCGTTGATGCTCGCCAGGTCGCGGTAGGCGACGCGGCCGGTCGGCAGCGTCGACAGCGGCGCGATGCCCTTGTCGACCTTCGCCTGGTGATCGTCCTCGGACTTCAGGCGCGCGTCGTTGGCGCCGTCCATGTCGTCCATCAGGACGTCGTAGGCGAGACCCGTGTCCTTGAGGATCTGCACGTCCTCAGGGCCGTGCAGCATCAGCTCCGTGCGCGTGTCGCCCTCGTAGGTGACGTCGAGCCCGAGCGCCTCGAGCTGGTTGAGCACCGCATGCGCGGTGGAATGCACCTCGACGAGCGTCGTCTTCGCACTGGCGACGCCGGGCGCAAAAAGCGCCGCGGCAACCGCGAGGCCCGTGGCGAGCCTCCATCGGCCGTGTTGCACTGAACCCTTCCCCCCTCTAGTCAAGTCCCCTCCTGACCGCCGAGCCGGCGTACCTGAAGCTAGGGGACCTGAGCCGGAAATGAAATCGCCCGGGCGTGGATGTGTCTCAGCGCACCCGCCCGGCGGATGTTTGCGAGGCGAAAAAAGAGGGCCGCCGCGCTGGTCAGGCGCGACGGCCCTGCAGGTGCTTCGGCCGGCGGGTGTCGAGGAGGAGGGAACTGCCCGGGGGCCAACGCGAGGAGAGGTGGTCAGCCTCTGCCTTGTCATTGCAGTTTCGCCCGGATTTGTGACCGGTTCAATCACTCCTGGGGGTGAATCTGCGTCACCCCGGATGAGATCGGCCGAATCTCGCGGCGAATCGGGACCGTGCAATATGTAGCGATGGACTGGACCTCGCGCTTCGCTGAACGGGCACGCAACCGCGGCGGCGCCGAGCTGGCCGCGATCCTCTCCGGCCCCGGACCCGGCGTGCTGGCGATGACCGGCGGGTTCCCGAACATCGCGACGTTCCAGACCGAGGTGCTCGGCGAGATCGCCGCGCGGGTGATCGCGACGGACCCCGGCGTGGCGCTGCAGTACGGGCCGAGCGCGGGTCTCCCCTCGGTTCGCGCCTACCTGCGCTCGCGGGTGGCTGCCACGCAGGGCGTCGAACCGGCCGAGGACGAGCTGATCGTGACCTCGGGCGGGATGGAGTGCATCGACCTCTTGTGCCGCACGATGCTCGAGCCGGGCGACGGCGTCGCCGTCGAGGCGCCGACCTACCTCGGCGCGATCCTCGGGTTCGCCGCGTACGAGGCCAAGCTGACCGGCATCCCGATGGACGAGGAGGGGATGCTCGTCGACGAGCTGGTCGCGCTGTTCGAGGGCGGCTACCGGCCCAAGTTCGTCTACGTGATCCCGGAGTACCAGAACCCGTCCGGGCGGACGCTGTCGCTCGGGCGCCGTGAAGCGCTCGTCGCCGCGTGTCGCGCGTTCGGCGTGCTGATCTTCGAGGACGTCGCCTACCGCGAGCTCTCCTTCTCGGGCGAGTCGCTCCCGTCGCTGTGGTCCTTGGGCCCCGACATCGTGCTGCAGGCGGGAACGTTCTCGAAGGTGTTCTCCCCCGGCTTCCGGATGGGCTGGGCGCTCGGCCCGGCCGCGCTCGTCGCCCCGCTGGCGGACGCCAAGCAGAACACCGATCAGTGCGCGGGCGCGCTCGGCCAGCGGATGGTCGAGGAGTACGGCCGCGCCGGGCACTTCGACGCCGGCGTTCCCCGCGCGCAGGCGCTCTACGCCTCGCACTGGGCGGCGCTGTCGGCCTCCCTCTCCGCCCACATGCCCGCCGGCGTGACCTGGAGCGAGCCCACCGGCGGGATGTTCACGTGGGTGACGGTTCCGCCGGAGATCGACGTGCGCGAGATGCGCGACGCGGCGTCGGCGGCCGGCGTCGCCTACGTCCCGGGCCGCGCGTTCTATGTGGGCGAGGAGGGCCACAACGAGATGCGGTTGTCGTTCTCGCATCTCTCGGAGCCCGACCTCGAGGAGGCGGGCCGCCGGCTGGCGGGCGTGATCTCGCAGACGCTCGCGGGCGCGCTCACCTGACAAGACGCACCTCGAGCGTGGTGCCGGCGGGACCGACCGGGAGCGGGACGCCCGCGCCCGACATCAAGCCGAGGATGCGGGCGACGTACCCAGGTGACTCGCCGTTGTTCGGCACGCACCCGCACGCCTGCACGGGTCCCGGGCCGGCGTTGTAGGCCGCGAGGGCGAGCGGCACCGAACCGAACTGCCTGAGCAGGTCGCGCATCAGGTGCGCCTGCGCGTCGATCGCCTGCTCGGGGTCGAACGCGTCATCGAGGCCCATCCCCCGCGCGGTCTCGGGCATGAACTGCGCGATCCCCTGCGCGCCGGCCTTGGAGACCGCGAACGGGTTGAAGCTCGACTCGGCATAGATCTGCGCGGCGAGGAGCTTCGCGGAGACGTTCCAGCGCATCGCCGCGGTGCGCAGCATCGGCGCGAAGCGGGCCGGCACGAACCCGGGCACGGCGCCGTGCGATGCGCCGTCCTCGCCGTCGCCGGCCGGCGCGCCGCGGTCAACGGCCGCCGCCGGGCCACTGTCCGCCTCACCGCCGGTCGCCGGGCGGCCCGCCACGGCGCGCGGGCTTGAGCCCGCGTTCAACGCGTATCCGTAGTGCCATTTCTCCCACGAGTAGCGCTGAATGAAATGGAAGCGAGGGGCGTTGGCCGCGAGCCAGGCGTAGGCCGCGGCCGGGCCGAGGTCGAGCTCGGTGGCGTTGCGGTGCAGCGAGGTGCCGGGGCGGGCGACCCACTTCGGGTCCGGATGCCGGGCCCACAGGACGGCCTGCTCGGCGTCGGAGCGATAGCCGCTCGTAATGATCAGCGCGATGCCGTCGGCACGGGCGGCGGCCTCCATGCGGTCGAAGGCCAGCGCGACGTCGGGGCGCATCCGCTCGCCCTGGCGGGTCTCCAGTGGCCCGTCGTACCCGCCGCCGGTGGCGAGGGAGAGGTCCGCGGCGGGGCCGAGTGCGGCTTCGGCGACGACGGCGAAGGTGGCGCTGCGGCGATGGTCCCGGCTGCCGACGCGAACGGTCTCGCGGATGCCGACGCGCACCCGCACAGGAGCGATGGTGGCCTCGTCGGGGAAGCTCACGGCTGGGTCGGAGGCGCCGTTGGCCTTGGCGACGCGTAGGGCCGCGGCACGGCCGAGCGCGAGGTAGCCGGCCTTCTCGAGGTGGTTCGGGTTCGGGCGGCGGCGGATGAACGCGGGCTCGAACAGGCGGCCGTAGTTCTCGTGCATCACGCGCGCGGCGGCGACCGCCGCGAGGTCCGCGGCGCGCTGGGCCGCCGCCTCGCTTCCGACCGCGCGGGCGACGGCTCCGACGACGATCGCGGCGATCAGGATGCCCGCGAGGCCTCCGATGACGAGGATCGTCGCCTGTCCGTGCGGTTGGGTCATTCGGACACCTCTTGCGGGGATGTGAGGAGCTGACGGACCGGCCGGGCGCAGCGGACGCCGGCGCGGGCGAGGGATCGGGCCGGGCCGCGGCCGAGCGGGCGCGTGGTGAGGATCGGGACGTCGGCGAGGCCCGCCGCGGCGAGTTGCGCGAGCGGCCCGTCGGGCTCGGTGCTGACGATCACGAGCAGGTCTTGCTCGTTGAGCGCCTCGTCCACCGCGGCCGAGCGCGCGGAGGTGACGGCCAGCACCGCCGGCGCGCCGACCAGCGTCACCCGCCGGGCGGCGGCGAGGAGCTGCGGATCGTCCGGGTCGAGCTCGACCCACGCGAGCCGTCCGCGAGCATAGGGCGCGAGACCGTGCGCTTCCAGCCGCGCGGCCAACCGCCGCGCCGCCGCGACCGCGCTCCCCAGCTCGACCTCGGCCGGAACGGCACCGACGACGGCCACCGCCGCCGCCTTCGCGCGCGTCTGAAGGCGCAGGGCCAGCGCGAGCGCCGCCGCGACCGGCTCGACCTCTCCGGCCCGTCCGAGCACCGCCGCCGAGGTCACCGTGGCGGTTACCGGCGGCGGTGCGACCCATTCGCCGGCGACCGGCGGCTGCCAGCCGGCGTGCCGATCGGGCTTGGGCCGCGACGGACGCTTGCCGCGACGACGACGGTCGCCGCCCGTGGCCGCGCGTGGATCGGAACGCGGTCCATCGCCGGCCACGTCGTCGCGGCGCGCTGGAGACGGCGGCGCGAACGCCGTCGCACCGCCGGCGCCCGACGAGGACGCTCGGGACACGGCCGCCTGATCGCCCGCCGCCGACGCGGCCGGGAGGGTCGAAGCTCGGTGAGACGGAGCGGCGCTCCGAGGCGCGGCATCCGTCGCGGCCGAGTCCGGGCCATCGCTCCGCGACGACAAAGACGACGCCCCGGGCTCCGGCCAGGCGCCGGAAGACGGTGGTGAGGAGGACGCTGTGGGTCGTTCGCCCGCGCGCGGTGGTGAGGACGGAGCGATTGGGCGGTCGTCGGCGCGCGGCCGAGAAGGCGACGACGATCGGACAGCCGGGCCGGGCGCCCGCGGCGAGGGTGCCGACCAGCCGGTGTCGGCCGACGACGGGGGCGGCGGGGCGATGAACCAGCCGCGGGCTCGGTCGAGGGCGGTCATGGGCCGGCGACCGCTTTCGCTTCGCCCGCGAGCTCGTCGGCGAGGCCGGGGATCGGCAGGGCGAGGCGTGGCCGCACACGGACGTGGACGGTGCGGCCGGAGATCGTGATCGTGGCGCGCTTGCGGGTCGGCTCGTCGAGCGCGTGCTCGGCGGCGTCACGGGGCGACGCATCGCCGCCCTGCAGGAGGGCGAGCGCGCCTGCCTCGGCCGCCTCGCCCGCCTGTTCGCCTGCTCCGTGTGAGGCCACGAAGGTCATCGCGACCAGCGCGATCACCGCGACCAGCGGGAGCAGGCCGAGGAGCTCGATCGACGCCTGGCCTCGTGCGTCGCGGACCGCGGACGCGCTCCGCGCGCGCCCGCAACGCGGACGTCGGCGGCCCCAGACTCGGCCGCGCACGTCGCCGCCCGGCGACTCGGCACGGGCGTGCTCGACGACACGCCGGGAGCGCCGACAGGTGCGCGCTCGCGAAGCGGCGTGGCGAAACGCGCCCCTCATCGATCCTGGGGCCGGAAGTGGGATGTCGCCGAGATGCGGCCGAGCTTCAGCGCGGGCAGGACCGTGGGGACGCGCACGGACACGCGGACGTCGCCGTCGTCGGAGGCATGCACCTGCAGCCCGGGCTCGAGCCCGCGGCGCAGATGGGAGCGGGCGGCCGCCGCCGCGTCAGCGCCGAGCGAATGCGCCCGCGCCGCCGCGCGGGCGGCGACCCGCGCCTCCCACACCGCCTGCCCCGCGACAACGGCCTGTAACGCGACCGCGAGCACGGCGAAGATCGCCGGGAGCAGGACGACGAGCTCGACCGACGCCTGCCCGGGCGTTGCGGCGAATCGCGCCGGCACGACGCGGCGGGTCGGGACTGTGGGGGGCATGGCACAAGCCTTGCCGACGCCACTGAACGGATCTACACCGCTTTGTTACAACTTTGCACCAAAAGTGCGGCGGAACTAATACGTGCGGTAGGAGCGCCACACGCTGTACAGCGCCCACGCCGAGGCGCCGAGCATGAGCAGCCATAGCATCGCGCCGAGCGGGCCCAGGTCCCACAGATGACTCGTCGCGACGACCGCGAAGACGAGCAGCGCGACGGCGCCGTACGCAAGGCCGCGCTGGCGTTCCTCGAGGCCGAAGATCGAGATCCGGTGCTCCATGTAGAGCCGGTAGCCGAGGAAGAAGAAGCCGGCCAGGAACAGCACCGAGAAGATGTTCGAAATCGTCCTCGACGCGGTTCCGCCGCCTGGGATCTTCCAGACGGCGACGGCGAGCGCGAGGATGATCGCGACGTTGCGGACGTGCTTGAAGCGCTCAGAGTCCATGACGGACTCTCAACTCTAGTGCGCGGGTACGTACTCCGGCTCGGGCGCGGCCTCGAGGACCGGCTCCATCACAGCCGGAGGCAGCGCACCGGCAACCGGCTCGGCGACGGGCAGGCCCACACCGACAGGCTCCTCGACCGGCTCGGCGGCAAAGCGGTAACCGATCCCGAAGTGGGTGTGGATGTAGCGCCAGGAGGGCGAGACGCGCTCGAGCTTGGAGCGCAGCTTGCGTACGAAGACGTCGACCGAGCGATCACCGTGGACCATCGCGTAACCCCACACGCGCTGGTAGATCTCCTCGCGCTGCAGGACCTGACCTTCGGCCTCGGCCAGCAACTGGATGAGCTCGTACTCGCGGCGGGTGAGCTCGACCGAGACGCCGGAGACGAAGGCCTGAAACTGGTCGGCGCGGATCTCGACCTCGCCGATGACGACGGGGCCCTTCTCGACGCGCACGTCGGCGCGCTTGCGACGGCGGACGACCGCCTCGATCCGCGCGATCAGCTCTTCGGGATGACACGGCTTGGTGACCCAGTCGTCGGCGCCCAGGCGCAGCCCGCGCACGCGCTGGGCCACGGACGACTGGCCCGTGCAGACGATCACGCCCAACCCCGGCAGCCGTGCACAAAGCTTGTCCAGGTAGGTCCAGCCCTGCGGACCCAGCACCGCCAGATCGACCACGACCGCGTTCAACCGCAGCGCCACCATCGCGTCCAGCGGCACGGGAGAGGCGAGCACGCGGTGCTGCCAACCCATTCCCTCCAGGCGCTTGCCCAGAACCTGCAGGAAACCGGTGTCCGAATCGATCACCGCCAGGCGTACGGTCGCCTGGCCCGCGGCGCCGGTGCGCCGTTCATCAACCACCATCGTCGTCATCTCCCGGCGGAGATTACTCACGACCGAGCAATGGTTCGACCCGCCAAAGGTTCCGGTAACTACATCTTCACAGGCCGGAAACTAGATCGACGGAGAACGCTCAGGAAACGCGGGACGCGTCCGAGAACTCGCGGAACTCTCCGGTGACCACAAATGCGACCTGCTCGCCGATGTCGACGGCGTTGTCGCCGATCCGCTCTATCGCGCGGGCGACGAGCATCATCGACATCGCCCATTCGCGGCGATCCGCGTCCGTGCCGATCTCCACCGCGCGCGAGAAGACGCACCGATTCAGCCGGTTGATCTCCTGGTCCTGGCGGACCAGATCTTCGGCAACCGCAACATCTCTCAACAGAAATGCCTGCTTGGACTGCTCCACCTGCGAGCGGGCGAGCCGGCCCATGCGGAAGATGAACTGGAGCATCTCCTCGTCGGACGGCGGCTCGAAACCGACGACCGGGAGCATCTTGGCGATGTTCACGCACTGGTCTCCCATGCGCTCCACGTGCTTGATCACGTGCAGCAGCGCGGCGACCGTGCGCAGGTCGGAGGCGACAGGCGCCTGCAGGGCCAGCAGCGACAGGATCCCCTGCTGGACCTCGAGATAGCGCCCATCGATGCGGTCGTCGTCGTGGACGACGATCGACGCGAGCTCGATGTCCTGGTGCTCGAGCGCCTCGAGCGTGCGGTCCAACGTCTTGACGACGAGATCGAGCCCGCCGAGCGCCTGCGTCTCGAGATCCCGGATCTCTTCCTGAAAGTGTTGCCGTCCGCCGGCCATACGCCCGCCTGTCTTCTCGTCCACTGGATCAGCCGAACTTACCGCTGACGTAGTCCTCGGTCTCCTGCTTCTCCGGGTTGGAGAAGATCTTCTCCGTGGTGTCGATCTCCACGAGGTGGCCGCCCTTTCCGCCTTCGGTGATGTTGAAAAAGGCCGTGATGTCGCTCGCGCGGCTCGCCTGCTGCATGTTATGCGTGACGATCACGATCGTGTAGTCCTTCTTGAGCTCTGTGACGAGCTCCTCGATCGCGAGCGTCGAGATCGGGTCCAGCGCCGACGCCGGCTCGTCCATCAGCAGCACGTCGGGCTCCACCGCGGTGGCGCGGGCGATGCACAGGCGCTGCTGCTGGCCGCCCGAGAGACCCATGCCGGGCTTGTCGAGGCGATCCTTGACCTCGTTCCAGAGGTTCGCCCCGCGCAGGGAGCGCTCGACGATCTCGTCCATGTCGTTCTTCTTGACCTTCTGGCTGCTCAGCTTCAGCCCGGCCGCGACGTTGTCGTAGATCGACATCGTCGGGAACGGGTTGGGCGCCTGGAAGACCATGCCGACCTGACGTCGCACGTGGACGGGGTCCGAGCCGGGGCCGTAGATGTCCTGGTCCTCGAGCAGCACCTGGCCCTCGACACGCGCGCCTTCGATCAGCTCGTGCATGCGGTTCAGCGACCGCAGGAACGTCGATTTGCCGCAGCCCGACGAACCGATGAGCGCCGTGACCTTGTTCGGCTCGATCGTCACGTTGACGTCGTGGACGGCGTGGAAGGCGCCGTAGAACAGGTTCAGGTTGCTGACGGAAACGGACTTCCCAGACGTGGCGACAGCCATCTCAGTGGTCCTTTCGGGTGGTCGTGTCGCTCATTAGGACTTGATCTCGGTGCCGAAGCGGCGGTAAATCAGACGGGCGGCCACATTGAGCACCATCACGATGAGGATCAGCACGAGCGCCGCCGTCCACGCGCGGTCGATCGACGGCTGCGGCGGGACGCCCGGTGACTTGTAGGAGTTGAAGGCGAACACCGCGAGGTTCGACATGCGCCCGTCGAACGGGTTCGCGTTCATCGAGGCCACGACGCCCGTGGTGATCAGCAGCGGCGCCGTCTCACCGATGATGCGCGCGATCGCCAGCACCACGCCGGTCACGATGCCGGCCAGCGCGGTCGGCAGCACGACCTTCAGGATCGTCCGCGACTTGGAGATCCCGAGTGCGTAGGACGCCTCGCGCAGGCTGTTGGGGACGATCCGCAGCATCTCTTCGGTGGAGCGGACCACGATCGGGATCATCAGCACCGAGAGCGCGATCGAGCCCATGATGCCCATACGGACGCCGGGGCCGAAGAAGATCGAGAACAGCGCGAACGCGAACAGACCGGCGACGATCGACGGGATGCCGGTCATGACGTCGACGAAGAACGTCAGCGAACTGCGCAGCCGGCCCTTGCCGTACTCCTGCAGGTAGATCGCCGCCAGGATGCCGATCGGCACCGAGATGATCGTCGCGCAGCCGGTGATGATCAGCGTGCCCTCGATCGCGTGCAGGGCACCGCCGCCCTCGCCGATGACGCCGCGCATCGAGAGGGTGAAGAAGTCGTAGTCAAACCGCGCGGCACCGCGCTTGATGACGGTGAACAGCAGCGACACCAGCGGCGCGAGGGCCGTCAGGAACGCCGCGGTGACCACGTAGGTCACGGCACGGTCGGTCGCGTGGCGCTTGCCCTCGACCGAGCGCGACCAGACATACAAGGCGATGCCACCGACGACCGCCGTCGCGACGATGAACAACGCGAGGTTGAAGCCGATGACGAGGAGGATCACGCCGACGACGACAGCGGCGCCGACGATCGCGCCCCACGGCCCCCAGGCGGGGAGCTTGCCGGTGCCGGCATGCACGGACGGCCGGGTGGGAGGCCTCGACGTCGTGACCGTAGCGGGGCTGCCCGCAGCCTTCGAGGGAGCCGCAGCGGACGTCGCGGCGGGCGTGGGGTCCCGCTCGGTGGACGCGTCGTCCGGCAAGGTCTTCTCCTGATCGGGAGTGCTCATGTCGAGGACCTCAGATCCGGATCTGGCGGTTGATGACCTTGCGCGCCGCCGTGTTGACGAGCAGCGTCACCGCGAAGAGCACGAGACCGGCCGCGATCAGCGCGTTGACCTTGACGCCGGAGGACTCCGGGAAGTCGAGCGCGATGTGCGCCGCGATGGTCGACGGGTTGCCGGAGCTGATCAGGTTGAAGGTCACGTCGCCCGAGACCGAGAGCACGATCGCGACCGCCATCGTCTCTCCGAGCGCGCGACCGAGGCCGAGCATCGACGCGCTGATCATCGCCGAGCGCCCGAACGGCAGGACGGTCAGCTTGATCGTCTCCCAGCGCGTCGCGCCGAGCGCGAGCGCGCCCTCCTGCAGCCGCCGCGGCGTCTGCACGAAGACGGAGCGGGTGACCGACGTGACGATCGGCAGGATCATCACCGCCAGCACGACACCGGCGACCAGCATCGTGCGGCCCGTCGCCGACGCGGGACCTTTGAAGAACGGCAGCCAGCCGACGTTGTCCGCGAGCCATTCCTGGAGGCCCACGGACGCCGGGCCGAGCACCGCGACGCCCCAGAGTCCGTAGATGACGCTGGGGATCGCCGCGAGCAGGTCGACGATGTAGCTCAGGGGCTGCGCGAGCCGCGGCGGCGCGATGTGGCTGATGAACAGCGCCACCGACACCGCCAGCGGGACCGCGATCACGATCGCGATCGTGGAGGCCACGATCGTTCCGAAGGCGAGGGGCCAGATGTACTTGACCAGCCCCTCGCCGCCGGGGATCTGCGTGCCATCTGCCGTGATCGCCGGCCAGGCCTTCACGATCAGGAAGAGCGCGACACCGGCGAGCGTGGCCAGGATGATCACGCCCGCTCCTGTCGCGAGCCCTGCGAAGAACCGGTCGCCTTTGCGACCCGGATTGAAGTCCGGAAGGGGTTCCGGATCCTGGATGTGGGCGACGGTCACGATGGCATCCCTAGTGGTGGGTCGGCGTTAGCTTCCGGCGATCGCGTCGACGGCCGGCTGCAGCGTCGTGCGAAGCTCGTCGCTGATCGGAGCCGAGCCGGCGTTCTTGGCCGCGGCGTCCTGACCCTCGGCGCTGATCACGTAGCCGAGGTAGCCCTTGACGATCGCGCCCTGTGCCGCGTCGTCGTACTTGGTGCAGGCCATCAGGTACGAGACGAGGACGATCGGGTAGACGCCGCCCGCGGTCGTCGTGCGGTTGAGCGTGTACGTGAAGACGTACTTGCCCGGGTCGTCGGACTCCTTGGACTCGCCGACGATCGCGGACGCCGCCTCGGCGCTCGGAGCGACGAACGCGTCGCCGACCTTGATCTTCGCGATCCCCAGCTCGCCGGCCTGGCTCTCGTCGGCGTAGCCGATCGTGCCCTTGCCGTTCTTGACGGCGTCCACGACGCCGGACGTGCCCTGAGCAGCCTCGCCGCCCTTGATGGGCCAGTCGCCGCTGGCTTCGGTCTTCCAGGCGTCCGGCGCGGTCTGCGCCATGTAGTCGGTGAAATTCTGTGTGGTGCCCGAGTTGTCGGAGCGGTTGACCGGCGTGATGCGCGTCGAGGGCAGCGTCGCGTCCGGGTTGTCGGCCTTGATCGCCGGGTCGTCCCAGGTCTTGATCTTCTGGGCGAAGATCCCGGCCAGCGTCGCCGGGGAGAGCTGGAGGTCCTTCACGCCGTCGAGGTTGTAGATGACCGCGATCGGCGAGATGTAGACCGGCAGCTCGATCAGGTTGTCCGGGCCGCCGCAGCGCTTCTGGGCGCCCGCCAGCTCGTCGTCGGCCAGGCCGGCGTCGGTGCCGCCGTAGGCGACGCCGCCGGAGACGAACTGCTCGCGTCCGCCACCCGAGCCCACCGGGTCGTAGGCGATCGTGACGTTCGGGTTGTTGGCCTGGAAGCCCGCGATCCACGCCTGCTGCGCGGCATCCTGTGCCGAAGAGCCGGCACCCGAGAGGTTGCCCGACAGATCGGCGGCGGCCGGCGTACCGCCCGCGGCCGGCGTGCTGGTGCTGCTCGCAGCACCGCCGGTGTCATCGCCGCAAGCGGCGACGCCGAAAGCCAAGACAGCTGCGGTAGCCGCGAGCCCCGGCATGAAGCGATACTTTCTCATCGAACCTTCCTTCTTGTTCATGACCGGCGGCGACCCTCGCAGGCTGCCGACACAACTTTGTTATCGAGCTGTTCTCGACCTGTGAAAAGGCTGTGAAGGTTCCGACTGGAATCGGTAGCCGAACCCGAAGTGGGTATGGATGAAGGCCCACTCGGGGAGGGCGACCGCCAGCTTGGACCGGAGCTTGTGGACGTAGACGTCCACGGATCGGTCATTGCCGCGCAGAGGTGCGCCCCAGACCGTCTCGTACAACTCGGTGCGTGGCACGATCTTGCCCTCGCGTCGCGCGAGGGCCGCCAGTAGGTCGAGTTCGCGCACCGAGAGCGACAGCGTGCGGCCCCGGGCGCGCGCGAGGTGCTCGGAGGGTCGAATCTCGAGCTCTCCCGCGGTGAGGATCTCCACGTGGTCAGTCGTGTGCATCGCGGCGTACCTTCGAAGGCCCGCAACGGCACCCGGTTACGCGCTCGTGAACTCGGCGTAAACAAGTTGTGAACTCACAGCTCAGCCACTTTGCGGGCTCATGGCTCGTATTGGCTCGCGCCCATGAGAACACCACGAGTCCTGGGTGCAACCGCACTCATCCTCCTGGCCGCGGCGCCGACGGCGTCGGCGGCGTTCGACCTCGAGGCCCACCGCGGCGGGCGCGGCCTCCGGCCGGAGAACACCCTCGCGTCCTTCGGCAACGCGCTGCGGCTCGGCGTCACGACGCTCGAGCTGGACACGGGCGTGACCAAGGACGGCGTCGTCGTCGTGTCCCACGAGCGCCGGTTCTCGACGCTCGAGTGCTCAGGGCCGCACATCGGCAAGCTGATCAAGGACCTGACGCTCAAGCAGGTCAAGCAGATGGACTGCGGCACGCGCCACCCCGACGTGCCGTCGACGGATCCCTTCGTGGGCACGCAGGAGTCGGTCCCCGGCACGAAGATGCCGACGCTGGCCGAGGTCTTCCAGCTCGCCAACCGCTACGAGGCCAACGGCGTCCAGTTCAACATCGAGACCAAGCTCGACCCGACGCTGCCCAAGGAGACCGTCGCGCCCGCGACGTTCGCGCGCAAGGTGATCGACGTCATCAAGCGCTACAAGATGACCAAGCGCTCGCTGCTGCAGTCCTTCGACTGGCGCACGCTGGTCGCGGCGCGCAAGCTCTCACCGTCGCTGCGCCGCGTCGCGCTCGCGCAGAAGGCGACGATCTTCAAGGGCACGCCGTGGACGGCCGGGATCGCGATCGGCGCCAAGCCGTTCGACGACGGTTCGCTCGCGCTGGCCGTCAAGGACGACCTCAAGGCGAACGTCCTCTCCCCCAACTTCCCGGATCTGACCGACAAGCTGATCAAGTCGGCGCACAACCGCGGGCTCACAGTGATCCCGTGGACGGTCAACGAGAAGGCCGACATGACGTCGCTCATCAACCGCGGCGTGGACGGGATCATCAGCGACTATCCGGATCGCCTGCGTGACGTCATGGACGCCAAGAACCTCGCGCTGCCCGATCCGATCGCGTCGCCGTTCGACGTCGAGGCGCACCGCGGCGGCCGCCGCTACCGGCCGGAGAACACGCTGCCGGCGTTCTCCTACGGGCTCTCGCGCAACGTGGACACGCTGGAGCTGGACACCGGCGTGACGGCCGACGGCGTGCTCGTCGTCGCCCACGACCGCTCGATCAACCCGAATCACTGCACGGGCGACGCCAACATCCTCGGCAAGCCGATCCACGAGCTCACGCTGGCGCAGATCAAGACGCTCGACTGCGGCTCCAAGGGCGACTTCGCCGGCCAGCCCGGCTGGGTCGCCTCGCCCGGCGCCAAGATGCCGACGCTGCAGGAGGTCTTCGACCTCGTCGCCGCCAGCGGTGACGACGACGTCCGCTTCAACATCGAGACCAAGATCTCCCCCACCGTCGACGACACCGCGCCCTACGACGTCTTCACGGCCAAGCTGGTCAAGGCGATCCAGGACAACAACCTCCAGGACCGCGCGATGATCCAGTCCTTCGACTGGCGCACGATCCGCCTCGCCAAGCAGCTCGACCCGCGCATCGACACCGTCGCGCTGGTCTGGCAGTACGCGGGCGCCGACTGCGACGACATCGCCGACGAGTGCTCGCTGGAGGCCGTCGTCGGCGACCCGTCCGTGACGTCGCCGTGGACCGGCGGGCTGGACTGGTGGAAGTACAAGGACCTGGGTCGCCTCGTCCGCGCCGCCCAGGCCGACGTCGTCTCCTCCAACTGGCAGGTCCACGACCCGACGCAGGGCAAGGTCAACTCGGCCGACTCCTACCTGGTCGAGGACCCGGCGATCTACCACGGCCCGCCGGTGCCCACGCTGCAGGCCCGCGGCGTGAAGGTCGTGCCCTACACGGTCAACGACCAGCCGACGATCCAGCGGGTGATCGACCTGGGCGTCGACGGGATCATCTCCGACGACCCCGACACGCTCCTGCTCGTCGCCAAGCGCAACGGCCTGCGCTAGCTCGTGGCCTGGCCACCGGAGCGGGCTCTAGCCCTCTTCGGTGGCCGCCTGGCCCTGGACCTTCATGAACCCGCAGCGGAAGGTCTCGGTCGCGGTGACCGGCTTGGAGCCGGCGAAGCCGCCCTTGTCGTGGTTGTCGTAGACGGTCACGTACTGCAGCGACTGCGGCGCCGGGTTGGCGGGCAGCGGCACCGGGTCCGGCTCACCCGCCTTGGGGTCGCCACGCGAGCCCTCGGTGACGCCTTCCGAACCCGCGGCCGATGAGCCCGCCTGCGTCGTGATCAGCGTCGAGGACATCTCACGACGGTCCTTCAACCCGTCCGTCGGGTCGACGTCGGGCGAGGAGTTCACGACGACGTCGTCGATCGTCGAGGCGAGCTTGACGCGATCGGCGGCGCCGAGCAGCTGGTCGGCGCTGGGCAGGAACCCACCCGCTTCGACGCACGCCTTGGACGCGTAGAAGAAGTCGTTCTTGCCGATGTCCTCGTTGGGCAGCGGGTAGGGCGCGGCCTGCAGGCACCAGCTGCCGAGGTCGACGGTCTGCGGGTCGCACGTGGCGGTCAGGTCGGCGGCGGTCTTCCCGCCGAGCTTGTCGGCGTTCTTGGCGCTCGCCACCTTCGGGATCGCCTTGGCCGGGAAGCGGCCTTTGCCGTCGAGCTTGAGGACGGCGTGGGGCTTGGGCTTGGTGACGAACTTGACCGCGGCCTGGCGGGCGGCATCGGCCACTCCGGTCACGGACAACACGAGGGCGAACAGGGCGACGACGAGCGCCGCGCTGCCGGCATGCCTTCTCATGGGCGGCGGCTCCTATCACGGGGTCTATACGGGTCTCGGGCGGGGATGTGGACGGCGGCCGCGGCGACGCCCCGCTCGCGCCGGCGGATGCCGAGGCGCAGGGTCGCGCCCGCGAACGCGGCGAGCAGGATCACGCCGTAGAGGAAGACGCTCGTCGGCATGTGCTCTTCGAAGCGGTAGGCCGACGCGGCCGAGGACGACTCCGGCGCCGCTTCCTCCTCGCGCTTCTCCTCGAAGACGCGGATGACGGCGCCGCCCGGCGGGATCGGGCGGGCGAACGCGCCGGCGGGCGGCGGGGGCGTCGTCGGCACGCCGGCGCGGCCGGGACTGCGCGGCGCCGGCACGGGATCGTCGGGCGGGACCGGCACGGCCGTCGGAATCGGCACCGGCGGCGGGATCGGCGGCTTCGCGGCCGGCGTGTGCGGCGGGGCCGGCGGGGTGATGCCGGGCGGCGGAGGCGGGACGATCGGCGCGACGGCGGGGCTCGTCTGCGGGAACTGGCTGGGCGGCGGCGGGGTCGTAGACGCCGGGGTCTTGGCGGGCGTGAAGCGCTTCGGATCGAGGGGGCGCGTGCCGCACGGGCGCTGGACGGAGCCCGCCTGCACGGTGACGACCGTCGAGTACGCGAGCCCGCCGGCCTTGACCGTGATCGTCGTCTTGCCCGCGTTGAACGGGCAGAACAGGCCGGAGTGGCCGTCGGTGACGACCTTGTCGTCGGGACCGATCAACGGCTTGCGGAGGTTCGTCGACGCCGGGTCCTGCGCCACGAAGTCACCGATGTCCGGGTCCGACGAGACGAACTCGTACTCGGGCGTGACCCGCGTCGCACACGCCGGGCCCGTGCACGGCTGCGCCGGCAGCTGCGTGTACGGATCGGAGCCGGGAGGCTCGGGGTCGCCGCCGCCGGCCGAGGCACCCCAGCGGTCGCCGCCGACCGGCCGGCGGCCCAGGCCCTGGAAGAGCGATGGCCGCGACCGCCGCAGCAGCGTGCCGTCGACGGCCTGCAGCGTGAGCCCCGACACGACCGGGAGCAGCCGCACCACGACCGGTGCGCGGTTGGTCGCGGGATCGCGCTTGCTCACATCGATCTCGGCCAGGAACAGCCCCGAATCGCCGAACACCGCGTCGGGGCCCGTCAGCGTGTTCGCCAAGGGCGAGCGATAGCCGAGCGTGCCGGTCCCGAACGCCGGGATCGTCGTGCTCGCACCGCTGGGGATCGGGTAGATGCGGTTCTCCTCGGGACGCTCGAAGAAGTACGCCGAGGCGCCGCCGTCGACCAGCGCCTGCGCGACCTCGTCGCCGTCGGTGGCGACGTTGAGGCTCGGCTGGAAGCGCGAGTTGAGGTCGCGGCTGCCGACGACGATCGCCGGAACGCCCTTCGCGCGCGCGTCCGCCAGCGTGGCTCTCAACCACGGCAGCTGCGGCTCAGGCGGGTTCTGATGCGGGTCCGACGCCTCCAGCGAGCCGCGCGAGTTGTCGATCACGATCACCCGCACCGTCCCGCCGGAGCCGGCGGAGTCGAACGAGTAGTGCGTGCGGGCTCCGGCCACGGCCGGCACCGCGCTCGCCAGCGGCGACACGCCGCCGGGTGGCGTGCCGCCCCCGAACGGCGCCGGCGCCCCCGCGAACGCGCCGCTGAACACCGTGGAGGTGCCGCCGGCGGTGTCGGCCGCCGACGGTGCGGCGTACGCGGGGGCGCCCGCCTGCAGCAGCTCGGCGTAGCGCGCGCCCTCACGGGCGGTGAGGGTCTGGTCCTCGGCGAGCCGGCCGCCGGTGTAGAGCAGCATCCGCGGCCCGCCCGGCTGGGCGGAGAGGCGGCCGACGAGGTCCTTCGCGGCCTTGAGCGTCTGGTCCGGCCCGATCGCCTCGTCACGGAGGTCCGCGCAGGGCGACTCGCAGGACGCGTGGCCGCCGATCGCGAACCGCGCGACGTCTCCGGTCAGATCCGTGCCGGTGTTGACGAGCGCGGGCGGCTGCGCCGGCTGGTCGCCGGTGGCGTAGCGCAGGATCGCCGCAGTCTGGACTCGCGCCCGGTCCGCCCGACCCTGGCTCGAGCGGTTGCCGTTGCCGCGGCCGGCGGCGTCCGCGTCCCCGCTCCACCCGCCGAGTGCCCAGCCCTGGCCGTCCCGATCGACCAGCAGCGCGCTGATGGGATCGGACTTCACCGGGCGGTCCGAGGTCGAGCCGGCATAGGCGGTGCGCTGCTCGTCGCGCCAACCGTCGTCGGTCTCGCGCAGCAGGTACCCGTCCCCGGGCAGCGGGAACGGCGGGATCAGCGGCGGCGGCGAGTCCGGGAGCGTCTCGGGGAGCACGTCGGGCACCGGGTACGGAAGCTGCGGCTGCACGGCGGCGAGCGCGCGGACGTTGTCGCCGGAGCGGTAGGCCGCAAGCGCGACGGGCGTCACATCCAGCAGCGGCTGGGTCGAGAAGCGCCACGGGGTGGCGGGGCCGTCGCGCTCGATCACGAAGCCGTCGCCGGCCGCGACCGCGCCGCCGTCCGGGAGGCCCGCGACGGTCACGAACCGGGGATCGGACCCCGGAAGGGTCGCGAACAGCCGCCTGACGTCCTCGTCGGCGTGCCACGCCGTTCCGGGGCCGTCGTTGACCAGCAGATCCTTGCCGGCGGCGACGATCGCCTGCGCGCCGGCGAACGCGACGCCGGTGAAGTTGACGTCGGCGAACCCGTCGGGGAGCGGCTCCTGCGTCCACGTCTTGTCGTAGCGCAGCAGGACGCCCTCCTTGCCGACCGCGTACCCGCGCAGCGGGTCGTTGACCGCGAAGGCGACGCCCATGAGGTTCCCCTCGAACCCGACGGGGGCCGCCGGATCGCGTTCCCACAGCCCGGTCTCGGCGCGCCACATCCACATCGCGCCGAGGTCGCCGACGGCGTGCGCGCGCCCCGGCTCGGGCCAGGCGACGCCGCGCAGCAGCGGCTTGGAGACCGCGCCGCTGCCGGAGAGCAGGAACTCGCGCGTCCAGCCGGAGCCCGGCTCGTAGCGCAGGACGCCACCTTCTTGGCCGACCGCCAGGGCGCTCGAGTCGAGCGACCCGACCGGCTGTCCCGGAGCGGTCACGGCCGCCGTCAGCGGTGCGCGCGCGGCCGCGGGCCAGGGTTGCAGGTGATTCGGGCGCGGCTGGTCGGTGATCTGCACCGGGCCCTCCAGCCAACCCTCGGTGGGTGAGCTGAACGCGGCGCTCGGCCGGTACGACCCGCCCCCGCCCGGCGTCCGCACGAAATCGTCGCCGTGGCGGGAGAGGTAGGCGCCGTGGTTGTCCTCGTCGGTGCCGCCCGGAGGGAGCGCGTTGGAGATGATCCGGCCGCCGCCGGCGAACGCGATCGACCGGTACCCCAGGCCGCGCGAGAAGCGGGCGCCGAACCCGTGATCGCAGCCGTCGTCGCACCACGAGGTGACGGCGCCGCTGGTGGCGCGGAAGAACGTCGCGTCGGTCGCGCCGTCCTGCGCCGCGTCGATCCAGACGCCGTCGGGCGTGATCGTGAGCGACTGCGCGCCGGAGGGGAGCGGGGTGACCGGCACGCCGAGCGTGAGCGGGCGCGCGACCCAGTGCGTCCCGCTGCGCTGGAACAGCCCGAACATGCCGTCGCCGTCGGCGCCCAGCAGCCACGCGTCCGTGCCGGAGGCGTCGAGCGCGAGGATCCGGAACGCGTCGAGTTGCGGGCCGGAGAGGTCGATCGGCTCCCGCGTCCAGCTGTGGTCGCCGTCGTCGTAGTGCAGGACCGCGTCCTCGGACCGGCGCCCGAGCAGGCCGAACAGGGCCTGCAGCTGGCCGCCGCTCTCGTACGCCGCGTCCGCGATCCGGCCGTCGCCGTCGCTCTCGGCGATCGTCTCGGCGCGGTTCGGCGCGGGTGTGGGAGATGGTGTCGCCGTTGGGGTGGCGGTCGCGGTCGGCGTCGGCGTCGGCGTCGGCGTCGGCGTCGGCGTCGGCGTCGCGCTCGCAGTCGCAGTCGGCGTCGCAGTCGGCGTCGGCGTCGGTGTCGGTGTCGCGGTCGGCGTCGGCGTGACGCTCGGCGTCGCGGTCGCCGTCGGAGTGGGAGTCGGCGTGGGCGTCGGATCGGCCGGCGCGAGCAGCGCGCCCGGCACCGGCGGCGCCTCGTGGAAGCGCCCGCCCGGCTTGCGCGCGAGCACGCTCACGCCGTGCGCGCCGTGCCCGACCAGCAGCCCGCCCGCGTTCGGCGTGATCCGCACGGAGGTCCGGTTCGGTGACGGCCCGCGGATCGTGTGGCCGTCGGCGTCGGCCGGCGTCTCGACGACCCGCCACGCGCCCCCGCGCGAGTATCTGAGAAACGCGAGTTGCCGAGTGGTTCCCGACGCCGGCGCGAGGTCCACGCCGGCGGGCGGCGCAGCCTCGTTGGGCAGCTGGACGTACGCCCACGCATCCGTCCCCGCAGCACCCATCAGCACCGCGTCGGTGCCGGCGGTGCCGAGCATCGGCTGCGCCGTCAGCGAGCCGTCGCCGGCCGCTCCCGCACCCGCGGAGAGCACTGCCCAGGCCGCCGCGGCGGCCAGCAGCGGCAACAGGACCAACCACGCGCGCCGCATCTCATCCGCCGCCCGGGGAGCTGGTGACGGTGTCGTCCGGCGACGGTGAGCTGACGGTCGTGTCGCTGTCCGCGTTCGGGTCGGCGATCTGCGAGTCGTCGATCGTCAGCTCCTTCGTCTTGAAGGCGAGACGGGTCGGCCACTTCTTGCGCGAGAGCTTGAGCTTGATCGAGCGCTTGCCCTTGTTGAACGTCTTGTTCGGCGACTTCGCGACGGTCCGCCCGTTGCGCTTGGCGATCAGCTGGATCTTGGCCTTGCGGGTGACGGTGAAGGACAGGATCAGCGTCGTGCCCTTGAGCTTGGGCTTCTTGAGCTTCGTGATCAGCGCCTTCAGCGGCTTCGGGTCCTGCGTCTCGGTGGCCTGGGTCTCGACGGTCACCGGCGGCGGGGCGAACAGTTGCGAGTCGTCAGCCGGTGCCGCGTCCGGGACGAACTGCTCCGCGGCCTCGTTCGGGCGGTTCTCGATCGGTCCCGCAAAGGCCGGATCGGTGTCCTTCGCCGGCCGCGAGCCATCGGAGTAGTGGAAGAGCCAGCCGGCGTTGGTGACCATCCAGCCGTCGGTCGGCGACGTGAACGCGATCCGGGCCGCCGACCCGCGCCCGGAGCCCGACGGCGGCAGCGACTCGACGTCGGTCTGGCCTGTGGTGGAGTCGATGCGCGCGACGAGCGCCTTGGCGTTGGTCCGCCCGCGGTCGGCGAACGGGACCAGCGCGGCCCAGCCGATCGGCGTGCCCGCGACGCCGGCGATGTCCTCGAAGCGATCGGCGGTTCCGAACGTCGCGCCCGTCAGCGTCAGCTCGCGGAACGCCGCGCCGGACGACACGGCCGCAAGCGGCAGCCGCGGGATGACCCCGCCGACGCCGCGCGTCGTGACGTCGGGGCCTGAGGCCGCGCCACCGCCCACGATCCATGACAGCGACGCGTGATGCGCGTCGGCGGCGAGCAACTCGCTCCCGCCCTCGGCCTCGGCGGACGGCACGAACGGGTCGTTGGCGAACGAGCCGCTGACAATGCGGTGCAGCAGCAGCGGCTGCGTCTCGAGCGGCCGCGGATCGGGGGCGTCGGGCGAGCTCTGGCGGGCGCCGGCGGCAACGGTCTCCAGGAACCCGGCGTCGGACGCGGCCAGATCCGTGACACCGCGCCCGCTCTGGGCGTTGTAGACGGTGCGCAGGTTGGTCCCGTCCCAGTGCAGGTGGAACGCACCGACGCGTGTGCCCGTCGGGTCGCGTGACCCGATCCCCCCGAACCAGCAGTCGTTCGGTCCGTTGCAGGCTGCCGCGTTCATCTGGCGGTAGGGGTCGGCGGCGTTGTCGGCGGTCGAGTAGGAGGCGAGCACCTGGCCGTCCTTGAACCGGCACAGCGCGGTGCCGGAGCCCTGGCGCGGGCGGCTCGGCTCGGACACGGTCCAGAACTCGGTCGGTCCGGCCCAGGCGATCCGCATCGTGTCCCCCGGCCCGCCGCAGACGGTCGCCAGGGTGTGCCACGACTCCCCGTCATAGGCGAGGATCCCGCGCGGGACGACGCTGTTGCCCTCGACCGCGAGCAGGCCGCGGTTCGGCGCCCAGAAGGTCAGGGTGCCGGGCGAGCCGAGGGCGACCTGGAACGGCGCGCCCGCGGGCGGAGCGGGTTGCTCCAGCCGCCAGCGCGGCGCGTCAGCGCGCGCCATCGACACCAGCCCGGCCCACAGCGCGAGCGCGAGAATCGCGCGCGCGATCACTCTGCCGGCCGCCGGAGGTCCCGCCGCCCGTTGAGCTGCATGTCCTCGATCTCGATCTCTTGGACCGGCGAGAGCAGCGCCTCGAGCGCCATGCCGGACACCGTTTCGAGGTCGAGCAGCACCTGCGCGGTCTCGCGCACGGCAGACCAGTTGACCCGCAGGATCGACTCCGCGCGCTCGACCGCCTCGGCGACGAAGCGCTCCACCTCGCGGTCGATCAGCTCGAGCGTGGCGGGCCCGACCGAGCCGAGCTCCTGCAGCGAAGCGCCGAGGAAGACCTCGCCGCCCTGCTCACCGATCGTGACGAGGCCGAGCTCGGGCGACATGCCGAACGACGTGACCATCGAGCGGGCGAGGTTGGTGGCCGCGTGCAGGTCGTCGTTGATCGCGGTCGAGACCATGCCGAAGTGCACGCGCTCGCCGGCGGCACCGGACACGATCGCGGTCAGCTGGCGCTCGAGGTCCACCTGCTGCTGGACCGTCACGTCCTTGTCGATGAGCTGCGACGTCGCGGTGCCGAGCGTGCGGCCGCGGGCGACGATCGACAGCTTCTGCGCACCGCCGCCGACCGTCTGGCCGATCGCGCGGGCGACGACGGCGTGCGACGCCTCGTGGATCGCGATCACCTCGCGCTCGCGCGCGGTGAGCACGTGCGACTTCTTCGCGGGGCCGGAGACGACGCGATCGATCGCCTCTTCGAGGGTCGGCTGATCGATCGTCGGCTGGCCCTGGCGCACCGCCAGCAGCGCGCCTTCGCTGATCACGCTGGCGAGCTCGGCGCCTGAGAAGCCCGGCGTCATCCGCGCGATCTCCATCAGGTCGGCGTCGGGGTCGACCGGCTTGCGCTTGCCGTGCAGGTTGAGGATCTCGTAGCGGCCGTGGACGTCCGGGGTGTCGATGACGACCTGGCGGTCGAAGCGGCCCGGGCGCAGCAGCGCGGGGTCGAGGATGTCCGGGCGGTTGGTGGCCGCCATCACGACGACGCCGGCGTCGCCGCCGAAGCCGTCCATCTCGACCAGCAACTGGTTGAGCGTCTGCTCGCGTTCGTCGTTGCCTTGGCCGATGCCGGCGCCGCGCTTGCGGCCGGCGGCGTCGACCTCGTCGATGAAGATGATCGCCGGCGCCATCTTGCGCGCCTTGGCGAAGAGGTCGCGGACGCGGGCCGCGCCGACGCCGACCAGCGACTCGACGAACTCCGCGCCGGAGACGGAGAAGAAGGCCGCGTCGGCCTCACCGGCGGTCGCGCGGGCGAGCAGCGTCTTGCCGGTGCCGGGAGGCCCGACGAGCAGCACGCCCTTGGGCGGCGCGGCGCCGAGGTCCAGGAACTTGGCCGGGTCGGCGAGGAAGTCGCGGATCTCGCGCAACTCGACCACGGCCTCGCCGGCACCGGCGACATCGTCGAACGTGAGCCGGTTGGCGACCTTGGCGCCGCGCTTGCGGCCCTTGCCCTTGAAGTTGGAGAAGGAGGCGATGCCGCCGGCGCCGCCATCGGCGCCCAGGCGGGTGAAGAGGGCGAAGAGGCAGACCAGCAGGAGGATCGGCAGCAGGAACTGGATCAGCACGGCCTTGACCGGCTTCCCGGGCTGCTGATCGACCTCGACCACGGCTCCGTTGGAGCTCAGCGTGCGAAAGAGCGCGGTGGTCTGCGCGTCGGAGCTGGGGTAGGCCGCCCAAAGGGTCCGGCCGTCGGACTGCTGGGCGACGACCCGGGCATCCTGGTCGAGCAGCGTCGCGCTCAGGATCTGCTTCGCCTCGGAGCGGTTGACCAGGGTAGACAGGGCGATCTGGTCGCCCTTCGACGAGGGCTTCGACTGGCCGAGGAACGTGAAGAACAGGATCGTCAAGATCGCCGAGGCGATGATCAGGAACAGCGAGAGACGGTCCTTGAGGAGCGGACGCACCAGCCCCCCGAGCACGGTCCCGCCGGATCCGGCAGCGCGCCGGAAGGCGCTGGGACGGCTCGTGAGGGCTGATGTGTCGCGCGTCATCGGTGAGTTACTTGCTCTTCTTCTTGGGCTGCTTGACGGTCACGGTCTTCGTGATCGTCTTTGCGGTGCCGCCGGTCGGGGTGTACGTGATCTTCACCGTCACCTTGAGCTTCTTGTCCTTCTTGAGGGCCGACTTGGCCTTCGAGGAGAGGCTCAGCGTGATGGTCTGCGTGCCGGACTTCGTCGCCGTGACCGTCTTGGTCGCGAGCTTGATCGTCTTGCCCTTCTTGGGCTTCGTCGACGAGGCGATGCTGATCTTGCCCGCGCCCGGCAGTTGCAGCGAGAAGCGGATCGAGGTGCCGCTCACACGCGACGAGGCGACCGTGATCGCGTTGCTCGGCGCCGGCGGCGGCGGCGTGACCGTCGGCGTGCCCGGGCCCGGATCCGCGACGGGGGTCGGCGTCGGCGTCACTTCGGGCTCGGGGGTCGAGCACGGACGGCCCTGGCCGCCCTTGTTCCAGCCGATCGAGTCGACGGCCTTGCGGGAGATGTCCGTGAGGATCTTGGTCGGCAGGCGGTCGTAGTCGTACTTCGGCAGCTCGGCCTGGGCGAGGTCGGAGAGCACGCCGCGCGTGAGGTAGTCCTTGATCGTGCGGGCCTTGGCCTCTTCGTCAGCGGACTTGCAGTACGCGACGCTGTTGTCGTCGAACACCATGTCGTACGTCATCGTGCATGCGGCGTAGCCGTCGCCCGTCAGGGTCGCGTCGGCGCTCGTCCAGAGGCCGTACGTCAGGTCATCGGCGGGCGTCGTCGGCAGACCGACGGGCTCGACGTTGCAGTTGGCGCCCTTGACGCTGGCGGCCGAGGTGGTCGTCTTGTAGCCGTCCGCCGTGGTCTGCGGATCGCTGTACGTGGCGCCGTCGAGCTCCTGCTGCAGCGGGAGCCAGAAGATCTTGTCGATCGGCGCGGCCGCGGTGTCGTAGAGGAACGCGCCGTTGTTGGACCCGCGAGCCGTTGCGAGGTCGACGTAGCCGAGCGTGCCGGCGGTCGTGGCGACCGTCGTGGCGAGACCGCCGCCGCCGGTGCCCGTCACGGTCGCGTTGGCGGCCGTCGGCCACACCGGGTTGTCCGAGATCCGCCACTCGTTCGCGTGCGCCGGATTGAGGTGCTGAAGAAGTTGCTTGAGCGCGAACGTCGTGCCGGAGCCGTCGGCGCGGACGGCGCGCTTGATGGCCACGTCACCGCACCCGGCGGCCGGCGTGAGACCGGGGATGAGGTCGCTCCACTTCGGCGAGTTCGCCCCATAGAACGCGGCTTCGAGCTTCTGAAGCGTGACCTTCGGCCGGTCGTTGTAGAGGTCGGCGCCCGCCCCGAAGCCGGTGCAGCCGTCCGGGAGATGGACGAGCACGGCGATCGCGCCGATCGCGATCGGGACGACGTGCAGCTTGGCGTTGTCGGCCGCCGTCACGTCCTGGCCGTTGGCGTCGATCGGGCCGCCCTCGATCGAGGCGCGCTCCGCCACCTTCGGCGCCTCGTCGGTGCCGGCCCAGCGGAACCCCTGGTTGCGGTCATTGCGCGGGTTCGTCTTCGGGTCGTTCTGCCCGAGGGCGATACGGCCCGCGCCGGATGACGTCGGGGAATAACTGATGCCGGCCCCCGCGGCACCGCAGCCGCTAGGAACCTCAAGGCTGAAGACCTTCTTGAAGGCAGTGAATGCGGCGCCCTGGAACGACGATCCCTGGCCGACGGCGGAGCCGCCCTGGCAGGGGGCGAGCGTGAATTGCGCGGATGCTGCCGGCGCGGCGACGACCGTGGCGGCCAGCGCGCCAGCGACGCTGAGCGCGAGGCGGCGCCGTTGCGAGCTGAGCCCGAACGAAGACATAACCTGGTGCGACTCCTTCGTGTTCCTGAAAAACAGCCCGGAGCGACCGGGCATACCTGCCCATCCGGGGCATGGACGCGGGCAGCCTCGCGGACTCCGCGCGCCGTTTGAAGGGGCGTTCACCACCTTCAAACGGGTCATTTACATGACCGCAACACGCCGTTCACTTCTTTTTCGGTGGTGCGGCGAAGCGCACCGTTGTGGTGCCGCTCAGCGGGGGTCCCGACGCCGGAGTGAAGGTCACCGTCGCGCTGCCGTCGAGCTTCTTCTCGCGCCGCGCGACCGCCGTGTACTTCTTGACGAGCTTGACCTCCAAGGTCACGGCGCCGGCCTTCTTGATCGTCTTCTTGACCGAGCCCATGAGCCGGGCCGGACCGCGCAGGCGCCCGTCGGTGTCGGGTATGCGCCCACGGACCGCGACCGCGAACTTCCCGCGGCCAGGCGCTCGCACCAGGAGCCGCACGCGCCCGCTGGGTGCCTTGCGGACGGTGACCCGCAGCTTCGCCACCACCGGGGGAGGCGGGTCGAACGTCTCGGCGGGAGCGTCGGCCGGCGGTTCCTCCTCGGTCGGCGCCGGCGGCGGGGCATCGAGGCGGTCCGCGACGAACACGTCCGCTCGCCCGTTGGCGTCGCCGAAGAAGAGGTTGTCGGCGCTGGTGGAGAACGCGACGCGGCGCCCGCCGTCGGAGAGCGAGAGCACCGGAGCCACACCCGCGTCGGCGTTGGCGCCGCCGAGGCCGTGGGCGGCGCGTTCCATGGTGCGGTTCTCGAGGTCGATCAGGTAGAGGTCGTCGAGCCCGGGGATCGTGGTCGGCGCGTCGAGGAGCCGCAAGGCCGGCAGCAGGAACCGCGTCCGCGCCGTGGTCATCGCCGCCCAGCGCCCGTCAGGCGAGAGCGCGATCGACGTGATCCCGGCGGATTCCGCGGTATCGCGGCTGAGCCCCTCGCGCGTCAGCTCCACGCTCGCCGCGGTGCGCGAGCGCCCCGGGGTCATGTCCGTCATCCACAGGTCCAGCGCCGCGCCGTACAGCGTCGGACGCGGAGGGGCGCCGGTGGTGAACAGGACGCGGCGGCCGTCGGCGCTGAGCGCGGGCAGCGTCGAGGTGATCCCGCTGAGCCCCTGCTCGCGGTCGCTGAGTGGCCCGGTGCAGGCGTTGACGTCCTCGGGTCGCGCGTCGAACGTGCAACCCGGAACCTCGGGCTCGGTGGCACCCGTGATCCGCCGAGCCGCCGTCTGGGGCCCGTCGTCGATGCGCCGCCAGAGGTAGTAGTAGATCGATGGGTCGGAGAACTCGCCGTCGACGAAGTGTGTCTGGTCGGCCGCGGACTGCCCGGGCCAGGCGACCGTGGTGCCGTCCGCGCTCAGCGCGCCGCCCGCGTCCGCCCCACCCACCGGCACAGGCGGGTTGCTGCCCATCTGCTGCGTGACCAGGATCGTGCGCTTGCTCGCCCGCAGCCGCACGAACAGCTGGTACGGCGGCGTGATCGGGGACGCGCGATCGGGCAGGTCCGACGCCAGGTCGACGGTCCGGAAGAGCACGCGGTCGCCGTCGGCGGAGATCGACACGGCGGGGCTGACGTCGGCGCCCGGATTGCGCAACGGGGTGTCGGGATCGCGCGTGGCGTAGGCCGCCGGGACCGAACCGCCGTCCCGGGCCGAGATCAGCTCGTAGCCGCCGGTCTGCAGGTCGCGGACGTAGACGTCGATGTTGCCGTTGGTGTCGGCGGGCACCAGTTGCTGCCCGGTCGAGAACACCACGTAGCGGCCGTCGGCGGAGACCGACGGGTTGCGCGCGCCGCGGACGCGGACGACGCCGTCATCGCCCACGAGGTCTCCCGGCGCCACCAGGTCGAGGTGGCCGCTGGCGATGTCACGGCGCATGACGCCGCCCTCGTAGTGCGCGCCGGGCGGGTCGCTGAAATCCGGGCCGAACAGGTTGCGCGCGCGGGTCTCGAACACGACGAAGCGCCCGTCGGCCGAGATGTCCGGCGTACCCGAGGCCTCGTCGCCCTGCTCGCGCAGTTCGAGCGAGGCGGAGACGAGCGTCGCGCCCGGCGCCACGTACGCCCGCGCCGCGACCGGCACCGCCAACAGGAGCACTACGGCGGCCAACAGGCGCTTCACGGCGAGACCTTCTTCTTGGAGCTGATGCGGTTGCCCGCCTTGTCGCGGGCGCTGACGGTGACGGTGAACGGGCCGCCGGAGCGGTAGCGATGGGCCGCGGTGCGACGTCCGCTCGAGCGCTTGCCGTCTCCCCAGCTCACCCGCACCGACGTGTTGTCGACGCCGGAGGTCGGGTCGGAGACGGTCACTTGAACGAGGCGGTTGCGGAAGCGCTGGACGCGCACGCGCGGCTTGGTGAGGTCGACCTTGAGGTCTGCGGGACGACTCGTCGTCTCCTGCCCGCTCGGGTCGGTCGCGACGACCTGCAGCACGTGCACGCCGTCATCGAGGTCGCGCTTGCGCAGCGCGAGCTTGGTCGTCTTCAGGTTCTCCGCGACCGTGTCGTCGTCGATCGTCACCGCGAAGGTGACGTCGCCGATCGCGTGCGCCGGCATGTCCCAGCGGATCTGCGGCGGCGTGCGCACGTACGTCGTGGGCGCGTTGGCGGCGAACGGGTCGGGCGGCGCGTCGACGACGACCCCGGCGACCTGCCCGCCCTGCATCCACCCGAGCAACCCGTCCCCGAGCCCGCTCCCCGCGAGCGCGAACCCGGTGACGATGCCGCCCGCGGGGGCAGCGAGCGCCTGGCTCACCGGCACGCCGTCGGCGCGGCGCTCGGTCACACCCACGCCGCCGCTGCTCCCGCGGCGGACCTGCCACGCCGCGACGGCCGCGCCGGAGGCGGCGATGTCCACCTCCGGGGTGCCGCCGATGCTCGTGCGGCCGTCGTCGAGGCGCTCGGGGGCCCGCACCGTCCGGTCGTCGGCGGGGATCAGGATGCTGCGCTGGGCGAAGCTGAAGACCGTCGCCGTGTCTCCGACGCGGTCGACGGCGACCGCGGCGGGACCGGGCGCGACCGGCGGCGCGCCGTCACCCGCGCCGTCGACGATCCGCGGTGCGCCGAATGCGGCGGCGTTGGGAGCGGACGTCTCCGGGATCGTGGTGAGCATGATCCGGGTGCCCACGAGCGGGCCACCGGCGGCGGGCTGCTGGCGGTAGGCGATCGCGCCCTGGCCAAAGCCGGCCGAGTCGAGCGAGAACTGGTCGACCGGCGCGCGCAATGGGACGTCCTTCCATGTCGCGGGCGACACCTGCGTCGCGATGCCGGTGTTGGTGCCGAACAGGCGCCGCGCCCAGATGCGGTCGATCAGCGCGTCGTCGGGCTCCTGCCACGCGAGGATGCCGTTGCCGGTCGCGTCGATCGTGACCTGCGGCGTCGCGCCCGCGACGGGGACTCGCAGCGGTGCCTGCACGTTGCGGTTCAGCGGCAGCCCGAAGCCGGACCAGTACGTGCCGTCGTAGCGCGCGACGCGCAGTTCGCCGCGGGTGTATCCGGGCGGGTCGGTGCCGCTCGGGAGCTGCATGACGAGGTAGGCGAGGTACGCGTTGCCGTTGCCGTTCATCGCCAGCGCCGGGTACGTCCCGGTCGACTCGCCGACGTTGAGGTCGACCGGTACCGGCGCCTGGAAGCGCGTCGCGCCGGGGTCGAGCCCGGCCGAGTACAGGCGATCCGACGACGGGCCGAACTCCTGCACCCACGCGACGACCAGCCGGCCGCCGGTGCCGGCGCCGATCGCGGGCCACGAGGAGTCGAAGGGCTGGCCGTTGTCGACGCGTTGCGGGGCGCGCCAGCCGTTGCCGTCGAACTGCGCCGCGAAGATGTGGGTGCGGCCGTCGACCCGCTTGCGGTAGACGATGCCGCCGGTCCCGTCCGGGGCCATCGCGGTGCCGCCGAAGTCGACGATGTCCGGGGACGGCCCGTCGATCGGGGTGACCGGGGAGATCCCCGCGAACGCGGGAGCGGGCAGCACGAGGCATGCAAAGAGGACGCAGAGAATGCGCACGGCGCCGAACCTACGGCGCGTTCACCCGACTCGAACGACCGCTTTACGAGATGACCACAACTTGGAGCGTGGAGACCGAGAGAGTGGCCCCGCTGCGGGCTCGCCCGCCTTGACCCGATCCTGAAGGAGCATCTTGCGTCGTTCTCTCATCGTGCTCGCCGCCTTTGGCGCGGCGGCCTTTCCCACCGCCGCGCAGGCCAAGACCACGATCCTGATGAGCGGCTCGACCTCCGTCTACCCGCTCGAGGTCAAGATCGCCCAGGCCTACGCCAAGAAGTACCCCAACACGGTCAAGTTCTCGATCTCCCAGGGCGGGTCGGACATCGGCATCGGCGACGTCGCCCGCAAGCGCGTGTCGATCGGCGCCTCCTCGCGCGATCTCCAGAGCGGCGATCCGGGCGGCCTGGTCTTCAGCAAGATCGCCCGCGACGGCGTGTGCGTGGTCACGAACCCGGACAACGCGATGGCCAACCTGTCGCAGCAGCAGGTCCAGGACATCTTCTCCGGCAAGGTGCGCCGCTGGGACGACGTCGAGGGCGCGAAGGTCACCGGCCCGATCAACCTCAACACCCGCACGCAGGCCTCCGGTACGCAGGACGCGTTCCGCAACATCTTCATGGGCCCGTCGCTCAACGTCGCGCCGAGCGCGTCGCAGAAGGCGTCCAACGGCCTCGTCCAGTCCGCGGTCGCGGGCGACCCGAACGCGATCGGCTACGTCGACTTCAAGTTCACCGAGGGCACGTTCGCCGTTCCCTACAAGGGCGTCGCGTGCAACCTGCGCAACGCCAAGTCCGGGCAGTACCCGGGCGTCCGTAATTTCTGGTTCGTGACCCTTGGTCAGCCGAAGGGCGCGGTCAAGAAGTACATCGACTTCGCGCGCTCGCCTGCCATTCAGAGCAGCATCGTCGCGAAGGACTACGTCCCCTACAAGTAGTGAACGCGTGGTCTGACCGGCGCGTCGGACCCGTCCTGGGAGCGGCGGGCGTGCTCGTGTTGCTCATCATCGCCGGCATGGCCGTGTACGTGTTGCGCACGGCCTGGCCGTCGTTCTCGGAGAATGGCCTGAGCTGGTTCGGAACGGGCGGGAACGCGAACACGCAACTGGACGGGATCTTCTCGTCCAAGCACCCGTTCGAGTACACGCTGCGGGCGTGGCCGCTGCTGTACGGCACCGCGCTCGCCGCCGGCGGCGCGGTGCTGCTCGGCCTCGTCGTCTCGACGCTCGCCGCGGTCTACATCGTGGAGTTCGCGCCGCCGCCGATGACCCGCCTGCTCGAGCCCGTCGTGCGACTGCTGGCGGGCGTGCCGAGCGTGATCTACGGCCTGATCGGGATCCTCGTGCTGGTCCCGTTCGTCAACAACCACCTGATCTCGCTCGAGCGCAAGGAATCGGTCTTCTACGTGATCCAGCTCACCGGCCAGTCGCTGCTCGTGGCCACCGTGCTGCTGACGATCATGATCGTGCCGATCATGATCGCGATCGCGGTCGACGCGCTGCGCTCGGTCCCGGGCTCGTGGACGGAGGGCGCGCTCGCCCTCGGCGCGAACCGCATGCGGGTGATGTGGACGATCGCGCTGCGCGCCGCTCGTCCCGCCCTGGTCGCCGGCGCCGTGCTCGCCCTCGCGCGGGCGCTGGGCGAGGCGATCATGCTCGCGATGGTCTCGGGCGGCGTGATCTTCTCGCCCAACCCGATCGACGGGCCGACCTTCGTCTTCGAGCCGGTGCTGCCGCTGGCGGCCGCGATCGTCCAGGGCGCCGAGGGCATCACGGTCAAGCCCTACGGCGCGACGCTGTTCGCGTTCGCCGCCGTGATCATGGTCTCCAGCGTCTTCCTGTCTCTGACCGGCTGGGCCGTCCGCCGCCGGCTGCGGCGCTTCGGGGTTCAGGCATGAATCGCACCGATCCGGCGGGGTCCTGGCGGTCGTGGCCGCTGGCCGATCGGCTGCTGCTCGGCGCGTGCTGGGCGGCGGGCATCGCGCTGGTCGCGATCGCCGCCTCGATCGTGCTCTACATGGGCTTCAAGGGCATCCAATACCTGCGCCCGGACCTGCTCATCAGCCGCCCCGTGTCCGACCTCGACCAGTCGAAGTCCGGCGGCTTCCTGGACCCGCTGCTCGGCACGCTGCTGATCATCACCGGCGCGATCGTGATCGCCGCGCCGCTGGGGATCGCGACCGCCGTGTGGCTGGTCGAGTACGGCAAGCCCTCGTGGCTGGCGCGGATGGTCGAGTCCGGCGTCGAGGTGATCGCCGGCACGCCCAGCATCGTGCTCGCGCTGTTCGGCCTGGCGTTCTTCGCCCAGCAGGGCCTCGGCTTCCTCTCGACCACCGGCGAGGGCGGCGCGGTGTTCGGCCGCTCGCTGCTGATCTGCTGCACGGTGCTGTCCCTGGAGGCGCTGCCGCTGATCGTCGGCGCCACCCGCGAAGGCCTGCTCGCGACGCCGCGTCACGTGCGCGAGGCGTCGTTCGCGCTCGGCAAGACGCGCGCGGCGACGATCCACCGCGTGCTGCTGCCGGTCGCGCGGCCGAACATCGCCACCGGCACGGCACTCGGGATGGGCCGGATCGCGGGTGACACCGCGGTCGTGCTGCTGCTCGGCGGCGGCACGCTGCAACTCGAGAGCAACGGGTCGATCCCCGGCCTCAATGTGCTCCAGGGCACGGGGTCGACGCTGACGACCTACGTCTACGCGAACTCACCGTCGGGCGAGGGCGGCGCGCCACAGAAGGCGTACGCCGCGGCGTTCCTGCTGCTGATCCTCGTCCTCTTCCTCAACTGGGTGGTCGATCGGATCGCCCGCGGATCGGAGCAGCTCGGATGGATCCGCTGATGCCCCCGCCGCCGATCAGGCGGATCGTGGTCGATGCCCCGCACCAACCGGTCGAGGCGCCGCCGCTCAACGGCCACGTGCCGGCGGCCAAGCGCGCTCGCCCGCGCTCCAGTGGCCAGGGCCCGCAGCGCATGCGCACCGAAGCCCTGACGATCGCCTACGGCGAGAAGGTCGCCGTCAACAACGTCTCGCTGCCGGTCTTCCAGGGCGAGGTGCTGGCGCTGATCGGCCCGTCCGGCTGCGGCAAGACGACGCTGCTGCGCTCGCTGAACCGGCTGGTGGAGCTCACCCCCGGCGCCGCGCGGGGCGGCAAGATCGCCCTCGACGACGCCGACGTCGACGGGATCGAGGTGACGACGCTGCGGCGGCAGATCTCGATGGTCTTCCAGCAGCCGAACCCGTTCCCGATGTCGATCTTCGACAACGTCGCCTACGCGCTGCGCGAGCAGGGCTCGCGGCGGGTCAAGCGCGCGGCCCTGGAGGCGCCGGTCCGCGAGGCGCTGACCCGCGCCGGCCTCTGGGACGAGGTCAAGGACGATCTCGACCGCCCGGCGCTGCGCATGTCCGGCGGCCAGCAGCAGCGGCTCTGCATCGCCCGCGCGCTGGCCGCGCGGCCCGAGGTGCTGCTCCTCGACGAGCCGTGCTCCGCGCTCGACCCCCGCTCGACGACGATCATCGAGGAGCTGATCCTCGATCTGCGCGAGGAGCTGGCCGTCGTGATCGTCACCCACAACCTCCAGCAGGCGTACCGGATCGCGGACCGCGTCGCGTTCATGTTCCTCGGCGAGCTGGTCGAGTACGGCCCCGCCGAGGAGGTCTTCGAGCGCCCGCAGCACACGCGCACCGCGGACTACGTGGGCGGGGTGTTCGGGTGAAGGTCGCCGTGCTCGCGCTCGCCGCGCTGGCACTCACCGGCTGCGAGTCGACGCAGTCCAAGAGCGCGAAGCTCGAGAGCGTGGCCCAGCGCTCCAAGCACGAGAAGGGCCTCGTCATCTCCGAGCAGGCGAAGGAGATCAAGGTCGAGGGCACGACGATGCTGCAGGACGCAAACGGCGCCGCCACGGTCGTCGAGCTGCGCAACGAGTCGAAGGGCTCGCTGGTCGGTCTGCCGGTGTCCGTCCAGGTGCTCGACAAGGCGTCCAAGCCGCTGTACGCCAACGACGCGCCAGGCCTGGACTCGTCGCTGGTCAGCGTCGCGTCGCTCGGGCCCGGAGCCGAGCTCGCGTGGGTCAACGACCAGGTGACGATCGCGACCCCCGGCCAGTCGGTGGTGGCGAAGATCGGCGCGGGCGCGAAGCCCGGTCCGGCGCAGCTGCCGCAGATGGAGCTCACCGGCCTCAAGGCCGAGGCCGACGCGTCGGGCGAGCAGGCGATCACGGGCGACGTCGCCAACCGCTCCCAGGTCGAGCAGCGCCGGCTCGTCGTCTACGTCACCGGCCGCAAGGGCGACAAGGTCGTCGCCGCCGGCCGCGCGATCGTCGAGCGCCTCGCCCCCGGCAAGAGCGCCCATTTCTCCGTCTTCCCCATCGGCGACCCGAACGGAGCAGAGCTCTCCGCGGCGGCGCCACCCACTGTTGTCGCGCCGTAAGGATCTGAGATGCCCAGCACGACCACCACTGGTGAACAGAATGGAATGGCCCTCTACGTGCCGCGTCTGGCGCGTGAGACGGAGCCGTGCGCGAACTGCGGCGCGCTGCTGGCCTCCGACCAGCGCTATTGCCTGAGCTGCGGCGAGCGCCGCGCGAACACCCGCGTCCCGTTCCCGGCAGCGCCGAAGCAGCTGGCCGCCGCCCCGGCCGCACCGCCGGCACCGCCGCGCCCCGTCGCGCGCCGCGGTCCAGGCGGGCTGCCCGACTGGGCGCTGTCCGCGCTGTTCGGCCTGGCGGGTGCCGCCGCGCTGGCGCTGGGCATCCTCGCCGGCGTGCTGATCGCCGGTGGCGGGGACGACACGCCGTCCGTCGCCGCCGCCACACCCACGCCGGTCGCGACCGCGACGCCGGGCGCGACGGCCGCCGCCCCCGTGGCGACGCCGACCCCCGCGGTGACCGTGGCCGCCACCTTCACCCCCGACTGGCAGCCCGGCTCAAATGGCTGGACCGTGCAGCTGAAGACCCTGCCCAAGGACGGCACGACGCCCGAGGCGGTCGCGGCGGCCAAGACCGAGGCGACCGGCCAGGGCGCGGCGGAGGTCGGCGCGCTGGACTCTGATTCCTTCCCCAGCCTCGACGGCGGCAATTACGTCATCTACTCCGGCGTGAAGACGACCAAGAAGGACGCCGAGGATGCGCTCTCGGGCATCCAGGCCAACTTCCCCGACGCCAAGGTCGTCGAGGTCTCCGACCACGCGACCGCGGAGGCCACGCCCACGCCGGTCGAGAAGTCGCAGGCCGACCTCAAGCAGCAGGAGCAGACGCAGACCCCGGAGGACGCGCAGAAGAACACGCGCAAGGCGCCGCCGACCGTCAAGTCCGAAGGCACGCCGCCACCGGCCGACGACAAGGCGCCAGGCGCCGGCACGGACTCCACGGAGATCGGCTGATGCGCGCGCTCCGCCGCCAGTACGTCCAGGCCGAGCCCGCCCCGCTGCCCCCCGGCGGCGGTCGCGCGGTCGGCCACGACGAGCTGCTCGCCCGCCGCGAGCGACTCACCCGCGAGTTCGCCGAGCTGCAGTTCGACCTCGGCGGCCTCGCCTACGAGATGGCGATCCGCGACCACTTCCGCGTCGACCTGCTCGCCCGCCGCGCGGCGCGGCTGCAGGAGGTCGACGCCGAGCTGGGCGCGGTCGAGCAGCTCGCCCGGGTCGAGGGTGGCGGCGCCGCCGGGGCGTGTCCGAATTGCGACGCGCTGTACGCGCGAGGTGCGCGCTTCTGCTCGCAGTGCGCGCACCCTTTGATGCGAAGCGAGTGACCCGGAGCCCCGACGCGGCGAGGAGAGAGGAGGGACCGCGCCGAGACTCCGAGCAAGTTGCGGCACCGCTCCGACGGGCCGCAGAACACAGTCAAGCCAGTGATGCAATGGCCGCAGTGACGAGGTTGTGAATGGCCGCTCGTGAAAGGTTTGTAAACGCCGGTTGTAGGGTCGCCGGAGGTGGTTAGGTTCACGCGGTGGCGTTCCGTCGGACTCATCCCGATCCCCAGTTGCTGACCCTCTTCGAGGAGTCCGGTCGCAACGTCCAGCGCTCGGCGCTGCTCCTGCGCGACCTGCTTTCGGACTATCCGGAGCAGGCCGGGCTCTCCCGCGACATCGTCCTCTGCGAGCAGGAGGGCGACCGGATCGTCCACGACATCCTGCACCGGCTGGCCGAGCGCGGCAGCCGCCGCGCGCACTTGGACTCGGCCGACGTGCACGCGCTGGCCGGCGCGCTCGACGACATCGTGGACTTCGCCGAGGAGGCCGCCGACCAGCTGGCGCTCTACGGCGTCGAGGCGCCGATGGACCAGGCGCTGCAGATCTCCGACGTGCTCGTCAAGGCCTCCGAGCAGGTCGCGACGAGCCTGCGCGGCCTGCGCAACGGGCTCGACGTCGGCCCGCAGCTCGTCGAGATCCACCGGCTCGAGAACGAGGCCGACCGGATCCAGCGGGCCGCGATCGCCAACCTCTTCGTGGCCGGCATCGACCCGATGATCGTGATCCGCTGGAAGGACATCTTCGACACGCTGGAGTCCGCCGTCGACGCGTGCGAGACCGTCGCCAACGTGCTCGAGGGCATGGTCCTCAAGCGGGCGAACGGACACTGAGGGTCACGGTGCGCGTGCGCCGGCCGGCGATCTGCTGGATCCCGAGACGCACGTAACGGACGCGGGCCGCATCGCGCAGCCCGACGTGGAACGTGCGTCGGCCCCGCCCGAACGCCGCGCGGACCTTCAGATCCGGGTCGGAGCGGTAGCTGCGGCCGTGCGAGCCGTAGACGATGAAGTAGACGTCGCGCGCGGGAAGATCGGTGCTCCAGCGCACGTCGACGACGCCGCCGGGACCGCGCTTGACCCGGGCGTTGACGATTCGCGGGAACGGCGGGGCCGGGAGCCGGCGCAGCCGCACGTGGGCCGTGCGCGTCTGCGCGGTACGCGCGCCGGGGGCGCTGGACTCCAGCCTGACCGCGAGCGTTCCGTGCGCCGGCGCGAGCGCCCCGGTGAAGGCCGTGAACCGGAGTCGCACGGTCCCCGCGCGGTCCAGCGACGCCGACTGCTGGACCAGGCCATTGCCCACCGTGGCCCGCAGGTCGCAGGCGGCGCTGCAACGGACCGGGAGGACGAGGTCCTGGGCGGGGCGCAGGCTCCGGTCAGCGGGCGCGCCGACCACGACCGCTGGCGCGGGCGATGGCGGTGCGTCGCCGGCGCCTTCAACCGCGAAGTGCACGCGGCCGGCGTACGGCGGGCCGTCGGCCAGGCCATCCGTCCAGGCGACCGCGCGCGTGCCGTCGGCCAGCACGACCGGCGTCGCGCCCAGCGGATCGCGCAGCGGGCTCGCAAGCGTGCCGACCTCCCCGGCTCCCGCAGGGGTGAGCGTGGCCGCACGCAACCCGCGCTCATCGACGTTCCACGTCAGCAGCGCACGGTGATCATCGCCGAGCGCGACGCGCAGCGGCGCCGGCCGGCTGGACGGCGACCCGCCGAACGTTTGGAAGACGCCGGCGCCGTTGGTCCGGGAGCGTTGCGGCACTCTGAACTCGACCGGCGCGCTGAACGACCCCTGGCCCTCGCGCAGCACCGCGCTGACGGACTCCCCCGACCCGCTCGCCACGACCGCCGTCCCGTCGGCGGCGAGCGCGGCCGCCACGCCGCCTCCGCCGATCGCAAGCGTGGGTCGCTGGACGAACTCCTGCCCCGGCTCGCGGTCGAAGAGCGCAAGGCCGTTCCCGGTGTCGGCCGCCAGGACGGCACGGCCGTCGGGCGTGACCGCCAGCGCGGTGCCGGAGCCGTAGCCGTCGCTGCGGGTGAGCATGCGCGGCGCGCCGAAGGGCGCGCCCGGGGCGGCGGTCGCCAACCGCACCGCGCGCTCGTCGGAGATCACCAGCAGCGCCGCGCCGTCCCCGGTGAGCGCTGTCTGGAGGCTCGGAGCACGGAAGGTCCGAGCCAGCCGGACGGGCGGCCCGAAGGCGCCTCCCGCGGCGCGCTGGACGACCCGGACATGGGCGGCGGTAGACGACGGCTCGTACTCCACCCACGTCACGACGGCATCGCCGCGCGGTGAAATCGCCACCGCGACCGAGGTTACGAGCTTCCCCGCGATCGTCAGCGGCGCGCTCCACGGCCCACCGGGCGCACGCGCGGAGATGCGCACGGAGGAACGGTTCGTCCCCGCGATCACCGCCGCGCCGCTCGGGTCCACTGCGGCCACGGGGCAGTCGTCGAGGTCCCCGAGCCTGACCGTGCTTTCGGGGGCGAGGCCCGCCGCGGTGGCGCGCAGCAGCTCCGCCCCGCCCGGCGCCCAGCGCACGAGCGCGCCGGCCTCGCCGGCCGGCGCCAGGCAGACGGCGGCGCTGCGGACCGGCCGGAACGGCAATTCACCGAACGGAGTCGCCGACGCCGCGGCTGGGGCCGCGAGCAGCGCCGCGACGGTGAGTGCGAGCTTCATGACACCCGTACGAGTACCGTGCGCTCGCGGTTCCCAATCGCCTGATACACGGAGACCCGCACCCAGCGCGTACGCGAGGCGTCCTTGAGCCGGACGTGGAAGACGCGCCGGCCACGGCCCTGCAACGTGGCGCTGATCGGCAGCTCGGGAGCCCCGATGCCGCGCGCGTGCGTGCCGAAGACGACGAAGCCGGCGTCGCGGACGCCGACGTCGGTGCGCCAGCGGACGTCGACGACGCCGCCCTTCGCGCGGCGCGCCCGCACGTCGAGCAGCCGCGGGAACGGCGGAATCGGCAGGCGCCGCAGGCGGACGGAGATCGTCCGCTCCTGGGCCACGCGCGCGCCGGGCGCGCCCCAGCTGAGCTTGACTTTGATCGGGCCCGGCCGGGCCGGCGCGAGCGCCTTTCCGAGTGGCTCGATCCGCAACCGCGCCGTTCCCGCCTCGGTGAGCGTCAGCCGCGGGTCGAAGACGCCGATCCCCGTGTCCGCGCGGATGTCACACGCCGCGGCGCAGTGCAGCGGGAGGACCAGCGGCTGGGCCGGCCGCAGCGACGCGTCCAGTGGCGCACCGACCTCGAGTGTCGGGACCGCGGGGTCCGGCGCCGCCGGTACGCCCTCCACCGCGAGGTGCACGCGGCCGGCGAGCGGCGCGCGCGAGAAGAAGGAGGTGTCGTCGGACCACGTGACGGCCGGCGTTCCGTCGGCGAGGAGCAGCGGGGCCAGCGCGACGGGGTCGCGCAACGGGCTCCCCACGCGCTCGGGTTCCGGCACGCCGGTCGGCCCGGCGGAGGCGACATGGGCGACCCGGCCCTCGGCCGCCCAGGTCACCGTGGCGCGGCCGTCGGCGCCGAGCAGCGCGCGCAGCGTCGGCTCGCCGTCGTTGGGAGGAGCATTGCGGGCCTTGATGACGAGAATCGGCTCGCCGCCGGAGAATCCGCTCGAGCGGTCGCCGCTGCCCGTGATCTGCTGAGCTGCCCGGAACGCCCCGCCCGCATCCCGGCGGATCAGCGAGACGCTGTCGCCGCTCTGCGCCGCGACCACGGCCGCGCCGCCGGCGCCCAGCGCCACGGCGACGCCTTGCGCGCCGGCCTCGGGAGACTCGACGCGACGGACGAACCCGGCTCCCGGGTCGCGCTCGAACACGCCGAGCGCGCCGTCGACGCCGGTGGCCGCGACGAGCGCGCGACCGTCGGCACCCACCGCCAGCGCGATGTCGGCGTCGAAGAACGTCGCGCCCATGAGCCGGCGCGGCGCGCCGAAGGCGGCGCCGGGCGCCGCCGTCGCCACGCGCAACTCCTGCACGTCGCTCGTCGCGAGCACGCCTCCCCCGTCCTGGGCCAGGCCCACGGCGACGTGGTTGGCGGCGACTTCTCCGCCGACCTGCCGCGGCGCGCCGAAGGCTCCACCGGCGGCGCGCTGCACCACCCGCACGCGACCGACCCGCGGGAATGCGTCCTCGCCTTCGATCCACGCCACCAGGACGTCGCCGCGCGCCGAGACCGCCACGCGGACGTTGCCGGCGCCCGAGGCCGCGATCGTGATCGGCGCACCCCACGACGCCGTCCCCGCCTCGCGCACGGCGATGCGCACGCCGCGAGTCGTCGCCGTCGCGGCCACGGCGAAGCCGTTCGGATCGGACGCCACGACCGGGCATTCCGACATCACGCCCAGCGGGACCACGCTCTGGGCCGCGATGCCGCCGGCGCTCGCGGTCGAGAGCTCGACGCCGCCGCTGGTCCAGCGGCTCAGCTCGCCCGGCAGGCCGGTCGTACGGAGGCAGTTCGCCGCCCCATCCACCGGCCGGAACGGCAGCTCCCCGAACGGGGCCGCGTGGGCGGTGCCGGGTACCGCGGCGAGCAGCAGCCCCACCGCCACGAGCGCGCGCCTCATCCGCGCACGCGCACGGTCGTCGTCCTGGTCTTCCGCGCGCCCTTGGCGCGCGAGACGATCTGCACGTAGTGGGCGGTCTTGCGGGGGTCGCTGAGACGGATGCTGAATTGCCGGCCACTCCCTGTCGCGTTGCCGTCGGCGAGCACCGATACGAGAGGGTCGGTCGGGTCCTTGCGCGTCGGGGTGCCGTAGACGAGGAAGTTGCTCGGCTTGGCGCCGCGATCGGAGCGCCAGGTCACGACGATCTTCTGCCCCTCGCGGCGGGCGATGACGCCGAGCGCACGAGGAACCGGGGCGTCCGGGAGGCGCCGCAGGTGCAGCGTCACCGTCTTCGCCGTGGCGCGACGCGTACCCGGCGCGCCGTAGTTCAGGGACAGATCGACCGGCCCACCCGTGAGGGTCGCGAGCGGCGTGTAGAACCCGAACAGCCGGATCCGCTTGTCGCCGGCGCGCGTCAGCGAGACGGTCTCGCCCGGCGCGAGCGGGCCCTTGCCCAGTTGCACGCGAACGTCGCACGCCGCCGAGCAGCGGATCGTCAGGGGCAGATCCGCGTCGGCCGCGAGCACGCGGCGCGTCGGTCCGAGCACGCGGACGCTCGGCGGCGGTGGGTCCGTGCCATCGGGCGAGCCCTCGAGCGCGAGGTGCAGGCGCCCGTCGCGCTCGTCGTCGTTGTTGTCGGCCCAGGCGATGCCGGCGGTCCCGTCCGCGGTGACGAGCGGAGCGATCGCGCCCGCGTCGCGCAGCCCGGCACCCAGGACCTGCGTCTCCACCGCGCCGCCGGACAGCGGCACAGTCGCCCATTGCGGGCCTGCCCCCCAGATGCCGTCACGCTTGGCGACGCCCGCCGCGGTCACGAGGGCGCGGCCGTCAGGCGTGATCAGCGCGCGCGGGAGGCCGCCTTGATCGTCGGGTCCGGCGGAATCGGAGAAGAACTCACCTGTGTCGTCGGTCAGGAACGCGTCGAAGAGATCGAGGACGACCTTGGGGAACTTCAGCCCGGACTCGGGAACCAAGCTGAGTGGCGCGCCGAACGCTCCAGGCTGGGCGCGGATCACGCCTTCAAGCGTGCCGGCGAACGTGTTCTGCCAGGCAACGACCGCGCCGCCGTCGGCCCCCACGGCCGCAGCGGGGAACACCGCGAGCCGATCGTTCGCCGCACCCACTCGCGCCGCCGCGCCGAAGCCCGCCCCGGGCGGCCGCTCCGCCACGAACATGCCGTCGCCGTTCGGGAACGCCAGCACGGCATCCCCGCCCGCTCCGACCGCCAGGGTGAACGGCGATCCCGAGCGCACCGTGCCGAGCTTCACCGGCGTCGCGAACGGCCCGCCGGCAGGCGCGATCGACGCCCACAACTCGCGAGGCTTGCCCGTGGCGGGTTGGAACGCCCAGGCGACGACCGACTCACCGCCGGCGCTCACGCCGGCGGCCACACGGAGGTTCAGCGGCGCTTTGCCCAAGGCGAACACAGTCTCGGCCGGCGCGAACGCGCCGCCCGGGGCACGCCGGGCGGCGCGGATGGCCCATTTCTTGGGCTCGCCGCCCACGAACGCGACGAGCGTGTCACCGCGCTCGGACACGTCCGCGGCGAGCGCGTTCTTCTCGGCGAACTGCTCGACGCGGGCGACCTCGGCGGGAGTGCTCCACGCGCCTCCGGGCTCGCGCAGGGCCACCTGGACGGCGACGCCGCTGCGGCTCTCCTCGTAGGTCGTGAAGACCACCGCGCCGGCGCCGTTGGGCCGCGCGACGGCGATCGGGCACGCATACCTGTGGCTCGCGCTCGTCACCGCGGCGACCGGGACGAGCCCGGCCGCCGTTGCCTGCAGGAACTCGGCGCCGGTGTCGGTGCTGCGCACGACCTCGCCCGGATAGCCCGTCGCCCGCAGGCACGTCGCGGTGCCGCCCGCGGGGCGGAACGGCAGCTCGCCGAAAGGCGCCGCCGCAGCGGCCTCGGGCAGCACCGCGAGCAGCACCGCCGCGGTCAACACAGCACGTCTCATGTTCGGATCCTCACGGTCGTCAAGTCGGTCTTTCGCGCGCCCTCGGCCAGCGCGACGATCTGCACGTAGCGGGCCTTCTCGGCGTGCTTGAGGCGGACGCTGAACCGGCGCCCGCTCCCGGTCACGTCGCCGTCGCCGTAGAACTCGCCGCGGTCGCCGGAGCGGGATTCGGTCCCGTAGGCGAAGAAGTTGCTCGGGCGCGCGTCGCGATCGCTGCGCCACGTCACCACGACCTCGTCGCCGACGCGCGTCGCGACGGCGTCGAGCACGCGCGGCCGCGGAGCGTCCGGCAGGCGGCGCAGGTCGAAGGTCACGCTCCGGCCCAGGGCGTGACGCGTGCCCGGCGCGCCGTAGCGCAGCCGGATCGTGACCGGGCCGCCGCGCAGGGTGGCGAGCGGCTGGACGATCTGGCGCAGGCGGAGCTCCGTCTCGCCCGCGCGCCTGAGCGTGCGTTCGTCGCTCGGCGCCAGGACGCCGGTGCCCAGTTGCGCGCGAACGTCGCACGCCGACGCGCAATGCACCCGGAAGCGCAGATCCTCGTCGGCCGCCAGCACCCGCCGCTTCGGCGCGATGACCCGCAGCTGCGGCGGCGCAGGGTCCGCGCCGTCGGCCGCCCCTTCCAGCGCGAGGTGCAGCCGGCCGTCGCGCGCGCGGTCGTCGCTGTTGTCCACCCAGACGATGGCGGCGCTGCCGTCGGCCTGGACGACCGGGGTCACCGTCCCCGCCAAGCGCAGGTCGGCACCGAAGGTCTGACCGACCGTCGGACCGCCCGTGAGCGGGAGCGTCACCGAATGCGGCGAGGTCCACCAGAGATCGTCGTACCGCGCGGCGCCCGCCCAGGTCACCATTGCGCGGCCGTCGGGCAGGAGCGCGGCGCGCGGCACGCCGCCCTCGTCGTCGGGGCTCACCGCGTTCTTCGACAGGTCACCGACGTCCTCGCCCACCGGCTGCAGGAATCGCTTGGGCAGGCGCGGCCCACGCTTGGGCGCGAGCGTCACCGGGGCGCTGAACGCGCCCACCTGGGTGCGCACGACCGCGTGGACGTCGCCGTCGATGAAGTTCACCCAGGCGACGACCGCGCCGCCGTCGGGCCGGACCGCCGCCGCCGTGTCGGTGAGGATCGGGTCGCTCGACGCGCCGACCCGCACGGGCGCGCCGAACCCCGCCCCGGGTGCGCGCTCGGCGACGAGCACGTCGCCGCCGCCGGCGAACGCGAGCAGCGCCTGTCCGCCCGCGCCGACCGCGAGGACGAACTCCGCCCCAGGCCGCATCGTGCCGACCTTGGCGGCGGCGGCGAACGCGCCGCCCGCCTGCGCGGTCGCGGCCCACACCTCGCGCGGCCGGCCCGCGGCCGGCTGGAACGACCAGGCGACGATCGACTCGCCGCCGGCGCTCATCCCGGCCGCGACCCGCATCCGCGACGTCGCGCGCTCAGGCGCGGTGAACAGCGTCTCCGCCGCCGCGAACCCCGCGCCCGGAGCACGACGGACGGCGCGCACGTCGTAGCGCTGCCGCGCGCCCCCGGCGAACGCGACGAGCGCGTCGCCGCGCTCGGACACGGCGGCGGCGAGCGGATGCCCGCCGGAGAACTCCGGCGCGGTCGCGACCTCGGCGGGTTCGCCCCACGCGCTCCCGGGCTCGCGCAGCGCCGCGCGCACCACACCGTCCGCCCCCGCGAAGGCCACCACGCCCGTGCCGCTGGGCTGCGCCGCCGCCTCGGGACACCCGCTCGTCGACGTGCCCGGCTCCACGCCGGCCACCGGCGCAAGGCCGTTCGGCGTCGCGCTGAGGAACTGGGCGCCCAGGTTCGTGCTGCGCACGACCTCGCCCGGATAGCCCGTCGCCCGCAGGCACGTCGCGGCGCCGCCCGCGGCGCGGAACGGCACCTCGCCGAACGGCGCGGTCAGCGCGATCGCGGCGGTCAGCAGCGCGCCCGCGGTCATCGGACGGCGACCCGGTTGCGGCGGATGATGCCGCGCGCCTCGTCGCCGGTCAGGATCACGACGGAGGTGCCCGTCGGGCGGTGCTTGAAACGCACTGCAAAGCGCCGCGGGCCGCCCTGCGCGATCCGCGCGAGCAAAGCAGGCTCGCCCGGGCGCTCGACCAGATAGGCGTAGAAGTTCCCGCGCTTCGCGTCGGCCCGGGTGCGCCACGTGACGACGACGTCAGCACCATCGCGGCGCGCCTTCGCGCCCACGATCTTCGCCACCGGCGGCCCGGAGCCAAGCCGCACGCGCAGCGTCCGCGTCCGCCCCTCACCGCGCAGCGCCCCCGGAGCGCCGTAGCGCACGTGCATCGCGATCGTGGAGCGGCGCGGCACGAACACATCACCCAGAGCCCGCACGGCCACCTTAGTCGAGCCCGCACGCGACAGCGACGCCAGAGCCGGGAAGTCGAGCGGCCCGCCGTCGCCGAGCTGCACCCGCACGTCGCACGCCGCGGAACACGCCACCGGAACGGTGACGCCCTCGTCGAGGTCGATCGGAGCCTTGATCGGCCCGATGCGCACGCGCGGCGCCGACGGGCCGGGCACGTCCGCGGCACCTTCGACGGCGACGTGGATCTGGCGCTCGTCATCGGCCCGGGTCCAGGCCACGGCGGCGCCGCCGTTCTCCAGCACCAGCGGTGTGACCGCGCGGGCGTCGCGCAGCTCGGAGCCGTGGATCCGCGCCTCGGTCGGGCCGCCCGCGAGCGGCACCATGGCCGACCAGGGCGCGATGAACGACACACCGTCGCGCGTGCCGGGTCCCGCCCATGTGAGCAGCGCACGGCCGTCGGCCAGGATCACCGCCCGCGGGAACCTGCCCTCGTCGTCGATGTCATCCGCGTACGGGAGCTCGTCGTCCGGCGAAGGCCGGAACAGCAGGCCGTAGAACTCGCGCGCCTGGCCGCTCACTGCCCGCGGCGCGAGCGTGACCGGCGCTCCGAACGCGCCCGGGCCGGGCCGCACGACCGCGACCGTCACCCCGTCGCTGATGCCGTGCCACGCGACGACCGCGCCGCCGTCGGCACGCACCGCGGCGGTCGGAAGCTCCACGGCCACGTCGTCGGCCTCGGCGACCGGCGCCGCCAGGCCGAACTCGCCGCCCGGTGCCCGCTCCGCCACCTGGATCCGCTTCGCGGCGGCGAAGACCAGCAGCGCGTGCCCACCGGGACCGACCGCGAGCGCGAACGGCGCCGGCCCGCGGATCTCGCCGATCCGGGTCGCCGCGTGGAAGGCCTGCCCAGGCGGGGCGACCGCGGCCCACAGCTCGCGCGTCGCCCCGGGCTTCGGACGCAACGACCAGGCGACGACGGCCTCGCCGGTCGCGCTCATGCCGGCCTGCAGGCGCACGTTCGAGCTCAGCGCCGGGGTGGAGAACAGGGTCTCCGCGCCCGCGAACGCGCCACCGGGGGCGCGCCGGGCGACGTCCACGCTCACGCGTTGTTCGCGGCTCTCGCGGACGGCCGCGACCAGCGCGTCGCCGCGGTCCGATACCGCCGCGGCGATCGTTCGCACGGACGACGCATCCAGTGCGATCTGTGCAGCGCCCCACGTGCCGCCGGGCTCGCGCAGGATCGCGTCGATCGACGGCTGACCGCCTGGCGCGTACTCGACGGCGGTGAGCGCGACGATTCCCGCCCCGTCTGGCTTCGCGTCGGCCGCGACGCAGCGCTGGAGGGTCTTTGCCGGCAGCGTCGCCGATCGCGTGAGGCCGTGCGGACCGAATGACGAGAGCCGCACCTGCGACGGATCGCCGGTGCTGGTGAGGTTGACGAGCTCGCCCGGCGCGCCCGTCGCCCGCAGGCAGGCCGGGTCGTCGTGGATGGCGCGCGGTGGGAGCTCGCCGAAGGGGCTAGCTGCGGCCGTCCCCGGCGCGCTCAGCACCAGCGCCGCGACGAGCAGCGCGCGCCTCATCCCGGGACCTTCACGGTCGTCTGCCGCGTGTCGGCCGAGCGGGCGGCGATCTCGTACACGATGACCTTCGCGGCGCCGCGCGCGTCCTCGAGCCGGGCTTCGAAGCTCGTGCGTTTCGGGCCGTGGCGGAGGTCGGTGCTCGTCACCGGCTCACCCTGGTCGTCCACCGCCCACACGGAATAGCGGTCCGGCGACGCCGGCGTGGCGGTGTGCCAGCGGACGACGAGATCGTCGCCGTCCAGTGCGACCGAGACGCCGAGCGCCCGCGGCGGGAACGCGATCGGCGCGCGCCGGACGTTCAGCGTGAGCGTGCGCGCGGTGGCGCGGTGCGCGCCCGGAGCGCCCGAGCGCAGGATGATCCGCAGCTTGCCGCCCTTGCGCGGCGCAAGCGGCCGGCGGTTGGGAGAGAGCGCGATTCGCCGGGAGCCGGCCGCGGCCAGCGACGTCGACGTGTTGGACTCCTCCTGCCCGGCGACCTGGGCGTAGACGTCGCACGCCGCGTCGCAGGTCACCCGCAGTCGCAACGGCGAATCGCTCTTGAGCGAGCGCGACCCGATAAGGGTGACCTTCACGGCGGGGGCGGGCGGATCGGCGCGGTCCGGCGAACCCTCGCGGGCCAGGTGGACGCGCCCGGTGTCGAAATCGGCGCGGTTGTCGCTCCAGGCGACGGCGCGCGACCCGTCGGCGAGCAGCACCGGCGTGATGACGGCAGGCGAACGCAGCGGTCCGCCGGAGGTGCCGGTCTCGCGCTCGCCCCCGGCGAAGTCGAGCAGCGCCGTGCCCGGCACGATCCGCCACACGCCCTGGAGCAGGCGGAGATGGCTCCACGTCAACATCACGCGGCCGTCCGCGGCGAGCGCGGCGTGGGGAGTGGCATCCCCCAGATCCGCCGAGTACCCGCCGATGAACCGCTGCTGGACCATGACCGCCACCGAGCCGAGCTTCTGCGGGCGCACCAGCGCGATCGCCGGCCCGAACGCTCCGGCTCGCTCGCGGGTGCGCGCGGTGAGGCCGGCGGTCAGCGGGCTCGTCCAGGCGACGACCGCTCCGCCGTCCGGGCGCAGGATCGCCACCGGCTGCGAGCCGAGCGGGTCGACGGTCTTCGCCAGCACCGCCGGCGCGCCGAAGGCGCCTCCCGGAGCGCGTTCGGCGACCACGAGCCGCTCGTCGGACGTGAACACCGCGAGCGCCCGCCCGTCCGCGCCGACCGTGAGCGCGTAGGCGGTGTCCCGATCGATGGCGGCGACCTTCTGGGGCGCGCCGAACGGGGCGCCAGGCGGCGCGATCGCCGCCCACAGCGCGAACGGGTCCGCCGACTTGGGCCCCTTAACGGCCCAGGTGAGGATCGCCTCGCCGGCCGCGCTGTAGCCGGCCTGGGAGTCGAGCCTGTCCTGTCCGGCCGTCTTCCCGAGGGCGAGCCGCTCCGGCGCGCCGAACGCGCCGCCCGGCAATCGCCTGGCGATGCGGATCTCGGCCTGGCGATTGTTGTCGACCGTGCTCATCGCGACGAGCGCGTCGCCGCGCTCAGACGCCGCGTTCGTCACCGCCCCGGTCATCACCCGCGTCCGCGGCGGGAAGATCTCGATCGCCTCGCCCCACCCCTGCCCGGGCTCGCGCAGGAAGCCGCGCACCCACACCTCGCCGTTGAGCTCGTCGGCCAGCGGGAACGACAGCAGGCCGCCGCCGCCCGGCCACGCGGCGCTGTGCGCGCAATCGACCGCGCCTTCGGTCGGCAGGGTGACGCCGGGCGTCAACCCGGTCGCGTCGGCCGAGAGCACTTGGGCGCTCGTCCGCGTCTGATACACGAGCTCGCCGGGCGAGCCGGTGGCCTGCAGGCACGCGACGGCGTCCTTGGCGGCATGAAACGGCAGCTCGCCGAACGCGCCCGCGGACGCGGTCGCCGGAGCGAGCAGGAGCAGGCCGGCGAGCGCCAGCAGAGTGCGAAGCATCGGCGCACCTTAGATGAAGAAAACTTGAGTGAGGGTGAACATCCGTTGACGGGCACGCTTGAACGCGGCGCGACGCGGGAAACCTCGGGTCAACGGCTTCTAGGAGGACCACCCATGGCTGCTGACCGATACGACGACACACCGAGGCCGCGAAGCGGCATCTCGCTCGCGAAGGGACCAGTCGCGCTCGTCGGCGTGGCTTCACTCGCCCTCGGCGTGCTGGGGTTCATCTTCGCGAGCCGCAGTTGGAACTTCAACGCGCCGAGCGGGACCGTCAACGGCACGACCTTCATCGGGATCGAGGGCAACGGCTGGACGTGGCTCGTGTTCGCGGCCGCCGGCCTGTTGCTGCTGCTCGGCTCCACGATCCACTGGGGCGCGAAGTCGATGGCGTTCATCGTCGGCGTGGCGTTCGTCGTCGGCGCGCTGATCGCGCTCTCCGACGGCGACGACATCCTCGGCATCGTCGCCATGAACAACTGGACGAAGCTGATCATGGGCGCCGCGGGCGCCGGCCTGATCGTCCTGTCGATGATGCCGCGCGTCGGTCGCCGCGCCGGCGGCCCGCCGCTCGCCACCCGTCGCGACCGCGAGCTCGAAGAGCCGCGCACCCGCCGCTTCGGCCGCGACCGCGAGCCGGTCGAGGAGCGTGAGCCGGCCACGACGACCAACGGCCGCGCGACGACGACCACCGATCCCGGGCCGCTCGAAGACCGCCGTTAGAGGGCGTCGATGGCGCGCTCGACCTCCGCGTAGGTCGGCTGCGCACCGAAGCCCGTCAGGCACCATGTCGCACCGGCCTCCGCCCACGGGGTGGGGTCGGTGCCCGCCGGGTTGGTGACCACGATCTCCTTGCCCGGCCCGACCGCGGCGATCAGCTCGGCCAAAGCCTCCGGGCTCTCCTGATCGATCGGGAAGACGCCGTCGTAGCGCGCCGCGCGCGCCATCGGCCGGCGCCGGAACGGCCAGCGGATCGCGACCCAGATCGGGATCGTGCCGTTTACGGGCCGCGGCTCGAACTCGCCCGCCCAGAACGCCGCCAGCTTCTCGAGCCCGTCGTCGAGCAGCGTCGCGCGCGCCCTGATGTCGCCCTCCTCGCCGAAGCGATCCGGGTCGAACTCGCCGCTGCGGTCGCTCCCGAGCCCGACGCCGAGCACGAGCCGGCCTTCGCTGAGCCGGTCCAGCGTCACCGTCTCGCGCGCGAGCTGATGCATGCGCCGGCGCGCGAGCGGCGTGACCAGCGGGCCGAGGATCAGCTTCTCGGTGCGGGTCGCGATCGCGGCGAGCGTGATCCACGGGTCCGCCAGCGCGCTGACGGGCGGGCGGTAGTCGATGTGGTCCCAGACGAAGAAGCCGTCCCACCCGCGCTCCTCCGCGCGCACGGCGAGCTTCGCCACCAGCGCCGGGTCAGACAGCTCGTCGAACGGGGCGATGAAGATGGCTCGGCGTGCGCTCATCACGCGGACGGTATCTGGGCACCCACCACGATCGTCTCCGGGAAGGGCTGCCGCGCCCACGCCGGCGGCTCCTCGCTCATCCGCGCGAAGTAGCGCTCGAACCCGGCGGGGGTGATCACGAGGACGTACCGCGCGGGCCGGTCGCTGTGGTTGGCGAGCGTGTGCACGACGTTGCGGGGCGCGAAGGCGAACTCCCCCGCGCGCTTGACCACGACCTCGTCGCCGACCTGGAACGTCAGCTCGCCCTCGAGCACGTAGAACCCCTCGTCGAAGTCGTGCTGGTGCAGCGGCGGGCCGCCCCAGTGCGGGCCGATCCGGTTCTCGACGATCGCGACGTGCCCGCCGCTCTCTTCGCTGCGCAGCAGCACCTGCGTCGAGAAGCTCATCGCGCCGCCACCGCTCCCCGCAGGGGGAGCTCTTCGAGCAACAGCACGACGACGAAGCCGAGGATCGCCGCCGGCGCGGCGTAGAGGAAGATGCTCGCGCCCGTGTAGAGGGCGCCGTAGATCGCGGTGCCGATCGCGCCGCCGAGCGAGCGGAACAGGTTGGCACTGGCGGTCGCGATGCCGAGGTCGGACCGGTCGACGGCGTTCTGGATCGCGACGGTCAGGACCTGGCTCACCAGCCCGAAGCCGAGGCCGAACAGCGCCAGCAGGGCGACGATCGTCGCCTTCGAGCTGTCCGCGTGCAGCGTTGACAGTGCGATCAGGCCGACCGCCATCACCGCCAGGCCGATCAGCGGGAAGCGCTTGTAGCGGCCGGTCCTGGAGATCGCGCGGCCGGACGCGGTCGTGCTCGCGGTCGCACCGAGCAGCAGCGCCAGCAGCAGCACGCCGGACGTGGTCGCGCTGACGCCGACGACCGTCTGCAGGAACACCGGCATGAAGACGATCACGGCGAAGAACGCGAGCGTCGTCAGGAACAGCGCGGCCGACACGATGTCGAACACCGGCGTCTTGAACAGCCGCAGCGGCAGCACGGGCTCCTTCGCCCGCCGCTCCTGCGCGACGAACGCGACGAGCAGCAGCGCGAAGCCGGCGTAGAGCACGTAGGCGTCACGCGTCGTCGCCAGCAGCAGGCAGGTCAGCGAGCCCGCCAGCAGCGCGGCGCCGAGGTAGTCGAGCTTGACCGGCTTGCGCTCGACCGGCAGGTGCAGCGACGTGCCGATCAGGGTCAGGCAGGCGGCGCCGATCGGCAGGTTGACGTAGAAGACCGAGCGCCAGCTCGCGTGGTCGGCGAACAGGCCGCCGAGCAGCGGCCCCGCGATGCTGGCCAGCACGAAGATCATCTGGATGTAGCCCTGGTAGCGACCGCGCTCGCGCGGGGAGACGATGTCGCCGACGATCGCCATCGCGAGCGTCATCAGGCCGCCGGCGCCCAAGCCCTGCAGCGCGCGGAAGGCGACGAGCTGGCCCAGCGTCCCGGCGAGGCCGGACAGCGCGGAGCCGGTGAGGAAGACGCCGATCGCCGCCATGAACAGCGCCTTGCGGCCGTAGAGGTCCGACGCGCGGCCCCACAGCGGGACCGAGACGGTGGCGCCGAGGAGGTACGCGGTGACGACCCACGACAGCTGGTCGAGCCCGCCGAGGTCGCGCACGATCGTCGGCAGCGCCGTGGTGACGATCGTCTGGTCGAGCGATGCCAGCAGCATCGCGAGCAGCAGGCCGGCGAACACGCGGCGGAACTGCTTCGGGTCTGGAAGGCTCATGGCATAAAAATGTAGCGACACAAATTTTGTTGTCAACCTTAAATTCGTGTTGATACATTTCACGCCGTGGGCCTGCGAGAGCGCAAGAAGGAGCAGACACGCGAGCTGATCGCCGAGACCGCCCGCGGGCTGTTCGGCGAGCGCGGCTTCGAGGCGGTGACCGTCGCCGAGATCGCCCGCGCGGCCGACGTCTCCACCCAGACGGTCTTCAACTACTTCCCGACCAAGGAAGACCTCGTCTACTGGCGCCTGGAGTCCTTCGAGGAGGAGCTGCTGTCGACGATCCGCGACCGCGCGGCCGGCGAGTCGGTCCTGACCGCGTTCGGGCGCTTCGTCCGCGCGCCGCGCGGGATGCTCGGGTCCCCCGACCCCGAGACCCGCGAGCGGCTGGCCGGCGTGACGCGGATGATCGTGCAGAGCCCGTCGCTGCTCGCCCGCGAGCAGCAGATCTTCGCCGGCTACACGGCCGACCTCGCCGAGCTGCTGGGCGCCGACATCACCGCCCAGGTCGCCGCCAACGCGATGATGGGCGTGCACCGCGCGCTGGTCGATTACACCCGCCGCCGCATCGTCGAGGGCGCGCGCGCCGAGCTCGCCGGCGAGATCCGCGCGCAGGCCGATGCCGCGCTCGCGCTGCTCGGGCGCGGGCTCGGCGACTACGGCGTCCGCTAGCGTCCGGGGCATGGTGCGGACGGCGCACACGGCCGACCTCGACGCGGCGACGCTCACCGCCGCCCACGCCCTGCTCGAGGACGTCTTCGAGGGCGAGCTGACCGCCGAGGACTGGGAGCACTCCCTGGGAGGAGTGCACGCGCTGGCCTACGAGGGCGAGACGCTGGTCGGCCACGCGGCCGTCGTCCAGCGCCGCCTGCGTTACGACGATCGAGCGCTGCGCACCGGATACGTCGAGGGCGTCGGCGTCCACCGCGACCACCGCCGCCGCGGCCACGCGGACGCGCTGATGGACGTGCTCGAGTGCGTGATCCGCGCCGCGTACGACGTCGGCGCGCTCGGCGCCACCGATGCGGCGCTCCCGCTGTACACGAAGCACGGCTGGCGCGCGTGGGAAGGCCCGCTCTCGGCGATCACGCCGGCGGGTCTGGTCGCGACCCCCGAAGAGGCGGGCTCCATCCTCGTCCTGACCGACACGCTCGACCTCACCCGCCCGCTCGCGTGCGACTGGCGTGAAGGCGAGCTCTGGTGACGCTCCCGCTGCCGCCTGAGCAGGGCGCGCTCGCCGCGGAGTACGACGCCGCTCGTGCGCGCAACGGGAACGTCCTGGCGATCCTCCGCGCCCTCGGCCCGCGGGCGGAGGTGCCGCGCGCGTTCGTGGCCCTCGCCGACGCGGTGCTCTACGGCCCCGCGAACCTCGGCCGCCGCGAGCGCGAGGTGCTCGCCGTCGCGACCTCGCAGGCCAACGGCGCCGCCTACTCGAGCGACGCCCACGCCGAGCTCCTCGATGCGCTCGGTGGCGAGCGGCCGGCCGACGCGCCCTTGCGCGCCTTCGCCCGCCGCCTCACCCTCGAGCCGTCGGGCGCGGCGACGGCGGTCGCCGAGCTTCAGGCGCATTTCAGCGACGACGAGGTCTACGACGCGATCACCGTCGTCGCGCTGCTGAACTTCGCCAACCGCGCCGCCCTCGCGACCGAGATCACCCGCGCCGACGATCTGGCCTGAACAGGCCGCGTCCGCCGGAGCGAACGCGGCCTGAAACGGCCTGCGCTACGTGCCCGTGGTGCCCGCGACGCGGACCCGCATCGACGTCCCGCTCTGCTGCGTGACGCGGATCGTCACGCCCACGTGCGGCACCTTGACGCCGACGAACGGCAGCGCCGGGTCCCAGAACTCCCGCCGGTCGTCGAAGACCGGCTGCGCGGCCTGCCCGCGGATGTAGGACGCGGCTCCGGTCTCCTGGGCGTGCAGCGTGAACGAGTCCGACTTCTCGAGGCCGAACGGCGCGTCGTAGGTCTGGACCCGGCCGCGCCACGGCTTGCCGTCGAGCCGGTAGACCACCGACGGGTTGGCGTCGATCGGCAGGATCTCGCCCTGGCCGGGGTGGACGCTCTCGTTGTTGTCGCTGAACGACGTGTCCCAGTAGGAGACGAGCAGGCCGTTCTGGTACGGGAAGTGCTCGACCCAGTCCGGCCGGTCCGGGAAGCCGAAGTTGTACGGCCCCGTCTGGAGGTAGCGGTCGTACGCGGTGTACGTCCGGTTGGAGGCGATGTAGTAATGGTCGTACTGCGTCGACTTGACCGCGCCCACGATCGAGAACCCGCTCGCCGTCCAGCCGTTGGCACCGTTCTCGGCGCCGTCGGTGAACAGCGTCTGGGTCCCGTTGGTCAGCTTGATCTCGTCGAGGAAGATGCCGGGCGGGTCCGCCGCGCCCGGGTTGCCCTGCTGCGCCCCGTCGGTCTTGTAGTGGAACCGCAGCGAGACGGTCTTGTTCGCGTACGCCGACAGATCGAAGGTCGCCGGCTTGTACCCACCGCTGACGCCGTCGATCCCGTTGCCCTCGGCGGGCTTGGTGATCGAGCCGGCGATGGCCTTGTAGCCCGTGCCGTCGTCGACTTCGACCCACGCGTAGTCGCACGCGTCAGGCCCGCAGTCCTCGATGTTCCAGCGCGCCTGCAGCGACAGCGTCGTGGTGCCGGAGGGCACGGCGACCTGCCGCGCCAGCGACGCCTCATAGTCGTCGCCGGTGCCGGAGTACCACTGGTTGGCGCCCGCCGCGGGCGCCCCGAGCGGCGTCGTGACGGTCTTCTTGGGCAGCACCATGACGAGGCCCTGCGCCTTGGCCGTGTTGCCCTCGTGCGGGCCGAGGTCGAGTGTCTTGTTCTGCCCCGCGACCACGATCTCGTAGTCGAGCCAGCCGAGCTGCAGCTTGTCCCACGCGCCGAGGTCGGCCGCGCGCGTGCCGATGCCCTGGTCGGTCGCCGCGGACGTCCGGCTCTGCGACATCAGCGTCCACCAGTTCACGGCGGTGTCGACCGCCGCGGCGGTGTCGTACTCGTCCGGCAGGCCGAGGTCGTGGCCGTACTCGTGCGCGAACACGGAGATGCCGCCGTTCTCGGGCTGGATCGTGTAGTCGGCGACCCACAGCCCGGTGGCGCCGATCTGCGTGCCGCCGTCCTTGTTGCCGGCCGGGCCCTGACCCGTGTTCTGGAACGCCTTCCAGCGGTGCGACCAGATCGCGTCCTCGCCCTGCTGGGGGTCGCCGTCGGCCTGGTCGCCGCCGGCGTGGACGATCTGGAAGTGGTCGATGTACCCGTCGGGCTCGTTGAAGTTGCCGTCGTGGTCGTAGTCGTTGCGATCCCACTGGTCGTAGGACGCGAGGTCGGCCTTGATCTGGTCGTCGGTCCGGCCCTTGGCGTGCTGGTCGGCGACCCACGTGTCGATCGCGTCCTTGATCAGGTCCCAGGTGTCGGAGCAGACGTTGCCGGCACAGGGGTAGCCGTTGCTGCGGCCGTAGCGCGCCTCGTTGTAACGGACCTTGACCCAGTCGGTGACCTGGCCGTCGACCGTGTAGCGGCCGGAGGACTGGCGCTCGTAGTACGTCTTGACCGACTCCGCCTCCGGGTCGGTGCCGAAGTACAACTGCTGATAGTGGTCGCGGTTGTAGTCCGGCTGCCAGACGGTCGAGTTGTCCTTCGTCCGGTCCGGTGCCGGGATCGCGTTGTGCAGCGGTCCGTTGAACGTCGCCGGCCCCGGGGTCTTCGGATCGGTGTCCTGATCCGGGTAGCCGGGCGCCCGCTCGTTGCCGAACTCGGCGAGCACGACGAAGATCTTGTCCGTCTTCTCGCGCGCGAGCTCGACGTACTGGTCCTCGGCCGGCGCCGCGGCGCTCGGCGCCGTCTTGCCGAGCTTGACCACCTTGCTGCCGGTGATGTCCTGCACCTTCGCGCGGCCCGCGAGCACCTGCTTGATCGCCGCTTCGCGCAGCTCTCGACGCTTGGTCTCCGCCGGGTTCGGCAGATCGTCGACCACCGGCGCCTGCGGTTGTGCCGTCGCCCCCTCAGGTGGCGCGGCGTTCGCGGTCAACGCGAACGTCGTCGCCAGGCCAAGCGCGACACCGAGGCTTCCCAGCCCCGCTCCAACTCTGAACATTGTGCCTCCCGAGCACGGAATGCGAATGCGTTCCGATGCACACCCCTGCACCTCGGAACGGCGGCCAGCCTAGCTCGGGTTTCGCGCCTTCAAAGGCGGGTGTCAGTTTGCTACGGCTTCCCAGCGTGCGTAGAGCTCTTCGAGCGTCTTCTTGGCCGCCGCGTGCCGCTCGGTCGATTTCGCCGAGGCGCGGGGATCGTTCCACGCGCTCGGGTCGGCGAGCTCGATCTCGAGGGCGGCCAGGGCGGCCTCGGCCTTCTCGATCTCGGCCTCGAGCTTCTTGGCGCGCGCCAACTCGTTCTTGGAACGCTGCTTGACGGCGACCGGCGCGGCAGGCGCGACGGGCGCCTTCTCGACGACCACGTTCTTCGTCCGCTTGGCCGTGCGCTTGGCCTCCGCGCGCTCCTCGCGCACGCGCACGTACTCGGGCCAGCCGCCCACGTAGGAATGCAGCGTCTGATCCTCGAGCGCGACCGTGCGGGTGCCGACGGCATCGAGCAGCGCGCGATCGTGCGAGACCAGCACCAGCGAGCCCTGGAAGCCCTGCAGCGCGTCCTCGAGGGCCTCGCGGCTCTCGACGTCGAGATGGTTGGTGGGCTCGTCGAGGATCAGGACGTTGGCGCCGGAGCTGACGAGGATCGCCAGCGAGAGGCGCTGGCGCTCGCCGCCGCTCAGCCCGTCGAGCGGCTTCTCGGCGTCCTCGCCGCTGAACAGGAACTTGCCCAGCAGCGAGCGCACGTTGTTGGGCGTCAGTCCGGTCGCGCGCGCACATGCCTCGGCGACGGTCCCGGTGCCCTGCAGCGACTCGGCGTGCTGGGCGAGCAGCCCGAGCTTGACGTTGTGCCCCCGGCGCACCTTGCCGCCGTCGAACTCGCGCCCGCCGGTCAGCGCGGTGATCAGCGTCGTCTTGCCGGTGCCGTTAGCGCCGACGAGCGAGACGTGCTCGCCGCGTTCGAGCCACATCTCGGCGTCCTGGAGCAGCGTGCGGTCGCCGATCTTCAGCAGGCCGTCCTCGAGCTCGAAGACCACGCGCCCGGAGCGCTCCGGCGGCTTGAACGCGAAGCCGAGGCCCTTGCCGTCCTTGGCCTCGGTCGAGAGCCGGTCCATCTTGTCGAGCTTCTTCGCGCGCGAGGACGCCTGGCGCGAGCGGGTGCCGGCGCTGAAGCGGGCGACGAAGCGCTCGAGCTTGGCGATCTCGGTCTGCTGCTTCTCGATCGCGCGGCCCAGCGCCAGCTCGCGCTGGGCCTTCTCGGCGCGCCACTGGTGCCAGGTGCCCTTGAAGAACTTGGTCTTGCCGGCCTCGAGCTCGAGCACGGACGTGCCGACGGCCTCGAGGAACCAGCGATCGTGGGCGACGAGCACGATCGCCGCGTCGAGCGTCTGCAGGTGCGTCTCCAGCCACTCGAGCGACTCGATGTCGAGGTGGTTGGTGGGCTCGTCGAGCAGCAGCAGGTCGGGGTCGCCCGCCAGCGCGCGGGCCAGCGAGGCGCGCGTGAGCTCACCGCCGCTGAACGTCTCGAGCGAGCGGTCCAGGTGCTCGTCGCGGAACCCGAGCCCGTGCAGCGTCGAGTTGACCGACTCGCGCCAGTTGTACCCGCCCGCGTGCTCGAGCCGGCCCTGGGCTCGGCTGTAGGCGGCAAACGTCGCGTCGTCCAGCGCCCCCTCGGCCATCGCGGTCTCGAGCGTCGCGAGCTGCTCCTCCAGCGCGAGCAGCTCCCTGCAGCCCGAGAGGACGTAGTCGCGCAGGGTGAGATCGCGGTCGCGCGGCGGGCGCTGATCGTGCAGCGAGACGCGGACCTCCTTCTGGAAGACCAGCTCCCCGCCGTCGATCCCGGTCTCGCCGCTGAGCATCCGCAGCAACGTGGTCTTGCCCGAGCCGTTGCGCCCGGACAGGGTCAAGCGATCTTTGCGCTCGAGCTTGAACGAAACGCCCCGGAGCAGGGGCTCGCCCGCCATGTCTTTGGCGAGATCGGATGCGAGGACGACAGCCATCGCCTCTGAGGATAGGTATCCTCGCTGCATGGTCCGTACGGCTCTCCTCACGCTCTGGGTGCTGGCGCTGAGCGCCCCTGTCGCGCTTGCCGCGCCCGGCCACGACGGCGGCCAGGGAACCTATGGCGAAGCGGACGACAAGGTCGTCACCGCCGCGGGCTTCATCATCATCGTCGGCGTCCCGATCCTCGTGACCCTGCTGTCGCTGGCGTACAACAAGCTGGAAGACCGCCGGCTGCGCCGCCTCTCCGCCGCGAAGGCGCGTACCGCGCGCGCGGACGCGCGCGGAGGTTGGTAAGGCCGTGATCCGCTACGAGCGCCGGGGGTCCGCGGCGCTCGTGACGATCGACCGTCCAGAGCGCCACAACGCCGTCGACGGGGAGACCGCCGCCGCGCTGCTGGAGGCGTTCGAGCGCTTCTGCGCGGATGACTCCGCCGCCGTGATGGTGCTGACCGGCGCGGGTGGGCGTGCGTTCTGCGCGGGGGCGGACCTGAAGGCGATCGAGACGCTCGACGCCGACGCTCCCGCCGGCCCGATGGGCTTCACCCGCCTCGCCTCGCCCAAGCCGACCATCGCGGCGATCGATGGCCACTGCCTCGCGGGCGGCCTCGAGCTCGCGCTCTGGTGCGATCTGCGCGTGGCCACACCGGCGTCCACCTTCGGCTGCGTGGAGCGACGGTGGGGCGTACCACTGATCGACGGCGGCACGCAGCGCCTGCCGCGCGTCGTCGGGATGGGACGGGCGCTCGATCTGCTCCTCACCGGCCGGACGATCGGCGCGGACGAGGCGCTGGCCATGGGCCTGTTGACGCGGGTGGCCGAGGACGCGCCGGCCGGCGCCCTGGCGCTCGCCGAGGAGATCGCGGCGTTCCCGCAGGACACGGTCCGCAGCGATCGCCAGGCCGCCATCGAGGGCTTCGGCCTGCCGCTCCAGGACGGACTCGCGCTGGAGGCGCGCCTCGGCCGCGAGCGCCTGCGCACCGCGCACGACGGCGCGACGCGCTTCTCCGAGCGCGCCCGCTAATCGGCAACCGGCGCAACTTGGAGGCCCGATTGGGTATCGATTCGTTGCGCCTATGCCTCGACTCCTCGCTCTCGCCGTTCTGCTGCTCCTCGCCGCGCCCACCGTCGCCGACGCCGGCGTCTACCACGTCTACACGTGCGCCGCGGGCGGCAAGGTCTATGCCAACGGCGCCTGGAAGACGGCTGACGTCGCGGGCGTCACCGAGGATTCGAGCTGTGCCGGGAACCTGATCGCGCTGACCGTCCCCGCGGGCGCGCGGATGGCCGACAACACGTCGTCGGCGCTGACCTTCACCAGCCCGGCGGGCACGACGATCGCGGACTTCGCGCTCACCCGCCAGATCGGCTACACGAACCCGATCGCCGCGAACACCCACAAGTACTTCCTGTACTACAGCCTCGGGCCGACGATCTTCGCCGGCGCCGGCAACTACGCCGACGCCACTCGCAACGCCCTCAACGCCCAGAAGCAGTGGTACGGCTATCCGGAGGGCAACGTCGCCGTCGGCAAGAGCACCGTCGCCCTGGCGAACTTCCCCGCGCTCGCGGGCTACAAGGGAACCGCCAACACGCTCGCGCTGCGGGTTGGGTGCTTCAGCCGCGGCACGCCGTGCTCGGTCGACACCGGCGGGGCGATCAGCCACATCCTCCACGGCAGCGACGTGACGATCAACGATCCGACCGCGCCCACGGTGACCGTCGAGGCCTCCGGGCTGCTCGCGGGCGGGGCGGCGTCCGGCTCGGACCCGGTCACGGTCACCGCGAGCGACAACTCGGGCATCCAGCGCGTGGAGCTGATCGACGTCTCCGACCCGGCCGCTCCGGTCACCGTCGGGGGCGAGGACTACACGGTCGACCGCACCGACGCCAGCAAGGTCTGCGACTTCAGCCAGCCGGCGCCGTGCCCCAACCTCAGCCGTGAGACGGTGCGCGCGACGTCGCTGCCCGCCGGACAGCGCCTCCTGCTGGTCCGCGTCACCGACACGGGCGGCAACATCGTCGACCGCGGCCCGTACGCGGTGTTCGCGGTCACGCCGTCCGACCGCGGGGCGCTCAACGGCGCGAACGCGACCGACACGGGCTCGCTCTCGGTGATCTGGACCAAGGGCCTGAAGGCCAACCGCCGGACGCTCTCCTACGGCGAGAAGGCCGGCATCCGCGGGCGGCTGACCAACAGCGCCGGCCAGCCGATCGCCGGCGCCCGCGTGATCCTGCTCAGCCGTGACCTGCGCCAGGGCGCCGCGCAGGTCGAGCGCGGCGCGTTCACCACCGACGGCGACGGGCGCTTCAACACGACGGTGGCGGCGTCCGCGTCGCGACTGCTGCAGTTCGCGTGGCTCTCGCACGCCAACGACATCCGCTTCGCCGCCAACGGCTACCTGACGCTGCAGGCGCGCGCGTCCGCGACGCTCTCGGTCTCGACGCGGCGCCCGCGGGTCGGGCGCACGATCACGATCAGCGGACGGCTGAAGGGCGTGTCGCGCGGCGGCGCGCCGGTGATCGTCCAGGGCCGCGCGGCGGGCTCGAAGCACTACGAGACCTTCGCGGACACGACGGCCTCCACCAGCGGGCGCTTCAAGGTCCGCTATCGCTTCCGCTCGTCGGGCTCGAAGGGCCACTCCTTCGTCTTCCGCGCGCGCATCCGCCCGGCCGCGAAGTTCCCCTACGAGACCGGCTACTCGCAGACCGTGACCGTCCGAGTCCGATAGCTCGCCCTACGGGCTCGTATCGGAGGGGAGTATCGCCCAGAGGGCGATACTCCCGCCGCGTGAAGGGACCATCCCGAAGTAGTCTCCCGCCCGTGTACGGTCACGGGAGGAGACAGCGATGACGGCGTACTTCGTCACGGGCGCCACCGGGTTCATCGGACGTCACCTCGTCGAGCGCCTGCTCGAGCGCGAGGGAGACATCTACGTGCTCGTCCGGGAGGGCTCGCGCGAGAAGCTGGACTCGCTGACCCAGCGATGGGGTCAACCGGATCGGATCAAGCCGGTCGTCGGTGACCTGGGCGAGCACCATCTCGGTGTCGACCCGGCGACGCTTCCGAAGATCGACCACTTCTTCCACCTCGCCGCGATCTACGACATGGGCGCGGACGAGACGCGCAACGCGCTGCTCAACGTCGGCGGCACGCAGAACGCGATCGACCTCGCCAACGCCCTCGACGTCGGCACGTTCCACCACATGTCCTCGATCGCGGTCGCCGGGCTCTTCGACGACGGCATCTTCACCGAGGACATGTTCGACGAGGGCCAGAAGCTCGCCCACCCGTATCACCGCACGAAGTTCGAGTCCGAGAAGCTCGTGCGCGAGAAGGCCAAGGCGCCGGTCCGGATCTACCGCCCGAGCCTCGTCGTCGGCGACAGCCGCACCGGCGAGATGGACAAGATCGACGGGCCGTACTACTTCTTCAAGGTGATCCAGAAGGTCCGGCACATGCTGCCGGAGTGGTTCCCGCTGATCAGCCTCGAGTGGGGTTGGACGAACATCGTCCCGGTCGACTACGTCGCCGCCGTCGTCGACCACATCGCCCACAAGCCCGGCCTCGACGGCCAGACCTTCCACGTCGTCGACCCGAAGGGCCAGCGCGTCGGCGAGGTGCTCAACACGTTCGCCGAGGCCGGCCACGCGCCCAAGGCCGTCATGCGGATCGACAGGCGCGCGACGCAGAACCTGCCCAAGGGCGTCATCAGCTTCGCCATGAAACTGCCGGCGCTCAAGCAGATCCGGTCGCAGATCCTGGCCGACCTCGGCATCCCGGACGAGGTCGTCGAGTACATCGCGCTGAGCTGCCGGTTCGATGCGCGCGACACGCAGCGCGAGCTGCGCGACTCAGCCATCACGCTGCCGCCGCTGAACAGCTACGCCGAGAAGCTGTGGGACTACTGGGAGCGCACGCTCGACCCCGACCTGTACAAGGACCGCTCGTTCGAGGGCGCCGTCAACGGCAAGACGGTCGTGATCACCGGCGCGTCGTCGGGCATCGGCCGCGCCGCGGCGCTGAAGATCGCCGCCGCGGGCGGCATCCCGATCCTCGTCGCGCGCACGAAGGAGAAGCTCGACGAGGTCAAGGCCGAGATCGAGGCCGCGGGCGGCAGCGCCCACGTCGCGCCCTGCGACCTGAGCGACTTCGACGCGATCGAGCGGCTCGTCGAGGGCCTGCTCGCCGACCACCCGCGGATCGACATGCTCGTCAACAACGCGGGACGGTCGATCCGGCGCAGCGTCGCGCTCTCCTACGACCGCTTCCACGACTACGAGCGCACGGTCCACCTCAACTACCTCTCGCCCGTGAAGCTGATGCTCGCGCTGCTGCCGCACATGCGCGACCAGGGCGGCGGGCACATCGTCAACGTGTCGTCGATCGGCGTGCAGACCAACCCGCCGCGCTTCTCCGCGTACGTGGGCTCCAAGGCGGCGCTGGACGCGTTCACCCGCGTGGTGTCCAGCGAGACGATCGGCGACAACGTCACCTTCACCACGATCCACATGCCGCTCGTGCGCACGCCGATGATCGCGCCGACGAAGATGTACGACTCCTTCCCGACGATCTCCCCCGAGGAGGCCGCGGACCTCGTGTGCGAGGCGATCCGGGCCAAGCCGAAGCAGATCAACACCAAGCTCGGGACGTTCGGCGAGGTCGCGTACGCGCTCGCGCCGAAGGCCGTCGACCAGATCCTGCACCTCGCCTATCGCGTCTTCCCGGAGTCCACGGCCGCCAAGGGCGGCAAGGGCGACTCGAGCAGCGACAAGGCGTCGGGCGAGGCGACCGCGCTGGCCTATCTGATGAAGGGCGTGCACTGGTAGTCCTGGAGGCAGGCGGGCTGCAGGCAGCCTTCGCCCCCGAAGACGGGATGGCGTGTCACTCGCTCAAGCACCGGGGCGAGGAGCTGCTCGGCGCGGTCCGCGGCGAGGGCGTGCCGGACGTCCCCTGGATCTCCGGCATCCCGCTGCTGCACCCGTGGGCCAACCGGCTCGGGGGCTTCGGCTACACGTTCGACGATCGGGTCGTCGTGCTCACGCCCGGCTCGCCCGACATCTACATCGAGGAACACGGGCTGCCGCTGCACGGCTTGCGACCGGCGGTCTACGGCTGGACGGTCCTGGAGAGCACCGATCGGCGGCTCGTCGCCGGGCGCGATTACACGGGGGTCGCCGAGTTCCCGTTCGACCATCGGCTCGAGGTCGTCGCTGAGGTGGACGAGCAGGCGCTGACGCTCGAGACGACGCTCACCGCGGGCGCCCGGCCGGTGCCGGTCGCCTTCGGCTATCACCCGTTCTTCCGGCTGCCCGGCGTTCCGCGCGCGGAGTGGGCCATCACGCTGCCCGTGGGCGATCGGCTGCTGCTCGACGAGCGGATGGTGCCGACCGGCGAGCGCGTCGCCGCCGGCGACCTCGACGGCCCGCTGGGCGATCGCGTCTTCGATGACGCGTTCACGCTCGACGAGCTGCGCGGCCCGTTCGTCCTGGAGGGCGGCGGGCGCCGGATCGAGGTCGCCTTCGAGGCCGGCTATCCGTACGCCCAGATCTTCGCGCCCGCCATCGCGGACGTCATCTGCTTCGAGCCGATGACCGCGCCGGGCGACGCGCTGCGTCATGCGCCGGGCTCCGTCGCGCCCGGCGAGACGTACTCGGGCCGCTTCAGCGTGTCCGTGTCGTCAAAAACTTGAGCGCGAAGGTAAGAACACTGACCGATCCGGATTGCTCACGGCGCACCGCTTGAGCCCTTACTTACCGCGCAGAGCGCTTACCGGACATCAAAGGCCGATCTGATCGCTACCGTCTGCGCTCTTCGGCAGTGGTTTCTTCGGGTCGGCGGGGGCCATCCCTGGGGCACTGCATGCCAGGTTCTCTAAGAAAGGACGCACCACATGCGTAGGTCCGCATGGACCATCGGGGCCACTGTTCTGGCGGCCCTTTCGCTCGGGGTTGCTGCTTGCGGCGGCAGCGACAACAACTCGTCGTCGGATAGCGGCAAGACCAGCACGGGCACCAAGCTGCCCGACAAGCCTAAGCAAGGCGGCAAGCTGACGGTGCTCTGGACCGGCGACGTCGATCACATCGACTGCGGCCAGACCTATTACCAGATGGGCAATTTCATCTGCAACGCCACGCAGAAGCAGCTGTACGCCTATAAGCCCGACGACGGCACCACACTGGTCCCGGACCTCGCCGACGGTGATCCCCAGGTTTCAGACGACGGCAAGACCGTCACGGTCAAGATCAAGCCCGGCGTGAAGTACTCGCCGCCGTATCAGGACCACACGGTCACCTCGGCCGACGTCAAGTACGCGATCGAGCGCGGCTTCTTCAACAACGTCGGCGCCGGCTTCACGCAGTCGTACTACGCCGACCTCGAGGGCGCCAAGATCGGCGTCAAGCCGGGCACCGAGATCCCCGGCATCACGACGCCGGACGACACCACGCTCGTGCTGAAGTTCAAGCGCGCGGTCGGTGGCGTCATGGCCTCGGGCGCGCTGGCCTACGGCGCGACCGCTCCGGTCCCGAAGGACTACGCGGCCAAGTTCGACGCGAAGACGCCGTCGACGTACGGCGAGAACCAGCTCGCCACCGGCCCGTACATGATCGAGAACGATGCGTCGGGCAAGGCCATCGGCTACGAGCCCAGCAAGCGCATCCACCTCGTCCGCAACCCGAGCTGGGACAAGTCGCTGGACTTCAAGCCCGCGTACCTCGACGAGATCGACAACCTCGAGGGCAATGACGATCCGGGCGTGGCCTCGCGCCGCATCCTGACCGGCCAGAGCATGATCAACGGCGACTTCTCGCCGCTGCCGGAGAACCTCAAGGACGCCTCGCAGAACCACAAGGACCAGCTCGTGCTGATCCCGACCGGCGGCGGGCGCTGGATCTCGATGAACACGACGGTCAAGCCGTTCGACGACCTCAACGTCCGCAAGGCCGTCACCGCCGGCATGGACCGCGCGGCGCTGCTGCTGACCCGCGGCGGCAAGCTCGTGGGCGACGTCGCCACCCACTACCTCGCGCCGGGCATCGCCGGGTTCGAGGAGGCCGGCGGCCTGAAGGGCGTCCCCGGCGTCGACTTCCTGTCGGTCGACGGCAAGCCGCTCCCGGACGTCAGCGCCAAGTACTTCAAGGCGGCGGGCTACGCCTCCGGCAAGTACGAAGGCACGGAGAAGATCCTGATGGTCGGCTCCAACGCCGGCGTCGCCGCCAAGACGGCCGAGGTCGCCAAGGAGAGCCTGACGAACATGGGCTTCAACGTGCAGATGCGCCTCGTGCAGCAGAACACGATGTACACGCGCTACTGCAACACGCCGTCCGCCAAGGTCGCGATCTGCCCGAACGTCGGCTGGCTGAAGGACTTCGCCGACGGTCAGACGATGCTCGACCCGACGTTCAACGGCAAGAACATCCTCGAGCAGGGCAACTCCAACTGGGCCCAGCTCGACGATCCGGCCATCAACAAGGCGATGGACACGGCCGAGGAGCTCCCCAAGGAGCAGCGCCCCGCGGCGTGGGCCGACATCGACAAGATGATCACGGAGCAGGCTCCGGTCATCCCGTGGATCTGGGACAAGCAGCCGCTGATCGAGTCCGCCAACGTCAACGGCGTGGCGTCGGTCTCCAACGCCCAGTGGGAACTCGCCTGGACGTCACTCAAGTAAGCGGAGCATCCCTGCTCAACGCATAGACGAGGGCCCCGCACCGCGGGGCCCTCGCTGTTTAACCAGCGCGTATCTTCACCACAGAATCCCTTGAGCAACGTGGTCGATGCTGCCGTGCATGCCCACCGCTTCGCCGCCGATTCAGCAGGACGGACGCGAGCTCGGCGACGGCCTCGGAATCTTCCTCCAGCGCATCGCCCGCACGCGGCTCCTGACCCCCGCCGAGGAGCTCGAGCTCGCTCGCCGCATCGAACGCGGAGACCTTGACGCCAAGGACCGCATGATCGAAGCGAACCTCCGCCTCGTCGTGCACCTCGCCAAGCGCTTCCAGCGTGAGGATTCCGGGATGACCCTCCTGGATCTGATCCAGGAAGGCACGATCGGCCTCGTGCGCGCGGTCGAGAAGTTCGACCACCGCCGCGGCTTCCGCTTCTCCACGTACGCCACCCTCTGGATCCGCCAGGCCATCGGCCGCGCGATGTCCGAGAAGGGCCGCGCCGTGCGCCTTCCCGTGCACGTCGGGGATCGCGTACGCAAGCTGCAGGCGGTCGAGCGCCGCCTGGCGATGGCGCTGGGCGCCACCCCCACCGCGACCGAGCTCGCCGACGCCCTCGAGTGGTCAGAGCAAGACGTCGCCGATGTCCGCCGGATCGCGATGGCCCCCGTCTCGCTCGAGGCTCCGGTGGGCGACGCGGGTGACGCCGAGCTCGGTCACCTGCTCGCCGACGAAGGTCCCACCCCCGAGGAATCCGCCGCCGTGTCGCGCATGCACGCGGACCTCGGGCACGTCCTGGCCGGCCTCGGCGGGCTCGAACGCCGCGTGCTGGAGCTGCGCTTCGGCCTCGGCGCCGAAGCGCCCCACACCCCCGGCCAGGCCGCGCGCGTGCTCGGCATCACCCCCCGGCGGGTGCGCTGCGCCGAGGACCGCGCGCTGCGCCACCTGCGCGCCTCGCCGGCCACCGGCGCCCTGCGCGACGCCGCCTAGACGTCAGGGAAGACGCGCGCCGCCGATCGGCGCGCGTCCCCCGGGCGCTCAGCTCTTCTTGGCCGCGCTGGCCTCGGCGGCGGCGGCCGCGTGGGCGGTCATCAGCTCGCGCTGGACCGAGCGGGGCTCGCCGTTGTTGGACGTGCGGCGCGTGTAGTTGCCCTTGTTGTCGAGCTCCCATGCGTTCACGTTGTCCGCGAAGCAGCGGTCCAGCGTGTCGACGAGGTCCCCGCGCAGCGACTCGTCGCGGATCGGCGTGAGCAGCTCCACGCGCGTGTCGAGGTTGCGGGGCATCAGGTCGGCCGAACCGATGTAGATGGTCGGGTCGCCCTCGCGCTCGAAGGCGTAGATCCGCGAGTGCTCGAGGAAGCGGCCGACGATCGAGACGACGCGGATGTTCTCCGACACGCCGGGCACGCCGGGCTTCAGGCAGCAGATGCCGCGCGTGTTGATCTCGACCTTCACCCCCGCCTGCGAGGCGCGGTAGAGCGCCTGGATGCACTCGCGATCGACCAGCGAGTTCATCTTCATGCGGATCTTCGCCGGCTTGCCGTCCTTGTGGACGGCGATCGTGCGCTCGATCTCCTCGATCACGCCGTTGCGCAGGTGCGCGGGGGCGACGAGGACGCGCCGGTAGCCGCCCGGCCGGGCGAAGCCGGTGAGGAAGTTGAACATGTCGGCGACGTCGGCGCCGAGCTCGTCATCGCACGTCAGCAGGCCGAAATCCGTGTACAGGCGGGCGGTCTTGGCGTTGTAGTTGCCGGTGCCGACGTGCAGGTAGTGCCGGATGCCGTCACCCTCGCGGCGCACCACGAGGATGCACTTGGCGTGCGTCTTCAGCGACGGCAGGCCGTAGACGACGTGCACGCCCGCTTCCTCCAGCGCGCGCCCCCACTGGATGTTCGCGCGCTCGTCGAAGCGCGCCTTGACCTCCACCAGGCACACCGCCTGCTTGCCGCGCTCGGCGGCGCGGATCAGCGCGGGGACGAGCGGCGAGTCGTCGCTCGTGCGGTACACGGTCTGCTTGATCGCGAGCACGTCGGGATCGTTGACCGCCTGCTCGACGAAGCGCTCGACCGAGCTCACGAACGAGTCGTACGGATGGTGCAGCAGGATGTCGCGCTTGCGCATCGCGGCCAGCACGTCCGGCTGCTCGTCCTCGTCGGGCTGCAGGCGCGGCTGGGTGACCGGCTGATACGGCGTGTCACGCAGCTCCGCGTGGCCGGAGATCTTGACGATGTCAAAGAGGTCGTTGAGGTCCAGCAGGCCGCTGACCTGGAAGACGTCGGCCTCGCCGACCTCGAGCGCGCGCGAGATCTGGTCGAGCATCGCCTCGCTCATCCCATCGCCCACCTCGACCCGCACGGCCTCGCCGAAGCGCCGCGCGCGCAACTCCTCCTCGACGGCCTGCAGGAGGTCGTCGGCGTCGTCGGACACGCTGAAGTCGGCGTCGCGGGTGACGCGGAAGACGTGGCGGTCGAGGATCTCCATCCCCGGGAACAGCGAGTCCAGGTTCTCGGCGATGACGTCCTCGAGCGGCACGAACGTCTTGCCGTCGCCCACCGGCACGAAGCGCGGCAGCATCTCCTTCGGCACCTTCACGCGCGCGAAGGTCCGCACGTCGGTGACCGGATCGCGAACGATCACGCCGAGCGACAGCGAGAGGTTCGAGATGTACGGGAACGGGCGCCCCAGGCCGACGGCCAGCGGCGTCAGCACCGGGAAGATCTGGCGCCGGAAGCGCTCGTCGAGGCTCTTGCGGTCGGTCCGGTTGACCTCCGCGTAGCGCACGATCCGGATCCCGTGCTCGGCGAGCGCCGGGCGCAGGTCGTGGTCGAGGCAATGCGACTGGCGCGCCGCATGCTCGCGGACCATGCGCCGGATCTCCTCGATCGTCTCGCTCGGCGTCCTGCCGTCCTGGAGCGGCTTCTCGATGCCGGCCTCGATCTGGTCATGCAGGCCGGCGACCCTGACCATGAAGAACTCGTCGAGGTTGGACGAGTAGATCGCGCAGAACTTCACGCGCTCGAGCAGCGGGACGGAGGCGTCCTCCGCGAGCTCGAGCACCCGCTCGTTGAACTGCATCCAGCTCAGCTCGCGGTTGTAGTAGAGCGACGGATCCTGAAGATCCGGCGCGGCGACGGTCTCGGTCGCGCTCGTTGTTTCACTCACGGCGTTTGCATCATTGCAGGACCGAAGCCACGTTCGTGAACGAGTTGTTACATGCCTGCCAGATCGATGAGGACACCCTCACGAAGGCCACCGCAGCCGATCTCCAGCGGCCGGCCGAGCGCCTGGGCGGCGGCGTCGAGCGCGAGCAGCCCGGCGGGCATCAGCCGCACCCGCTGGGCGTCGAGATCGAAGCGGCCGGCCACCTCGGCGGCGCGCCCACTGGTCAGCACGGCGAGCGCCCGTTCGAGGCTCGCCGGGTCAAGCTGCCCGCCCACGAGGCGCCGCAGCGAGGCCGCGCTGCCGCCGACCGCGATCGCGACGTCGACCGGCCCGGCGTCGAGTGCGCCCAGCACCCGCTCGGCGTGCCTGCGCACCGCCCGCAACTCGTCCGCGCCGGGCGGATCGCCGTCCAGATAGGCGTCAGCAAGGAAACCACTGCCGATCTCGAAGGAGGCCGACCACTCGACGCCGGCGGCCACCGTGCCGACCGCGATCTCGGTCGAACCGCCACCCACGTCGACCACCGCGACCCGGCCTTCGAGCTCCCGTCCGATCGTCCGCGTCGCGCCCAGGAACGCCAGCCGGGCCTCCTCCTGCCCGTCGAGGACGCACACCTCCACGCCCCCGTGCGCCCGGATCGCGTCACAGAACTCGTCCCGGTTCGCCGCCCGCCGGATCACGGCCGTGGCGACCGCCCGGATGCAGCTCGCGCCCGCCTGCTGAGCCAAAGCGTGCTGCTCGGCGACCACCTTCGCGGTCTCGGCGATCCGCGCCGCGGGGATCGTCCCGCCCGGCACCAGGCCACGGCCCAGGCGGGTGAAGGAGCGGCGCTGGAGGATCTCGCGCAGGCCCTGCGGGCGTGGCTCGGCGACCAGCACGCGGGTGGTGTTCGTCCCGATGTCGATGCAGCCGCAGAGCATTCGCGCTGCAGCGATGTTGCCATGATGGGAGCAATGACGAGCGGTGTTCCCGCGATCGAGGTCCACGGGCTTACGAAGGCCTATGGCGCTCACCAGGCTGTTCGCGGGATCGACTTCACCGTCGCGCGAGGCGAGGTTTTCGGCCTGCTGGGCCCCAACGGGGCCGGTAAGACGACCACCGTCGAGGTGCTCGAGGGGTACCGCGTGCGCGATAGCGGGAGCGTCACCGTCCTCGGTTACGACCCGGGGAACCGCTCGGCGCAATTGCGCTCACGGGTCGGCATCGTCCTCCAGAGCTGCGGCACCTACCCGCACCTGACCGTCGCCGAGACGGTCGAGCACTTCGCCTCGCTGTATCCCGCCCCGCGTCAGGTCGGCGAGGTGCTCGCGCTCGCGGGGCTGGACGAGTGCGCTCCTCGCCGCGCGCGGACTCTGAGCGGCGGGCAGGCGCGGCGGCTGGACTTCGCGCTCGCGCTCGTCGGCGACCCTGAGCTGATCTTCCTCGACGAGCCGACCACGGGCTTCGATCCCGGGGCCAGGCGCGCCGCCTGGGAGGTCATCCGCGCCCTGCGCGACCTCGGCAAGACCGTCGTGCTGACGACCCACTACCTGGACGAGGCGCAGACGCTGGCAGACCGCGTCGCGATCCTCCAGGGCGGGCGGATCCTGGCCGAGGGGCCGCCGGACGCGCTGGGGGCCTCGCGCTACCGCGTCGCGTGGCGCGCCGCGGACGGCACCGGCGAGGAGCGCTTCACCGAGGACCCGACGGCGCTGCTGGCGGAGCTCACGGCTGACGCGCTCGCGCGCGGGGAACGGCTGGAGGAGCTGAGCGTGACCCGCCCGAGCCTCGAGGACGTCTACCTCGAGCTGACCACGGAGTCGTACGCGTGAGCGCGGCCGCGGTGCGTCCGGTGCCGTGGTGGGGCGTCGCGTGGCGCCAGTACCGGCTCGAGCGCCGGATGTTCTGGCGCAATCCGAGCGCGGCGTTCTTCGGCGTCGTGCTCCCGCTCGGCCTGCTGGCGATCTTCGGCGCCGTGTTCGCCGGCCGCGACGCGGATCTGAACGTCATCGTCCCCGGCATCGCGGGCATGAGCGTGATGTCGGCGACGTTCACCTCGCTCGCCTACAACCTGACGACGCTCCGCGAGCGCGGGATTCTCAAGCGCCTGCGCGGCACGCCGCTGCCGACCAGCGCCTACCTCGCCGGACTCGCGGGCAACGCGATCGCCAACGCGTTCCTGCAGGTCGCGATCGTGCTCGTCGTCGGCCACGTGCTGCTCGGCGTCTCGTGGCCGGGCGACTGGTTCGCGCTCGCGGTCTTCGTCTGCGCGGGCGTGATCTGCTTCGCGCTGCTCGGCGTCGCGCTCTCACACGCGATCCCGAACCCGGAGTCCGCACCCGCCTACGTCAACGCGGTCTTCCTCCCCCAGATCCTGATCGCCGGCGTGTTCTACGACGCCTCCGACGCGCCGAACATCATCCACGACGTCGCCCAGGTGCTGCCGCTGACGCACCTCGTTGACGGGCTTTCCGGCGCAATCGTCCACAATGAGGGCGTTGGGTCGCACTGGGTCGCACTGCTCGTCCTGGGGTGGTGGGCGGCGGTCGGGGCCGTACTCGCATTCCGCGGATTTTCCTGGGAAGCCCGCCGCGAGGGCTGACCAGTTTGCACGCGGTCCGCCGCGAGCTGTAAGGTCAGGCATCTAACCGCCGGAGCCCTTGTCCGGGCCCCGGTTGAGATCGACTGTCAGGAGAGGGATGGCAGCTGGCGTACACGGTCGGGCACGCATCGGTCGGTCGCTTAGTGCCGCGCGGGACGTCGCGTCCTTGCCCGGATGGGTTCAGCTGTTCGTCGTGGTCGCGGTCGCCGCCGCGATCGTCCTCGTCGCCCATCTCGCGGGCGTCCCAGGTCGCTGGGCGCCGCTGGTGATCGGCGGGGCCCTGGGGTTGATGACCGCGCTCGTCGCGGGTGCACCACGCCGGGAGGATGGAGAGGGCTAGGACTGGACCGCCGGTCCCATCCATCCCTCACTCGATTCAGGTGGGATGGGTTCATGTCGCTGGAACCGCACGCAGCAGAGGCAGTGATCGTCGAAACGCAGGCTGCGCTCGACGAGAAGTCAAAGCTCAAGAAGCACTTCGGGCGCTTCGACATGCTGTTTTTCCTCATCTGCACGCTCGTAGGTGTGGACACGCTCGGCGCGGTCGCGAGCAACGGGCCCGAGGGCTTCACCTGGCTGATCGTGCTCGCGGTGCTGTTCTTCGTCCCGTACGCCCTGCTGACGGCTGAACTGGGCGCGGCGTTCACCGACGAGGGCGGCTGCTACGTGTGGACGAAGCTCGCCTGGGGGCGCTTCGTGGCCTCGATCAACTCGGTCCTGTACTGGCTGTCGAACCCGGTCTGGATGGGCGGCCTGCTGTGCATCACGGCGGTCACCACGTTCAACACGTTCTTCGGTGACCTGGGGAACGTCGGCCAGTACCTGTTCTCGCTCGCGTTCATCTGGTTCGGCGTGTGGGCGGCGATCCTGTCCTTCGGCGTCGGCAAGTGGATCCCGACGCTCGGCGCCTGGGCGCGCATCGCGCTGCTGTCGTTCTTCACCTTCAGCGTGATCCTGTACGCGATCAACCACGGGCTGCACTCCCCCGCGCTGTCGGAGTTCTCGCCCTCCTACACGCTGTTCATCGGCCTCGTGCCGCTGCTGTTCTTCAACTTCGTCGGCTTCGAGTTGCCGAGTGCCGCCGGCGACGAGATGAAGGACCCGCAGAAGGACGTCCCCTTCACCGTGATCCGCGCCGCGGTCACGTCGGTCGTCCTGTATGGCGTGCCGATCCTCGCGATCATCATGGTGCTGCCGGCGGCGCAGATCACCGGCCTGGGCGGCTTCATCGACGCGATGAAGACGGTCTTCACCGTCTACGGCGGTTCGGTGGCCTCCGACGGCACGGCGACGTTGACCGGCTTCGGCGAGGTGCTGGGCAAGATCACCGCGGCGGCGTTCATCCTGGTGCTGCTCTCCAGCGGGACGACGTGGCTGATGGGCTCGGATCGCTCGCAGGCGGTCGCGGGGTACGACGGCGGCGGCCCGCGCGTCCTGGGGACGTTCTCCAAGAAGTACGGCACGCCGATCGTCGTGAACTTCCTCTCGGGCACCGTCTCGACGATCGTGATGATCCTCGCCTTCCAGCTCTCCGGCGGCGACGCCGAGAAGTACTTCAACGCGGTGCTCAACGTGGTGCTGCTGTTCACCACCGTGTCCTATCTGGCGATCTTCCCGGCGCTGATCAAGCTGCGGTACTCGCACGGGCATGTCTACCGGCCGTACAAGGTGCCGTTCGGGATGGCGGGCGTGTGGATCTGCGGCTGCCTGACGACGTTCTGGGCGCTGTTCGCGTCGCTGGTCGGCTTCTTCCCCGGGCTCGGCGACGGCGGCCTGCTCAATGACGACGCGCTGCCCGAGGGCTTCAGCCGCGGCACCTTCGAGCTCGTGGTCTTCATCCCGTTCGCGATCACGCTGCTGATCGGGATCGGCTTCTACATCGCCGGCCGCAACACCCGGCGGCAGCTGGCGCCGGCCGCGCCGCCGGTGCTCCCGCCGAACATTCAACCAGTCAGTTGACAGTGCGCTGAACGCGCGCTACTGTCAACCGCATGGTTGAGAGTCTGGACGCCGTCTTCCACGCGCTCTCCAGCGAGCCGCGCCGGCACATGCTCGGCGCGCTCGCCGAGGGCGAGCGGACGGTCGGCGACCTCGCGTCGCCGTTCGAGATCTCGCTCGCCGCGGTCTCCAAGCACCTCAAGGTGCTCGAGGGCGCGGGTCTGGTGGAGCGGCGCGTCGACGGGCGGACCACGGTCTGCCGTCTGCGCCCCGAGCCGCTGGCCGACGTGCGCGAGTGGGTGGCGTTCATCGAGCAGTTCTGGACCACCCGCCTCGACCGCCTGGAGCAGCTGCTGACCGAGGAGGACGCTTGATGGAGTTCGCCGTCGCCCTGGACCGCGTGATCGCGGCCCCGCGCTCGAAGGTCTACCGCGCCTGGCTGGACCCGGAGGTCCTGGCCCGCTGGATGGGGCCGGACAACTTCTCGGTCGTCGTCGCGACGGTCGATGAGCGCATCGGCGGCGCGCACTACATCGAGATGCTCGACTCAGGCGGTGACCGCCACACGTTCGAATCGGTGATCGAGGAGCTCGTCCCGGACGAGCGGATCGTCCTCACGTGGCGGTTCCACCACGACGGCCTGGACACCCTTCTCACCCTCACGTTCCGCGACGCCGAAGGCGGCGGGACGCAGTTGCGGCTCGAGCACGAGCGGATCACGCTCGAGCCGCCGCTCGACGGCCAGTCGGTCGACACCGGCTGGAGCCAGACGCTCGCCAAGTTGCAAGCGCTGTTCGACGACAAGGAGTAGACCCGTCATGACGCAGGCCATCGGAACCCGCTCGGAGTGGGAGGCTGCTCGACGCTCGCTGCTGGAGCGCGAGAAGGAGCTCACCCGCGCCTCCGACGCACTCGCCCAGGAGCGGCTCGCGCTGCCGTGGGTGCCCGTCGAGACCGAGTACACGTTCGCCACCGAGGACGGCCCGAAGACGCTCGCCGAGCTCTTCGACGGCCGCTCGCAGCTGATCGTCTACCACTTCATGTTCGGTCCGGACTGGGAGGAGGGCTGCCCGAGCTGCTCCTCGCTCGGCGATCACATCGACATCCCGCGCGTCCACCTCGAGCACCACGACGTGACGTGGGTCGCCGTCTCGCGCGCCCCGCTGGAGAAGCTGCTGGCGTATCGTTCGCGCATGGGCTGGTCGTTCCCGTGGGCGTCCTCGCTGGAGTCGGACTTCAACTTCGACTTCAAGGTCTCCTCGACCGCCGAGCGGCCGCTGCAGGAGTACAACTTCCGCGCGCTGACCGACGAGCAGCGCGCGAACGGTCCGGGCGAGCTTCCCGGCGCGAGCATGTTCGTCCTGCGCGACGGCGTCGTCTACCACACGTACTCCGCCTACGCGCGCGGCCTGGACGCCACGTGGGGCATGTTCCAGTGGCTCGACCGCGCGCCGCTCGGCCGCAACGAGGCCGACGGGTTCTGGATCCGCCGCCACGACCAGTACGAGGGCGCGATCGCATGATCCTCGCGCACGTCGCCGGCGTCCCCGTCGAGGAGCTGCTGCCGTTCGCCCTCGTCAGCGGCGCCGGCCTCGTCGCCGCCACACGCGCGTGGGTCGCGTCGCTCATTCACAGAGTGCGCGGATCGTCCGCAGCTCCTCCTCGACGATCGCCATCTGACGCGTGACCGCGGCTTCCTCGGTGCCGTCGGGGAAGAACAGCGTGAACAGGTACTCGCTGCCGTCGCCGTTGGGGACGACGCGGCTGTAGGCGCCGGCCGGCAGGCGGTGCACGCGCAGGATGTCGACCGTGCCCAGCGCGCGGTCGACGCGCAGGTCGATGTGGAGCTCGTCGTCGACGACCCAGTGACCGTCCTCGGCGCGCACGCTGGTCGCGAAGTTCGGCGCCCAGCGCGGCAGCGCCTGGGCGTCGCCGACGAGGTCGAGCACCGTGTCCGGCGTGGCCTGGATCGAGATCGAGCGCGTTTCTGATCGATTCGTACGCATGTGTTGATGATCTACTGCTGCCTACGATCTGTCAAGGCGTACGATCTAGCCCGTGCGTGAGGACCTGGGAGCGATGTTCGCCCGCGTCACCCGCCGGCTGATCGCGGCCGAGCGGCCGCTGCTGGACGCCCACGGGCTGACGATGTGGGGCTATGTCGCGCTCAACCACCTCGCGCGCGGCCCCGCGGAGACCCAGCTCGCGCTGGCGGCCGCGATCGGGCACGACAAGACGCGGCTGATCGCGGTCCTGGACGCCCTGGAGGCCGACGGGCTGATCACGCGCGAGCCGGACCCGAACGACCGCCGCGCGCGGCTCGTGCGCATCACGGCGGAGGGTGAGCGGCGCCACGGCGCCGCGGTCGCCGACATCCGCGCGATGGAGGAGGAACTGCTGGGCGGCTTGGCGGCCGAGGAGCGGGCGACGCTGCTGGCGGTGCTCCCCCGGCTGGCTTCTTGACCGTTTCTTGACGATCCCCCGACATTCGCTTGACCTCCCGGACCGATACGGAGGTCGTGCAGCGCTTCAGCCCGGACCCAACCCGCCCAGACGATCTGCTCGCATCGATCGTCGCCCTCACCGAGCGGACCACCAAGCTCGCGCTTGATTCCGCCATGGAGGCCGCCCAGGCGGATGCGTTGGGCAAGCTGACCGTCGTCGTCGAGCAGGTCTGCCGGATCGCCGTCGGCGCCGGTGTGGCCGCGGGCGAGATCGGGTGGCTCGTCACGGAACTCGGGGCGTGTGGCGCCGATGAGGAGCAGCTCGCCCAGGCCGGGATCGCCATCGCCGGTCTCCAGAGCTCGATGTTCTCGGTCGCCTTCGCCGTGCAGGAATTCGCGACGTCGGGCGGCCCGGTCGAGCTGCGCTCCTCCGCGGACGCGCTGCGACGCTCCGCCCTGCAGCTCGACGAGCGCCTCGTCGAACTTCACCCCGCCGCCTAGGCCTAGTCCAGGTACGCGGTATCGCGGCCGAGCACTTCGGCCGCCGCCAGCGCGTCAAGCCTTCCCGTCAGGTACGCGCGCAACCACCCGAACGCCTCGGAACCAAGGGGGAGCCGGAGCGGCGGGTGCTCGGCCTCTACCGCGGCGATGATCGCCTGCGCGCCGCGGTAGGGGTCGTTGGGCTGCGTGCCGTGTGAGGCCTTGAACGCCGCGGTGGCAGGAGCGAGCAGCGGCGCGTAGGCCTCGTTCGGCACTGCGGCGAAGCGCAGCGAGCGGCCGCTGAAGTCGGTGCGAAATGGGCCGGGCTCGACGATCGTGACCTTGATGCCGAACTGGGCGACCTCGGCCGCGAGTGCCTCGGAGACCGCCTCGAGCGCCGCCTTCGGGCCGGCGTAGGCGGAACCCCCGGGCCCTGACGTCACGCCGACCACGGACGACATCTGCACGATGTGGCCGGCGTGTTGGGCGCGCATGATCGGCAGGACCGCGCGGGTGAGGGTGAGCGCGCCGAAGAGGTTCGTCTCGAAGGCCTCGCGGAGCTCGGCGTCTTTGAGTTCCTCGAGCGCGCCGAGCTGTCCGTAGCCGGCGTTGTTGACGAGCACGTCGATGCGCCCGTGGGTCTCCATCGCCGCGGCGACCGCGCCGGCGACCGACGACGGATCGGTGACGTCGAGCCGGACCCCTTCACCGTCGCGCGTGGTCGCCACGACCGCGTCGCCGTGGTCCTCGACGGCTCGCGCCAGCGCGGCGCCCAGCCCGGAGCTCGTTCCAGTGATCAGCCAGACCTTCATGGCGATCAATCTTACCCTGAGTATAAACTTCCTCTCGATGTACGGATTGCGGGAGCGCAAGAAGGCGGCCACGCGGGCTGCGATCTCCGACGTCGCGACGAGGCTGTTCGAGGCGCGGGGCTTCGAGGCGGTCACGGTCGCCGACATCGCGGCGGCGGCGGACGTGTCGAAGAAGACGGTCTTCAACTACTTCCCGGCCAAGGAGGACCTCTTCTTCGACGCCGAGGACGCCGTCCGCGACGCCCTGGTCGCCGCCGCGCCCGGCTCCGTCCGGCCACTGCTGCTCGGCGGTCCGATGCTCGGCTCCACCGCGTGCACGTGGCGCGACTTCTCAGGAGACCTCTACGAAGGCATGCGCATCTGGTCCGCGACCGAGCACGCCTCCCCCGCCCTCACCGCCCGCCGGCTCGTCATCACCCAGTCGTGGGTCGAGCCGTTGTCCGCGGCGAGCGGGTCCGAGGCCTGGGCGGCGATGTTCGTCGGCATCGTGAACCTGCGCAACGCGACCTTCGCCACCGCCCTGCTCGAACACCGCGCCCCGCGCACGATCCAGCGCCGCCTCCGCACTGTCGTCGGAGGCGCCCTCGACGCCCTCGACCGCGCGTTCGCTTGACTCTCCAGTGGGTGGAGACTTCACGATGTGGGTGTGACCGCCCTGCTGAGCATCGGAGAGCTTGCTTCGCGCACCGGATTGCCGGTGCGGACGATCCGCTTCTACTCCGACTGCGGCGTCGTGCCGCCGGCCGACCGCACCGAAGCGGGCTACCGGCTCTACGGTCCGGACGCGCCGGCGCGGCTCGGGCTCGTGCGCACGCTGCGCGACCTCGGGCTCGACCTCGCGACGATCCGGCGGGTGCTCGAGCGCGAAGTCAGTCTGAAGGACGTCGCCGCCGCCCACGCGGCGGCGCTGGACGCGCAGATCCGCGTCCTGCGCGTCCAGAAGGCCGTGCTGCAGGCGGTCGCCCACCGTGGCAGCGACCAACAGGAGCTGGAGAAGATGCACCGCCTCGCCCAACTGTCCGACGCCGAGCGCAAGCGGATCGTCGCCGACTTCATCGATCAGACGTTCGCGGGGCTCGACATCGAGCCCTCGTTCGAGGCGCGGCTGCGCTCGGCCGCGCCCGAGCTCCCCGACGACCCTTCGCCGGAGCAGGTCGACGCGTGGATCGAGCTCGCCGAGCTCGTGCAGGACGAGAGCTTCCGCGCCTCGATCCGGCGCATGTCCGAGCAGCACTCGGCGGCGCGGGAGGCGGCTGAGGAGCTGGGCGGTGACGTCCGGGCCGCCGCGACGCTCGTCGCCGAGAAGGCGGGCGCGGCGCTGGCAGGCGGGCTGGCGCCGGACAGCGCCGAGGCCGCGGCGATCGTCGCCGAGATCCTCCCCGCGTTCGGCGAGGACGTCGACCGCGCACAGCTCGCCGACCGCGTCGCCGCCGCTACCGACGCGCGCGCAGAGCGTTACTGGCAGCTGCTGGCGATCATCAACGGCTGGCCGCCCGTGCCGACCACCGTTCCCGCGTGGGAGTGGTTCGTCGCCGCATTGCGCGCTTAGCGGACCTGCGGGAGCTTTTCCTGGTTGGGCGCGTTGCGCTGGTCGACCGGGCCGGCGGCCTGCTGGTTCCACTTGTCGACGGCGGCGCCGAAGGTGCCCGACGGCTTGTCGCTGATCTTCGGCGCCTTCGGCGTCAGGACGAAGTTCTCGTCCACCATGAAGCCCCACGCGCAACTGCTGTAGATCACGCCCTCGTCGGCGCCGCCCTTGCCGACCACGGCGGTCTCGAACGACCAGTCCGTGCTCGGCACCGAGGCGCTCGGGCGGTCCGTGTAGGTCGCGAAGCCGTCGGGCGCCGACGGGTTCCACTCGGTCGCGTTCGGGCCGGGCTGCGCGTCGGTCTGGTAGCCGGCGTATCCGCTCTGGCCCCCGGTGGAGCGGTCGACGGCGGTGTGATCGTCGGTCTGGCGTGCCTTGCTCTCCTTCTGCCAGTCCGCGTCGTCGTTGGTGCCGGTGTGGACGAGCCGGACAGTCTGCACGTACGCGATCGCGGTGGCGCGGACGATGTCGGCGTCGGGCGCGAAGTTGAACTGCATCTCGAGCGCGTAGGGGTTGCCGCTCTGCGGCGACCCGGCGAGGACGTTGAGCTTGCCGAAGACCGAGCCGGGCGCCTTGCCGAGCTTGGCCAGGATCGGGTCGTGGACGCGGCCGGCGAAGCTCGGGATCTGGCGCATCGCGCCCGCGTCGAGCTGGCGCAGCTGGTTCTTGTTGACCTGCGCGAGCTGGCGCTGGATGTCCTCGTCGTTGAGGCCGTTGAGCCACTCCGCCGCGTCACCCCAGTTGCCCTTGGCCTTGGCGGCGTTGAAGCCGGCGATCTTGCGCGCCCGGTCGTCGCCTTCGCGGGCGAGCGCGGCGGCCGCACGGGCGACGGCGGCGTTGCCGTGGCCGATCTGCATGCCGCGGACGACCTTCGCGCGCGAGAGCGCCGCGCCGCCGCCGCGCATGCCGCCGGCGCGACCCAGATTCCTCAGCGAGACGGTCTGCGGGCCGAGCGGCATCGACGCCGGCGAGGCCGGCGTGGCGACCAGCGGATCGGCCGGCTGCAGGCCCGCGCGCTCTTCCACGCGCGAAACCTTCTCAGACGGCGTCGCCCGCGTCGAGCGGCCGGCCGAGGAACGCCTCGATCGCCACCCACGCGGCCTGATGCGCCAGCGGCCCGAGCCGCAGCGTCGCCCCGCCGTCGTCCTCCTCGCGCACCGTCGCGTACACGTTCACGCGCTCGAGCCGGGCCTTCTGCTGCGCCGCTCGCGCGCCGCCGCTCTCACCCTGATAGCGCGCGTCGATCCCGAACCGCCCGCCCTCCACCGGCCAGATGCTGAGCTGATCCGGAGCGAACGTCGGCCCGGTCTCGGCGGGCAGGGCCATGTACGGCACGAGATCCGCCCGCGCCGCCCGCTCGGGCAAGTTGCGCCGCGACGACCACGCCCGGTCATCAGGCTCCGTCTCGTCGCGCGGCGGGCGGGTGGGAACGATCTCCGCCGCCGGCGGCTTCTTCGGCTCTTCCTTGCGCCGGCGCATCTCCCCCTCATGATGGCGCGAGCCTCCTTCATCGCGGCTCAAACATCCGTCTCCGATCCTCAACCCCACCTAAGGGGCCAGGCCCCTTATCTCACCTTTAGGTTGCGTTGCGGCCGGGAAACGACGTCGCACGGCCAAACGCGACCTAAAGCCAACCTAAGGGGTCTGACCCCTTATCTAGGGTTTAAGGAGCGGGCGGAGGCGTTCGACCGCGGTCGCCAGGCGGTCTGGCGGCTCGGAGGCGTAGGTGAGGCGGAGGAAGGGGCCTGGGGGCTCGCCTGCGAAGAAGGGGCGGCCGGGGGAGACGATCACGCCTGCCGCCGCGGCGCGCTGGGCGACGTCGCGGTCGTCGATGCCCGGCTCGAGGGCGACCCAGAGGTTCATGCCGCCTTGTGGGAGCCGGACGGGCTGGCCCCAGGCGGTGGCGAGGGCGTCGCGGCGCTCGCGCAGGACGCGGCGCAGGCGTCGTAGGTGGGCGCGCCAGGCGGGTGTGCCGACGAGCTCGAGGGCGGCCTCCTGCATCGGGCCCGGGACGTAGAGATCTTCGACGATGCGGGCGGCACGCAGGCGGGCGAGCGCCGGCCCGCGGGCGATCACCGCGCTGATCCGCAGGCCCGGCGCCGCGGGCTTCGTCAAGGAGCGCACGTGCACGACGTGGCCGTCGGGGTCCTCGCCGAACAGCGGCGGCGGGGCGGTGGCGATCGCGAGCTCGCGGAACGCGTCGTCCTCGATCAGGAAGGCTCCGGCGGCGCGCACGACCTCGAGCACCGCGGCGCGGCGCGCGTTATCCAGTGTCGCCCCGTGCGGGTTGGCGAAGACCGGCTGCAGGTAGACGAGGCGTGCGCCTGAGCGTTCGAGCGCGTCGGCCAGCAGATCCGGGCGGATGCCGCGCTCGTCGGCCGGCACGGGGACCGGAACGAGCCCCTGCGCGCGGGCCGCCGCCAGCGCGCCGAGGTAGGTCGGCGCCTCGACGACCACCGGCGCGCCCGGCGCCGCGAGGCCCCGCAGGCACGCCGCGAGTCCCGCCTGACCGCCCGGGCAGATGAGCACCTCGCCCGGCGCCGCGCCCACCTCCGCGGCGAAGTACGCCCGCAGCGGCGCGATGCCCTCGGGCGGCACGCGGTCCCACGCCCCCGGCCGCCGGGCCGCCCGCGCGAGCGCGGCCCCCAGCGCCGCCGTCGGCTGCAGGTCCGCGGGCAGGTAGCCGGACGAGAGCACGAACGCATCTTCCGCCGGCGGGCGGAGCAGCGTCTCGAGCGCGTCCGCGTCGATCGCCCGCGCGCCCAGCGCAACCGTCTGCCATGAGGTGTCGGCCGCCGCGGGCGCGACGCGCGGGGCGACGAACGTCCCCCGCCCGGGTCGCGCCTCGACCACGCCGCGCGCGACGAGCGCCGCGATCGCCCGCTGCACCGTCGCCGGCCCCGCCTGATGGCGCGCCATCAGTTCACGCACGGACGACAGGCGGTCCCCCGGTGAGCCGGCCGCGACCTCCGCCTCCAAGGCAGTGACGATCAGTGCTGTGTTACTTTGAATCATGAGTTCTGCGAGTAACGCTACTGCCGCCCGACCGGTAACGCAAGCCGCCGTGGCGTGGGGCTTCGTGGGCGTGCTCGCGTTCTCGTTCTCGCTCCCCGCCACCCGGCTGGCCGTCGAGGACCTCGATCCGACGTTCGTCGGCCTCGGCCGTGCGCTCGTCGCCGCCGTGCTCGCCGCGATCCTGCTCACGGTCCGCCGCGAGCCGTTCCCCGCCCGCAAGGACCTCAAGCGGTTCGCGCTCGTCGGGATCGGCGTCGTCATCGGCTTCCCGATCTTCACCTCGCTCGCGCTGCACCACCTCTCCTCGGCGCACTCGAGCGTGATCGTCGGCCTGCTGCCCGCGGCGACCGCGATCGCCGCCGTGGCCCGCGCCGGCGAGCGCCCGCCGGCCCGCTTCTGGGGAGCGGCGGCCGCCGGACTGATTGCCGTGCTCGCCTTCGCCGCGACCCAGGGCGTGAGCGGGATCGAAGGCGCCGATCTGCTCGTGCTGGCCGCGGTCGCGTTCGCCGCGCTCGGGTACGCCGAAGGCGGCGCGCTCAGCCGAACGTACGGCGGCTGGCAGGTGATCTGCTGGGCGCTCGTCCTGAGCGCGCCGTTCATCGCGATCCCGGTGACCGTAGCGGCGAGCCACGGCGTCCACGCGGGGATGAACGCGTGGCTCGGGTTCGCCTACGTGTCGGTGATCTCGATGTTCCTCGGCTTCTTCGCCTGGTACCGCGGGCTCGCACTCGGCGGCGTGGCGAAGATCGGCCAGATCCAGCTCGCGCAGCCGGTGCTGACGCTGCTGTGGGCGGCGCTGATCCTCGGCGAGCAGGTCACGGCCGCGATGATCGTCGCGGCGCTCGCGGTGCTCGCCTGCGTGCTGGCGACGCAACGGACCCGCGCGAGCGAGAGCGCGGCGGCGCGCGGTGGGGCTGCGGGTGCGCACGACGGCACAGCGGCGCGCGCTGACGGCGCGGGTGCGCACGACGGCGCGGCGGCGCGCAGTGAGGGCGGGGGTACGCGCGGCGATCGCGCGGGGGTGCGCGACGGCGCGGCGGGGGGCGGTTCAGCCGACAACGAACGCGGGCGGCGGCGTGCCGGTGACGGTGACGTCGACCTCACGCAAGGCGCTGTGCTCCCAGCCCGTCCGGAGCATGCCGAAGATGACGACGTCGTGCACCGCGTCGCCGTGCCGGTGCCACGCGCGCAGCACCCCCTCGCGCCGGAAGCCGATCCGCTCTAGCGCCCGCTGCGAGCGTCCGTTGCGCGTGTTCGCCCACGCGGTGAGGCGGTCATAGCCGAGGCGCTCGAACGCCAGCGCGGTGATCATCGCCTTGGCCTCGAAGTTCACCCCCGCCCCCCACCAGCGCTGTCCGAGCCAGGAGCCGACGGTCGCCCGCCGGTCACGCCGCGCGACCTCGCTCAAGCCGGTCACCCCGACCGGCCCGGCCACAGGGTCGACGATCAGGAAGTCGAGCAGATCACCCGCCACGCGCCGCGCCGGCAGCGAGCCGATGTACGCCGAAGGCTGCTCGATGCTCGTGTACGGCCCCCATGAGAAGAAGCGGGTCACGGCGGGGTCGGCGGCGAGCTCGAAGAGCTGCGCGGCGTCACCCGGCACCGCATAGCGCAGCGAGAGCCGCGGGCCGCGGACGACCAGCGGGTCGGACTCGTACGGCGGCGGTGCCGAGGCGAGCGAGGCGGACGTCACGGCGAGGATGCTAGTTGTCGCGTCTCCCCATGATCCTCGTCAACTTCTTCTACGCGCAGCCGGTGGGGCACGCGGTCGAGGCGCTGCACTACGCCCACGGCCACCACGCCGCCGACCCGACGCGCAACATCAGCGTCGCGCTGAACGCCGCGACGGCGGTCGAGCTCGCCGACCTGTGCCCGTTCGTCGAGCACGCCTACGCGATCGACCACCCGTTCCTCGAACCCGCTACCCACTCAGACCTCAGCGTCCTCCCCCGCGAATGGGATTGGGTCCTCGACGACCCGCGCCGTCACCAGGCCTTCCAGACCGACACCTTCGCCGGAATGCGCGACTACTACGCCGCCAGCGACGCCCACCTGATCGCGCGCGAGGGTCGCAGCATCGCCGGGTTCGGGCGTTACCCCTACCTCCCGCATCAACCGCTCCGCTTCGCACTCGAGCCCGCCGACCTCGAGCAGCGCACGATCGCCGTGATGCTGGCCGGATCGAGTGAGCCGGCCCTGTACCCGAGCCTCACCGCCTGGCGGTCGATCCTCGACGCTCTGCACGCCGCGCACCCCGGCGTCCGCCCCGCGCTGATCGGTCGCACGACCAGGGACGCAAGAACGTCGAGCGCGCTCGACCGCCGCGCGCTGCTCGACCATCCCTCCAAGCCGCTCGACGCCTACGACCTCCCGCTCAAGCAGCAGCTCGCGATCGTGAAGGCGAGCGAGCTGTTCCTCTCGCCGCACACGGGGTTCGGCCTCGCCGCGCTCGCCACCGGCACCCCGTGGCTGACGATCTCCGGCGGCCGCTGGTTCGAGTATTACTTCAACCACGTCCCGTTCCGCTCGGTCATCCCCGACGTCGAACGCTTTCCCTGCTTCAGCCAGTTCAGCCCGGCGATGATCGTCGACGGGCGCACCCCGAGCATGTCTGACGCGCGCATCGCCGCCGACCTCGACCGGATCGTCGAATCGGCCACAGAGCTGCTCTCCGGCACGCTCACCTATGAGCAGGCGCTGATCGACTACTTCGCGGACCTGAAAGCCGCCACCGGCGACATCTGGTCGATCGACGGCGTGCACGTGGGTCGATGAGAGAGGCCCTGGGCTGGGGAGCATTCGCGGCTTCCTCGCTCGTGATCGGCGCCGCGCTCGGGCTCGCGCGTCAGTGGTCGAACAAACTCATCGGCCTGGTTCTGGCGTTCGGCGCGGGCGCGCTGATCAGCGCGGTGAGCTTCGATCTCTCCGCGGAGGGCGCCAAGGTCGGAGGGGGCACGGCCGTCGCCGTCGGGCTCGCCATCGGCGCGCTCACCTACTTCGCCGCCGACCGCCTCCTACCCGACGACGAGGACGGAGGCTCGGCGCTCGCCCTCGGCGCGTTCCTGGACGGGATCCCGGAGCAGGCCGTGCTCGGGATCGGCATCGCGGCGGGCGAGGGCGTCGGCGTCGGGCTGCTCGCGGCGATCTTCGTCTCCAACCTGCCGGAGGCGATCGGCTCCGCCACGAGCATGAAGGCGTCGCACGCCAGGATCATCGGGCTGTGGGTCGCGGTCGCGGCGGTCTGCACGCTCTCGACGGTCGTCGGCTACGCGATCGCCGACGGCGCGTCCCACAAGCTCCAGGCCGGCATCGACGGCTTCGCCGCGGGCGCGCTGCTGGTGATGCTGATCGACTCGATGATCCCGGAGGCCCGCCGCAAGGGCGGCGACACGGCCGGTCTGATTACCGCCCTCGGCTTCGCCGTGGCCGCCGGATTGAGCGCTTTGAGCTGAGCTTTCGGTCTGCGCGACGACAGTCCGAAAGCAGGAGCGCGCTTTCACGGGATAGAGAAGGCGTGTGAGTCGTTCCCTGTTGCTCGCGATCGCGTTCTTCGCGATCGCCGCGGCCCCTGCCGCCGCCCATGTAGACCCGCCCGGTTGCGTCAACAGCGACCTCCAACTCAACGTCACGGCTGACAGGACAGCCGTACGCCCGGGTGAGGCGATCAACTTCTTCGTGTCCGCGTCGAACAACAGCGCGGGCGCGTGCAACATCACGGCCGCGACGATCACGCTGCGACTTCCCAGTGCGACGGGCACCTCGACCGGGGAGCTCAAGACGCTCACGACGACCGGCAACTACCTCGCGGGCACCGGCGGCATCGCGATCGGCACGGTGCCGTACACGGTCGCGGTCAACACGGGCGTATCCGCGCTGGCGGTTCGCGCGAACGCGACCTTCACCGCGCACACCGGCGCGGCGGACGAGACCGACACCGCGCAGCGCTCACTCGGCGTGCCGGTCACGCAGCCGTCGCTGACGCTCAGTGCGACGCCGAGCCCGACGAGCGGCATCGTCCCGCTGACGTCGAACGTCAGCTACCTGCTCAAGAACACGAGCTCGACGACCGTCCCGCTCACCAACCCGACGATCGTCGACGGCGGCTGCGCGACGGTGACCCGCAGCGGCGGAGACACCAACGCGAACAACGTGCTCGACAGCGGCGAGGGCTGGACGTACACGTGCCAGCTCAAGCTCATCCGGCCGGCCGAGGTCCGCGCGACCGTCATCGCCAACGGCCTCGACAGCGTCGACGGGCGGACGGTCTCCGCCCCGAACGCCTCCTGGACGGTCACCGCCTCCGCCCCGCCCCGCCCCCACATCACGCTGACTAAGACCGCCAGTCCCGCCAACGGCATCGCGCCGTTCATGACCACGTACACGTACACCGTGCTCAACGACAGCGACCCGGACGCGATGCCCGTCACCGACGTCGCGATCGTGGACCTGGGATGCAGCCCCGCGGTGGCCGCCGCGCCCGACGCATCGCTCGCGCTCGGCGAGCAGCTGGTCCTGACGTGCTCATCCCAGATCGCCTTCGGAGGGAGCGTCACCTACTCGTCGTTCGCGACCGCCAAGGACGCCTACGACGGCGCCACGATCTCCTCCAACTCGGCCACGACCACGGTGAGCGCCTCGACCCCGGCGGTCGTCAATCCCGGTGCGGACACGACGATCCCCACCGGCACGCCGGCACCGACATCGGCGCCGACGTCGCCCTCCGCCACGACGCCCGTCCCGGCGACGAAGCCGTCGACGCGGGTGAAGTTCGCCTACACCGGCCGCTTCTCGCCGGCCCGGGCCTGCCGCGGCACGGTCTCGCTGACCCTCACCGCCGGCAAGAAGCGCGTGGCGGTCAAGAAGGTCAAGCTCGACAGCAGGTGCCGCTTCAAGGTCAGCTTCGACGTCGCACGCTCGCGGTTGGCGAAGGCGACCAAGGTGACCGTGACCGCCAAGGCCACGGGCAAGAAGACCGCCTCGCGCCGGTTGACGGTGCCGAAGACATAGGTCCGCGTGTCGACACACCGGATCCAGGGTCACCGACCGGTGTGGTGAGCTTGCCCGGTGCGCCGTCTGATCATTTCGACCGTCATCGCCCTCGCGCTCGCCCCGGCGGGCGCAGAGGCGCATCAGAGCCCGGCGGGCTGCGTCGCGAACAACCTGGACCTGAGCGTGTCGCGCGACCGAGCCCAGGTCCGCCGTGGGCAGACCGTGAGCTACACGATCGCCGCCGGCAATGTGGGCGCCGGCGCGTGTGACATCACGAACGCGACCATCACGTTCACCCGACCCGCGCTCGATGGCTCGGCCACCGGGACCTCGACCGTCGTCAGCCAGGGCCTCGACCTGCCGGCCGGCAAGCCGTTGACCAACATCAGCACGCAGCAGTGGATCGCCGAAGTTGATTCGGGCGTCACCGACGCGATCGTGCGAGCGTCGATCACGGGAGTGCTGCACGACGCTCCGGTCGACCACACCGCCGACGTGGCGAAGACGGTCGGCATCACGGTCGTCGACCCGAAGCTGAGCCTGACGGTCACCCCCACCCCGGCCACCGGGCCTGCGCCGCTCTCGGTCACGTTCCACTACACGCTGACCAATCTGAGCTCGCCGCCCTCGTCGCTGAAGAGCCCGTCCGTCAACCATCCACTTTGCACGCCGGCGGTCTACGCGGGCGGCGACGCCGACCTCGACGGCGAGATCGACGTCGGTGAGACCTGGGACATGACGTGCACGCACGTCTTCACCGCGGCCGGCGAGTACTCGTCCACCGCCACCGCGAGCGCGACCAGCGCTGCCGACAACCAACCGGTCGACGCGACCGCGCCGAGCACCACGGTCAAGGCCATCGCGCCGGTGCCGACCGCACACCTGAAGCTGACCAAGAGCGCGACCCCCACGAGCGGCTTCGCCCCGCTCTCGGTCACCTACACCTACACCGTCCTCAATGACGGCCCCGCGACCCCGATCTCCGGCATCACGGTCACCGACCTGGGCTGCAGCCCGATCGTCACGACCGCCGCGAACACGCCGCTCGCGGCCGGTTTGAGCCGGATCTTCACGTGCACGTCGGTGCTCGCCGCCGGGATCTACTCGAGCGGCGCGGTCGCCACCGGGACGGACACGGTGTCCGGCACGCTCGTGAGCGCCTCGGCTCCCGCGCTCGACGTGACGTCCCAGTTGCCGACCGATCCGGACCCGACGCCGACGCCGCAGCCCAGCGAGCCGGCGCCCACGCCCGAGCCGGCCGCGGTGCCGACGGCGACCCCGACGCCGGTCCCGACCGCGACGCCGTCCACACGCGTGAAGTTCAGCTACTCCGGCCGCTTCGCGCCCGCGCGCTCGTGCCGCGGGACCGTCACCGTCGCGCTGAAGGCGGGCACGAAGACCGTCGCCACCAAGCGGGTCAAGCTCGACGGCAAGTGCCGCTTCAAGGTCAGCTTCGACGTCGCCCGCAAGAGCCTCGGCAGCGCGACGAAGGTCACCTTGACGGCCAAGGCGGCCGGCAAGCGGACCGCCACCAGCCGTCTGAGCGTCCCTAAGACCTAGGAGTCCCCCGCGTCATAGGCCTCGCGGTCGATCGTCTGCCGGACCTCATCGTCGTCCGGAGACTCGTCGTGCTCCTCGGTCAGGTGGTCCTTGAGGCGCCCAACGAGCTCCTCGTCGTCGGCGCCCGTGACCGGCTCGCCGCAGATGTCGCATTCGATCGTGCGCATGCCTGAACTACTCCCCTAAATGTCGTCGCGAAGAAACTCGCGTTCGATCCCGTCGATCTTCGCCAGCCGCCGCTTGTGGCGTTCCTCGCCGGTGAACTCCGCCGCCAGGTAGGAGCGGATGATGTCGCCCGCCAGCGCCGGCCCGATCACCCGCCCGCCCAGGCAGAGGATGTTGCAGTCGTCATGCTCGACGGACTGGTGGGCGGTGTAGGTGTCGTGGGCGACGACCGCGCGGATGTTCGGGAACTTGCACGCGGCGACCGCCACGCCCGCGCCTGAGCCGCAGACGAGCACCGCGCGGTCGGCCTCGCCGCGCACCGCCTCGGCCGCCAGCCGCGCCGTGTCCGGGTAGTCGACCGGATCGGTCGACCAGGTCCCGAGATCGATCACCTCGTGGCCTTCGGCGGCGACGGTCTCGAGCACGAGCGCCTTCAGCGGGAACCCGGCGTGGTCGAACGCGCAGGCGATCCTCACGTGGCGTCTCCGGAAATCGCGCCCTGCAGGTTCTGGCCGGTCTCTTCGGCGTACTCCTGCGCGGCGATCAGCGCCGCGCCCAGCACGCCCGCCCGCGGCCCGTGGCGGGCGATCCGGATCGTGGTGTTCATCCCCAGGCCCGGCACGACGTGGCGGAAGGCGGCGTCGCGAGCGGGGTCGAGCAGCAGCCTGCCCGCGCGCGAGACGCCGCCGCCGATGACGACCTCCAACGGGTCGAACGTGTTGATCGCGTTCGCGATGCCGATCCCGAGCCGCTCGCCGAGCACGCGCAGACACCACAGCGACGGTTCGTCGCCGGACTCGGCACCCGCCACGACGTCGTGGCCGTCGATCGAGCCCTTGGTCGCGAGCATCTTGCCGATGTAGGAGTCGCGGTACTGCACGGCGGCGTAGTCCGCGAGCCGGTCCAGCGCGCGACCGCTCGCCAGCGTCTCCAAGGACCCGCGCTGCGGGAACGGGTCGCCCGGGACGTTGTTGCCGTACTCGAGGTCGCGGCCGATGATCGTGTGCCCCACCTCGGCAGCCGACGTGGTCGCGCCGCGGTAGAGGCGCCCATTGAGCACCCACCCGCCGCCGACGCCGGTGCCGATCGTGAACATCACGAGCGAGGAGACGGTCATCTGGCCGTCCTCGAAGGCCTCGGCCAGAGCCGCGCAGCCGGCGTCGTTCTCGACGTAGACCGGCACGCCCATGCGCTCGGTCAGCAGCTGGCGCAGCGGGATGTCGTGCAGCGGGATGTTGACGCTGGCGAGGATCTTGCCGGTCGCGAACTCGATCACCGACGGCATGCCGATGCCGATGCCCTTGGTCTCCTCGGTCACCGAGCCTTCGATCGCCGTGGCGAGCTGCTCGACCAGCTCGTCCTGCGACGCCTGGTTGGTGGTGACGATCCGCGCCTCGGAGAGCTCGCCGCCCTCGAGCACGGCGACGGCGATCTTGGTGCCGCCGACGTCGACGCCGATGAACTGGTCGCTCACTTCAAGCCTCCCGCAGCGGCCTCGTCGAGCAGGATCACGAGCTCGCCCGCCGACAGGCGCACACGCGCCGCCGGCGAGACCGGGTCGGGCGCGTCGCCGAACGCCCGCGCGACCGCCTTGGCCTTGTCCTTGCCGGTGATCAGGAACACGACCTTGCGCGCCCCATTGATGGCCGGCAGCGTCAGCGAGATGCGCGGGACCTGCGGCTCCATGCCCGCGAGCTCGACGCCCGTGACGAGCCGTTGGCGCTCCTCGACCTCGGGCTTGCCGGGAAAGAGCGACGCGCAGTGCGCGTCCGGCCCCAGGCCCAGCAGTACGAGGTCCCAGCGGGGCGAGCCGCCGAGCTGTTCGCGTACGTCGGCCTCGTACGCCGCCGCGCCCGCGTCGGGCCCGAGCTCGCCCTGCATGCGCATCACCGCGGGCCGCTGGTCGCGCATGATCCGCCCCAGCAGCGCGTCGGTCGCCATCCGGAAGTTCGACAGCCCGCTCTCGGGCGGGACGCAGCGCTCATCGCTGAACCAGACCGTCGAGCCGCTCCAGTTGGCGCCCTTGCCCGCGGCCAGCTCATACGCCAGCTTCGGCGTCGAACCGCCGGTCAGGACGATGTGCGACCCGCGCTCCGCCGCCTCCACCAGCATGTCGGCGACCACGGCCGCCGGGTTCTCCTCCACTCGTATCTCCACTAGACCACCATCGCCTCGGCTGATTGCAGCGCGGGACGATAGGTGGGATCGCGCAAGAGCGCTTGGCGAACCCCTTCGCCGAGGATCCCGCCCTCACCGCGCGAGGCGCCCATGACGGTCCAGGTGCGTTCGGTGCCGTCGCGATCGCGGCGCATCGCGCGCAGCCCTCCGGGCGCCCGATCGAGGGCGACGGCGGACCCCGAGGCGAGCTCGATGGTCACCCCCGCAAGGCCCGGCGAGCTCATCTCGACCGGCTGGAGGCTGAGCTTGATGTCCTGCCGGCGGGTGTGCGCGGTGCCGCTCCAGCGCCCGCGGGCATGGGCCAGCGCGCCCGGCTGCCAGCCCAGGCGGGAGGACAGCCAGCCGCAGAACAACAACCCGGATGCGAGCGAGTCCTCGCGATGGCGAACGGTCACACCCGAGATCTTGGCCAGGTCCGGCCGCCGGCGCGGCGAGTCGAACGCGGCGGCGATCCGCTCACGCCACGGCGTCGAGCGCAGCCACGAGAGGTCCACGACGTAGGTGTCGTTGGTGAGATCGTCGGCCCGCTTGAGCGCAGTCTCGACGTCAGGTTCATCCTGAGAGTCGATCAGGACGATCTGCGCGAGCCGCCGCAGGGCGTCGATTCCGGCATCGTTGCCGTGCGGCGACCAGATCATCGTCGCGAGGTCGCTGACCACCAGCGGGTCCACGATCGTGTCGAGCTTCGGCAGGTGGCGCTCGCCGATCAGCAGCTCGATCCGCTCGCGCCCGATCGAGATCGAACCGGCCTGCGGCGCGTCCTCGGTGCCGATGCGGGCGACCGCCGACAGCTTGCGCCGCCCCGGCTCGACCGCGACCAGGATCAACCGCGACGGGTGGAAGCGCCCGACGCGCTGGAGCCGGTTCTCGATCTCGCCCCGGAAGTCGCGATCAACGATCACGACCATGTTCATCACGCGCGCCGGCACGTAGGCGCGCTCCTCCTTGTGGCGCTGCGCGAACATCGTGCGCAACGCCGCCTCGATCGCGCCGGGCGTCGTGTCGTCCTCGCGCCAGACGTCGTCGGCCATGCTCAAAGCCCTCGCCAGCGGTGGGGGGCGATCAGGTCGTCCGCGGCGGTGGGGCCGCCGGAGCCGGACGCGTAGGTGTGCAGCGGCTCGGTGTCCTCCGCCCACGCCTTCAGGATCGGGTCGATGATCGACCACTGGGCGATCACCTCGTCGGACCGCGTGAAGAGCGTCGCCTCACCGCGCATCGCGTCGAGGATCAGCCGCTCGTAGGCCTCCGGGGACTGCGACATGAACGCCGACCCGTAGTTGAACTCCATGTTCACCGGCCGGATGCGCATGCTCGAGCCCGGGATCTTCGCGCCGAGCGAGAGCGACACGCCCTCGTTGGGCTGCATCGTCAGCACGAGCTGGTTGGGCTTGACGCCGACCGAGCCGTGCGATTGGAACGCCAGGTGCGGCACCGGCTTGAGCTGAACCGCGATCTCGGTCACCTTGCGCGCGAGCCGCTTGCCCGTGCGCAGGAAGATCGGCACGCCCGCCCAGCGCCAGTTGTGGACCTCCAGGCGCAGCGCGGCGTAGGTCTCGGTGCGCGAGTCGTCCGGGACGCCGTCGGTGCCGAGGTAGCCGGCGACCTCCTCGCCGCCCTCGACGCCCGCCGTGTACTGCGCGCGCACCGTGTCACGCCGGACCTCTTCAGGCGTCGGCGGCGTGATCGCCTGCAGGACCTTGACCTTCTCGTCGCGGACCTTGTCGGCCTCGAACGTGCCGGGCGGCTCCATGCAGACCAGCGTCAGCAGCTGCAGCATGTGGTTCTGGACGAGATCGCGCAGCGCGCCGGACTTGTCGTAGTAGCCCGCCCGCGAGCCGATCCCGATGTCCTCGGCCGCGGTGATCTGGATGCTCTCGATGTAGTTGCGGTTCCACACCGGCTCGAACATGAAGTTCGCGAACCGGAACGCCATCACGTTCTGGACGGTCTCCTTGCCCAGGTAGTGATCGATCCGGTAGACCTGCTGCTCGCGGAAGACGTGGTCGACGACCTGCTGCAGCGACAGCGCGGACTCCAGGTCCGTGCCGAACGGCTTCTCGATGATGCAGCGGATGTCGACGTCGGGGTCGTAGTTGAGCCCCGCCTCCTTGAGCGCGCCGACGATGACCGGGAAGTACTCGGGCGCGGTCGACAGGTAGTAATTGCGGTTGAGCTTGCCGCCGCCATCCTCGTCGAGCTGGTCGAGCGTCGCGCTCAGGCGCCCGTAGGACGGCACGTCGTCGAACGAGAAGCCGACGTAGTGCATGCGGCCGAGCAGGCCCTCGAGCACCGTCGCGTCCGGCGGCCGGCGCGAGAACTTCTCGATCGCCGCCTTGGCCACCGCACGGAACTCGTCGGTCGGCATCTCGCGCCGCGCCACGCCCACGAGGTTGAAGCGCTCGGGGAGCGCGCCCTCGTGGGCGAGGTTGTAGAGCGCGGGCAAAAGCTTGCGGTGGGCGAGATCGCCTGTGACGCCGAAGATCGTCAGCGTCGTCGCGGGGACCGGCAACCGCTCCAGCCCTTCGATCAGCGGGTTCTCGCCGAGCGACTGCGGATCGGGCTTGACGTCGACCGCCATCTCAGGTCTCCTCGACCTTCTTCACCGCGTGACCGCCGAACTGGTTGCGCAGCGCGGCGAGCACCCGGGCCGCGTAGTCGCCTTCCTGGCGCGAGTAGAAGCGAGCGTAGAGCGAGGCGGCGAGCGCCGGGGTCGGCACCGCCATCTCGATGCCGTCGTTCATCATCCAGCGGCCCTCGCCGGAGTCGTCGACGTAGCCCTGCAGGCCCTTGAGGTCGTTGCCCTCCTGCTTGAAGGCCAGCTCGGCCAGCTCACACAGCCAGGAGCGCACGACCGAGCCGCGGTTCCACAGCCCCGCGACCTCCTTGAGCTCGATCGGGAACTCGGACTGGTGCATCAGGTCGAAGCCTTCGGCGTACGCCTGCATCATCCCGTACTCGACGCCGTTGTGGACCATCTTCACGAAGTGCCCCGCGCCGCTGGCACCGAAATGCCGCCAGCCGTCCGGCGGGGCGAGCACGTCGAGGATCGGGGCGAGCTGGGCGATCGACTCGTCGGGGCCGCCGGCCATCATGCAGTAGCCGACATCCAGGCCCCAGACGCCGCCGCTGGTACCCACGTCGGCGTAGTGAATGCCCTTCGGCTCGAGCTCCTTCGCCCGCCGCTGGTCGTCATGCCAGTTGGAGTTGCCGCCGTCGACGATCGTGTCGCCGGGCTCGAGCAGGTCGGCGAGCTTGGCGATCGTGGACTCGGTGATGTCCCCCGACGGCACCATCAGCCAGACCATCCGCGGCGCGTCGAGCTTGGAGACCAGCTCCTCGAGCGTGGCGGCGCCGCTCGCTCCGTGCCCTTCGGCGGTGCTGACGGCGTCCGCGTTCGGGTCGAACGCCACGACCTCATGGTCTGAGTCGCGCTCGATTCGATGGACCATGTTGCCGCCCATCTTGCCGAGGCCGACGAATCCGATCTGCATGTCTAGAGCTGCTCCTTGATCGCATCGATGTCACCGACGCTGATGCGCACGGCCGGGAGGCCGTGATTGCGCAGCGTCTGGAGATCGCCGTCCGCCTGTGCTCGGATCAGCGTGGCAAAGGTGTACGGCTCGCCGGGGATCTCGAGGTCCTCGGCCGGCTCGTCGATGAGCTGCAGGAACCGCCCGGTCTTCGGGCCGCCCTTGTGGAACTGCCCGGTCGAGTGCAGGAACCGCGGCCCGTAGCCCCACGTGGTGGCGACGTGGTAGCGCTCGATCAGCGCCTCGCGCAGGCGGGCGATGGCGGCCTCGGTCTCGGCGGAGTACGGCAGGTAGCCCATGATCGCGAAGTAGGCCGGGGGCTCCAGGCCGCCGGTCAACTCGCGCAGCGCGCCGTTGTCGATCTCCCCGGACCCGTCCTTGAGCACGCGGTTCGTGTTGTCCTTGGCTTCCTGGACGTTGGGCTGGTCGAACGGGTTGATCTCCAGCGCCCAGCCGGCGACCGCGACCGCGAACTCCGAGAGGTAGAAGATCCGGCCGAGGTCGGCGAGGCCGACCGCGTGGATCGTGATCACCGGGTTCCCGGCGTCCTTGAGCGCGGCGAGCTTGGCGGCGTTGTCGGCGTCGCCCGCGGCGATGTGGACGAAGACGCGGTCCTCGCCGTAGGCCTCGGGCGCGAGCAGCGGCTCGTCGGCGATCGGCAGGATGCCGGTGCCGAGCTTGCCGGTGGACTCCGCGAAGAGCTGCTCGGCCCAGATGCCGTAGCTCGTGAAGGGCGCGTCGGCGACGAACGTGAGCTTGTTGCGGCCCTGGCGGGCGAGCTCGCCGAGCGCGCAGCCGAGCCACAGGCCGGCGTTGCCGCCACCCTCGACCCGGCACTCCTCCGCGGCGCCGATCGCGGAGTCCAGCACCGCGCCGATGTCGATGCCCGCGGCCACCGCGGGGACGAGCCCGAACGGCGACAGCGCGCTGTAGCGCCCGCCGATGTCCGGGTCGCCGTGGAAGACCTGGCGGAAGCCATGCTCGCCCGCGAGCGCCTCCAGGCCGGAGCCCGGGTCGGTGACCGCGGCGAAGTGCGAGCCGTCGCCCTGGCGCGCCGAGAAGGCCTTGAACATCGACATCGGCTCGATCGTCCCGCCGGACTTGCTCGACACGATCATCAGCGCGCGATCGAGGTCGATGCTGTTGAGCACCTCGCGGACCTGGTGCGGGTGCGTCGAGTCCAGGACGTGCAGCGTCAGGCCGGGGTCGAGCTTGCCGAAGGACTGGCGGAAGACCTCAGGCGCGAGGCTCGAGCCGCCCATGCCCAGAACGACCGCGTCGCGGTACCCCTCGGCCCGCAACCCGTCGGCGAAGGCCTTATAGGTGTCGAGCTGCTCGCGCTCACGATCGGCGATGTCGAGCCACCCGAGGCGATTGGTCACCTCGGGGGTGCCTTCGGGGGCCCACAACGTACCGTCCTTGCGCCAGATTCGACCGACGACGTCTTCTTCTAGAGCCCTGCGCAAACGGATCGAAACCGCCTCGGCGTAGCGCTCTGGGACGTCGGCTTCGATCGTCGTGACGTCGCTCATGCTCGGTTCCTCCCTGCAGGGCGTTCAGATCGACTTGGCACGCTAGCGAACGCGGCCTCTAAGGAACGTTGCCGTATCGGTCGATGAGAAGCCAATGACGTCCGTTCCCGCCCCTGCGGATCAGCTGCTCGAGGTCCGCCGTGGCGCGGATCGACTGCTGAGCCTCCTCCTTGTCCTGCATTTCCCGGCCGCGCTCGGCCTTGCCGCGCTGCACGGCACCTGGCTCGCCGCCATCCTCGTCGGCGGTGGCGTGTCCGCCGGCGCGTACTGGCTGGCGCAGCGCGCCCCAGGCGCGTTTGGCACCCGCGCGTTCATCGCCTGCGGCCTGATGGCCTATTCCGCGCTGTTCATCAGCGAGTCGCACGGCCTGATCGAGATGCACTTCCACATCTTCGGCGCGCTCGCGTTCCTGCTCGTCTACCGCGACTGGCGGGTCATCGTGCTCGCCGCCGGCTTCATCGCGGTCCATCATCTGGGCTTCATGGTGCTCCAGGACGCGGGCGCCGGGGTGTGGATCATGCCCGACGCGCACCTGACGTTCGGCATGGTCGTCCTGCACGCCGTCTTCGTCGTCTTCGAGACCATCGTGCTCGTCATCCTGTCCCGCTCGCTGGAGGCCGAGACGCTCGCGACCGCGCAGTTGCGCGTCGACGACGCCGTCGAGCGCGCCCAGCTCTCGCTCCTGGCCGAGGCGCTCGAGCGTCGCGATCTGACCTTGAGCGGCGACACGTCAGGTGGCGCCGCGACGATCCTGCGCAACGGCATCGGGCAGGTCGCCACGCTGGTCCAGACGATCCAGACCGCCGCGATCGACATCAGCCAGACCTCCAACGAGGTCTCCGCCGCGTCGTCTGACTCCGAGCGCGCCTCGAACGAGATCGCCGAGGCCGTCGGCAGCGTCGCCGCCATGACCGAGCAGCAGTCGCGGCTGGTCATGGGCGCGGGTGACGCCGCGAGTGAGGTGGCCGCGGCCGTCGCGCGCGCTTTGAACGCGGCCGAGGCCGCCGCCGACGCCGCGGGCGTCGCGCTGACCGACGCCGAGCGCGGCATGGTCACCGCCGACGAGGCGCGCGTGGCGATGAGCGCCGTCGAGGAGTCCGCCGCCGCGATCACCGAAGCCTCCGACGCGCTGGTCCGCCGCTCGGCCGAGATCGCCGCCTTCGTCGGCACGATCACCACGATCGCCGAGCAGACCAACCTGCTGGCGCTGAACGCCGCGATCGAGGCCGCCCGCGCCGGCGAGCTCGGCAAGGGCTTCGCCGTCGTCGCCGACGAGGTCCGCAAGCTCGCCGAGCAGTCCGCCGAGGCGGCCAACTCGACCAGCATGATCGTCAACGACATCACCCACATGACCGAGCGCGTGGCCGTCCTGGCCGGCGAAGGCGCCTCGCGCACCGAGACCTCGGCCCGCACCGTGGCGCTCTCGCGCGGCGAGTTCGAAGGCATCGCCGCCCGCGCGCGCGAGGTCGTCGCGCGGGTCGACGCGATCACCGGCTCCTCCCGCGAGGCCGCGAGCCACGCCGAGGACTCACGCGGGCGCATGATCGAACTGGCCACCCTGGCCGAGTCCTCGTCGGCAACGACCGAAGAGGTCGCGGCGTCGACGCAGGAGACCGCGGCGACGGCGGGGCAGCTCGCGCTGTCGGCCCGTCGCTTGGACACCGCGGCCGAGGCCTTGAACGGCCTCGTCGTGCAGTTCACGACCGCCTGACGCAACGGGGGTGCCTCGTCTTGGTATCGCCTGGCGATACCTGGACGGGGCACCCCCTCGCGTCGCGGCTCAGCCGGCCAGCGTCGCGAGCAGCGCGCGGGCCCGCGAGGCGACGTTCTCGCCCGTGAACCCGAAGTGCTTGTACAGCGCGCCCGCCGGAGCGGAAGCGCCGAAGGACTCCATCGCGACGACGTCACCCGCGTCGCCCACCCACCGGTGCCAGCCGAGCGAGGCGGCGGCCTCGACGGCCACCCGCGCGCGGACGGAGGGCGGCAGGACGCTGTCGCGGTACTCCTGTGACTGGGCGGCGAAGCGGTCGATGCACGGCATGCTCACGAGCCGCACCTTGACGCCCTCCGCTTCGAGGATCTTCTTGGCGTCGTTGGCGACATGGACCTCGGTGCCCGACCCCATCAGGATCACGTCGGGGTCGCCGTCTGAGTCCGCCAGCACGTAGGCGCCGAGGTCGATCGCGTCGGCGGGCACCGCGGACGGGTCCCAGGTCGGGACGCCCTGGCGGGACAGCGCCAGCGCCGTCGGGGTCTCCGTGGCGTTCAACGCGAATCGCCAGGCGAGTGCGGTCTCGTTGAAGCCCGCGGGCCGCACGACGTTGATGTTGGGCGTCGCGCGCAGGGTCGCGAGCTGCTCGATCGGCTGGTGGGTCGGGCCGTCCTCGCCCACGCCGATCGAGTCGTGGGTGAACACGAACGTCGACGGGATCCGCATGATCGCGGCCAGGCGCAGCGACGCCTTCATGTAGTCGCTGAAGATGAAGAAGCCGGCGCCGAACGCCCGCAGGCCGTGCAGGTTCAGGCCGTTGACGATCGCCCCCATGCCGTGCTCGCGGATGCCGAAGTGGAAGTTGCGGCCGGCGTACTGACCGTTCTCCACGCTCCCGCCGCCGTTGATCAGCGTCAGCGTCGACGGGGCGAGGTCGGCGGAGCCGCCGACCAGCTCGGGCACCTGACCCGCCGCCCACTGGATGACGTCCTGGGACGCCTTGCGGGTGGCGATCGCGCCCGCTTCCGGGCCCTTCTTCGGCACGTCCGCGTCCCAGTTCTCCGGGAGCTTGCGGGAGAGGATGCGCTCGAACTCGGCGGCCTCCGCCGGGAACAGCTCGGCGTAGCGGGCGAACTTCGCGTCCCACTCGCCCGCGAGCTCCTCGCCGCGCTCGATCGTGGAGCGGAAGTGCGCGAGCGCCTCGTCGGCGACGAAGAACGGCTCCAGGCTCGGGTAGCCGTAGACCTCCTTCGTGAGCTTGATCTCCTCGTCGCCCAGCGGGGCACCGTGCGCGCCGTGGGTGTCCTGCTTGTTCGGCGAGCCGGGAGCGATGTGGGTGCGGACGATGATCAGCGACGGGCGGTCGGTGACCTCGCGGGCGTTGGCCAGCGCGTTCTCGATCCGGTCCAGGCCGATGTCCTCGCCCAGGTTCTGGACGTGCCAGCCATAGGCCTCGTAGCGGCTGGCGACGTCCTCGGTGAAGGAGAGCTCGGTGTTGCCCTCGATCGAGATGTGGTTGTCGTCCCAGAACGAGATCAGGCGGCCGAGGCCGAGGTGGCCGGCCAGCGAGGACGCCTCGGACGCGACGCCCTCCTGCAGGTCGCCGTCGGACGCGATCACGTACGTGTAGTGATCGACGATCTCGTGACCCTCGCGGTTGAAGCGCTCGGCGAGCATGCGCTCGGCCAGCGCCATGCCGACGGCGGTCGAGATGCCCTGGCCGAGCGGCCCGGTCGTGGTCTCGATGCCCGCGGCGTGGCCGTACTCGGGATGGCCGGCGGTCGGCGAGCCGAGCTGGCGGAAGTTCTTGAGATCGTCGAGCGTGAGCCCGTAGCCGGTCAGGTACAGCGTCGAATACAGGAGCATCGACGCGTGCCCGCAGCTGAGGACGAAGCGGTCACGATCGGCCCAGTCGGGCCGGCTCGGCGAGTGGTTCATCACGCGCGTGTAGAGCACGTACGCGAGCGGAGCGAGCGCCATAGGCGTTCCGGGATGTCCGGAGTTGGCCTTCTGCACCGCGTCCATGGACAGGGTGCGGATCGTGTTGACGCAGAGCTCGTCGAGGGTGGTCCGATCTTCTGCGACGGACAACGAGGGCCTCCAGGGTTCGCGATACAGAGCGGGAGGCGTGGACGCTAGCGCGCCCCGCGCCACCACGTCCTTACGACTAAGGGCCAGCGCGCCCACCGTAAGGGGTCAGGCGCGTCGGCGCGCACCGCACGCCTGATGTACGGGTGGCCTCTCAGCCGCAATATCGATCTCCTCAGAAGTCCACCCGAGCCAGGAGCCACCATGCATCCGACCCTCATGACCATGTACGCCGACGCGCGCGCGGAGAGCCTCCGCGCCGGCGCCGAGTCGCGCCGTGGCACCGTGGTCCGCGCCGGCACCCGCCGGTTCTTCGTGTTCCGTCGCCCGCGCCGTACGGCGCGGGTCGCGGCGGCCTGACGCCGTGTAACGCTGCCCGGGTAGCCTGGACTACATGGGCATGGAGACTGTCGAGAAGACTGACGCGCAGTGGCGCGAGGAACTGACGCCCGAGCAGTACCAGGTGCTTCGCAAGGCGGGCACCGAGCGGGCATTCACCGGGAAGTACGTGGACAACCACGCCGACGGCACTTACACCTGTGCCGGCTGTGGCGCTGAGCTGTTCGACTCCGACACCAAGTTCGAGTCGGGCTCCGGCTGGCCGAGCTTCACCGAGCCGAAGGTGGCCGAGGCGGTCGAGGTCAAGCGGGACGTCTCGCACGGGATGATCCGCACCGAGGTCGTCTGCAGGCGCTGCGGTGGCCACCTCGGCCACGTGTTCGACGACGGCCCGCGCGACAAGGGCGGGCTGCGCTACTGCATGAACTCCTGCGCGATGGACTTTCAGCCCACCGCTTCGGAGTAGAGCTGGAGCAGGCCGGGCCACCCGCCCTCCGCGCCGACCGCGTCCCTTAGGGCCTCGGCGGCGGTGTGACGGTCGAGGTGCCGGTGCTCGAGGGTGACGCGGGTCGCGTCGCCCTCGGGCGTGAAGGTCACGTCGATCTCGCTGTAGGCCGCGGGATCGGTTTCCAGGGTCCAGGTGCCGCCGATGCGCCACTGCAGCGTGATCCGCCGCGGCGGGTCGTAGGCGAGGATCTCGCCCCAATCGCACCGGCTCCCGTCGGTGCCGAGCTCGTACCACTGCCCGGCCTCAGGATCGATGACGGCTTTCGCCAGTTCGGCCTCGCCGATGTGATGGCCGCGCGGCCACCAGCTGTCGAAGCCGGCCGTGAACACCTCGAATGCCCGCTCCTGCGTGGCGTTGACCGTCACCTCGCGGCGCACCGTCGAGTCCGTCGCCTGCATCGCTCTTCGACCTCCTACGTGGGGTTCTCGACCGCGTCCTTGAACGCGGCCAGGGCATGCATCCAGAACGCGTCGAAATAGGCGCGCAGCTCCGCGATCCCGCGGGGATCGAGCTGATAGAGCCGGCGGGTGCCCGCCGCGCGGTCGGTGACCAGACCGGCCTGCTTGAGCACCTTCAGGTGCTGCGACACCGCCGGCCGGCTGACCGGCAGCTCGTTCGCGAGCTCCCCGACGGCCGTCGGACCCTTGGCCAGGCGTTCGAAGATCGCCCGGCGCGTCGGGTCCCCCAGCGCGTCCATTCCGTTAGTCATGGCTTACCGTAAGTAGTAACTTACGGATGGCGGCGTGTCAACCCCTGAGCCGGCCTTTATGGACCGGTCTACGGTGGGGTTGAGATGGCCGCTGTCGTCGCCGCCGAAGGCGTCGTGAAGACCTATGGGGAAGGCCGCGCCGCGCGGCGGGTGCTCGACGGAGCGTCGCTGCACGTGCAGGCGGGCGAGGTCGTGGCGATCCTCGGGCGCTCCGGCACCGGCAAGTCGACGTTCCTGCACCTGATCGGCGGGCTGGACCGGCCCGAGGCGGGGGTGATCTCGGTCGGTGGCGAGCGCGTGACGGGGGCGAGCGAGCGGGCTTTGTCGCGGCTGCGGCGGGCGCGGATCGGCTTCATCTTCCAGTTCTTTCACCTGCTGCCGGAGCTCTCGGGCGAGGCGAACGTGTTGCTCGCGGGGCGGGTGCGCGGCGCGTCCGCGGGGGCGGGTGCGCGTGGGCAGGCGCTGATCGACCAGCTCGGGCTGCGCTCGGTCGCGGGCTCGCTCCCGCAGCAATTGAGCGGCGGCGAGCAGCAGCGGTTCGCGATCGCGCGGGCGCTGGTCAACGACCCGGCGCTGCTTTTGGCGGACGAGCCGACCGGGAACCTCGACGTCGTGGCGGGCGCCGAGGTGTTGCGCTTGCTGCGCGCGGGCGCCGACGAGGGCCGCGCGGTCGTGATGGTCACCCACGAGGCGACCGCCGCGAACATCGCGGACCGCGTGCTGACGCTGCGCGACGGCGTGCTGGTCGACGCGTGATCCGCGACGCGCTCGCGGCCCTGCGCGCGCGCCGCGGGCGCACGGTGCTGGCGGCGCTGGGCGTGCTGGCCGCGTCGCTCGTGGTCGGCACCGCGACGACCGTCGGGGACTCGCTGGCGACCGGCTTCGACCGGGCCGCGACCCAGTCCGATCTCCCCGACGTGATCGCGCGCTTCACGCGGACGGAGATGAACGTCGTCGACCCGAAGGTCTCCGCGCTGCCGAATTTGGAGGCGCGCTCCTACCGGCGCGAGCGGCTCAACCAGCCGCTGCGGTTCGGCTCGCACAGCACGCGCAATGGCGCGATCACCGTGCTGCTCGGCGGGCGGCGCGGCTACAAGATCGTCAGCGGGCATGACGTCCGCGACGGCGAGATCGGGCAGGTCGTGATCGAGCGCGGGCTCGCGCGCGAGTGGGGGCTGAAGGTCGGCGACCACCTCGACACGCGTGAGCTCGGCCCGCTGCTGGTGGCCGGGATCGCGGTGTCCCCCGACAACGTCGCCTTCCCACTGGCCAGCACCGCCCGCGTCTACGTCACGGAGGCGGAGTACGTGAACCTCGGCTTCCGGCGGGTGCGCCCGGACACCGCGCTGCTGTGGCTGCACGACCCGGCGAAGGCCGACGTCACGCTGACCCAGGCGCGAGCGGTCGCGTTCGGCATCGGCAAGCTGCAGTTCGTCACCCGCACGGGCGTGAAGATCCTCCTCTCCCAGGCCGCGGGGATCGTGATCTCGCTGCTGGTCGCGTTCTCGCTCGTGGCGCTGGTCGCGGCGGGCACGATGCTCGCCGCCGGCGCCCACGCGGAGGTGCAGCGGCGGCTCACGGGCTTCGGCGTGCAGCGTGCCCTGGGCTTCGGCCCAGGCCGGATCGCGGCGCAGCAGGCGGTCGAGGCGGCGGTCGTCGCCGTCCCGGCCGCGGCCCTGGGGATCGTCCTGGGCGCGCTCGTCGTCGCCCGCCCGGCCGCCGACCTGCTGGCGGCCTTGAACGAGCTCGGCCCGGGCGCCGCGCTCGTCGCCCCGCTGCTGGGCGCGTTGCTGGCCGTGGTGGCTGTGGTCGTGTTCGCCGCCACGTGGCCCGCCTGGCGCGCCGCCCGCCGCTCCCCCGTCGAGATCCTCCGCGGCGGCGACCTGACCCGCCCGCTCCGCCGACCGCGCCAACGAGGGGGGTCAGACCCCTCAACAAAGCGATCTCGCTCTGAGCAGGGCTTTTCGTACGAACACAGCGTTGAGGGGTCAGACCCCTTAATACGCGGTGGGTTGTTCGCGCTCGGCGTGCGGTTCTCGACGGCCGCGCGCGGGCGCTGGGTGGCGGCGGTCGCCACGATCGCCGTCTGCGCCGGCGTCGTGACGCTGATGCTCGCGCTCGCGTCGCTGTTGGAGCGGTTGCGGGAGGACCCCGGGACGATCGGCAAGCGCTACCAGATCGCGGTCTCGCTCGATCATTCCGAGCTGGGCGCGGCGAGGCGCCTGCCCGGGGTCGACGCGGTGGGCGAGCGCTACAGCATCGATGCCGCGGACTCCTTCCGGCTTGGGGAGCCGGTGCGGCTCGTCGCCTATCCCGGCGACCACACGAACTTCGAGAACCCGCCGCTCGCCGAGGGGCGGCGGATCCGGGCGGCCAACGAGGTCGAGGTCGGCGTCGGCATGGCCGACGCGCTGGGCCTGCAACCGGGCAGCGTGCTCGCGGCGCAGATCCCCGACGGCGGCGAGGTGCGCTTCCGCGTGAGCGGGATCGTCCGCGCGCTCGAGAACGACGGGCGGATCGCGTGGGTGGAGCCGGACAAGCTGCTCGCGCTGCGGCCGGACCTCAACCCGCAGGTGGTGGTGCGGGTGAAGTCGGGCGCCGATCCCGCGAAGGTCACCCGCGAGCTGGTCGGGTTGGGCGCGAGCGTGCGACCGGTGGGCGCGGCGCAGACCGACAACGCCGCGTTCCTCGCGGTGCTCGCGGCGGTCCTGCGCGGGGTCGGGTTGGCGGTCGGCCTCGTCTGCCTCTACGCGCTGGTCCAGGCACTGACGGTGACCGCCCGCGAGCGGCGCGGAGCGGTCGCGCTGCTGCGAGCGGTCGGCGCCGACGGCCCGTCGGTGGGGCTCGTGCTGGCGGGCGCAGCGGTCGCGGTGGCGATCCCGGCGGCCGCCGCAGGCGTATTCCTCGAGGTGGTCGCCTTCGGCCCCCTCGTCGCCCATCTCGCCGCCGGCTTCGCCGCGCTGCCGCTCTCACCGACGCTCGCCCAGATCGCGCTCGTGGTGGGCGGTCTCCTGCTGCTCGCGGTGATCGCGACGGCGCTGGTGGCCCGCCGCGTGCTGCGCGAGCCCGTCATCGCGGGATTGAGGGAAGAGTGACGCGGGCGCGCATGTCGACGAACGTCACCTTGATCGGGCTGTGCCCGATGAAGTTGACGTTCGTTGGGCGGCGGGGCGTCCGCGCGTGGCTTGCCGCCGCCGCGCTCGCGCTCGCCGCGCTCCTCCCCGCCTGCGGCGGCGACGCCCGCCCCGCGGCACCCGCGACGAGCGGTTCGACGCTCCAGGCGACCCTCGTCGACAAGGACGGGGACGGGTTCCTCGAGGCCGGGCCCGGTGAGCCGTTGATCGATCGCGGCCCCAAGGCCGGGCTCGGCAAGACGCTGGCCACGTTCGCGCAGCTCACCGACACCCACGTGCGCGACGAGGAGTCACCCGCGCGGGTGCCGTTCCTGGACCGGACCGGCGCGCCGTTCACGTCGACCTTCCGCCCGCAGGAGGCGTTCTCCACGCAGACGCTCGACGCGACGATCCGCGCCGTCAATCGTCAGCACCCGCAGGCCGTGTTCCTCACCGGGGACATCACGGACAACGCGCAGGAGAACGAATTGACGATGGCGCTCGACACGCTCAACGGCAAGGAGGTCGACCCCGACAGCGGCGCCAAGGGCTACGACGGCGTGCAGGACGCCGACAGCGCCGACCCGTTCTACTACCGCCCCGACCACGACGCGCCCACCCACCCCGGCGCGATCGAAGCCGCGCAACGACCCTTCAAGGCGCAAGGGCTCAAGGCCCCGTGGTACCCGCTGGTCGGCAACCACGACGTGCTCGCCCAGGGCGAGGTCCCACCCACGCCGGCGATCGACGCGTTCGCCACCGGCGACCGCCTCGTCCCGAGCCTCGACCCCGACTTCAAGCCCCCGCACCAGGAGATCGACGCCAAACAGGCCGTCAACGCCGTCCTGTCCGGCGCCGTCCCGCTCGACACGATCCACACGCCTGCCGACAAGACGCGCCGCCTCAACGCCCCCGGCGAGGCGGAGCGCAAGCTCGGCCACCCCGACATGGACTACACGGTCGACCTCGGACGGAACGTGAAGGCGATCATGATCGACACGGTCAACCGGGACGGCTCGTCGCAGGCGCGGATCAACCCCGACCAGATCCGATGGCTGCAAGACGAGCTCGGCAACACCGACCGCTGGATCGTCGTCTTCTCGCACAACCCGCTCACGCCGGAAGCGCTGCAACAACTCGACGCCAACCCGCGGGTCGTCGCCTCGATCGCCGGCAACTCGCACAAGAACCGCATCACCAGACACAACCGCTACTGGCTGATCAGCACCTCGTCGCTCGCCGACTTCCCCCAGCAGGCGCGCATGTTCCGCCTGCGCGCCACGAACCGGGGCGTCGCGCTCGAGACCTGGATGGTCGACCACGACGGCACCGGCCTCGCGGGCGTCTCGCGCGAGCTCGCCTATCTCGACGCGCAGGGCGGCCGCCCGCAGCATTTCGCGGGCGCCCGTTCCGACCGCAACGCAAACCTCTTCATTTCGCGACCGTAATCGCAACACCGCCTCACCTCTTCCGTTCTTAAACGCGAACCGGAATCGAGAGGAGAAGTACGTTGAGAACTAGGGCTTTGGTGGGCACTTTTGCTGCCCTCAGCCTCGCTGCCGCGTGCGCGAGCACGGCAGGCGCCGCGGTGCAGGTGAGCCAGTCCGGCTGGCAGTGGGGCAACCCCACGCCGCAGGGCAACACCATCCGCGCGATGGACTTCATCGCCGGCCGCGGGTACGCCATCGGCGACGACGGCACGGCCCTGCGCACGGATGACGGCGGTGCCACGTGGGCTGGTCTTGCCACCGGCACATCGCAGGATCTGACACGCCTACAGGCGGTCACGCCGGACGTCGTGGTCATCCTCGGCGGCGACGGCTGCGTCGTCCGCCGCTCCGACGACGGCGGCGCGACCTTCCACAAGATGTTCGTGCTGGCCGAGACCAACTGCCCGGACCGGGTCGCGGCCTCGTTCTTCGTCACGCCCGAGGTCGGCTACCTGCTGCTGCGCGACGGCAACGTGCTGCGCACCACCGACGGCGGCGCGACGTTCGGCCGCGGCACGGCGATCCCCGGCACCCCCGCGAGCGCCGCGGGCGGCCAGGGCACTCCGGCCGACGCGATCTTCACCACGCCCGACGCCGGCATCGTCTTCCTCAACGGCACGAGCACCGCGTACAAGACCACCGATGACGGCGCGTCCTGGACGCCCGTCCCGGCCGTCGATCCCGGCGCGGTCACCCGCATGCACGCGATCAGCCCCACCGCGTTCTACGCCTTCGGGCCGGACACGCTGCTGCGCTCCTCCGACGGCGGCGTGAGCTGGCAGAAGCGCCCGGGCAGCGCCGGCAGCAACATCACCGGCCTCGGCTGCTCGACCGACGACGTCTGCCTGCTCTCCACGGCCGCGGGCGACAAGCTCCTGCGCACCGAGGACGGCGGCACGACGTCGACGCCCGTCACGGCCAGCACCGCCCCGATCTACGCGGCCGGCTTCGCCAACCCCGCCCGCGCGGTGGCGCTCGGCGCGGGCGGCGCGACCGTCATCTCCGACGACAGCGGCAAGAACTACGCGCCGATCGGCGGGGACATCTCGGGCTCGTTCCAGTTCGGCCTGCGGCTCGGCCCGGCCCCGGAGATCGCGCTCGCGCTCGGCGCCCGCGGCCAGCTCGCCCGCACGACCGACAACGGCGTCACGTGGAAGGCGATCAACGTCGCGACCTCCGCGGACATGCAGGACACGTCGTTCACCACCGCCGACAGCGGCTACGCGCTCGACCAGCGCGGCGGCCTGTTCAAGACCGCCAACGGCGGTGCTTCCTGGCAGCCGATCGATCCGGGCACGACGTCCGCGCCCAAGGCCGTCATCGCCACCGGCAACAACGTCCTGCTGGCCGGCCCGCGCGGCATCCGGCGCGCGGCGGAGGGCGGCGAGTTCTCGCTGATCTCCACCAAGCCCGTCCGCGGCATCGCGGTCGACCAGTTCGATCGCGGCGGCAGCGCGATCTTCGCCTACGGCAGCAAGACGATCGTCCGCACGACCAACGGCGGCAAGGCGTGGACGCAGGTCAAGGGCCCGTCGCGCAAGAGCGGGAAGAAGACCGTCCCGCTGGCGCTCCGCGACGTCGACATGACGTCCGGCACCGGCGGCTACGCGCTGGATACCGGCGGGCGCGTGTGGCGCACGAGCAACGGCGGCAAGAAGTGGACCGAGCTGCCGTCGGTCGGCACCGACAGCGGGCTGGCGCTCGCCTTCGGGAGCGCGACGAGCGGCTACCTGACGCTCGGCGGTTACCCGGCCGACACCGGCGTCGCCTACGTGCTGCGCACCACCGACAGCGGCAAGCACTGGCGCCCGCAGCGGATCGCCAGCGGCCAGTTCCCGGGGACCGAGGGCGTCATCAGCCCGTCGGCCACCCGCTCCTACGCGCTGACGTCGACCCCGGCGGCGGGCGACAACATCGTCCGCAGCCTCTTCACCACCGGCACCGGCGGTGACGCGGGCGGCGCCTCGACGCTGAGCCTGACGACCAACACCAAGAAGGTCGCCAAGAAGGTCCGCAAGATCACGGTTCAGGGTGCGCTCAAGGGCGCGCAGGGCGGCGAGGCGATCGTCGTCTCCGCCCGCAAGGCCGGCTCGAGCAGCTGGAAGGAGCAGGTCGTGACCGCGGGCGCCAACGGCGGCCGGTTCACGGCGTCGTTCAACATCTCCGGCCCCGCCGAGTTCGTCGCCCGCTGGGCCGGCGACTCCGGCCGCCAGGGCGCCGGGTCGTCTGTGCTGAGCGTCACAGTCAAGAAGTAGGCGATCCTCGCGAGCGGGCTGCGCCCGCCGCTTCGGTCGCTTAGGGGAGATCGCTTCGCGGATCTCCCTTGGCCTCATCGCCAAGGCGCGGGACGTTCGTACTCTCGGTACGCATGTCCCGCGCCAGTGTTGCCCTCGGCGTCACGTTCACCGTCGCCGGCGCGCTGCACTTCGCGCGCCCGCGGATGTACGAGGCGATCATGCCCCGCTACCTGCCCGCCCACCGCGAGCTCGTCTACGCGAGCGGCGTGGCGGAGATCGCCGGCGGCGTGGGCGTCCTGCATCCGAAGACGCGGCGCCTCGCGGGCTGGTGGCTGATCGCGACGCTGCTCGCGATCTTCCCCGCCAACGTCGAGATGGCGGTGCACGCGGAGCGCTTCAAGCAGTTCCCGCCCGCCGCACTGTGGGGCCGTTTGCCACTGCAGGGTGTCCTGATCGCCTGGGCGTGGCTGACCGCGGCGCGTTAGCGGCAGCGGTCGCCGTGGCCGAGCGCCACGGCCTCCGTTGCGACGACGCGGTCGTCCTGCGCAACCAGCTGAACGTCCTCGTGCACCTCCGGCCGGCGCCCGTCGTCGCCCGCGTCGCCGGCTCGATCGAGGTCGTGCGACCCGGTGCGACGTGGCAGCGGCGCGAGCTGGCGATCGCCTCGCACCTGGCCCGCAGGGGCGCGCCGGTCGTCGCGCCGTCGCCGGAGCTCCCGCCCGGCCCGCACGAGCACGAGGGCCGCGTCCTCAGCTTCTGGACCTACGCGAAGCCCGTCGACGCCCCCGTCGACCCGGTCGCCGCGGGCGAGGGGCTGCGGTTCTGTCACGAGGTGCTGCGGGACTTCGACGGCTCGCTCCCGGTGCTCTCGGGCGTGACCGAGGCCGAGGCGCTGCTGGCCAAGCTCGCCGCCGAGGAGTCGATCGACGGCGCCGCGGCGGGGCGGCTGCTGGCGCGCGTCGAGGAACTGCACGCGACGCTCGGCACTCTGCGCTCCCCGATCCGCCCGCTGCACGGCGACGCGCACCTCAACAACGTCCTCAACACCGCCGACGGCCCGCTCTGGAACGACTGGGAGGACACGTGCCTCGGCCCGCTCGGGTGGGACGCGGCGTGCCTGAAGCTCACCCGCGGCGGGGGAGAACGAGCGGAGGCGGCTCTCGCCGCCTCCGGGATCGAGCTCGACCCCGCCGAGCTCGCGCTGTGGGTGGAGGCCCGCGCCGTCCAGGTGGACGTCTGGCGGGCCTTCCTGGGGGTTTAGGCGAGCACCGGGACCGGCTCGCCGCCCTGATCGGGCGCGACGTCCTTGCTGCCGACGAACAGCACCGCGATGATCGCGCCGACGACCGCGAACGCGGAGCCGACCAGCAGCGCCGTCTGGAAGCCCTCGGTGAGCGCGACCGGCATCGACGCGCCCGTCTCGACCACGGAGTCCGTGCGGGAGTTGGCGACCGCGGCCAGGATCGCGAGGCCGAGCGCGCCGCCGACCTGCTGCGACGTGTTGATCAGGCCGGACGCGAGGCCCGCCTCGTGCGGTTCGACGCCGGCCACCGCGCCGACGGTCATCGGCACGAACGCGAACCCAAGCCCGAGCGCCGAGATGATCGCCGGGAACAGGATGTCGCCCAGGTAGGTGCCGCCCGGCGAGATCTGGGCGAACCAGAACAGGCCGACGGCGATCAGCAGCATGCCCAGCACGAGCACCGGCTTGACGCCGAACTTCGTGATCAGCGAGGAGGCGAGCCCGGCCGAGACGATGATCCCCAGCGCTAGCGGCAGGTAGGCGACGCCGGCCTTGAGCGCGTCGTAGCCCAGCACCTGCTGCATGTACAGCGAGATGAAGAAGAACATCGAGAACAGCGCCATCGCGAGCAGCAGCCCGGTGACGTTGATGCCGACGATGGTGCGCACCCGGAAGATGCCCGGGAACGGGACGAGCGGCGCCTTCGTGCGCAGCTCGACGAGCACGAACGCGACGATCAACACGACCGCGCCCGCGATCAGGCTGAGCGTCTCCGTGGAGGCCCAGCCCGCCGAGTTGGCGTTGACCAGCGAGTAGACGAGCAGCGACAGACCAGCGGTGATCGTCACCGCTCCCGCGATGTCGAAATGGCGGGCGCCTTCGTTCTTGCTCTCGGGCAGCAGGCGCGGGGCGAGGAACGCCGCGGCGAGGCCGATCGGCACGTTAACGAACAGCACCCACTCCCAGCCGGCCCACTGGGTGAGCATGCCGCCGAGGAGCACGCCGGCGGCGCCGCCGGAGCCGGCGACCGCGCCCCAGACGCCGAGCGCCTTGTTGCGTTCCGCGCCCTCTTCGAAGATCTCGGTCACGAGCGAGAGGGCGGCCGGGGACAGCAGCGCGGCACCGAGGCCCTGCACGGCGCGCGCGGCGATCAACCAGACATCACTCTGGGCAAGGCCGCCAGCAAGCGAGGCGCCCGCGAACAGGATCAGGCCGGAGATGAACAGCCGGCGCCGGCCGAGTAGGTCGGCCATGCGGCCGCCGAGGAGGAGGAAGCCGCCGAACGTGAGGGTGTAGGCGTTGACGACCCAGGACAGGTTGTCCTGCGAGAAGTCGAGTGCCTTGCCGATCGAGGGCAGCGCGACGTTCACGATCGACGCGTCGAGCACTACCACGAACTGTGCGGCGGCTAGTAGAGCTAGCGCGAGCCATTTGCGCTCGTGCGTTTGAGACATTTGACGATGACCCCTGGGGAGGAAGTGGAGATGGAGTTCCGGTTTCACTTCTGAAGATACGGAATTGACGTTCCGTTTGTCAACCCCTACAGTCGACATATGGAAAAAGTCGCCGCACGCCCGCTGAGAGCCGACGCGCGGCGTAACCGTGAGCGGGTCATCACGGCCGCCGCGGTCGTCTTCGCGGAGCAGGGCCGCGACGCGCAGATGGACGATGTCGCCAAGCGCGCGGGTGTCGGCGTGGGCACCGTCTACCGGCACTTCCCGACCAAGGAAGCGCTGATCGAGGCGCTCGCCATCGACCGCTTCGAGAAGATCCTCTCGGTCGGTAAGGAGGCGCTGCTGAACCCCGATCCGTGGGAGGCGTTCGCCGGCGCGATCTGGGCGGGCGCGGAGCTGACCGCGGCGGACCGCTCGTTCACCGAGATCGTGGGCGAGCTGACCGGCCCGATGCCGCTCCCCGAGACCCTGCAGCGCGAGATGAACGACACCTACGGCGAGCTGATGCGGCGCGCGCAGGAGGCGGGTTCGCTGCGCGCGGACCTGGTCATGGACGACATCCCGATGTTCATGTGCGGCATCGGTTTCGGCACCCGCAAGTCGCACGCGTGCCCCGACGCCTGGAAGCGTCACGTGTCGATCGTCATCGACGGCCTGCGGGCCGCGAACGCGTCTTCACCACTCCCGACCGTTCGCTGCTCCTAGTCTTTGGGGGTATGACCCCCGAGACCATCACGGATCCCGATCTGCAAGAGGTCGCGTGGGACCTCTCCGACCTGATCGACGGCGCGAGTGCCGACGACGCCCAGGGCGCGGTCGACACGTTGCTGGCCGCGGCGCAGACGCGCGCCGACGCGTTCGCCGCCCAATACGCCGGCAAGGTCGCCTCGCTCGACGGTCCCGGCCTGATCGCCGCCATGAAGGAGCTCGGCGAGATCGAGGAGACCGCCGGTCGCGCGGGCACCTACGCGCACCTCTCATTCTCGGTGGACACCGCCAACCCCGCGTACGGCGCGCTGCTGCAGCGCGTCGAGGAGAAGGGCACCGCGATCGAGACCGCGCTGCTGTTCTTCCACCTCGAGTGGGCGGCGCTGGACGACGCCGTCGCCGAGTCGCTGCTCGCCACCGAAGGCTTGGACTTCGCCCGCCACCATCTGGCCACCGCGCGCCGCTACCGGCCGCATCTGCTGACCGAGGCGGAGGAGAAGATCCTCACCGAGAAGGCGCTGTCCGGCCGCTCGGCGTGGGTACGGCTGTTCGAGGAGCAGACCGCCGCGATCACCGTCGCGCTCGAGGACGGCGCGGAGCCCGTCTCGCTGGAGATCGCGCTGTCGCGGCTCTTCGAGACCGACCGTTCGGTGCGTCAGGACACGGCCGAGCGGGTGACCGCCGCGCTGCTGCCCGGCCTGCGGACGCGCGCGTACACGTTCAACACGCTGCTCGCGGACAAGATGACCGACGACCGGCTGCGCTCGTTCCCGAACTGGCTCGCGTCGCGCAACCTGTCCAACGAGGCGTCCGACGAGTCGGTGCAGGCGCTGATCGAGGCCGTGCGGGCGCGCTACGAGCTGCCGCGCCGCTGGTATCGCCTGAAGGCGCAGCTGCTCGGGATCGACCGCCTGGCGGACTATGACCGCATGGCGGCCGTGACCCAGGACAACGAGAAGGTCGCGTGGCCGGAGGCCAAGCGGCTCGTGCTCGACGCCTACTCGTCCTTCAGCGACGAGCTCGGCTCGCTCGTGAACCGGTTCTTCGACGAGAACTGGATCGACGGGCCGGTGCGTCCCGGCAAGCGCGGCGGCGCGTTCTGCTCCTACGGCGTGCCGAGCGTGCACCCGTACGTGATGCTCAACTACACCTACCTGCGGCGGGACGTGCTGACCCTTGCGCATGAGCTCGGGCACGGCGTGCATGCGTCGCTGGGCGCGCAGCAGGGCGTCTTCCACATGGCGACGCCGCTGACGCTCGCCGAGACCGCGTCCGTGTTCGGCGAGACGCTCGTCTTCGGGCGGCTTCTGGACGCGTCGCCGACCGCGGAGTCGCGGCTCTCGCTGCTGGCGGAGTCGATCGAGGGCTCGATCGCGACCGTCTTCCGGCAGGTGGCGATGAACCGCTACGAGCACCTCGTGCACACCGCCCGCCGGTCCGAGGGCGAGCTGTCGGTCGACCGCTTCGGCGAGCTCTGGCGCGAGTCGCAGGAGGAGCTGCTGGGCGACTCGGTCGAGGTCACCAAGGGCTATGAGTCCTGGTGGTCCTACGTCCCCCACTTCATCGCCTCCCCGGGCTACGTATACGCATACGCGTACGGGCAGCTTCTGGCGCTGGCGGTCTACGGTCGCTACGAGGAGGAGGGTCCGGGGTTCGCGGACGCCTACCTCGAGCTGCTGTCGGCGGGTGGGTCCAAGTCGCCGGAGGAGCTGGGCGCGATCGTCGGCGTCGACCTCGCCGATCCCGGCTTCTGGGACAAGGGCCTGGACATCGTGGAGCGCAAGCTCGACGCGGCCGAGCAGGCCGCGAAGGACGCGGGCCGCATCTAAGCGGGACGTGCTCGATCTGCTGCGCGGAGGGGACTCCGCGCGGTTGTTCGTCTCGTCGCTGGTCGGTCGCGCGCCGGCGACCGCGCTGTCGCTCGTCCTCGTGCTGCGGACGAAGGAGCTGACGGGCTCCTTCGCCGCGGCGGGGCTGGCGTCCGGCTCCAACGCGCTGGCGAACGCGGTGTGCTCGCCGGTGCTCGGGCGGTGGCTGGACCGCCGCGGGCAGCCGCCGATCCTGCTCGTGGGCGCGGTGGTGAGCGCGCTCGCCATGGCGGCGTTCGCGGCGTTGCCACACGGGGTCTCGCTGGCGGCGATCCTGCCCTGCGCGGTGGTCGCGGGCGCGGCGATGCCGCCGCTCGGCGCCTGCCTGCGGACGCTCTGGCCCCTGCTGTTGGAGTCACCCGAGCGCCTGCACGCGGCGTTCGCGTTGGACGCCGCCGCGATCGAAGTGGTCTACATCGCGGGCCCGGTGTTGATCGCGGGTGCGCTGGGCGCGTGGTCGCTGTCCGCGTCGGCGGTCGCCTGCGCGGTCCTGCTGGTGCTCGGAACGGTGGTGTTCGCGACGTCGCCGTCGTCGCGGGGGTGGAGGCCGGGCGTACGTGAGGAGAGCGGCGGTGCGCTGCGCGCGCCCGGCGTGCGGACGCTCGCGGTCGTGTTCGTCCTGATCGGGCTCGCCTTCGGCGCGATCGAGGTCGCCGTCCCGGCCGCGGCGGACCACGCGGGCTCGCAAGGTGCGGCGAGCCTGCTGCTCGGCGGGTGGGGCCTCGGCTCGCTCGTGGGTGGCCTGTTCGCGACGCGTTCGGCGGCCCCGCGCGACCCGGTCGGACGATTGTGCGTCTACCTCACGCTGTTGACCTGCGGCCACCTGCTGCTCGCGCTGCCCAGTGGGTTGCTGGTCCTCGGCGCCCTGCTCTTCCTGTCGGGCGCGGTGATCGCCCCGTCCTTCGGGCTCGCCTACGGCCTCGTCGAGGGCGCCGCTGCCGCGGGCACGGTCACCGAGGCCTACACGTGGCTCTCGACCGGCCTGGCGGGAGGGATCGCGGCGGGCGCGGCCCTCGCGGGCGTGCTGGCCGAGGGCGCCGGCCCGTCCGGCGGCTTCCTCCTCGCGGCGTTCGGCGCGGCGTGCGCCGCCCTGACCGTCGGCGCGGCCCGCGCCGCGCTCGTCCCCACCCCACGCTGACGCCGCGTATACGCAGCGTCGAGCTCAGGCGGGGCGCCAGCGGAGGACGGTGCGGATGATCGTTCTCGCCACGGTCGCGAGCTCGTCGAGCGAGACGTACTCGTCGACCGCGTGGGCGCGCTCGATTCCCGTGGTGCCGACCATCACGGTGGGGATGCCGCGGGCGCTGAAGAGGCGCATGTCGGCGCCCCACGGCACGCCCGCCGAGGCCGGCTCGCGGCCGAGCTCGTCGCGCAGCGCGCCGCGCACGGTCGAGACCCACGGGTGGTCGATCGGCGTCTCTCCCGGTGCGAAGGCGCCGCCTTCCCAGACGAGCTCGCACGGCGGCTCGCCGTCGTCGAGGGCGCGGTCGACGACCGCCTGCAGACTCGCGCGGGCGGCGTCGAGGTCGGCGCCCACCGGCACGCCCAGCCGGCCTTCGAACTCGACCCGGTCCGGGACCTGGCTCGACCAGTCGCCGCCGGAGATCCGGCCGACGAGCAGCGGGTACGGCAGTTCGAGCTCGCGCATCAGCGGGTGGGTGACGGCGGCGTTCACGGTCGTCTCGTGCTCGGCCAGCGCCAGGTGCACGCGCACGTAGCGGTCCAGCGCCGAGCAGCCCGCGAGTCGCTCCGCGGCATGTGCCGAGCGCCCGCGCACGACGCCGCGGAACGTCAGCGCACCCGCCTGGGCGCAGACGACCCGCAGCCCCGTCGGCTCGGGCAGCAGCGCGGCGTCGAACGCGTCGTCGGCCTCCAGCGCCGCGAAGGTGCCGAGCCCGCCGTCCTCCTCCGATGCCACCGCCTGGAGGACGACCTCGGGCGTCTCGACCCCCGAGCGGCGCAGGGCGGCGAGGGCGTGCAGCGCGGCGATCACCGCGCCCTTCATGTCGACCGAGCCGCGCCCGTGGAGCGCGTCGCCGACGATCGCGCCCGAATACGGATCGCGCGCCCAGGGCTCGTTTCCAGGCCCGACGACGTCGAGATGCCCGTTGAGCGCGAGGCGCCCGGGAGCGTTGCCGGGGAGGGTCGCGGTCGCGCCCCACAACTCGGCGCGCGCGGCCTCCTCGCCCGGGTGGCCGGGGTTCGCCCGCAGCTTGGCGAGATCGTGGACGTGCAGCCCGGCGGAGAGGCCGGCGGCGTCGGCGCGGGCGGCGAACAACTCGGTGGCGACACGCTCGTCGCCGGTGATGCTCGGCACGCGAACGAGGTCGGCGGTGTCACGGGCGAGCGCGTCGAGATCGAGCGCGGCGAGGGCGGCGTCCTCCATTCGTCCCGACCCTAGCCGAGCCTGGACCTTCGTTCAGCACGACGATTAGCGGATACTCAGATGATCAGGGAATGCCATCCTGCGTCGAGGTCCGCTCGCTCGCGTGTGTCCATGGGAAGCGAACGACGCTTCGGGACGTCGATCTGGTGCTCGCCCGCGGTCACGTACATGGCGTACTCGGCCCGCGCTGGGCGGGCAAGAGCACGCTGCTGCGGGTCCTCGCCGGAGAGCTCACGGCGAGCTCGGGCAGCGTGCAGGTGCCCGCGAGCGTGCTGCTCGTCGGCGATGACGGGCGGTCGCCGATCGAAGAGCGGCTGGACCCGCCGACGCGACGCCGGGTCGCATTGGCGCGGGCGGTCGCCGGCGGGCCGGACCTGCTGCTCGTCGACGAGCCGGTCGAGGGCTTCGACGCCGAGACGACCGCGGCCACGCGCTCGCTCGTCCTGCGCTACGCCGGCCAGGGCGGCACGGTCATCTGGGCGTCAAAGCGCCTTGACGTCTTCCTCGACCTGGCCGCCGGAGTGACCCTGCTCGCGGAAGGGCGGGTGCGGTACGCGGGGAGCGCCGAGGGGCTGGCCACGCGTGCGCTAGGTGGCCTGATCGTGCCTCTTCGCCATGCCGCGTGATTCCTAACCACTAGCCCAGTCCCAGGGTTAGTGGTGACAGTTTCTCGTGCAGCAGGCGTTAGTCTGAAACACGGTGCTTAGCAGTCATCCTCACACCAACGGATACGAGACGGACCTAGGAGCGCGCGTTCGTGCCCTGCGGCGTGAACGCGGGCTGACGCTCAAGGGCCTCGGCGAGAAGGCGGGCCTGTCGCATCCGTTCCTGAGCCAGGTCGAGCGCGGGCTCGCCCGGCCAAGCGTCAGCTCCGTCGAGCGCATCGCCGCCGCACTGGACGTCTCCGTCGCCCGCCTCTGGTCCCCCACCCGCGTCGGCGACACCACCGAGCTCGTGCGCAGCGACGAGGGTGATCGCGACGAGCAGGGCATCCGCGAGCTGGGCGGCACCCCCGGCGCCCCGATCCTGCGTGAGTGGTCGGCCCGCACCCGCCGCTGGCCGGAGGAATTCGAGGTCGCGGCGGGCGAGCTGGCGGTCTACGCCGCCCGCGGCTCGCTCGAGGTCGACCTCAACGGCACGATCCACGAGCTCGCCGAGGGCGACACCCTGCGCTTCGACGGCACCACCCCGCACCGCTTCCGCCGCACCGGCGGGACGACGACGCGCGCGCTGATCGTCGCCGCGGGCTGACGGTCGCTACACGCGGAACGCCAGGTCCGCGGGCGGATCCTCACCTGCGAGGAGCGAGGCCGCCGCGCGTGACAGCGCCGCCATCGCGACCCCCATCGGTCCCGGGCCGTAGCTGACCCGCGCCACGCCGAGCCGTGCCAGCTCCGCCAGCGGCGGCCCACCCGCCCCGAGGAGCAGGCTGATCGGGCCGCCCATCTCCTTCACCAGCGACTCGATCGTCGCCAGGTCGCGCACGCCCGGGACGAAGATGCAGTCCGCGCCCGCGTCGAGGTAGGCGGCACCGCGCTCGAGCGCGGCGACGAGCCGTTCCTCCGCCGGGATCACGTCACGCAGGTAGACGTCGGTGCGGGCGTTGATCACGAGCGGGATGTCGACCGCGTCGCCCGCTGCCCGCGCCGCGGCGACCACCGCGGCGTGCTCCTCGGCCGGCCACAACCCGCCGGCGGCGTCGGAGTCCTCGAGGTTGCAGCCCACCGCACCCGCCTCCAGCGCGGAGTCGAGCGTTAGCCGCGCGTTGCCGTAGCCGCGCTCGAGATCGGCGGTCACCGGCAGGTCCACGGCCCGCGCAACCACCCCCACGGCCGCGATCATCGCCTCCCGTGACAGCTGCTCGCCGTCCGCGAACCCGTGCGCGGCGGCGATCGACCAGCTCGCGGTCGCGATCGCCCGCGCCCCCGGCGCCGCCGCCACCACCCGCGCACTCGCCGCGTCCCACGCATTCACCAACACCAACGGCTCCGGCGCCGCATGCAACCGGCGTAGCTCTTCGGCCTTCTCACGCTGCGTACTCATGCCGCCCAACATAAAGGGACAGTCCCTTTAGGTTCGCCGCGGTGGCGGTGCGCGCCGCCCCGAGAGCCCGCGGAAGGTAAAGGGACAGTCCCTTTAGATTCGGCGGCGGAGGTGGTGGACGGCGCCTTGGGGGATCTCGGGTGCCGCGCGGGAGTCGATGGTGAAGGCCTCCGCGGCTGCCGCGAGGAACGGGCCGGCGGCGGGGCGGCCCGGGTCGGCGAGCCAGATCTCGCCTCGCTGGTCGATCAGGCGGGGCAGGAGTGGGAGCAGCGCTTCGCCGTTGCGCGGCTCGTACAGGACGTCGGAGGCGATCACGAGGTCCCACGGCGTCCGCTCGAGCAGGGCGTCGGGCGCGGTCCACGACGCGACGAACGCCTCGACCGCCAAGCCGTTGCGTTCCGCGTTGCGGAGGGTCATGGCGATCGAGTCCGGGGCCCAGTCGGTCGCCGTCACCCGCCCACCCGCGACGGCCGCGACCAGGGACGGCAGGCCGAGCCCGCAGCCCAGCTCGAGCACCCGCGCGCCGCGCAGCGACCGCGCCCCCACCGCCCGGGCCAAGGCCAAGGCGCTCGGCCACAGCTCCGCCCAGTAGGGCAGGAACTCCTCGTGCTCGAACGCGTCCTCGGTGAGCAGCGCTTCGGCGTCGCGCGGACGCAGCAGGCACAGGTCGCGCCCACCGATCCCCACCACCTCTTCGACGAGATCCTCCACCCACGCCTAGGATGCCTGAATCAGCGCACCGCCTCGCGTTACTAGCGTCGACGTCGCTCGCCGTGCCGGCGTCTCACAGTCCACGGTCTCCCTCGTGCTCTCCGGAAAAGCGGCCGGGCGGATCTCCGCGCGCACGGAGGAGGCCGTCAAGGCCGCGGCCAAGGAGCTGGGCTACCGGCCGAACGTCGCCGCCCGCGCGTTGCGGACCGGCGTCGCACGCAGCGTCGCGCTGGTCGTCCCCGACATCACCAACCCGTTCTTCGGGCGGGTGCTCAGGGGCGCGCAACGAGCGGCCCAACGCGCCGGCTACACCGTCGTCCTCGTCGACATCGGCAACGATCGCGCGTGGGAGGCGGCGTCACTGCAAGCGCTGCTCGCCGGCCCCGCCGACGGCCTGTTGCTCTTCGAGGCCGAGCTTCCCCCCGGCGCGACCGAGCACGCGATCCAGATCGAGATGCGCCCCGGCAAGCTGCCGGTCGTCCGGCTCGACGTCGAGGCCGGAGTCGACTGCGCCCTCGACCACCTGCTCGAGCTCGGCCACGTACGCATCGGCCACGTGGCGTCGAACTTCGAGGCGCCGACGTTCGACCTGCGGCGCGAGCGCATGCGCGACCGGCTGGGCGGGGTGCCGCCCACGGCGCTCGCGCCGTTCACCTTCGAGGGCGCGGCCCGAGCGGCCGCGAACCTGCTCGACGAAGGCGACGTCACCGCGGTGTTCTGCGACGACGACATCCTCGCCGGCGGCGTCTATCTCGCCGCGCGGGAGCGGAAGATCCGCATCCCCGAGGACCTCAGCGTCGTCGGGTTCGACGACCTCGACTTCGCGCGCGTGCTCGCCCCGCCGTTGACGACGGTGGGCGTCGACGCGGAAGGCCTGGGCGCCGCGGCGTTCGAGGCGCTGGCGAAGGATCTGGCAGGCGAGGACGTCGCCGCCGAGCAGGTGATCCCCGTCACGCTCTGCGTGCGGGAATCAACTGCACCCCCAGTTAGTTAACCGCGACGAAGCGCGTGTCCGGGAAGCGGGCGGTGACGGGGTCGATGGAGATGCGGCGGTCGACACCGATGGTGAGCACCTCGTCGTAGGACGCGGCGGCCAGCCGGTGCGTGACGCCGAGCTCGTCGGCGGTGGTGTGGGTGACGCGCAGCTGCGCGCCACGGTCTGCGGCGATGTCGCGCGCACGAGCGACCACGCTGGGCTGCTCGGCGGCCCGTCCGGCGACGACGACGGCGACCTTGGGCGTGGACTGCTCACCCTTGGCCGAAAGCGCCGCCGCTCCGGAGATCGCGAACACCGCCACGACGATGATGAGGAACTGTCGGATGCGGTGATTCATACGTATGAGCATAATACGTATGACTGCCTTCTTCAAGGCCCTTCACGAGACCGTCACGACTGGGTCACGGCGGCAAGGATCGCGCTAGGTTCCCGCGATGGCTGAACGCGAAGACAACCGCTGGGTGACGCTCGTCCTCGTCTGCCTGGCGCAGTTCATGGTCATCCTCGACGCGACGATCGTGAACATCGCGCTGCCGACGATCCAGGAGGATCTGCACTTCAGCCAAGCCGATCTGCAGTGGGTCGTGAACTCCTACACGCTGTTGTTCGGCGGGTTCCTGCTGCTGGGCGGCCGCGCGGCGGACATCGTCGGGCGCAAGAAGATCTTCATCGCGGGCACGATCCTCTTCTCGGTCGCCAGCCTGCTCAACGGGCTCGCGACCTCCAGCGGCATGCTGATCGCCTTCCGCGCCCTGCAGGGTCTCGGTGCCGCGCTCGTCTCCCCGGCGGCGCTGAGCATCATCACGACGACCTTCCCCGAGGGCCCGGAGCGCACCAAGGCGTTGGGTGTCTGGAGCGCCATCGCCGCGGGCGGCGGAGCGATCGGCCTGCTGCTCGGCGGCATCCTCACCGAGGCGCTGAGCTGGGAGTGGATCTTCTTCGTCAACGTGCCGGTCGGCGCCGCCACCGCGATCCTGTCGGCACGCCTGATCAGCGAGTCCAAGGCCGAGCGCGCGGGCGCCTTCGACGTGCTCGGCGCGGTCCTGGTCACCGCGGGCCTGATGGTGCTCGTCTACGCGATCGTCAAAGCGGAGAGCTTCGGCTGGGGCTCGGACCGCACGCTCGGTCTGGCCGCCGTCGGCGTCGCCCTGCTCGCGGTCTTCGTGCTGGTCGAGTCGCGCACGACCGGGCCGCTCGTACGGCTCGGCATCTTCAAGATCCGCAGCCTCGCGGTCGCCAACTCCGTGCTGCTGCTGGTCGCCGGCGGCCTGTTCGCGCTGTTCTTCTTCGCCACCCTGTACGTCCAGGAGGTGCTCGGCTTCAAGCCGATCAAGGCCGGCTTCGCGTTCCTGCCGGTGGCGTTCGGGATCGCCATCGGCGCCGGGACGGCGCAGGTGCTGATCAAGAAGATCGGCGTGCGCGCCAACGCGATCGCGGGCATGGTGGTCGCCGCCGCCGGGCTGTTCTACCTCAGCGGGGTGCCGGTCGACGGCACCTACGTGAAGGACCTGCTGCCCGGCCTGCTGCTGATGTCGTTCGGCATGGGCAACACGTTCGTGCCGATCACGCTGATCGCGACGACCAACGTCGAGCCGGAGGACGCCGGGCTGGCGAGCGGGCTCTTCAACACCTCCCAGCAGGTGGGCGGCGCGCTGGGCCTGGCCGTCCTATCGACGCTCGCGGCGGACCGGACGGTGAGCTACCTGCAAGGCCTAGGCCACCAGCCGGGGCCGCAAGACAAGGCGGCGGGGCTGGTGGAGGGCTTCCAGGTCGCCTTCACGTCGGCGGCGATCCTGGTCACGGTCGGCGCGATCCTCCTCGCCGTGCTGCTCCGCAGTCGCGATGTCGCGAACGTGAACCCGGAGCAGGGAGTCACGGTTGCTGCGTGACCGCTACTTGTAACGGTAAACAATGCGGCCGCGGTTGAGGTCGTACGGAGAGACCTCGACCCGGACCTTGTCACCGGGCAGCACGCGGATACGGAACCGGCGCATCTTGCCGGCGAGGTGCGCCAGCAGCTCGTGATCGTTCTCGAGCTTCACGCGGAACAACAGGTTCGGCAGGGCCTCGGTGACCTCGCCGTCGATTTCGAGCTTCTGCTCGACTGCCATAGGCATCTTCCTTTTAGATGAGGGCTGAGCGGGCACGCGGAGCGGGACGTCCGCGCGGGACCCTTTCATTCTAGAGACCGTGGATGCCCTCGACGCGTTTCGTTCACTCGACCTTCTCGGGGTCGCGGCAGGCGCGGCGAGCGGCGCGCTCGCCGCACGCCGGCAGGACAGCTTCGACCTCGTCGGCGTGCTCGGCCTGGCGTTCGCGTGCGGGCTCGGCGGCGGCCTCCTGCGCGATCTGCTGCTGAACGCCAACACCCCCGTGGCGCTGACCGACGCGCTCTACCTGCCCACCGTGATCACGGCCGCGATCGTCGTGTCGGTGATCGCGGGCGAGCCCGGCCCGAAGATCCTGCGCTCGATCCGGATCCTCGACTCGCTGGCGGTCGGCTTCTTCGCCGTCGCCAGCACCCAGCGCGCGAGGCAGGTCGGCGTGACCGTGCCCGCGCAGCTGCTGATCGGCGTCCTCGGCGGGTCCGGCGGCGCGTTGCTGCGCGACATCCTCACGGCGCGGACGCCGGAGATCTTCCGCCACGGCGAGCTCAACGCCCTCGCCGCGCTCGCCGCCGCGATCGTCTTCGTGCTCGCCGACCTCCTCACCCCCACCACCAGCGCGATGTTCATCGGCCTGCTGGTGGGCTTCGCGCTCCGCGCCGCCGCCATTCACTTCAACCTCCGCGGCCCCGCCCCGAGAACCTCACGCCGCGGCGATCCGTAGCGTTAGAAGGGGCATGCACTCCGCACTCCTCCCCAGCCCGATCGGCCCGCTCTACGTCGAGGCGGACGAGCACGGGCTGACCAAGCTCTACACCGACGGCCACCGCCTGCACGCCGACGCGGGCCCCGACGACGGCACGTTCGCCGAGGTCGCCAAGCAGCTCGACGAGTACTGGGCGGGCGAGCGCGACGCGTTCGACCTGCCGCTCTCCGAGCACGGCACGCCGTTCGAGCTCGCCGTCTGGGCTCGGTTGCGCGAGATCCCGAAGGGCGAGACCACGACCTACGGCGAGATCGCGCGCGAGCTCTCAAGCGTCGCTCGCGCGGTCGGGCGCGCCAACGGGCGCAACCAGATCTCCATCATCGTTCCCTGCCACCGCGTCATCGGCGCCGACGGCTCACTGACCGGCTACGCCGGCGGCCTCGACGCCAAGCGCGCGCTGCTCGAGCACGAGCAGGGCGTAGGGTCGTTGTATGGAGTACCGCAACCTCGGTAGGACCGGCGTCAAGGTCAGCCCGCTGTGCCTCGGCGCGATGATGTTCGGCGCCTGGGGCGAGCCGGACCACGACACATCGATCCGGATCATCCACGCCGCGCTCGACGCGGGCATCAACTTCGTGGACACGGCTGACGTCTACAGCCAGGGCGAGAACGAGGAGATCGTCGGCAAGGCCCTCAAAGGCCGCCGCGACGACATCGTTCTCGCCACGAAGTTCCACGGCCAGATGGGCGACGAGATCAACCATCAGGGCAACTCGCGCCGGTGGATCATGCAGGAGGTCGAGAACTCGCTCCGGCGGCTGGACACCGACTACATCGACCTGTACCAGGTCCACCGCCCGGACGAGGAGACCGACGTCGAGGAGATGCTCTCGGCACTGACGGACCTCGTCCGCGCCGGCAAGATCCGCTACTTCGGCTCCTCGACGTTCCCGGCGTCGCAGATCGTCGAGGCCCAGTGGGTGGCGCGCGACCGGGGCCTCGAGCGCTTCAAGACCGAGCAGCCGCCCTACAGCATGCTCGTGCGCGGGATCGAGGCCGACGTCCTGCCCACCGCCCAGCGCCACGGCATGGGCGTGATCCCCTGGAGCCCGCTCGCGGGCGGCTGGCTGAGCGGGAAGTACCGCAAGGGCGCCGACACGCCGACGTCCACCCGCGCGGACCGGCTCCCGCACCGTTACGACCTCAGCCTCCCGGGCAACCAGCGCAAGTTCGAGGCCGCGGACGCGCTCGGCGCGCTTGCGGACGAGGTCGGCATCCCGCTGATCGAGATCGCGATCGCGTTCGTCATCAATCACCCGGCGGTGACGTCGGCGATCATCGGGCCGCGCACGATGGAGCACCTCGAGTCCCAGCTCCCGGCGGCGACGCGCCAACTCGACGCGGAACTCCTGGACCGCATCGACGAGATCGTCCCGCCCGCGACGAGCTTCAACTACGCGGACACGGGCTACGCCAACCCGGCACTGGAGCCGGCGGCGCGCAGGAGGTGAGAGTTCGAAAGTGGCTTGGCGCCGGGCGGCCATCGGGGCCGCCCGGCGTCGCTCTTAGCGCGTGGTGTTCATCGCGCCGCCGCAGTGCGGGCAGCTTGCCCGCTCCGCGTAGCGCTCGCCCCACAGGCGAAGGCAGCGAAGGCATCGGATCATGGTGATCCTCCTTTCTTGAATCAAGGGAGCCGCAGCGTTTGAGCTGGCTGCGCTCGGGCCTTGACTCGTTCAAGGGTATCGGCAGCGGGTGACGGGAACCTAAGGGGAATGCCTATCCTCCGCGACGTGCAAGCTGGCCGAAGCGAATTGGAGCGAGCCGCCACGGCGCTCGCGACCCGCATTCCCGAGCCGTTGGGCGTCCTCGCCCGACTCGCTTATAACTACCGCTGGGCCTGGGATCCGGACGGGCCCGCCGTCTTCCGGGACGTCGATGCCGACCGCTGGGAGCGCGTCGCCGAGAACCCGGTCCGACTGCTCCAGGAGGCCGCGACCGACCGGCTCGCGGCCGCCGCGGCAAACCCCGAGCTGCTCGCCCGCGCCGCCGCGCTCGAGGAGCGCGTGAGCGCCGACCTCGCGCGCCCCCGCCGCGACGAGATCACGACGGCCGAGCGCCCCATCGCCTACTTCTCCGCCGAGTACGGCTTCCACGGCTCGTTCCCGATCTACTCGGGCGGCCTCGGCGCGCTCGCCGGGGACATCCTCAAGGAGGCTTCCGACCGCGCCTGGCCGCTGGTCGCCGTCGGCCTCCTGTACCGCGAGGGCTACTTCCGCCAGCGCATCGACGGCGGCGGCTGGCAGCACGAGTACTGGGTCGACACCGATCCGGACCGCCTGCCCACGGCGCTCGTCACGGGCGACGACGGCGAGCCGATCACGATCACGGTGCCGATCGGCGACACCGAGGTCACCGCGCAGATCTGGCGCGTGGACATCGGCGGCATCCCGCTCTATCTGCTCGACGCCGATCGACCGGAGAACACGCAGACCGCGCGCTGGATCACGTCGCGCCTGTACATCGGCGACGAGGACACCCGCCTGGCGCAGTACATGCTGCTCGGCGTTGGCGGCGTGCGGGCGCTCGAGGCGATGGGGATCGAGCCCGGCCTCGTGCACCTCAACGAGGGTCATGCCGCGTTCGTCTCGCTCGAGCTCGCCCGGCGCCACTACAGCGGCACCGGCTCGCTGTCCGCGGCGCTGGAGATCGGCCGCAAGCAGACGATCTTCACCACCCACACCCCGGTCCCCGCGGGCAACGACACGTACCCCGCCCAGCAGGTCGCGGACACGCTCGCGCATATCGCCGGGACGCTGGGCGTCGAGGCCGAGGAGATCATCGCGCTCGGCCGGACCAACCCGGAAGAGGGCGCGGAGCCGTTCGGCGTCACGCAGTTCGCGCTGCGCACCAGCCGCGCCGCGAACGGCGTGAGCCGCCGTCATGGCGAGGTCGCGCGCGAGATGTGGCAGGCGATGTGGCCCGAGAAGGCCGTCGACGACGTCCCGATCACCTACGTCACCAACGGCGTGCACATCCCGACGTGGCTCGGCCAGCCGATGTGGGAGCTGCTGAACAAGCATCTCGGCGAGGACTGGCTGGACCGCGCGACCGACCCCGCGACATGGGCCCCGGTCGACGACATCCCGGCCAAGGAGCTGTGGGACGTCCGCAAGACCCAGCGCGCCGACATGATCACCTACGTCCAGCACCGTGCGGTCGCGGACCGGCTGTCGCGCGACGAACCGCGTGCCTACGCGGAAGCCGCGGCGAACATGGATCCGGACGTGCTGACGATCGGCTTCGCCCGCCGCCTCGCCACCTACAAGCGGCTGAACCTGCTGCTCCAGGACGTCGAGCGCGCGATGAAGCTCGTCGCCGGCGACCGGCCGATCCAGGTCCTGATCGCCGGCAAGGCGCACCCGCGCGACGAGGGCGGCAAGCGGCTCGTCCAGGCCTTGTTCGAGTCCAAGAACGCGCCCGGCTTCGCCGATCGCGTCGCCTACCTCAACGACTACGACCTGCGCATGGCCGCGTGGCTCGTGCGCGGGTGCGACGTCTGGATCAACCTGCCGCGGCCGCCGCTCGAGGCGTCCGGCACGTCGGGCATGAAGAACGTCGTCAACGGCGGCCTGCAGCTGAGCGTGCTCGACGGCTGGTGGGCCGAGGGCTACGACGGCCACAACGGCTGGTCGCTGTCCGGCGACGTCGACCACGACCACGGCGCCCAGGACGCGCGCCACGCCCACGAGCTCCTGCGCCTGCTCGAGGAAGAGGTCGCGCCGGAGTTCTACCGCTCGTCAGGCGACGGCATCCCGCGCGACTGGGTCGCCCGCGTCCGCCGCTCGCTGCGCACGCTCGGCCCGGAGTTCGGCGCCGGCCGGATGCTCGAGGACTACGAGAAGAAGGTCTACAAGACCGGGCTCTAGCCCGGCCCGATGGTGACGGACGGCGTCGCGGTCGGCGACGCCGTCTTGGTGGCGGTGACCGTCGGCTCGGCGGTCGCCGTCGCGCCGGCGTCCGGCGTCGTGGCGGGCGCCGGCGTCTCGGTGGCGAACGGGGTCGCCGTCGGGACCGCCGGCGGGACCGCCGCGCCGGCCGCGGGCAGGCGCGCGTCCAGCTCCTTCTGCACGTCGGTGCGGAACTTGTTCAGGCTCGTATCGAAGTCTTGGTTGATCTGCTCGATGCGGTCATCGACGCGGTGCTGCGCGATCTGGCCGGCGATCACGAACAGCACGACCATGCCGAGCAGGACGACGCCCACCGCCACGGCCAGCATCCACGGCGCGATGGCGCGGCCGCTGCGGAAGCGGGCCGTGCAGTAGGGGCATGTCGGACCGGTCGCCCAGGACAGACGCGCGCAGTTCGGACAGACGCGCTGCGGGGGTGCGACGGCGGTGGTGGCCTCCATCCTCCCTAGCGTACGACGCAGTCATCCGACCTAACCCCACGGCGTCAGGTCGCGGATAATCCGGCCTCGCTCACGAGGAGGCACTGATGTCCGATACCGAAGCGCCCACGACGATCACCGAGCACGAGGCACAGGAGGTCGCGCGCGCCAACGCGACCGGGCTGCAGCCGGTGGTGTTCATCCACGGCCTGTGGCTGCTGCCGAGCAGCTGGGATCGCTGGGTCAAGCTGTTCGAGGAGGCGGGCTTCACCGCGCTCACGCCGGGTTGGCCCGACGATCCCGACACCGTGGAAGAGGCCAACGAGCATCCCGAGGTGTTCGCGAAGAAGACCGTCGGTCAGGTCGCCGACCACTTCGACGAGATCCTCCGCGGCCTGGACAAGAAGCCCGTCGTGGTCGGGCACTCGTTCGGCGGCCTGCTGACGCAGATCGTCGCCGGCCGCGGCCTCTCCGCCGTCTCGGTCGCGATCGACCCGGCGCCGTTCCAGGGCGTCCTCCCGCTGCCGTTCTCCGCGCTGAAGTCGGCGAGCCCGGTGCTCAAGAACCCGGCCAACCGCAACCGCGCGGTGCCGCTCACCTACGACCAGTTCCGCTACGGGTTCGCCAACGCGGTCAGCGAGGAGGAGGCGCACGCGCTCTACGACGAGTTCGCCGTTCCGGCCGCGGGCGCGCCGCTCTTCCAGGCCGCGACCGCGAACTTCAACCCGTGGACCGAGGTCAAGGTCGACACCAAGAACCCGGAGCGCGGCCCGCTGCTGATCATCTCGGGCGAGAAGGACCACACCGTGCCGTGGGCGATCGCCAACGCGTCCTACAAGCAGCAGCAGCACAACGAAGGCGTGACCGAGATCGTCGAGATCAAGGGCCGCGGCCACGCCCTGACGATCGACTCGGGTTGGCAGGAGGTCGCCGACACCGCGCTGTCCTTCGTCTCGCGCAACCTGTAGGGCTCAAGTCCGTCCGCTCCGTGGCCGATTCTGCGGACCGGGATGACTGACGACGTCATGACCGCGACGCGGGCGCTGGAAGGCGCCCGCTCCGCGCATTGGGAGGACCCGACCGGTGCGTCGGTCATCGCGACCGCCGCCGTGGACACCGCCCGCCGGTTCGGCGCGGACGCGCTCCTGTGTCGCGCGCTCGCGCTGCAGGGCTCGATCGCGCTCAACCGCGGCGATCTGCACGCCGCGCTCGCGCTGGCCACGGAGGCCGAGCCGTGGTCCGGCGAGGACGTCGTCGCGTGCGCCGAGCTCGGCGCGCTGCAGTCGCAGCTGGCGTTCTTCTCCGGCACGTACAGCCTGGCGCTCGCTCACGCCGAGGAGGCGTCGGCGCTCGCCGACGCGCAGGGCGACGCGCACCTGCGCCTGTATGTCCGGCGCGCGGCGTGCATGGTCCTCGGGACCGTCGGCGTCCCGGGCTGGGCCGAGTGGCTGCACGAGACGCTGGAGCTCTCGATCGCCGCCGGCGACGACTGGCAGGAGGCGATCTCGCGCAACGACCTCGCCTGCTGGCATCAGCGCGAGGAGCGGCTCGCCGACGCCGAGGCGGAGCTCGCCCGCGGGCTGGAGGCCGCGGCGCGACTGACGCCGGGTGACTTCGCGCTCGGCGTGCTGCACTCGACCCGCGCCGACATCCGGCTGCTCGCCGGGCGCCCGGAGGAGGCGCTGACCGACGCCAACCGCTCGCTCGCCCACCAGTTCGCCCAGCTCACGCCGAACCCGTACATCCTCGGCGTCACGGTGCGCGCCCAGGTCCAGGCGCTGGCTGCGCTCGGCCGGCTCGACGACGCGCAGCTCTCCGGCGACGGCGCGCTGGACCGGCTCGGGACCGACGTCCCGCACGCCCGCAGCCTCGTCCTGGCAACGCTCGCGGACGCGCTGCGCGACGCCGGCCGGGTCGAGGACGCCTACGACGCGCTGAGCCGCAGCGCCGCGCTCGAGCGCGAAGGCCTGCACGACCTCTCCGAGCTGCGCATCAACCTCGAGCGCGCCCGTCTGGAGACCGACGCGGCGCGCAGCACCGCGGCGGCGCTGGCGGCCAAGAACGCCGAGCTGGAAGCGCTCGTGCACCAGCTCAACGAGGCGCACGTGGCGCTCGAGCAGCGCACGGGCGAGCTGGAGACGCTGCAGGACCAGTTCCGCGAGCAGGCCGATCGCGACTGGCTGACCGGGCTGCACAATCGCCGCTACCTCGCACGCCAGCTCGATCTCGTCACCGGCGCCGAGGAGCAGGACTTCAGCCTCGCGGTCGTCGACCTCGATCATTTCAAGGGCATCAACGACACCTACGGCCACGACGTGGGCGACCAGGTCCTCGTGCGCGTCGCCGGGCTGCTGCTCGACGTCGTCCGCCGCAGCGACGTCGTCGCGCGCACGGGTGGCGAGGAGTTCGTGCTGCTGATGCCGGCCGCCGACGCCGACGCCGCGATGCACTGCTGCGAGCGGGCGCTCGCGGCGATCCGCGGCGCGGGCTGGGACGGCATCGCCCCCGGGTTGACCGTCACCGCGAGCGCCGGGATCGCGCGTTCCGGCGAGGCGCTGGGCCTGGACCGGATCGCCGCGCTCGCCGACCGCCGGCTCTACGACGCCAAGCGCCAGGGCCGCGATCGCGCCGTGGCGCGCACGTCACCCCTCGACGACCCGCTGCAGTAGCCGCTCGAGTTCGCGGCGGTCCTTGTCGGAGAGGCCGGCCAGCAGCGCGTCCTGCGCCGCGTCGGCGCGCGCGTTCAGGCGCGCCAGCGCCGCGGTCCCGGCGCTGGTGAGCAGGACGGCGTTGCGCCGCCGGTCCTGCTCGTCGACCGTCCGCTCGACCAGCCCGGCCGCCTCCAGGTCGTTGATGACGGCGACCATGTTCTTGCGGTCGATCCACAGCCGGCGGCCGAGCTCGGCCTGGCTGGCCGGGCCGATCTCGTCCAGCGTGACGAGCACCGTGAAGTGCGGCTTGCGCAGCCCCTCCTCGGCGAAGCCGTCGCTGACGAGCTGATGGCCGCGCCGCGCGGCCTCGCTCAATAGCCAGCTCGGAAGCTGTCGCAGTCGGTTCGGGGCGTCCACGCGGCGACATGATACCGTTGGTCTTACCAACGTTGGTACGACCAATGAAAGGCGGTAAGCGATGCCCACCATCGACGTACTCGACTCGACCATCCATTACGAAGGCTCAGCCGGGCCGATCGTGTACCTGCACGGCAACCCGACCTCGTCGCATGCGTGGCGCAAGGTCCTGCCGCGCACCGGCGGCCTCGCGCCCGACCTGATCGGGATGGGGCGCTCGGGCAAGCCCGACATCGCCTACTCGTTCGCCGACCACGCGCGTTACCTCGACGCGTGGTTCGACGCCATGGAACTGGACGACGTGATCCTCGTCGGCCACGACTGGGGCGGTGCGCTCGCGTTCGACTGGGCGGCGCGGCACCCCGGCCGCGTGCGCGGCCTCGCGTTCTTCGAGACGATCCTCAGGCCGCTCTGGTGGGCCGACTACCCACCGGTCGCGCAGGAGCGCTTCAAGGGCTACCGGACAGCGGGCGTGGGCGAGCAGAAGATCCTCGAGGAGAACGTGTTCATCACCGAGGCGCTGCACGCCACGACGCTCACGACGCTGAGCGACGAGGACTACGCGGTCTACGCCGCGCCCTACCCGACGGTCGAGAGCCGCCGCCCGCTGCTCGCGTGGCCGCGCGCGACGCCGATCGACGGCGAACCTGCCGACGTCGTCGCGCGGGCCGAGGCCTACGACGCCTGGCTCGCGACCAGCGCCGACGTCCCGAAGCTCCTGCTGACCTTCGAGGGCTCGCCGACGCTGATGATCGGGCCGGTGCTGGAAGCCTGGTGCCGGGAGAACATCGCCGCGCTCGAGGTCGTGCCGTGCGGCCCCGCGGGCCACCTCGCGCTCGAGGACCGGCCGGAGGCGATCGGCGACGCGCTCGTCGCCTGGCTCAACCGCACGCTCGCCCCGGCCTAAGGGCCTGAGAGCCGGCGGGCGAGCTCGACCCGCGAGCGGACCCCGAGCTTGCGGTAGACCTTCGAGAGGTTGGCCTCGACGGTCTTGCGGCTCACGAACACGGCGGCGGCGATCTCCGGGTTCGAGCGGCCCTCGGCAGCCAGTGCGGCGATCCGCGCCTCGGTGGCGCTCAGCTCCGACGGGGCGGGGCGCTGCCCGAGGCGGGCGAGCTCCGCCTCGGCGCGAGCGGCCCAGAGCGGCGCGGGCAGCGCGTCGAGCAGGGCGACGGCGCGCTCCAGCGCCTCGCGCGCCGCTCGGCGTTGCTTCGCGCGGCGCTCGAGTGCGCCGGAAACGATCAAGGTGCGCGCGAGTTCGAGCGGCTGACCCGCTCCCTCGTGCGCGGCGACGGCGGCCCGCGCGTGCTCGCGGGCGGCGTCGAGCTCGCCGCCCGACGCCAGCAGCAGCGCTCGGCTGCGCGCGGCGACGCCCCGCATCCACGGCCGCGGGTTGCGCCCGGCGAGTAGCTCGAGATGAACGGTCAGGCGGCTCGCGCGGTCGTGATCGCCGAGGACGACGAGCGCTTCGATCTCGTTGTGGACGATCTCCGGATGGAAGCCGAGCTCGACGACGCCCTGGCGCAGCAGCTCGTCGGTGGCGGGCGCGAGCCGGCGCCCCGCGGCCGCGGGATCGTCGAGTGACAGCTCGAGCGCCCCGAGCACCCCGCGGAAGCTGATCTCGTACGCCCGGTCGCCCATGCTCCGGGCGACGTCGAGCCCTTCGACCGCCAGCGCACGTGCCTCCGCCTCGTTCCCGAGACCGGCCTCCAACAGCGCGCGGTTGGCGGCGCCCGCGTTGCGCTCCTGCTCGGAGCTGGCCTGGCGCGCCAGCTCCCCGGCCGCCTCGGCCAGTGTCCGGGCTCGCTGCCAGTCGCCGGCGCGGCGCTCGATCGCCGACCGGTAGGAGAGGATCATCGCCCGCGCGTCCTCATGCCCGGAGGCCAGCGCGCGGTCGTGCGCCTCGGCGAAGACGCGACGCGCCTCGTCGTAGGCGTCGGTGACGAGCAGGGCGAGGCCGAGCCGCAGGGACGGCGCCTGCTGGCCGAGGAACGCGGGCAGGCGCTGCTCGAGCGCGGCCGCATCGCGCAGTTCGGGCCCGACGCCGCCGCCGCGCAACAGGCGCGTGAGCCCGAGCGACGCGAGCGCGAGCGCCTCGACGGCCCGATCGCCGGCACGACGGGCGCCCTCGACCGCGGCGCGGGCGTGCGCCTCGCTGGCGTCGAGCTCGCCGCGGATGCGCTCGGCCGTGCTCAGGCGCTGGCGGGTCACGGCGATCAGCCGGTCGTCGTCGGCGGCCTCCGCGATGGCCTGCTCACCCACCCGCACGGACTCGCCGAAGTGCGCCGACGACGTGTGCAGCCAGCTCAGCAACGACAGCGCCTCGGCGCGCTCCGGGCCGGGCTCGAGCCGGTCGACGAGGTCGGACGTCAATGCGTAGGCGCGGCGCGGATCGCCGGCGGCGGCATGATGCTCGGCCGCGGCGACGGTACGCCGGGCGGCCACCGACACGGCGTCGCGGGGCGTCAGCCGCGCCGCGTGCTCGGCCAGCCGTGCGGCGGTCTCCGCCGCTCCCCGTCGCGCCGCGCGGTCCGCGGCCGTCTCGAGCTCGTCGGCGGTGGCGGCGTCGGGCCCGGCGGCGGCGAGCGCCAGGTGCAGCGCGCGCGCCTCACCGGTGGTCTCGAACTCGGCCAGCCGGCGGTGCAGCGCGGCGGCCCGCTCAGGCCCGATGCGGCCATGGACCGCGGAGGCGAGCAGGGGATGCGTGAACGCGAGACGGTCGCCGGCGGTCTCGACCACGCCGGCGTCGAGCGCGGCGTCGAGGCTGCCGTCGAGCCCGTCCGCCTGCACCAGGGCGAGCACGATGTCGACGCGGCGGTCATACAGCAGCGCCACGCGCTGCAGCAGGTCGACGACGGGCTCGGGCAGCGCGGCCAAGCGTGCGTCGACGACGCCCTGCAGCGTGGCCGGCAACTCACCGTCGCCCTCGACCGCGAGTTGAAGGGCGTAGAACGGGTTGCCGCCGGAGAGCTCGCGCAGCCGCCGCAGCACCGGGCGCGAGACCGAGAGCCCGAGCCGGGTCTGCAGCAGCTCGTGCAGCTCCCCGTGGGTCATCGGGGCGAGCGTCACCCGTGTCGTCCGACCGGCGCCGAACGCCTGCGACAGACCCAGCGGCAGCTCCTCCCCACCCGGAGAGCGCCGCGCGAGCAGCACCGCGACCTGGTCGTCGGACGCGCGGCGCGCGGCGAACTCCAGGACCGCGCGCGAGGGCGCGTCGAGCCACTGGACGTCGTCGATCGCGACGACCACCGGCTGCTGGGCCGCGAGGTGGCGCAGCACGGCCAGCAGGCCACCGGCGATCGCCCGCACGTCCTGTGCCGCGCCGCCGGCGTCCTCGCGCAGCAGCGCCGCCTCGAGCGCGCGGCGCTGCGGCGGCGCGAGCGTCCCCACGACGTCGGCCAGCTTGCGCCCGCCGAGCAGGTCGGCGAGCGCCGCGAAGGCCAGCTGGGTCTCGGCGGGTGCCGGGCGGCAGCGAAGCACGCGGCAGCCGGAGCGCGCCGCGTTCTGCAACGCCTCCTCCCACAGCGTGCTCTTGCCGATGCCGGCCTCGCCGTCGAGGACGAGCGCCGCGGGCCCGTCGCGCGCGGCCAGGAAGGTCCGCAGCGCGGCCCGCTCAGCCTCACGGCCGACGACCGTCGCACCGCCCCCGATCATCGCCGCGAACGTACCGGGGTCAGGATGAACGGATGGTGTGCGTCACGCCTCCCTCCGCGCGCCGGCGACGAGCGCGACGCCCGGGAACTGCAGACCGTCGACCGTCGTGTAGGGCGCGACGAGATCGCGGACGCGGGCCCGCAGCACGCGCGAGTCGTCCTCGGGCAATGCCTTGAGGAGGTTGACGAGCGGGCCGGCGAGCGCCGACGTGCGCTCCCACCAGGCGTCGAACGTCGCCTCGCGCAGCGGGACGGAGACCTCGCCGGCGGTCACGTCGGTCAGTGCGGCGGCGTCGAAGACGGCGCGCAGCACGTTCACGTCCGACAGCGAGAATGGGCCTGGGACACAGGGCGGCGGGACCGGCTTGCCCAGGTGCGCGGAGACGGCGTCGAAGACGAGCCCGAGCCACGGGTTGCGCTCGCGCGGGCCCCAGACGGCGACGGCGACCCGGCCGCCGGGGCGCAGCACGCGCCGGATCTCGCGCGCCGCCTCGATCGGGTCCGACGCGAACATCAGGCCTTCGCGGCACAGGACGACGTCGTAGGCCGCATCGGGCTCCACGATCCGCTCGAGGTCGAGCTCGCGGGTGCTGACGTTGGTCAGGCCGCGGGCGGCGGCGCGGCGGGCGGCGACGGCGGTCATCGCGGCGGCGACATCGGAAAGCACCACGTCGCCCGTCGGGCCGACGCACTCGGCGGCCGCGAGCCCGGCGCCACCCGGGCCGCAGGCGAGCTCGAGCACGCGGTCGCCCGGTTGCGGATCGGCGAGCGACAGCAGCTCGTTGGTCACATCGACGCCGCGGGCGTCGGCGTAGTCGGCGTGCTCGGCCCAGGAGCCGGCCACCGCCGCCCAGAGGCCGTGGAGATGCTGATTGGAGGTCGCGGTCATGTCGTTTCCCTTCACTGTCATGGGTTCAGGTGCAGGCTCGTGGTGTGGCGCCCGGGAGCACGGATCGGGACGGTCCGGCCGGGGGTTTGGAGGACGAGGCCGGTGGTGGCGCGGGCGAGCACCCACGGGTCGTCCGTGCGGGGGTCCAGAGCCACCGCGTAGACGTCTCGCGACGGCATGACCGTGGCCGGTCCGAACGCTCCCGCGGCGGTGAGGTGTCTCACGACCACATGCCGTTGGCTCGTCCAGGCGAGCACGGCGTCGCCGTTGCGAGCGACCGCGGGCGCGGCGACCCATTGGGCGGTCTGCGGGATGCGCTTCGTCATCATCCCGGCGGCATCGACGTGCGCGATCGCGAACTGGTTGACCAGCAGCCAGGCCCCGCCTCGGCCGTCCGGCTTCACCGCCGGGACCGTGAGCGCGTCGGCGTCCTGGGCGAGCGCCGGCGACGTCCAGAACTGCGGCGCGCGGCCCTCCGCCAAGCGGAAGGCGACGCCGCTCTCCGTCCCGGGAACCACACCGAACGCCGTGCCCGAGGCATCGACCGCGAGCGGTGGCACGTCGGCGCGAGCGGGCGCGGCGAGCAGGAGCGCGGCGGCCGTCGCCGCGATCAGCCGGAGCACGCGGTGAAGTGGTTGTGCAGCGTCAGGTCGATGGTGCGCCCGCGGCGGGTCCTGAGAAAGACGTGCGCGCTCAGCATGTGCCGGCTGCCGGGTGAGACGTGGACGCGGAAGCGCGCACGGAACGACGGGTGCTTGTCCGTGGCCCTCAGCTTCCCGTCGAGCCGGAAGAGGACCTTGCGGATCGTCGAGCCGACGCGGCCGCCGGGCTTGTGCGAGCGGATCTTCAGGCGCATCACGACGTCACCGGGCAGCACGCAGCCGCCCGGCGTCTGCAGCGTCAGGACGTCGCGGTCGACGCGCACCGAGGTGCTGGCGAACGGGCCGCGGTCGGGATCGAAGACCACCCGCGGCGGGGCCGGCGGCGTGGGCGCCGGCGCCGGCGGGGTCGGCGCCGGAGGCGCGGGCGTGGCGCCCGGTGCGATCGGCGTGAGGTCCGCGAGCTCGAGGCCGCCGTCGTCGACGAAGCTCACGGCGCCTTGCCCGTCGTCGCCGACCGCGACCGACGCGTTGCGGTCGTCGAGGTAGCTATCGCCGAGCGCCGCGACGTCGATCGCCGAGAAGCTCGAGCCCTGGTTGACGGACGTGAACAGGCGCATGACCTTCGCGCCGTCGCCTGCGCGGGTCTCGGGCCAGACGACCGCGAGCCGGCCGCTCGGCGCCTGTGCGGCCGCGCCGCCGTCGAAGAGCTCCGCGGCGGTGTCGTCGGCGAGCAGGAGCGGCTCGCCGAAGCGGGTGCCGTCGTCCTTGCGGACGACGATCCGCGTCGGAACCGCGCCGCCGGGCGACGTCTCGGCGTCGACCAGGAACAGCCCCGCGGCCCCGCCCGTCAGCACCGGAGTCGTGCCGGTGCTGACCTTGTCCGGGCCTTCCCAGCTGCCGGACTCGGTCAGCGCGCCGGCGCCCTTGTAGCGAAAGGTCTCGACGGTGCTGTCGCTCGCCGTCGGGTTCGATCCAAGATTGAAGTACGCCTGCACGGGATTGCCGTTGCGGTCGAGCGCCAGGCTCGAGTCCTGCACGTCCAGGCCGGCGTGGTCGAGATGGACGGCGCCGCGAACGTTGCCGAACACGCCGACGCCGAGGCCCGCGGTGTCGCCGCCGATCAGCGCGTTCGGGCCGGACGCGACGACGTCCTGCGGGTGGATCAGCTGGGTCGGGTAGACGCCGCGGATCCGGGCGGGGGCTCCGAACGGCGCGCCGTCGACCGAGGTCCAGGTGATCACGTCGCCCGGGCCGCTGCGCGGCCCGACGAGGGTCACCGTGTCGCCATTGACGATCGGGAACACGCCGTCGACGGCGAACGCCGCGCCGTCGCCTTCAGGCGCGTGGAGAATCTGGGGCGCGCACGCGCTGTCGCCGGGCGCGACCACGCACGCCTTGACGACCGGGGCGAGCGCACCCGAGCCCGGATCGCTCGTCCAGGCGACGAGCGCGCTTCCGGACGCGCTCCCCGGTGGGTTGAGGAGGACGTGCCCGGGGGTCACCGGGTGCGCGTCGAGGGTGAAGCGGTTGGCGGCATGGGCGCTGGGAACGGCGGCGAACAGGGTCGCCGCCGCCAGCACGCCGAGGCCGGCGCGAAGCAGGTGCATATCGGTCCTTTGTTCAGAGGGAGAAGGTGCGGTGCGACACGGCGTCGTCGAACGCGCGCGTGACGCGCCGGCGACGGCCGCTTGAGTCGAGCCCGGCGATCGCGAGCGAGCCGGAGTGGGTGTCGCCGAGCGGCAGGTACAGCAGCCGTTCGACCGCGCGACCGGGCCTGGCGACGAGCAGTTGATCGGCGCCGTTCCCGGCCCCGTCGCGAACCGACGCCGTCGCCGCGGCGGCCGCGAGCAGCGCCGCGCTCATCGTGCGTACCGGCGGATGCAGGTGATCAGGCGGTCGCTGTCGCGTACGCCGCTGACGCAGCCGCGGATGGTCTCGGAGACCTCGATGTGATGGGAGGCGAGGCAGAGCATCAGCTCGGCGGGATCGCCGTCGGCCGCTTTCACGCAGCCGTCGACGACGGAGCCGCCGGACGCCGCGACCGCGTGGCCGCCACCGTGCGACGGCGAGGGCCGGGCGCCCCCGCCGCCGCAGGCGGCCATCCCCAAGCACGCGACCAGCAATGCGGCGCGCTTCATCGCCGCACCGCGTCAGGGACCGACGCGGCGAACGCGACGAGCAGGGCGGCGAAGCGGTCCGGGTCGGCGAGCGGCGGGAAGTGGTGGGAGCACGGCCAGGTCTCGATCTGCGCCTGCGGCACGCGCTGCGCCACGTAGGCCAGCTCGTCCCACGGACGCGTCTCGGCGTAGATCGCGACGTACGGCACGGCGGCGTCGCGGACCGTTTCGAGCAGCCGCTCCGTCAGCGCCGCCATGTCCTCCGGCGACGTCTCGAGCAGCTCCGCCCAATAGCTGAGCACGAGCTCGCGTTCGACGCGGTCGCCGGCGGCCAGCAGCGAGCGCAAGCTCGGCGCGACGCGCTCGACGTGCATGCTGTCGCGGAACATCGCCCACGTGCGCTCGAAGCCCTCGCCGCGCAGTTGCGGGGCGAGCGACTGCACGAGGCGGGCGAACGGCTCGGTCGAGAGCGGCGCGTCGACGTTCACGACGCCCGCCACGGGGTGCTCGACGGCGTACAGCGTCGCGACCAGCGCGCCCAACGAGTGGCCCACGAGCACCGGCGGCTCCAGCTCGGCCTCCTGCACCGCGTCATGGACCGCGGCGACCACGGACTCGAGACGATGGTCGTTCAGCGCCGGCGAGGCGCCGTGGCCGGGGAGGTCGATGGCGAGCGCGCGGCGGCGCGGGGGAAGCGCGGCGATGACCGGCGCCCACATCTGGTGGTCGAAGGTCAGGCCGTGCAGGAAGACGAACGGGTGGCCGGGCACGCCGGCGTGGCCGCGCGCGTACGCGGCAAGAGGGGGAGACATAGCGGTCCTTCTTGAGAGTCCGGGGAGGAGTGACGACTGTCCCGCAACACGGCTCCCGCATCAATTGGGGAGGTCCCTACGGCGATCGGATCCGCTAGTCGCCCGCGGCGGGGACGTACACCGAGGGCGAGGCCGCGATCACCTCCGGCTTCTCGTGCGCGTCGGTCGCGTCCGGCTTCCCGGTGCTCGGCCCCGACACGCTGGTCGCGGCGGCCATTCAGGGCGCCGCGCCGCGGGTGGGCGACGTCTTCTACCTGCGGCTCACGGGGGTCGAGCTCGGCGACCCGTGCACGGGCGGGACGAGCGTCCTCCCCGAGCTCTTGCCGCTCAATGGCGTGAGCACCGCGATCGACGCCGCCCACCCGGTGCTTCTGCGCTACGAGGCGTTTGACGGCGGCAACGTCGCCGACGACGCGGTGGTCGTCAAGGCGGGCCAGACCGGCGGGACCGAGTTCGACGCGATCAGCACGCGCGCGCCGCAGGGCGAGCCGTTCCCGATCGCGACCGGCAACGGGAAGCTGGAGCTCTACGTGCCGCTGCGCGCCACCCGCCGCACGACCGCCGCCGACATCCTCACCGTCGCCAACCTGATCGGCAACGCGAGTACGCCGGCGATGATCCAGGCCACGGTCGGGCTCCCGTCGAGCGCACCCGCCAAGCCGGTGCCGAAGGTCGGCGCCAAGCTCGCGCTGACGGTGACGACCGTGCCCGGAGCGAAGGTGACGGCGACGCTGACGTCGGGCAAGAAGACCATCGGGTCGGCGAAGGGAACCGTCGCCGCGAACAGCACGGTCACGCTCAAACCGAAGGCCAAGCGCGGCTACAAGCGGGCCAAGCTCACGCTCACGACCGTCCTCAGCGACGGCTCGCGCGCACCGGATCTGAGTAAGACGCTCGCGATTCGGTAAAGCTGTAGGGGTGCTGCCCGCGCCCCCGCAGCAGATCCAGGCCGAGCGGATGCACGTGGCCGCCTCCGCCGGGCACGTGATCCGCGACGCGACCGCGAGCGGCGGACGTGCGCTCGCGCTGAGTGGAGCGGCGACGCTGCGGGTGCGGGTCGGCGCGGAGGTCGAGGCGAGCGTGCGCGTGCGGTCCGTGGCGTGCGCGGGCGGGCCGCGGGTCGTCGTGACCATCGGCGAGACGCGGGTGCTCAGCGCGCGGGTGACGAGCCGCCGCTGGGTCACGCTCAAAGCGTCGGCCAGCGTCCTCGCCGGCCGGCGGACGCTGACGCTGCGCGTCGCCGGGACCCGCTGCCGCCGAGCGCTGCGCGTGGACCGCGTCACGCTCGCCGAGGGCGCCCAAAAGCAGCGCACGATCTGGGTCCCCTCCCCCACGACGACCTGGCAATGGCAGTTGAGCGGCACGATCGACACGTCGGTCGACGCCCAGATGTACGACGTCGACCTCTTCGACACGCCCGCGAGCGTCGTCGAAACGCTCCACGCGCAGGGCCGGCGCGCGGTCTGTTACCTCAGCGCCGGCTCGTTCGAGACGGGCCGCCCGGACGCGCGTGCGTTCCCGGCAGCAGTGCTCGGCGAGCCGCTGGACGGCTATCCGGACGAGCGCTGGCTCGACATCCGCCGCCTCGACGTGCTCGGGCCGATCATGGAGGCCCGCATGGACCTGTGCCGCAGCAAGGGCTTCGATGCCGTCGAAGCCGACAACGTCGACGGCTACGCCAACAAGTCAGGCTTCCCGCTGACCGCCGACGACCAGCTCCGCTACAACCGCTTCCTCGCGGCCGCCGCCCACGCGCGCGGCCTCTCGATCGGGCTCAAGAACGACCTCGACCAGGTCGCGCAACTCGAGCCCGGCTTCGACTGGGCGCTGAACGAGCAGTGCTTCCAGTACGACGAGTGTGACCGGCTGAAGCCGTTCGTCGCCGCCGGCAAGGCGGTCTTCGTCACCGAGTACGAGCTCGAGCCAGCGGCGTTCTGCGCGCGGGCCCAGGCCGACGGGTTCATGGCGATGGTCAAGCGCCTCGAGCTTGGGCCGTTTCGGCAGCCGTGCTGGTGAGCGTCGCCGCCAGCCCGTCGTGCAGCGCGGTGCGGGCGTGCCAGCCGAGCAACTCCGCCGCCCGCGCCGCCTCCAGGCAGGACCGGCGGACCTCGCCCGGCCGCTCGGGCACGAACCGGGCGGGCAGGTCCAGTGCCCGCACGAGGTCGAGCACGCTCGTCTCGCGCCCCGTCGCGACGTTGCAGCACCCGCCGACCCGGTGCTCGCCCGCCGCGACGAACGCCTCGACGGCGTCGTCCACGTAGACGAAATCCCGCGTCTGGTGACCGTCGCCGAACACGGTGACCTCGCGCCCGTCGGCGGCCGCGCCGCAGAATCGCGCGATCACGCCCGCCTCGCCGCGCGGGTCCTGACGCGGCCCGTAGACGTTCGCGAGCCGCAGCACGAACGCGGACAGGCCGTGCCGCAGCGCGTAGTACTCGACGTAGTGCTCGGCCGCGGCCTTCGACAGCGCGTAGGGCGAGAGCGGCCGGGCGGGCTCGGTCTCCGGCGTCGGCACGATTGCCGCGTCGCCGTAGATCGCCCCGCCGGTGGACGCCAGCACGAAGCGCTCGACGCCGGACCGCCGCGTCTGCTCGAGCACGGTGGCCGTGCCCGCGACGTTGATCCGCGCGTCCCGCGCGGGGTCCTCGATCGCGCGCCGGACATCGATCTGCGCGGCGAGGTGATAGACGACCGAGGGCCGCGCGGCGGCGAACACCCGCGCCACCGCATCGGCGTTGACGACGTCCGCCGTGTGCACGGTCGCGCCGCGCCCGATCGCGCCCGCGAGGTTCTCGATCCGCCCGGTGGAGCGGTCGTCGAGGACGGTCACGTGATCGCCGCGGTCGAGCAGGGCGTCGACGAGGTTGGAGCCGATATACCCGGCCCCACCCGTGACCAGCACGCGTTCGCCGATCACGCGTATACGCAGTAGAGATTGCCCGCGCCCGCGGCCGCTGCGCCCGTCGTCCCCGCGTTTACGTACTGCCACTGGTAGTCCGGCTGGCCGGCGACCCAATAGACGATCTCGTAGACGCCGATCGCGTAGATCCCCTGCCCCGAAGGCACCGAGACCGGGCCCCACGTGAACGGGATCGGCTCGAACGCGCCGCCGGGATGGAACTGCGCGACCCCGGTCGCGGTCGCCGTGAACGTGTCCCAGCGCCCGCGATCCTCGCCGTTGACGCCGAGCCAGTGCCAGCCGCCCGCCGCCGTGTACCAGGCGACCCACCCGCGGGTGGAGATCGGCGTCGTCGACTTCGTGGTGAAGTCCGGCTCCGCCAGGTAGGCCGGCGGCGCGCCGGAGCCGTCCGCCGAGCACTGCAGGTGACCGTCGGTCCAGAACCCCTTGGCCTTCGCCGGCGCCCGGCCGGCGGTCAGCGAGAACGAGAGCCGCTTGCTCCCGAGCTTGGCCGTCGCCGCCACGAGCTTGCGCTTGACGACCTTCGCAGCCACCTTCTTCGACAGCGAAAGCCGCGCGGTCGCCCGCCCGCCGGTGCAGCGGTAGCCGGCGCGAGCGAGCGTGCCGGAGCCCGCGGCCTTGGCGGTCACGCGCAGCGTCCCGCCCGCCTGGCAGGCGAAGGACACGCTGAACGTCCGCTTGGACCGGTTGAGCGCGACGTCCGCCGCCTGCAGCAGCCCGGGACCGACCGGCCCGGCCGGGATCGACGCCGCGGTGCCGGGGGCGACGAACGCGGGCGCCGTGCCAGGCGGCGCGGGCAGGTCGGTCCCGTTGCCGGGCGGCGGACCAGGAGGCCCGGCGGGCGCCTGCGCAGAGGCGGCCGCGGGTGCGCAGGAGAGGACCAGGGCAGCGAGGACGAGCGAGCGGGTCATGGGCATTGCGGGCTCCTTGAGTCGGCTTCCTCGCGCAGGTAGGGCGGCGGAGTGCCCCACGGGTCGGGCGGGGTGCCGGAGGTCACGTAGAGATGCACTTCGCGCGAGGTCGCGGCGAAGAGCGAGCGGGCCTGCGCGGCCGTCGCCGCGTAGACAAGATGGGCGGTGCGGTCTTCCGGGATGTCGCGCAGCCAATCGGGCGCGGCGGCCATCCGCGCGGCGTAGTCCGCGAACGGGCCTTCGAACGTCACGACCAGGTCCGCGAGGTCGAAGTAGCCGCGCGCGGGCACGGTCCCGGGGTTGAACACGAGCTCACCCTGGCCGCGCAACTGCCGGCTGAGCGCCGCGTAGTACGGCAGTTGCGCGTCGTCGTGGGAGACCTCGTCGAGGAAGATCCCGTCGACGCCGTACCACGCGCGGTAGCGCTCGACGTCGGCGAGGACGGCGGAAGCGTGCCGCGTGCCGAACGTGGTCGGGACGTAGCCGAGGATCCGCGCTCCACCCGCCTGGGCGTGCGCGACGGCGCGCCGCAGGTCCGGGTCCGGCGCCGCGCCCGGACCGCTCGCGGGGTTGACGATCAGCAGCCGCGGGCCGGGGGCGGCGTCGGCGAGATCGACGATCCCCTGCGGCGAGAGGTAGGCGGGGATCAGGCTCGACGCGCAGCCGGCCGGCCGTTCGGACGCGCGGCCGAGCACCACGCTGGTCGCGAGGACGATTCCGGCGGCGAGGCTTCCGGCGAGCAGCACGGCGCGGGTCACGTGATCCACATCGCCGTCGCCAGTGTCCGCGCCGGGCGCGCGAGCAGGGCGAGCACCGGCGGCAGGAGCACGCAGACGCCGACCGCGGCGCCCACCGCCAGCGGCGCGCCGGCGAACGGCGCCGCGTCCTCCCAGCGCAGCAGCAGCTCGGTCGCGAGCGCGGCGTACACGCCGGCGACCGCGACCGACGCGCGCCCCAGCGCCTCCAGCAGGCTCGCCAGCAGCGTGACGAGCGCGAGCAGGCCGAACGCCGTCAGCAGCCCGCTGCGCCCGGACGGCAGCCACGGGGTGAGGACGAGCGCGGCGGACAGCGCCGCGGTCAGCCAGACGAGCCGCGAGAGCGAGCCCAGCAGCGCGCCGAGTGGGCCGCGCGTGACGCCACGTGGCGGCGTGCTCCCTACCGGCACACCCGCCACCGCGCGCGGGATCAGGTGCTCGAGCGTCCACAGGCGGTGTCCGGCCCAGAGGCTCGCGACCGTCGAAGGAAGCAGCGCGAGCGCCGGGCTCGTCCCGGCGGTCCAGCTGACGCTGGGGTCCGAGACGATGAGGAGCCCGACGCCCGCGCCAATCAGCGCGCCCCGGCAAGCGCGGCTCCAGCGACCCGGGGCAGCGGGATCGCCGGCGGCACCGGGGCGCACCGCGAGCGCCGTCGCGCCCGAGGTCAAGATCGCCGTCGCGGCCAGGACCTGCCCGGCCGGGAGGAGGAAGATCGCGGGGGTCGCCGCCGCGACGAGCACGCCGTAGACCGCGTACCACCCGCGCCGGATCAGGATCGTGCCGCCGGTCCAGGTCACGGTCAGCAGACCCGCGAGCAGGCCGGGCGTGCCGAGCGCGGCGGTGGGCAGCGCGACGACCGCGACCGCCCCGAGCGCGAGCTCGCGCGGATGGCGGGCGAGCGCGAGCAGGCCGCCCGGGCGCCCGAGGTAGCGACTGCGCAGGCCCCACTGCAGCGCGAGCGTGAGCGGCAGCGCGACGCGCAGGCCCTGCTCCACCACCTGGCTGCCCAGATCGGCGGCCAGCGGCACCGCCCACAGGGCGATCGCCAGGACCGTGGCGACGAACGCCGTCCCTTCGAGCACGACGCCCCTGCGCGGCCGCGGCGGCGCGGTCTTGGCGTGGCTCGCGAGCGGCTCCGCGGGCGTGAGGGGCAGCAGCCGGCGTCCCGTGTCGAGCGCCCGCTGCGCCGGGATGCCCGCCCACGCCTCCAGCACCACGGCGGCCTCGAGCATGTCCTGCGGCTCGCGGCCGAGCCGCGCCCGCACGAGGCTGCGCGACCGCTCCAGCTCCGCGCTCATGCCGCTTCCCGAAAGCGCGTCGTCTCGGTCATCCCGCGCAGCAGGTCGCGGTAGCCGTCGACGCAGGCCGCCTCGTTGAAGATCCGTCCCAGCCGGGCGTGACCGCGCTGCCCGAGCGACCACGCGAGGTCCGGGTTGCGCAGCAGCATCACCGCCGCCATCGCCAGCCCGTGGTCGTCCCCGGGCGGGGTGACGACGCCGCAGCCGGTGACGACGTCCGGCACGCCGCCGACGCCCGTGGAGACGACCGGCCGCGCCTCGCTCATCGCCTCGAGGATCGACATCGGCAGCCCCTCCGAGATGCTCGTCATGAGCACCACGTCGGCGGCGCGGACCGCGGCGTTGGGATCGGTCGTGCGACCCATGAAGCGGAAGCGCTCGCCGAGCCCGAGACGCCTGTGCAGCGCGTGGCAGGAGCGCCCGTAGGCCTCCTCTCCCGGGCTGACCGAGCCGTAGTGGAGGAACTGCGCGTCCGGCACGAGCCGCAGCGTGTCGGCCGCGACGCGCAGCAGCGTGTGGACGTCCTTGAGCGGGTCGATGCGGCCGACCGAGACGACGGTCTTCGTGCGCGGCGGCAGCGTCGGCTCCCCCGGCTGGCGCAGGCCGTTGTAGAGGACGACGATCCGCTCCGCGTCGATCCCGAGGCCCATCTCCCAGTAGGCGTTGGCGTCGGTCACCGGGCACACGACGTCCGCCCCGGCGTAGGCCGAGCGGGTCAGCCCGCGGGCGAGGCGGGTGGCGACGAAGCGCGCGCCGGGCGAGTCGCCGCTGCGCACCTGGGCGAGGTAGGCCTCGCGCAGGTAGACGCCGTGCTCGGTCAGCATTATCGGCGTGCCGTGCAGCGCCTTGTGGACGACCGCGGGGATCGCCGACCAGCCGGCGGCGGTGACGTGCAGCAGGTCGGTCTCCGGCGTCGGCACCGCGGCCGTGCGCGCGACCCAGTAGAGCGTCTGGTAGAGCTGCGCGGCCTCGACGAGGTCCAGCGCCGGCGGCGTGCCCGCCTCCGGGATGCGCTCGGCCAGCACGCCGGCGAGCGCGGCGAGGTACGCCGTCCAGCCGCGGCGCGAGCGAAACGCCCGGCGCACGTCCGCCGGGTGCCTGCGGCAGGCGATCCACGCGTCGAGCACCTCGGCCGGGTCGCCCTCCCAGCCGATCAGGTGGCGGACCAGGGTCGCCGGCAGCTCGGCGGCGGCCGCGGTCGACCGCCGCAGGCCCGTGCGGCGGGGGATGTTCTCGGACCAGACCTCGATCCGCCCCACCTCCCGGGCCTGCGGCGGGAGCGCGTAGAGCGCCTCCCGTTTTCCCGGCGCCACGATCGGCAGCACCTGCCAGTCGAACTCGTCGAGCCCGCCGACGATCAGATCGCACCACGAGCTGACGCCGCCCATGACGTACGGGTACGTGCCCTCGGTGCAGAGCAGGATCCGTGGCCGCGTGCCGGCGACGGCGAGCTTGCGCCGTGACTGCGGGGCGAGCCCGCGGTCAAGTTCGAGCAGCGCCATCGTGGCGGCTCCCGTTCAGCCGCGGCGGCTCGGACCAGTGCCCGCCGCCGTCGTGCTCGCTCTCGGCCGGGGGCTGCAGCGCCGTGTCCTGGTCCTGGCCGCCCGGCAAGGCGCGCAGGCGAGCCTCGAAGCTGACCATCACGCGTTCGATCTGCCGGCAGATCTCGAGCAGCGACTCGCGGATCACCAGCCCTTCGACGAGCACCTTGGTCGTCTCGTCGGCCATGCCCGCGTCGTCGTCGCGCGCCGCCGAGAGCGACCGCGCGCGGGTCAGCAGGCCCTCGATGTCCGGCCCCCTGTGCTCGGCGGCCTTCAGCCGGGCGTTCTCCTCGCGCAGCAGCACGAGCTCGGAATGCAGCTCGGACAGGGACTCGTCCTCGCCCTCGATGTCTGACCGCCGGCGGGCGAACCGCCGCCCGCGATCGGGATCGCCGGTCGTCATCGCGATCAGCCCTTGACCACGCGGAAGCTGACGGTCTTGGCCTTCGTCCTGGCTTGCCCGGACCGGTGCGCGGTGACGACGAGCCGGTACGAGCTGGGCTTGAGCAGGCGCTTGCCGAAGCGCCCGGTGAAGCGCACCTCGACGTTGCCGGCCTTGACGGTGCGGGTGATGGTGCCGGCCGCGACCCAGCGCTTGTGGCGGCCGGTCGTCCGGCGCTGCACGACCAGCCGGACGGAGGCGCTGGTAGAGACCTTGAAGGTGACGCGCGAGCCGTCGAGACGGGTGCCGCGAGGCGGCGTCTTGTGGGCGACCGGGAAGCGGCGCGGGGCCATCTTGAGCTTGCTCAGCGTGAGCTTCGTGGTGCGCGCGGCGGGCTTCGAGTCCGAGCCGTTGCCGGAGCCGCCACCGCCTGCCTGCGGGTTGGGCCCGGCCTCGACGTGGGTCTCGGCCTTGGGCGCGTCCTTGACGACGCCGGTGACCGCGGAGGCGGCCTGACTGACCGACGAGATCCAGTTGCCGGCGAGCACGACGACCCGCACCGTCGACCCCGCGTCGGCGGCGTCGAGCTTGTAGCTCGGGCCGGTGGCGATCGTCTTGCACTTCGCGCCCTTGTCGTCGCAGCGCTGCCAGCGGTAGTCGTAGGCGATCGTGGCCGTGCCCGCCCACGTGCCCTTCGTCGCGGTGAGCGTCTCCCCGGCCCGCGCGGTGCCGGTCACGGACGGCGCCGCGGTGTTGGCCGGATCGCTGGGCGCGAGCACCTGCTCGGCGCCCGGGGCGAGCGTGATCCAGCCTGACGTCTGCCCGCCGTAGAGCTCGCCCTGGGTGGTGCCCGTGAGCGGCACGTCGGCCGGCGCCACGCCGGTGTTCTTGACGTGGACCTTGCCGTCCACGAGCGAGGCGGTCACGGTGCCCGCGGCGCGGGTCGCCGCCCACGCGCCCTGCTGTGCGAGCGTCTTCCCGATCTCCGAGTGGGAGAGCTGCACCAGCTTCGTGCTGGTCCGGTCGAACGCCGCCTCATAGCGGGCCAGCAGGCCGCCGAACACGGGGTAGGCGATGCCGCCCTGGGCGGGATCGGTCTCCGGGAGGCCGAGCGTGTAGCCGGCGAGGTTGCTCTGGTGGATGTAGTGCGGGCGCGGGTCGTTGCCCACGACGTGGCGGAACATCACCGAGTTCTCGCTCGCCACGTACTGCGCCCACGTGGCCTTGGTGTCGCGGCACGTGGTGACGAGGGGGATGTCCGTGCAGTTGCCCCCACCCGCCGGCTTGGTGTAGATCCAGTTGTATTCGTCGAGCTGCTGGGCCTGCTTGGAGACGTTGTAATAGACGTTGCTCGGGTAGCGCGGCACCGCCTGCACGGCGCCCTCGAAGAACGTCCCGCCGGCCGGGATCGGTGGGCTGGTCAGCACCGTCGGGTCCGACGGGTAGTCCTTCGACGCGTCGGAGGCGTCGAACAGGATCCCCGCCGCGGTCATGGCGGTGGCGAAGTTCGGGTTCTGGGCATAGGGCGCAAGCGCGGCCCCGTTGCTTGTGGGCGGCGTGCCCGCCGTGCCCGCGGCGACGCTGTCGGTGAGGCTGAGCTCGATCGGGTTCTGGCCGTCGTCGGTGGGGTCGGTGGCGCCGCGGGTGCTGCTCGCCACGACCGCCCACGCGTTCGTGCCCGCCGGGCTGCGGTAGAGCGTGTAGGCGATGGCGTGGCAGACCGCGTTGAACGTCGCCGTGACCTTGCCGTTGGCCGCGACCGTGACGTTGGGCGTGATCGAGGCCGTGGTCTCGCCGGCACTGGACTTCGCGGTCAGCGCGTAGTCGTAGACGCCGGCTCCGATCAAGCCGCCGGCCGCCGGGGTGACCTCACCGAACGCGGGCGGGTCGATCGTCCCAGGATTGCCCGGGCGGGTGTTCGCCAGCCCGGAGTGCTCACCGGTCACCAGCTCCGCCTCGCTCGTCACGGGGATGCCGTGGCTGCGGGCCCAGGTCAGGTTGGTCGTGACCTGGCGGGCGATGTACCGGGTCGACGAGCAGTCGAGGTTCGGGTGCTCGTAGGTGTGGTTGATGAAGCCGAAGGCCGAGTTGACGCTCGGCTGCGCGAACTTGACCGCCAGCGGGTCGGTGTTGGTGCTGAACTGCTCCTTGTAGAGCTCGCTACCGCCGCCGTTGAACGCGAAGTCCAGCCGCAGCCCGTGGGCCTGGCTCCAGGCCATCGCCTGGTCGACGTCGGCGGGCGTCATCCGGATCGCCGCGCCCGGGTCGTAGTTGGTGGTGTGGGTCGCCGGGTCCCAGGCGTCGTCGCCGAGGAAGAGGTCGTCGACCTGCACCTCGAGGTAGTTGCGCTGGTAGCCGAGGAAGACGCCGCGCGTGACCCAGTTGAGCATCCCGTGCCGGAGCAGCTGGTTGTGGCTCTGGAACTGGTTGGAGGCGACGGTCATCACCATCTCCTCGCGGCCGTCGTCGGGGTGGGTGTAGATCCCGAGGAACGCGGTGTTGTTGGTGGGCCCCGACAGCAGCGTCTGCCAGTCGGCGGTGTTCACCGGCGTAGCCGGGTAGCCGAAGGTCTCGGGGACCATCGGATCGTCGTTGGCGATCTGCACCGGTCCCTTCAGGTACGGGAACGCGGCCTTGCCGGCGGGGGTCAGGTTGGCCATGACGCCGTCCTGCGAGGTGCCGCCGACGGTGTTGAGCCCGTGCGCGGGGCCGGGCGCCGTGTAGTCGCTCAGGCGGCGGATGCCGAAGGTGCGCTCGAACTTCGCGAGCATCGCCCACTCGGCATCGGTGAAGGCCGACAGGTAGCTGATCGTGCCGCCGGGGTTGGTGACGTTGTGGCCGAGGTCGCCCGAGGCGAGGATCACGGCCTGATAGCGCGCGTGGTCAGCGCCGTAGTCGGCGAGGCGCGCGTCGGTCAGCGTCGCGGTCTTCGTCTGGCCCGTGTACGCCTGCAGCGTGTCGTAGGGCACGCCTTCGCGATCGAGCTCCGCCTTCCAGGCGCCGAAGCCCGGCTCGCTCCCGTCCGCGGAGATCAGCAGCACCTTCAGGTCGACCGTCTGCCCGGGGGCGACCTGCACCGGCGGCGCCGCGAGCGCCACCGGCACGGCGAGCGCGACGATCGCGATCACCGCGACGCCCATGTTCCGCAGCCGTTCCGTCCGTGGCCATTGCCGCATGCTTCCTCCGCTCCGCGTTCCGTCCCGGCGCTGTTCACCGGCGGCCTCTGCCTAGGCCTCCGGGCATCGCCCTACCGTCATTCTTGAAGTGCTGAGCGGGTCGTTACAAGGGGTCTTGGCCTTCCACTCCTGACCCCTTGCGTACATACGCAATACCGAGGCGTTTACGCGCCGCCGCCGTGCTCGAATCCTGACCTCGGCCCCGGCAGCGAGATGCCGCTGTAGCTCGGCGGACGGCGGTAGCCCGCCGCCCGCTGGACGCTCGACGGTCGCCACATGGCACCCCCGCGCATGGTCGGAACGCCTTCCTCGTTCAAGACATCCGCAATTGCTTGGAGCGTCATGCCGTCCTCGCGCATGCGGGAGATGCGCGCATAGAGCTCGGGCACGTCCGCCACCGCGATCCGCCCTTGGCGCTGCCCGCGCGAGCGCGCCGCCGCCATCCCGTGGCGGGTGCCGACAGAGATCCGCTCTCGCTCACGGCTCCCCACGCCCGCAACCGCCTCGGCGGCGAGCCGTCCCTCGGGCGTCGACGTGTCGAGCCCGAGATCGAGCGCGATCAGCACGCGGCCGCCGTCCATGAACCAGCGCAGCAGCGGCGAGAGCGTCACGGCGCTGGGAGAGAGGTCGCTCAGCCGCGCGACCACCAGCGTGTCCGCCTTGCGCTCGGCGATCTGCGCGAGCGCCCACTGCAGCGACGGCCGGGCACGCTGCTCGCCGGCGACGTCGTGCACCACGTCCAGGAGGGCGAGGTCGGTGGCGCAGCACCAGGTGTGAAGGTCCTCGATCCGCTCGGCGAGCTCGACCGGCGCGATGCCGCGCGCGTGCAGGAAGTAGCCGAGCGCGCGCCGCCCATCGCTCGCTACGGCGGTCGGGGGAGTCGGCGGCGCGGGCGGCGGTTGGAGGGACAGCAGCCGGCGAACCGACTCGCGCCACGCTCGGCGCCTGGGAACCGCTCCATCTCGTTCAGTTCTCACGGCGGGGCCCTTCGGGGAGGTTCGTCCGGCTTGTACGCAGCGGACTGCGCAGCGGTTGGATCAGCGGATAACCGGAATGTCATGACGCTGACTTCTGAGGCGATGGGCGGGCCTGGCGTAAGCGCCGACCGCGCATGGTGCGGGAGCAGGCGAGAGGCCTGACCCGCGATCCGGCTGCCGAGGCGGTGCGCTCCAGCGTTTCTCGCGGGACCGCAGCCCCGAGTCGTCGCTCAAGTAGCGCCGCCACGCTCCGATCACCCGGTGTATGCCTCTTCGCCGGACCCTCCCGGTCGGCGCGATCCTCGCGCCGGCCGCGCTCGTCGTCGTCCTCGCTTACGCGCTGAGTGCCGGCGTGATGCTCCATGTGCCGCCGGTGGTGCACATGGTCGCCGTCGCCACCGCCGGGCTGGTCGCCGGCGCGGCCGCGGTCGCGATGTCCGTGATCGCGGTCCGGCTCAACGACGGCCGCGCCGTGCTGCTCGGGTTCGCGTTCTCGGTGATGTCGGTGCTGCTCGTGTTCCACGCGCTCGCGACACCCGGCGTGCTGATCGGCGACAACGGGCTCGTGCAGGCGGCGGGCGCGCTCAATCTCCCGCTCGGCGGGTCGATCCTCGCCGCGTCGGCGCTCCCGGCCCTGCGCCGCCCGCGCAGTGCCGCGGCGGTGCTGTGGGTGCAGGTCGTGGTGCTCGTCGTGCTGGTGGCGATCGGCACGCTCGGGCTGCTGTTCCCCGCGATCATCCCGGCCGTTCCGGAGTACGAGACGCTGGCGGCGCAGCTCGTCTTCCTCGCGGCGGCACCGCTGCTGGCGGTGCTCGCGTACCGGGCGTCGCGCACATTCCTGCTGACCCGGCGCACGTCCGACCTGCTCGTGGCGAGCGGCGTCGTCTTCCTGATCGGCGCCGAGTACGGCCTGCTGAACTCGGACATGATGGACCTGATCTGGTGGGTGGCGCACGCGTTCGAGGTGGCGGGGCTCGGCCTCGTCGGCATCCCCGCGGCGCTCGACCTGCGCCACTCGACCGCCTCGCGGCCGTTGATGGGCGACCTGCGCGCCGAGGACATCGTCGCCGACGAGGAAGGCTTCCTCGGCGGGCGCGTCCACGCGCTGCTCGTGCGCCTGGCTGAGAAGGACCGCTCCACCGAGGGCCACACCCGCCGCGTCGCCACGCTCGCCGTGCAGATCGGCGAGCACCTCCAGCTGCCCGCCTCGCGCCTGCGCCTGCTCGCTCTCGGCGGCCTCCTGCACGACATGGGCAAGCTGGCCGTCCCGGACGCGATCCTCAACAAGCCCGGCAAGCTGACCGACGACGAGTTCGCGATCATCAAGGGCCATCCGGTCACAGGGCGCGAACTGCTCTCCGAGCTCGGCGGGTTCCCCGAACTGGTGCTCGACCTCGTCGAAAGCCACCACGAGCGCCTGGACGGCCGCGGCTACCCGAACCGGGCCAAGGCAGGCAAGCTCGACCTCGAGGTGCGCATCCTCACCGTCGCCGACGTCTACGACGCGCTGACCGCCGACCGCGTCTACCGCGAGGCGTGGCCGATCGAGCGGGCGCTCGCACTGTTGGACGAGGACACGGGGAGCGCGTTCGACGCGCTCTGCGTGAGGGCTTTGAAGGCGGTTGTGGCGCCGGAGCAGGACGCGGTTACGTGGCGGGCGAGCCTGTCGGCCCCGGCCGAAACGCCGCTTCGTCCGCGCGTTCCTCGCACGGCCTGAAAGTCAACTGCGCCGGGGGGAGCCAGAAAGCGCGTTCTCACACGTGGGATGGTGAGCGAGCGTCGACTTTCGTGACCAGAGCGCGAGAAACTCGACGCTCGCGTCGCGAGCGCGAACCTGATCAAGACCCGCGCACGGGCCCTCAAACGCGCACGGTCGACCACGGCGACGGAGAGATGGGCGCGAGGGACACACTTTCCTTCTCCGTAGCCCGTAACTGTCGGTGTCCCGGCACGGCAATTCGAGCCAACAGAGCCGCGCCGAGCAGCGGACTCACGGCAGCCAGCAACGGAGGGCGCACCACTCCCCCCTCTCCCACCCGGCGCAGTTGACTTTCGTCCCTTAGGCGACGAGCGCTGCGCCCAGCGCCTCGAGCGGCGCCGTGTACTCGCGGCCCTGGTCACGGGCGACGGGCTCGTAGGTCACCTTGCCTGCGGCGACGTTGAGCCCCGCGAGGAAGCCCGGGTCGGCCTGCAGAGCGCCCTCGACACCCTCAGTCGCAAGCTTGACCACGTACGGCATCGTCGCGTTGGTCAGCGCGAAGGTCGACGTGATCGGCACCGCGCCGGGCATGTTGGCCACGCAGTAGTGCGTCACGCCGTCGACCTCGTAGGTCGGGTCGGTGTGCGTCGTCGCGCGGGACGTCTCAAAGCACCCGCCCTGATCGATCGAGACGTCGACCAGCACCGCGTTCTCCTTCATCAGCTTCAACTGCTCGCGCTTGATGACGTGCGGCGCCTTCGCGCCGTGCACGAGCACCGCGCCGATGACGAGATCGGCCTCGCTGAGCATCCGCTCGACGTTCAACGTCGTGGAGAAGACGGTCGACGCGCGGTTGTTGAGGAGGAAGTCGAGCTCGCGCAGGCGGTCGATGTTGCGGTCGAAGATGTAGGTCTCGGCGCCCATGCCGATCGCGACCTCGGCCGCGGTCAGGCCGACCACGCCGCCGCCGATGATCATCACCTTGCCGGGAGCGACACCGGGCACGCCGCCGAGCAGCAGGCCACGGCCGCCGAGCGGCTTCTCGAGCATGAACGCGCCCGCCTGCGTCGCGATCTTGCCCGCGACCTCGCTCATCGGCGCCAGCAGCGGCAGCCGGCCGCGCGGGTCGGTGACGGTCTCGTAGGCGATGCAGGTCGCGCCGGAGTCGATCAGGCCCTGCGTGAGCTCGGAGTCGGGCGCGAGGTGCAGGTAGGTGAAGAGGATGTGGTGCGGCTGCAGCAGCGCGACCTCGCTCGGCTGCGGCTCCTTGACCTTGACGATCAGCTCGGCGCCGGCGAAGACGGCCTCGGCGTCGGCGACGATCTCCGCGCCCTGCTCGACGTACTCGGCGTCTGGAATCGCGGAGCCCTTGCCGGCGCCCGCCTGGATGAGCACCTCGTGCCCGTGGTCGACCAGCTCGCGGACACCCGCGGGCGTCAACGCCACGCGGTACTCGTCGGTCTTGATCTCCGTCGGGACGCCGATACGCATCAGGTTCTCTCTCCTGGTCAAGGTTGCCCAGTGATCGTGCCCGGATCGACCGGCTCTGTACAGTTGAACTGTGGAAACCACAGGGCTGGACGCTGTCGACTTCCAGATCGTCAACGCGCTGCTCCGAAACGGAAGAGTCTCGTTCGCCGAGCTCGGCAAGGAGGTGGGTCTGAGCCCGCACGGCGCCGCCGACCGCGTCCGCCGCCTGCGGCGCACCGGCGTCATCACCGGCTTCACCGCCACCGTCGCGCTGGCCAACGTCGGCCGCTCACTCGACGCGTTCATCGACGTCCGCCTCCTCCCCTCCACGACGAGCGAGGCGTTCGAGGCCTTCGTGCTCGGCCTGCCGGCGGTGCAGGAGGTCGCGTTCGTGACGGGCCGCTTCGACTACCACGTGCGGGTGGCGTGCCACGGCGCGGAGGATCTCGACCAGACCGTCCGCGCGATCCGGCGCCAGGGCGCCGCGGCCTCAGAGACGCGGATCGTCCTGCGCGCCGCGACGAGCTCGCATCCGATCGGCTGACGCCGCGACGCCCGCCGTCACCGCCAGCGCGAGCAGCAGCGCCCAGGCGGGTCCGGGGCCGAGCGTCAGCAGCGCGCCCACGAGCGCGCCCGCGAACATCGCCGCGACGGCGACCAACCGGCGCGGCTTGAAGGCGCGAACGCCATCCGCCGCCAGCCCGGTGAGCGTCAAGGTGAGCACGGTGGTGGTGAGGTCCGGCACCGCGAGCTTGCGCGCGACGGCGTTCTGCCCACCCAGCGCCAGCGCCATCGTCACGATCAGGACGTAGCGCCAGTCTCCGTCGACGGGGTCGCCGGCGAGGAACGCGCCCGCACACGCGAGAGCGAGCAGCACGGCGGAACCCGTCGCGCCGGCCGCGAGCAGCGCGCCACGATCGGCGATCCGGCGGCCGAGCGCGCCACCCGCCGCGGCGCCGGCTCCAAACGCGGCGATCGCGGTCAGCGAGGCCGCGATCGACAGTCCGCTCTCCCCCGCGACGGCGAAGCCGAGGAGCACGACGTTGCCCGTCATGTTGGCCACGAAGACGCGGCCGAGGGCGATGTAGCTGACCGCGTCGACCAGGCCGGTTACGACCGTCAGGGCGACCAGGAGCGCCGGGAGGGAGCGGAGCGCTAGCTGACCTTCACCGTCATCTTCATGGACGAGTGGATCGTGCAGACGTACTTGAAGGTACCGGCCTTCGAGAAGGTCTTGGTGAAGGTGAAGCCCTTCTTCGACGACGTCGCCGAACCGGCCGCGCCGCTGGCGGGCGTGACGTTGTGGGGGACGCCGCCCTGCGTCCACTTCCACGTCACCTTCCCGCCCTTCTTGATCGAGACCGACGTCGGCGAGAACGCGTTGTTCTTCACCGAGACCGTCTTCGCCGACCCGGCTTGAGCCGGCACCACCGCGACGGCCGTGGCGAGTGAAGCGGCGACGACCGCGGCGGACAGCTTGCGCAGCATGGGGACTCCTTCGGATTGGCTCAACTCACCAACCACGACGCGGAGCCCGCCCGCTCTATTCCACGATCACCTCGACGCGCCCAGGCCACGGCGCGAGCAGCCCCGCGATCGGCTTCGCGTCCTCCTCCGAGGGAGCCTCGTAGACCCAGAACGCGTCCTTGACGGTGGGCGACGAGTAGTACGACGCGTCGCCCTTGTACGGGCAGTGCGACGTCGTGTCGGTCGGCGTGAGCAGATCCATGCGGACGTCCTCGCGCGGGAGGTAGTAGCGGGTCGGGAGTCCGGTCTCCTCCAGGGCGATCGCGCGCGTCGACTCGGCGAGCACTTCCCCGTCGAATTCGACGCGGACCTTCTGCTCGGTCGGGTGGGTGGAGATGCGGTGTCCGGTTGCGGCCATACCTACATGGTTGCGCACACAGCTTCTTGACCATTTCTTGAGCGGGGTTGAACTTCCGCTTGAACGTGCCGGCCGATATCCGGGATGTGCCCCGCTTCAGCTCCGATACCGACCACGTCGCCTCGCTCGTGTCTTCGATCGTGGCGCTCGCGAACCAGACCACGACGCTCGCGGTCGACTCGGCCATCGAGGCCGCCCGCGCGGAAGCAGCGGGAGCGGAACACGACGTCGCCCAGCACGTCAGCCGGCTCGCCGTCGGCGCGGCCGTGGCGACCGGCGAGATCGCCTGGCTGGCGCAGGAACTGGACTCCACGACCGCGGGCGACGTCCAGATCGCCGCCGCCGGCCTCGCCGTCACCGGCCTTCAGGCTTCACTGCTCTCGATCGCGGCCGCCGTGCAGGAGGCCGCCGAGAACGGCGGCCTCGGCGAGGCGTACACCGCCGCCGAGGCCATCCGCAACGCCGCGCTGACGCTGGACGAGCTGCTGCCGTCCTACCAGCCCGAGCGCTAGCCGGTCATCGAGAACATCGCGCCGAGCAGCGCGCCGCCGAGCGCCTTCGTCGGCTGCGGGTTCGGCGGGGCCTGGATCGTCACCGGCGTGCCGTAGTCGGAGAGCTTGATCGTCATGCTCACGGCCAGCGAGTTCAGCGGCACCTGCGAGCTGCCGGCCGCGCCGTTGAGCAGCTTGATCTGGGCTTCGGAGAGCTTGAAGTCGATGCCGAGCAGGTAGAGCAGCCCGTCTTTCTGGCCGGTCGCGAACCTGAGCTTGACCAGCGGGGCGATCGCGCGCAGCCCGGCCTGGTCGTCGGCGCTCATCGGCTGGCCTTCAGCCGCCGCGACCTTGACGATGCCGTCCGGGTTCAGCGTGCCGTCGAACTGCCAGGTCTTCTGCCCGTCGACCTCGTCGCCCTCGGTGACCTCGCCCTTGAGGACGTCGTTGCCGTACTGGCGCAGCTTCAGCAGCGCCTGCTTGAGCTCGGCCGGGTCGGTCGCGGTGCTCGACGTCGTGTCCTTGATGCCCTTGTCCGGGCCGTACCACGTGTTCATGAACTGGATGAAGCTCTGCTGATCATCCGCACGGATGCCCATCTGGTAGTCCTGCCCGGCGACGTTGGCCTTGCCGGCGATGTCGATGGCGTTCGCGCCGCCCTTGCCCGAGATGTCGAGCTTGATCGGCTTCTCGAGGAACGGCTTGATCTGCGGGTCGTCGGATGAACCGGCGACCGACGCGGTGACCTGGAACGCGGCGGACTTCTGACCGGTGGTCGCGGTGATCGCGTTGGTCAGCATCGCGGCCGGGGTGGGCGCGTTCGCGGACGACCCGCCACCGCCACCGCCGCCGGTCGTCGAGTCCTCGGCGCCGCACGCGGCGAGTGCGACGGCGCTCGTGATCAGTAGCGGCAATGCGATTCGCTTCATCATCACGTTCGACCATCGCAGACGATCGCGCGATCCGCGCCACCCTTCGGGGTGAACTTCACCACACTCAAGCTGATGCCGTCCTTCGAAGCCGATCCCCGCGTGGATGCCTACATCGACGCGCTGCCGGAATGGCAGCAGGCCATCTGCCACGAGGTGCGCGCCCTGGTCCACGCCGTCGACCCGGAACTGGTCGAGACGATCAAGCGCACCCGCCAGCCCTACTTCGTGCTGCAGGGCAACGTGTGCGCGCTGCTGGCCACCAAGGATCACGTCAACGTGTTCCTCTACGACGGCGCGATCGTCCCCGACCCAGACGGGATCATCACCGGCGGCCACGACAACCAGACGGCGCGCACGATGGCCGTCTATCGCGACGAGACGATCAACGCCCCCGCCTTCAGCGCGATGATCGGCCAGATCATCGCCAACAACCGCGCCGGTGGCTGGCGGGCGATCAAGCAGCGCGCCGGGGAATAGGCCGGACGGGCGTAGCGTTCTGCTCTGCGTATGAGCACACGGATGCGAGACCTGCTCGGGCAGGCGCGTCTCGAGCTGCGCTACGAGCCGGTCGAGAAGCGCGTGCGTGTGGGCACCATCATCGACACCACGCACGCCCTCCTCGTCTGGGAGCCGCGTCGCGTCGTTCCGTCCTACGCGGTGCCGGAGGAGACGATCCGTCCCACGCCCACGCCCTGGCCGCGCGAGGCCGCCCACGTCGACGGCGTCCTCCATCCCGGCATCCCGTTCGCCGTCCACACCGCCGCGGGTGAGCCGGTGACGATCGCAGAGCGCGCCGGCGCCGGGTTCAGGCTCGAGGACCTCCCGGGCTACGTGGTGCTCGACTTCGCCGCCTTCGACGAGTGGTACGAGGAGGACGAGCGGATCTTCGGCCATCCCCGCGACCCGTACCACCGCGTCGACGTCCGCCAGAGCTCCCGCCCGGTCCGGGTCGAGCTCGACGGCGTCCTCGTCGCCGAGACGACCCGCGCGCGGCTGCTGTTCGAGACCAACCTGCCGCTGCGCTTCTACTTCCCGCGCGAGGACATCCGCGGCGACCTGCGCCCGGGAACGCGCGAGCGAACGTATTGCCCCTACAAGGGTCACGCGTCGTACTGGTCGCTCGGCGAGCGCGAGCACGTCGCGTGGAGCTACGAACAGCCGCTGGACGACGCGGTCGCGATCACCGGCCTCGTCGCGTTCTGGGACGAGCAGGTCGATGTGTTCCTGGACGGCGAGCGCCGCGACCGTCCCGGCGGCCCGATCTCCGCGGCGCTGCGCGACGAGTTCGGCGTCTGAAGAGGGGCGAAAGTCAACTGCTCCGGCGAGGAGGGACGGTGAGCGAGCGTCGACTTTCGTGAGCAGAGCGCGAGAAACTCGACGCTCGCGTCGCGAGCGCGAACCTGACCGAGCACACGCTCAGACCGGCAAACGCGCACCACGGGCGCCCGGGCGGCGAGAAAGCGCCGCACCGTCGGGTGGTGCTCGCGATACAGGTCCCGGAAGGCCTCGGGATCTCGTGTGTCCATCGCTTTTGGAGATGTTCGCCCACCGCGGATCGTGACCGTCCGCGTCGCGAGTGGAATGCAAGCGACGTGCGTGGCGTCAAAGGAGGCTGAACCCTCTCAGGAGATACGAATGAACCCAGGACGTCCCACCCTCTGGCGACTGCTCGCCGGGGGCGCACTCGCCGCCGGAGCACTCGCCGCCACGACGGTTCCCGCGAGCGCCGCGGTCACCGCGACGTTCAATGCCGGCACCCTGTCGGTGACGGGCGACGCGCTCGACAACAACATGACGGTGAGCCGCGACGCGGCCGGCCGGATCCTCATCAACGGCGGCGCCGTCGCCGTGATCGGTGGCACGCCGACGGTCGCCAACACCACGCTGATCCGCGTCTTCGGCCTTGGTGGCAACGACGTCGTCACGATCAGCGAGGTCAACGGCGCGCTGCCCGCTACGAACCTGTTCGGCGGCGCGGGCAACGACGTCCTCACCGGCGGCTCGGGCAACGACCAGCTCTTCGGCGAGTCCGGCAACGACACGCTGCTCGGCAAGGGCGGCAACGACCTGCTCTTCGGCGGCGCCGACAACGACACGCTGACCGGCGGCGACGCCGACGACCAAGCCTTCGGCCAGGGCGGCGACGACCGCATGATCTGGAACCCGGGCGACGACACCGACCTCAACGAGGGCGCCGGCGGCACCGACACCGTCGAGGTCAACGGCGGCAACGGCGCCGAGCAGTTCACGACCACGGCCAACGGCACCCGCGTGCGCTTCGACCGCGTCACCCCCGCGCCGTTCTCGATCGACATCGGCACCTCCGAGAAGCTGACGCTCAACGCCAACGGCGGCGACGACACCTTCTCCGCGACCGGCAACCTCGCCGCGCTGATCTCGATGACGATCGACGGCGGGACGGGCAACGACCGGCTGCTCGGCGGCAACGGCGTCGACTTCCTGCTCGGCGGCGACGGCGATGACTTCATCGACGGCAACCAGGGCAACGACACCGCGTTCATGGGCGCGGGCGATGACACGTTCCAGTGGGATCCAGGTGACGGCAGCGACACCATCGAGGGCCAGGACGGCACCGACACGATGCTGTTCAACGGCGCCAACATCAACGAGCGCATGGAGGCCTCCGCCAACGGCGGGCGCGTGCGCTTCACCCGTGACGTCGCCAACATCGTCATGGACCTCAACGACGTCGAGTCGACCGTGGTCAACGCCCTCGGCGGCGCCGACACCCTCACCGTCAACGACCTCTCCGGCACTGACATGGTCAACGTCACCGAGGCGCTGGCGGCCAGTGGCGGCGGCGACGACGGCGCGGCCGACAACGTGATCGTCAACGCCACCAACGGCGATGACGTCGCGACGGTCGCCGGCAGCGCCGGCAGCGCGCAGGTGCTCGGCCTCGCCGCCCGCGTGAACGTCACCGGCGCGAACGCCGCCAGCGACCGCCTGACGGTCAACGCGCTCAACGGCGACGACGTCGTCGACGCCTCCGGCCTCGCGGCCAACGCGATCCTGCTGACCGAGGCGGGTGGCGACGGCGACGACGTGCTGCTCGGCGGCAACGGCAACGACACCCTGCTCGGCGGCAACGGCGACGACGTGCTGATCGGCGGCCCGGGCCAGGACGTGCTCGACGGCGGCCCGGGCGACAACGTCGTCCTCGACAGCTTCGCCGCCAACTCGGTGAAGTCGGCGAGCGCGGTCGGCTCGAAGTGGCTGAAGTCGCACGCCCGCACGGTCAACGGCAAGGCCGTGCTGAAGCTCGACGGCAAGCAGATCAAGCTGCCGCGCATCTCCCCGGCGCAGCTGCAGCGCGCGGCCGCGTCCGTCTAAACGACGCGGTCCCTACCGGCCGGCTACGACGTGGCCGGCCGGTAGGTGCACACCATCGCCCCGCTGCTCGCCGTCCGGCTGGAGACGAGCTCGAGCGGCCGTGCCGCGCCGTCGGCTGGGAAGATGCGCTTGCCGCCGCCGAGCAGGATCGGCGCGATCATCAGCACGAACTCGTCGACGAGGTCGTCGGCGACCAGCTGCTCGGCGAGCGAGGCGCTGCCGAGGACCTGCAGGGCGCCGCCGTCGCGTGCGCGCAGCTCGCGGATGGCGCCGATCGCGTCGCCGGCGGGCAGCAGCGTCGAGCCGGTCCAGGTGAGGTCGGCTTGCGAGAGCGTGCGCGAGGCGACGTACTTGGTGATCGTGTTGATCCGGTCCGAGAACGGGTCCCCGCCGCGCTCCGGCCAGGCAGAGGCGGCCACCTGCCACGTGCGGCGGCCGAAGAGCATCGCTTCCGTGCGCGACATGACGTCGTCGAAGGCCCCGCCCATGACCTCCGGGTCGAAGTACTTCATCGACCAGCCGCCGTGCGCGAAGCCGCCGTCGGTGTCCTCCTCCGGGCCGCCCGGAGCCTGGACGACGCCGTCGAGGGAGATGAATGCGGGAAGGATGATCTGCATGTCTACGCGAACGAACGGCCGCGTACCGGAATCGACACCGTACTCCGAGTTGGCACCCCGGCGCTCAGTAGCCGCGCACGACCGGGTTGGTCACGACCGCCTCGAGCGCGCTCGCCGGGATCTGCTTGATGCCGTTGAGCTCGTCGTCCTTCCAGCCGGGGTCGTTGGCGCCCGAGACGTACACGCGCGGTGAGCCGGCGTTGTCGGCGACGAGCGCGCCGTAGGTCTTCAGCGCCTGCGCGACGACCTTCGCCTGCCCGCGCAAGGCGCTGATGTCGTAGCTCGCCTTCAGCCGCACGCGCAGCCCCATCGGCGGCTGGTCGGGATCGGTGTTCGACGACGCCCAGTGCGTCGCCGGGTGGATGTAGGCCTTCTGCGTGGTCGGGATGGTGATCCGCAGCGCGTGGTTGATCGCGCCCGCGGCGACCTCGTCGTGGCGGGCGAGGCCGGGGAGGATCGGCAGGCCCGCCGCGTCCGCGGAGGTCCAGCGCTCCGGCCGCAGCGCACCCGACTTCAGGTCCCAGACCGCGCCGCTGTAGGCGTTCCAGCCCTGCCCGGAGCGCTCGGCGCCGTAGAGCTCGAAGAGCTTGCAGTCGCCCTGGCGCACCGTGAGCACGTGGCGGTCGCCGCCACCCTCGACCGGCGCGTCGGGCGGGACCGGGTACGGGCCGGGATCGGACTCGTCGGCGACCTCGAAGCTGATCGGGACGAGCGGCTGTGCGAACGGCACGCTGACGTACGGGATGCCGTACTCGCCGTCGCCGCCGAAGTCGGGCCACAGGACCATCGAGCCGAGCGCGCCGATGTAGTCGTGGGAGGTGTCGACCGGCGCGCTCGAGACGTCGCTGTTCCACGCGTTGTCCTTCGGGAAGACCGGGCAGTCGCCGATCAGCGGGCTGCCGGCGAACGCGTCGCCGGGCGGTGTGGGAGCCGGCGATTGCGGCTGTGGCGGGACGCGCTTGGAGACGAGCAGTTTGAAGCGCACCGTGCGGGCGGCGGCGCAGCGGCCCGCGCGGCACGGCCGGACGCTGTAGCGGTACGCCTTGCCGAGCTTCGCCTTGCGGTCGGTGTAGTGGGTCGCATTGCGCGCCATGCGTGCGTGGAGCCCGGCCCGGCGGACCTCGTAGCGCGTCTCCCCGCTCGCCCGGTCCTTCCACGTCAGGCGCACGCCGGCTCCGGCGGCCGTCGCCTTGAGCTTGGTGACGCTGCGCAGCTGGGCGGCGTCGGCGGGCGCGGCGAAGAGCAGGACCGCCCCGAGGACGGCGAAGAGAGTCCGCATGGCCCCTTTGTAGCCAAACCTCAGGGCCCGTCACCGATTGTCGAACGCTCGCGCAGCGCGCACGCTGGGGGCAATGCGCCGTCCTCCCCTCCTTCTCGCGCTCGCTGCGGTGCTCGTTGCCGCGAGCCCCGCCCACGCCGCGCCGCGCTGGAGCGGCGAAACCCTGCCCTTCGGCGACGTCCCAGCGCGTGAGCTGGACGCGAGTGCCGTGCTGGCGCCGGACGGGCGCGCCGTGTTCGCGCGCTTCGCCCCCGACGGCGCGCTGGAGGTGCGCGAGCGGCCGCCCGGCGGGCCGGTCGGCGCGACGATCACCCTCCCGCCGGTCACGGTCGAGCCGCCAGCGCGGCCGAACCTGCAGCTGCTGATGGGCGCGGACGGGACGGCCGCCGTGCTGTTCGACGCCGGCGGGGCCCGGTACGCGTCAATGCGAGCGCCGGGTGCGTACTGGACGGACCCCGAGCCGATCAGCCCCGCCGGCGCCGGGCCTGGGCAGGCCGCGATCGGGCCGGACGGCGCGCTGTGGGTGGCCGCGCAGTCCCCCGAGGACGCGACCGGCCTCGCGGTGTTCCGGATGACCGCCGGACACGCCGGCACGCGGGCGTCGTTCCCTGCCCCGAGGGCAGGCGCGCGAGACCTCTTCCCAGCGCTCGTCGCGCCGACGGCGGGAAGCGCACACGTCATCTACGTCGAGCGCGGCGCCACCGAGGCGGGTGCGGGCTGCGCGGTGCGGACGGCGGTGCTCGCCGTCGACGTGCCTGCGCAGGGCGCCAACCTCCCGCCGAGGCGGCTGGACGCCTTCGACGCCACCGGCGAGGGCACGCCGGACATCTGCCACCTGGCGGCAGGACAGATCATCGTCGGTTCGCCGCTGCTGGCCGCCGACGCCGCCGGCGCCGACACCGCCGTGTACTCCGTGGTCGCGCTCGAGTCGTTCACCGTGACGCCGCTCGCACGTCATCGCGAGTGGGGCGCGACATGGCCGACCTCCGGCACCGAGCCGCCGGAGGTCGTCAGCGACACCGACGCGATCGCCGAGCGGATCGTCGGCGGCGCCGGCGCTCCGCTGGTGGTGTTGCGCTCCGCGGACGGCAAGGCGATCACCACCCGCGGCGACGATCACTGGACGCCGGCCGCGCCGCTACTCGGTGAAGAGGACGCCAGCACGTTCCAGGCCGCCCGAACCGGCGCGGGAACGACGGTGTTCGCATGGGTCGTGGGTGCGTTCCCGGGGCGGACCGTCGGGCGCGTGGCGAATGCCTCCGGCGTGCTCGGCGCGCCGGTCACGCTCCGCGAGACGGGCTCCGTGATGCTCGCGGTCAGCGGCGACGCGCGCGGCAACGCGCTCGCGCTCTACAGCCGTCCGGGAGGCGACGCGTTCGTGCTCGGGGCGATCGACTACGACGTCGACGGGGAGCCGGAACCGGCGCCCTACCCGGACTCAGACCCGGTCGTCGAGGCTCCGCCGGAGATCGACACGAGCGAACCGCAGGAGCCGCCCACCATCGAGCCCTCCGCGCCGCCGGAGAGTGATGAGCGGGCACCGCGGCTGGAGCGTGTCTCGATCAGCCCCAAGCGCGTCCACGCCGGCCGCGCCGCGACGCTCGCGCTCGCGACGGACGAGGCGGGCCGCACCACGATCACGCTGACCAAGACCGGCCGCTGCGCGGCCCGGGCCTGCCCGCGGCGCACCATCTCGCGCGCGGTGCGGCCCGGAACCCAGCGCGTGCGCTTGCCGCGTCTCTCCGCCGGCGCCTGGACGCTGACCGTCGTCGTCACCGACGCAGCCGGCAACGCCTCACGCCCCCGCCACCTGCACCTCCACGTCGCAAGCTGACGCGTTGGTCCATTAAAAACCTAGACTTTCGCATACTGGGAATCGCTACCGCTGGAGAGGAGGATCGCGCCAGACCAGGAGGAGAGCGATGATCCCGAAGTCTCGGCGTGGCAAATCGTCCCGATGGTGGGCGCTGACGTCCACCTTGGCGGTCTTGCTGCTGGGAGGGCTTCCGGCGGTGAGCGTCGCCGCGTGCGAGAACCCTGTCGCCTGCGAGAACGCCAAGCCGGGCAGCGCGCCTTCGACCTGGCAGGTCGACGGCGCCGGCAGCTCGACGATCCAGGGCTATGCCACGACGATGAGCGTCAACAAGGGCGAGACGATTCGCTTCAGGGTCAAGACGCCCTCGACCTCGTACCACATCGACATCTTCCGGCTGGGTTACTACGGGGGCAACGGAGCCCGTCTGCAGGCGGGAGGGATCCGGCCGACCGCCACGCTCCCGCAGACCCAGCCCGCGTGCATCACGACGGCGGCGACCGGATTGATCGATTGCGGCAACTGGGCTCTCTCCGCCTCCTGGGCCGTGCCGGCCGATGCGGTCTCGGGCGTCTACATCGCGTTGCTCAAGCGCGACGACGCCAGCGGCGCCAGCCAGATCCCGTTCGTGGTGCGCGACGACGCCAGCAACTCCCAGATGCTCCTGCGCACGTCGGACTCGACGTGGCAGGCCTACAACTCGTACGGTGGCAACAGCCTGTACGCCTGCACGGTTTCCTGCCCGCCCGGTAACCCGAAGACGTACAAGGCCGCGTTCTCGGTCTCGTACAACCGCCCGTTCGACGGGACGCTCCCGCAGGACGGCGGCCGGTCCTACCTGTTCTACGCGGAGTACCAGTTCATCCGCTTCGTTGAGCGCAACGGCTTCGACGTCAGCTACACCAGCCAGGCCGATGTGGCATCGAACCCCGCGCGGCTGCTCGACCACCGGCTGATCATTTCCAGCGGGCATGACGAGTACTGGTCAGGCCCGGAGCGCAACAACGTCGAGGCGGCGCGCGACGCGGGCGTCAACCTCGCGTTCTTCAGCGGCAACGAGGTCTTCTGGAAGACGCGGTGGTCGACGAGCGCGCTCGACGGCGGCGCGAACCGCACGCTGACCTCCTACAAGGACACGCACTTCGATGCCCCCACCGACCCGGTGGCGTGGACGGGCACATGGCGCGACCCGCGCTACACGCCGCCCGCCGATGGCGGGCGCCCGGAGAACGCGCTCACCGGCCAGCTGTTCATCATCAATTCCGGCTCCTCTGACATCAAAGTGCCGGCGGCGTACAAGAACTTCCGGCTCTGGCGCAATACCGCCGTCGCCAACCTCACGGCGGGCCAGACCAGGACACTCGCCCCGGGCGCGAACACGCTCGGCTACGAGTGGGACGTCGACACCGACAACGGCTTCCGCCCGAAGGGCGCGATCCAGCTCTCGTCGACGACGGTCAGCGGCGTCGAGTCGTTCACCGACTACGGCAGCTCGACGCAGCTCAACACGACGCAGACGCACCACCTGATGCTCTACCGCGCGGCCAGCGGAGCGCTGGTCTTCGGCGCGGGCACCGTCCAGTGGGCGTGGGGGCTGGACACCACGAACGCCTGGAACGCCAACGGAGCGCCCGCCGCCGCCACGCCTGACCCCGTCATGCAACAGGCGACCGTCAACCTCTTCACCGACATGGGTGTGCCGGCGACGACGCTGATGTCCGGGCTCATCGCCGTCACCGCCAGCACCGACACAACCGCGCCCACGTCGACGATCACATCTCCCGCTCCCGGCGCGACGATCGCCGACGGCACCGCGGTCACGATCACCGGCACCGCCTCCGACAGCGGCGGCACCGTCGCCGGCGTCGAGGTGTCCACCAACGGCGGCGCGACATGGCACCCGGCCACGGGTACAACCTCGTGGAGCTACAGCTGGGTCGCACACGGCGCGCCGACGACGACGATCCTCACGCGCTCGTCCGACGACAGCGCGAACCTCGAGACGCCGTCGGCCGGCGTCACCGTCACGATCGGTTGCCCGTGCACGATGCTCGGGTCCACCGTTCCCACCATCGTCGACGAGAACGACCCCAACGGGGTCAGTGTCGGCGTCCGCTTCAAGGCCGACCTCGATGGGACGATCACCGGCGTGCGCTTCTACAAGGCCGCGGCGAACACCGGCACGCACGTCGGCCAGCTGTGGACGTCGGGGGGAACGCTGCTGGCCAGCGGCACCTTCGGCAGCGAGACGAGCAGCGGATGGCAGGTCCTGAGCTTCGCGACGCCGGTCGCGGTCACGGCGGGAACGACGTACGTTGCGTCATATCACGCGCCGCGCGGGCACTACTCCGTCACGCTGGACGACTTCTACATGCCGAGCCCGGTGGGTGGGAACGTGCTCGACTCGGCGCCGCTCCGCCCCCTCGGGGCCAACGGCGGCACGCTCAACGGCGTCTACACCTATTCCGGCACGCCCGGCTTCCCGGTCTCCAACGGCAGCGGCGAGAACTACTCGGTCGACGTCCTCTTCGTCCCGAAGCTCCCGCCCGGGCCGGTGAGCCTGGTCACCGCCACGGCCGGCCCCGGGCAGGCGACGGTAAACTTCCTCGCACCGGCCAGCGGCGGCTCGCCGTCGCGCTACACGGTGACGCCGTACGTCGGCACGACCGCGCAGACGCCGGTCGTCGTCGACGGCACCCCGCCGCCGACCTCGATCCTCGTCGGCAACCTCGATCCGGGCATCTCGTACACGTTCAAGGTGACGGCGAGCAACGGCAGCGGCTCGAGCCCGGCGTCGGCGGCGTCGAACGCGATCACGCCGAACGCGCCGACCGTCCCGGGCGCCCCGACCGGGCTCGTCGCCGGCGTGGCCAACGCGTCGGCCACGGTCCGGTGGACGGCCCCAGCCGATGGCGGTCGCACGATCACCCGCTACACGATCACCCCCTACCTCGCCGGCGTGGCCAAGCCGTCGACGACCGTCACCGGCTCGCCGGCGCCGACGTCAGCGGTCGTGCCTGACCTGCTCAACGGCTCCTCGTACACGTTCAAGGTGACGGCGACCAACGCCGTGGGAGACGGGCCCGAGTCCGCCGCGTCCAACGCGGTCACTCCCAATCCGGCGCCGCGCTTCATCCAGCAGGTGTCGGGCCGCAACCCGAGTGGGTCGACGCTCGCGCTGACACCTCCCTCGGCGATCACGGCAGGTGACCGGCTGGTCGTCCTCGCGGGCGTCTGGAGCTCGGGCAACGCCAAGATCTCCGGGGTCACCGACGCCGCGGGGAACACGTACACGAAGCTCACGAGCATCGTCGCCTCCGAGGCCACCGAGCTCAGCGTGTGGACCGCGCCGATCACGGCGGGAGGCGGCACGCGGCCGGCGATCACCGTCACCGCGACGGGCGGTGCTGACATCGGTGCCGCGGCGCTGCAGTACTCCGGGCTGTCCAGCGCGGCTGGCCTGGGCTCGGTCGATGCGCTGAAGACCGCGACGGGCACGTCGGTCGCCGCGGACTACGTGACGTCCGGTCCCACCCCGACCCTCACGGGCGACAACGAGCTCGCCGTCGGCTTCTACGTCGATTCCGGGTTCGGCCGCGCGCTCGGCGCCGACCCGCAGTTCACCCAGCGCGTCAACGTCTCCCCGACCTCGGACATGGAGTTCCTCGTGGAGGACACGACCGTCGGGCGCTTCGACGTGCCCGCGGCGCGCGTCATGACCGGCCCCTCGATCCCCTGGTCAATGGCGACCGTGGTGTTCAAGAGCGGCGTGCCCGCGCCGCCGGCGCTCGGCGTGAGCCCCACGAGCGTATCGTTCGCCGGCACCGTCGGTGCCACGAGCCCCGCGGCCAAGACCCTGAGCATCACCAATCCAGGAGGCGGGACGCTGTCGTGGTCGGCGAGCGAGAGCGCGAGCTGGCTCGGCCTTTCCCCCTCGAGCGGCACCAACGCGGGCACGATCACGCTCACGCCCGACGTCACCGGCCTGGCCGCCGGGACGTACACGACCGACGTGACGGTCACCGCCCCAGGCGCAACCGGCGCACCCGCGACCATCCCGGTGACCTTCACGGTCACCGCCCCGGTACCGCCGGCGCTCTCGGTCGCGCCGACGAGCCTGGCGTTCAGTGCGACAGCAGGCGGAGCGGCCCCCGCGGCGAAGACGCTCGCGGTCTCCAACACCGGGGGTGGAACGCTCAGCTGGACGACGTCCGACGACGCGTCGTGGCTGACCGTCACGCCGGGTTCCGGCAGCGGCGCCGGCACGGTGACGGTCACACCGTCGATCACCGGCCTGGACCCCGGCGCGTACACGGCGACCGTGACGGTCGCCGCCTCGGGCGCCACCGGCTCGCCGGCCTCGATCCCGGTCACGCTCACGGTCGCGGCGCCGACTCCGCCGGCGCTCGCCGTCACGCCGACGACGCTGGCGTTCTCGGCGACCGTGGGTCAGGCGAGCCCCGCGGCGAAGACGGTCGCGGTGAGCAACACCGGGTCGGGCGCGCTGGACGTCAGCGCCGCTGACGACGCGGCGTGGCTGACCGTCACTCCGGCCACCGCCACGGCGCCCGCGACGCTCACCGTCACGCCGAACAGCACCGGGCTGGCGGTCGGCACCTACAGCGCGACCGTCACGGTCACCGCGACGACCGCCGGAGCCACGGGCTCGCCCAAGACGATCGGCGTGACCCTCACGGTCGCGGCCGCTCCGACGAGCCTCGTCGGCGCCTGGGGCTTCGACGAGGCCTCCGGCGCGACGGCGCAGGACGCGTCGGGCCGCGGGAACGTCGGCACGATCGACGGGGCGACGCGCTCGCCGTCCGGGAAGTTCGGGGGAGCGCTCAGCTTCGACGGCGTCAACGACCTGGTGACCGTCGCCGACGCCAACTCGCTCGACCTGACGACCGGGATGACGATGGAAGCGTGGATCCGCCCGACGGCAATCGGGGGCCTCTGGCGCTCGGTGATGATCAAGGAGCAGCCGTCGAACCTCATCTATGCGCTGTATGCGGATGACAGTGGGGGCAAGCCGGCCGCCCACATCTTCACCACCGCAGACAAGGGCTCGAGCGGAGCCGCGGCCACCGTCGCGAACGCCTGGACGCACCTCGCCGCCACGTACGACGGAGCGAACGTGCGGATCTACGTCAACGGGGTGCTGTCCTCCACGAAGGCGATCACCGGCGCGATCAAGGTGTCGACCGGGGCGTTGCGCATCGGCGGCAACAGCATCTGGGGGGAGTGGTTCACCGGACTGATCGACGAGGTCCGGCTCTACAACCGCGCCCTCACCGTCGCCGAACTGCAGGCGGACATGGCGGCGCCGATCAACCCCGCCTAGGGCAGGAAGAGCGAAAGCGGGCGGCGCGTCCATGCGCCGCCCGCAGCGCTGTCAGTCGAACGCCTCGGCCACGAGGCGCAGATGCGCGTTGCGGCGCAGCTGCTCGAGGCAGCGGCCGCGGATCGGGCCGATGCTCCCGACCGGGATGCCGAGATCGCGCGCGATGTCGTGGTAGCTGCCCGCGGCCTCGTCGAACAGCGCCCGCATCAGGTCGCGGTGGCGCGGAGGCAGCGAGTCCAGGGCGCGGGTGACGGCCGCGCGGCAGGCCGCGGCGTCGAGGTGCGCCTCGGCCTCGTCGCTCGCCGTCGTGGCGCCGCCGAGGTCGTCCGCGGTGGGCAGCTCGTGCGAGCCGCGCTCGCGCATGCGCAGGCTCTCGCGGCGCGCGGTGGTGGTCAGCCAGCCGCCGAGCGCGTGCGGCTCGCGCACGCCGCCGATCCCGCGCATGAGCCGCAGCCACGTGTCCTGCACCGCGTCCTCGGCCTCGTGCAGGCTGAGGCCGTGCGAGCGGGCGACGCGCAGCAGGTGCGGCTCGAAGCGGCGGACGAGCTCTGCCCAGGCGAATTCGTCGCCGGTCGCCGCGCGGGCCACCAGTCCGTCGAGGCCGGTCGCCTTGCTCGGCGGCCGGCGGCGGCTGAAACGCGCGGTGCGCTCCGCCTGGACGGAGCGCAGGTAGTCGTCGACGACGTGGTGATGCAGGATGACGGTAGGGCTCATGGGGCACTCCAGGCGGGGGAGTTCGAGTGCCACCAACCATCTGAGGCGCCGGTTACAGCGCGCCTGCGGTGCGGTTACAGCCGCTTACAGCGCCGTCATCGCGTCTTCGCGCGCGGCTTCAGCGTCCAGCTCTCACCCGCCTTGTCCTTGACCACGACGCGGAACGTCTTGCGTCCTGGAAGCCGCTTCAGCGTGATCGTCTGCCGGGTCTTGACGCTGCGGCGCTTGGCGCCGGGCGCGGTGAGCGTGGCGCTCTTGATCGCGGCGCCGTCGCGGCCCGCGGTGATGCGGACGGTGAGCCGGTGGCCGTGGCGGGTGAGCGCGACGGTCGGCGCGCAGCCGGCGACCTTCATCCGTGCACTGACGTTCGCCACGACGCCGCTGTGCGCGGTGAAGGTGCCGCGGATCGTCTGGCGCGGGCCGGTGCAGAGGTCGCGCCGGAGCGTCAACGGCATCGTCGCGCCGCCGGTGAAGGAGAGCGCGAACTGCTCGAGCGGGACGTCGGGGATGCCGTTGAACGTGTTGTGGATGACGCCGTCGGCGCCCGGCAGCCCCACCTCGCCGAACAGCGGCAGCGTCACCGCGCCGGTCAGCGACAGCGCGAGCCCGGGGAGCGAACCCGCCTGCGGCACGGCGAACGTGACCGGGCTGGTCAGCGCCGTCGGCAGCAGCGGCGTGGTCGCCGTCGCCGTACCGACCCGCGCGCCGGCGGGGCACGCGGAAGCAGCGAACACGGCGGGCGCGCAGGCCTTGGCGAGCCGCTTGAGATCGGCGGTGAGAACAGGCGGTAGACCCACGTTGGCGACGGCGGTCGCCGCGTTGCCGGCGGGCACGGTGACGACGACGCGCAGCGCCGGCGCCTTGCCGGGCGCCGTCTGCCCGCGCTTGCCGATCGTCGCCTCGATCCGGGGCGAGAACGGCAGCCCGGCGCAGTCGGTCGCCTGGTACGGCGCGGTCACCGTGCTGGTGCCGCCGTCGGCGCCCTCGAGCACCGCGCGGACCTCCTGGGGCGCGCAGCTGGACGCGTTGAGGATGAAGCCGGGACGGTCGAACGTGAGCGCGAGCTGCCGGATCGACACCGGCACGCCGCCGATCAGCCGCGGCAGCGGGGTCGTGCGCACGGTCAGGCCGCCGTCGGGGCGCAGCGCGATGCTCCCGCGGACGATCACCGTGCCGAGGTCGACCGGCCCGACCTTGCCGGGGATGACGATCGCGAGCCCCGCGAACCCACCGTCATACGCGCCCGTGAGGTACACGGCGCCGTTCAAGGCCACCGGCGCGTCGCCGGTACCGGCGAGCGAGCTGACCGAGCCGACCCGCGACTCGGCCGGGCAGGCGCCCGCGTCCGCGGCCGCGTCGGCGCACACCGGCACGCCCTTCAGTGAGCCGGCCAGGCCGGGCGGGAGCTCGGTCGTGACCCGCGTGAGGTCCTGCGTGCCGTCGGCCCGCGAGACCTCGAGCGTCACCGCGCCGGCCGGGCGTCCGGCGGCGGTCGAGTCGGCGCCGATGCGCAGCGCGGGGTTGAACGCGGCGAGCGTGCACGCGCCGCCGTGGCCGTCGGCGTCGATCGTGAAGCTCGCGCCCACGGTCTTGGGCGCGGTGCCGCTCCACGGTGTGAGCACCGCGCTGAGGTTCTTCGTCCCGCACGAGGAGGGATTGGCCAGCACCGCGTGCGACCCGCCCTGGAACGTGAGCGCGAACGACGTGAACGGGACCTGTGGAAGGTTGTCGAAGATCGTCGTGATCTGGCCCGTCGCAGGGTCGAGCTTCACGTCGCCTGGGATCTTCACGAGCACGCCGGAGCCCTGCACAACGATGTAGAGGCGGAAACCGTCGCCGAAATACACCTTTCCGCCGAGCGATCCCAGCAACGGGGTCACAAAGGTCACCGTGCCGACCTGCGAGGCCGCCGGGCAGCCGTCGCCGGACGTGAACTGCGCGTCGGTGCACGCCTGTAGCCCGTTCGCCACGCCGGGCGAGAGCGTCGTGCCGACCGGCAGCGCGATCTCGGCGCGGCGCACGTGCGCCTGATCGGCGGGAAGTGTGAGCGTGACCGTCGCACCGCTGGGCACGACCCGCTGGGACGTGTCGAGCTTCGCGGCGATCGACGGCGCGAACGGCACGTTCGCGCAGCCCGTGGGCGTGAAGGTGGCGGAGGCGGGCGCGTCGGCTTCGATCGAGACCGTCGCCGGGGCGCACGACGTCGGCAGCCGCATGAAGACGTGGTCGGGCATCGTGCCGTAGAGCGTGATGTCGAGCTGCGTCAGGCCGAGGTCCTTGTCGTCGAGCTGCGCGATCGTCGAGTCGAGCCCGCCGTCGGGCCGCAACGTCACCGACGCCTGGTTGCGGACGCGGACGACCGTGAAGCCGATGTCGATGCCCAGCCGGGCCGGCTCGCCGGGCTGCGGCACGAGGTTGTAGACGTAGCCCGAGGCGGGCAGCGGCACGATCTCGCGGCTCAGCGCCGACGCGCGCCCGACCCGGGTCTCCTCGGGGCAGGCGCCGGCCTCGAAGGTTGCGACGGCGCACTTGGGCACCGCGTTCGGGTTCCCGACCAGCCCGGGCGGGAAGTGCAGCGCGACCCTCGTCGGGGTCGCGTCGAAGTCGTCGTGGATCGTGACGTCGGCGTGGGCGCCGGCTTGCGTCGTGGACGGCGTGACGGTGAACGAGGCCTGGGCTGGGGCGGCGAAGGCGAGGAAGAACAGTGCGGCGATAACGGCTTTCACACCCGCCAACGGTAGGTACTGACGCCGTGTCATGTCGCAGTTGCCCGGCAACTAGGGGAACCCCCGATGTACTCCCTTCGTCTGACCAGCAGTCTCCGCGCCCTGAGCGTTTTGAAACCGGCAAGGAGACCTTCGGAAATGACCTGCATGGATGCGAGGCGAGGACGGAGCGCGGCGATTTGGCTGCTCTCCGCGCTGTTCGCCCTCGTCGGGGCGGACGTCGCAACGGCGGCCACGGCCCCGGCACTGAAGCTCTCGAAGCTCTCCGGAGTGCCGGCGACGGTGACTCCCGGCGCAACCTTCACCGTCAAGTTGACGGTGAAGAACGCCGGCAAACGCAAGGCGAAGGCCCAGACGGTCAGCGTCTCCCTGACCAAGCTCAAGCTCGCCGGTGCCGTGAAGGTCAAGGCGCTCGCCCCGCGCAAATCGGCGACCGTCAAGGGCAAGGTCACCGTCCCGAAGACCGCCGCGGCCGGCACCTACAAGCTCACGGCCTGTGTCGGCAAGGCCTGCACGACCGGCGCGACCGTCACCGTCAAGGGCGGGCAAGGCGATCAGGGCGGCACCACCGCTCCTGCCCCGCCCGCGCGTCCAGCGGGCGACACGGTCAACCTCCCGCCGGGGCCGGCCCCGCTGCCGAGCGACCCGCACACGGACCCGACGCCGACCGCCACCCCGGTCGCGACCGCCACGCCCGATCCCGTCGTCGCGGACCCCAAGGACGCCGCGCCGCCGCTGGACCCGGGGGCCGCCACCTCGGTCTATGACTCCTCGAAGTTCCTCTACAGCGGCGCCAACCCGATCCAGCGCGACGTCGCGGCGGGCGCGATCGAGCCCAAGCAGGTCGCGGTCCTGCGCGGCCACGTCCAGGACCGGGCGGGCGTGGCGATCGGCGGCGTCCGCGTCACCGTGCTCGACCACCCCGAGCTGGGCGAGACCAACACCCGCGCCGACGGCGCGTTCGACATCGCGGTCAACGGCGGCGGCGTGACGCTGGAGTTCGTCGTCGCCGGCTTCCTCCCGGTGCAGCGCACGCTCGCGCCGGGCTGGCAGGACTACGAGACGCTCGACGACGTCGTGATGGTCCCGGTCGACCCGAACGTGAAGGTCGTCGACCCGGACTCGACCGCGCCCTTCCAGGTCGTCCGTGGTTCCGAGACCGACGACAAGGACGGCGAGCGCCAGGGCACGCTGCTGTTCCCGAAGGGCGTCGAGGGCTCGATGGAGCTCGCGAACGGGCGCGCGAAGCCGCTCGACGAGATGAAGGTCCGCGTCACCGAGTTCACCTACGGCGACCAGGGCGACGAGGCGATGCCGGGCTCGCTGCCCGCCAACAGCGGCTACACGTACGCCGCCGAGTTCAGCGTCGACGAGGCGCTGAAGGCCGGTGCAACGCAGGTCAACTTCGACAAGCCGCTCATCAACTACACCGAGAACTTCATCGGCGCGCCGGTCGGCAGCGCCGTGCCCACCGGCTACTACGACCGCGAGAGCGCCGAGTGGAAGGGCGCGAAGAACGGCCGCGTCATCAAGATCCTCTCCGAGTCGGGTGGCATCGCCGCCGTCGACACCGACGGCGACGGCAAGGCCGACGCCGGCACGGACCTCGGCATGACCGACGACGAGCGCAAGCAGCTCGCGACGCTCTACGCGCCCGGCCAGGAGCTGTGGCGCGTGCTGATCACCCACTTCACCCCGTGGGACCACAACTGGCCCTACGGCCCGCCGCCCGGCGCCAAGCCGCCGCAGTTGAAGGAGTTCGAGTGGAAGGACCCCAACGACCCCTGCCAGCAGAAGGGCTCGACGATCGGCTGCGAGACGCAGACGCTGCAGGAGGCCGTCCCGGTCACCGGCACCGGCATGACCCTGAACTACTCGACCGACCGCACCCCCGGCTGGAAGGTCGACGAGACCATCAACATCCCCGTCGTCGGCCCGACCGTGCCGCCGCGGCTGAAGGGCGTGCAGCTGACGATCGACGTCGGCGGCGAGAAGATCGAGAAGCGCTGGTGCGACCCGAACTTCCCGACCACCGGCGCGGAGACCTGCAAGGACTACCCGCTGATCACGCCCAACATCAGCCTGCCGTTCAAGTGGGACGGCAAGGACGCCTATGACCGCACGGTCCAGGGCCGCGTGACGGCCACGATCCAGGTCATCTACGTCTACGAGTTCAACTACTACGGCGTCGACAGTGACGGCTGGGAGTCGAGCTTCAGCCAGTTCGGCTCGGACACCCAGGTCTTCGACGGCCGCTACTCGTGTGGCAACCGCTCCGGCACGATGGACACGCACTTCTTCTGCGGCGTCCCGGTCGGCCAGACGATCACGCGGGCGATCGGTTCGTGGGACGCGCGGACGACCAACGGGCTCGGCGGGTGGTCGCTGAGCGATCACCATGCGTACGACCCCGTCGAGCGAGCGCTGCACCGCGGCGACGGCGCGACGATCCGCGCCGAGGCGCTCCCGCCGGTCGTCAACAAGATCGCGGGCACGACCAACACCGGCGTCGGCGGCGGCCGTGGGGACTCCAACTACCCCAAGGACGGCCAGCTCGCGACCGACGCCAACATCGACTACATGGGCGACTACGTCCGCTCGCCCGACGGCAACCTCTACCTCTACAACGGCCTCAATCGCAACGACGTCTTCCGGATCAGCCGCGACGGCAAGATCTATCTGTTCGCCGGCAACGGCGCCCGCGACCGGGTGCTCTCCGGCGATGGCGGCCCGGCGAAGAACGCGGGGCTCGGCGCCGTCTCCGCCCTGGCGGCCGCGCCGGACGGCTCGCTGCTGATGGCGGCGTACTCGATCGACAACTACGCCAACGTGATCCGGCGCTTCAGCGCGGACGGCTCGCTGGTCGAGACGATCGCCGGCAACGCGACCGCCCGCACCGCGCCGCTGGGCGACGGCAAGCCGGCGCTCGAGGCGCACGTCGGCCAGGTCAATGACATGACCACCGCGCCCGACGGCACGATCTACTGGGTCGAGCGCAACAGCCCGACCAACGGCTACAAGGGCCTGCTGCGCAAGCTCGCCCCGGACGGCATCGTCACCACGGTCGCCGGCCTGGGCACGAAGCCCGCGGGCCTCACCGGCGCGCCCGCCGCTGACATCGCGCTCGGCAGCGATCCGAAGGGCGTCGCGGTCGGGCCGGACGGCTCGCTCTACGTCGCGCTCGGCGCCGAGAAGATGGTCGTGCGGATCGATCCGGCGGGCACCGCCACGCGCTTCGCCGGCAAGGGCGTCAGCAGCGAGCGCGGCGCGATCAAGACGGGCGGCGCCGCGAACGCGTCGTATATCGACGGGGTCTATTCCGTCGCGGCATCGGCCGATGGCACCGTGTACTTCCGCATCTCCGGCTATGACACCAGCCCGTCCTCGGGCGTGATCCTCAAGGTCGATGCCAGTGGCACGCTGCTGCAGGCCGCCGGGCGCCTGATCGGCACGTGTGGCACCGGCCAGCCGGTGGGCGAGGCCGCGACCAGCGTGTGCATGCAGAACCACTCGATGACGATCGGCGTCGACGGTGACGGCGGCGTGACGTTCGCCGACGGCCGCTACCTGATCCGCAAGGTCGCGCCGCCGCTGCCGGGCTTCGACGCCGAGGGCCTCGCCCTGCCGTCGAGCGACGGGCTCGAGGTCTACGAGTTCGACCGCAACGGGCGCCACCTGCGCACCCGCGACGGTCTCACCGGCGCCGTCATCAAGACGTTCGAGTACGACGCCGCCAAGCGGTTGGTCGGCATCGTCGACGCGTACGGCAACCGCACGCGGATCGAGCGCGACGGCGCGGGTGTGGCGACGGCGATCGTCGCCCCCGGCGGGCAGCGCACGGCGCTGGCTTTGAACGCCGACGGGTTCCTCGAGAGCGTGTCGAATCCGGCGGCCGAGGCGTACCGCTTCACCTACCACGACGCGGGCGGGCTGCTCGCTTCCTTCAAGAAGCCGAGCGGCGCGACCACCCGCTTCGAATACGACTCGGGCGGGCGGCTGGCGAAGCATCTCGGCGCCGACGGCGAGCAGCGCACGCTCACCCGCACCGAGGGCGAGTTCGGCCCGACGGTGACGATCAAGACCGCGGGCGGCAAGGAGACCAAGTACTCGATGGAGGTGCTCGCCGACGGCGATCGCCGCCGCACCGTCGAAGACCCGAGCGGCGCCAAGAGCGTCTCCGTCGTCCACACGAACGGCATCACCGAGCTGACCGCGCCCGACGGTACGAAGACCGCGGTCGAGTACGCGCCCGACCCCCGCTGGGGCAGCGCGGTCCAGGTCGTCGCCGACAAGACGGTGACGACGCCGAGCGGGAAGACGACGCACACGAAGCGCAGTGACTCCGTGACGCTGCGCGACCCGCGCGACGTGTTCTCGATCAGCGCGATGCGGACGACGTTCGACATCGACGGCAAGACCTCGTCGTGGGCCTACGCGGACCCCGACGCGGCCAAGCCCAACGACCAGACGGTCACGCAGACCAGCGCCGAGGACCGTGAGACGGTGCAGACGATCGATCGCACCAGCCGCGTGCTCAAGCAGACGCTGGGCACCGGCGTGAACGCGATCGAGTACGCCTACGACGAGCTCGGCCGCCCGAAGTCGATGAAGCAGGGCTCGGAGCAGACGACGTTCGCCTACGACGCGAAGTTCCGGCTGGCCAGCAGCACCGACGCGGCCGGCAACGCGACGACCTACGGCTACGACGACGCCGACCGGGTGGTGGAAAAGCGCCTGCCCGGGAACCGGACCTACAAGTACACCTACGACGCCGACGGCAACGTGGCGACGATGACGACGCCGCTCGGCAAGAAGCACACGTTCTCCTCCACGGGCGACGACCGGCCGAAGGCCTACACGCCGCCGGGCGCCTCCGCCTACGAGCGGGCGTACTCGACGGAGCGCACGCTCGACTCGACCAAGCTGCCCAGCGGCGCCGTCTCGGGGATGAGCTACGACGCCGGCGGCCGGCTGACCGCGGAGAACCACGTGCAGAGCAAGCGCACGTTCGCCTACGACGGCGTGCAGGACCGCTTCGACACGGTCACGCGCGAGCTGGCCGACGGCGCGGGCAAGCAGGGCATCAAGTACGCCTACGACGGCATCATGCCCGCGAGCCTGGAGTTCACGGGCGCCGCCACCGGCCGCTACGACTACACGATCGGTGCCCGCATCCTGCCCACCAGCGAGAAGCTGACCGTGGGCGCCACCGAGATCACCCGCGCGCTGGGGTTCGACGACGACCGCCTGGAGACGAAGACCGGCCCGTTCTCGATCGAGCGCAACGGTCCCGCCGGCGCGGTCTCCAAGATCACCGACGGCAAGCTGGCGCTGACCTACGCCTACGACGCGAACGGGCGCCCGGCGACGCGGACGCTGGCCGTCGGCGGCAGCGAGCGCTTCTTCCAGAAGCTGACGTTCGACAGCCGCGGGCTCGCGAGTGGTCGCGAGGAACGCGTCAACGGCGGCGCGGCGGACACGCTGGCCTACAGCTACGACGGCAGCGGGCAGCTGCTGACCGTCAAGCGCGGCGCGACCACCGTCGAGAGCAACACCTACGACGGCAATGGCAACCGGCTCGGCGGCGGTGCCGTCTACGACGACCGCGATCGCCTCACCTCCCGCGGCAGCACCGCCTACACGTGGGACGCCGACGGCTTCCTGACCGGCCGTGGCGGCGACACGTTCGCCTACAGCCGGAGCGGCGAGCTGCTCACGGCGACCGTCGGCGGCTCGACGACGGCATACATGTACGACGCCTTCGGGCGCCGCACCAGCGCGGGCGGGGTGAAGTACCTCTACGGCAACCCCAAGAACGTGTTCCAGGTGACCGCGACGGTCGACGGTGTGGGCGTGGTCACGACCTACTACTACGACAGTGACGACCGCCTGTTCGCGGCCGAGCGCGGCGGCGAGCGCTATTACGTCGGAGTTGACGCGGTCGGCTCGCCGCGGATCGTGGTCCGTGCGTCCGACGGCTCCGTCGTGCGCACGATCAACTACGACGCGTACGGCGTCGAGAAGGACGTCACGGGCTCGTTCGAGCTGGCGATCGGCTACGCCGGCGGCCTGCGCGACGCGCTCACCGGCTTCGTGCGCTTCGGCGCGCGCGACTACGACCCGGCGGCCGGCCGCTTCACCGCAAGCGACCGGACCTTCTTCCGCGGCAGCGCGGAGAACCTCTACATGTACGCGAGCAACAACCCGATCACGCAGAAGGACCCGTCCGGCCTCGGCTGCGGCGGCTGGTCGGCCTACGGCGGCGGTGGCGGTGGCTTTCAGCTCTGCCGCGACAACAAGCTCGACTGGGGCGCCGATTGGTCGATCTGCGTCGAGGGCGGCGTCGGCGGAGGCGGCGGCCTTGACATCGACGCCGTCGGCGGTGCCCAGGACACCGGCGTCGCCGTCTTCGCCGAGGCCACGGCGAAGATGGGCATGGTCGGCGGCACCGTCGGCGGCGAGCTCGACCTCGGCTGCATGACCGGCAAGCTCGGAGCCAAGGCGATGTACGGCTTCGGAACCGTCGGCATCGACACCGCCGGCGGCTTCTCCGTCGGCGGCGGCCAGAACGACCTGCCGATGCCGGGTGCCCGCCTCGAAGGCAAGATCGGCATCAAGGCCTGCAAGAAGTTCGGCTTCATCTAGGCACCCGTCCCCCCCCCCGAGGGAGGGGGTCAGATGTGCCACGTCGACGGGCAGTGGTCCCGAAACCACCTGTGAGGTGGATTCGGGACCACTCGGTCCTCCGGACGTGTCCCTCAGCCCGCGTCGAGCGCGGCACCAAGTGCCTGCCGCGACCGCACACCGAGCTTCACGAACGCGCCCGAGAGGTGGGTCTCGATCGTCTTCTCACTGAGAAAGAGCGTCTCGGCGACCGCGCGGTTGGTGAGGCCTCCGGCGACGAGCCGCGCGATCTCGAGCTCGCGCACGGTGAGCGCCGCGGGTCCCGCCGCGTCGGCGCGTCCCGCGCGGCCGGCGCGGTTGACGCGCCGGCCGATCCGACGCAGCTCCCGCACCGCCTCGGCTCGCAGGTGGCTGGAGGGAGCGTCGACGAGCAGCCCCTCGGCGGCGCGCAGCTGTTCGGCGGCGCCGTCGCGGTCGCCGGCGGCGGCGAGCGCGCGACCGGCGACGATGCGCCCGCGCGCGGACTCGACCGCGAGCCCGAGCGCGTCCGTGGCGGCGACCGAAGTGAGCGCGAGCGACGCGGCCGCGCGCGCATCGGGGGCCGATGGCCGCCGACCGCCCGCAGCCGCGTCGCGGGCCGGTGCGACAGCGGCTTCGCCGCCACGCGCTGCGCCGTTCAGCGCCGCAGCGCGGCGCGCCGGCGCGTCGTC
>NZ_JAPDOD010000121.1 GCF_027587205.1 Solirubrobacter ginsenosidimutans
GACCGAATCGCCCGCCTTCGCCGAGGCGAACACGCTCGAAAGCGTCGACGGCGACGCCGCCAGATCAGCGGCGGTGGCTGCCGAGGGTAGTACCGAAACGGCGGCTAGCGCTATGCCCATCGTTGCGGCCGATCGAAGTCGACGCGGCACGACGCTGTCACCGCGCAGCGGTCGTTGTTTCCTGCTCATGAAGCCTCCCGAAAAGTGTGGACGTGCTCAGTTGCGATCGCACGAAGCGACCACAAGCTCGAATGGGTTCCCGCCGATTCGAGCCGCCAGCTCAAGACGCCGAAATCAATCCGGCTGACCGCTCTTGCTGGTTGATGTCACATCAGCCGTCAGTGGCATGCCGGTGTAGCCAGTTCCATGGCTCGTCGCTTTGTTTTCCCCTGTCGCGACGACCGGCCCCCACCTCATGCCCCTGGGTCTGAACCGCCAAACCCGTGAACAGGAGGGGAGCCACCGACCGTGCCCGCAAGTCCGTCTTGGGCCCGATCGGCGGTAATTCTCCAAGTTATTGGATGTGGTTTCAAAGGCTAGCGCCAGAGAAACCGAATCCTGTCAACCGACTCGCAAACTCCTTGCGATTGACATCGTTGACACGTTGCCCGCGATGTCCGTCGCGCGGGCGGAGTAGGTATGCGTCCCGGCCGAAACGCCTGAGAGCGTTCGGGTCCAGGTCGCATTCGAAGCGGCGATCGTGCCGCGCGAGGAACCGTCCTCGTAGAGTTCGATCGTGGACCCGGCTTCCGCCGTGCCACTGACCGTGAAGGTCGTGCCAGTCGTCGTGCCCTCGGACGGCGAAATGATCACCGGGGCACTCGGGGCGGTCGTGTCCACCTGGACCACCCGCATGGCGGATTGCTTCGACGTACCGCCGAGGCCGGTCGCCGCTGCGGTGTAGAGATGCGCACCGTCAGCGGCCGGGACCTGCCGCGACCACGAGCCGAGGGCGGACACCGTCGTGGTGCCGACCGAGACTCCGTCGTCGAAGAGTTCGACGACGGCGCCGGCGTCGGCCGTTCCAGCGAGTGTGACCTTCGCGGTATTGACCCACGCGTAGTTGCCGGGTGACGTGATCGTCGGCACGCCGGGCGTCCAGGCCGGCCCGGTGGGCGGCGGCGTCGCGGTCGGCGTCGGCGTCGGCGTCGGTGTGGGCGTCGCGGTGGGCGTCGGTGTGGGCGTCGCGGTCGGCGTGGGCGTGGGCGTCGCGGTCGGCGTGGGCGTGGGCGTCGCGGTCGGCGTGGGCGTGGGCGTCGCGGTCGGCGTGGGCGTGGGCGTCGCGGTCGGCGTGGGCGTGGGCGTCGCGGTCGGCGTGGGCGTGGGCGTCGCGGTCGGCGTGGGCGTGGGCGTCGGGGTCGGCGTGGGCGTGGGCGTCGCGGTCGGCGTCGGTGTGGGCGTCGGGGTCGGCGTCGGTGTGGGCGTCGCGGTCGGCGTCGGTGTGGGCGTCGGTGTGGGCGTCGCGGTCGGCGTGGGCGTGGGCGTCGCGGTCGGCGTCGGTGTGGGCGTCGCGGTCGGCGTGGGCGTCGGCGTCGCCGTCGGCGTGGGCGTCGGCGTCTTGGTCGGCGTGGGCGTCGGCGTCTTCACCGGCGCCGTCACGGCGAAGGACTTCCGGACCGTTGCCGTGGCGCCCTTCGCGTCACGCACGGTCAGCGTGACGTATTTCGTGTCGGCGTTGGAGAACGTCTTGACCAGCTTGCAGCCGGTGGCGGTCTCCCAGACGATGCTGCCGTCCTGGTTCTCGAAGCTCCACGTGCAGGTCAGCGTGCCTGAGCCGGTGGAAGCGGATGCGTCAAGCGTCACCGCTGTTCCCGTCAGCGCTCCGACGGGGACATCCCAGACCGCGGCGACCGCGGAATCCGGGATCGCCGTTGCCGTCGGCGTCGGCGTCGGCGTCGGCGTCGGCATGACCGTCGGCGTGGGCGTGGGCGTGGGCGTCGCGGTCGGCGTGGGCGTGGGCGTCGCGGTCGGCGTGGGCGTCGGCGTCGGCGTCGGCGTCGCGGTCGGTGTGGGCGTCGCGGTCGGCGTCGGCGTCGGCGTCGGCGTCGGCGTAGCTGTGGGCGTGGGCGTTGGCGTGGCGGTCGCGGTCGGTGTGGGTGTGGGTGTGGGGTTGGGGTCGGTGCTGGTGGTGGGGTTGATGCCGCGGTTGGTG
>NZ_JAPDOD010000122.1 GCF_027587205.1 Solirubrobacter ginsenosidimutans
CCCGATCCCGGCCTTCACGCTCGACGGTGTCGTGATCGCAGTGGGCACAGGCGTCCTGGTTGCATCGCCGGCGATAGTGGCCATCGCGGTTTCCTCCAATTCGGTTGGGTACCGCGAACCTAAGGACGATCTACTCACGCGTCATCATCCCGATGGCACGAACTCATCCGGTGTTCCGTTTCGGCGCCAGAGGGTTGCGTTGAGAAACGCCGACGCCACGATGATGCGTGAGATCAGGAAGATCGCAAGCAGCAGTGTCGCGGCGGTCCCGAGGGAGCCGTAGAGCGCGGGGGCTCTGGTCAGCTTCGGCGCGAAGTAGTACTGCGTCGCGATATGCAGCACGGCGTAGCCGATCGCGAACAGCGCGGCGCCCGGCAGGAGCGCGCGCCACTTCGCGTCGGCGTGGGGAAGTAGCAGCGAGAGGCCGAGCCAGCAGCCGCCGCTGATCGCGAAGGACGCAAGGATCAGGAGCAGCGACGGGGCCCCGTCTTGGTGTCTGAGGTACGTGACCAGGGTCTCGGTCGCGACCAGAGCGCCGATCGCCGCGGAGCAGATCACGGCGTCGCGCGGCAAGCGCGTGGGACGGCCAACGGGCTCTTCCCAGGCCAGCACGTGCGCGATCCGCAGCGCCTTCACAAGGCTCATCGACGCCGACAGCATCAACACGAGACCGATCGCCAGCAGCGTGGCGGCGCTCTGATCGGACTGGCGCGTGGCCTGTCCCACCGTGCTCGCGACTGAGGCGGCGAGGCCGAGCGATTTGGCGACGCGCTCGGGTGAGGCGCCGCCGGTGGGCCGCACGAGGCCGATCAGCGCGGCGGCGGCCAGCGCCGCCGGCAACAGCCAGAGAAAGATGCGGAACGCGATCCCGCCGGCCAGCAGTGATCCGGCCCGGCGCCGGTCGAGATCGCCTGCTTCCAGTGCGGCGTCGACCAGCGTGCTGCGTTGGCGCAACGTCTGGACGTGCCGTGCTGCCTGCGCGCGGGATCTCTTCACGCGCCCGACCTGCGTCTCGCCATCCTCGGTGAGCATTCGCTGCTCCTCAGCTGGCAGGTGGCTGCGTCACGCGCGGACCGGCACTTGGGTTGTCGGCGCCTTGGGTTGGAAGGGCCGCATCTCGGCGTGGTCTGGGCCGACGATCCCGTAGGTGGATTCGGGCACCTCGTTCCAGACGCCGGCGACGTCGCCCAGGGGTTCGGAGACGATCAGCCGCGCGTCGTCGGAGAACTCCCGGAAAAGTTCCCGCCCGGGGTAGAGCTTGCGCAGCGTCGGAACGTCGGTGGTGTAGAAGAGCGAGCGCGACTTGTGCTCGCTGGAGTACCGGAACGCCCAGATGCTCTCGCCGTCGCTGGTCGCGATCGTGCCCTGGAACGGATGCGGCACCCCGTGGCGAGCGGCGACCGCTTCGACGAGCCCGATCGCCTGCTCGACCGCCGCCGGCGGGTCGTTCTCGAGGCCGAAGGTGAGGGCGAGATAGAACAACACCTCAGTGTCCGCCTGGCCACTGATCAGTGGGTACAGGGACGGATCGATCGCGAGGGTGAGGTCGCGCTTAATCGTCGCGAACTCGTTGATGTAACCGTTGTGCATGAACAGCCAGCGGTTGTGCCGGAAGGGGTGGCAGTTGGTCTGCTGCACCGCGCTGCCGATGGCCGCCCGGATATGCGTGAAGAACAACGGCGAGCTGATGTGACCCGCGAGTTCGCGGAGGTTGTCGTCGTTCCAGGCCGGTTCGGTGCTGTGGAACATGCCCGGCGTGTCGGGGGCGCCGTACCAACCGACGCCGAACCCGTCGCCGTTGGTCGGCTCGGCCCCCATTCGCGAGTGCAGGCTCTGGCCGACGAGCGAGTTAGGGCCCTCGTAGAGCACCTCTTTGAGCAGGATGGGGGAGCCGGAGTATGCGAGCCAGCGGCACATTTGTCCCGCCTTTCTGTTGAGGCAGCGCGGACGGTGAAGGTGTCACGACGACGGTGGTGCGTAGCCTTCGAACTC
>NZ_JAPDOD010000123.1 GCF_027587205.1 Solirubrobacter ginsenosidimutans
CTCGGCCCCGCCAGCGGGCGGCGAGCCCGCGGCGGCCGGCGGCGCCGGCACGGCCGCGCCGCGCGACGGCGCTCCGCCGTGGCCCGGGGCGCTGAACCCCGCCGAGCTCAAGGGCGGCGCGAAGGCCCTCACGTCCGACGCCTGCGAGGCCTACCGGACCGCCTGGGCCGCGTATCGCTCCGCCTGCGCCGACTATCACGCCGGCTCCGCCCTCGCCCTGATCGACGCCCTTCTCTCCCGCTACGGCGCGGCCTACGACGACAAGAAGGCCGAGCGGGCGGCGATCGACTTCGACGATCTGGAGCTGCGCGCTCGCGACCTCCTCGACGACACGCAGACCCGCGACAAATGGGCGGCCCGCTTCGAGCAGATCATGATCGACGAGTTCCAGGACACGAACGCGGTCCAGCTCGGCATCCTCGAGTCGCTCGAGCGCGACAACCTGTTCGCGGTGGGCGACGAGTTCCAGTCGATCTACCGGTTCCGCCACGCGGACGTGAACATCTTCCGGAACCGTGCGAAGACGCTGGACCCACGCGAGGTGCGCCGGCTCGCGGTCAACTTCCGCAGCCGCGAGGAGCTGCTGGACGCGCTCAACGCCGCGTTCGCGCCCGAGCTGGGCGAGCGGTTCTCGCCGCTGAAGGCGGGTCGCAAGGAGCTGTCGATCGACGAGCACGGGGCGCTGCGGCTGTTCGACCTTGAGCCGCCGTCCGGCCTGCCGCCCGTCGAGCTGCTCGTCACGGGAACGCAGGGCTGGGAGGAGCTCGCGCCGCGGCTCGGGCTGGCGCAGGGGGGAGACCAGCCGTGGCGGCGCGCCGAGGCGCGCCTGATCGCCGACCGCCTGAGGACCGAGCTCGACGACGGCCGCCGCGCCGGGGACATGGTCGTGCTCGTCCGGGCGACGAGCAGCCTGCGACTGCTCGAGGAGGCGCTCGAGGAGCAGGGCCTGCCGACCTACGTGGTCGGCGGACGCGGCTACTGGAGTCAGGAGCAGGTCCGCGACGGGCTCGCCTGGCTGCGCGTGCTCGCCAACCCGCACGACGAGGAAGCGCTGCTCACCGTCCTGTCCTCGCCCTTCCACGGCGCGGGCACCGACGAGCTCGTCCTTCTCGCCCAGGAGGGCCGCACCCGCGGCAGCCTGTGGGACGCGGTCCAGGCGAGCGGCTCCAAGGTCGCGCAGCTGCTCGCGGCCGAGCGAGAGCACGCGCAGAGAGCTCCGCTGGAGGTCCTGCTCGAACGCGCGATCGTCGCCACCGGCTACGACCTCGCCACGCTGTCACGACCCGGCGGCGACCGCCGCCTGGCGAACCTGCGCAAGCTGATGCGGCTCGCCGGCGAGTACGAACGCGCCGAGGGCCGCGACCTGCGCGGCTTCCTCGCCGACGCGCAGGCGCGCGATCTCGCCGAGGCGCGCGAGGGCGAGGCCGCGCTCGAGTCCGAGGGCCTGGACGCCGTGCGGCTGATGACGATCCACCGCGCCAAGGGCCTCGAGTTCCCCGTCGTGTGCGTGGCCGACCTTGGCCGCAAGGCGGGCGGGACGCGCCCGGCGCTGCTGGTGTCCGACAACGGCACGGCAGGCCTCCGGCTCGCCCCGCTCGGCGGCGGCGACACGATCCCGACCACCGCCTGGGAGCGCCTCGCCGACGCGGACAGCACCGCCGACGCCGAGGAGGAGCGCCGCCTCTTCTACGTCGCGATGACCCGAGCGAAGGAGCTGCTGATCCTCTCGGGCGGCACCGACGTGACCAAGTGGCCGCCCCCACGCCCGGGCGGCCCGCCGATCGACTGGATCGCCCGCGCGATCGTCGGCCTCCCGGAGGCCGTGTTCGCCCGCGCCGCCGAGGCGGCGGCGAGCGCCGCGGTGCCGAGCGGCGCGACCGCGAGTGGCGCGGCGGCGGCGAGCGCCGCGGCGGCCGTCGCG
>NZ_JAPDOD010000124.1 GCF_027587205.1 Solirubrobacter ginsenosidimutans
CGGTGCGCTAGCGCAGGCGCAGGTGGGTCGTGAGTTGTCCCAGCGTGGTGCCGATCAGAGCACCGGCCAGCACGTCGCCGGGGTAATGCACGCCGGTGTGGACCCGCGAGTAGGCGACGAGCGCGGCCAGCGCGCGCAGCGGAGCGGCGGCCGCCGGCGACACCTGGCCCACGCCGGTCGCGAACGCGAAGGCGGCGGCGGAATGCCCGGATGGGAACGAGCCCGAAGTGGGCATCCGCACGTGGCGCGCGACCGGCACCTCGCCCGCCGAACGGTCCGGACGGCGCCGCCGTGCGAGTGGTTTGACGGCGGCGTTGACCACGGCCGACGTGACCGCGACCGAGCCGAGTCCGTGAACGGCCGCACGCCGGCCCGTCGCGCCCCCCGTCAGCGCGAGCAGTGCAGCGGCGGCCATCGAGATGCGCGAGTAGTTCGCGGCGTGCGACAGCCGGCTCATCGCGACATCGAGCGCCGGCGTCGGCGTGCGGGCGATCGCCGAGTAAACCGCGAGATCCAAGCGCTCACCGTCCTCGATCCACCGTCGCCGGCGCGACCGCGGGCCTGCGGGTTCGACGGTCGGGCTCACCGAAAGGGAATCCTATGAGACACCAGCAACTGGCGGCGATCGCCGCGCTGATCGTGGGCGCCGCCACTGTCGTGTTCGCTATCGGCAACGCGGTGAGCGTGTTTCCGCGCGGCCTGATCGTGCTGGCCTGCGTCCTGATCGCCGGCGCATGCGCCTGGTATGGCGTGCTGCGACGAGGCATCGCGCGCGTGGTGGGCCTGGCACTCGCAGCGCTGCTCTTCGCCGGCGTGCTGGTCGTGATCGCCGCCGATGGAGCGCGGTTCGCCGACCTCCTGATCATCGCGGGATTTCTGATGTCGCTGGCGGCGTCGCGCGCCGCGTTCGCCAGCCACGTGAACCTGCCGCGCGTCCCGGCGCCGCGCCACGCGGTGCTGTTCTTCAACCCGAAGTCCGGCGGCGGAAAGGCGGAGCGGTTCAGGCTCGCCGACGAGGCACGCGCGCGCAGCATCAAGCCGATCGAGCTCGGCCCCCCGTGGGACCTCGAGCAGCTCGTGCGTGACGCCCTCGCCGGCGGCGCCGATGCACTCGCGATGGCCGGTGGCGACGGCTCGCAGGCGATCGTCGCGGCAATCGCCGCCGAACGCGACTTGCCCTACGCCTGCATCCCGGCCGGTACCCGAAACCACTTCGCGCTCGACCTCGGCGTCGACCGCGACGACGTCGTCGGCGCCCTCGACGCGTTCGTCGACGGCGGCGAGCGAATCGTCGATCTCGCCGAGGTCAACGGACGCGTGTTCGTCAACAACGTCTCACTCGGCATCTACGCCGAGGCCGTCCAGCGCAAGGAATACCGCGACGCGAAGATCCGCACGCTGCTCGACACCGTTCCGGACACGCTCGGCCCTGGCGGGAGCGAGCTCGACCTGCGCTGGAGCGGCCCGGGCGGGCAGACGCACCACGCCGGGGCGATGGTCCTGGTGTCCAATAACAGCTACCGGCTCGGCCGCGCGGTCGGCTCAGGCACGCGACCGCGCATCGATGACGGCCTGCTCGGCGTGACCGTCGTCGGCGAAGCCAAGGGGCGCGGCGAAAGCGGACGGCGGCTGCAGCGCCCGCTGCGCACATGGTCGGCGCCGACGTTCGAAGTCGACGCAGACCAACCCATCGCCGCCGGCATCGACGGCGAGGCACTGCGCCTCGATCCGCCCTTGAACTTCGTGATCAGACCGGGAGTCCTGCGCGTACGCATCGCACGCCAACACCCCGGTGCGTCGCCGTCCGCCCTCATCCCCGAGGGCCTCCGCGCCGGCATCGTCGAACTGAC
>NZ_JAPDOD010000125.1 GCF_027587205.1 Solirubrobacter ginsenosidimutans
CTCACGCGTCGTGATCCACGACCGCTACCACCGCACACACCTCAGCGCGGCCCGCGGGCAAGGCGCCGGATGAACCGCCCCGGCTTCGTTGGAGGCTGTTGTTAGTGAGTTAGAAGATTGTCGATACATGTTGCTCGTACTGCGCTGGGGAGAGCCTGCCGCAGGCAGAATGCAGGCGGCAGGTGTTGAACCAATCGACCCATTCCAGCGTGGCCGGCTCGACGTCTGAGAGCGTCTTCCGCGGGCAGCTCGCTGAGACCTTCGCGCAGCGCCGCGCGGGCGACGCGATCGCGTCGATGCGGTCGGAGTTGCCGCGTTCGCGCCCGCCGCGACGGGCGTCGGCGGTTGACTTGGAGAGACCCCAAAAACCCCTGAACTCATGTCAATCGATGCCAGCCGTGGCCGAGCTGGAGGAGGCTATCGAGCGAACATGTGGCGCAATAGCGCAATCCCTCCACGAAAAGCGGGTACCGAGGACTCCGGGCGGTCGACGTGAATTTGGTTTATTCCGGAGTCGCGGTCGGTAGAATCACCGCGGAGGGCATCGATCGCGACGTCGACCCGCAGCGGGGTGGCGGCACGATCTGACTTCTGAGGGTTCTACTCATCCCCTGCCGCTCGAAGCTCCCGGACGGTGCTCAGCATGCACCAGTCTCCCGAGCTGCAGACAGCCCACCGCAGGGACCGGCATGACTTCACTTGCCGCCCCAACCCGAAGGAGACACCCATGAGCACCGCAACGATGGCCCCGCAGCTTCGCCTGCGCGACGCCTATAAAGGGCCCGCCTGGTCGGCCGCGGGTGACGGCCCACCATTGCTGCTCATTGCGGGGCTGGGGCTCGACGGGAACAGCTGGTGGCGCAGCATTCCCGGCTTCGCCGAGCAGTTCCGGGTAATCACGTTCGACTACCGAGGCGTGGGACGTTCTGGCCGGGCGCCGATGTTCTGTAGCACCGACGATCTGGCCGACGACGCCGTCGCCGTCCTCGATGCGGCAGGGGTCGAGAGCAGTCTCGTGTACGGATTCTCACTCGGCGGCATGGTCGCGCAGCGCCTGGCTCTTCGTCACCCGGCCCGCGTCAGGGCGCTCGTACTCGGGGCCACCCAGGCTGGCGGGCCTCACACGGTGCCGCCACCGGCGACAACGCTCGCGTATCTCTGGCGGGCGAGATTCCTCTCCCGCGCGGCCGCCGCCGAGGCCGCCATCCCCCACGTCTACGGAAAACGCTGCCGCCGGGAAACCCCGGAACGCATCGCCGCAGACCTCGAGCAACGACGCCAGCGACGGCTCGACCCCGACGCGTATCGGGGACACGTCGCCGCAGCGATGATGCACGACGCCTACCGCAACCTCCACGCCATCGACGCCCCCACCCTGGTCGTCCACGGAGAGGACGATCGACTGATCCCCAAGGCAAACGGCAAGTCGATCGCGCGAACGATTCCCGATGCTCGGCTGCACCTGATCCCTCACGCCGGCCACTACTACGCAACTGACGAGCCGAGCGTGGACGGACTCATCGCCAGATTCTTCGCGGAATGCCAGTGAGCGCCCACAGGCGTGCCTGATCGCGTAAGTCGTCATCGGCCACCAAGCGTGCGGTCAACGACGACGAGCAGATGTGCGGGAAAGCCGCACCGACGGCGTGGACCTCCCCGATGCCGCTCGGCAAGTGCGTGCCTAGCGTGCATCCGGCGACCCATCCCACGGCGGAAGGAACCACCATGAGCACCATCTTGATCGGCGTCGACGAGTCCACGCGAT
>NZ_JAPDOD010000126.1 GCF_027587205.1 Solirubrobacter ginsenosidimutans
CTAGCTTTCCGGCGATGAGTCAAGATCGCGGTGAGCGCAGCGGCGCTTGCCGCGGTCGGTGATCGCGGTGTTTGCGGCGTTTCGCGCTGGCGGGTGCCGGTCCGGGTCGGCAGGCTGATTAGGCGCCGTCGGGTGCGGCAGGCTTTCGTGTGCGCCGTGAGGGCCGGCGAGCGCGGGCGGGCGGCAAGCTAGATTGCGCCGTCAGTGCGGCATAGCGCAAGCGCCGTCACCGCCCGCGGTCTCGCCTGGCGCGATCGTAACGCTGATCGTCGTATGGCTGTTGGGATTGCAGGAGCCGCCAGCACAGCCGGCAGGCGTGGCGGGCGAGCGCGACGCGGGCTCTGATGCCAGTCAGGCCGCGCTCGGCGAGTTCGCGGCGCCGGTTTTGGAAGGCGGGAGCGAACCGGCCCAGGCCCCAGGCGATCGCCATCAGCGCGTCGCGGTGCTCGGGCAGGCCGGTGCGACTGATCGCGGTGCGTTTGCGGACGGTCGCGGACGCATAACTGGCCGGCGCCAGGCCGGTGGCGGAGTACAGGTGCTCGGGCGTCGGGAAGCGCTCGATCGGCAGCGAGTGGGCGGCAAACGCAGCGGCGCGGACGACCTTGACCCCCGGCAGCGATGTCAGGACCTGGCCCTCGCTTTCGGCCAGCAGTTGCTCGAGTTGGGCGTCGAGGAACGCGATGTCCTCGCGCAGCGCCCAAAAGCGCGCGACGTCGCGCGCCAAGCGCGAGGCTCGCAGCGCGGCGTCTGCGGGTGGCGCGAGGCAGTCTTTCCAGCGCGCCGACCAGAAGCCCGCGGTCGCGTCGCTCAGGCGCCCGCCGGCGCGCGTCTGCAACGACCGAGGGCTCGGTGCGCGCCCTTCGAAGTCGATCGCGCAGGCGAGCACGGCACGTCCGGTCGACGTCTGCAGCAACAACGCCCGGCCGTGCCCTTCGGGCGCTGAAAGGCCGGGCGCGAGCGCGTTGAGCTGATCGTGCAGCCGCTGGCGCAGCGGCGTCTGGGCGAGCACGAGCTGGCGGCGGTGCGCCACCGCTGCCAGCAGCGCCGCCACCGGCGAGGCGACAGCCCGCCGCCCAGCGCCCTGACGTGCCAGCCACACCAGCGCCGCGCAATCGCGATCGTCGGTCTTAAACCGGCGCGCGCCGATCTGCGCCCGCGCCGCCTGCGTTTCCGACGGCGCGAACAACCGCAACGCGCCCGGCCAACGACGCTCCAACTCTCCCGCGAAGGCGCGATGCAACGACCCCGTCGCCTCGAGTGCGAACACCGGATCACGCCGACCGACCAATCCCGCGAGCTGCTGCATCCCAACCCTGGAATTCGCGACCGACACCGGCTCGCCGATCAACCCGCGCTCCCGATCAGCCAGCCACACCCGATGCGAAACCTTGCCCGGATCGACCGCCACCACCAACCGATCACCCTCAAGCTCTCTCAGCAACCCCGGCACCAGACACCTCCACAAAGAGAAAGGCCCACCCCCAAAACCGGGAGCAGGCCTCAACTCAACACGGTGCCCCGTGATCTATCAGCGCA
>NZ_JAPDOD010000127.1 GCF_027587205.1 Solirubrobacter ginsenosidimutans
CGACGGGATGAGCAGTCCGTAGAAGAGCGCGATCGCCGCGCCGATGACGTTTTCGACGACGCGTGTCCAGGAGGTGTCGTGGAGGGCATCGGTGTCGGTGGTGCCGTAGAGGATGGCGAGCAGGATCAGGACGGCCGTGCCGGCGGAGGCGAGGTACCACCTGCTGGTGCGCGTCGCGATCGTGGCGATGAACACGATGGCGACCAGGGCCGCTACGGCGGGTGGGCTGAGCCCGAGTCTCAGCACGAATGTGGCGACCACGACGCCGGAGATCGTGGCCAGCGCCCGGCCGACGCCGCGGAGCCGGACCATGTCGGCGACCGGGCGCATGACGAGCAGGGTCGCGGCGGCGGTCCAGCCGCGCGAGGAGAAGTCGAAGATCAGCGCGATGCTCACCGCCGTCGCCGCGGCCAGCCCGAGCAGGATGCCGTAGCGGCGGGCTTCAGCCCTGCTCAGCAGCGGGGCCGAATCGCTCGCGGCACCGCTGTCGGTGGGCCACAGCAACGAGGTCAGCGTGGCCCAGATCGAGCCGAGCGCGAAGAACAAGGCGAGCCCGAGCCCGTCGGAGATCGAGTCATAGCTCATCCCGATCGCCACGGCGGGCATGACGATCGCCGTCACGATCAACCCGGCAGCCTTCTTGGCCATCAAGCTCGCCGATAGAAAGCACAGCACGAAGATCCCGATGACCGCCAGGACGTGGACCTGGATGAGGACGGAGCCGACGATCACGCCGGCGGCGAACAACAGCCCGACGATGCCGACGGCGATGCGCTGGGGCCGTTGTGGTGCGATCCCGACCAGGCACACCGGCAGCAGTCCGATCGCGCCCAGGACGCCGGCCTTCACGTCCACGGCGAGGATGATCACGACGGCCGGCAGGACGCTCAGCGCGGCGTGTCGCGCATCGGTCCGCGCCCAGTGAACGTCGTTCGTCATCGCTGTGGCCCGCGGTTCGTCGGATCGCGCCTTGAAACGGGTGCTTCGCGCGAGCGGCGCTCGGCGGCCGCGTCTCGCGGGAGCAGGGGCGCGCCGCCCACGAAAGGGCCAGGGACGCGGGCCGAGACGCGCGTGCAAAGCTCGGGCGGCGCGACGTCGCCGTGCGCGGGTCTTGGAGCTCGGGTGACGGTCACGGCGTCACGGAGTCGGTGCCGCCGTCGTCGGGCGCCACGCTCACGATCTCGACGCCGCGGTCGTAGAGCCAGGTGAGGATGGTCTGGAGCTTCGCCTGGTCGACCGACTCGCAGCTGAGGATCGACTGATCGCCCGTCGACTCCACCACGACGACCTGTTCGAGCGGCTCGACGAACCTTTGCGTGAGCTCGGCCTGCACGGTGATGCGGTACCGGCGGGCATGCCGGCTCGTGGCTCCGTTCCAAGGCGTTCCCATCGGAGCCAGTGTCCATCTGGACGGCAGCGTGCGCATCGCCCACCGTGCAATTTCCCCCGGGGGAGATTGCAGGGCGGGTGATGCGCTGGGGGTCGGATCGCCGCGATGCTG
>NZ_JAPDOD010000128.1 GCF_027587205.1 Solirubrobacter ginsenosidimutans
TCTGTTGAGGCAGCGCGGACGGTGAAGGTGTCACGACGACGGTGGTGCGTAGCCTTCGAACTCGTCGCCGGTCTTGATGTTCGGGTACTGAGCGACGCTCTTGTGGTAGTCGGCGGCGAACTTGAGAGCGACGCCGACCATCCAGCCCATATCCAGCTTGGTCTCCATGATGTTGTACAGCTCGCCGGGGTCACTGGCGAGGTCGAACAGCATCGGCCACGACGGCGTCACGATCGGCTGGTCCATGCCTTCGCAGTAGCGCAGGACCGCTTTGAGGTTGTGCCACTTGACGGACATGAGCGACCCGTCGGGGCCGAAGAACAGGTAGCTCTCCCGGCCGCTGGTCGTGCTTTCCCCGAGCAGGAACTTCGAGGCGTCGATGCCGTCGATCGGCCGGTCGGTGGGCACCTTGTCGGATGCGCCTGCCAGGGCTGCGAAGGTCGTGTACCAGTCGTGGGCCGAGAGCAGCTCCTCGCTGACCACGCCGGCCGGCACCTTCCCCGGCCAGCGGACCATCGCGGCGGTCCGCATCGAACCCTCCCAGGGCGGGGTCACGAACGATCCGCGGAACGGTCCGTTCGATCCGCCCTGAAACGCGTGCGTTCCGCCGGCCGCGTTGTCGCTGGAGAAGACGATGAGCGTGTTGTCGGTGATCCCGGCCTGCTCGACGCAGTCCATGATCTGCCCGACGCGGAAGTCCATCTCGGCGATCAAGTCGGCGTACTGCCCCAGCCGCGCCGGGGACGTCTGGTCGAAGTCCGGGTGCACCGCCTCGGGCGGGTGCATGTGAGACAGCCCGACGTAGGTGAAGAACGGCGTGTCTGTTGCTGCCTGTCGCGTGATGTAGTCGGTCGTCTTCTCGACGATCAACTCGTCCAGCAGCGGGCGCACCTCCAGATTGAGCTCACGCACCGCGGTCTGGGTGCCGCCCTTCTTTCCCTCCCACAGGTGGGGGGTCGGGATCCCCTTGGCCGTGGCGATCGCCTCGAACGTCGCATACGACGTCCAGCCGGCCTCGTCGACGCTGTTGCGGTAGCCCCACCACTCGTCGAAGCCCTGATCGGTCGGCAGCCGTCCCTCCGTGTCACCGCAATGCCACTTGCCGAACAACGACGTCGCGTATCCGGCATCCGAAAGCAGCTCGGCGATCGTGTACTCCCACGGCGCCAATCCCGCTTTCCCCTCCCCGGCGAACGGGATCCTGAACGTTCCCGATCGCACCGACTGGCGGCCCGTCATGATCGCCGAACGTGTCGGCGTGCACTGGGACTCGACGACGTAGTTGTTGAGCCGGATGCCCTCGTTGGCGAGCTGGTCGATGCGAGGTGTCGGCGTGCCCCCTCCGTAGACGCCGAAATCCCCCCAGCCGACGTTGTCGCACAGCACGAACACGATGTTCGGC
>NZ_JAPDOD010000129.1 GCF_027587205.1 Solirubrobacter ginsenosidimutans
TGTACAACCTCATGGAGACCAAGCTGGACATGGGCTGGATGGTCGGCGTCGCGCTCAAGTTCGTCGCCGACCACCAAAGGACCGTCGCTCAGTATCCGAACATCAAGACCGGCGCGGAGTTCGAGGGCTACGGACAACCGTTGACGGCGGATTTGTGATCCGCGCTCCGATCAGGCTCATGATCGATGACTGAGCAGCCGGTCCCTGCGCGCGATACTCGCCAGTCGGACCCGGCGTTGCGGCGGCTGGCCGCCATCACGGTGGCGACATCGCTGCTGGTGTGGTGGCCGGCGTTCACGCTGGGTGTGTACGGCGAGATTTTCTTCGAGCAGCTCTTTGCCCTTTGGGCGGCGGCGACAGCGGCGTTCGTCGTCGCTGTGCTACTGCTCGGACGGCGGGCGCAGCCGGCCGTGTACGCGCTTCTGATCCCGTCGGTCTGGATCGCGCTGACGTGGCTGATCCCTGCCGACACCACCAGCCTCGGCCACGACGTCCTGTTGTGGTTCGGCGTGCTCGTAACGCTGGCAGGGTTGCCCGCGATGGTCACCCTCGTCCTGGTCATGGTCGTTCCGGGCGCGGAGTCCGTGCGCGGACGCGACACCGTCGTGGCGGTTGCCGCTATCGCGCTCGTTGTCGTTCTGTCCTACACCATGGGCACCCAGCATCGCCACCTGCTGACATGCGAAGACTTCACGGTCAGCGGCAACAACCCGCCCGCCGAGTGCACCCCTGGTAACGGGGGCAGTGGACCCTGACGGGACAACGCGCCGGTGCGCCACAAACGGATTCCTTCCGAGCGGTAGCGTCCTTGTGGCCGCCCACAGCGGCCTCGACGCCTCCTCCAGCCGGCGCGTCGCTCCTGAGTTTGACTCTCAGTCGTCGTCGATACGCGGCGGCGTGACTACCGCATGGAGGCAGAAGGAACAGCAAGTCCTGAGACTCGACACGAGTGGCGAGATTGTCGCCGAGCACCAATTCGTCGGCAGTCGTGGACGGGGTTGTGCCGTGCACGAAGAGGCTCCGCTCCTCCGCAGCCGGCGGGGATATCGCAGGACGGGTGGCGACGAGCGGAGATCATCCGTTCGGGGTGATTCGCTCGCGCGTGGGGATCGACACGATCCTCACGTCGACGCCCGTCAAGGGGGCGCGTCGCTGGCCGGCAATGAAATGAGCTCTCGCGCGATGAGTGCCACGGTCCTCGCTAGCAAGTTGCATCCTCCCGGTTTGCGTTCGGGGAATTTGCCGCGGCCGCGGCTCACGGACGCTGCGGCCGCGTGCGGTCTGCCCGTCGTTTCGATCGTTGCTCCGGCTGGCTTCGGGAAGACGATGCTGCTC
>NZ_JAPDOD010000130.1 GCF_027587205.1 Solirubrobacter ginsenosidimutans
TTGCGGCTGCTCGCAATGGCGGCCGCGCGTCAGAGCACCCTCGCGTTCCTGTCGCGAAGCTAGCGCGCGTAGGATCTGCGGCTCGTGAGCCTGCAGACCGTCAGGGCGGGACGTTTGCGGTGAGGGCGGCGATCTACGACCGCTACGGATCGCCCCAGGTGTTGCGGACCGAGGAGGTCCCAACGCCGCAGCCGGGCGCCGGACAGGTGCTGATCAAAGTGGCCGCCACATCGATCAACCTCAGCGACTGGGAGTGTCTGCGCGGGTCACCGCTATACGCTCGCATCGGCGGGTTGCGTGCTCCGGCGCGCCGTACGCTCGGCTCAGACATCGCCGGCTGGGTCGAGCGCGTCGGCGAAGGCGTGACCCGGTTCCGACACGGTGACGAGGTCTACGGTGACAACCTCGCGCTCAAGGGCGGCTTCGCCGAGTTCGCGGTCGCCCCCGAGGCGGCGCTCGCGCACAAGCCGCAAGAGCTGACGTTCGCGCAGGCCTCGACGATCCCACAAGCGGGCGCGATCGCTCTGCAGGGAACCGACGGTGCCGCGGACGGCGTTCGGGTGTTGGTCAACGGGGGCGGAGGAGGCACGGGCTCCTTCGCGATCCAACTCGCCAAACGGTGTGGCGCGCGCGTGACGGGAGTCGACAACGCCCGCAAGCTGGACTTCATGCGTTCGCTTGGCGCCGATGAGGTGATCGACTACCGCAGTGAGGACTTCACGCGCTCCGCGGAGCCCTACGACCTGATCCTCGATCTTGTCGCGCACCGATCGGTGTTCGCCTACCGAAGGGCGCTCGCCCTCGGTGGCCGCTATCGCTGTGTCGGGGGATCCGTCAGCGCGCTGCTGCGCATCCTGGCCATCGGCTGGATCGCTGGCCGGCTCACGCGACGCCGCATCGGCGTCCTCGCCGTACGAGAGGGACCGACCCGCTTCGAGCCGTTGGCGGACCTCTGCGTCAACGGCGACATCGGCATCCACATCGACCGGACGTTCGCGCTCGAGGAGCTTCCGCTAGCGCTCGCCCACGTGGGCGAGGGCCATGCCCTCGGCAAGGTCGTGGTCACCCCGACGTGAGTTCTCGCTCCTGTGTCCGCAAGAGGCGTCGATCGAACCCGCGGCGCGTCGATGATCAGCATGCGGGCGGAGTCAGAGCGTCACGGGCGCCGGAGCCTCGACGACCGACGGCGAAACCCCGCGCCGGCTCAATCCCGAGGCGAGCGACCTCCCGCCACTGCAACCGTTCTGAGGCCACGACCCCTCGTTCAAAGCACAGAGCGGGCGTGCGGATCGGTCTGGGACCGCTGCCGCTTGGCGCGAGAAGCGA
>NZ_JAPDOD010000013.1 GCF_027587205.1 Solirubrobacter ginsenosidimutans
GGAGCGGCTCCGGCGGGGGCGGCCCCGGCCGGCGCCGGCGCGGCCCCGCCCGCTGCGGCGGCCGCCGCGGCGCGAGCCGCGTGGAACGTGTGGAAGTGCCCGCGGACCGTCGCGAGCTTCGGGTTGCCCGGGTTGTGCTGGCGGGCGGCGTTGTCGCAGACCTGGTCGTCCGTCGCCGCGGGGTTGGCGGCGAGGAACTGCTCGTTGATGCGGGCGATCCGGGCGCGGCCGAGTTGGAGGCCGCCGTCGGCGGTCGCCGCGGTCTCCAGGCGCGCGCCGACCGTCCCGCCGGGAGGCTGGCGGCCGACCGCGACGCGCATCCACGCGACCTTGTCCTCCGCGTAGTTGGAGCCGCCGCCCACGGGCCGGTAGGCGTTGATCGTCCCCGCCGGGATGCCCAGGGTCGTGGCGGGCGTGCCCGCGGCGACGGCGTCGACCGCCTCGCGGCGCGCGATGATCGGCGCGAGCGCGTTGCGCCGCGCGTCGGTCATCTGCCCCACCCGCGGCGCGCCCACGCGGCTGCGCTCGCGGGCCGTGGCGAGCGCCCACACGTCCGCCGGCGCCATCGCCGTCAGCGCGGTCGTGCGCGGCGGCACCTCGGTCGTGAGCCGGTTCTCCAGATCCGCCCGCAGGTCGCGGAACAGGAACATGCGGTCGATGTCCGCCCGCAGCAGCCCGGCGGCGCCGATCTGCGTGGCGTGCGCGGTCATGAACGCGGCCGCGTCCGACCCGACCGCGGTCGCCATCGCCGCGTCCCACACCGCGCCCGCCGCCACGGCCCGCGCGTTGGCGTCGCGAAGCTCGGCACGGGTCAGCCCGAAGGCGGCCAGGCGGGTGTCGTCGAGCGCCTGGAGCGCGGAGATCGTCCACCCCGCGGTGGCCTGGACCTGGGACGCGTAGCTGGCGCGCACGCCGGCGCTCGTCCGCATCGCCGACTCGACCGCGGTGCGGCCGGTCTCCTTCTCCGCGATCGCCTGCGTGATGTCCTCGTCGAGGTCGGCGATCTGCTGTGCGGTCCGCGCCGGCGGCGGTGCCTGCTGGCGCGCCAGCGCCCGTCTCGCCGCCAAGGCGCGGCTGACCGCGACGTTCCCCGCGGTCGCCTGCAACCGCAGGACCTGGGACACGCCGCCGCCCACTGCCCCCGCCGGAGCGACGCCTGGCGCGACGACCGGGGCGGCCTCCACGGTCTCGACTGCCGGCGCCTGCTCCTTCATGCCCTGACCATACGCCAGCTCACCCGAGCTGGTTGACAACAGGGAGTGATCCCGACAGCGGATCGTCGGTCACGGGAACGAACGTGAAGCCCTTGAACTGGGCGAAGTACATGTCCTGCGGCGAGACGCCCTCGTGATACTGCGCGTTGTAGCTGCGCTGGTCGCCGTTGGCGCCGGTGATCCGCGCACCGTCGTTGATCGTCTGCAGCATCGGCGCCCCCAGCACGCCGGCCTCCGAGATCGCCTCACGGACGAGCATCAGCGCGTCGTACGGGTACATCGCCCAGTCGGGCGGCTGGATCACGTCGCGGCCGTCCTGCTTGACGCCGACCTTGTCCACCCCCAGCGCCTTCTCGTAGCGCGCGCGGAACGCGTTGAACGGCTTCGGCCCCATCTCGGCCGTGATCCGGGAGGAGACGAAGCGCAGTGACGCCAGCCAGTCGGGATGCGCCACCAGCCGCTGGCGGACCAGCGGGTCCTCGCCGGTCTGGCCGGAGATCACCGGCACGTTCCAGCCCGCGACGTGTATCGCCTGCAGCACCGCGGCGACGTCGGCGGCGCTCGCCCACACGATCAGCTTGTCGGCGCCCGCGCGGCGGGCGGCGAGGATCTGCGGGGCGAGATCCGTCGCGCGGTGCGGGATCACCTGGTCGGAGACGACTTGCACCTCGTCCACCCCGAACGCGTCCCGCAACGCGGCGCGTCCCTGCTCGCCGTAGCCCGAGTCGTCGGTCAGCATCGCGACCTTCGGCCGGGCGTTGGCGATGTAGTCGGCGAGCCGGCGGGTCATGATCGCGTCGGCGGGCGCGAGCCGGAACAGCGACGGGTGCGCCTGCGGGTTGATCAGGTCGGTCCCGCCCTCGAAGAGCACGAACACCGGCAGCTTCGCCGGGTCGGTGACCGAGGCGACGCTCACCGCTCCGGTCCCATCCGTGAGCAGCGCGGCCGCGTGCTTGTCGACCGCCTCGCGGGCGTTGGCGAGCGCGGTCGCGGGCGAGGAGCCGTTGTCGAGCACGACGAGCTTGAGCTTCTTCTTGCCCGCCTTGAGCCCGACGCCGCCGTCCGCGTTGATCTCGTCGACGGCCAATCGCGCGCCACGCTCGATCGATTTGGCGATCCACGGCTCGGTTGAAACCGGCGCGCTGACGACGACGGGCACCGTGTCACCGTCTCCCCCGCATCCGCTCAGCCCGATGAGGAGTATGAGGACTACCAATCCCGCTTTGATCATCGTCCGTCATCATGGCGAGAAACCTTGGGTCCTGGAGGGGTTCTCATGAGTGTTCGACCGGCCACGCTGGCCGCTTTGCTGTTCTCCGTTCTTGCTCTCGCCGTCGCCGCCTGCGGCGGCGACGACACCGAGACCACCGCGAAATCCACACCGGCCGCGACCGAAGCGGCGACCGAGGCCGCGACGGAGACGCCAGACGCAGACGCCGACGCCGACGCCGACGCGCAGAGCGAGGAGAGCGAAGGCAAAGATGCGGACGCCGGCGGCGACGGCGACTCCGAGGCCGAGCGCGAGCGCGAGGAGCAGGAGTCCGAGGGCGCCGCGGACAAGGACTGCGACGAGGTCGGCGACGACCTCACCGGCAATCCGAAGGAGAAGATGCCGTCCGACATCGGCCCGCTCAGCTACGCCCACCTGTACAAGTCCGAAGGGCCGTTCGGCAAGACCGAGCGCTTCTACGCCGTGCTCGACGGCACGCCGGAGGAGCTCGCCTCCCGCCGCGACGACGTCCAGAACGAACTGGTCCAGAACTGGGGCTTCGCGTCGCTGAGCACCGACCAGGAGGAAGGCTCCGAGGCCGAGGCGCACCTGAAGGGCGCCAAGCACACGGTCGACGTCCAGGTCGTCCCGCTGTGCAAGGGCAAGCTGCGGATCCGGTACACGGTTCAGTGATTTGAGCGGGCCGGTCGCGGTCCAGGCGCTCGTGACCGGACTGGCCACGGGCGCCGCCTACGGCCTGATCGCGCTCGGGTTCACGCTGGTTCAGCGCCTGACCGGCGTGCTGGCGTTCGCCCACGGCGACGTGCTCATCGGCGCCGTGTTCGTTGCGGTGCTCGCGGTGATCGGGACGATGCCGGTCGCCGCGCCGCTCGGATTCGGCTCGGTGATCCTGCTCGCGGTCGTCGCCGTGGTAGCGGGCGCCGCGCTCTCCGCGACGGTGTACGCGGTCGCGATCCGGCCGTTCCGCGGCGACGTCCTCGGGTGGGTGGCGAGCAGCTTGGCCGCCGGCCTGCTCGTGCGCGAGCTGGTGGGAATGCCGTTCGCGCAGCAGGCCTACGCGCTGCCCGACCCGCTCGGCTCGCCCGGCTCGATCGGCCTCGGCGGCGGCGTGACGGTGCCGGTGCGGGCGCTGGAGGTCCTGGCGCTGGGGCTGCTGGTGGGTGTGGCGGTGGAGCGGGCGCTGGCCACGACCGGCGCCGGTGCCGTGATGCGGGCGGTCGCCGACGACGCCCGCGCCGCCGCGCTGCTGGGCGTTCCGACCGAGCGGGTCGTGATCATCGCGTTCCTGCTGGCGGGCGCGCTGGCCGGGTTCGCGGGGCTCCTGATCGCGCCGCAGGCGCCGATCGGCCTCCAGGACGGCGTCCTGCTCGGCCTGAAGGGGATGACCGCCGCGCTGCTCGGCCGGCTCGGCTCGCTGCGCCTGGCGCTGGCGGGCGGGCTGGTGCTCGGCGTGCTCGAGGGCTTCATCCTCGCGTCGTCGTCGCTGGGCGCTCGGTGGGCCGACACCATCGTCTTGGCGCTCCTGGCGGTGCTGGCGGCGACGCGGCCGCGAGGGCTGCTGGCGAGATGAGCGTGAGCGAGGCCGCCCGCGACCTCTACCTGCTCGTCGCGGTCTTCGGGCTCGTCCCCGCCGTGCGGCTGGCGGGCCTGCCGGTCCTCGCCGCGAGCGCGTTCGCGGCGATCGGCGGCGTCGGCGCGCTGCAGTTGGAGCGCGCGGGGCTGCCGATCGGCGGTGCCGTGCTGGCGGCGATCGTCGCCGGGGCGGTCGCCGGAGCGGCGACCGGCGCGCTCGTCGCGCGGGCGGCGCCGCCGTTCGTCGCGCTGACGACGTGGGCGCTGGCGTGGCTGGCGTACACGGTGCTGCTCGGGTTCCCGTCGCTCTCCGGCGGTGGGCAGGGACTCACGCGCCCCGCGCTGGACACGGTCGAGACGCCGATCGGGGTCACCTTCACGCTCACGCCCCGGCTCCACCTGGTCTTCGCGGCCGTCCTGTGCGTGCTCGTCTACGCGTTCTCGGTGTGGGTGACGCGGTCGCGAGCAGGGATGGAGGCGACCGCGGCGCGCGACGATCATGCGCTCGCCGCATCCCTGCGGATCCCCTCCCGGCGGGTGGAGACGCTGGCGCTCGCCGGAGGCGCGGCGGCCGCCGCGGGAGCCGGAGCCTCGGTGCTGCTCGGGGTCGCGGCGCCCGCTGACGTCTCCCCGCTGCTCGCGCTGCAGCTGTTCGCCGCGGCGCTGGCCGCGACCCGCAGCCCGCTGCTCGGCGTCGCGGTGATCGTCGCTCTCCCCCACGTCGCGGACTGGCTCACGGCGGTCCTGCTGCTGGCCGCGGTGGCGGTGCGCGGTCGGCCGCGCGTCGCGGCGGGCGCGGATGAGCTGAAGCCGCCGGGCGAGTTGCCGGCGACGAGCGGCGAGCTGCACGCCCGCGACCTGCACGTGACGCTCGGCGGCCGGGAGATCCTGCGCGGGCTCGACCTCGACGTGCGCGCGGGTGAGATCCACGCGCTGATCGGCCCCAACGGCAGCGGCAAGACGACCGCGCTCAACGCGCTGCACCTGACGCGAACCTTCCAGCGCGACGCGGGCTTTCCCGCGCTCACGCCGCTGCAGCAGCTCGCGCTCGTCTCCGACGACCCCTCCACCTACCTCGCGCTCGTCGGTCTCCTCGAGCGGGCGAACAGCGCGCCGGCAGCGCTGACCACCGGCGAGCGGCGCCTGCTCGCGGTGGCGCGCGCGGCGGCGACCGAAGCTCCCGTGCTCGCGTTCGACGAGCCGGCGGCGGGCATGTCGGCCGCGGAGCGCGAGTCCCTGATCGCGGTCCTGCGCGCACTCGCGCAAGCCGGCCGCGCCGTGCTGGTCGTCGAGCACGATCTGCGGCTGGTGGCGGCGACCGCCGACGTCGTCACGGTGCTGGATGACGGCGTCGCGATCGCGCATGGCGCCCCGGACGCGGTGATCGCCGACGAGACGGTGCAGCGCGTCTACCTGGGGGCGGCGGCGTGACGCGCGGTGCGGCCGGACCGACCCGCCCGATCGGGGTGACGGCGTGATCGCGGTGGCTCCCGGCACGATCGTCGCCGTCGTCGGGCACGACGGCGGGCCCGCGCGGGTCGCCGAGCGGGTCGCCTCGGAGTTCGCCGGGCGGCTCGGGCATGTCGCCGCGGGCCGGCCCGTCTTCGGCTCCCTCACCGTGGCCGAGAACCTCGCGGTCGGCGCGTACCGGGACCGAAGCGACAAGCGCCTCGTGGCGGAACGTCTCGCGACCGTCCACGCGCGGTTCCCCCGCCTCGCCGAGCGCGCGCAGCAACTCGCGGGCACGCTCTCCGGCGGCGAGCAGCAGCTGCTCGTGATCGCCCGCGCACTGATGGGCGCGCCCGAGTTGCTGATCCTCGAGGATCCCTCGGCCGGGCTCGCCCCGCCCGCCGTCAACGCGGTCGCCGAGGCCCTGGCGGGGCTCACGGTGCTGATCGCCGACGAACAGCTCGCCCTCGCCCGCCGCGCCGACCGGATCGTCCTCGTCGAGAACGACGCGATCGTGCTCGACCGACCGAAAGCCCAGGCGCTCGCGGACGAGCGCCTGGGCGTCGGCTACATCACGGGTTCGTCGTCGAGAGCGTGAACGTCAGCGTCTTGCTGTAGTTGCCCGTCCGCAGCGGGTCGGTGGCGCCGATGTGCTGCTTGAACGTGACGGTCACCGGGTCGTTGGAGACCGGCGCGTCCCAGGTCGACTTCGACAGGTCCACCGAGAGCGGCGACGGCAGCGCGAAGGTGCCGTTCGTCAGGTGGCCGGGATCGGACACGCTGAGCGTCGCGTCGCCCGCCGAGGAGATCACGTTCGCGGTCGTGGAGGCCGTGTAGTCCTTCTCCACGCCCGGCTGGAACGCGCCGAAGGAGGCCGACCCGCCCACGGTCAGCGCCAGCGTCGCCGGCACGGACCCGCCGGTTCCGCCGCCGTCGGTGGCATCGACGGACAGCGGCAGCTTCCACACACTGCGTCCGAACGTCGCCGCGAAGACGTACTTCCCGTCCCCGCTCAGCTTGACGTCGAGCACGGGCACGTTCGGCAGCCCGACGCTGATCTTGTACCAGGCCGAATCGCCGTCCTTGCGGTCGAACACGCCGACGTCGGTGGCCGCGTAGAGCACGTCGTGGGCGGCGTCGTAGGTGATCATCTCGACCGGCCCGTTGGGCAGGTTCTGCGAGATGTTCGCCCACGTCGCGCCACCATCGTGGCTCTCGTAGACGTTCGCCGCGTCCGAGCCTTCGCGGTAGCCCGAGAACGCCGCGTAGACGTGATTCTCGTCGGCGGGATCGACGACGATCGCGTTCACCCAGCGCTCCGGCACGCCCGTCAGCCGCGTCCAGTGCGCGCCCGCATCGGTCGTCTTCCACACGCGGCCGGTGTCCGTGCCCACGTAGAGCGTCTGCGCATACGGCACCGTCGTCGCCGACTTCGCCGGCGCGATCGAGGTGATCGTCGCGTACTCGTTGGCGTAGAACGGGCCGAGGTCGTTCTCGTCGGCCGGCACCGGGCCGGGCAGCGAGTTCGCGTCATCGGCGGGCGAGATCATCGTGAACGCGCCGCCGCGGTTGGCCGAGCGGCCGAGGACCGTCCCGCCGAGGTAGATCACAGCGTCGTTGTTGGGGTCGACGACGATCGGCGTGTCGGTCGTCCAGCGCTGGTTGGCCGGCCAGCCGTTGTTGGAGATCGTCAGGTTCGTCGTGCCGGTGGCCGTGTCGTGGAACCCACCGCAGGAATGACGCGGCGGCGACGGCTGGAAGCACTCGTAGTAGTAGCTCTGGTCGACGGGATCGATGACGTTCCAGTGCCCGTCGCCGCCGCCGTAGGAGTTCCAGTTCGTCAGCGCCGGGTCGGTCGGCGAGGGCGCCGCCGCGGTCCAGGAGCGAACCGAGCCGTTGTCCTGCAGGCCGGTCGCGAGCCGCTGCGAATCCTGCTGGGACACGGCGAGGTGGTACGACTGGTTCCACGGCTGGTTGGACGCCTTGATCCACGTGCCGGCGCCCACGCCGTTGGTGTCGGAGCGGTACATGCCGCCGTCGTTGCCGAGGTAGACGCGGCCGGGCTGATGCGGGTCCCAGTCCATCGCGTGCTGGTCGGAGTGCGGGCCGCTGACCGCGGTCCAGGTCTGGCCGCCGTTGGTCGACGTGCGGAGGTTCACGTCCGCGTTGAAGAGGTGGTTCTTGTCGAGCGGATCGACCCACAGGCGCCCGAACCACCACTGGTAGCCGCTCGAGGTCTGGTAGGCGCGCCCGCCGACGTGGAAGCTGTCGCCGCCGTCGTCGGAGTAGTAGAAGCCCTTGTCCGGGCCGTACGGGGAGCCCGTGACCACGTAGACGCGGTTCGGGTCGCTCGGCGCGATCGTCACGCCGATCCGGCCCAGGCTCGCGTCCTGCTTGAGCCCGCTCTGCGCGGTGTCATACGCCGGCAGCGGGTCGACGATGTTCTGCAGGCGCTCCCACGTGTCGCCGCCGTCCTTGCTGCGGAAGAGGCCGGAGCCGACGCCGCCGTAGACGCGCGCGCCGTTGTTGCGCGTGTGATCCCACAGCGCCGCGTAGACGATCTGCGGGTTCGTGGGATTGATCGCCACGTCGATCGCGCCGGTCGTCGGCGTGGTCGGGGCGAGGACGAGCTGCCAGCTCTTGCCGCCGTCTTCCGTGCGATAGAGGCCGCGCTGCGCGGCCGAGCGCGAGACGTTGCCCGCGGCCGCCGCGAACACCTTGTCGGGGTTGGAGGGGTCGATGGCGATCCGCCCGATCGACGCGCTCTCGCGCAGGCCGACGTTGGTCCAGTGCGCGCCCTGGTCGGTGGACTTGTAGACGCCGTCGCCGAAGTAGGTCAGGCCGCCGCCGGGCGGGTTGGCCTCACCCGTCCCCGCCCACAGCGTGCCGTTCGCGTCCTGGGCCAGCGCGCCCATCGTCTGGGTCTGGTCGTTGGGCCAGACGGGGTTCCAGTTCACGCCGGCGTCGGCACTGTGCCAGACGCCGCCGCCCGAGACGGCCGCGTAGACGCCGTTGGCCGCCAGCTTGTCGGCCTGGACGTCGACCACGCGCCCGCCCACGTTGTACGGCCCGAGCTGCTGCCACGCGATCCCGCCGGCCGCGGCCGGGACGTCGGCCGCCTGCGCCTGCGCCTGCTTGACCTGCCCCTCGGTGACCGGGCTGGCCGAGCTCTGCTTGAGGTCCAGGTACTCGTCCGGATCGGTCTGGCCGGCGGCGATCGACTCGACCTCCGGCGGGACGACGAGGCCGGCGACGGAGCTCTTCGACGGCAGCGAGCTCGTGGAGCGCGTGAGCGCGAGCATCACCACCGCGTTGAGGAGCACGAGCGCGCCGAGTATTGCCGCGGTCAGCTTGACCTTGGACCGTTTCTTGGTCCGCATTTGCGAGTCCCTCCAGACTGGACCTGTACGTCCGCTTTATGATCGCGAACCCGGATGAGAAATCGGGCCGAGGTAACGTCCCGGCGATGCTGCAACACGTCACGCTCGAGGTCAGGCAGGCACAGATCCGTGATTGCGTCGCCTTCTGGGAGCTGCTCGGCTTCAGCGAGATGGAGCCGCCGCCCATGCTGCGCGATCGCTTCACGTGGGTCGAGCGCGCGGGCACGCAGATCCACCTCGTCCCGGTCGACGCGCCGGTCGTCGCGCACGAGGGCCACGTCGCCGTGCTGGCGGACGACTACGACGCCACGCTGGCGCGCCTGTCGGACAACGGGTTCGAGCTGCGCCCGGGCTCAAACGCCTGGAACGCCCCGCGGACGTTCGTCCTGGATCCGGCCGGCCACCGCGTCGAGGTCATGTCGAAACCGCCCCACCCGCCCTGGCCGTAGCTCGAAAGTGGTGCGCCCGCTGAGCCGGTCGGTCAGGACGAGGGGTCAGCTCGTTCGGGGTCGCCGTTCGCAGTAGGCGGAAACGGGCTTTCGGCTCGCGGGCGCAGAGCCTCTATCCCTCGGATCGACCGCGTTCAAACGGTCGACGCATTCGGACGCGCCAGAACGTCATCCCGCGGACAGTCCGGTACGCTCGCGACATCCGCAGGGCCGCTTTCGATCCCACCGCCTTCCGCTGGGAGGGCGTCGACGCTCGCGCGTACAAGGACGATCCGGGCACCGCTCGCGGCATGGCGTGGCGAGGGCTGTCGCGGCACACGCTGGTGCGGGCGCCCGAGGCGGGCGTGTCGTTCGAGGTGCGCTACTTCGAGATCGCGCCGGGCGGGTTCTCTTCGCTGGAGAAGCACGCGCACGTCCACGTCGTGTTCGCGGCCCGGGGCCGCGGACGCGCCTTGATCGGCGATCAGGTCGTCGACCTGGACCCGCTCGATCTGGTCGAGACGCCGCCGTTCGCGCCGCACCGGTGGGTCAACGCGGGCGAGGAGCCGTTCGGGTTCCTCTGCACCGTCGAGGGCGAACGCGACCGCCCGCAGCCGCTCGACGACGCCGAGTGGGACGCGCTGCTGGCGAACCCGCTCACGGCGCCGTTCGCGTACTGACGGAGTACTTCGCGGGCACGGGATCGTGCAGGCGGCCCGCGAGCGCGGCGGGCAGCTCGTCGAGGGTGATCTCGGGGCCGAGGAGCTCGTGCCACGGGTGCTCGGCCGCGGCGAGTACCTCCAGCGCGTGCGCGAGGTAGCGGGGCGCGTGGTGGTAGGTGCCGAGCAGGGTCACCTCCTCGTAGTGCACGCGTGCCGTCGGCACGGTGAAGGTGCTGTCGCGAGCGCACCCGCCGAACAGATTGACGGTCCCGCCGGGAGCCGCCATCGCGACCGCGAGCTCCCAGCTTTCGGGTCGCCCGACCGCCTCGACCACGAGCTCCGCGCCGCGGCCGGCGGTCAGCCCGCGCACCCGTTGCGCGTCCGCGCTGGCGCGGGTCGCGAGGATCGTCTCCGCCGCCCCGAACCTCGTCGCCTGCGCGAGCCGCTCGGGGTGCGGGTCGAGCACGATCGGCGCGCCGCCCGCAGAGGCGACGAGGGCGGCGAGCATCAGCCCGAGCGAGCCGCCGCCGAGGATCGCCACCGGGTCGCCGGCGCGGAGGTCGACCGCGTCGAGCGCGTGCACGGCACAGGCGAGCGGCTCGGCCAGCGGGGCCAGCGCGAGCGGCACGCCGGCGGGGAGTCGATGGAGGTTCTTCGCGACCACCCGCTCCGGGATCAGCAGCTTCTCGGCGAACCCGCCGAGCAGATACAGCAGGTCCTCGCACAGGCTCTCGCGCCCGCGCACGCACTGGTGGCAGACGCCGCACGGCGCGGAGTTGGCGCAGAAGACGACGTCACCGGCCGCGACCGTGGTCACACCCTCGCCGACCGACTCCACCGTGCCCGCGAACTCGTGCCCGAGCCGGGCGGGATAGCCGGCGATCGACGGGTGCCCGCGCTTGACGCTCTTGACGTCGGTCGCGCAGGAGGTCGCCGCCCCGATCGCGAGCACGATCTCGCCGGGCCCGGCGACCGGCTCGGCGACGTCCTCGATCCGCAGATCCCCGGGGCCGTGGAGCACGGCCGCCCTCACGACGCGGTCACGATCACCTTGATGCCCTCGCGGCTGCGGGCCATCGCGAGCGCGGCGGCCGTGTCCTCGAGCGCGAAGCGATGCGTGATCAGCGGCTCGGCGCGCACCGCGCCCGAGGCGAGCAGCGCGAGCGCGGCGCGGGTGTCGCGCGGGCCCGCGGAGTAGCTGGCCTGGAACTCGAGCTCCTTGAAGAAGAGCGCGTTGATATCGAACGCGGCCTGCTGACCGGGCTTGGCCGGGGCGAAGCACTGGATGACCGCGCCCTTGTCGGCGGCGGAGAGAGCGAGATCCCAGGCCGCGGGCGCGCCGGTGGCGAGGATCACGACGGTGGGTGGGGCGGCCGCGGCGACGGGCGGCGCAGCCGCGACCTCCTCGGGCGTCACCGCGCGGGCGCCGAGCGAGGCGGCGAGCGCGCGGCGCGCGGGCAGCGGCTCCGCCACCGTCACCTCTGCGCCCCGCGCGAGCGCCGCCTGCGCGAGCAGCAGGCCCATCTGGCCGCCGCCGATGACCAGCAGGCGGGTCGTCGCGTCGACCCGCGCGCGGTCGAGCGCGCGGACGCAGCAGGCGAGCGGCTCGATCACGGTCGCCGCCTCGTCGCTCACCGCGTCGGGCAGCGCCAGCAAGTCCAAAGCCGCGTTCAACGCGGGCACGAGGATCAGCTCCGAGAAGCCGCCCGGCTCGATCCGCGTCGCCTTGAACTGCGCGCACAGCGTCTCGTGGCCGCGCGCGCAGTACTCGCACTCGCCGCACGGGACGTGGTGGTGGACGAACACCCGCGTGCCCGGCGCGGGCAGCGGCGCGTCCAGCTCCGCACCCGCCTCGACGACCACGCCCGCCGGTTCGTGGCCCAGCACGGCCGGGGCCTTCTGCGCGACGTACCACTCCATGAGATCCGAGCCGCAGATCCCGCACGCGCGCATCGCGACGAGCACCTCGCCCGGCCCCGGACGCGGCACCGGGCGCTCCTCGATCCGCACCTCGCCGCCGGCGAGGTAGACCGCCGCCCTCAAAGCACTCCCGCGATCGCGGGTCCGAACGGCGCGCGGAGCACGCCCGCGTCGGTGATCAGGCCGGTGATGAGCGCAGCCGGGGTCACGTCGAAGGCAGGGTTCCAGACGGCGGTCGTGACGTCGAGGCCGGCGATGGCACGGACCTCTCCCCCGTCGCGCTGCTCGATCTCGATCTCCGCTCCGGTCGGCGTCGCGGCGTCGAGCGTGGAACGCGGGCCGGCGACGTAGAACGGCACGCCGTGGTGGTGGGCGGCGATCGCCAGCGCGTAGGTGCCGATCTTGTTCGCCACGTCACCGTTGGCCGCGACGCGGTCGCAGCCGACGATCACGGCGTCGATCGCGCCGCGGGCGAGGAGCGCCGGGGCCGCGCCGTCCGGCAGGACCGTGACCGGGATGCCGGCGTCGGCCAGCTCCCACGCCGTCAGCCGCGCGCCCTGCAGCAGCGGGCGGGTCTCGCACGCGAAGACCTCGACCCGCTCACCCGCCTCGGCCTTGGCGTAGACGACGGCCAGCGCGGTGCCGATGCCCGCCGTCGCCAGCCGCCCCGCGTTGCAGACGGTCAGGATCCGCGACGCGCCCGCCAGCTCGGCACGGCCGTGCGCGCCGATCGCCCGGCACGCCTCGACGTCCTCGGCCAGGATCGCGAGCGCCTCGGCGGTCCAGTCCTCGGACGCCAGCACCCGCTCGACCGCCCAGCGCAGGTTCACGGCGGTCGGGCGGGCAGCGGCGATCCGCTCGGCCGCCGCACGGTCGCCGCCCGTCAAGAGCACCCCGAGCGCGCCGGCGACGCCGATCGCCGGCGCGCCCCGCACCGCGAGGCGCTGGATCGCGTCGACGACGTCGTCCACCGTGCGCAGCCGGATCACCCGCTCCTCGGTGGGCAGGAGCGTCTGATCGATGATCTCGATCGCTTCGCCGGTCCAGGCCACCGCGGGTCGCACGGTGACCATCCTCGCGCACCCGCCGGCTACGCGGTCACGGCAAGCCGCCGTTCGACCGGCGTGGCGTTGACGAACAGGTCGAGCACCGGGCAGTGCGCATCGACGGCATCGGCCAGTTCGCGGTAGCGCTCGGCGCTCTCCGGTCCGATCGGCGTGACGTCGAGCCGGATGCCCGTGAAGCCCGGCCGGATGGCTGAGTCGAGCCCGAAGAAGCCGTGGAGGTCGAGGTCGCCCTCGGCGGCCACCTCGAGGCCGTCAAGGGCGATGCCGAGCTTCGCGGCCCAGAAGCGGTACGTGATCGCCTGGCAGGAGGCGAGCGAGGCCAGCGCGTACTCGACCGGGTTGGCGAACTGGTCGGTGCCGCCCAGCACGTCGGGCTCGTCGACCTCGAGCGCGTGGTCGCGGCTGACGAGCTTCACGTGCGTCGGCCCGGCGAGCGAGCCCTCGGTCTTGAAGACGACGCGGGCGCGGCCGGCGTCGCCCCCGATGGCCTCTTCGTTGGCCGAGATGGCGGCGGTGATCGACATGGCGCGTTGACCTCCTGCGAGTGGGCGAAGACCCGAATGACATGAAAGTCAGTCGGATTTAACGCGTACCGTACACCTACGCAGCGCCCACCGCACTCGGGGCGATCCATGCCGACACCGTCGCCGGGTCGGCCAGGTAGTCGTCGAAGCTGCGCGGGGCGTGACCGGTGACGCGCTCGACGTCGTCGGTGCTCGCCGCGTTGGTGCTGGCCCGGATGGCGTCGAAGAGCCAGCCGAGGATCTGTCCGTAGTCGGCCGGGATGCCGCCCGCGATCGCCGACTCGATCCAGTCGGCGACGGGCGGGTCGACGTGGGCGACCGGCTTGCCCGCGGCCACGGAGATCTTCTCGGCGACCTGCGCGAAGGTGAGCGCGCCCGGGCCGGTCAGCGCGTACTCGCCGCGGTGGTGGCCGGCGGGGTCCAGCAGGGTCGCGGTGGCGACGTCGGCGATGTCGTCGGCGTGGACGAACGCCTCCGCCCCATCGCCGGTGGGTGCGATGAGCAGCCCGTCGGCCGCGATCGCCGGCTGGAAGAAGTACTCGTCGAAGTCCTGCATGAACCAGCCGGGGCGAAGGATGCTGTACGTCAAGTCCGACCGCCCTTCGAGGTCCTTCTCGATCGCACGCAGCATCATCTCCTCGGGCGCGAGCTCGACGCCGCGCGCCGAGAGGAATGTGACGTGGCTGACGCCGGCGCCCTGGGCGCGGTCGAGAAACGCCTTGACCGCCGGTGCGGCGTCCAGCCGCAGCGCCGGCGGCACGAGGTAGAGCGCGTGCACGTCCGCGAGCGCCGGGTCGTGGGTCGAGACGTCGTCCCAGTCGAAGTGGACGTCCGCGCCGCTGCGGGCTGCGGTCCGGACGGCGGCGCCGGCGGCGCGCAGGCGGGGAGCGATGCGGCGCGCGGTCTTGCCCGTGCCGCCCAGAAGCAGGATCTTGGTCATGGAGAGCAGTTCAGCGTGCGCAGGTGTGCATTTCCATGCTGGAATCGCGCGTTCACATATGCCATCGTCTTGCGTCGTGGACGTACTCACCGACATGCTGGAGCGCTCGCGGGCGCGTGGCGCCGCGTTCTCGCATTCGCAGATCCGCGGCCCGTGGGGGCTCTTCTTCGACGGTGTACCGGGCCTGGCGGTGCACACGATCGTCGAGGGCGAGCTGTTCCTGTGGACCGAGGACGAGACGCTGCAACTGCTGCCGGGCGACATCGTGCTGGTGCGCGGCGGGCTCGATCACTCGCTCGCGAGCGAGCCGCACCGCCGCTGCATCCCGCTGACGGAGTACATGGCGCAGGCGCGGGTGGCGGGCTCGCCGCGACGGTTCGCGTCGGGCGCGGGCGGCGAGACGTCCGAGTTCTTCTGCGGCGCCTACGTCTTCGAGGGCGACATCTGCGAGCGGCTGCTCTCGCTGCTGCCGGACACGCTGCGCCTGCGCCCGGGCGCCGGAAGCGCGCTGCGGGCGACGATGGACCTGCTGGCACGCGAGATGGACCAGGACGATCCCGGGCAGCAGACGCTGCTCGACCGGCTGCTCGACGTCGCGCTCGTGCAGGTGCTGCGCGAGCACTTCGGCGCGGTGGGCGAGGCCGCGCCGGCGTGGTTTCGCGCCTCCGCCGACCCGCAGATCGGCCCGGCGCTACGGGCCCTGCACGCAGACCCGTCGCGCCGCTGGACGGTCGAGGACCTGGCGGCCGAGGCGACGCTCTCGCGCGCCGCGTTCGCCCGCCGCTTCAGCGCGCTGCTCGGCGTCGCACCGCTCGCGTACCTGACCGGCTGGCGGATGGCGCTCGCACGCGAGCGGCTGCGCGACTCCGACGACGGGATCGCCGGAGTCGCCGACGCGCTCGGCTACGCGTCGGAGTTCTCCTTCGCCGCCGCGTTCAAGCGCCACCACGGCGTGGCGCCGGGACGCTGGCGGGTCAGCGCGCGAAGACCAGCTGACTCACCGAGAACACCGCTCCTTGCGGATCGGCCAGCACGGCGTTCCTGAAGCCCGGCGTGTCGAACGGGCCTTCGATGACGGCGCCGCCGAGGCTCGCGGTCAGCTCGGCGGTGAGGTCGGCGTCGGAGATCTGGAAGTTCACGTTCCAGTGCGGTGGGATGTCGGGGGCGGGCGGGGCCATCACGGCGACCACGTCACGCGGGACGGGCTGCTTCGCGCGGCCGCCGATGTAGCCCTCGAGGCGCAGCAGCGTCATCGAGCCCCGCGGCTCGGACTCCCAGCCGAACAGCGCGCCGTAGAACGCGCTCGCGGCGGCGGGATCGGGGGTGTGGAGCGAGCTCATCGTCCACGTCCCCGCCTCGTTGACCAGCTCCGCGCCCTCGCGCTCGCGCGCCTCCCAGATCGCGAAGGCCGCCCCGGTGGGGTCGACGATCACCGCGAGCCGGCCCGCGGGCAGCGCGTCCATCGGCTCGACCAGCACCGTGGCTCCGTCCTCCGCCGCGCGCTCCGCGGCGGCGTCGACGCTCTCGACACGGATGTAGGTGTTCCACGACGGCAGCGCCTGCGCGACGCCGAGGCCGGCCACATCGCGGCCCATGACGCGGGCGACGCGGTAGCCGTTGGGTCCGGGGTCGGTGAAGTCCCAGCCGAACAGGTCGCCGTAGAACGTGAGAACGGCGTCGGGATCCGGGACGAGAACGTCGACCCAGCAGGGAACGCCGGCGGGGTACTCGTGTCGCTCGCTCATGGGTCGGCACGTTACGCTCGGCGGCGAGATGGTGCGGTCGTTCGTGGTCACCGGCGGAACACGCGGGGTCGGCCGCGCGATCGCGGAGCGCCTGCGGGCGGAGGGCCGGGTGGTGGTCGTCGATCTCGCGGGCGGGGACGTGGTGGGTGACGCGTCCGACGACGCCGTCCTCGAACGGGCGGTCGCACTGGCGAGCGAGGGCGGCGCGACGCTGAGCGGGTGGGTGAACAACGCGGCGGTGTTCCGCGACGCGGCGCTCCACGAGGTGCCGTCGGAAGCGCTCGTCGCGCTGGTCGCGGCGCATCTGCTCTCCCCCGCGGCGTCGTTCGTCAACGGCGCGGTGGTCCCGGTCGACGGCGGGCGGGCGGCACTGGGAATCGATCCGGAGGCGACCAACGTCGTTTGACGGATGCTCACGGCGTCGCGCTTTGCGAGGCTGCGGGGCATGGACATGGAACTGGCGGGCAAGCAGGCGGTCGTCACCGGGGCGAGCAAGGGGATCGGGCTGGCGATCGTCGAGGCGCTCGTCGCCGAGGGCGTGAGCGTGATCGCCGGTGCGCGCCACTTCGGGGCGCTGCCGGAGGGTGTGCACGCGGTGCCGGTCGACCTTTCCACCGCCGAGGGCGCGATCGAGCTGATCGCCGCCGCCGGCGAGGCCTTCGGCGGCGGGCTGGACGTGCTGGTCAACAACGTCGGCGCGGTCACGCCGCGCACGGGCGGGTTCCGCTCGGTCACCGACGACGAATGGCTCGCGACGCTGACCCTCGACTTCCTCTCCGCGGTCCGTGTCACCCGCGCCGCGCTGGACCTGCTGGAGGCGCGTGGCGGTGGCACGATCGTCTCGATCAACTCGGTCAACGCGACGCTGGCCGACCCGCTGGTGATCGACTACTGCACGGCCAAGGCCGCCGTCGCGAGTTTCAGCAAGTCGCTCGCCAAAGAGGTCGCGCCGCTGGGGATCCGCGTCAACACGGTCTCTCCCGGCCCGGTCGCCACGGACCTCTGGCTGGGCGGCGGGGGCGTCGCGGAGTCGGTGGCCAAGGCGGTCGGCGGTGACGCGTCCGACGTCGCCGCGGGCGCGGCCCGCCAGTCGCCCACGGGGCGCTTCACGCAGCCGGCCGAGGTCGCGGATCTCGTCGTCCTGCTGGCGAGCGGGCGCGCCGGAAACGTGACCGGCGCGGACATCGTCATCGACGGCGGACTGATTCCCACGCACTGATCCGGCGGCGGTATGTTCGGTGCAGATGCGACGCCGAACCGCCGAACGCGAACGCCAACCCGAACGCGAGGACGAGGCGCCCGCCACGGCCGTGGCGCCTCCGGCCGCCGTGATCACCCGCCTGCAGCAGACCGCGGGCAACCACGCCGTGGCCGCGTTCCTCACTCGCCAGCCGGCCGAGGCGACCGCCGGACCGGCGCCGGGCGAGCTGGACACCGAGCCCCACGAGGGCGGTGACGCCTCGGGCCTGCTCGCGCTGCTCGGTCCGCAGGAGGACTCGACCTTCGACGCCGTGCCGGAGCTCGCCGACCAGGCCGATCAGGCCGCGGCGCCGCAGCTCGAGGCCGACCCGGTCGCCGACTGGATGGCCAAGGCGCCCACGACCAACGCGGAGTACGCGCAGTGGATCGTCGACGGCGTCACCCACGGCTTCGTGCTGTGGACGGGCAAGGACTCCAAGGCGCAGATGGAGAAGCTCGCCGCGGGCGAGAAGGTCGGCTCGACCGACCCGTCCAAGGCCGAGATCCTCGGCGCGCTGAAGACCATCCGCGCGCTCGTCTCGGCCAAGGCCACCAAGTGGACGGGCGACAAGACCAAGGCGAAGGAGACGATCGGCGTCGGCAGCTTCATCCGCGGCGCCTCGCCGCACGACGGCCGCGCGATCGACATCAACAAGCTCGACTGGACCGGCACCAATGGGCCGGTGCAGGTCGAGGAGGCGCTGCGCGCGCTGCCCGCCGGGTCCTACGGGATCGGCCTCCCGTTCCAGGGCCAGTTCTTCCCCAAGGACGAGTGGCTCGACGAGCGCAAGAAGGCCGCGGTGGCGGCGGCGGGCGAAGGCGGGACGCCGGCGGCGATCACCGAGGCGTCGCTGCAGAAGTGGGTCGGGACGCGCTACACGGCGACGTACGCCGACGGCAAGTGGGTCGACGCGAAGACCAGCGGCCAGGCGATCGACCGCCTCAAGAGCGCGACGCTGAAGGCCGCGATCACCGAGCTCAACGGCAAGGGCTACAAGATCTACGTCTTCCCGGACAACGACAACCACATCCACATCCAGAACCCGTGATCAACGGCTGAGAGCACGGCCGAGCGCCGAGCCGACGAGCACCCCGAGGGCGATGGTGACGATGACCGCGATCGCGCCCGAGGCCGTCGCGAAGCCGTCGCCGGTCTCGGTGGCGAGCTGCGTCGTGCCGATCAGGCCGAGGCTGCCGGGGACGAGCAGCCAGAACGACGGGAGGAAGACGACGAGCGTGGGCGGCCCGCCGCGCCAGCGGATGACGGCCGCGCCGAGCGCCGCGGTCAACCCGCCCGCGAAGCCGCCGAACGGCGCACCATAGGCCTCCTGTCCAGCGGACTGCGCCAGGAACGTGAGCGCGAGCAGCGCGAGGATGTAGGGCAGGACCGCGCTCGGCGCGCTGAGGTTCAGGCACACCCCGACGCCGAGCAGCACGAGCCCCACCCACGCCGCCCAGTTGCCCAGCTCCTCGACGCGCACATTCGCCAGCTCCCCCGCCGGCACGCCGACGACCCGCGCCGCGGCCAACACCCCGGCGGAGAACAGCAACAGCTGCACGGTGCCGAAGACCAGCCGCGACGTGCCCGCCACCATCGCGCCCGCGGCGAGCTCGGACATGCCGGTGACGATCAGCGCGCCCGGCAGCAGCACCGCGAGCGGAGCGAGCAGGGTGCGCAGCGGCCCGTCGAGGAGGTCGGCGCGCGCGGCGAGGAAGATCGCGCAGCCGACGGTGAACGCCGCGACGACCGGGAGCAGCGTCAGCGCCAGCCGCGAGCGGGTCGCGACCTCGATCAGCACCGCGACGAGCACGCTGCAGAGCACCGCGGCGAGCAGGTTCTCCGGCGCCGGCTGGAGGATCAGCCCGATCCCCGCCGAGACCGGGATCAAGCCCGCCGCGGCCGCCCAGCGCGGCACCAGCGGCGCCGCGGCGAGGACGGCATCGAGACGCTCGATCGCGTCGTCGGGGTCGCAGCCGCCCGCGAGCACCGCGTCGACGATCCGTGAGACCCCCGAGGATTGATCGAACCGCAGCGGCGCCCCGACCGCGTGGAAGCCCGCGGCCTCATCCGGGCCCAGCGAGACGAACAGCCCGGTCGGCGTCGCGGCGCACTGCACGCCGGCCTCGCCGAGCGCCCGCCCCATGCGTCGCAGCTCGGACTCGACCTCGTCGACCGGCCGCCCGCTCGCGAGCCCGGCGGCGCCGAGCAGGAGCAGACAGCGCCGCACGTGGGCTTTCGGCATCGCGGCAGTCTCCCAATCGCGTCAAGTTCAGCGACGGCCGGCCGACCATTCGGGGCGATGATGAACGCGCTCGCACGCACCGTGAAGATGGTCTTCGCCGGCGTCTTCCTGGCCGCGGGGCTCGCCCTGGGCGGCGAGCTGGCCGCCGTCGGCGGCCTGATGGCCGCCGCCTGCTTCTTCGGCGCCGTCGTCTAGCGCGATCGCAGCGAGGCCAGGAAGGTCTCGACCAGCGTCCGCAGCGCCGGCTCCTCCGCACCGCCGCGGCCGAGCGCCTCGGTGCCGCGGTGCACCGCGAGGATGAGGTCGCCGACGGCGCGCGGATCGGTGGACGGGTCGAGGTCCCCCGCCCGCTGAGCGCCCTCGACCGCGCGCGCGAACACCGCGCTCAGGCCCTCGTAGGCGCATTTGGCCCGGGCGGCGACCTCCGGGTCCGCGTTGGCCAGCTCGGACGTCCCGCGCGCGAGCAGGCACCCGCGCGGGTTGCCGGCCGAGCCGCTCGCGTTGGCCAGCAGGTAGGCGCGGATACGCTCGAAGGCGCCCGCGTCGGACCCGTCGAGCTCGGCCTCCGCGCTCTTCACCGCGCCCGTCGAGTACTCGTCGAAGATCCGCATGAAGAGCGCGTGCTTGTCGCCGAACGCGCCGTAGAGGCTCGTCTTGCCCACGCCCGTGGCCTCGGAGAGGTCGGTCATCGAGGTGGCGGCATAGCCGGCGTCCCAGAAGCGCTCGCGGGCTGCGCGCACCACCGCTTCCTCGTCGAATTCGCGCGGGCGGGCCATGATCGACGGTTGAGGCTAGGCAGTTTCTCCGCCGTCGGCGACGAAGTTCGCGCCGGTGACGAACGAGGCCCGGTCGGAGACGAGGAACGTGACGAGCTCGGCGAGCTCGGACGGCAGCCCGATGCGGCCGAGTGGGTTGCCGGCGTTGATCGCCTCGACGGGGATGCCGAAGCGGTCGGCGAGGGCGTCGCGGACCTCGTTGCCACCTTGCGTGGTGACGTTGCCCGGCGTGACGGTGTTGACGCGGATCCCGGCCGGGCCGAGCTCCTTCGCCAGGCCGGCGCCGTAGGCGATCAGCGCGGCCTTGGCCGAGCCGTAGTGCAACAGCGGGCCGGGCTTGGCCAGCGCCGCCGTCGAGCTGAGGTTCACGACGGCGCCGCCGGTCCCGCGCTCGATCATCCCCGGCAGCAGCGCGGCGTTGATCCGCACGGCGGAGAGGAAGTTGAGGTCGAGCGCGTCGATCCACTCCGCATCCGGGATGGTCAGCGAGCCGTCGACGTAGGTGCGGGTCGCGGCGGCGTTGTTGATGATGATGTCGATGCCGCCCAGCGCCTCGACGGCGCTCGCGGCGATCTCGCGGGCGCCGGCCTCGGTGCTGACGTCGCCGTTGAAGAACGTCGCCTCGGCGGGTGCGGAATCAGGCGTGGTGCGGGCCGTGCTGACGACCTGCGCGCCGGCGTCGAGCAGGCGCTGGACGATCGCGGCGCCGATGCCGCGGCTGCCGCCGGTAACGAGGGCGCGCTTGCCCTCGAGGTCGCGCGGTGCGATGAGGGTCTGCGATGCAGAGGTGGTTGCCATGCGAACTACCGTAGCACTGTTTTGTTCTGGTCGGACAAGAATAGATATCAACCGGTAGCGTCCCGCCGCGTGAGCATCGCCTTGATCACCGGCGCGTCGCGCGGCATCGGCCGTGCGACCGCGCTCCGACTCGCCGCCGAAGGCCACACCGTCGCCGCCGGCTACGGCGCGAACCGTGAAGCCGCTGAAGGCCTGGCCGCCTCGCTCCCGGGGGCGATCGCCGTGGGCGGCGATCTGCGCGACCCGGCCACGCCTGCCCGTCTGGTCGACGCGGTCGAGGCCGGGCTCGGCCCGGTCGAGATCCTGATCGCCAACGCCGGCATGGGCAGCCCGCCGCGCCGGCTCGAAGAGATCCCGCTGGCCGAGTGGGACGACCTGCACGCGGTCAATCTGCGGGCCTCGTTCCTGCTCGCGCAGCGGGTGCTGCCGGGGATGATCGAGCGCGGCTTCGGCCGGATCGTCTTCGTGTCGTCGGTCGCCGCGTTCACCGGCGGCATCATCGGCGCCCACTACGCCTCCTCGAAGGCCGGATTGCACGCCCTGGCCCACAGCATCTCCCAGCAGGCGGCGGCGCACGGTGTGACCGCGAACGTCGTCGCGCCCGCCCTGATCGAGAGCGACATGCTGCCCGCCGGAAGCCGTGAGGCGCTGGCCGCAAAGCTGCCCGTCGGCCGGCTCGGGCGGGTCGAGGAGGTCGCGGACCTGATCGCCGCCGTCGTGGCCAACGGCTACCTCACCAACCAGTCGATCGTCCTGGACGGCGGCTGGCACCCGTCATGATGGTGTGACGCCTTTCGTAGCCCACGAGCTCTCGCTGCACGGGCAGTCGGTGACCTACAGGACGGCGGGCAGCGGCCCGGTCCTGTTGCTGCTGCATGGGATCACGAACTCCTCGGAGACCTGGGAGCCTGCCGTCGGCCCGCTCGCGGACCGCTTCCGGATCATCGCGCCCGACCTGCTCGGGCACGGCCATTCGGCCACGCCGCGCGGCGACTACTCGCTCGGCGCGCACGCCAGCGGCGTCCGTGATCTGCTGAGCGCTTTGGACGTCGACCGCGCGACCGTCGTCGGCCACTCGCTGGGCGGCGGGATCGCGATGCAGTTCGCCTACCAGTTCCCGGAGCGCTGCGAGCGGCTCGTGCTCGTCTCCAGCGGCGGGCTCGGCCGCGAGGTCCACCTGCTCCTGCGCGCCGCCGCTCTCCCGGGCGCGGACTGGGTCCTGCCGCTGCTGACCTCGCGCGGCGCGCGCGGGCTGGGCAACGGGATCAAGGCCACGCTCCGCCTCGGGCGCATCGCCCCGAGCGCGGACGTCGAGGTGCTCACGAGCGGGTTCGGGTCGCTGGACAATGCGGGCTCGCGGTCCGCGTTCCTGCACACGGTGCGCTCCGTGATCGACACCCACGGCCAGCGGGTGAGCGCCCAGGACCGGCTGCACCTCGCCGCGGTGCTCCCCACGCTGATCGTCTGGGGCGAGCAGGACTCGATCATCCCGGCCGATCACGGCCGCGCCGCCCACGACGCGATGCCCGGCAGCCGGCTCGAGCTCTTCCCCGGCGCCGGCCACATGCCCCACCACCAGGACCCCGAGCGCTTCGCCGCCGTGCTGGCCGACTTCTGCTCGACCACCGAGGCGGCCACCCTCACCGCCGACCACTGGCGGCCGTGAGCAGGCATCATTCGAATGACGACGATGGATCCAGGACCGTTCATCCAGACCCTGTCAGGGCGCCGGATCAACCCGCTCGACGCGGCGCCGGAGGACATCGATCCCGGGGATATCGCGGGCGCGCTGGCGAACCTGTGCCGGTTCGGCGGGCACAGCCGCGGGTTCTACTCGGTCGCGCAGCACTCGCTGATCGTCTGTGACCTGCTCGACCAACAGGGCGCGACGCCGGACGAGCTGATGGCCGCGCTGCTGCACGACGCGGCGGAGGCCTATCTGGGCGATCTGCCGCACCCGATCAAGCACCGCAGCGACCTGGGCGCGGTGTTCCGGGTGGCCGAGAAGCAGCTCGAGGCGGTGATCGAGGCGCGGTTCGCGCTGCCCGACGCCTCGGCCCGGATCAAGCCGCTGGACCGCGCGCTGCTGGCCACCGAGCGGCGGATCTTCAGCACGGTCAGCTGGGAATGGCCCGAGCTCGACGGCGTCGAGCCGCTCGAGCTGGAGATCGAGCCGTGGCTGCCCGACCGGGCGCGTGAGGCCTTCACGCGCCGGTTCGAGCAGCTCGAAGCGCTGCGCTGAGCGTCAGTCGCGGCGGATGGCGTCCTTGAGCTTGTCGCTCGCGTCGCCGACCTTGTCCTTCACCGTGCCGGTGGCGCGGTCGACCTTGCCCTCGCGCTTGAGGTCCTTGTCGCCGGTGAGGTCGCCGGCGGCTTCCTTCGTGCGGCCCTTGAGCTCGTCTGCCGTTCCATCGCCCATGTTGATTCTCCCTTTCGAGTGTGTTCCGGGCCTACCCGAACAGGGCCGCTTTCAAGGGTTCCCGCCATTGCCGGGTGGTCAGATCGAAGGCACCGAAGTCGGTCGCGAAGTCCCAGTAGGCCCAACTGAGGCCGAGCCGTTCGGCCTCGGAACGCACCGTCTTCGTCCAGGCGGCGCGATCGGCCATCGGGGCCGTCTCGAGCGTCCCGAACTCGCCGAGGAACAGCGGCCGGGGGTGCGCCCAGGCCACCGCGGCTTCGAGTTCCTCGCGGACACGCGCGCGTGCGGGTTCACTCCCCCAGCCCGTCCCGACCCATCCATCGGCGCCCGCAATCCAGCTCGCACCCTGGTGGGTGAAGCGAAACGGCGAGTAGTAGTGCACCGTGACGATCAGGTCCTCGTCGGGCGGGAGCACCAGCGCGGGTAGCGCACCGACCGTGTTCCAGCGTCCTGGCCCGACGATCACCGGCCGACGCGGCACGACTTCGAGCACCCGCGGCAGCAGCGCGTTCCACCACTCCGCGTCCACCGGCTCGTTGAGGAGCTCGAAGGTCACGCCCTCGAACCGCAAGCCCAGCTCACGCCAGAGCGCGACCAGGGCAGCTCCATCCCCGGCGAAGTGGTGAACGTCGAGCACGACCTCGAACCCGCGGCGCAACGCCGCCTCGACCGTGCGCTCGACCTGCGCGCGGTCGGCGACCTCCCAGCGCACCGGCAGCCGCACCAGGTCGAACCCCGCTTCGCCGACGATGTCGAGGTGCTCCTCGTGAACAACGCCGGAGAGGTTGATGCCCTTCATCCTCTGATGATGCATCTCACGGCCGTCGAGGCGAGGATCTCCGAGGACACGCCGCGCGACCTGCGCGGCGTGCGGGAGCTCAAGCAGCGTCTCGCGCGCGTGTATGGCGTCGAGCCGGTGACGGTCAGCGGGCGCCAGGGCCCGTTCGAGCGCACGCACTGGCGCGATGACCTCGCCGCGTCGGAGGCCGTCCTGCGCCAGGCGGGCGAGCTCATGGCAACCGCCGGCGAGCGCGCGATCACGCTCGCCTCGGACTGCGCGCTCGCGCTCGGCACGCTCCCGCGCACGACGGCCACGATCCTGTGGCTCGACGCCCACGCCGACTACGACACACCCACCACGCAGACCTACGACTTCCTCGGGTGCATGAGCCTCGCTGGCGCCTGCGGTGCCTGGCCGAGCCCGCTCGGGAGCATCGATCCCGGCCGCGTCGTCCACGTCGGCGCCCGGTCGCAACCCGGAGACTTCGACCACGCCGGCCAGGAGCAGGGCCGCAGAGAACTGCGCGCGATGCTGCCCGCGGACACGCCGACCCCCCAGATCCTCGAAGCGGTGGGCGATGGCCCAGTCTACGTGCACTTCGACCCGGACGTCCTGGACCCGACGGTCAACCCGATCCCCTACGGGCGGCCGGGCGGGATGTCCCTTGAAGGCGCGCTCGCGATCGCGCGCGCCATCGACCCCATCGGGCTAGAGGTCTGCGCCTTCCACTCCGCCGACGACGCTCCCACCCGCGGGCGCGTGGCCGACCTGCTGGTCGACCTCGTGACGGCCTTCCTTCCGCCCGCGCCGGCGTAGGAGCAGGAGCCCGCCGCCCGCCAGCACCAGCACCACCACCGCTGCGCCGAGGATCTTCGGCAGCGGCGACGCGAAGCTGGCGCCGTGCAACTCGGCGAGGCGCTTGACCGCCACGTCGGCGGCCGCGGCGTAGTCCTGCCGCGACTTCTCGACGGTCGGGAGTGATCGCAGCAGCTTCTCGTCGGCGCCGGCCGGCGCTCCCGCCTCGCACGGGTCGGTGTAGCCGCCCGCGCGCTTCTTGCCCACGCAGTGGTAGATCCCGTAGCCGTTGGGCATCACGATCAGCACCCAGTCGGCGTTGAACTGCGCGAGCTCCTGGGCGAGGAACTTCGCGTAGATCTGCGGCTTGCGGTTGAGCAGGCCGACGGAGCCCATGTCGAACTCGTCGGCGATCATCGCCACGCGGACGGAGTAGCCCTTCCCCTTCGCGGACGCGATCGTCTTCTCCAGCGCCGACGCGGAGGCCTTCGGAACCTTGGCCTGGTACGGGTAGAAGACCCGCTCCTTGATCAGGATGTCGCTGGCGGGGTCGCCGTCGGCGCGCGCCAAGGCCGGCGCCCAGAGGACACCGACCACCAACAAGAGGAAGAGCGCGGCCGCGCGCCGGCCGTAGCTCACCCCAGCGAGTCTGTGCGCAGCGACCGCTCCCAAGTGAAGGCTCCGTTCTTCACCTTCAGGATGACGCGGTTGTCGTAGAGCAGCGTGTGATCGTGGGCGAAGCGCACGACGCCCAGCGAGTTGACGAAGTTGGCGTCCAGCGTGGTGATCTGCTTGACGACCTTCGGCCCGGCGGTGGACTTGGCCTTCTGGATCGCGTGCGCGAGGACGCGGACGGAGTCGTAGGCCTGCTGGGCGTCGAAGCCCGGCTCGCGCTGGTAACGGGCCTTGAAGCTCGCGCCCCAGCGCTCGGCCATCGGGGTGTTGGCCGCGGTCGAGGTCGCCAGCACGTAGGCGCCGTCACCGGCCGCCCCGGCGGCGGTGAGGAAGTCCGGGGACTCCGACGCCGCGGTTGCGGTGAACGTGCCCTTGAAGCCGGCGGCGCGCAGCGCCTTGACCAGCTCGCCGCCCGGGCGGGCGGCGCCGGTCCAGAGGATGAAGTTCGCTTTAGAGGCGACCGCCGCGGCGGCGATCGTCTTCATGTCCTGCCCGCCCGGCTCGACGGTCTGCAGCGAGACGAGCTTGGGCGTCCCCTCGATGAGCGCGACCGCCTCGCGCGCGAGTGCCTTGGACTCGGCCGAATCGTCCTGGACGACGGCGAGGCGCTGGGCCTCCTTGTAGTTCATCCAGTACGTCGAGGACAGCCCCTGCTGATAGACGCTGCCGTTCATCGTGAACGTGGACTGCAGGTCCGCGGAGACCAGGCCGTTCTGCGTGGCGGAGGTCACCAGGAACGGGATGCCGGTCGAGTCGACGACGCCGATCTCGCGGTCCGCGGCGGCGTCGCACATGCCACCGACCACGCCGGCGGTCTGGTTCGCGCCATCGGAAAGGAACGTCTTGGCGGCCTCGTAAGCGACCTGCGGGTCGCAGGCGTCGTCGACCGCGTCGAGTTCGACCTTCTTGCCGAGCACCCCGCCCTTGGCGTTGAGCTCGTCGACGGCCAGCTGCGCGCCGTCCATGAGGTCCTTCGCGCGCACGCCGAGCTCGCCCTGGTGCTCCGTGGGAGCGAGGACGCCGAAGGAGAGCGTGCCCTTCAGCTCCGGCTTGTCCGCCTGCTTCTTGCCGCCGCAGCCGCCGACGGCCAGACCCGCCGTCAGCACCAGCGCCGCGATGGCGCCTTTCCGTACCACGTTGCACCTTCTCCTTACTGCCTTCACAAAGAAACGCGGGCCGCTCCGTTTCGGAGCGGCCCGCGCGCACGTCAGACGTCTACGGCGTCGTGGTCGACAGGGTAAACGTCAGGGTCTTGTTGTACGCACCCGTGCGGAGCGCGTCGTTGGCCGAGACGTGCTGGCCGAACGTGATCGTCGCCGCGTCGTTGCTCGTCGGGCCGCTGTAGGTCAGCAGCTTCGTCGGAGCGGCGGAGCCGCCGACATCCGCGAGCGCGCTTCCGACGCCGGCCGCGCTGGTGGCCTTGGCCTGCAGCAGCGACGGCAGCGAGAACGTGCCGTTGAGCAGGTGACCGGTCGCCGTCGCCGACGGGTCGGCCACGCTGAGCGCGGCGTCACCGGCGGTCGAGATGACGTTGGCCGTCGTGTTGGCCGTGTAGTCCTTCGCGATGCCCGGCGTGAACGCGCCGAACGTGGCCGGCGTGCCCATCGTCAGGGCGAGCGTGGCCGGAACGGCGCCACCGGCGCCACCGGTCTGGACGTCCGCGACCTTCGGCGGCGTCTGCGACTTGTCGCAGGAGTTCCAGCAGACGAGCGGCTGCACGACGCCCTTGATCGGGTCCGTGTAGCGGAGCACGTCGATGCCGCGGGTGTAGTCGGCGACGTAGATGAAGCCGTTGTGCCAGTAGGCGGCCGACGTGTTGTTGGCCAGCTGCGCCGGGGTGCTCCCCGAAGCCGCGATGGCCGGCACGCGGAAGTAGCCCGCCTGCTTGATGTCGGTCGGGTCGGACACGTCGAGGACGCGCGTGCCCTGGCCGTAGAAGCCGATCGCGACCATGTCGCCGACGACCGAGAACCAGTGTGCCGAGCAGCCCGCGCTCGGGTTCGCGCCCGGCTGGCCCGTCGGCGTGTAGTCGTCGAGCTTCTCGAGGAAGTAGCGCTTGGTCGGATCCGTGGCGCTCCACTGCGGGTCCCAGGCCTTGCCGCCGTAGCTGCCGGCGAGGCTGGTGGTGACGAAGCGGCCCGCGCCGCCGCCGCTGGTCGACGTGCAGCTGACCGTGTTCTCCTGCGTGACGTACTGCAGGTCGGTCTTGTTGATCGTGCGCCCGCCGGCCGTCGTGACCGTCTTCGGGGACGTGTCCGAAGGCGCCTGCGTGCGGTGGTAGGAGTTGTGCTCGAGGCTGAACTGCGCGTACTGCGCGTCGGACTCCAGCGAGACGACGCCGCCGCCCGCGTACGGGATCGGGTCGGTCGCGGTCGCCCAGCGATCCGTGTTCGACACGACGTCGTGATGGAAGCCGTTGGTGTAGTAGCCGCGCACGCCGCCGAAGCCGGAGGTCCAGGCGAGGCCGTCCTGATCGACGTCGACGGAGTGGGTGTACGCCGTCGTGTTGTTGTTGCGCTTGGTGTCCACCGGGTTGGCGTACACGTACGGGTGGTTCGGGTCACGGACGTCGGTGACGAACGTCGGGACGCCGGTCCACTCCGGGTGCAGCACGCCCGCGGCGTCCTGCGGCTGGCCGTTGACGTGCGAGCCGTTGTTGGCCGGGCCGACGCTCCAGAGGTAGCGGCAGTCGTTGATGCACGTGGCGGTGTGGCCCGCGGGGACCCAGGTGTAGCTGATGACCTGCGGGTGCCACGGGTCCTTGACGTCCACGATGTAGAGGCCGGTGCGGCCGTTCGGGTGGCCGCTTGAGCCGAAGGAGCGCGGGTCGCGGGCCAGGAAGGCCAGCTTGCGGCGAGAGTCGACGGTGGGGTTCTCACCCTCGTAGAAGCGGGCCTGCGTGTCGGCCGGGCCGTGCGAGTCGGCCGGCTGGACCAACGACGTGGCGGAGACGCCGCCGACGAACAGCGGCTTGTCCGGGCTCTTGAGCGACCAGATCGACAGGCCGCCGGTGCCGTCACCGAGCAGGAAGTCGTAGCCGAGGTTCTCGAAGTGCATGAACGTCGCGCCGGCGTAGTTGCCGTTCGCGGCGGTCGGGTTGGTCGCCGAGTTGGAGAGACCGCGCGAGTTCGAGACCCACTGCATGTTGTCGCTCTTGACCGCGCCCTCGGCGGTCTGATGCGCGTCGGTCGGCAGCGTCGGGTTCACCGGCTCGGTGGCGATGCCGCCGTTGACGCCCGCCAGCGAAGCGGACTCCTTGTCGGCGTTCGCGGTCGCCGTCGCGCACTTGGCCGCGTCGGCGGCGGCGGTCGCCTGCTTGGCGACGTTGCCCGGATCCGCGGCCGCGGCGGCGGCGGAGGCCGTCGCGGCGTCGCACGCCAGCTTCTTCAGGTCATTCGCGCGATTGACCGTGGCCTGCGACGTCGCCGCCTGCGTCTCGGGCGCGTCGCCCGGCCCTTCCGGTGCTGTCTGCGCGAGCGCCGACCCAGCGCCCACGGTTCCCAGCAGGATCGCTGCAGACAGCAGCGATCCCACAACCCTACGACCCTCCATGCAATTCCCCCTCGTACGACCCAAGAACTGTCATCTGAGCCTAATGGGAGGCTTAAGCGCGGTCAATGAAGCGCCGTGTTGAGGAGGCTCAACGCGACGATTGCCGCAATCACGCCTACACAAAGGGCGAGCAAAGCAAGCAGGAGTCGCGTCCGGACGCTCATCCGTTTGCCATGTCGAGGAGGGTCACGGTGAATGGCGCGCCGTCGGGCGGCTCGACGTCGAACGTCAGGCCCCAATGGCCGACCATCACGAGCGCCGGAGCTTCCCGGCCGTAGGTGCCCGGCGCGGTCTCCTCGAGCTTGTAGGACTGCGTCCCCATCTCCATGTCGAGCATGGCGAACCCGGTCGTGATCGTCGCGCCCTCGACCGGCCGGCCGCCCTTGGTCAGGCGCACCTGGAAGCGGTTGGGCACGGCGGCGCGGTTGGGCGTGACGTCCAGCGCGAGCTGGTAGCCGGAGCGCGTGACCGTCTCCTTGACGGCGCCGGGCCCGACCTTCGCCGCGGGCTTGCCGAGGTCGGCGACGGCTTTGGCCGGAGGGGCGAGGCTCGTGAGCACGGCGGCGGCGAACACGGCGCCGGCGACGACGATCACCTCTCCCCCGACCAGCCGGCGCAGCAACTGCGCGGCGGGAGCCTGACGGGCGAGCAGCCGCGGGCGGGTGCGCAGGAGGTTGACGGCGGCGAGCAGCAGCGCCACGCACAGCAGCCCGATCTTGATCAGCAGCGCCTGGCCGTAGCCGGTCTGCCACAGCGAGGAGAGCGTCGGGAGCTGCAGGATCGCGGCGACGGTGCCGGTCGCGATCAGCGCGAGGACGGACCCGAACGCGACGTTGGAGAAGCGCGGGACGACGACGCGGAGCCCGTCGAGGCGCCTCGGCATCGCCCACCAGAGGACCAGGAGCCCGATCAGGCCGCCGATCCAGACGGCGCCGGCGCTGAGGTGGATGACGTCGAGCGCGACCGCGAGACCGCGCGGCGAGGTCTGGCTCGGGTGGCCGGACACGCCGGGGATCAGCAGCACGGCGCCCGCCGCGAGCAGCGCCCCGGTCGTGGCGAGGATCTCGGCCACCGAGCGTCTCGCGCGGTCAGGGCGATCGACCGCGACGGCGATTCCCGCAGCGACGCCGAACAGCGCCAGGCAGAGCTCGAGGCGCAGGTAGCCGCGCCCGAACGCGCTGACGTCCAGCAGCGGCGCCAGCGCGCTGAAGTCGGTCGCCTTGCGCAGCGAGAACTGGGCCGTCGAGAAGAGCAGGTACACCGGAGCGGCGACGAGCGCGGCGACGACGGCGACGCCGCACGCGACCGCCACGGCCTTCAGACCTTGCCGGGCCGGGCGGGCGATCAGCATCCGCATGACGAACAGGCCGATCGCGGCCATCGCGGCGAGGATCGTGATCCAGCGCGCGGCGACCAGGCGCGGTGTGGCCGCCGTTTCGGAGATCGAGGGCACGACGAACTGCGGCGCCGGGCCGGCGTTCGGGCCCACCGCGAACGTGAACGCGCCGCGGACGGGATGCCCGTCGACCGAGATCACGCGCCAGTAGACGAGGTACCAGCCCTCTTGGAGGTCCTTGAGCGGGATCGTCACCGTGGTCGGGTCGCCGGCCTTGCGGCGCGGGTTGCCGTTCGTGACCGGGTTGCCGTCGGCGTCGCTGATCGAGACCGCGGCGAAACGCGGCTCGATCGGCTCGCTGAAGGTCAGCGCGACCTCCTTGGGCGCGGGCGTGACGATGCCCGCCGCCGACGGGACGGTCCGCACGAGCGCGGCGTGGGCGAACGCGCTCGTCGCGGGCAGCGCGAGGAGCAGGACCAGCGTGGCGGCGACGACGCGCCGGATCACGCCAGCTCTCTCCCCTCGCCCGCCTTGAGCAGCAGCGCGATCGCGGCCGCGACCAGCGCCAGCGTGGCGATCACGAAGGCGATCGTCGCCAGCGTCGAGCTCCCGCCCCCGCCCAGCGAGGTCTTGGCCTCGATCTTGGGGGCGGGCGTGTCGCTGCCGGTCGCGCCGGTCCAGTCGACGACGGTGCCGTCGGAGTAAGTCTGGCGGACCTTGAAGACGTAGTCCTTGGCGGCGCCGACGTCGCCGACGAACTGCAGCAGCGCCGCCTCCCCGGTCGGCACCGTCCCGCCGGACCAGGTCACCTTGCGGATCTCGACCTCTTCGCCCTCGCCGCTCTGGTCGGTCTTGCGCGTCCAGCCGGGCGCGGCCGCGAAGGAGTCGATCCCGAAGCCGGCCGGGGGCGTGAGCTCGATCTGGACCGTCGTCGCGCCCTCCTTCTCGGTCGGCACGGCGAGCGTGAAGACCTGGCTCGTGCGGGCGAGGACGGTCGACGGCGAGATGATGGCGTGCGCGGAGGCGCTGTCGGTGAACGCGAGCGCGGCGACGACCGGCAGAAGCGCCAGCCAGCGCCCGCGCGCGAGCGGGCGGTTCAAGTTCGTTGGTCCTTTCGGGAATACGGGTCGTTCGTGGGTTACGCCACGACGACCGGCGGCCCGCGGGCGCCGTGCGGCCGGCTTGGAGCGCGGCCAGGTGATGCGGTGTACGCGAAGGTCGGCACGGCGCGGCGCTTCGGCGCCGGGCGGCGGTCGCGGCGCAGGGCGGCGATCGTCCGCCGCATCCAGGCGATCACGTGATCCAGTGCCGCGCCGAGCGCGGTCGCGATGACCGCGAGCGAGGCGAGGATCGGCAGCGCGTCGCGGTGCACCGGGCCGAGCAGGCAGCTCAGGCCATGGAGGCCGAGACCGGCGCGGGCGTGCAGGTAGGACTCGAGCACCGTGAAGACCAGCGCGCTCGCGGTGAAGTGCGTCGCGGCCTTGCGCGGAAGCGTGGTGAGGCGCAGGCGCGGCGCCCGCGCTCGCGGCTCGAGCAGGCGGCGCTCATTGACGCCGAGGGCGGCGAGCCAGAGGACGGCGGCGGCGATCGCGAGGGCGAGCGCGCCGCTGATCAGCGCGATCAGCGGCAGCTCCGGTCCCCCCGTCGCGTGGGCGAGCGGGTCGTCGACGAGCGCGTACGCCAGCGCGCGGCCCGTCAGCACGATCAGCGCGACGGCGGCCGCGGTTCGCATCTTCAGGTCACGGTGAGCGTGAACGGCGCCGTCAGCACCTTGCCGCCCACCTTGGTCTGGATGAACAGGCGCCACGTGCCCGCGACGGGCAGCAGCACGCCGATCTCGAGGTCGCCGGGCGTGGCCGAGGTGCCGGTCACCGACGCGCCGCCGAGCTGGCTCGTGCACCCGGTCGCGCCGGGGGCGCAGACATGGGTGTGGAAGTAGTCGAGCGAGTCGGCGCGGAAGAAGATCGCGTGCGCCAGCGCCCCGTAGTAGGGCGTGAACGTGGCCGGCTTGCCGGCCGGATCGGTCACGGTGACCTTCAGAAGCGTGGCCTGGACGGCCTTCAGCTGCGGCGATCCTTCCATCTTGAACGTGTAGCCGCCGACCTTCTGGGTGGCCTGGAACGGGGGCAGCGGCGCTGTCTTGGCGGCGCCGGCGACGTCCATGAAGCGGAAGAGCTGGAAGTTCTTCAGCGACCCGGTGGCCTTCGGGTAGGCGTCGACGACGACCCGGTAGCGGCCGGGCTCCTTGAAGGTCACCTTGTCGTCGATCGTCCCGTCGGGGTTGACGGGCGGATGGCGGTGGATGATCGTCGAGAGGTCGTCGCGGACGAACAGCAGGTGCACGCCGGTGTGCGGGCCGCTGCCGGTCGCGTAGTCGGTCAGCGCCTTTCCGCTCGGCTGCTTGATCTCGAACGACACGTCCGCCGGAGCGCCCGCCTTCGGCGCCTGACCGGGCTGGAAATCCGCGAGCGCGAACTGCTTCGCGGGCTCGGCCTGCGGCAGCCGGACGGCGCCGCCGTCGTCGCCGCTTGAACCGCAGCCGCCGACGGCCAGCACGACGCCGACGACCGCCACCGCGGCAAGCCGCTTCGACCAAGACCCCATCGCTAGCAACAATAGCCTCGTGTCGCGCGCCCGGACAATCGCCGCTCTCTTCGCGCTGGCCCTCTGTACAGGGTGCGGCCAGACCCCTGTCGCGCCCGAGCCCGGCCTCGACCCGGCCGTCGCCGCCCGCGAGGGTCTGCTCCCCACGTCGATCGGCCGCGGGCCGGAGTTCGTGCCGGCGGCGGGTGCGGTCGGACCGTGCTCGGCGGGCGCCGTCCAGGGCCGCTACCGCGCGCACCTCGAGCTCTTCGGCCGCCGCCACGCGGTTGTGATCCCCGCCGGGATCGGGCTCCGCCCGCCGCTCGCCCGCGAGCAGCACCGGATCGTCGATGCCTCGTGTCGCGGGGTGGCCCGCACGCTCGAACCCACGGGCGTGATCGACTTCGACCGCACCGGCCTGACCCTCGGCGATCTCTTCGCCGTCTGGGGCGAACCGCTGTCCTCGCGGCGGATGGCCGGGTTCGCGGGACCGGTCAGCGCGTTCGTCGCGGGCCGGCGGGTGAGCGGGGACCCCGCGTCGATCCCGCTGCGCGACGGGGCCCAGATCGTCCTGCAAGTGGGCGGGTACATCCCGCCCCACCGGCAGTTCCGCTTCCCACCGCGCGGCTAGAGCGCCGCGGCCTCCTCGCGCAGCGCGGTGATCGTCGCGGCGGCCGACGGGGAACGGTCGGCGCGGGTGACGGCGACGGCGACGCGGCGGATCGGGATCGGCTCGTCGACGGCGACGAGGGCGACGCCGGGGCCGACGGTGGTCGCGTGCATGCCCGGGACGACGGCGATGCCGAAGCCGTTGGCGACGAGTGCGAGGCGAGCGGGCCAGTCGCGGACGGAGTGGGCGATGCGGGGCGATTTCAGGCCCGGCCAGGCCCCGAAGGGCGAGTCGCCCGCGCCGGAGTCGCCCACGATCCAGGGCTCCGTCGCGAGCTCGCCGACGTCGACCGTGCCTCGCTGGGCGAAGCGGTGGGTCTCGGCGACCGCGAGCAGCAGGCCGCCCTCGTAGACGACATCGGCGCTGAGGTCCTGCACGGTGTCGAGGGCGTCCGGGTCGAGGGCGACGACCGCCAGCTCGAGGCGGCCGGCGCGGACGCGGCGCAGGTGGGTCGGCGTCGTGCCCTCACGCAGGGTCACGGTGATCGCCGGGTGGGCGGCGCGCAGGCGGGCGAGGGCGCGCGGGACGAGCACCGCCAGCGCGGTCGGATAGGCGCCGAGCGCGAGCCGGCCCTCCAGGCGGTCGCGGAGGCCGCCGAGCTCCAGGCGGGCGGTGTCGACGCGCTCGAGCACCGGCCCGGCGTGACGCAGCAGCACGGTCCCGGCGAGCGTCGGCCGCACGCCGCGGGCGTGGCGCTCGAACAGCGGCGCGCCCGCCGCGGCCTCCATCGCCGCGACCTGGCGCGAGATCGCCGACTGGGTGTAGCCGAGCACATCGGCGGCCGCGGTGAACGAGCCGCGGGCGGCGACCTCCTGCACGACGCGCAGGCCGGTGAGCGTCAAGTCATGCGTGTTGCGCATGGTAGACGTGCGAGACCGTCGCTTGTGGAATCGCTCGGCGAGCCTACCGTGACCTGGCATGACGAAGACCTGGTTCATCACCGGCGCCTCCCGCGGCTTCGGCCGCGAGTGGACCGAGGCCGCGCTGGAGCGGGGCGACCGCGTCGCCGCGACGGCCCGGAACACCGACACGCTCGGCGACCTCGTCGACACCTACGGCGACGCCGTCCTCCCGCTCACCCTGGACGTCACCGACCGCGCCGCGGCCTTTGCCGCCGTCGAACGCGCCGCGACGTATTTCGGGCGCCTCGACGTCGTGGTCAACAATGCCGGCTACGGCCATTTCGGGATGGTCGAGGAGCTCACCGAGGACGAGATCCGCGCGTCGCTGGAGACCAACTTCTTCGGTGCCCTCTGGGTCACGCAGGCGGCATTGCCGATCCTGCGCGCCCAGGGCGCCGGCCACATCGTGCAGGTCTCAAGCGTCGGCGGCGTGACCGCCTACCCGTCGATCGGCGCCTATCACGCGGCCAAGTGGGCGCTGGAGGGCCTCACCCAGTCGCTGATCGGCGAGGTCGAGCCGCTCGGCATCCACGTCACGATCGTCGAGCCGGGAGGGTTCTCGACCGACTGGGCCGGGCCGTCGGCCTCACGCAGCGCCGAGCTGGCGGACTACGCGCCCGTCCGTAACGGATTCGCGGATGACTGGGCCGACGCCCCTGGCGACCCGACCGCCACCCGCGGCGCGATCCTGAAGGTCGTCGACGCGGCGCGCCCGCCCCAGCGCATCTTCTTCGGCCGGTCCGCGCTCGCGACGGTCACCAAGGACTATCTGCAGCGGCTGCTGACCTGGAACGAATGGCAGCCCGTGTCGGTGGAGGCCTACGGCGCGCCGTTGGAGACCATCACGCCGCGCCGCGCGGGCGGCCGCGACAGCGCGACCTGATCGCGTCGGTCGCGCCAGTAGCTGAGCGCGGCTGAGCAGACGGTCGCGACCGGCACGGCCAGGAACGCGCCCGAGATTCCCGCCAAGGTCCCGCCGAGCGCCACGGCGAGCAGCACGACGATCGGGTGCAGGCGCAGCCGCGGGCCCACCACCACCGGGTAGAGGACGTTGCCCTCGATCTGCTGGACGAGGACGATCGCGGCCAGCACGATCAGGGCCGATGTCGGGCCGTTGGCGACGAGCGCGACGAGCACGGCCGCGGCGCCCGCGGTGACCGCGCCGACGATCGGGAAGAACGCCGCCAGCCAGGTCAGCACGATCAAGGGCAGCGCCAGCGGGACGCCGACGAGCAGCAGCGCGGCGCCGATCAGCACCGCGTCGACGGTGGCCACGAAGACGACGCCGCGGGTGTAGGCGGTGAGGACGGTCCAGGCTCGCTCCCCCACCTCATCGACCGAGTCGCGCCGTGACTCCGGCAGCAGGTCGACCACGTACCGCCAGAGGCGGCGGCCGTCCTTTACGAGGAAGAAGGACAGGAACGCGATCAGGACGAGGCTCGCGAGCGCGCCGGCGGCCGATGTGACGCCGGCCATCGCGGTCCCGCCGAGGCGGTCGCGGACGCGCGTGACGGCGTTGTCGATCGTCCGGTCGACCTCGCGGTGGCTCATCCCGGCGACGCGGTCGCCGACCTCATAGGCGACCCGGTGCGCTCCCTCCTGGACGCTCGTCCCGAGCTCGGTGAGCCGGGAGATGAACGGCGGCAGGATGAGCGTGAGCAGCAGCGCGAGCACCACGACGGCGAGCCCGACCGCGGCGATCGCCGCCAGCGCCGGCCGGACGCCGCGGCGCTCGAGCGCCGCGGCCGCCGGGCGCAGCAGCGTCGTCAGCAGGATCGCGATCACGAACGGCAGGAAGACCGCCATCAGCCGCCCGAGCGCCCACCCGGAGACGAGGACGAGCGCGATGATCCCGAGCAACGCCCAGGCGGTCGTGCCGGCCCGGGTGAGGGTGCCGCTGGAAGGGGCCATGCCGCGGGTCTTCCCCGCTCACGGTCGCTTCACGCGTGCGCCGTCACCGTCCCTTGACGAGGGCTCGGCGGTCGCGGCGCGGAACCACTCCAGGAACGCGGGGTCCTTGCCCAGCGTGGCCGCGTCGAGCTCGACGAAGCGGATCAGGAGCTCGCGGTCGGGCGCCCACGAGAGCACCTGCTCGAGCAGCTCGAGATCGCCGCCGCGACGGTGCCAGACCCAGTACGGCGCGTCGTGGAGCGCCAACGTGTCCGCGATCCGCTTCGGACAGCCGTGGCGCTCCGCGAAGCGCTTGGCGAGCTGCGCGTGGTCCGTGTCGGGGGAGTACGGCAGGCCCTCGCGCGCGTTGACCTTGAACGTGTCGTGCAGGAGGGTCAGCAGGCGCAGGTCGCGGCGGAGCGGGTCGTCGGGCGCGATCTCGTCGAGCATCTGCGCCACGTGCCGCCCGACGGCGCCTTCGGGATGGCCGTGCCTGGGGCTCCCCCACGCCCATCCGCGCTGGAGCTCAGGGTCCTCGAGGAGCCGGTGCTCCAGGTCGGATTCAGGCACGAACCATTCGATCACCGCACCGATTTTGACGCGCGCAGCGTGATCTTGGCCACGACGTCGGAGTCGTTGCTGTCGCCGACGGTCTTGTTCGAGACCACGCGGCCGGTCGCGCCGAGGTACTTGCCGGCGCCGCCGATCACCACCGCGGGATCGCCGTGGAAGACGAGCAGCGAGCCGCCCAAGGCCACGTGGGACGTGCAGTCGGGCTCCGGCGAGGCGGCGGTGAACAGGCAGACGACGTGCTCGGAGGCCGTGGCCTTCTTCGCGTGGCGCTTGTGGTCGCCGGCGAAGTCGGAGGCATAGATGTCGAGCCGGTCGCCGGCGACGGGCGGCGTCGACAGGTCCGTGACGACCGTCCCGTCGGCGTGGGTGTGCGTGATCTGGTCGGTCTTGGAGAAGAAGCGCAGCGTCTCGGTCTTGCCCGCGGCGGAGGCGGAAGCGGCCGGGATGAGTGCGAGGGCGGCAGCGGCGGCGACGGTGCGAAGGGTGTGATTTAGCATGCTGCGGACGCTACGTTTGGCTCTGGCCCGCCGCATCTGGGCCAGCACCGGTTTTCTGACGGCCGCCTTTGAGGGCTAGCCCTTAAGGACGCGCAGGTAGGCGAGGACGGCGAGGACGCGACGGTGATCGTCGTCGTTCATCGGCAGGCCGAGCTTCATCAGGATCGTGCGGACGTGGGACTCGACCGTCTTCTCGGTCAGCCACAGGCGTTTGGCGATGCCCGCGTTGGTGCGCCCCTCGGCCATCAGCCCGAGGACCTCGCGCTCGCGCGGCGAGAGCTCGTTCAAGGCGCTCACCGGCCGCGGCGCGCCGATCAGCGTCGCGACGACCTGCGGGTCCAGGGCGGAGCCGCCGTCGGCGACGCGGCGCGCGGCGTCGAGGAAGTCGTCGACGTCGAGCACGCGGTCCTTGAGCAGGTAGCCGAAGCCGCCGCCGGCGGTCACGAGCTCGACGATGTGGCGGGTCTCGACGTGCTGGGAGAGCACGAGCACGGCGGTCTCGGGGTGCGTGGTGCGGATCGTCGCGGCCGCGCGCGTGCCCTCGTCGTCGTAGCCGGGCGGCATGCGGACGTCGACGACCGCGAGCTCCGGCTCGTGCTCGGCGACGAGCGCGAGCAGCGTCTCGGCGTCGCCCGCCTTGCCCACGACCTCGTGGCCGGCGTCCTCGAGCAGCCCGGCAAGCCCCTCGCGCAGCAGCACGGTGTCCTCCGCGATCACGATCCGCACGGCAGCTCCACGGCGATCCGCGTACCCGAGCCGGGCGGGCTCTCGATCGCGAGCGTGCCGCCCTGGGCCGCGACGCGATCGCGCATGCCGGGCAGTGCCACCGCGCCGCCGACGCCGTCGTCGGCGATCGTCATCCGCAGCACGTCGTTCTCGCGGGCGGTCTCGACGACCACGCGCGACGGCGACGCGTGCTTGACCGCGTTGGTGAGCGCCTCGCACGCGACGAAGTACGCCGTCGCTTCGATCTCCGGCGGTGCGCGGTCTTCGGTCGCGGCGACCTCGACCGGGATCGCCGCCCCGCGGGCGAGGTCCGCGAGCGCGGCGGCGAGGCCCTCGTCGAGCCGTGGCGGGCGGACGCCGGCCGCGATCGTGCGCAGATCGGCGATCGAGGCCGCGACCTCGTCGACGGCGGCGTCCAGCGCCGGGACGAGCATCTGCGCCTCGCGCGGGAGCGAGCGCTGCAGGCGCCGGAGCACGATGCCGAGCGTCACGAGCCGCTGCTGCGCGCCGTCGTGCAGGTCGCGCTCCAGCCGCCGCCGCTCCTCGTAGCCGGCCTGGGCGATCCGCGCCCGCGAGGACTCGACCTCGGCCAACTGCAGGCGCAGCTCGACCCGCAGGCGGGCCAGTTCGACCGGCACCGCCGCGACGTCGAGGACGCTGCGCAGGAGGTCGGGCGCGGCGGGGGCGTGGAGCAGGACGCCGAGGTCGCGCCCGATGACCGACCGCTCGCGGCCGTCTTCCGGCAGCTCGACGATCCGGCCGTGGCGGTCGGCGTAGGCGGCGGTCTCGGGCAGCCCGAACAGCAGCGTCGCGCCGGGGTCGCCGAGCGCGAGCGCCAGCACCGCGCCCACGTCCTCCGGCTCCGCGTGCCCGTCGCGCACCTCGTCGAGGAAGTCGCGCACCAGCCGCACGGCCTCGAAGCGCCGGCGGGCGAAGCGGCGGTCGACCAGCGTCTGCAGCCGGTCGCGCAGCGGCAGGAAGGCCAGCGCCGCCGCGACGGTCGCCAGCGAGGCGGTCAGCTTCGAGCCGCCGATCAGCAACCCAGCGAGCAGGAGCGCGAGGGCGTACGTGGCGACCAGCAGCGCGGTCAGCGCCACGTAGACGAGCGTGCGGTTGACGAGCCGGTCGATCGAGTAGAGCCCGTGGCGGGTGATGGCGATCAGGACCGCGATCGCCGGCCACGCCTGCAGGATCGTGAGCGTGACGGCGTCGGTCGCGTCGCTCGAGAACCCGATCACCCCCAGCAGCGACGTTCCTCCGAGCCAGGTCGGGATCAGCAGCGCGCCGTAGGCGAGCCACAGCACCTGGCGGCGCAGAAGGTCGTCGCCCGCCTTGTAGCGCGCCCGCATCGCCGCCGCGCCCGCGAACAGGGACAGCAGCAGCCCGGCCCAGAAGACCCAGAAGATCGGGATCGCCCAGTCGCCGATCCGCAGCGGCAGCGGGCTGGGCAGGTCGCCGCCGTCGACGTAGTGCGTCTCGGCGAAGATCAACAGGAAGACGATGCCCGCGCCGTCGAACGCCGCCGCCCACGCCACCGGCCGCCACCGCCGCGACGGCAACGCCCCGTCCGGGAACACGAACGCGAGCGCCAGCGGCCAGAGGAAGATCACCGGCCACGGCGCCGCGACCGTCGCCGCCCACCGCCCCAGCGTCGTGTCCCCCTCGTGCTCGGCGACCGCGCTGGCGATCATCACCACCGCCACCGACAGCGACCCAAGCAGCAAGATCCACGCGACCGGGTTCCCGGGCCTGCGCAGCGCGACGAACAGCCCCACCACCGCCGGCGTGAGGATCCCGGCCACCAGGAACGGAACGAAGACCCAGGACACGCCACCGATCCTCTCCGATCCCGCACCCCCTTGCCTACGGTGCTACCACCGAACCTAAAGGGACTGTCCCTTTAGGTTCGCGGGGATGCCGGGCGAGGGCCGGGCGGGGCCGGCGAAGATAAAGGGACTGTCCCTTTAGGATCGCCCGCGTGATTCCGGCTTGTGGGCATCGGGCGTTGTATGCGGCGTTTGATCGGTTTCCGTCGCGGAAGGGCAGCGCGGTGCACATCGACCGGTTCGCGCGGGCGTTGTTCGAGCAGGCGGGTGGTGGGCTGCTGTATGTGCTGGGTGGGGACACGCTGCCCGCGTATCAGCGCGAGGGGGACGTCGAGATCGTGCGGTACCTGCGGGAGGCCGAGCACGTGCTCGAGCGGGCGGCCGGGTACGGGGCGCGGTTGGCGACGCTGCTCGACCGGCTGCCGGACCTGGAGCTCGTGCACTTCCGCGACCCGTGGGGCGGGGCGCCGATCGTCGAGCGCCCGAAGCGGCGCTACACCGCCGTGTATGAGGTCAACGGGCTGCCGTCGATCGAGCTGCCGTTCCTGTATCCCTCGATCCCGCCCGTGCTGCTCGAGAGCGTGCACGCGCTCGAGCAGCGCTGCCTTGAAGGAGCCGACGTCGTCATCACGCCCTCCGACGTGACCGCCGCCCGGCTCGCCGAAAGGGGCATCGCGGCCCAGGTCATCCGCAACGGCGCCGATCTCCCCCAGCCGGCGCCGCCGCCGGACGGCCCGTCGAACTACCTCCTCTACTTCGGCGCGCTGCAGCCGTGGCAGGGCGTCGACACCGCACTGCGCGCGTTCGCCCGCCTCCAGGACCTCGACGACCTCGACCTCGTGATCTGCGCCTCGGTCCACCAGCGCCGGGCGAAGGCGTACCGGAAGTTCGCCGAGAAGCTCCAGATCGCCGACCGCGTGCACTGGCACTTCGCGCTGCCCGAGCACGAGCTCGCGCGCTGGCGCGAGCACGCGCTGCTGAGCCTCGCCCCCCTGAAGGACTGCAGCCGCAACGTCGTCCAGGGCTGCGCGCCGCTGAAGATCCTCGAGTCGATGGCGTCCGGGACGCCGGTGGTCGCCTCCGACCTGCCCGCGGTGCGGGAGCTCCTGACCGACGGCGAGCACGGCCGGCTGGTCGCGCCCGACCGGCCCGGCGAGCTGGCGCGCGCGATCCGCGTCCTCCTCGACTTCCCCGACCGCCGCGCGAGCATGGGCGAAAGCGCCCGCGCCCACGTCGCGCAGCACCTCAGCTGGGAGCGCAGCGTGGGCCAGCTTCGCGACCTCTACACCGCCCACGGGCTGCAAGCTGATTGGATTGCGGCGTGAGCGACGTCAAGTCCGCCTTCAAGGCGCTCACCGCCGAGCAGCAGGCGATCGTCCGTGAGCGCCGGGTCGCCGGCGAGCGCAGCCCGGACGACTGGCTGGCGCTGCTGGGCCCGGTGGCCGAGTACGACCGCCAGGCCGACGCCGTCCGGGAGGGCGGCGGCGGTTTCTGGGCGCGCCGCTATGCGCGCAAGCACGACGTGCCCAACGGCCTGCGCTGGTTCGCGGTGCCGCTGACGTTGATCCTGCGCGAGGACCAGGACCCCGAGAAGCCGCTCGCGCTCAAGATCGACCTGTCGGGCCCGATGCAGCCGCAGAAGCTCGTGACCACGAGCGACCCGTACAAGAAGGGCGCCTACCACAAGGTCGTCGACTCCTTCTACGACGACGTCTGGCTCGAAGGCCACGCCCACTTCGCCGACGGCGCGGACGTCCACTTCACGGTCACCGACCACGTGCGCACCTCGAACAAGACCAAGCGCAGCGCGAGCGGCAAGACCAAACGCAAGACCAAGAGCAAGAAGAAGAGCGAGCTGAGCGTCACGCTCTCGGTCCCCAAGCGCAACTACACCGTCGCCGCCGCCACGGGCCGCGACGTGCCGAAGGAGACCGTCAAGGACGGCGAGAGCCGGACCGTCGTCAAGCTCGCCGGCACGATGGTGCAGCCCAACGCCGACGCCGTCCCGCCGATCCGGATGCTGCTCGAGCTGATCTCGGGCGCCTACGAGCGCATCGAGCCGGCACGCAGGAAGAAGCTGTGAGCGCGCCCCTCGGCGGTCTCGACTGGTGCGCCTGCAAGCGCGGGTTCTTCACGCTGCGCAACTGCACCAACGCCGCGGTGACGAGTTGCACGAGCTGCACCCGGCGCATCTGCCAGGAGCACACGGCGCCGGAGAACCTCTGCGTCGAATGCGCCGCCAAGCGCGACGAGGAGCGCGACGTCGACTCACCCGACCGCGTCGATCTCTCCCCCACGCGCAGCGCCGTCCGCTACCGCACCCACTGGTACTCCTCCAGCGGCTACGAGCCCATGTACTGGGGCACCTACGACTCCTACTACAACGACACCGACTACCGCTGGTACGACGACCCCAACGCGAGCGACGACAACGACGACGACGGTGGCGGGTTCGACGACTCCTGAACCGCTGCGGGCGCTCTGGCTGACCGAGACCTACCCGCCTTCGCGCGGTGGGATGGCGACGTCGTGCGACCGGATCGTCCGCGGCCTGCGCCGCCGCGGAGTGCTGGTCGACGTCCTGCACTTCATGCCGCAGCCGCGCGCCGGGCGGCCGTGGGCGATCGAGACCCAGGCGGGTGGGCGCTACCTGGCGTGCCCGATGGAGGACGATCCCGCGCACGCCCTCAACCGCGCGTGGAGCACCCTGCAATCCGCCCCGCAGGCCTACACCCACGTCGTCGCCTTCGGCGGCTCGCGGCCGATCATGGCCGGCCCGGTGTTCGCCGCGTGGCTCGGCGTGCCGCTGATCACGTTGATCCGCGGCAACGACTTCGACGCGGCGGTCTTCTCCACCCGCCGCCGCCCGATCCTCGACCAGGCCTTCGCGGCGAGCGAGCTGATCTGCGCCGTCTCGCGGGACAAGGTCGACAAGATCGCGGCGCTGCATCCCCGCGCGAACGTGCGCTGGATCCCGAACGGCATCGACCGCTCCGACTGGGAGCTCGCGCCGAGCGACGCCGCCCGCGCGGCGCGCTGGCGCGCTGAGACGCTCGGCGATGGCCGGCGCGTCCTCGGCCTCTTCGGCCAGCTCAAAGCCAAGAAGGGCGGCGTCTTCCTGCTCGACGCGCTGCATCGCTCCGGCGTCGCCGACCGCTTCCACGTGCTGCTGGCCGGGTGGATGGCGCCGGACATGGAGCGGTGGCTGGCCGAGCACGAGCTCGAGCACACCACGCTCCCGTTCCTGGACCGCTTCGAGCTGCTGCCGTGGTACGCGGCGTGCGACTGGCTGGCGATCCCCTCCTTCTACGACGGGCTGCCGAACGTGCTCACCGAGGCGGCGGCGCTCGGCGTGCCGATGGTCGCCGCGCGGGCCGGCGGGATGGTCGACGTGCTCGAGGACGGCCGCACCGCGTTCCTCTTCGACCCCGGTGACGAGGCCCGCTGCGCCTGGGCGCTGCAGGCCGCCGCACGGCTGGACGAGCGCCGGCGCCTGGAGATGAGCGCCGCCTGCCGCGCGCTCGCCGAGACCGAGCTCGATGCCGCGCTCGAGATCGACCGCTACGTCGAGGCGCTCACGCAGACGAGCCGCGCGCGCCTCGCGGCGTGATCCTCTACTACGCGCTGGGCGGCGGCCTCGGCCACCTGACCCGGGCGCGCAAAGTGCTGGAGGCGCTCGACCTCACCCGTGACGCCGTCCTGCTGACCGCGAGCCCGTTCGGCGCTGACCCGCGCGTGACCGGCGCAATCCCGGTTCTCAAGGTCCCGCGCCGGCTCGGGCATGACCGCGACGCGTTCCGCGCGTGGCTGGCCCCACTCCTGCGCGAAGCCGACGAGCTGCTGGTCGACAGCTTCCCCGCCGGCATCCTCGGCGAGCTGTCGGGAATGACGCTCCCTCCCGCCCGCCACGTCGCCCGCCTGTTGCGCTGGGACGCCTACGCCACCCGCCTCGACGGTCCGCTCCCGAGTTACGACGTCATCTACGCGCTCGAGCCGCTGACGCACGACCTCGGGCCGACGCAGCCGCTCCAGCTGCCGGAGACCCCGATCGGCGAGCCGCTGGTCGAGGAGCCGCACTGGCTGGTGGTGCACTCCGGTCCCCAGAGCGAGATCGACGAGCTGCTCACCCACGCCGAGGGCGCGCCGAAGCTGGTCGTCGTGAGCCCGCGCCACACCGACGTCTACCCCGTCGCGCCCCACCTCGCCCACGCCGAGCGCGTCATCACCGGCGCCGGCTTCAACGCGGTGCATGAGAACGCGCGCTGGAGGGAACGTCACACCCCGGTGCCGTTCGCGCGTCCCTTCGACGATCAGTTCGCGCGTGCGGAAAAGGTTCTCAGACATAAGGCGCTTTAGCTCGCAGTAGAACTAAGAAACCTTCTTGACAACGTTTTCTCAGAGGAGTACCTTCACCGCTGTCTACAACGGTCTGTAGATCCAGAGCGAGAGCAACTGGCGGCGCGGTTTGAGGGACCACCCCGACGCGGCCGAAGGAGGAGAGTCATGAGCACGTCTCGTCTGCGCCTCGGGCGTATGTCGTCGCGCGTCGCCGTCGCCGGTGCCGTGGGTGCTATCGCGGTCGGCATCGTCGCCTGCGGCAGCGACAGCGGATCCGACAGCAGCAGCGGCAGCAGCGGATCGTCCGGAGGTGGCGGCGGCGACAAAGTCGTCGTCGGCCTGATCACCAAGACGGAGTCCAACCCCTTCTTCGTGAAGATGAAGGAGGCGGCGCAGAAGGCCGCAGATGCCAACAACGCGGAGCTCGTCACCGCGGCGGGCAAGCAGGACACGGACAACCAGAGCCAGGTCACCGCGATCGAGAACATGACGACGCGCGGTGCCAAGGGCATCCTGATCACGCCGGCGGACTCCAAGGCGATCGTGCCGTCGATCAAGAAGGCCCGCGACGCGGGCGTGACGGTGATCGCGCTCGACACCCCGACTGAGCCGCAGGACGCCGCCGACGCGCTCTTCGCCACCGACAACATGAAGGCCGGCGAGCTGATCGGCGCCTGGGCCAAGGCCAAGTTCGCCAAGGACAACAAGCAGCCCAAGATCGTCACGATCGACCTCGCCCCCGGCATCTCCGTCGGCGTGCTGCGCCACAACGGCTTCCTCAAGGGCTTCGGGGCCACCGACAAGGACGTGCTCGGCCACGCCGACGCGATCGGCGACCAGACCAAGGCGCAGGCGGCGATGGAGAACCTGCTGCAGAAGGTGCCGGACGTGAACCTCGTCTACACGATCAATGAGCCGTCGGCGTTCGGCGCCTACACCGCGCTGAAGGCGGCGGGCAAGGAGAAGCAGGCGACGATCGTGTCCGTCGACGGCGGCTGCGAGGCGATCGCCAAGGGCATCAAGCCGGGCGTGATCGCCGCGACGTCTCAGCAGTACCCGCAGAACATGGCCAAGCTCGGCGTCGAGGCCATCGCCAAGGGCGAGAAGGTCTCCGGCTACAAGGACACCGGCGTGACGCTGATCACCGACGATCCGCAGGACGGTGTCGACTCCAAGGACTCGACGTTCGGCGCTGCGAACTGCTGGGGCTAGACGATGGCCACGCAGATCGAGTCGGCGGCGCAGATGGCGCCGCCGACTCCCGGCGAAGACAAGAAAGGCGGACTGTTCAGCGGTGAGCGGTTCGCCACGCTCGGGCCGCTGCTGGCGCTGCTGCTCGTCTGCGCGTTCTTCACGACGCAGAGCGATCGCTTTCTCTCGGGACAGAACTTCTCGCTGATCTTCCAGCAGGTGATGGTGATCGGCACGCTGGCGATCGGCCAGACGCTGATCATCCTGACGGCCGGTATCGACCTGGCGTGCGGGGCGATCATGGCCTTCGGCGGGATCGTCATGACCAAGCTCGCGGTCACGGGCGGCGTGCCGCCGTTCCTGGCCCTCCTGATCGGCATCGCGGCCTGCGGCGCGTTCGGCCTGCTGCACGGCGTGCTGGTCACGCGGGTGAACCTGCCGCCGTTCATCGTGACCTTGGGCACGTTGAACATCGCGTTCGCGCTGACGCACATCTACTCCAAGGACGAGACGATCTCCGATCTCCCGTCCCTTTTCACGGCGCTCGGAAACTCGTTCAAGATCGGCTCGACCTCTATCACCTACGGCTCGCTGCTGTGCCTGGGGTTGTTCATCCTCGCCTGGTTCGTGCTGTCGCAGACGACCTGGGGCCGGCGCATCTTCGCCATCGGCGACAACCCCGAGGCGACGCGCCTGATGGGCATCAACGTCAAGCGCCACCTGGTCATGATCTACCTCGTCGCCACCGTGATCTACGGCATCGCGGCGCTGCTGCTGATCTCGCGCACGGGCGTCGGCGACCCCAACGCCGGCCAGACGGAGAACCTCGAGGCGATCACCGCGGTCGTGCTCGGCGGCACTTCGCTGTTCGGCGGGCGCGGCACCGTGATCGGGACGCTGATCGGCGCGCTGATCGTCGGCGTGCTGCGCAACGGCCTCGTCCTGATGGGCGTGGCCTCGATCTACCAGGTGCTGATCACCGGCATCCTGGTCATCCTCGCGGTGACCGTCGACCAAATCGCGCGAGGGAGGGCCAAGTGACCGCCGCTACGGAAACGCGTCAGCCGATCCTGCAGGCCAAGGGACTGGTCAAGCGCTACGGTCACGTGACCGCCATCGACGGCGCGGACTTCGAGCTCTACCCGGGCGAGATCCTCGCGGTCATCGGCGACAACGGCGCCGGCAAGTCGAGCCTGATCAAGGCGCTCTCCGGGGCCACGATCCCGGACTCCGGCGAGATCTTCCTCGACGGCAAGCCGGCGAAGTTCCGCTCGCCCTTGGATGCCCGCGCGGCGGGGATCGAGACGGTGTACCAGGACCTCGCGGTCGCCCCCGCGCTGGACATCGCCACCAACCTGTTCCTCGGGCGCGAGCAGCGCCGCAAGGGCCCGCTCGGCTCGGTGTTCCGGATGGTCGACAAGCCCGACATGAAGAAGCAGGCGGCCGAGCACATGCAGCGGCTGCAGATCGGCATCCGCTCGATGAGCCAGGCGGTGGAGACGCTCTCGGGCGGCCAGCGGCAGGGCGTCGCGGTGGCGCGCGCGGCCGCGTGGGCGAAGAAGCTCGTGATCATGGACGAGCCGACGGCCGCGCTCGGCGTGCGCGAGTCCGCGCAGGTGCTGGAGCTGATCCGGCGCGTGCGCGACGCCGGGCTGCCGGTGATCCTGATCAGCCACAACATGCCGCACGTGTTCGAGATCGCCGACCGGATCCACATCCACCGGCTCGGGCGACGCGCCGCGGTGGTGGATCCCAAGACGCACACGATGCACGAGGTCGTGGGGATCATGACCGGCGCCGTAGTGCACGACCTCGAGCACCCCGACGCGCCCAACGGCGGCAAGGCCAAGACCTCCGCCTGAGACCGACCGGCGGGCGGCACGCGCCGCCCGCCGACCAGCTCCCATGAGTACTCGCCGGCCCACGATGAAGGACGTCGCGGCGGTGGCCGGGGTCAGCCTCGCCACCGTGTCGCGGGTCGTCAACGACGTCCCGGTCGACCCGGTCCTCGCCGGCCGTGTGCAGGATGCGGTCACCCGGCTCGGCTACCGCCGCGACGCCGCGGCGGCCGGGCTGCGCCGGGCGAACCGCAGCTCGGCCAGTATCGGGATCGTCCTCGACGACGTGGCGAACCCGTTCTTCTCGGCCGTGCACCGCGGGCTCGAGGAGGTCGCGCGGGCGCGCGGCGTGCTGATCTTCTCCGGCAGCTCCGACGACGACCCCGCGCTCGAGCGCGACCTCGCGCTGTCGTTCAGCGCCCACGGCGTCGACGGGCTCGTGATCGTCCCGGCGGGGACGGATCACCGCTACCTCGAGCGTGAGCGCGCCGCCGGGATCGCGCTGGTCTTCGTTGACCGCCCGCCGCAGCGGATCCTCGCCGACGCGGTGCTCACCGACAACGCCGGCGGGGTCCGCGACGCCGTCGCGCACCTGCTCGCGGCCGGCCACCGGCGGATCGGCTACCTCGGCGACCGCAGCCACATCTTCACCGCCGCCGAGCGCCTCGGCGGCTACCTGGCGAGGGGCGAGGAGTCGCTGGTGCGGATGGACCTCGTCGGCAGCGAGGCCGCCGAGCGCGGTGCGCTCGAGCTGTTGCAGGGCCCCGACCCGCCGACCGCGCTCATCTGCGGGCAGAACCATCTGACGATCGGCGCGCTCTACGCCCTGCGCGCGCTCGGCCTCGAGGCCGAGGTCGCCCTCGTCGGGTTCGACGACATTCCGCTCGGCGGGCTCGTGCGGCCGGGCGTGACCGTCGTCGCGCAGGACCCGGTGGCCCTGGGCCGCCACGCCGCCGAGTTGCTGTTCGCCCGTCTGGAGGGCGACGACTCGCCGCCGCGGCGGATCGTGGTCCCGACGCGGCTGATCGCCCGCGGGTCGGGGGAGATCCGTCCGAGCGACCGGATGAGATCCTGAGCCAAGAGTGAGGTCCGCAGGCGGCTCGCCTCCGCTACGGTCGCGCAAGTGAACCTGGTCCCTCCAAACGGCCGCAGGCCGACGATGAAGGACGTCGCGGCGATGGCGGGCGTTAGCCTCAGCACGGTCTCGCGCGTCGTCAACGGCAGCCCGCCGGTCGCACCCGAGCTCGCCGTCAAGGTCGAGCGGGCGGTCGAGATGCTCGGCTACCGGCACAATCACACCGCGGGCACGCTGCGCCGCGCGAACGGCCTGTCGGGCTCGCTCGGCCTGATCATCGAGGACGTCTCGAATCCGTTCTTCTCCGCCGTGCACCGCGGGATCGAGGAAGTGGCCCGCACGCGTTCGGTGGTCACGTTCGCCGGCAGCTCCGACGAGGACGCCGAGCGCGAGCACGCGCTGATCGAGGCCGTGCTCGCGCGCCGGGTCGACGGGCTGATCGTCGTCCCGACCGCCGCCGATCACACCTACCTGCTGCGCGACGTCGCCAACGGCCTCGGCCTCGTGTTCGTCGACCGCCCGGCGCAGTCGATCGACGCCGACAGCGTGCTCAGCGATAACCGCGGCGGCGCGCAGCGGGCGGTCGAGCACCTGCTCGCCCACGGGCATCGCCGGATCGCCTTCGTCGGTCCGCCGCCGACGCTCTACACCGCCCGCGAGCGGCTGGCCGGGTACCGCGCGGCGCTCGCTCCGGCAGGGCTCAGCGAGCTCGTGCGCCACGCGGTGGAACCGGCCGACGCCTACGGCGCCGTGCTCGGGCTGCTCGACTCAGACCACGCGCCGACGGCGCTCTTCACGAGCCAGAACCTGATCACGATCGAGGCGCTGCGCGCGCTGCACGGGCGCGGCCGCCAGCATGAGATCGCGCACGTGGGCTTCGACGACATCGTGCTCGCCTCCGCCATCGATCCCGCCGTGACCGTCATCGCGCAGGACCCGGTCGGCCTCGGCCGCGCCGCCGCGGAGCTGCTGTTCTCGCGGCTGGACGGCTTCGTCGGCCCGTCGCGGCGGGTCGAGCTCCCCACTCCGCTGGTCGTGCGCGGGAGCGGGGAGCTCCGACCGCCGGGCTAAGGGCTCGTCGTCGACAAGGTGAACGTCAGCGTCTTCGAGTACACGCCCGTGCGGAGCGGGTCGGCGGCGTCGACGTGCTGCGCGAAGCCGATCGCGACGGCCTCGTTGGCCACCGGTGCGGACCACGCGGTCTTGGCGAGCTTCACGATCAGCGGTGACGGCAGCGCGAACGCGCCGTTGACCAAGTGGCCGGGATCGGAGACCGTGAGCGCGGCGTCGGCCGCGGTCGAAGTCACCGTGGCCGTCGTCGAGGCGCTGTAGTCCTTGGTCACGCCCGGCACGAGCGTGCCGAAGGACGGTGCCGGGCCGAGGGTCAGCGCCAGCGTCGCGGGCACCGCGGCCCCGACGGTCGTCGCGGGCGCGCTGATCGGGAGCGAGGGATCGTCGAGCCAGGTGACCGCGTCGGCGAGGGCCTTCATCCCTGTGTCGTTGGGGTGTAGGTGGTCGCCGCTGTCGTAGGCGGGCAGCAGCCGCAGCGGATTCGCCGGATCGGCGAGCGCCGCTTCGAAGTCGACGATCCCGTCCCAGTAGGGAGCGGTACGGATGAACTGGTTGATCGCCATCCGCTTGGCGTCCTTCTCGACGCTGTAGTAGCCCGCGAGGGTGGCGTTCTGAAACGGCGTGAGCGTGGCCATGATCACCTTCAGGCCCGCGCGGTGCAGCCGGTCGGCGAGCTGGCGCATGCCGTCCGTGATGTCGTCGACGACGACGGTCTCGTTCGAGTAGTTGCCGATGTCGTTGATGCCGAGGGCGACGATCACGGTGCTGACGCCGTCGTGGGAGATCACGTCCCGGTCCAGGCGCGAGAGGCCGCTCGGATTGCCGCCGCAGCAGTTGTAGTCCTTGAGCACCGAATTGCCGCTGATGCCCTCGTTGACGACGCCGCGCACGCCGACGCGGTTGCCGACCGCATTCAGCCGGGCGGCGAGATAGTCGGGCCAGCGGTGATTGGTGTTCGAGGTCGAGTTGGCGCCCTCGGTGATCGAGTCCCCCAACGCGACGACCGCGCCGATCGAATCGCCGGTCTCGACGCTCACCGCGTCCAGGAACCACCAGCTGTTGGTGATGCTCGTGAACCCGGTCGCGTCCATCTGCGCCGCGCGGTCGCCACCGCCGGCCGGCGTCATGTAGGAGCGCTGACGCGCGCCGCTGTGGTAGCTGGCATTGGGCGTCGTGCCCGGGACGAAGATCGAGATCGCGAGGTTGTCTCCGTCGCCCACCGGCAGTGCGACCGGGTCCGACACGACGTCGCTGTCCGGTGAGATCTTGACCGTCGGGCGCCCGCCGAACGTGACCTGCGTCTGCGTCCCGGGCACCACCGCGGCGGTGGTCCCGGACTGGCGCCCGACGTAGACGCTGCCGATCTGCAACGCCGTCGCGTCCAGGAAGGCGTCGCCGGCCGCGGCCGGGTAGGCGCCGAACGCGTTCGAGATGCGCAGGCGCACCTTGCTCCCGCCCACGCTGATGTGGACGATCTGACGGATCGTGAGGTTGGTGAGCGTGCGCCGGGAGTCCGGCTGCGTGCTCGCGCCCCACGTCGTGACCCAGTGCGTGCCGGCGGCATGTGCCGGCGCCGCGGCGAGCAGCGTGGTGGCGGCCGCCAGCGCGGCCGCGAGCTTGACCTTCATCGACGTTCTCCCCCGGTTACGGCGTCGTGGTGGACAGCGTGAAGCCGAGCGTCCGGCTGTAGGCGCCCGTGCGCAGCGCGTCGGTGGCCTCGACTCGCTGCCTGAACGTGATCGCCACCGCCTCGTTGGCGACGGGTCCGTCCCAACTGGCCTTGGCGAGCTCGACGCGCAACGGCTGCGGCAGCGCGAAGACCCCGTTGGTCAGGTGGCCGGGGTCGCTCACGGTCAGCGCCGCGTCCCCCGCGCTCGACGTGACCGTGGCAGTGGTGGACGCCACGTAGTCCTTCGCCACCCCTGGCGCGAAGGCCCCGAAGGTGGGCGGCGCGCCGAGTGTGAGCGAGAGCGTCGCCGGCACCGACCCGCCGACGTCGCCCGGCACGGGTGCCGCCGTGCTGATGCGATCGGCGGCCGTGTCGACCCACACGTTGCCGCTGCGGCCGGTCACCTTCGGCGCGGTCGTCAGTACCGGACCGGCCGTGCTCGCGACGCGGACGCCGATGGCGATCGGCGGGAACGTCGCGCCCGGCGCGAGGACGTCGTTGCGGGTGCACGTGATCGTCGCGGTGCCCGTGCACGTCCACCCCGTCCCGTTCGCGCCGGTCGCGGTGAGCCCGGCGGGGATCGCCTGCGTGACCGTCGTCGTGCTGCCGTCGGTCGGCCCGTCGGTCGGGTTGGACACCGCCAGCGTGAGCGTCCCGGTCTCGCCGCGCACGAACACCGCGGGGCTGTGGGTCGCGGCGAGCTTGAGCGGCTGCGGGACCGTGACGGCCGGCGCCGGAGCGCTGCCGGGATAGGCGAGCGGCAGATACGGGACCGGGTTGGTGACGGTGGGGATCGGCGCGCCGGAGGACACGTAGCGGTTCGCGACGACCTGGCCGGCGCGGTCGACGGTGCCGAAGCAGTACCCGCGGGCGCGCGCGGCGTCGATGATCAGCGGCACCGCGTCGACGGTCGCCTGCCCGGCAGGCGAGTCGACCGGACCGTCATGGAGCAGGATCGCGACCCCCGGGCGCAGCGCGTTGACGATCCCGTCGCGGATCTGCGCCGCCGAGCGCGCGGGGTCCCAGTCGGTGGCGGAGATGGGATTCGGCGTGACGGTGAAGCCCATGGCCGCCAGCGCGGCCGTCGTGGCCGCGTTGACCGAGAGGAACGGCGGCCGTAGGACGTTGAACGAGTACGGCGCGCCGTTCGCCGCGAAGCGCGCGGCGGTGTCGGTGACCTCGAAGGCCAGGACGTTCGCGGGGATCGAGCCCAGGTTGGGGTGATCCCAGCTGTGGCCGAGCAGCGTGTGGCCCTCGGCGAGCTCGAAGCGGCTGAGCTGCGGATTGGCCTCCAGCCGCATGCCGACGTCGAAGAACGTGACCGGGACGCCCTTCGCCCGCAGGTGCGCCAGGGTCTGGGCCCGGTAGACGGACGGTCCATCGTCGAAGGTCAGGGCGATCCGCGTGTTGCACGAGTTGTCCGGTCCCGCGGTCGGGGCCTTGATCGCGGCGACGATCGCCGCCGCCGAGCTGCCCGGGAACTGCGCGGCGATTTCGTCGACCCTCGCGACGAATGCGGCGTCGTCGGCGAACGGCTCTCCCTCCCACACGAGGTCGAGCAGCGTGCAACCGTCCGGGCGCTCCGGGTTCAGCGGTCCGCTCGCCCACCCGTTCGGGCACGCGTCGGCTGCGACGGGGATGTCGTCGGTGGCGCTCGCCCCCGCCGCGTCTCCGCCGCCGGTGAGCGTCGGCGCGGTGCGCACGGTCGTCCCGGCGGAGCTCGCCACCGAGACCGTGATGGTGATCGGCGGGTAGCCGCCTCCCGGTGCGAGCACGTCGCTGCGAGTACAGCGGCTCGTGGTCGTGCCGGTGCATGTCCAGCCCGGCCCTGACGCGGCGGTGGGCCCCGCTCCGGCGCCCGGGTTGTTCGTCAGCGCGCCCAGTCCGGCCGGCAGCGTCTCGGTGACGGTGACCACGCTTCCGTCGGTCGCATCGGCTCCGCCATTGGTGACGCGGAGGGTCAGGGTGCCGGCGTACAGCGTCGTGTTCGGTGCCTGTGCCCGTAGGAACGTCGGGCTCGCGTGCGACGCCGAGAGCGTCAGGTCAGGCGCCGCCGCAGCCGGCGCCGCGGGCAGCATCAACAGCGCTGCCGTGACCCACAGCGCGCGATGAGCGTTCATTGAAGCGTCCTCTCCTCCGCTTGACGCGAGTGAGGCTAAGCACGCGATTTATCGGTGTCAACAACAAATCGATGCCCATCGAATGTTTCAGGGGTCGATCGTCCCGCTGGAGAGCAGCCAGCCAAGCGCTTCGTGGAGCGCGTCGAGCGAGCTGTAGCGCGGGGCGTAGCCGAGTATCGACCGCGCGCGGTCGATACTCGCCGCGATGCCACGTGCGACGTGGTCGTGGGTGACGCGGGCGTGCTCCTCCCCCACCCGGCGCTCGTACTCCAGCCAGTCGACGAACTCGAGGTTCGCCTCGCGGCCGAACCAGCGAGCCACGCCTTGAGCAAGCCCGCGCAGGGTCATCGCCTGCGCGGAGACGACGTGGAAGCTGGCGCCGATCGCGGCCGGGCGGGTGAGCGCCTGCTCGAACGCCTGGGCGACGTCGTCGGCGTGGACGTGGTGCAGGACGCCGAGGCCGAGATCGGGGAGCGGCAGCGGCTCGCCGTGCGCGAGCTTGTGCCACGTCGAGGGATCGAGGTTGCCGGCGGGGGTGATCACCGGCCAGCCCGGTCCGGTGATGTGGCCGGGGTGCAGGATCACGCTCGGCACGCCGCCGGCGAGCGTCTCGCGCTGCAGCAGCGCTTCGATCTCCGCCTTGCCGACGCCGTAGTCGCCGTAGGCGGTGCGTGGCTCGTCCTCGGTGACCGGCACCCGCAGCGCCGGCCCGTGGACCCAGATCGTCCCGCAGTGCACGAGCAAGGGCCGGGTCGGGCGCAGCGCATCGACGAGCTGCCGCGCCGAGGCCGCGCCGAAGCAGATCATGTCGATCACCGCGTCGGCGTCCAGCGCGGCGATCCGCTCGCCGAACGTGCCGGCGGCGTCCTCGGCCTCGCGGTCGATCGCGATCCGCTGGACCGCCCGCCATTCGGCCGCGGGCGAATACGGCTCGCGCTCGCCGCGGCTGAGGGCGATCACTTCATGGCCCGCGCGGACGAGCCGCGGGACGAGGTAGGTGCCCACGTGACCCGTGGCACCGATGACGACGATGCGACGGCGCATCGCCGGAACGCTACTGCGCGGGGCTCAGCGGGTCCTGAACCGCGTGCCGGCGATCGGCAGCGCGTCGTGCGTGCGGCCGTAGCGATCGTGGATCAGCACCGAGGCGGCGCCGTGTCGCCACGCCGCGCGCTCGGCGTCGGTCGCGGTGGTGTGTTCGGAAAGGGGCCGGCTCTCCGCTTCGTCGTCCAGGACGCGCCAGTGTCCCTGCGCGTCGGCCACTACGTGCAAAGTCGCGGTCATCGACACTTCTTTGTACACCTCTGGCAATGAGATCTCAGCGGGTGTGGTCCCCACAATGACCACTGATGGTCGCACCGTTCGGGGCGGGGGTTCTTTCCATCTCGTTACCAAGCCGCGACGGTGAAAGAACGCTGACCGTCGGCTCAAGCGTGAGCGGGCACGCGCCGAGAAATCCCGCGTGTCCCTCCTCCGCCGCGCTTCTGCACCCGTCGCCTCCGCACCTGATCCAGTCGCCGCCGAGCTGCGCTCGCGCCTGCAGAGCCTGAACGATCACTGCCTCACCAACCTGGTCGCGGGCCTGGACGCGATGAACCGCGGGGACCTGACCGTGCACGTCGCCCCCGCGACGCAGCCGATCACGACGAAGTCCGAGAACCCGGAGACACAGGAACTGGTCGCGCTCTTCAACTCGATGCTGGCGAAGGCCCAGACGGCGCTGGAGGGCTACAACGGCGTGCGCGAGACGATGCGCTCCGCGCTCGGCGACCGCTCGTGCCTCGACGACCTGCAGGATCGCCTCAACAGCATGAGCGACCATTGCTTGACCGGCCTCGGCGAGGGGCTCGTCGCGATGGCCGACGGCGACCTGACCGTGATCGTCCACCCCGCCACCACGCCGCTGCCCACCGCGCGCGGTGCGCAGCTCGGCAGCCTCGGCGAGACCTTCAACGTGATGCTCGGCAAGGCCCAGGGCGGCCTGGAGGCCTACAACGCGACGCGCACCAGCGTCGCCACGATGATCGAGCGCATCAGCGAGACCGCCGGCCAGGTCGCCGGCGCCTCGGAGGAGATGTCGGCCACCACCCAGGAGACCGGCGCGGCGATCGAGAACATCGCGCGGCTCTCGTCCGGCGTCGCCGAGGGCGCCAGCCGTCAGGTCCAGAGCATCGAGTCCGCGCAGCAGATCAACCGCGAGGCGGAGGCGCTCGCCCAGCAGGCCGGCCGCCTCGCCGAGTCCGGCGTCGCGCTCACCAGCCAGATCTCCGCGATCTCCGACCAGACCAACCTGCTCGCGCTCAACGCGGCGATCGAAGCCGCCCGCGCCGGGGAATCCGGCCGCGGCTTCGCGGTCGTCGCCGACGAGGTCCGCAAGCTCGCCGAGTCCTCCAGCGTGACCGTGCGCGAGACCGAAGCGGCCTTCCACGGCCTCGCCGAGAGCATCACCAACGTGTCGGTGTGCATCGAGCGGATGTCCGCCGCGACCGGCGACGTCGTCGGCATCGCCCGCGAGGCGGGCGACGCCACCGCCGACGTCTCGGCCGCCACCGAGCAGTCCTCCGCCTCCACGCAGCAGATCGCGGCCTCCAGCGACGACCTCGCCCAGATGGCGTCGACGCTGCAGGGCCTCGTCGCCACGTTCCGCCTGTAGTACATCCGCCGAGCCGTGCTCGGCGGGGCGATGCCTCCGTGCGCGGGCGGCCGAGAAGGGGATATGCGCTCGATCAGCATCGCGACGTGGCTCTCGCTCGCCACCGGCTGGCTGGCCGCGGCCGCGGCGATCGCAGTGATCGCCGCCGCGCCTGACAACACGCCCGACCTGCTGTTCCTCCCGGCGCAGCCGCCGTCGCAAGCGCCGCTGGAGCCGACGCTCGTCGGCCCTGACCACGCGCTCGTCACGCTCTCGACCGGGTCCGTGCGGTGATCAAGAAGCTGGTGCTGGCGGCCGCCGTCGCCGCGCTGCTCACCGGCGCCTACAAGCTCACGCTCGGCAAGCCGTCACCCGCCGTCGCGCACGAGCGCGTCGCCGTGATGAAGCACCAGGTGATCGTGGACCTGGCGGGTGGGCGCTACGCGGCGGTGACGCTCGGGCTCGAGGTGCCGGAGAGCGCCGATGAGGAGATCGTCGAGTCAGAGGCCGTGCAGGACGTCGTCACGCGCGACCTGACCAGCCTCGATCCCGCCGACCTACTCGTCCGCGAGCGTCGCGAGCGGCTCAAGGTCCGGCTGGCGCGCGACATCCGCGCGCAGACCGACGTGCCGGTCGCCCGCGTGCTCCTGACGGACTTCACGATTCACTGAGCGCCGGGCGCCGGTGCGGCTCCGGCTTCGGCTGCAGCACGCCGGAGATCAGCACGCCGAGCGTCACCATCGCCGCGGCGGCGGTGAGCGCGCGCAGCGTCCCGACCTGGTGCCCGAGGAAGCCGACGAAGGGCGGCCCGGCGAGGAACGCGAGGTAGCCGATCGAGGAGACCACGCTCACGCGCCCGGCCGCGTGGCGGGCGTCGTCGGCGGCGGCGCTCATCCCCACCGGGAAGCCGAGCGCGACGCCCAGGCCCCACAGCGCCGCGCCCGCCATCGCGACGAGCAGTGACCCGCCCCACACGACGAGCATCAGGCCGGCGACCGCGCACAGCCCGGTCACGCGGATCAGCGGGACGCGGCCGTAGCGATCCAGCGCGCCGGGGCCGAACCAGCGGCCCAAGGTCATCGCGGCGAGGAAGATCGCGAAGGTGAGCGAGCCGAGCGCGGCCGCGGCGTCGTAGCCGTCGATGACGGACACGCCGAGCCAGTCGACGCCGGTTCCCTCGGTGAACGCCATACAGAACACGAACAGCCCGATCAGCAGCGTGCGCGGCTCCGTCCAGGCCTTCAGCGGGCTGCGCCGCGGGCCGGAGGCCTCCTCGTCGTGCGGCTCGATCGGCAGGAAGCCGCGGACCGCGGGTGTGGCCACGAGCGCGACGAGCAGCGCCACGGCGGCGAGGTGCACCGTGACCGAGACACCGAGCGCGATCATCGCCGAGCCGAGCAGCGCGCCCGCCACCGTGCCGACGCTGAAGCCCGCGTGGAAGCGCGACATGATCGAGCGCTGCATCCGCCGTTCGACCTCCGCGCCCTCGACGTTCATCGCCACGTCCCAGGTGCCGCTGCCGAGGCCGAGCAGGAACAGGCCCGGGATGACCGGCGCGACGCCGTGGCGGAAGCCGACGGCGGCGATCGCGAGGCCGCTCGCGCCGATCAGCGACATCACGGTGATCGTCCGCGCGGCGCCGAGGCGGGAGATGACGACCCCCGCCAGGGGCATCGAGACCAGCGACCCGATCGCGATCGCGAGCAGCACGAGGCCGAGCTTCTGCGGGTTCAGGTCCAGCCCGTCGCGCACCTGCGGGATCCGCGAGGCCCAACTGGCGAACATGAAGCCGTTGAGGATGAAGACGGCGTAGACCGCGTACATCGCCTTGCGGGCGGTCATGGCGTGAGCACCTCGATGCCGAGCCTGCCGTATTCCGCGGCGAGCTCCGGTGGGGCGTCGGTGACGAGGACGTCGACGCGGTCGACGAGGGCGACGACGTACGGGCCGGCCGCGTGGAGCTTGTCCTCGGTGGCGATCGCGACGACCCGGCGCGAGCGCTCGATCATGGCGCGCACGACGTCCGCCTCCGCGCGCTCGCGCAGCGTCACACCGTGCTCGAGATCCAGCCAGCAAGGGCTGACGACGCAGACGTCGGGTCGCACGGTGCGCAGTTGCTCAACCGTGGCGGCACCGGTGAGGGTCTGCGACGCGCGGTCCAGCCGGCCGCCGAGCACGTCGACCGTCACGTCCGGGTGGGTGCGCAGGGCGAGCGCGACGTCGGGGCTGGACGTGAGGACGGTCGCGCGCAGGTCGCGCCGCAGCGCACGGGCCCATTCGAGCGCAGTCGTCCCGCCCCCGATCGCCACGAGCTGATCGTCGGCGATCAGCGCGCCGGCGCGCTGGGCGATCGCGGTCTTGCCCGGCGCATCGTCCTGGATGCGGTCGAGGAACTCCGGCTTGCCCGGCAGCGGGCGGACGGCGCCCCCGTGGACCCGCCGCAGCGCGCCGAGGGCTTCGAGCTCGTGCAGGTCGCGGCGGACCGAATCGACCGAGACCCCGAGCTCGTCGGCAAGCGTCGCGGAGACGACGCGCCCGTCACGCTCAAGCCGCGCAAGGATCGTCGTCTGGCGTTCCGGGATCGACTGCATCGCCTCCGATGGTAGCGAAGGCTGCAGAAAACGGCAAAAAGCCGCAGAAAACGGTAACGTCAGCCGCGCTTGAAGTGCAGAATCCCGACCTCCGTCGGGAACACGTCGTCCGAGCCGCGCGCAGCGCTCTCGGATGCGATCGCCAGCGCCTGCTCCTGCGTGCGGGCGAGCAGCTTGTTGAGCTTCTTCCAGCCCTTCTCGTCGAGCTCGAGCGGCGTCCGGCTCAGGACGAGCGCCGGGTCCTCGAGCTTGCCGGCGTCCGCCGCCTCGGCGAGATCGCCGACGAGCCCCTGGATCGTCTCGCCGATCAGCTCGCCGCGCAGAGTCGTCGGCAGCGTGCGCCACTGCCCCTCGTCGAGGTTCGGGCGTGCGGTGGCCTTGTAGAAGTGCTGCAGCGCGCCGCGGACCGGCTCGGTGCGAACGAGCTCCACGCAGTCGTAATCGCGGAGCATCCGGACGTGGTAGGAGACCACGCCGAGCGGAGCGTTCAGCTCTACCGCCAGCTCGCCGGGGCTGGCCACCCGCTCGCCGAGCCGTTGCAGGATCCGCGCGCGGAGCGGGTGCGCCAGCGCCTTCGCGATCCGGGCCTCGGAGGTCTCGCCCTCGGGCCGGTGTCCATTAGTGGATGAGGTCGATGCAGTGATGGGCATGGTCAATCCAAAACGTTAGATGAGAAAGATGGGAGAGAGATGTGAGGCTACGGGTTCGTCTCATGTTGGTTGCAACATGCTGGAACCAGATGAAGCACCTTCGCGACGGAGGCGTCCGGCGGGTAGCGTCCACCCGAGAGGATCTACGACATGGAGACAGGCTCCCACCTGCAGCGGATGAGTGGCCACTGCGCCCTGATCGCGGAGCGACTGCAGTTGGACCCTGACTCCGTGCGCGCGGCGAGCCGCCTGCACGACGTGGGCATGTCGAGCTTCGGTCCCGCGGTGCACCAGCGCCGCCCGCTCAGCGGCCGCGAGCGCGACGAGCTCACCCAGCACCCGTCGATCGGGCACGTGATGCTCTCCGGCTCCGGGATCGCGCTCCTGGACGTGGCCGCGGACATCGCGCTGACACATCACGAGCGCTACGACGGCCGCGGCTACCCACGCGGTCTGCGCGCGGACGCGATCCCGCTCGCGGGACGGATCGCCGCCGTCGCCGACACGTTCGACGCGCTCACCACCGCTCGGCCGTACCGGCCGGCGACCAGCATCGACCGCGCCGCCGACACCCTGCGCGCAGAGCGCGGACGCCAGTTCGACCCCCAGGTCGTCGATGCCTTCCTGGAGGAGCTCGACGCGGCCGCCGCGGTGTTGTGCCGACACCCGGAGGAAGCGGCCGACGACACCGCGCTCCTGCAGGCGCCGCTGCTGCCGCTCCATGTCGCCGCCGCGATCCTGGCGATCTCCCCCAGCCGACTGCGTCGCTGGGCCGACGACGGCCGGATCGAAAGCGTGCGCACCGCGGGCGGGCATCGCCGCTTTCCGTCGGACGCGGTCAGGGAACTCGCGCAGGCTCGCGGTGTCCACGCCACCGTGCACCCGCTCACGCCGCCCAACACGCCGCTCCCGCTGCTGGCGCGGTGCTTGCGGACGCACGGGATGCGGATCACGATCGCCGCCGCGGCGGCCGTCTATCGCGACGACGCCCCCGGCTGGTTCGCCTCGCCGAGCGCGACCCCGGCGCTCGCCGACTTCACCGAGACCCTGGCCGAGGCGTGCGCACGCGGGGAGTATGCCCCCGCGCTGGCCGCGCACCACGACCTGATGGGCATCGCCGCCGCGGGCGGTGCGGTGCTGCTGGAGCGCCACACGTTCCTGCAGCGCTTCGGCCACTTCGCGATGCGCACGCTCGTCAAGGCCGGCGGCAAGCCGGAGGAGGTCGCCGGGATGCGCCGGTTGCTGACCGCGTTGCAGGAGACCGGGCTCCGCGACGCCGACCAGCGCGCGCAAGCCCGCTAGTGGCTTGAGTCGTGAGTTCGCACGTGCATAGCGGCCCGCATCGTCGTGGCTGGCGTGCGGCGGCGAGCTGGCTCGTACCGGGCGTACTTGCGAGCTCGCCGTCGCCCGCGAGGCGCGGCGATGCGTCCGGTAGGCGCCTGCGAACTCCCGACTCAGGACACTCAGTGCGAGAGGCGCCGCTCCCACACGACTTCGTCGCCCGCGCGGCGTGCGGTGCGCTCGAACCCCGCCGCCACCGCGACGCGGACCGAGGGTGCGTTGGCGTCGTCGATCTCCGCCGTCAGCGTCTTGACGCCGAGCCGGTCGTGCAGCCAGCGGGTGAGCGCGCGCAAGGCATCGCTCGCCACTCCCGCCCCACGCTCGGCCGGGAGCAGCGCGTAGGCGACGCTCGCGCTCTCGCCGAAGACCGTCGCCTGGACCCAGCCGAGCGCCCGCCCTTCGCGGCTCTCGCGCACGACCCAGTTCAGCCACGTCTCGGCGCCGTCGGGCGAGCGGCGCGACTCCCACCTCGCGAAGCGCGCGCGCAGCGCGTCGAGATCCTCGACGCTCAGCCACTCGCGGAGCTGTTGCTCCTCGAGCAACCCCGCGAGGTCGTCGGCGTCCTCCGCGCGGAGCGGGATCAGCACCGCGCGCTCTGACGGGATGTCCTCGAGGTTCACGCACCGGAAGCTACTCCGACGCTCGCGGAGACCTGCGCGCGGCTGAGGATCGCGGCGCCGGCCGAACACGCGCCGATCGAGACCAGCGCGGCGCAGAAGATCGCCGACGCCTGGCCCTGCGTCAGGGTTCCCGCGGCGAGGCCGAGCGCGATCGCGGCCGCCGGGACGCCGATCTGCGCACTCGCCAGCAGCCCCGCCGCAGCGGGTAGCCGCAGCGCGACGGCGGTCAAGCAATGGACGGCTATGGCGGCGGCCGAGAGCAGGAACGCGAGCAGCACGTCGTCGCCGCCGCTCAGCTCGCGCAGATTCAGCTGGGCGCCGAGCAGGACGAAGAACAGCGGCACGAGGAACCCCTGACCGAGGCCGAGGACTTCACGCGACAGCCGCTTGGGACCACCGATCGCCGCCACCACCAGGCCGGTACCGAACCCCGCGATGAGGACGCTCGCGCCGACCTGTTGGGCGACGAAGGACAGCGTCACCAGCACGGTCAGCGCCAAGCGCAGGTCGATCGCCCACTCGCGCCGCTTGCCCTCTTTGCGGATGTGCTTGACCAGGGGCTTGCGATGCAAGTGCCGGGCCACGACGAAGACCAGCGCGACGAGCGCCGCGACGAGCAGCGCGCCCAGCGCCGCGTGGCCCGCCCGTGCCGGGTTGATCGTCAGCGGCAGCGCCACGGTCGCGACGACGTCGGCGATCGTGATCCAGGCGATCGACGTCAGGATCGTCTGCCCGTGCAGCCGGTTCTCCGCCATCACCGGCAGCGCCACCGCCGCCGAGGAGGACACGACGACCACGGCGTAGATCAGCGTCGGGCCGCCGCCGGCGAGGTGTGCTCCGGCGGCGGCGGCGAGCGCCAGCGGCGCCGCCACGCCGAGCGCGAGCATCCCGCGCCGCAGCGACGAGCGCACGCGGGGGTCGTGCAGCGGGATGTGCATGCCGACGGTGAACATCAGCGTCGCGAACCCGAGCGTGTACAGCAGCTGCAGCCCGGCGTCGTCCGTGTCCAGCACGCCGAACCCGGTCTGGCCCAGCACCACACCCGCCAGCAGCTGACCGACCACCGCGGGCACCAAGCCGCGGGTCGCCAGCGACAGCGCGGGCCCGAGCAGCCCGGCGGCGCAGATCAGTGCGATGACGCCGAGATCGGTCAGCCGAACAGGGATTCCTGGGTGAAGCCGGGCGCGCACTCGATCTCGAGCATTCGCCGCTTGGTCGTGATGCCGCCAGGCGCGGAGAACCCGTGCAGCGCCCCATCGGCGGCGAGCACGCGATGGCAAGGCACGATGATCGGAAACGGGTTGCTGCCCAGCGCGGCGCCGACGCCGCGGGCGGCGGTCGGCGCACCGATCGCGCGGGCGATCTCGCCGTAGGTCGCGGTCGCGCCGGGGCCGACGGCGCGCGTCGCGGCGTAGACACTGCGCCGGAACTCGTCCAGGCCCGTCTCGTCGAGGGCGATGTCGCACAGGTCGCAGCGCTCGCCGGCCAGCAGGGCGACGATCCCGGCGACACCCGCTCGCACGGCCTCCGGCAACGCTGCCGGATCGCCCAAACTCGCCGTGGCCAGCCCACGGCTCCCGGGCATCACCACCTCGGTGATCCCCGCCTCGCTCCACCGGACGCCGCAGCGCCCGAGCGCCGTCTCGAACACGAACATCGGACTTGTAAACGCTACTCCGCGGTGCGGACGGCTCGTCTGGGAGCATTCGGCGCGATGACCGAAGACGCACGGCGCCAGGCACGCGAACAACTCCGTGACGGGGCCGAGCGCGTCGGCGCCCGCAGCCACTACCGCGCGATGGGGATCGATCCCGAGCGGCTCGGCAACCCGATCGTCGGGATCGCCTCGGCCTGGACGCAGACGATGCCGTGCAACCTCAACCACCGCGACCTCGCCGCGGCGGTCGGGCGCGGCGTCGCCGAGGCGGGCGGCGTCCCGATGGAGTTCAACACGATCGCGGTCTCCGACAACCAGACGCAGGCGACGCCCGGCATGCGCGCCTCGCTCGTCTCGCGCGAGTTGATCGCCGACTCGATCGAGCTGATGGACATCGCGCACGACTTCGACGCGCTCGTGTGCATCGTCGGCTGCGACAAGACCGTTCCGGCGGCGCTGATGGCGCTCGCGCGGATCGACAAGCCCTCGGTCGTGCTCTACAGCGGTCCGATGCGCGCCGGGCACTGGCGCGGGAAGACCGCGACGATCCAGGACGTCTGGGAGCAGCTCGGGGCCTATCGCTCGGGCACGATCACCCGCGAGGAGCTCGACGAGCTGGAGCGCTCCGCCTGCCCCGGGCCGGGCACCTGCGCCGGCCAGTTCACGGCCAACACGATGGGGCTGGCGGTCGAGTTCCTGGGCCTGACCGCGCTCGGCAGCACGATGGTGCCGGCCGATGCGATGGAGGACCGCGAGCGCGACGCGGCCGCGATCGGCGCGCTGGCCGTGAGCGTCGCCGGCGGGGAGCGCACCGCGCGCGACTTCCTGGACCGCCGCGCGCTGCTGAACGCGATGGCCGGGATCGGCGCGACCGGCGGGTCGACGAACGGCGTCCTGCACCTGCTGGCGATCGCCCGCGAGGCGGGTGTCGAGCTGTCGCTGAGCGAGCTGGTGGCGGTCAGCCGGGCCACGCCGATGATCGGCAACCTCAGCCCGTCCGGCCGCTACGTCGCGACCGATCTCGACGAGGCGGGCGGCGCACCGGTCGTGATGCGCGAGCTGATCGCCGCAGGCCACATCGACGGCGGCGCCTTCGCCGTCGAGGGCGGGACGCTGGGCGAGCGCAGCGGCGGGGCCGCGGCTCCCGACGGCGCCGTCGTCTTCCCCGCCGCGGCGCCCTACAAGCCCCAGAGCGGCCTCAACGCGCTGTTCGGCAACCTCGCGCCCGACGGTGCGGTGGTCAAGGTCGCCGGCACCGAGCGCCGCGCGCACTCCGGGCCGGCGCGCGTCTTCGAATCCGAGCGCGACTGCACCGTCGCGATCGCGGCCGGAACGATCCAGCCCGGCGACGTCCTGGTCATCCGCAACGAAGGTCCCGCGGGCGGACCGGGGATGCGCGAGATGTTGAGCATCACGGCGGCGGTCGTCGGCGCCGGGCTCGGCGAGTCGGTGACGCTGGTCACCGACGGGCGCTTCTCCGGCGCCACCCGCGGCCTGATGGTCGGCCACGTCAGCCCCGAGGCGGTGCGCGGTGGGCCGATCGGCGTCGTCCGCGAGGGCGAGCGGATCACGATCGACGTCGAAGCGGGGACGCTGGCGGTCGACGTGCCCGACGACGAGCTCGCCCGCCGGCTCGCCGAGTACGCGCCGCCGGCACCGTCCGCCACGCGCGGGGTCCTCGCCCGCTACGCCGACCACGTCGGCTCCGCTTCGGAGGGAGCCACGCTGCGGCCCGCGCCGCGCTGACGCACCGGTTTTGAATGAACGGTTGCGCGGGTCGAATTCGCCGCGCGCGCCATTAGCCTGGGCTGGACGCCCATGGTCGAGCGTCGCCTACATACGCCTGAGTCCCTCCGTGCCCGTCGGGGGCAGCGACGGCGGGCCCATCTGCGGCGGCGGGCCGTCGCGGTGGGCACGCTCGCGCTCCTGCTGATCCTCGGCCTGGCCGCGATCCGGCGCGGCGGGAACCACGCCTCGGCGGCGGAGATCACGCCCGCCGCGACGATGCTGGTGGCCAAGCACGCCGCCCTCTTCCCGAAGGCCGACCGGGTCGCGCGGCTGCCGTACGTCGCGGTCGCCGGCCGGGGCCATCGCGAGATCGCGCTGACCTTCGACGACGGGCCAGGGCCGTACACGCTCGAGGTCGTCCGCACGCTGCACCGGCTGAACGCGCCGGGCACGTTCTTCCAGGTCGGCACGACCGAGCACTACTTCACCGACGCGCAGCAGGCCGAGCTGGCCGACCCGCTGGTCACGATCGGCGACCACACGCAGAACCACCGCCGGCTCGACCGGCTCTCGCGGGCCGATCAGGGCAAGGAGATCGACGCCCAGGCCGCCATCCTGCGCGCGGCGGGCGCGCCCGCGCCGACGCTCTTCCGGCCTCCCTACGGCGCCTTCGACGCGACCACGCTCGCGCTCCTGCGCGAGCGCGGGATGACGATGGTGATGTGGAGCATCGACAGCGAGGACTACCGGCGCCCGGGCGTGGACGCGATCGTCGCCAATGTCCTGTCCGCGGCGAAGCCGGGAGCGATCGTCCTGCTCCACGATGCGGGCGGCGACCGCAGCCAGACGATCGCCGCGCTCCCGCGAATCGTCAAGAGCCTGCGCGACCGCCACTACACGCTGGTCAGCGTCCCGCAGTTGCTGCGCGACGCGCCGCCGCCGATGAAGCAGCCCGTGATGGGCATCGGCGCCGGCTAGAGCCCGCCCAGCGCAGTTGACGTTCGTCCCTAGAGCCGCGCCACGACATGCTCGAGCGCCTCGCGCGAGCGCACGATCAGGCCCGCCCCGCCGAGCGCCCCGGCGTGCTTGCCGAGTTGCGCGGGCACGACCGCGGTCGTCTCGGCCGTGAGCGGGAGGACGTGGTCGTGCAGTCCTTCGCGCAGTCCCTCCAGGAACGGCTCCGTGCCGCCGAGCTCCCCGCCCGCGATCACCGCGTCCGGGTTCAGCGCCAGGCACACGCCGGCGAGCGTCGACCCGATTGCGCGCCCGCTGTCCTTGAGCACGCGGAGCGTGCCGGTGTCGTGGGCGGCGGCGAGGCGGACGATGTCCTGCAGGCTCACGGGCGCTCCATGCGCCGGCTCCAGGAGCTCGCGCAGAACGTGGCCGGAGGCGACCGTGCCGAGGCAGCCCCGCCGCCCGCAGCCGCATGCGTCCCCGTCCTCGACGACCTGGATGTGGGCGAACTCGCCGGCGAACCCGCCGGCGCCGCGATAGAGCTCGCCGCCGAGCAGGATCGCCCCGCCGATGCCCCATGAGACCTTGACGTAGACGGCGCCGGACATCCCGCGGCCGGCGCCGAGGGTGAGCTCTCCGAGCCCTTCGAGGTTTGCGTCGTTCTCGATCATCACCCGCGTCCCGAGCCGCTCGGCCAGGGTCTCGCGGACGGGACGGCCGCTCCAGCTGGCGAGGATCCGCGCGTCGACGTCGCCGGTCTCGAGGTCGATCGGGCTCGGCAGCCCTACTCCCACGCCGATCAGCGCACCGCGCTCCGCCGGGCCGTCGGCGAGCGCCTCACCGGCGAGGTCCAGGATGAGCTCCAGCAAGGTCTCGGCGGGCGTGTCGAGCGCGAACTGGGCCGAGCGATCCGCGAGCACGGTCAACGAGAGATCGACCAGCGCGACCCGCAGCTCCTCGCGCTCGACCGAGATCCCCAGGGCGGTGCCGGCCGAGGGATGCAATCGAATCAGCGTCGCCGGGCGGCCCGGAGCGCGCCGCGCCGTCGTGCTGTCCTGGTACTCGACGACCAGGCCGCGGCGGTCGAGCTCCTCGATGATCGAGGCGATCGTCGGGCGCGAGACGCCGGTGCGCCGGGCGAGCTCGGAGCGCGTCAGATTGCCGTCGCGTCGCAGGGCGTCGACCGCCGCGCGCAGCCCGCGGGCTCGCAGGTCGTCGGGCGCGCTCACGCGCGGGTCCACTGCCGGGCGACGGCGACGAGGTCGGCCGAGCGCAGCCATTCGGTCTCGTCGAGCGCGAGCGTGATCGCACCGAGGACTTCGGCACGGTCGCCGAGGGTCGCCGCGTGCAGGACGACGTCCCCGGTCGGCGGCAGTGCCGTGCGGCGCAGCTCGGCCCGGATGGCGTCGCGCAGGGGTGCGCTGCCCGCGCCGAGGTCGCCGCCGATCATGATCGCCGCCGGGTTCAGCGCCGTGCAGAGCGCGCCGAGCACCGCGCCGACCATCGTGCCGGCCCGCTGAAGCGCGGCCAGGACCGTCGTGTCCCCCGCGTCGGCCAGCGCCAGCAATCGCGCGGTCGTCAGCCCGGGTCCGTGGGTCGGAGCGAGCACGTGACGGAGGCCGTAGCCGGAGGCGACCGTCTCCAGGCAGCCCCGGTTGCCGCAGCGGCAGATGACGCCGAGCGGGTCCACACCGAGGTGGCCGATCTCGCCCGCGATGCCGGTCGCGCCGGTGTGCAGCGCGCCACGGAGGATCATCCCCGCGCCGAAGCCGGCGGACAACTTGACGTACAAAAGGTCGGAGAACCCGCGTCCGGCGCCATAGGTGGATTCGCCCAGCGCGCCGAGGTCGGCGTCGTTGGCGACCCGCACCGGCAGCCCGAGGCGGTGCGCCAGCTCCTCCGCCGGGCGGATCGGCTCCCAATTCGCGAGGATCGAGGCAGAGGGCATCCGCCCGCTGCGGCGGTCGATCGGCGCGGGGATGCCCATCCCGGCGCCGAGCACCCGGTCGCCGCCGACGCCCGCCTCGGCCATCAGCGTCGCCGCCAGCTCCGCGGTGGTGTCGAGCGCGGTCTTCGACCCGGCGTCGACATCGAGATCGATGCGGCGCTCGGCGATCACGGTCGCCGAGAGATCGGCGAGCGCGACGCGCACGTGCCGGTGCCCGAAGTCGACGCCGAGGACGGTCGCGGCCGAGGGATCGAGCCGCAGCCGGTTCGACGGGCGGCCCGGCGCCCCGTTGCGCTCGGACTCCTCGACGATCGCGCCGCGAGCGACGAAGTCGGCGACGAGCGTCGCCACGGTCGCCCGCGACAGGCCCGTCTGGCGCGCGAGCTCGGAGCGGTCGGCGACGCCGGCTCGGCGGAGTTCCTCGAGCAGGCGCAGGCGATTGACCTCGCGGATGTCGTTCAAACCGGCCAAGGCGGCGGCATTCTCGCAGCCCGAAGGCGTGTGCGAGAACCGTCTTCATGAGCATTTCTCCGAGCGGTTTCATATTGCGGTTGGCAGTCGGCGAGAGATAGACATAGCCTCCGGCCGAATCCATGTCGGCGTGTCCTGTCGCCTGTCGGGACACCGAAGAGAGAGGTCGCCCTTGTCCGGGTCCGGTCGGGTCCGCCGAAAGGCGGAAGGGTGGTGTGCGCGCGCGGGTCTGGGGCTCGCGACGCTGATCATGGCGGCGCTGGTGGCGCTGCCCTCCGTGGCGGCGGCGGAGGTCCCGCCGTACTCGCTGCCGGTGACGTTGCCGGTGCCGAAGCAGTCACCGGCGGTCGACGCGAACGCGCCGTACACGTCGGTCGTGCTCGACCTGATCCATCAGCTCGAGCCCTCGAGCCCGCCGACGCGTGACCAGCTGGCGAACGCGAGCAAGCTGCTGCACGACGGCGCGAACGGGGCCTGCCACAACGTCGGGCCGGTGAGCGCTCCGACGGGGACGAACCCGAGCATCGCGCCGATCTGCTGGACCGACGCGCAGGGCGTGCTCAACACGTCCGGCCCGAACACGCGCGGGTCGACCGGGCCGATGACCCTGATGGGCCTCGGCTCGACGTTCGACCGCTCGCTCGGCAACGCGTGGGGCCAGACCGAGGGCACCGAGTCGCGCTCGTTCATGGTCACCGGCCTCTTCGGGCCGCAGACCGACCTCGACCGCTTGCCCAACTGGGGCCGCAACCTGACGACGACGGGTGAGGACCCGTATCTGAGTCACGAAATGGTCGCGGCGCAGATCAACGGCATCCAGGGCGTCGGGGCGATGTCGCAGATGAAGCACTTTCGCCGTCTACAACGGCCAGAACCAGAACCTCAACACCGACATCTCCGACCAGCCGCTGCACGAGAACTACCTGCTCCCGTACGAGGGCGGGTTCGTGGACGGCAAGGCCGCGGCGACGATGTGCTCCTACCAGGTGTGGCGCGACACGTCGACGCACCTTCCCGTCTCGGTGTCGGCGCTGACGCAGCCGAGTCCGTTCCAGTCCGGGCTGGTGCCCGCGACGTGGCCGCTGAACGAATCGCACTTCTCGTGCGAGCAGCCGCTGATCCTCAACTACGTGCTGCGTGACCTGTGGGGGTCGAAGGCGTTCGTCGGCTCCGACTATCCCGCGACGCACTCCACCTCCGGCATCCTCCAGGGCGAGGACCAGGAGATGCCGACGCAGACCGGCTTCTTCAGCGCCTCCAACACACTGACCGCGGCGCAGCAGACCGACGCGACCGGCAGCACGTGCTCGGACGCAACCGGCACGACGATGCTCTCGTGCTCGACCAGCGGCGCGCTGCACGTCGGCGGGTATCCCGGCCCGGGCTGCCCGGTCGGCGGTTGCACGCTGGTGGACGCCGTGATGAACGGCTCGATGCCGCTGGCCGTGTTCAACCAGTCGCTGGCGCGGATCCTCTACCAGGAGCAGCGCTTCGGGCTGCTCGGCTGCGATCAGACGCCGGTCTCCTCGTCGTGCACGAACCCGGGCGGCATCGGGTCCGATCGCACGGGCACCGCGCCGCTGCCCGCGGGCTCCAGTTCCGGGACGCCGGTGCTCGGCACCAAGAACGGCGACGCCGCGATCGTGGAGCGCTACTCCGAGGAGGGCGCGACCTTGCTCAAGAACGACCAGTCGGCGCTCCCGCTGACCGGTCTCAACGACGGTGACGTGCTGGTGACCGGCGCGAACGCCAACCACCTCGTCGCCGATCCCACCAACGAGGCGTCGACGGGCTTCATCGACCGCGACGCGATCAACCCGCTGCAACAGCTCAAGGAGTTCAGCGGCAAGCCGGGCGCCTTCCAGTTCGCCCCGGCAAACGATCCCACCGGCTACCCGGTTCCGTCGTCGGCGCTGTCGCGCTCGAACTCGACGGTGACGGGCAACCTGGCCCGCACCGGTCCGGGCGCGGGGAACGACAGCTCGCTCGACTTCACGTCGGTCTCGGCGGCGGGCCAGCTCGCTCCCGGCGTTTACTCGTGGACCGGCTACGTCTACGTGCCGACCACCGACACGTACACGTTCGCGGTCCAGCAGAGCGCGAGCGTGGCCGCCGGCAATGTGACCGTGACGCTCGACGGCACCACGCGCACGCTGGCCAACGCGGCCAACGTCTACGGCGCCACGACGCCCGGAACGCCGACGAACGCGGGCTACACCGAGCCGCTGCTCACCAACCGCACGTTCTCGGCGGGGTCGCTGACGGGCGGCACGTTCCACCCGATCACGATCACCTTCAACAACGACACGGCGGGCGCGGCGAGCTTCCGCTTCGCCTACTCCCGCGCTCAGGGCGACATCGACGACGCGGCGGCGGCCGGCCGCGGAAAGAAGGCCGCGATCGTCTTCGTCAACGACGGCGTCGGCGCCGTCTCCACCACGCCGAACCCGGACGTCCCGGGCACGACGATCTCCGCGCCCGTGCAGCTCTCGGACGCGAGCAACAAGCTCGTCAGCGCGGTCGCGGCGGCCAACCCGAACACGATCGTGGTCATGAACACGGCGAACCCGGTGCTGATGCCGTGGTTCGACAACGTCAAGTCGGTGCTGGAGATGTGGTTCGCCGGCCAGGAGGGCGGCACCTCGACCGCGCGGCTGCTGCTCGGCCTCGCCAACCCCGGCGGGCACTCCTCGATGACGTGGCCCAAGAACGCCACCGACACGCTCTGGGGCTACAACGAGCCCGCGGGCGCGCTGTATCCGGGCTCGCCCGGCGGCCGTCATCCGGAGCGCCTGAACGGCAACGGCGGCTGCACGGTTCCGACGGGCAGCACCGCGACGTGCCCGGCCGCGACCGGCACCGTCGAGAGCGAGGGCATCTACGCCGGCTACCGGTACTTCGACAAGCTCGGCATCACGCCGCAGATCCCGTTCGGCTACGGGCTCTCCTACACCACGTTCGGCTATTCGAACCTGAGCGTGGCGCCCAAGACCGACGGGACCGTCGACGTCAGCTTCGACGTCAAGAACACCGGCACGCGGGCGGGTGACGAGGCGGCACAGGTGTACGTCGGCCCCGGCCCGGATCATGCCGGCATCCAGCAGGCCACCAAGGCCCTGCGCGGGTTCCAGCGCGTCTCGCTGGACCCGGGTGAGACCCGGCACCTCACCATCACGCTCGACCAGCGCTCGTTCCAGTACTGGGACGAGACCACCCAGCAGTGGCTCGACAACTACGGCAGTCGCCGGATCTGGGTCGGCGACTCCTCGGCCGGCGCGAACCTGCCGCTGACCGCGACGACCACGCCGATCCCGGCGGGCTCGGGCGCCCAGGCGCCGGTCGGCGGGACCGTTCCGGCGACGCTGTCGCTCTCGCTCGGCACGCCCGCCGCCTTCGGCGCGTTCACGCCGGGCATCACGAAGGACTACACCGCGGCGACGACCGCGACGGTCGTGTCGACCGCCGGCGACGGCACGCTCTCGGTGTCGGATCCGAGCTCGGTGGCCACCGGCCATCTGGTCAATGGGACGTTCTCCCTGCCGCAACCGCTGCAGGCCGGCGCCACCAGCCCCGCCGGCAATGGCGGCGCCTTCGCGCCCGTGGGCGGCTCCGCCAACCCCACGACGCTGCTCAGCTACGCGGGCCCGGTCTCCAACGACCCGGTCTCGATCGCGTTCAAGCAACACATCGACGCAACCGACGCGCTGCGGACCGGCGCCTACAGCAAGACCCTGACGTTCACCCTGTCCACCACCAACCCCTAGCCGTTCAGTCGGCGTAGCGACGCGGCGATCGCCAGCATCTGTGCGTTCGAGAGCTTGCGATTGAGCGTGTTCGTCACGTAGTAGACGGCGCTCGGCGTCCGCCAGGCAACCTGGCGGAGCCGGGCGCCGTCGAAGTACTCGAGCAGCGTGCGGCCGCCCTGCTTGCGGATGCCGTCCGGGTTGGCGAGCAGCGGCGGGTCCGTCCACGTCATGCCCTGGACGCCGTAGAACTCCCCGGCGGCGCCGGTCTCGATCACCAGCCGGTAGGCGCGGAACGGGCGCCCCTGCGTGTCGCGATCGGTGTAGATGCGCGGGCTGCCGGGGGCGTAGCGTGAGCCGGCCAGGCGCGAGCGCGGGAAGTAGAACGGAAGGCCGCCGAGCTTGGGGGTGGCGACGACCGCGAGATCCTCGCCGAGGCGCTGTGCGTCCTCGAGCCCGGTCGAGGTGGGCTTGGGCGTGTGTGGCGTCGCCGCGCGCTTGGGAGTCGCGACCTTGCCACCGGTCATGAAGGCGTCGTAGGCCTTGCGCACCTGCTCGTCGGAGACGAAGAGCCGCGTGTCGACCGTCGGGTCGGCGGCCTCGGTGATGCCCTGCAGCGCGATCTGGTCGACCGGCGCGTGATGGACGGCGAGCGACAGCGAGGTCTTGACCAGCCCCGCCACGTTCTTGCGCGACAGGAAGTCCTGGTCGAACCGGAAGTAGCGGACCATCTCGCCCAGGAAGTCGCTGCCCGCACCGAGGCTCTTGAGTTGCTCGACCGCGGGCTGGCGCACGGCCTGGCGCAGGAACTCCTGCTGGCGCGCGTTGCGGAAGAGGTCGGAGTCGGTGTGGCGGTAGCGGACGTAGGCGAGCGCGTCGGAGCCGGTCAGGCGCTGGTAGCCGGCCTGCAGGTGGATCGCTGAGAAACCGGTCCCGGCGGGGTTCTCGTAGTCGCGGTCGACGTCGACATAGACGCCGTGCAACTCGTTGACCGCGCGCTGGAATCCGTTGAAGCTCGCGTCGATCACGCCGTTGACCGGCAGCGTGCGTCCGGTCGCGTGGCGGAACAGGCCCTGCAGCGTCTCGAGGGTCTTGCCGGCGCCGCCGTGGTCGTAGGCCTCGTTGATCTTCCGTTCGCCGCTGTAGCCCGGGATCTTCACCGCGAGATCGCGCGGCAGCGAGAGCACGGCGATGCGGTTGCGGTCCGGGTCCAGCCGCAGGAGCACGATCGTGTCCGAGTGCGGGGTCTCGGCCGAGCCGTTGACCTTCGCGTCGAACGAGCTCGCGGCGCGGCGGTCGGACCCGAGGATCAGCAGGGTGCGCGGGCCGTGCGCGTCGGGCAGCGGCGGCGTCGGGACCGGCGGGCCCGGCGGCTTCGGGACGGGGATCAGGAGGTAGCCCACGCCCGCCACGCCCGCGCCGATGACGAGCAGCACCGTGAATACGCCCGCGAACGCTCTGACGAGCACGGCCATTCCCACGCGCGGCGGCCGCTGCCCTCGACCTGACCCCCGGAACATGGTCGCCAAGCGTACTGCGTGGTCCGGAACTCTTGACCGCGTCAGCGCGCGAGTGCTGCTTTGGCGACCTGGATCGCGGCGCGGCGGGCCGCCGTGGCGGCGTGGGGCTTCAGCACTCGCACGGTCACGAGACGGCGGCCGTCAGTGCAGACGAGCTCGCGCGGGGCCTTGACCCAGAACGCCCCCTGGCCCACCCCGTTGACCATGACGGGCTGCTGCGCGGGGATGTTCGCCCACTCGCGCGTGGTCTGCGTCCGCTCGACCTGGGCGCGCTGCCAGCGCACCAGCGCTTGCGGCGCCGTGTCGACGATCACCCGGAACGCGCCGCCCTTCGCCGTCAGCCGGCACGTGAGGATCTGCGGGTCGTTCGCCGCGACGGTCCCGTGCCCGCCGGCCGTGGTCGCCATCCTCGCGCAGGGGTCGACCGCCCGCTGGACCGGCGCGGGCGTGGTGCCGCCGCATCCGGCGAGACCGAGCACGCAGGCGAGGAGCGCAAGACGTGGGATCTGGGCCGTGCTGCGGAGGTTAGGTCGCGGACGAGAGGCGCTCATGAAAGGCTCGCGCGATGACCTGGCACGCGCGCGGCCTGGGGCGACTGAGCGCACGCACGTTCGTCGTGACCGGCGCCAACAGCGGGATCGGCTTCGCGGCCGCGCGCGCCCTGGTCGAGCGGGGCGGGCACGTCGTGCTCGCCGTTCGCGACACGGGCAAGGGCGAGACGGCGGCGGCTCGGCTCGACGGGCCGGGGACGACGAGCGTCGTCGAGCTCGACCTCGCCGACCTCGATCAGGTCGAGCGGTGCAGCCGCTCGCTGCTCGCCGCAGGCGGCGACCTCTCCGCGCTGATCTGCAACGCGGGCGTGATGGGCGGGCCGTATTTGCTGAGCGCGCAGGGCTACGAGCGCCAGATGGCGACGAACCACCTCGGTCACGCGGCGTTGATCGCCGGGCTGTGGCCGCGGCTGCACGCGAGCGGCTCGCGCGTGGTCGTGATGGCGAGCACCGAGGCGCGCGCCGGCCGGCTGTCATCCCAGACGACCCGCGAGCACCTCGTCGACCCGACCCCGTACGACGGCCGCCAGGTCTATCGAGACACCAAGCAGGCCAACCTGCTGTTCGCGCAGGAGCTGCACCGCCGCTGCCGGGCAGCCGGGTCGCCGGTGAGCGCGGTGGCCGTGCACCCCGGCGCGAGCGCCACCAACCTGTTCGCTCGCCAGCTCGCGCAGGCCGGGCATGACCGGCTTGCTTCCGTCAGCAAGCTCGTCACCGGAATGGTCCTGCAGTCCGCCGCCGCGGGCGCGCTGTCCACACTGCGGGCGCTCGACGACCGCACGCCGAGCGGCGCCTTCATCGGCCCCTCCGCGCTCGGCCAGTCCCGCGGCCGGCCGAAGCTGCTGACCGTCTACCCCTCCGGCGCGGACCCGGCGACCGCCGCGCGCCTGTGGGTCCTGACCGAGGAGATCCTGCAACAGCGCCTGCCGATCTGAGGGTCAGCAGACGACGAGCAGGTGAAACGACGGCCGCAGGGGCTGGAAGAACGAGCCCTTGAGGTCGCGGACGAAGACCGTGACGACGTTCGGGTTGCTCGCGCGGCCCTCGACGCTGAGCAGGACGGGCGAGAGCGAGCCGCCGCGGCGGGTCTTGCCGGGCGTCGCGCTGTAGACGCACTGCGAGACGTCCTGGTTGAAGCCGACGTCGTAGATCACGCCGCCGCCGACCTGCTCGATCTTGTGGGTCAGGGACTGGTTGACGTTGACCGATTGCCCGCTGGAGACCGTGCCGTCGCCGTCGACCGCGGCGGTGAAGACCGGGTTGCTGAGCTCCCGGTTGGTCACGGCGGCGTCGCCGATGTCGTTGCGGTTCAGCGTGTCCTGGGCGACGTTCGCCGAGGTGACGGCGCTGAGGCCGAGCTTGGGACCGGTGACGACGCCGTCGGCGAGCTGTTGCGGACTGCGGATCAGAATGCCCTGCGCGACGGCCGTGCCGCCGGTGGCGACGATCAGGGCGAGGATGGCGACGATCAGGGCGGGTGTCGGGCGTCTGGTCATGCCAGACATCACGCCGGCCGCGCGGCGGGCATTCCGGGGGCGCCCCGCGCCTTCCCCCTCTCCTCCCCTTCACATTCGCAGTTCCGGCGCTGCGTTAGGTTTGCGGCCGTGAGCCACCGTGACACCGACCCGCTGGCCGGGACAGAGACGATCCTGCGACTGATCCGCGACGGCGAGGGCACCGTGACCCGCGCGGAGCTGATGGAGCAGACCGGGCTCGCCCGCTCGACCGTCGGGCTGCGGCTCGCGGAGTTGATCGCCCAGGGCCTGGTGTCGGAGGCCCGCGGGACCACGTCGACCGGCGGGCGGCCACCGCAGATGCTGGTCTTCAACGCGGCGGCGGGTGTGGTGCTCGCGGTCGACGCGGGTGCGAGCCGTGTCGCGCTGGCGATCTCCGACCTCAACGGGGAGATCCTGGCCGAGCGCTCGGAGGTGCGAGACATCGACATCGGGCCGCGGGACACGCTTCGCTGGGTCTGCGAGGGCCTCGACGCGCTGCTCGCCGAGGTCGGTCGTTCGCACGCGGACGTGCGCTGCGTCGGCGTCGGGCTTCCCGGCTCGGTGGACTTCTCGACCGGCCGCCCCGTCAGCCCGCTGCTGATGCCCGGCTGGGACGGGTTTCCGGTCGCCGACACGCTGCGCTCGCACTTCGGGGTCGACGTCCTCGTCGACGGCGACGCGAACGTGATGGCGCTCGGCGAGGCGCGGCAACTCGGCGTCGCGGAGCACCTCGTGGTCGTCAAAGCGGGCACCGGCGTCGGCCTCGGCTATGTCTCCGGGGGCGTTGTTCAGCGGGGCGCCAAGGGCTGCGCCGGCGAGATCGGGCACATCCGCGCGCCCAGCAGCGACGACATCCACTGCCGCTGCGGCAAGTACGGCTGCCTCGAAGCGGTCGCGGGCGGCGCGGCGATGGCGGAACGGCTCACCGCCGCCGGCATCCCCTGCTCGGGTGCCGGCGAGGTCGCCGCGCTGACCCGGGCGGGTGTGCCGGAGGCGATCGCGATCGTCCGCCAGGCCGGACACGCGATGGGGTTCGTCCTCAGCACGGTGGTGAACGTGCTCAACCCCGCCCGGCTCGTCGTGGCCGGGGACCTCGCCAACGCGCACGACTTCCTGATGAGCGCACTGCGCGAGACCGTCTATCGCGAGTCCAACACGCTCGCGACGGTCGACCTGGAGATCACGCGCGCCCGCACCGGCGTCCGCGCCGGGCTGATCGGCACCGTGACGATGGGCCTCGAGCACGCGCTCACGCCGGACGCCATCTCGGCGTTCGCGCGCGGCTAACGACGAACGTCAACTGCCCTCGACGCGAGCGTCGAGTTTCTCGCGCTCTGCTCACGAAAGTCGACGCTCGCTCACCATCCCAGGTCGGCGTGCGTGAAAACACACATGGTCGACGGCGAACTCCGGACTCTCGCGGTACGCCTACGCGACGACGATCACGTCGAGCACGCGGGGGCCGTGGACGCCCTCGACGCGGTCGAGCTCGATGTCGGACGTCGCCGACGGGCCGGACACGAACGTGATCGGGCGGCCTTCTGACGCGGCCGCGGCGAGCTGCGCGATGGCGTCGGGCACCGAGGGGACGATCGTGCCGGCCTCGACGATGCAGACGTGGCGGTCAGGTACGAGGGTGAGCGCGCGGCGGCCGGACCGCGCGCCGGAGTCCAGGACGATCGTGCCGGTGTCGGCGATCGCGAGGGCGGAGCCGGTGACGACCGCGTCGAGCGTGTCGAGCTGGGCGGTCGTGAGCGCATCGTCCTCGATCACGTCGATGCCGAGCGGATCGAAGCCGAGCGGGACACCGACGCGGGCGGTGTCGCCGAGGATCGCGCGGACGGTCGTGGCGAGGTCGGCTGCGGCGACGCGATGCACGGTCGCCTGGTACTCGGCGACGTTCTCGCAGAACGCCTCGACGATGCCGGCGGTGGGGAGCGACCCGGCGGCGCGGTAGGCGCGCGGGATCTCCGGCACGGCGGGCGCCGAGCCGAGCGCCTCGCGCACGCGCGCGAGGACGTCCTCCTTGGCGGAGCTCACGACGCCGCCTCCGGCGGCGCCGGGCGCGCCTCGCGGGCCTTCCACCAGTCGCGGAACGTCTCCTTCGGCGGATCCGGGAGGTCGCGCATCGCGGTCCAGCCCGGGACCATCGCTTTCGCGAGCGGCCCGCGGCCGAGGCGCGCCAAGCGCTGCGCGCCCTCGTAGCGCCGGCGCGAGCCGAACGCCGCGGCCATCCCCTTCATCGCCAGCGCCTCGGGCGTGAGCTTGGACTTCTGCTCGCGGACCACGCGCCCGCGCAGGTGCACGAGCACCGACGGGATGTCGATCTTGACCGGGCAGACCTCGTAACACGCCCCGCACAGCGACGACGCCCACGGCAGCGACGGCGCGGTCTCCAACCCGTTCAAAAGCGGCGTGAGGATCGCCCCGATCGGGCCCGGGTAGACGGATTCGTAGGCCTGGCCGCCGACGCGCGAGTAGACCGGGCACACGTTCAGGCACGCCGAGCAGCGGATGCAGTGCAGCGCCTGCCTGCCGACCTCGTCGGCGAGCACCGACGTGCGGCCGCCGTCGAGCAGGATCAGGTGGAACTCCTGCGGACCATCGCCCTCGCGCACCCCGGTCCACAGCGACGTGTAGGGGTTCATCCGCTCCGCCGTCGACGAGCGCGGCAGCAGCTGGAGGAAGACCTCGAGGTCCTGCCACGCCGGTAGGACCTTCTCGATCCCCATCAGCGTGACCAGGACGCGAGGCAACGTCAGGCACATGCGGCCGTTGCCCTCGGACTCCACGACGCCGATCGTGCCGGTCTCGGCGATCCCGAAGTTCGCGCCCGAGACGGCGACCGGGACCGAGAGGAACTTCGAGCGCAGGTGCACGCGGGCGGCCTCGGCGATGGCGGACGCCTCGTCCCCCAGGTGCTGCCCGCGAGCGATCGTGTTCTCGAACAGCGTGCGGATCTCGGCGCGATTGCGGTGGATCGCGGGCACGAGGATGTGCGATTGCTTGTCCCCCGGCGACAACTGGACGATCAGCTCGGCGAGATCGGTCTCCAGCGCGTGGATGCCCTCGGCCTCGAGCGCCTCGTTCATGCCGATCTCGTCCGTCGCCAGCGACTTGACCTTGATCACCTCGTCGGTGCCGTTCTCGCGTGCGATCCGCGCCACGATCGCGTTGGCCTCGGCGCCGTCGCGGGCCCAGTGCACCACCCCGCCCGCGGCGACCACCGCCGCCTCCAGCCGCTCCAGCTGCTCGGGCAGCGTGGCCATGGTGCGCGCCTTGATCGCCTCGCCCGCGTCGCGCAGCGCCTCCCAGTCGGGAAGCTCGGCGACCGCGCGCTCGCGCTTGCCGCGGATCAGCGTCGTCGCCTTGCCGATGTTGGCCCGCAACTGGGAATCGGCGAGCGAGACCTTCGCCGCGGCCTGGAAGCTCATTCCTGCGCCGCCAGGATCTCGGCCAGGTGCATCGTTCGCACCCCGGTGCGCTGCCGGCGCAGCGCCCCGCCGATGTGCATCAGGCACGACGTGTCCGCCGACGTGCAGACCTCCGCGCGGGTGTCGAGCACATGGCGGACCTTGTCCGAGAGCATCGCCATCGACGTATCCGCGTTCTTGACCGCGAACGTGCCGCCGAACCCGCAGCACTCGCGCTCCTCCCCCAGCTCGACCAGCTCGATGCCGCGCACGGCCTCGAGCAGCCGTCGCGGGCGATCGCCGATCTGCAGCAGCCGCAGCGAGTGGCACGTGGGGTGAAGCGTGACCCGGTGCGGGAAGGACGCACCCACGTCGACCACGCCCAACTCGTCGACCAGGAACTCGGTCAATTCGAAAACTCGATCGTGCAGCGACGGGATTCGCTCACGAACGTGAGCGACGCAGGAGGCCGACGGTGAGACCACCGCGTCGTATTCCGCAAAGACGCGCTCAAAGCGCGACATCATCCCGCCGGCCTCATGCTCGTAGCCGGAATTGACGTGCATTTGGCCACAGCACGTCTGTTCCAGGGGGAAGTCGACCGTGCAGCCCACCCGCTCGAGCACCTCGACGACGGCCTTTCCCGCGGACGGGAACAGCGTGTCGTTGAAACACGTGATGAAAAGGGCGACGTTCATCGGTACCTTCTCGGCACACTAACGATCACAAAGGAGCCCGAAATCAACCGTAGTCGTTCAGACCGACCGATGCTGGCCATGGCCCGCCGGTCGGCCATCGCCGACCTGCTGCGTGACTCGGGTGCCGTGACCGTCACCGAAGTCGAGACGCGCTTCGGCGTTTCGCCGATGACGGCGCGCCGCGACCTGGCCGAGCTCGAGCGCCAGGGCGTCGCCCGCCGCACGCACGGCGGTGCCGTCCTGCCGTCGATCTCCGCGCAGGAGGACTCCTTCGCGCAGCGCGTCGAAGTCGCCACCGAAGCCAAGTCCAACCTCGCCGAAGCCGCGGTGGCGATGATCTCCGCGCGCGAGACGATCTTCCTGGACTCCTCGAGCACCGCGTACTTCGTGGCGCGCAAGATCGTCGACCTCGGGCTGGGCGTGACCATCATCACCAACAGTCTGCCGGTGATGGAGGCGGTTGCCTCGCGCGAGACGCCGAACGTCAACCTGATCGGCATCGGCGGCACGCTGCGGCCGCTGACGCGTTCGTACGTGGGGCCGTATGCCGTGCACACCGTGCTGGGGCACTTCGCCGATCGCATGTTCATGTCCGTGAAGGGGGTCACCCGCGACGGCGTCCTGACCGACGCCGACGAGCTGGAGGCCGAGGTCAAGCGCGCGATGATCGCGCAGACCGAGGAACCGGTGCTGCTGCTCGACGACTCAAAGCTCGGCGCCCGCGGCCAGAACGCGATCGCCCGGGTGACCGAGGTCTCGAGCGTGCTGGCCTACGGGACGTCGCCCGCCGCACTCGAACCGCTGCGCGCGACGGGCGTGGAGCTCAACGTGGTCGATCAGTAGGCGGCCTCAGCGCGAGTAGGCCGCCGGCACGCCCCCGTCGACGTTGAGGATGTTGCCGGTGCTCTTGCCCGAGCGGCGCTCGGACGAGAAGTGCATGACGGCTTCGGCGATGTCACCCGGGAAGATCGAGACCTTCAGCGTGTTGCGCTGGCGGTAGTGCTCGTCGAGCTCCTCGGGGTCGAGGTTGTAGGCGGCGGCGCGCTCCTCGCGCCACGACGAGCCCCAGATCTTCGAGCCCTGCAGGACCGCGTCCGGGTTGACGGTGTTGACCCGGATGCCGTCCGCCCCGCCCTCTTCGGCCAGGCAGCGGGCGAGGTGCAGCTCCGCGGCCTTGGCCGAGGAGTACGCGGCGGCGTTCTTGCCGGCGACCAGCGCGTTCTTGGACGCGATGAAGACGATCGCCCCGCCCGAGTTCTGCTGCTTGAGCACCCGGAAGGACTCGCGGCCGACCAGGAAGTAGCCGGTGCCGAGGATCGCGTGGTTGCGCTGCCACTCGGCCAGCGACGTCTCCTCGATGCTCGCGCTGGAGGCGATGCCGGCGTTGGAGACGACGATGTCGACGCCGCCGAACGCATCGACGGCCGCGGCGAACGCCGCTGCCACCGCGTCCTCGGAGGTGACATCGCCGCCGACGGCCAGCCCGCGGTCGCCGTACCCGCTGACCGCGTCGGTCGCGCCGTCGGCGTCCAGGTCGAACGCCACCACGCACGCGCCCGCGGAAGCGAGCGTGTCGATGATCGCGCGGCCGATGCCACCCGCGCCGCCGGTCACCAGCGCGACCTTGCCCTGCAGCTCACCGGGCGCCGGCGCCTGCGCGAGCTTGTACAGCTCGAGCGGCCAGTACTCGATCGCGAAGCTCTCGGCGGCGTCGAGTGACACGAACTCACCGAGCGCCTGCGCGCCCGCCATGACCTCGATCGCGCGGTGATACAGGTCACGCGAGATCTTCGACAGCTTCGTCGTCGTGCCGGAGGAGACGAGCCCGAGGCCCTGGACGAGCACGATCCGCGCGTCCGGGTCCCCCGCGACGTCGCCCTCGCCGGCGTTGGCCTCGAAGTAGGCGCGATAGTCGGCGCGGTAGGCGTCGGCGCGCGCGGCGATCCGCGCGCGCAGCGTCTCGGCGTCGTCGGTGTCCGGGTCATACGCGATCCAGAGCGGCAGCCGCTTGGTGTGCACGAGGTGGTCGGGACACGGGGCACCGACGGTGACGAGCTGCTCGGCCTCGACGCTGGAGACGAACTCCAGCGCGCGATCGGACGTGTCGACGGTGAGCACCTTCGCGCGCTCGCTCGACACCGCGCCGCGGATCGCCGGCAGCAGCTCGTGCAGCAGCCCGCCGCCGTTCTCGACGCGCAGCTTGCGCCCGCCGAAGCGCGGCACGTCACCCGTGCGCTCGTTGACGAACGCGACGGCCTGGTTGATGACCTCGATCGTCTTGCGGTACGCCTCTTCGGCGGTGTCGCCCCAGACGATCAGGCCGTGCTTGCCGAGCACGATCAGCTTCAGGTCCGGATTGTCGCGCACGGCCTCGCCGACCTGCTTGGAGAGCGTGAAGCCCGGCCGGATGTACGGGACCCAGGCGGCAGCATCGCCGAAGCACTCCTGCACCAGGCGCTCGCCGTCGCGCGTGCCCGCGAGGACGTTGATCCCGTCCGGGTGGGTGTGGTGGACGTGCGGCGCCGGGATGAACGCGTGCAGCAGCGTCTCGATCGAGGCGCGAGGCGCCGCGGGGTTGAGCTGGGAGCGCGCGATGTAGGCGACCATGTCCTCGTCGGACATCGAGTCGCGGTCCATCAGCGGCAGCAGCTCGTCGAGCTTGAGCGGCGTGAAGTGCTCCGGGCCCATCGTGGCCAGGTCGGAGCCCGAGCCCTTGACCCACATCGCGGTGACCTCGCGGCCCACGTGATCGGTCGTCGGGCCCTTCGCCGACGTGTTGCCGCCGCCGAAGTTGGACACGGCCCGGTTGGCGCCCAGCAGGTGCGATGCCAGGACGACCTGCCCGAGTGTGTCCTCGGGCACCCCATCCTGCGGCCAAAGGTCCTCTACATGGTCGATCAACGGTGTCACAGTGCTCATCGGGTCAACTCCGTCTGGGTCTCACGTTCGGTGGCCATCCGCTCGGCGTAGCCGGACTCGCGGAGGGCACGGATCGGGTTCTCGGCGGCGCCGAGCGCCACGCGCGCCTCTGCGCACGCGGGCCGGACGTCCGTGTTGAAGGCGTCGAGCAGGACCTCGTGGCCGCCGAGGACGTCGGCGGACTCCTGGGCGGCGCGCAATGCCGCGCGGTCGACCAGCAGGGCCTTCGCGTAGGCCTCCTGCAGGTTGACGACCGACAGCGTCATCGCCTCGACCTTGGCCTCGATGTTGTGCGACTGATCGATCGTCAGGCGCGGCAGGCGGCCGACGGCGGTCAGCTCGACGAAGATCAGGAACAGCTCGAACGGGTTCACCGAGCCGACGATCAGGTCGTCGTCGGCGTACTTGCGGTTGTTGAAGTGGAACCCGCCGAGCCGGCCCTCCGCCTCGAGGAAGGCGACGATCTGCTCGATGTTCGTGCCCTGCGCGTGATGGCCGAGGTCGACCAGCACCTTCGCGCGCTCACCGAGCTTCAGGCAGGTCAGCAGCGCGCTGCCCCAGTCGGCCAGATCGGTCGCGTAGAACGCGGGCTCGAAGAACTTGTACTCGACCAGCAGCTCCTGCTCGGCGGGCAGCGCCTCGTACACGCGGCCGAGGCAGTCGAGCATCCGCCGGCGGCGCTCGCGCAGGTCGTCCTGGCCCGGGTAGTTGGTCCCGTCGGCGAGCCACAGCGACTGCGCAGTCGCGCCGAGCCCGGTCGCGATCTCGACGCACTCGAGCATGTGCGCCACGGCCTTCTCGCGCACGACGGCGTCGGGGTGCGTGACCGAGCCGAGCTTGTAATCGGGGTCCTGGAAGAGGTTCGGGTTGACCGCGCCGACGCGCAGGCCGCGCGACTCGATCTCCCCGCGCAGCTCGTCGTAGTCGTCGACGGCGTCCCACGGGAAGTGCAGCGCGACGGAGCCGGCGGTGCCGGTGAGCCGGTGCACCTCGGCGGCGTCGTCGAGCTTCTCGAACGTGTCGCGGGGCCGGCCCGGCTGCGGGAAGACGCCGAAGCGGGTGCCCGAGTCCGCGTAGCCCCACGAGGGGGTCTCGATCACGAGCTCGCGGAAGGCTTGGGTCAGGTCGGTCACGACGGGATCTCCTCGGGGACGGCAGATGGGGCGTAGTGGACGGGTTCGAAGGACGCGGCGGACACCGCGCGCATGTCGGCGAGCGAGCCGAGCTCGCCGGAGGCGCGGGCCTGGACGAGCACGTTGCCGAGCGCCGTCGCCTCCACCGGGCCGGCGAGCACCTCGCGGCCGGTGACATCGGCGGTGAGCTGGCACAGGAGCTCGTTCTGGGCGCCGCCGCCGATGACATGGATCGTGCGCACGTCCCGGCCCGATGCGGCTTCCAGGCGCTCGAGCACCAGCCGGTACTTGTAGGCCAGCGACACGTAGATCGAGCGCACGATCTCCCCGCGGGTCATGTCCCGCCGGCCGCACGCCTGCTCGATCATCGCGGGCATGTCACCGCCGCGCAGGAACTGCTCGTCGTCGGGGTCGAAGATCGGCACCGTGCCGGTGACGGCGCGTGCGGCGGCGTGCAGCTCGGCGAACCCCGCGTCCCACACCCGCGCGCACTCCTGCTCGAGCCACAGGCCCATGACGTTCTTGAGCAGGCGGATCGTGCCGTCGACGCCGCGCTCGTTGGTCAGCGCGGAATCCGTGAACACCGGCCCGGGGAGTTCGACCCCGAGCAGCGACCAGGTGCCCGACGACAGGATCGCCGAGTGCTCGTCGCGCAGCGGCGTCGCCGCGTAGGCGGAAGCGGTGTCGTGGGAGGCGACGGTGTAGACCGGCGCTTCGAGCTCGTGGTGGGCGAGCGTCGGGCCGAGCAGCGTGCCGGGCTCGATCAGCGCGCCGAACGGCCGCGACGGCAGGCCGAGCTCCGCGATCAGCCCGCGCGCCCACTCCCCCGTGCGCGCGTCCAGCAGCGCGGTGGTCGAGGCGTTGGTGATCTCGTTGGCCAGCTCGCCGCTGAGCCAGTAGGCGAGCAGGTCGGGCACGAGCGCGATCGAGTGGGCCTCGCGCAGCGCCACCGAGTCGCGCTCGGCGAGCAGCTGGTAGACGGTGTTGATCGGCATGTCCTGGATGCCGGTGACCGCGTAGCCGTCGACGTGGGCGATGCCCTCCGTGCGGTCGTCGCGGTAGTGGAACGGGAGCCCGAGCACGCGGCCGTGCTCGTCCAGCAGCGCGTAGTCGACACCCCACGTGTCGACGCCGATGCCGTCGAGCTTGCGCCCGCGCAGGCAGCCGATCGCTTCGGTGAAGAGGTGCAGCAGGTTCCAGCGCAGCCCGTCCGGGAGCCGGACGGGGCGGTTCGCGAAGCGGTGGCACGGCTCGAGGACCATCACGCGGCCGTCGAAGCGCCCACACACGACCCGGCCGCTCGAGGCGCCGAAATCTATGGCCGCATATTCAGTCAAGGTGGAACACCTCCTCCACGCGCTCGAAGGTCAGCTCGGACTCGAAGAACGGCGCCATCTCCGCTTGCCAGCGTGCGTTCACTTCAGTCTCCTCCATCGCACGCTGGGCGGCCGCGAAATCCTCGGTCTCGAGGTAGCCGATCAGCAGGCCGTCCGGGCGCAGGAACAGCGAGTAGTTCGTCCAGCCCGCCGCGCTGAGCGCCGCGAGCATCTCCGGCCAGACGGCCTGGTGACGCTCGCGGTACTCGTCGAGGCGGTGCGCGCGCACCCGGACCACGAAGCAGACACGTTCCATGGTGCGCGCGGGGTTCGACTTAGAAGTCGAAGTTGTCGATGTTGGTCTTGTCGAAGACGGTCGGCGGGCCGAGCAGGACTTCGCCCTTGGCGCCGACGGTCTTCTCGCCCAGGTCGCCGGCGTCGAACTTGTCGCCCTCGGCGCCCGTGATCGTGCCCGAGGCCAGCGCGGCCGCGGCGTACCCGGCGAGGTAGCCGAGTTTGCCCGGATCCCACAGCTCGAAGCCGTCGACGGTGCCGTCCTTGACGAAGTCACGCATCTGGTTCGGCGTGCCGAGACCGGTCAGCTTGACCTTGCCCTTGTACTTCGAACCCTGCAGGTAGCGCGCGGCGGCGGCGATGCCGACCGTCGTCGGGCTGATGATGCCCTTCAGGTCCGGGTACGCCTGCAGAAGGCCCTGCGTCTCCTCGAAGGACTTCTGGTCGTCGTCGTTGCCATACGCCGTCTTGACGAGCTTGAACTTCGAGTACTCCGGCTTGGAGAGCTCGTCCTTCATGAACTTGATCCAGGTGTTCTGGTTGGTCGCGTTGGGCGTCGCCGAGAGGATCGCGATGTCCCCGCCGCCGTCGCCGATCTGCTTGGCCAACAGCTGCACCTCGGTGCGCCCCAGATCCTCAGCCGCGGCCTGGTTGATGAACAGATCACGACCCGCGGGATCGGTGTCCGAGTCATACGTGACGACCTTGATGCCGGCCGCGCGCGCCTTCTTGAGCGCCGGGACGACCGCGTTGGGATCGTTGGCGCTGATGGCGATCGCGTCCTGCTTCTGCGTCGTCAGCGTGTTGATGTAGCTGACCTGCGACGAAGCGCTCGCATCCGACGGACCGACCCGCTTGAACTCACCCTTGAGCGCGTTGACGGCGTCCTCGCCGCCCTTGTCGGAGATCGTGAAGTACGGGTTGTTGATCTGCTTGGGCAGGAACGCGATCTTCAGGCCCGACTTGATCGCGCCGCCGGCGTCGGCGGCCGGTGTGCTCGCGGTTGATGCCCCTGAACCACTGGAGGCTTCCTTGTCGGTGCTGTCCTTGGTGGAACCGCACGCGGTGACGGTGAGCATGCCGGCGAACGTGAGCGCCGCCAGGCCCGCCTTACTGGACTTGAACAACTTTTCCCTCCTCACGGGATTTGGTGGTTCGTAGGGCCTCACGAACCCGCGCGGTGACGCTCGGGCCGAGGACGGAGAGCAGCAGCAGGCTGCCCGTGACGATGGTCAGCACCTCAGCGGAGACGTCATTGATCGTCAGCGCATTGCGGAGCGTCCCGAGAAGCAGCACGGCGCAGATGACGCCGAGCAGATTCCCGCGGCCGCCGAAGATCGAGACGCCGCCGAGAAGCACGACGGCGACGACAGAGAGCTCGAGGCCGTTCGCGTTGTCCGCTCGCGCCGAGGCGAAGCGGAAGGTGAAGATGATGCCGGCGAGCGCGGAGATCATGCCGGTGATGACGAAGAGCCAGAACTTGATCCGCTTGACGCGCACACCGGAGAAATGCGCGGCCTCTTCGTTGGCGCCCATCGCGAAGATCGAGCGCCCGATGCCCGTGAAGTGCAGGACGACGCCGAAGACGACGGCCAGCACGATGAACACGATGAACGGATTGGGCAGCTGGGTGCCGGCGAACGTGCCGAAGCCCCAGTTGGTGAATTCGGACGGGAAGTCCGCGACGGCCTGGTCGCCGAGGATCACGTACGCGAGGCCGCGGTACATGGCCAGCGTGCCGATCGTGACGGCCAGAGACGGCAGTCCAAGGCGTGTGACCAGCACGCCGTTGAGTGCTCCGGCCAGTGCCCCGGCGACCAGAACCGTCGGGATGATCATCTCCATCGCCCAGCCGTGGTTCCACAGGTAGCCCATCAGGGCGCTGGTGAGGCCGAGGACCGACGCGACCGACAGGTCGATCTCGGCGGCGATGATGATCAAGGTGAGCGGGAGCGCGATGATCGCGATCTCGACGATGTCCGAGAGGATCGAGTTGAGGTTCCCGCCGGTGAAGAAGTCCGGCGACGAGGTCGTGCCGTAGATGATCGAGGCGATCAGGAGGAAGACCGTGACGGTCTCCCAGCGCGCGAGGCGCGTCTTGAGCTCAGACACGGTGGGAGGCCCTCTTTCGCAGTTCGCGGGCCAATCGCTTCGCCAGGAAGGCGTCGAGGCCGATCGCCAGCAGCAGCAGCGCGCCGTTGATCGCCTGCTCCCAGAACGGGTTGACCTGCAGGATCACCAGCGCGGAGCGGATCGTGGCCAGGAGCAGGGCGCCGAGCGCCGCGCCGTAGACCGTGCCGGCGCCGCCGAAGATCGCCACGCCGCCGACCACCACCGCGGAGACGGCGGAGAGCTCGATGCCGTTGCCCGCGGCCGCGTCGAGCGTGCCGTAGCGCGCGGCGTAGAGCACGCCCGCCAGGCCGGCGATCGCCCCGCTCGCGACGAACGCGCCGAGCACGCGGCGGGTGGTGCGGATGCCCGCGAGCAGCGCGGCGTCGGGGTTGGAGCCGATCGCGTAGAGCTCGCGGCCCATCCTCGCGCGGCCGAGGACCGTGCCGACGATCAGCATCGCCGCGAGCGCGAAGAGCGGCAGGATCGGAACGCCGAGGATCTCGGCGGTGCCCAGCTTCAGGAAGCCGTTGGGCATGTCGGACGCGTTGATCTGGCGCCCGTGCGCCCACGCGTAGTCGATCCCTCGGATCACGTACAGCGTGCCGAGGGTGATCACCAGCGACGGGACTCTGGCGAACGCGACCATCGCGCCGTTGATCAGCCCGAAGAACGCCCCGAACAGCATCCCGAGGATGAAGACGAGGACGATCGGCATGTGATGGTCGGCGAACATCACGCCGGTCGCGAACGCGGTGATGCCGAGCACCGAGCCGACCGACAGGTCGATGTTGCGCGTGACGACGACGATCGTCTGCCCGACGGCGAGCAGCGCCACGATCGTGACGTTGAGCAGGATGTCGCGCAGGTTCTGCGCGTTCAGGAACCGCGGCTCCTTGATCGAGACGCCGAGCACGAGGATCGCGAGGACGCCGATCAGGCTGACCTCGCGCGCGCGCACGACCGTGTCGATGAAGGAGCGTCGCTGTGCCGGCGGCGCGTCGTTGGCCGGCGCCGGCGCGCTGGCGGTTTGGGCGCTCATCTCGTCACCGGTCCGTGGGTCCCTGGGCCATGCGTGTGGACCCTTGTCTGCGGGTTGCCAGGGTCGCTCACGCTGCCACCCCGGCGCCGGTCGCGGCGCGCACGACGGACTCCTCGTCGGCCTCGGCGCGCGAGAGCTCGCGGGCGATCCGGCCCTCGTGCATCACCAGCACGCGGTCGGCCATCCCGAGCACCTCGGGCAACTCGGACGAGATCATCAGCACCGCGAGGCCTTCGCCTGCGAGCTCGGACATCAACCGGTGCACCTCCGCCTTCGTGCCCACGTCGATGCCACGCGTCGGCTCGTCAATGATCAGGACCTTCGGGCCGGTGGCGAGCCACTTCCCCAGCACGACCTTCTGCTGGTTGCCGCCCGAGAGGAAGCCGACGGGGTCGGCGAGCTTGTGGTACTTGAGCTGGAGCTTGGTCGCCCAGTCCGCGGCGAGCTTCGCCTCGGAGCCGGTACCGATCACACCGAGCCTATTTCGCAGTTGTTGCAGCCGTGTGAGGCCGATGTTGCGCTCGATCGAGAGCTCCATCACGAGCCCCTGCTGGCGGCGATCCTCGGGCACGAGGCCGATGCCCGCCTTCATCGCCGCCGCGGGAGAGCCGCGCTTGAGCTTGTGGCCGTCGACGAAGACGTCGCCCGCGTCGGGGGTGTCGACGCCGAAGATCGCGCGGGCGACCTCGCTGCGTCCGGCGCCCACGAGGCCGGCCAGCGCGACGATCTCGCCGCGGTGGACGTCGAACGAGACGTCGATGAACACGCCCTCGCGCGTGAGGCGCTTGACCTCGAGCACCTTCTCGCCGATCTTCGCTTCCTGCTTCGGGAAGAGCTGGTTGAGGTCGCGGCCGACCATCCGGCGCACGAGGTCGTCCGTGGTCATCCCGGCGGTCGTGCCGTCGTGCGTCACCTGACCGTCGCGAAGCACGGTGACCGTGTCGCAAATCGTAAAAATCTCGTCGAGCCGGTGCGAGATGAAGAGCACGGCCGCCCCGCGCTGGCGCAGCGTGCGCACGACGCCGAACAGGCGCTCGACCTCGTGGCCGGAGAGCGCCGCGGTCGGCTCGTCCATGATCAGGACGCGGGCGTCGAAGCTCAGGGCCTTGGCGATCTCGACCAGCTGCTGGTCGGCGATCGAGAGCCCGCGGACGGGCTGCTCGGGGTCGAGCTTGACGCCCAGGCGGTCCATCAGCTCCTGCACCGTGCGATGTAGCGCGCGGCGGTCGATGCGGCGCATCGAGCCGAGCGGGTGCCGCCCCATCATCACGTTCTCCGCGACCGAGAGGTCGGGGAAGAGCGTCGGCTCCTGGTAGATCACCGCGACGCCGGCGTCGCGGGCGTCGGCGGGACCGTGGAACGTCACCGGCGCGCCGTCGACCAGCACCTCTCCCTCGTCGGGACGCTGGACGCCGGCGAGCATGCGCACGATCGTCGACTTCCCGGCGCCGTTCTCACCCGCGAGCGCCCGGACTTCTCCGGAGCTCAGCGCGATCGAGACGTCCCGCGAAGCACGAACGGCTCCGTAGGACTTGCTGGCGCCCTTCAGGGCGATGATCGGTGTCGACGACTCAGCTGTCAGTTGCTGGTTGATTTGAGGCTCCTCCCCCTCGAAACAACAGAACACGATCAAAACAGAGCGATCTTGGTCTGTCAAGAGCGAACTGCGAGTTTCTGTGATCGTTTGGCGATCGTTTTCGCGCAAATCCTTGACAAAGCGATCACGCATTGGTTGTCTGAACGCCGGAGGAGATACCAATCGCACGTAGACGATCAGATGAGACACCCGGTGTGCTGGCAGAGACGCGCCGGCGCGAGATCGCCGACCGCATGCGCACGACCGGCGCGGTGACCGTCGCGGAGGTCGAGGAGCTCTTCGGCGTGTCGCCGATGACCGCCCGCCGCGACCTCGCCGAGCTCGAACGCCGCGGGGTCGCGCGCCGCACGCACGGGGGCGCCGTATTGCCGACGATCAGCGCCCACGAGGACTCGTTCGCGCGCCGCCTGGACGTCGATGCCGACGAGAAGGTGCGCCTCGCCGAAGCCGCCGTGGGCATGCTCACCCCCCACGAGACGATCTTCCTCGACTCCTCGACGACGACCTACTACGTCGCGCGACGCCTGGTGGAGACCCACATGGCGGCCACCGTCCTGACCAACTCGCTGCCGGTCATGGAGCTGCTGTTCCGCGAGAGCGGGCCGGAGCTCGAGGTGATCGGGATCGGCGGCAACCTGCGCCGGCTGACGCGCTCGTTCGTGGGCCCGTTCGCCGTCCGCACCGTGCAGGGCCACTTCGCCGACCGCCTGTTCTTCTCGGTCAAGGGCATCGCGGCCAACGGCATGCTCACCGACGCCGAACCGCTCGAGGCCGAGCTCAAGCGCACGATGATCGAGCAGGCCTCGGATTCGGTGCTGCTGATCGACCACTCCAAACTCTCGGTGCGAGGCCTCAGCGTGATCGCACCGATCGCGGACGTCACCACGATGGTCGTGACCGACCTCGACGAACCGCAGGTGGACGCCCTGCGGCTCGGAGGTACGACGGTTCTGACCGCCTGAGGGCGCTACACGCCGCGGCGGCCGCGACGGCTGTAGCCGAAGCCGCCGAAGAGCAGGAGGAGAACGATGATGATGAGCAGGATCGTGAGCACTTCGGGGCCAGCCTTTCGGTTCGTTGGGCGGGTGCTACCCGTGGCGCTCCGCAATCAGGCTCGTCAGAATGAGAGCCGCGAATCCTCACCGTGCGTCCGTATCCTCCCGCCGTGAGCTGTCCGTTCGCGTCCTGATCCTCACCGCCGACATCGGCGCGGGCCACGATCTGCCGGCGGCGCTGCTCGCGGAGGCGATCCGCGAGCGCGAGCCGGACGCATACGTGGTCGTGGCCGATGGGCTCGAGGCGGGTGGGCGCGGGGCGCAGGCCGTGGCGCGCTCGGGGATGGAGACGATCCTCCAGCACGCCCGCCCGGTGTTCGATCTGCAGTACTGGCTGATCGCGCGGTTCGCGCCGACACGCAAGGCCGGAGGCGTCTTGGCGATGGCGCTCGGCGCGCGCGGGCTGCTCAAGCGCATCCGCCGCGAGCGGCCGGACGTGATCGTCTCGACCTACCCGGGGACCTCCGAAGTGCTCGGGCGGCTGCGCCGGATGGGCCGGTTGCCGGTTCCGTGCGTGGCGGCGATCACCGATCTCGCGGCGCTGTACTGGTGGGCGCATCCGGGCCTCGATCTGCATCTGCTGATCCACGAGGAGTCGCGTGAGGAGGTCGAGCGGGTCGCCGGGCCAACGGCGGACATCCGGCACGTCCGTGGGTTCTCGCGGCCCGAGTTCGACGCCCCGCCGACGCGGGCGGCGGCGCGAGCGGCGCTCGGCCTCCCAGCGGCCGGACCCGTCGTCGTCGTCTCCGGGGGAGGCTGGGCCGTCGGCGACCTCGCGGCGGCGACGGAGACGGTGCTCGCGCGCCCCGGCGCCATCGCGGTGTGCCTGTGCGGCACCAACGCGGGTGTCCGGTCCCGCCTGAGCGAGCGCTTCGCGCGCGAGCCCCGCGTCCGCGTCGAGGGGTTCACCGACCGCATGTGCGAATGGCTGTCCGCGGCCGATGTGCTGATGCACTCGACCGCCGGGTTGACGATGCTCGAAGCGCAGCTGTGCGGCACGTGGGCGATCTCCTACGGCTGGGGGATCGGCCACATCCGCCTCAACAACCGCGCGTACCGCCGGTTCGGGCTCGCGGCGGTCGCAACCGACCCGCCGGAGCTCGCGGTGGCGCTGGACACCGCGCTCGCGGCGCCGCGCCCGCGCTTCGAGGGCTACGCCTCATTGCCGACCGCGGCCGACGCCGTCCTCGCGCTGGCCGGGCGCTGACGGATGCGGGTAGCGCTCGCAGCCGGAACGGTCGCCGCGGGCGCATGGACGGTGCCCGCGCTCGCGCCCCTGACCCCCCTCGTCTCGCGGCCGCTCGCGATCCGGACGACGATCGAGCGCGGGGTCGCGCTCACCTTCGACGACGGTCCGCACCCGCAGGGCACGCCCGCGATCCTGGAGATCCTCGCCGCGGCCAACGTGCACGCGACGTTCTTCCTCGTCGGTGAGCAGGTGCTGCGCTCGCCCACGGTCGCCGCGGAGATCGTCGCGGCGGGCCACGCGGTCGCCGTCCACGGGCACCGCCATCGCAACCTGTTGCGGATCTCGCCCGCGGGCGTGGCGAGCGATCTCGACCGCGCGCATGCGGTGATCGCCGACGTCACGGGGCAAGCGGCGAACGTGCACCGCCCGCCGTACGGGATCTACTCCTGGCCCGCGCTGAACAACGTCCGAGCCCGGGGTTGGACGCCCACGCTGTGGTCGCGCTGGGGGCGCGACTGGACGCGCCGGGCCACCGCGCACAGCATCGCCTCGACGGTCGCCGACGGCGTCCGCGACGGCGACGTGCTGTTGCTGCACGACGCCGACGACTACAGCGCGCCCGGCAGTTGGCGCGCCACCGCCGCGGCGCTACCGCGCGTGCTGGAGGCCGTCGCCAGCGCCGGCCTCGACTTCGCCCAGCTCGATTGAGGGGTGGTAGTACAACGGCACGCACCAGTGGTTGGTGGCGACCCAGTCGCTGTTGGGGAACTCGCCCGCGGCGCCCATGATGCGGTGGCAAGGCGCGTCGTAGACCTTGCCGGTGGACCGCTCGATCGGGTCGAAGACGACGTACTTGTAGAACCCGGAGACCATGCCGTCGGGCAGCCGCAGCCGGCCGGGATGCGCCGCGTCGAGCTCACGCCGCGCCGCCTCGTTCTTGAAGCGCACGATCTCGGGCATGCGCTCGGTCTGCACGAGCCCGAGCGCCGCGGTGAACTCGCTCAGGCGGAAGTTCAGCCCGCTGATCGCGTGATCGGGCTTGCCGTAGTTGCGGAAGCCGCGCGCGAACTCGAGCAGCTCCGGCGAGCGCGCGACCAGCATCCCGCCCTCGCCCGTGGAGACGGTCTTGGTGGCGTAGAACGACCACACGCCCGCGTCGCCCCACGTCCCCGGCCGCCGGCCGTGCCACTCCGCGCCGTGCGCGTGCGCGCAGTCCTCGATCAGGAAGATGCCCTCGGCGCGGCACAGCGCGGCGATGCGCTCGACGTCGAATGCGATGTGCCCGCCGATGTGCACGAGGAACACCGCCTTCGGCCGGTGCACCGCGATCTTGGCCTCGAGGTCGGAGAACGACATGCAGAGGTCTTCGCGGTTGCAATCGACGAACTCGACCTTCGCCCCCGCATGAACCGCGGCCAGCGGCGTGGCCATGAACGTGTTCGACGGGCACAGCACGGTCTCGCCGCGCACACCCGCGAACTCCAGCGCCGCCAGCGCCGCCCCCGTCCAGCCCGAGAAGGCGACCGCGTCCAGCCCGTTCCACGCCGCCCACGCGGCCTCGAACTGCGCGGTCAGCGGCCCTTCAGACCAGCGCTGCGAGGTGATGACGTCGTCCCACAGCGCGTGCAGGCGCGCTCGATCGCGCTCGTCGAAGCCGATCGCGAACTGCCCGAGGCCGCTCACCCGCCGGACGCGCCGAGCCAGGTGGGAAGGGCGATCCGGGTCTCGACCAGCCGCTCCGCGCCGCCGGCCGCCACCGCCAGCAGCACGAGCAGGGTCGCGTGGCCGGAACCGACGTCGACCGCCGCGGGCCACGGCACGAGCGCGAGCGCGAGGCTTACGACCGCGGCGCCCCACAAGCCCGCGCGCAGGCGCGACGCCGTCGGTTCCTCCCATCGGAACCCGCCCGCCAGCCACAGCGGGAGGAGCAGCAGGAGCACGCTGAAGAACGTGTTGTAGCGATTCAGGTCGGAGTCGAGCGGGATCAGCACCGCGAGCCCGACGAACAGGACCGCGGTCACGAGCGCCCAGCCGAGCGCCCACGCGCTGCGGCGCATCAGCGCGGTCACGACCCGCTCGCGCGCGGGAACCGTCACGACCACCGGTGTCGCCGCCTCCTGGCGCCACGCCACGTAGCGGCGGACACCGTCCTCGAAGGCCGTCGTCGGGCGCCAGCCCAGCTCCTCCGCCGCGCGCTCGCCGCACACGGGCGCGCCGGCGAAGTCCCCGGTGCGGCCGGGCACGAAGTCGATCTCCGCGTCGCCGACCACGGCGCAGACGGTCTCGGCGACCTCGCGGATCGTCACGTCGCGATCGCCGACGAGGTTGTAGGTCCGGTTCACCGCAACGGGGTCGAGCGCCCGCACGACGCCGGCCGCCAGATCCTCGACGTAGACGAACCGGCGCGACTGCGAACCGTCGCCGGCGACCGTCAGCGGCTCTCCCGCCAGCGCCCGCCCGACCATCGCCGGCACGACCGCCGCGGGCCGCGCGCGCGGGCCGTACGGGATGCCGAACCGCAGGATCGTGTACTCCAACCCGTAGAGCTCCGCGTAGCTGTGGCAGTACAGCTCGCCCGCGAGCTTGGTCGAGGTGTAGAAGTGCGCCGGCGGACTGAGCGGCATCGATTCCTCGTGGCGATCGGCCGTCGTGTCCGAGTAGGTCCAGATCGTCGAGGCGTAGACGACGCGGCCGACGTCGCAGCGGCGGGCGGCCTCGAGCACGTGCAGCGTGCCGCGGACGTTGCGGCGCTCGGCGTCCACCGGGTCGGCGAACACCTCATTGACGTCCGCCGACGCCGCGAGGTGGATCACGGCGTCGCACCCACGGAGCGCCGCGCACACGCCCTCGAGATCGTCGAGATCGCCTTCGACCGCGTCGACGTCCGGGTGGTAGGGAGACGGGCGGACATCGAAGATCCGCGGGCGGTGGCCCGCCGCGAGCAGCCGATCGACGACGTGCGAGCCGATGAAGCCCGACCCGCCGGTGACGAGCACAGAGGAGCCACGGAGCATTGCCGCCACCCTAACGTCAGATCGATGAGCCGGAGCCGAGCGGATACGAGATGTTCAGGTTTCGATCACGCGCCGGCTGGATGTCGCGCTTGGTCACCGCCGTATAGGCCACCAGGGCGACGAAGAGGATCAGCGCGAGGGCGCTGACGGTTCCGTCGCCCAGCCCGAGACCGGTCTGGGCGTGCGGCTTTCCGAGCCAGTCGACGACCGAGGCGCCGAGCGGGCGCGTGATCACGTACGCGCTCCAGAACGCGACGATCGGATTCAGGTTGCCGCGCCACCAGGCCAGGCCCGGGATGACGATGGCGACAGCGAACAGGAACACCGAGTCGAGGAAGCCCAGGTGCAGCGAGATCGCCGTGAGGTCGCCCGCGGCGGTGCCGAGCGCGAACGTCGAGAGCACCGCGCACCAGTAGAAGCGCTCACGCCGGCGGGTGAGGATCGTGTGGATCGAGAGCGTGCCCTCACTGCGGTGCCAGCGGAAGAAGACGTACGCGGTGAGAGCGGCGAAGACGGGGGTCGTCACCGCGTACGAGACGCCGGTGCCGTCCTTGAGGACGTCGGCGATCATCGTGCCGAAGATCGCGACCATCATCACGGCGAACCAGTAGACCGGCGCGCGGTACTCGCGCTGGCGCAGCTGCAGCCGCATCGCGTACGCGAAGCCGAAGACGCCGATCGCGCCGCCGATCGGCACGCTCTTCTGCCCGAGGAAGTCCGACATGGCCTCGCCCATGCCGGTGGTGAGGATCTTCAGCACCCAGAACATCAGGGTGATCTCGGGCACTTTGGCCGCAAGCGGTTCTCGGGACGTGGTCGTCCGTGTCATGTCCATCGCGTCACCGTCGCGACGGACGGTGAGAGGACGCCGCGATCGGCGCGTCCGTTCAGGTTGCGTTCAGCCGCGCGCGGGCACGAGGCCGTGGTCGTACGCGTAGATCACGATCTGCACGCGGTCGCGCAGCTCGAGCTTGGCGAGGATCCGCCCCACGTGGGTCTTGACCGTCGCCTCCGAGAGGACCAGCGCGTCGGCGATCTCCGCGTTGGAGAGCCCCCGGGCGACCGCGAGCAGGACCTCGCGCTCGCGCGGGGTCAAGGTCGAGGCGGCCAGGTCGAGCGGCTCGGCCGCGGGCAGCTGGTGCGCGATCGTCGCCAGTAGGCGCCGCGTGGTGCTCGGCGCGACGACCGCGTCGCCGCTCGCCACCGCGCGGATCGCCGACAGCAGGTCGGTGGGCTGCGCGTCCTTGAGCAGGAAGCCGCTCGCTCCCGCGCGCAGCGCCGCGTGGGCGTACTCGTCGAGATCGAACGTCGTGAGGATGATGATCCGCGCGCGGCATCCGGCGCTGACCAGCGCCTGCGTCGCCTGCACGCCGTCCAACTCCGGCATCCGTACGTCCATCAGGATCACGTCGGGTTGCAGCGCCTTGGCGAGCGCGACGCCCTCCGCCCCATTGGACGCCTCACCCACGACCGCGAAGTCGTCCTGCGCCTCCAGGACCATGCGAAAGCCCATGCGGAGCAGTTCCTGGTCGTCGACGAGCAGGATGCGGGTGGTCATACCGGCGCGCCGGATCGAAGCAGCGGAACCGTGAGACGGACCTGCCAGCCGCCGTCGCGTCCCGGCCCGGCCTCGACGAGCCCCTCATAGACCGCGGCGCGCTCGCGCATCCCGCGCAGGCCGGCACCGGAATCGCCCGGCGGGTGCGGGGCGGGACCGTCGGCGGTGTCGACGACCTCGACCTCGATCGCCTCCGGGCCGTGGTGCACGCGCAGCCGCGCGCTCGCCCCCGGACCCGCGTGCTTGAGGGTGTTGGTGAGCGCTTCCTGGACGATCCGGTAGACCGCGAGTTGCAGGCCGGGCGGGAGCGGCGCCTCTGGGCTGCCGCTGACCTCGTAGCTCACCGGCAAGCCCGCCGTCCGGACGTCCTGGAGCAGCTCGTCGAGCTCGCGCAGCCCGGGTTGCGGAGCGAGCTGCGCCGGGTCGTGATCCTCGCGCAGGACGCCGAGCAGGCGCCGCATCTCGGTCAGCGCCTGGCGGCCGGTGCGCGACGCGGTCCGCATCGCGTGCTCGGCCCGCTCGGGCTCGTGCTCCATGGCATAGGTCGCCCCGTCGGCCAGCGCGATCATCACCGACACGTTGTGGGCGATCACGTCGTGCATCTCTCGCGCGATCCTCGCCCGCTCCGCGGCGGCGGCGAGCCGGCCCTGCTGATCGCGCTCGCGCTCGAGGCGCTCGGCGCGCTCGTGCAGCGAGATCAGCAGCGCGCGGCGATTGCGGGTGCTGGTCCCGAACACCGCGGCGGCGGTCGCGAGCCCGGAGAGCCCGACGAACGCGTAGAGATGGCCCGGACCCTCGCTCCAGCGCAGGACGGCGAGCAGGATGCCCGCCTCCACGACCCCCACGGCGGCGACGGTGGTGCGGGTCGGTTCGGCCACCGCGACGCTGTAGAGCGCGATCAGCAGCGCCGCGTCGCCGAACGCCCGGACGTCGCACAGCCACTGGATGAACGCGATCGCCGCGATCGCCGCGAACGCGAGAACCGGCCGGCGCCGGCGGACCAGCAGCGGGAGCGCGAGGGCGATCGTGAAGGCGCGGCTCGCCCCCGAGTCGGGGATGTCTCCCCCGCCCGACAGCAGGCCCACCGCGAGCAGGCCCGCCACCAGCGCCGCGTCGCCGATCAGCGGGTGGCGCCGCAGCAGGGTGGCGAGACGCATGATCGCGGACGACGCTCGCTGCGGCACGCTCCCCACGGTACTTACGCGTCGCGCCGGACGAGCAGCACCGCCGCGGCGCCGACCACCACCGCCGTGTACCCGCAGAACACCGCGAACCCGGCCCACGGCGACAGGTGATGGGAATCCTCGAAGGTGCTCGTCGCCACCGCCATGGCGGCGTTGAGCGGCAGGTAGGGGTTGATCGCGTCCGACGTCGTCGAGGGCAGCAGCGCGGTCACGCCCGGGAGGACGAACAGCAGTGCGACGAAGGCGCCGATGCCGCCGGCGGTGTTGCGCGTCAGTGCGCCCAGCCCCATGCCGAGCGCGCCCAGCACGGTCAGGAAGAGCGCGGTGCCGACGACCGCCCGCAGCGCGTGCGGATCGCCCAGCGTGCGATCGAGGTGATGCCCGGCGACGATCGCCTGCACCACGAAGAACGACACGAACGTCGCGGCGAGCATCAGCACGAACGTGACGGCGGCGAAGATCGACAGCTTGGCGATCAGCACCGGCAGCCGTCGCGGGACGGCCATCATGCTGGAGCGGATCATCCCGGTCGAGTACTCGCCGCTGATCACGAGCACGCCGAGGACGCCGATCGCGAGCATGGCCAGGTGGTATCCGCCGACGCCGGTGTCGATCGCGTCGAAGTGTGCGCGTTCCTCGGCCGAGATCGTGGCCCAGCGGTTCATCTGGACGGCGGCGATGACGATCCCGGGCGCTGCCATGGCCAGCACGGCGGCGAGGAGCGACCAGCGCGTGGAGCGCAGTGACCAGAGCTTGGTCCACTCCGAGCGCGCGACGCGCACTTGGGTGACCCGCCCGCGGAAGGTGGTGGCGGCGAACGCGCTCATGCCACCAGCTCCAGCGACTCGTGGGTCGAATGTGTGCCGTACTCGACGGCGTCCGCGGTCAGGCGCATGTACGCGTCCTCCAGCGAGGCCAACTGCGGTGTCAGCTCGTAGAGCACGAGCCCCTGCTCGGCGGCGCGCTCGCCGATCCGCTCGGCGGAGAGCCCGCGGATCTCCAGCACGCCGCGCTCCGCGCTGCGGATGTGGACGCCTTCGGCCGCGAGCGCCTCGCGCAGCGCCGTCGCCTCGGGCGCGCGCACGTGGACCGCCGCGTCGGCCGAGGCCTGCGCGACGACCTGCTCGACCGTCGTGTCGGCGATCACCCGCCCGCGCCCGACGATCACCAGGTGCTCCGCCGTGACCGCCATCTCGCTCATCAGATGCGAGGAGAGGAACACGGTCCGGCCCTCCCCGGCCAGGCGCTTGAGCAGCGTCCTGATCCACAGGATGCCCTCGGGGTCGAGGCCGTTGGAGGGCTCGTCGAGGATCAGCGTTTGTGGGTCGCCGAGCAGCGCGGACGCGATGCCCAGCCGCTGCCCCATGCCGAGCGAGAACCCGCCCGCCCGCTTGCGCGCCACGCTGGCGAGGCCGACGATGTCGATCACCTCGTCGACCCGCTGCCGGCCGATGCCATGCGTCTGCGCCATCGCCAGCAGGTGGTGGTAGGCCGAGCGTCCCGTGTGGATCGCGCGCGCCTCGAGCAGCGCACCGACCTCGTGCAGTGGCGCCTCGAAGGAGCGGTAGCTGCGGCCATTGACCCGGACCCTCCCACTGGTGGGAGCGTCGAGCCCGACGATCATCCGCATCGTCGTCGACTTGCCCGCTCCGTTGGGACCGAGGAAGCCGGTCACGACGCCTGGCCGGACGACGAAGCTGACGTCGTCGACCGCGAGCTTCTCGCCGTAGCGCTTGGTCACATGGTCGATTTCGATCATGGCTCAAGCGTCACGCGTCACGCCGCCGCGCACCATGCGCCGCGAGGATGGACTTTGCGGCTTCAGGGTCATCCGGAGGTCGTAGGCGTCAGGCCGATGCCGGGAGCTCGGCGGGAGTCTGGTCGCGCTTCGTGAGGCTCAGGAAGACGACGAGCGCGAGGATGCAGCCGAGGAAGAGGTAGCTCGTCCCGGTCGTCCCCAGCCCGAGCCCGCCGTTCTTGGAGGACTGCGACAGGCCGTCACCGATCGAGGCGCCGAGCGGGCGGGTGAGGATGTAGGCCAGCCAGAAGGCGAGCACGGCGTCCATCGCCAGCCAGAAGTACGCGGCGGTGATGAGCGCGATGACGCCGCCGAAGATCAGCGCCGAGACCCAGAACCCGAGCGCCAGCTTCTCCGCGAACAGGTCGCCGGCCGCGGTGCCGAGCGCGAACGTGAACAGGATCGCGAGCCAGTAGAACGCCTCGCGGCGGGTGGTGACGATCGAGTGGATCGAGAGCGTGCGCTCGCTGCGATACCAGGCGGCGAACGTGGCGGCGAGGGCGATCGCGAAGACGACCGTGCTGATCACCAGCGAGACGTTGAAGCGATCGGTCAGGTTGTCGGTGATCAGCGTGCCGAAGACGCTGATGAACACCACCGCGAGCCAGTAGACGGGCGGGACGTAGCGCGGCAGCCGGAACTGGATCACGAGCAGCACCCCCAGCAGCACGCCGGTCACGACCGTCGTCCACGTCAATCCGAAGCCGAGGTTGTCGTTGAGATAGTCGGCCGCGGTCTCTCCGACCGTCGTGCACATGATCTTGATGACCCAGAAGTAGAGGGTGACCTCTGGGACCTTGTTGAGCATCTGGCGTGTGGTCATCCGCATGCGCCGCAGCGTCGCGCGGAGTACCTGACGGGATCCTGACTACTGGAGCGCCGTGCTCGGAAGGCGCAGCTCGAACGCGGAGCCCGCGACGATGACCTCTCCCCCGGCGGCACGCGCGAGGCGGCGCGAGAGCGCGAGCCCGAGTCCCGCCCCGCCGGCGCTGCTGAAGCCCGGGGCGAAGATCCGCTCGGCGTCCTCCTCGGCGACGCCCGGGCCGTCATCTGAGACGACGATCAAAACGTCCGCGCCGGCGCGGCGCACCTCGACGCGCACGTCGTGTTCGGCGTGACGCAGCGCGTTCTCGACCAGCGGCTGGACGGCGGCGATGACGAGGTCCTGATCGGCACCGACGGTCACCGGTCCAGGCGGCGCGATGACCTCGACCTGCGCGCTCGCGAGCTGGCGGATCGTGGCGGCGGCGTCGGAGGAGCCCGGCGGGCCCGTGGCCTCGCTGCGGGCGGCGGTGAGCAGGGTGTCGATGACCGCGGCCATGCGATCGGTGCCGGCGAGCACGCGGTCCAGCGCCGCGCGCAGCTCGGCGTCGCTGCGGTTGCCGCGCAACGCCAGCTCGGCCTCGCCGCGCAGCCCGCTGAGCGGCGTGCGCAACTCGTGCGCGACCTCGGCGGAGAAGCGCTGCTCGTGCCGCAGCGCGGCGTCCAGGCGCCCGAGCAGGCCGTCGAGCGTCGCGGCGAGCGAGGTCAGCTCGTCGCGGGGATCGCCGAGGTCGAAGCGGCGGTGCAGGTCGCGCTCGCCCCATTGCGCGGCCTGCGCGGTCATGCTGGCCACGGGTCGCAGCGCGGCGTCGACCGCGCGGCGGGCGAGCAGTGCCCCGGCGGCCAGCACCAGCAGCGACAGCAACAGCGTTCCGGCCGCGACCAGATGCTCGGTGCGTTCGTAGGCGGCGAGCGAGATGCCGACCACGACCGTCCCGACCCGGCGCTTGCCGTCGCGGTCGTAGGCGGGGACGCCGAGGAGCCGCGCGCGCTCGTCGATCGAGCGCTCCGTCGGCGTCTTCACGCGGCTCAGCGCCCGCGCGGTCGCGTATTCGCGATCATCGCCCGGGGGCCGCTCGACGACGCGCCCGTCGAGGTCGAAGACCCAGGCCTGCTGGTCGAGCACCGCGTCCCCCGTGACGTCGTGCACCGCGAGGCGCGGCCCGCTCGTGTCGAGCGTCGCCAGCTGGGAGGCCGCACGCTCGCGCAGCACCGAGGATGCGTCCGCGCTCAGCCGGTTAGCCAGCACCAGGTTCAGCGTCACACCGACGATCGCCAGGCCCACGCCCAGCACGCCGAGCGAGGCCAGCGTGACGCGGTTGCGCAGGCTCACCGCAGGACGTAACCGACGCCGCGCACGGTCACGAGCTCCTCAGCGGCTCCCAACTCGCGCAGCTTGCGCCGCAGGCGCCCGATGTACGCATCGAGCGTATTGTCGTGCACGATCGCGCCGTCGGGCCATGCGGCCGCGACGAGCTCACGCCGGCGGAGCACTTCCCCGGGCCGGCCGGCGAGCGCGGCCATCAGGCGAAACTCGGTCGGCGTCAGCGCCTCGGTCCGCTGGGCGAGCGAGACCCCGTGCTTGGTGGGATCGAGCCGCAGGCCGCCCGACGGGCCGCGGGCTTCGCCACCGGGCGCGCGCTTGAGCAGCGCGCGGATGCGCACGATCAACTCGGCGAGTGCGAACGGCTTGGTCAGGTAGTCGTCGCCGCCCGCATGAAAGCCCGATAGCCGGTCGGTGAGCTGGCCACGGGCGGTGAGGAAGAGCACCGGCGCGTCGACGCCGTGGGCGCGCAGGGCCTGGCAGACGTCGCGGCCGTCGGCGTCCGGCAGCCCGATGTCGAGCACCAGGAGGTCGGGCGGATCGGCGGAGAACGCGCGCACCGCCTCGCGGCCGCCGGAGGTGGCCAGGACCTCGAACTCCTCGTCGCGCAGCGTGCGCGTGAGCACCGAGCGCAGGTCGTCGTCGTCCTCGCAGATACCGATTCTCATCGCTGACACCGCTGACCATCATGGCGCGGGAACCGCGACCGCGGGACCGCTGTTCAGGTCGCGTTCAGGCGCCCCGCGCCAAGGTGAGGGTCCGATGACCGCTCAATTGACCGATTGGATCGCCGCCCACGGCGTCCTCGCCGTCTTCCTGCTGATGGCCGTCGACGCCGTTCTCCCCGCCGGAGGCGAGCTCGTGATGCTCTTCGCCGGCGCGCTCGCCGCGGGCGCGATCTCCGGCGACCGCATCACGGTGTTCGGCCACACGCTCTCCACCGGCCTCGAAAGCTTTCTGGTGATGGTCGCGGCGGGCACGCTCGGGTACACCGTCGGCGCGCTGATCGGCTGGTGGGTGGGTGTGCGGGGCGGGCGCGAGTTGGTCGACCGCCACGGCGGCAAGCTGCATCTCGGCCCGGCACGGTTCGCCCGCGCCGAGCGCTGGTTCGCGCGCTTCGGCCCGGCCGCGGTGTTCCTCGGCCGGCTGACGCCGCTCGTGCGCTCGTTCGTCTCCATCCCCGCCGGCGTTCTGCGCTTCCCGTTCTGGCCCTACACGGTGCTCACGCTCGCCGCCTCCGCGATCTGGGCGTTCGCGTTCGCGGGCGCCGGCTGGGCGCTCGGCGACCAGTGGGAGAAGGTGCACAGCGCGTTCCGCTACGCCGACTACGCGGCGGTGCTCGCGATCCTCGTCGTGGCCGCGGTTGTGCTTCGCCGCACGCTGTCAGGCCGCGCCCGCACGCGCTAGACCGTCGCGAGTCAGGGCCACGGAGACAGAAAGGGCGTTCTCACGCGCGCCGATCACCCCGCCCACGGCAAACGTGACACGTGGATGGTGAGCGAGCGTCGACTTTCGTGAGCGGAGCGCGAGAAACTCGACGCTCGCGTCGCGAGCGCGAACCTGATCGACCACGGCGACCGGGACACGGCGTGTGCGCTGCTCCCCCTTCCCCACCCGGCGCAGTTGACGTCCGTCCCTCAACACGGATCACAGGTCGCGGAGCGTTTCGATCGAGGGGCGGCGAAGCGCGCGCAGGGTGAGCGTCGCCGCGATGCCGGTGGCGGCCAGCGAGACAGTGGCCGCTGCCACGAGGTAGAGCCAGGGAACCGCGAGCGTGTCCGGCGGTGGGTCGAAGACGCCGGTCAGCACCTTCACCAGCACCACGCTCAGGCCGCTCGCGATCGCGGCGCCGAGGGTGAGGCCGACGCCGGTGACGAACGCCGACTCGCTCCACACGAACGCGCCGAGCTGGCGGCGGCGCGCGCCGAGGGCAGCGGCGATCGCGAACATGCGGCGACGCTCCTGGAAGCCGAGCGCGAGCGCGAGCCCCGTCGCGGCGATGGCCAGGATCAGCGCGAAGCCGAGCTCGACGCGAGTGAGGCCGGAGAGCTCGACCGCGGTCAGGTTCGAGCCGACCACGCGGCGCGAGTCGGTGATGTCGCTGACCTGGGCGTCGGTGACCTTGCGGATCCGCTGGGCGACGGTCCTCGGGCTCGTTCCGTCGGTCTGGACGAGGAACGAGCCCACGACGTCGCTCCCGGTGGCCTGGGCGACATGGTCGGCGTTGGCGACCAGGAAGGAGTCGGTCGGCGCGGTCGGGAACTCCTTGACGATCCCGGCGTAGTGGAACGTGACGGTGCGCAGGGCCTTGGTCCGCCCGTCCTGGAGCCGTAGGCGCAGCTGATCCCCAGGCTGCAGCTGGAAGTCGTGCACGGTCTCGGCCGCGACGAGGATGGCGTCCGGCCGGCCGGCGAGGGTCTGCATCAGCGCTGCGGCCGTCCCGCCGCCGAACCACGCGTTCTGGAGCTTGCCGGCCGTGCCGATCGAGCCGGGACGGACGCCGTAGAGGTCCTGGAGGTCCGCGCCGACGTAGGCGAAGCGGTGCTGCAGCGGTTCGACGCTGCTCACGCCCGCGACGTGACTGAGCCGGCCGGCGTACGCCGGCCCCACGCCCGCGCCGGGCGATTCGACGACGGTGACATCGGCGCCGTTGGTCAGCCGCGCGTCGACCTCGGCCTGCTGCTGGTAGGTCGCGTTGAACACCGCCGTCGAACCGGCGAACGCCGCGGTGAGCGCGACCAGCGTCACGGCGCGCGCGAGCAACCGGCTCGGGCGCCCCATCGTGGCGGCGACGGTCGGTGCCAGCCCCGCCGCGAGGGGGCGTACCGCTCGCGAGAGCCCCGCGCGGCCGCGCCGCAATGCCAGGTCCGCGATCCGGAAGACGAGCAGCCCGGCGCCGAGCCAGATCAGCACCGGTGCGAGCAGCGCGTACCAGTTGACCGAGACCTGGGCGACGCCCTCGGGCGCGAGCACGAGGTTGTAGCCGCCTTTGGATGCCTGCCAGAAGACCAGGCCGCCGAGCACGAGCGCAATCACGTCCACGAACCCGCGCTGCCACCACGGCGCCCGACCCGCCCGCCCGACGACCCGCCGCTGGCCCGCGACGGTCAGCTCGCGGGCGTCACGCCACGCGGGGATCGCGATCGCGCCGGCGGCCACGAGCAGTCCCGCGAACGCGGCTCCGCCCGCCCACAGGACCGCCGCGAGCGTCCCCGCCCCAAAGCTCGCCGTGCCGAACGTCGTGGCACCGATCGCCCGTGCGGCGGCGAGACCGGCGAGCACGCCCATCACGCCCGCCAGCGCCGCCTCGGCGAGCGCCAGCCGCAGCAACTGGCGGGTGGTGGCGCCGCGGGCGCGCAGCAGTGCGCCGTCACGCCGTCGCCGGCCGGCGCCCGCGACGGCGATCGTCGCCGTCACCAGGGCAGCGAGGATCACCCCCGGAAGGCCGAGGAAGAGGAACAGCAGCTGCGCGTAGAGCGCGTCCTTGCGGGCCTGGTCGAGCGCGGTACCGAGGTTGTCCCCCACGCGCGCGCCGCCGGCGAGCCGCGTCTCGAGGTTCAGCGTCCGGCCGTTGACCGTCGAGTAGGCGGCATTCGGGCTGCCGGGCAGCGAGGCGTGATCGACGAGCGCGTGCACCTGGGTCGTCGCGCCGCGCCGCGCGAGCCGGTCGAACGTCGCCTTCGGCAGCAGCACCACGTTGTCGGGCGGGGCCGACGCCTGCGCGCCGGGCGGCGCGCCGACGGTCTGAAACAGCGAGTCGGCGGTCGGCAGGTCGACGACCCCGTCGACGCGCACCTGCGCCGCCGGGGCACCCGGGCGGCCGATCGAGATCGTGTCGCCGGGCGCGGCGTGGAGGTTCGCCGCCGTCTGCTGCGCGAGCAGGACGCCCGTCCCGGAGCCCGCGAGCGTCCGCAGCGTCCCGGGGAACGTCGCGCCGTAGCCGTCCGGAAGGCCGAGCACCTTGCCCGGGCCGGTGCGCTGCGTGGAGCCGCCGGTCGTCGCGGCCAACCCGGTGGTCGACCCGTAGCCGACCGGGAGCGAGCGCTTCACGCCCGGCGAGCGCTGGACGCCCTGCTCGACCGCCGCGAGCGACCCGCCCGGCTGCACCTCGACCTGCCAGTCGACCGGCACGCGCGCCGCGGCGCGAGAGGTCATCTTCGCGCTCGTCGACGCGAGGAACGCGCCGATCGAGGCCACCAGCGCAACGCAGACGGCGACACCGGCGGCGGTCGCGGCCAGCCGCGCGCGGCGCTGGCCCAGCAGGCCGCGAAGCCAGGTCAGCGTGGCCATGTCGGCACCTCCAGGGAGAGTCGCCCGCTGGCCATCTTCCAGCGGGTGTCCAGGCGGGCGGCCACGACGGGGTCGTGGGTGCTGACGACGAGCGCGGCGCCGGCGTGGTCGGCGGCGGCGAGCAGCACGTCGATCACCCGCTCGGCGGAGACGTGGTCGAGCTGCCCGGTCGGCTCGTCGGCCAGGATCATCCGCGGCCCGCGAACGAGCGCGCGGGCCACGGCGACGCGTTGCGCCTGGCCGCCGGAGATCTCCTCGGGCAGCTTCTCGGCGAGGTCGCGCAATTGCAGCCGCTCGAGCGCGGCGAGCGCTCGCGCACGGGCGTCGTCCTCGCCCGCGAGCAGCAGCGGCAGCTCGACGTTCTCGACGACGGTCAGGGGGTCGAGCAGGCTCGGCCCCTGGAAGACGACGCCGATGGGATCGGCGTCGCGGTGCACGGTGCCGACGGTGGGCGCGTCGAGCCCCGCCAGTAGGTGCACGAGCGTCGACTTCCCCGAGCCGGACGGGCCGACGAGCGCGATCCGGTCGCCGGCGCGCACCTCGCAATCGGTCGGTTGCAGGGCGACGGTCGCGGCGGCGCCGCTGCCGAACGTGCGGGCGGCGCCTTCGCAGCGCGCGAGGATCACGGCTGCAGCTCTCCGTCGTGCAGGCGTAGCTCGCGGTCGGCGGCCGCGGCGACGGCGGGCGAGTGGGTGATCACCACGACCGCCACGCCCGCGTCGGCCTGGGCGCGCAGGAGCGCGAGGATGCCGGAGGCGGTCGCCTCATCCAGCTCGCCGGTGGCCTCGTCGGCGAGCACGAGCGGCGGGTCGTTCGCCAGGGCGACCGCGAGGCCGGCCCGTGCCAGCTCACCGCCGGAGAGCTGGCTGGGACGCGCGCGGGCGCGGGCGGCGATCGCGCAGCGCTCCAGGACGCGGTCGCGGCGCGCCGGATCGGGCGTTCCGTTGAGCTGCTGCGCCAGCGTGACGTTGCGGGCGACCGAGAGATGCCCGACGAGGTTCGCGTGCTGGAAGAGCAGGCCGACCCGCGCCGCCCGCACCCGCGCGCGCTCGGCCTCCGGGCGCCGCGAGAGCCGTTCGCCGGCGATGCGCACCTGCCCGCCGTCGGGCTCGTCGAGCCCCGCGAGGCAGTTCAGCAGCGTCGACTTGCCGGAGCCGGACGGCCCGGTGATCGCCACCAGCTCGCCGGCGTCGACGGCGAGCGAGACGCCGCGCAGCGCGAGCGTCTCCTCGTCGCCGGCGTGGTAGAAGCGATACAGCCGCTCGGCCTCGAGGATCATGCCGTCCACCGCAGCGAGTCGGTGACGACCCGCCAGGGATCGACGTTGTCGGCGCCCTTGGGCCCTTTGAGCGTGAGCACCGCGTGCTCGCTGCCGCGAGTGAAGACGTAGCGCTCGACCGCGTTCGTGCGGGTCTTGCCGGTCACGGCATCCGGCTCGCTCTGCTGCTCGAACGTCGCCCGCTCCGCGCTGCCCCCGGTGCGCTTGACCGTGGAGGTCTTCGCCCCGGCCGGCGCGGCGGACGGCGCGTTTCCCCACGCCAGCTCGATCGAGTTGAGCTTGTCGGTGAACGTCACGACGCTGCCTCTCTCGGTCTGCGACCACCCTTCGGGAACCTTGACCGAGTAGGGCGCGCCGGGCGCATGGAAGGTCACGTAGGCCTGGTTGTCGGGGATATCGCCGGCGGGGCTGACCTCGGTGGGCGCGGGGGTCGGCGTGGACGTCGATCGCGCCTTCGGGGTCGACGCGGCGCCGCACGCGGCGAGCGCGAGCGCCGCCCCGGTGGCGAGGACTGCGAGCAGGCGAGATGGCATGCCGGCGACGCTAAGCAGGACCGGTCACCGTCCCGTCGGCGCCAGGTCAACGCCGGGTCAAAGTTCGGCGGCGGGGTCGTGGCGCAGGGCTACGGTGAGCGACATGATCCTGCTGGTGGAGGACGATGACGCGATCGCCTCCGGGCTCGTCCGGGTGCTCGAGAGCCAAGGGTTGCCGGTCCGGCGGCTGGCTCGCGGCGCGGGTGCGGTCGCGGCCGCCGACGCGGGCATCGAGCTCGTGATCCTCGACCTCGGCCTGCCGGACATCGACGGCATCGAGGTCTGCCGGCGCCTGCGCCGCACGCGCCCCGAGCTCGCGATCTTCATCCTCTCGGCGCGCGACCAGGAGCTCGACATCGTCGCGGGGCTCGACGCCGGCGCCGACGACTACCTCGTCAAGCCGTTCCGGCTCTCGGAGCTGCTGGCCCGGGTGCGCGCCCACCTCCGGCGGGTCGCCGAGCGGGCGCCGGCCGAGGAGGAGGAGCCGCTGCGCGGCGGCTCGGTCACGATCGACGTCGCGGCGCGGCGTGCCTGGAGCGCCGACGAGGAGCTCGCCCTTCGCCCGAAGGAGTTCGACCTGCTCGCGGTGCTCGTCGAGGATGCCGGCCGCGTGGTCACCCGCGAGCGGATCATGCGCGAGGTCTGGAACACCGAGTGGCTCGGCTCGACCAAGACGCTCGACACCCACATCCTCTCGTTGCGCGGGAAGCTCGGCACCGACACGATCACGACGCTGCGTGGCATCGGCTATCGCTTCGAGGCCGGATGAGGCGGCGCCTGATCATGGCGATCGCCGGCGTCGCCGCCATCGCCGTCGTGCTGTTCGCCGTGCCGCTGGGCCTCGTGCTCGGGCGCTCGTACCGCGACGAGGAGCTGCTGCGGCTGCAGCGCGACACGATCGCCGCGACCCGCGCGGTGGACTTCTCCACCGATCGAACAGACCCGGTTGAGTTGCCGCCGAGCAGCGACGCGCTCGCCGTCTACGACCTCGCCGGGCGGCGCCTGAACGGCCGCGGACCGGCCCGCGCCGACGCGGTCGTGCAGGCGACGCTGCGCTCCGGGCGCCCCTCCGACGAGGCGCGTGCCGGCCGGCTGTACGTCGCGGTGCCGATCGTCGTGGCCGAGCAGGTCTCCGGCGCGGTGCGCGCGCAGCGCAGCGATGCGGCAGCGTCGCATCGCACCGCCCGCGCGTGGGCCTTGCTCGCCGCGGGCGCGGGAGCGCTGGTCGTCTTCGCGATCCTCGCGGCGCTCGTCCTCGCCCGCCGGCTCGTCGCCCCGCTCGATCGCCTGGCGAGCGCGGCCGAGGGGCTCGGTGAGGGTGACTTCGCGGCGCGCGCGCCACGCTCGGGCATGGGCGAGCTCGATGCCGTGGCCGACGCCCTCGATGTCACGGCGGCGCGGCTCGGCGAGCTCGTCGCGCGCGAACGGGCGTTCAGCGCCGATGCCTCACATCAGCTGCGCACGCCGCTGGCCGCGATGCGGATCGAGCTCGAAGCGCTCGAGTTGCGCGGCGAGGAGCTTCCCGCCGCGCTGGAGCAGGTCGGGCGGCTGCAGCAGACCGTCGAGACGCTGCTCGCCGTGGCGCGCGACGCGCCCCGGCGCGACGGGACGACGAACCTCGCCGGGCTGGTGGACGAAGTGACCGCGCGCCGGCGAGGAACGCTGGCCGCCGACGGCCGTCCACTGCAGGTCCGCGCCAGCGCTGCTGACCCCGTCACGAGCGCCTCGGCGCGGGTCATCGGCGAGGCGCTCGAAGTGCTGCTCGACAACGCGGGCCGCCATGGTGCGGGAGCGGTCACCCTCACGATCCGCGACGCGGGGACGTTCCTGGCGATCGACGTCGGCGACGAGGGCGCGGGCTTCGCGGGCGACCCCGAGGAGGCGTTCACGCGGCGCGCCGGCGCCGTTGACGGCCATGGCATCGGCCTTGCGCTCGCCCGCTCGCTCGTCCTGGCCGAAGGTGGGCAGCTGCTCGTGACGCGAGCCGGCCCGCACCCGGTTCTCACGATGCTGCTCCCACGCCGCACCTGAACGCAACCTGAACGCCTGCTGGTACTTCGGGAGACCGTCGTTAGGGTCACCTAAGTGGCCTCCACCGTCTCCTCCCGCCGGCGCCGTTCCCTGCTCTGGATCGTCGCCGCGGCGATCGTCGTCGGTCTCGTCTACCTGATGGCCACCGCGTCGACCGGCCCGGTCGATCCGACCGAGGTCACGCATGCCCAGAGCAGCGCGACGATCGTCTTCAACGCCGGGATGATCGTCTTCCGCGAGGGCCTGGAGGCGGTGCTGATCTTCGCCGCGGTCACCGCGAGCTTCCAGGGCGCCAACAAGACCCGGAGACGCCCGGTGATCCTCGGTGCCGCTTTCGCGTTCGGCGCGGCCGTGATCACGTGGTTCGTCGTCCAGGCCGTGCTCGACGCCGCGTCCTCGCTCGGCCCGCGTCTGGAGGCGATCACCGGCTTCCTGGCGATCGTCGTCCTGCTGCTCGTCCTGAACTGGTTCGTGCACAAGGTCTACTGGTCGCAGTGGATCGGCCGCCACCACCGGCGGCGTCGCACGCTCCTGGCGCGGGCGGGGTTCGGCGCCACGGTCGGGCTCGTCGCGCTCGGCTTCACGAGCGTCTACCGCGAGGGCTTCGAGGTCGTGCTGTTCCTGCAGAACCTGCAACTGCAGGACGGCACCGGGACCGTGCTCGAGGGGGTCGGCATCGGTCTGATCGCGACCGCGATCGTCGGCGTGCTCACCTTCTGGCTGCACGCGCGTCTCCCCTACCGCCGCATGCTGATCCTCACCGGCGTGCTCGTGGGCATCGTGCTCGTCGTGATGATCGGCGGGACCGCGCTCAGCTTCGTCGAGCTCGGCTGGCTCCCGCGCCACGACACGCCGTTCACGGTGCCGGAGTGGATGGGCGCGTGGTTTGAGATCTACTCCGTGTGGGAGACGCTCGCCGCCCAGTTCCTCGCCGCCGCGTTCGTCGTTGGCTCTTACTACGCCGCCGAGTACGTCAAGGTCAAGCGCCCGCAGCGCCGCGGCGAGACCGTGACGGCCACCCGCTCGACCGCCGCACCCGAAACCGAGCAGGTCCTCAGCTAGCCGAACGGCCCGTGGTCGTGCTCCTCGACGTCCGGGATCGTCGAGCTGCCGCGGGAGCCGTCGGCGGCCTTGAAGCCGAGCTTGTCCAGCGCGGATTGCAGCGAGGCCTCATAGCTGGCACTGGTGATCGTGGCGCCGCTGACGGCATCGATCGCCGCGGTCTGCTTGGTCAGCGCGCTCTGGCGCAGCAGCGGCTCCGCGCTGGAGCTGATCTGCACCGACTTGGGGTCGTTGCCCTGCAGCTGGAGCGCCTCGACCTTGGTGATCTTGCCGCCGGACACGGTCACACGGACCTGGGCGTTGCCGTAGCGGGTCGGGATCGAATCGCCGGTCGCGACCTTCGCGCCCGCGCTGTTGGAGGGCGCCGGAGTGGCCGCGGCGGCCGGGCTCTGGCCGGCGGACGCGCTCGCGGTCGGAAGCGCCGGCTCATGGGCCTTGAAGTGCAGGACCGCCGCCAACCCGGCGGCGGTCGCGGTGAGGACGATCGGCGAACGGCGCATCGGACTCCCGGGCTTTAGAGGGCGAAGGATTCGTGGTGGATGCGTGCCGCCGGGACGCCCGCCGCGCGGACGGCGGCGACGAAGGCCGCGGTGAAGCCGTCCGGACCGCAGACGTAGACGTCCCGGTCGGCGAGGCCGGGAGCGAGCGCCGACAGCGCGGCGGCATCGAGGCGCACCCGCTCGCGCGGTCCCACCAGCTCGCGCAGCCGGCCGCCGCGGGCCGCGACCAGCTCGGCGATCTCGTCGCGCAGCACCAGATCCTCGCGTCTTGAGCCGCGCAGCAGCACGACCACGTCAGCGGTGCGCGGCAGTTCCTCCAAGAGCGCGCGAACGGGCGTGATGCCGACGCCGGCGCCGGCCAGCAGCACGCGGTCGCCGCGGCGGGCGTCGGCGGTGAACGCGCCGTAGGGACCTTCGATCGCGACCCGCGTGCCGGGCCGCAGGCGCGCGAGCGCGGCACTGTGGTCGCCGAGGTCCTTGACCGTGATCCGCAGGCGGTTGTGGCGCGGCGCGGCGGAGAGCGAGTACGGATGCGCCTGCCACCAGAGCCCACGCCGCAGGAACCGCCACTGCAGGAACTGGCCGCCCGCGACGGGCAGCTTGTGCAGCCTGCGGCCCTTCAACAGGACGGAGAACGTGTCGGGCCCTTCGCGCTCGACCGCTTCGACGGTCAGGCGGTGCGCCAGCGAGCGCGAGACCGGCAGCAGGATGCGGCAGGCCACGACGAGGACGAGCGTCCCGACCCACAGCGCCGTCCACCACGTCTTCGCCCACGGATGCCCGACGAACGACGCGCCCGTGTCGACCTGGTGCGAGAACGACAGGAACAGCGCGAGGTAGGTGTAGAGGTGGACCGACCACCACGTCTCGTACGCGAGACGCCGGCGGGCCAGCCGGTACGACGTCACCCCGGCGGCGATCAGCGCAACGAACCCGACGGTCGCCGCCAGGATCCCGGGGTACGTCCACAGCAGCTGCCCGAACTGGTGCAGCAGCCCGTCGTGCGCGGCCTGCGCGTAGCCGACGGTGATCAGCACCCCGTGCGCGACGAGCAGGTACAGCGGCCACGGGCCGAGCTTGCGGTGCCAGCGCACGAGCCGGTCCTGCCCGACGGCGCGCTCGAGCGGCCCGCAGCGGGCGACGAGCACGACCACCACGACCATCGCGTACGCCGCGGAAAGGCCGGCGATCCTCCCGAGCGCGGTGGCGATCCCGCCGGCGGCGCCCAACGAGCCCGCGCTCTCCGCCGAGACGCCGAGGGCGAGCGTGATCCCGAGGCCGAGTCCGGCGAGAGCCGCCAACGTGTCGACGACGAGCGCACGCGGGCGAGCGGGCATCCGCCGCCGCACGATCCGCACCCGCTTGCGGGCGACCGCCGCCGGGCCGGTCGGAGGCGAAACGCCGGCGGCCGGCGCGCGATCCTCGCCCTGCCGCCTCGCGTCTTCCTCGCCTCCGCGGCCCGCCCACAGGGCGCCCGCGCTCACTCGTCCTCCTCCAGGAGCGGGAAACCCGGCGTCGACAGGACGGTGCCGTCGGCGAGGATCGTCATCGCCTCGTAGCCGTCGAGGCCGAGCGTCCACGCCGGGCCGTCCGCGCCCATCGCGAACGCCGCGGTGCTGTAGGCATCGGCCGCTCCGAGGTCGGCGCCGGCCACGGTTACCGACAGCACGCCGCCCGGAGCGGCCGCCGTCCACGGGTCGATGATGTGTTCCCCGCGTTCGTAGGTGCCCGAGGTCGCGATCGCGAGGTCGCGCGCCCGCACGCGCGCGGCGACGGCATCGGGGTCGAGCGGGTGCTGGATGCCCACCCGCCATCCGCGCTCCGGGAGCGCGTCGCCGCGCGTGATGACGTCGCCGCCGGCGTTCAGGCAGAAGTCGGTGATCCCGCCGTCGTGCAGGATGCCGGCGACGCGCTGCGCCGCCCAGCCCTTGACGAGCGCCGAGGGATCGAGCCGGCCGGTCGCGTAGGCGTCGAAGAACCCGCCGGTCTGTAGCCGCAGCGCCGCGCAGCGGTCCAGCACCCAGCGCAGGTCCGCCGAGATCTCGGCGACCTCGCCGCGCTCGAACCGGCGGAGCTCGCTGTCGGCGCGAAACGGACTGAAGCGCACGTCAGCCTCCTGCAACGAGGCGAACGCAGCGCGCAGCACGGCCGGGTCGGGCGCGGTGGTGCGGACGTCCAGCGAGACGACCGTCCCCATCACCCGCTCGACGAACACAGATCGTGGGAGCGGCACGGTCGGCATGCGATGAACGGTGCGGGCGTTGCGTAAGCGTTGGTTGCAAAATCGCTGGGAAGTTGCTGAGAGACGCCCCGCGCAACTAGACGACGCCGCCCGTCGCGACCCCGATGGCATACGTGATCGCCATCGCCAGCGATCCCCACAGCAGGACACGCCCCGTGGCGAGGAGCGGCGGCGCTCCGCCGAGCCGGGCGCCGGTCGCCCCGAGCAGTGCCAGCGCCAGCAACGTCACGACGACGACGGCACCCTCGCGGATCGATCCGGAAGCCAGCGCTGCGGCTCCCAGCGGCAGGATCGCGCCGGCCGAGAACGCGGCCGCCGAGGACCCCGCGGCCTGCAGCGGACGCGCTCGCCGGCTCTGTTCGAGGCCGAGCTCGTCGCGCGAGTGGGCCTCCAAGGCGCCGTGCGCCGTCAGTGCCGCCGCGACCTCTTGCGCGAGGTCGGCGGGCAGGCCGCGAGCGCGGTAGATCCCCGCCAGCTCACGCAGCTCGCCCGCGGGATCCGCGGCGAGCTCGCGCCGTTCGAGCCGGAGGTCGGCCTCTTCGGTGTCGCGCTGGGAGCTCACGGAGACGTACTCACCCGCGGCCATCGAGAGGGCCCCGGCGACCATCCCGGCGATGCCGGCGGTGAGCACCGCGGCGCTCGATCCGCCGGCGCCCGCGACGCCGAGCACCAGGCTCGCGGTTGACAGGATGCCGTCGTTGGCGCCGAGGACGGCGGCGCGCAGCCAGTTCGACCGGCTCCCGAGATGGACCTCGCGATGCCGGCGACGGGACGCGCTCATCACCGAGCGAGTCTCCCAGACGGAGTCACCGGGATTCGCGGCGCGCATCGGGAAGCGTCCTCAGCCAGGCGTTGATCGCCGCGAAATCGGCGTTCTTGACGACATCCGGCGGGAAGAGCCCGTGGCCGTGGACCCCGCGGAACTGCTCGAGTTCGACACCACCGGCGAGCGCCGGCCCGCGCTGGCCCTGGGCGTGGTCGCCGTGGCAGGACGCGCAGCCGAGGCCGTCGGTGGAGAACGCCTGGCGGCCCGCCTCGGCGGGTGGCGCGCCCGTGGCGAGCGCGACCTCGAGCTGCGCCGTCCCGGAGGCGGTCTGCGCGAGCTGGCCGCCGGAGTCGATGCCGACGCCGTGCTCGTAGGTCATCCGCCCGCCGATGTAGCCCTGCGCGAGCACGGCCACCAGCGCGAGCAGGCCGCCGGCGACGAGCTCGAGCCCGTGCGTGTGGCGGTCGGTGTCGGCGCGGCGATAGCGCCATGCGGCGACGGCCACGACGATGACGGCGAGTGCGATGCCGAGCCAGAAGTGCACCGTGCCGAGCCGGCCGCTGTTCCCCCGCAGCTCCGTCTTGGACTGACCCCAGACGAGCAGCCCGGTGAGCCCCGCGAGGGCGACGCCGGCGACGGCGGCGCCCACGACCCACGGCTCGGCCGCGGCCAGCGGCGTGCCGCCACGGCCGCTGCGGCGGACGAGCAGGATCAGCAGGTAGACCGGGACGGCGACGACCGCGAGGTGCGTCGCCGCCCCGTGAAGCTCCGAGAGATGCGGCATCGCCGCAGGGTCCCGACCCACAGGTAATGGTTCGGCAAAGGCGCCTACGATCGGACCGGTGACCCGCCTGCTGCTCGTGGAGGACGATGTGGACATCGCCGAGCCGCTGGCGCGGGCGCTGACCCGCGAGGGATACGAGGTCACCTCGGCCGGGGACGGGCGCGTCGCGCTGCAGACCGTGCTCGACGGCGCGCCTGATCTGATCATCCTCGACATCGGCTTGCCCGGGATGGACGGCCTGGATGTCTGCCGCCATGTCCGGGAGGTACGCCCGCAGGTGCCGATCCTGATGCTGACCGCGCGCGACGGCGAGCTCGAGACCGTCGCCGGGCTCGACGCCGGCGCCGACGACTACGTGACCAAGCCGTTCCGGCTCTCGGAGTTGCTCGCGCGGGTGCGGGCGATGCTCCGGCGCAGCTCGCCGCCCGAGCTGCTCGCCGGCGACGTCCGCGTCGACGAGGCCTCGCGGCAGGCCTGGCGCGGTGACCGGGAGCTCGATCTCTCGCCCAAGGAGTTCGACCTGCTGGCGCTGCTCGTGCGCGAGGCGGGCAAGGTCGTCACGCGCGAGCGGATCATGGATGACGTCTGGGACGTCAACTGGTTCGGCTCGACCAAGACGCTGGACATGCACATGTCCTGGCTGCGCAAGAAGCTCGGCGACCCGCCGCCGATCGCGACCGTGCGCCGCGTCGGGTTCCGCTTCGAGCGCTGATGCGCCGCCAGCTGATCGCCACCACGGCGCTGATCGCGCTCGCGGCGATCCTCGTGCTCGGCATCCCGCTGGGCATCGTCGAGAGTGCTCGCGCCCGCGGCGATGCGCTCGGGCGCCTGGAGCGCGAGGCCGACGGCATCGCCGCGGCCGTCGACGACCGCACGCCGGCACGCTTGAGCGCCGCCGCGCTCTCCCCCTGGCTGCGACCCGGGCACGCGGCGCTCGTCGTCGCGGACAGCACCCGCGTCCGGCTCGGCCGGATGCCGACCGGCAGCGTCCTCTCCGCCCGCTCCGGCGCGACGCAAGGCGTGCGCGTGACGGTCTACGCCTCCGCGGCGGAGGTCGCCCATCGCCGTCGTCAGGTGTGGCTGCTGGTCGGCGGCCTGGCGATCGTCGGGACCGCCGCCGCGGTGGCGCTCGCAGTGCTGCAGGCGCGCCGGTTCATCCGCCCGCTGCAGCGACTCGTCGCCACTTCGGACCGCCTCGGCGCCGGTGACTTCTCCGCCCGGACCGGCCGGCTCGAGCTCCCGGAGCTGGACCGCGTCGCGGCCGCGCTGGACGCCGCCGCGGTGCAGATCGCCCAGCTCGTCGGCCGCCAGCGCGAGTTCTCGGCCAACGTCTCCCACCAGCTGCGGACACCGCTGACCGCCATGCGGCTGCGCCTCGACGAGCTGGCCACGCTCGAGGACCCAGCCGCCGCGCGCGAGGAACTGGAGGCGACCCTGCGCGTCGCCGACCGCCTCGAGCGCACCGTCACCGACCTGCTCGCGCTGGCCCGCGCCGGCGACATCGGCCGGCCGCGCGACGTCGACCTCGCCGACCTCGCCCGCGAGCACGCCGCCGCGTGGCAACCCGTCTTCACCCGCGCGGGCCGGACACTGCGCGCGGACGTCGACGCGTCGCTGCCCGCCCGCGTCAGCCCCGGCGGCGTCGCGCAAGCGCTCGACGTCCTGCTCGAGAACGCGCTGCACCACGGCACCGGAGCGACGCGCCTGCACGCCGCCGCGCTCGACGGCCGCAGCGTGCTCGCGGTCGAGGACCAGGGCGCAGGCGTGCCGTCGGAGCTCGAGCACGCGATCTTCGATCGCCACGTCTCGACCGCCGGCTCCACCGGTCTCGGACTCTCGCTCGCCCGCGCGCTCGTCGAGGCGGACGGCGGCCGCCTCGTCCTCGCTCGCCCCGCGCGGTTCGAGATCATCGTCCCGCAACGACGTGTTGACACGTAGTCAGGTCGCGTTCAGGTGGTCCGCGCGACGATCGGGCCATGCAGATCGACTACAGCCTGTTCAAGCTGGTCAACGGGCTGAGTGGAAACGCGATCGCCGACCGGAGCTTCACGTTCCTCGCGCAGAACCTCGCGACGCTCTTGATGGTGCTGGTCGCGCTCGCGTTCCTGGTGCCGTGGAAACAGCGGCGCGACGAACGGCGTCGAGGAGCGGTGATCGGCACGGCGGCGGCCGGTCTGGCGCTGCTCGTCGCCCAGCCGATCGCCCACCTCGTCGCCCGCGCCCGTCCCTACGCCGACCACCCGGTCCATCTGCTGATCGCGCGCTCGCCCGACCCGTCGTTCCCGAGCGACCATGCCACGGGGGCGTTCGCGCTCGCGTTCGGGCTCTGGCTGTATGACCGGACGCTCGGTACCGTCCTGCTCGTGCTCGCGGCACTGCTGTCGGTGAGCCGCGTCTACGTCGGCACGCACTATCCGGGCGACGTTCTCGCCGGTGCGCTGCTGGGTGCCGGGATGGCCGGCGCGCTCTACCTCCTGCCGACCCGCAAGCTGGTCGAGCTCGTGGTCCGCTTCGCCGGCGCGCTGACCGACCGCGTACTCGTGCGCCCGCATTCGGCGGCCTGATTGACGTTCGTCCTCGTCGCGCTCGGCGCGGGGGTGGCGGTCAGCGTCGAGTTGCTGGAGGCGCTGGCGATCGTTCTAGCGGTGGGCGTGAGCCGGCGCTGGAAGGACGCGTTGGTGGATGCGGGCGCGGCGGTCGTGGTGTGCGCGGCGCTGGCCGTGCTCGTCGGTCCGGTGCTGCTCGCGAACGTCCCGCTCGACACGCTGCGGGTGATCATCGGCACGCTGCTGTTGCTCTACGGCCTCGAATGGCTGCGCAAGGGGACGCTGCGGCTGGCGGGGCGACGCGCACGCGCTTCGTCGCTCGCCGAGTACGTGGAAGCGCAGGAGGAGTTGCAGGAGGCGCCGCTGCCGCCGCCGGGCACCGCGGATTGGGCCGGGCGGGTCGTGGCGTTCAAGGGGGTGCTGCTCGAGGGCGTCGAGGTCGTCCTGATCGTCAGCGCACTCGCCGCCCGCCCCAGCGGCCCCGCGCCCGCGCTCGCCGGTGCCGCGCTCGCCACCGTCGTCGTGCTGGGCGCCGGCGCCTGGCTGCGCAAGCCGCTCACCCGCATTCCCGAGACCGAGCTCAAGTGGGGCGTCGGTGTGTTGTTGAGCGCCTTCGGGCTGTTCTTCGCGGCGGAGGGCATGGGCGCGCACTGGCCCGGCGGCGACCTCGCGGTGCTCTACCTCGTGGCCGCGCTGGCCGCCGCGAGCCAACTGCAATCGCACCGGCTCGCATGAGGACGCTCAAGAAGCTCGTGCTCGGCGAGACGTGGTGGCTACCGCTGGGGATCGCCGTGGTCCTGATCATCGGCGGCCTCGTCATCCGTCCGCTCGCTCCCGCGCTCTGGCATGACGCCGGCGGCTTCCTGCTGCTGGCGGGCGTCCTCGCCGTGTTGCTCTCGAGCGTCGCGCGCAGCGCTACGCGACGAGAATGAGCTTCGTCGGCGGCTCCGCGAGCGCCGCCGGCGCGTCGTCGAAGGCGACCACCGCGCTGGTGACGAGCGCCGGGTCCAGGCGCCCGGCGGCGACGAGCGCGAGCACATCCGGGATCACGGCACGGGCGTGGACGCGACCGGTGTGCAGCGTGCAGCCGCGGGTGTAGAGCTCGAGCAGTGGCACCGGCGTCTCCGGCTCGAAGTAGATGGCGACGCTGGTGCAGGTGCCGTCGGGCGCGGTCGAGCGCAGCGCGGCGTGCAGACCGGCGTGGTCACCCGACGCGTCGACCGTGATCGGGAAGCGCCCGAGCTTCTTCGGCCACTCGGCGACCGCCACCGTCTCGGCGCCGAGCGCCGCGGCGCGCTCCAGCCGCCCCTCGTCGGTGTCGGCGTAGACGACCCGCGAGGCATCGAGTGCGAGCGCGCAGGCCGCGGCGTAGAGGCCGATGCTGCGCGCCCAGCCGCCGACGATCAGCACCTCCTCGCCCGGGGCGGCCGCGAGCGGGCCGGCGACCGCCCGGTAGCCGTCGGCGACGTTGTCGGCGACGCTCGCGAGCTGGGTCGGCTCGACCCCTTCCGGCAGCGCGACGAGCATCGCGTCCGCGTACGGCACACGGAGCACGTCCGACAGCGCGCCGCCCCAGTCGCCGCCGAGCGGCCGCATCCCGTAGGCCGACCCGCGCGGCACGGTCCGGCAGCTCGCGGTGCGCCCGGCCGCGCACGCGGCGCAGGTGCCGCAGGAGATCTGAAACGGCACCACGACCCGGTCGCCGGGCACGACGGTCTTCACCGTATCCCCCACCTCGAGCACCTCGGCGACGCACTCGTGGCCGAACGGGAACGGCTCGGCGATCGGGATCGCTCCTGAGAGGAAGACCGCGTCGAGATCACACAGCGCCACGGCCAGCGGGCGGACGAGCGCTTCGCCGTCCCCACCCAGCACCGGCGCGGGCGCCTCGCGCCACTGCACCGTGCGCGGCCCGGTGATCTCGAGTTGCCGCATCTCCGGCGCCGACTATCTCAGACGATGTGCTCGTCGCGCGCGCCGCGCCCGGTGCTCGCGGCGCTCACGGTCACGTCGTCGAGCGCGACGGTCACGGTCAGCTCGTCAACCCCGCGCAGGACGCGCAGCGAGAGGTCACCCGACGCGGCGTCGATGGCCGCGTAGAGGTCGGCGATCGAGCGCAGGTCGTGCAGCACGTCACCGGTCCGCAGGCCGGCGGCGAACGCCGGCGAATCCGCCTCAACGCCCCGGACAAGCAGTGCCGGGAGCGACGGTAGCCCGACCGCGTCGCGCAGTGCGATGGCGGCGTGGGCGGGCGCGAGCGTCAGCCCGAGACGCGGGTGGGCGGCGGGGCGCGAGCCCTCGAACGAGACCAGCAGCTTGCGCAAGAGCCCGGCCAACGTCTGCAACTCGTCGTCGCCGAGCGCCGCGAGCAGCCGCCGCTCGTTGGCGAGATGGGCCGGGACGATGCGCTCGAACAGCTCCCGCCCACGCGCGGTCAGGGTGATCAGCGTCGTGCGCTTGGACTCCGGGTCCGGCTTGCGCTCGATCAGCCCGAGCTCGACCAACCGGTCCATGCGGACGCTGATCGTCCCCGACGTCAGCCCGAGCTCGTCCATCAATTGGCGCTGGCTGACCCCGCGCTCGTCCCCGATCCGGGCCAGCGTGACGAGGACGCCGAAGTTCGCCGCGCTCAGGCCGTGCGCCTCGAACAGCTCGTTCAGCTCCCGGTCGACGTGCCCGCGCACGCGCGCCAGCCGCGAGATCACGCCGACGGGCGCGAAGTCGAGCTCAGGCCGCCGCTCATCCCACGACGCGAGCAGGGCGTCGACGGAGTCACGCGGCACGCAGTTCGCATCCATCGACCTCAAGCGTATGCCACAATGCCATCCACAATACCTTGGACTCAAGCATTGACAGGGAGCGTTCGTCGATGGACATCGCGATCATCGGAGCAGGCAGGATCGGCGGCAACATCGCGCGGCAACTCGCCGCCGGCGGGCACCGGCTGGTGTTGAGCTACTCGCGCGACCTCGCGGCGCTGGAGGCGCGCGCGGCCGAGATGGGTGCGACGGCGGCCGCACCGGACGACGCCGTCGCGGGTGCGGAGGTCGTCGTCATCGCCGTGCCGTGGAGCGTCCTGCCCGACGCGCTGGGCGCGATCGGCTCACTCGACGGGCGCATCGTGATCGATACGACGAACCAGTTCGGCGCGGGGCCGATGCCCGCCGAGGGACAGACCGCGGCGGCGTTCAACGCGGGGCGGATGCCCGGTGCGCGCTACGCGAAGGCGTTCAACACGCTGACCTCGGCGTTCCAGGTCGAGACGGCGCATCGCGAGCCGCGCGTCGTGCAGTGGCTGTGCGGCGACGACCAGGCGGCCAAGGACGTCGTCGCCGGGCTGATCCGCGACGCGGGCTACGCGCCGGTCGACCTGGGCGGGACCGCCGGCTGCGCGGTCATGGAAGCGCCGCGCCGGAACGGCGCCGTCTACGGCGAGGAATACCGGTTGGCCGAGGCGCTCGCCGTCGTGGACGCGGTGCGCGACGGCCGCCCGATCCCTCCCACACCCGCCTACTGAGCGAGGTCCTCCTCGACCTGGCGGTTCCATTCGGCCTTGTCCTCGCGCCAGCCCTCCTCGGTGCGGGTGCGCTTCCAGTAGCCGGAGGCCGAGAGGGCCTCGCGGGGAACGCCGCGCTCGACGAGCAGGTGGCGGCGAACGGCGCGGACGGTGCTCGCCTCGCCGTGGACGAACGCGTGGACCGGGCCGTCGGGGAAGTCGAGCGCGCCGAGCGCGTCCACGACCGTGCCCTCGGGCAACCACTGCACCCGCAGATCGCCAGGCGAGGTGAGCGACTGCTCGTCGGCCGGATCCTCGACCTCGAGCAGCGCGTGGACCGGCACGCCGGCCGGAACGCGGGCGAGTGACGCGGCGATGGCCGGGATCACGCTCGCGTCGCCGACCATCAGGTGCCAGGCGGCGGCCGGGTCGGGCGCGTAGGCGCCGCCGGGGCCGTTGAGCTGGAGCAGATCGCCGGGCGCGGCGGCCGCGGCCCACGGACCCGCGACGCCCGTATCGCCGTGGTAGACGAAGTCGATCGTCAGCCGCACCCGCTCGGGGTCCCAGTCGCGGACGCTGTAGGTGCGCGTGCGCGGCCACTGCTCGCGTGGGAGCCGGGCACGGATGTCCTCGACGTCGAACGGCGGCGTGTACGGCGCGCCCGCGGGCGGGAGCTGCAGCTTGACGTAGTGGTCGGTGTACTCGCCGGCGCCGAAGCCGGCCAGATCCTCGCCGCCGACGACGACGCGGATCATGTGAGGGCTGATGCGGTGGGTCTCCTCGACCCGGGCGATCAGCGGCCGGCGTGTCCGGCGTGCGGTGGCGGGAGCAGTCATTAGGGTGCCCTAATTCTAGGACGCGCGATTGATCCGCCTGCGCCGACGTGGCGATAGAGGTGGTGTGCACGCCGTTTCACGCATCGCTCTCCTTGCCGCACTGACCCTCGTCGCCGGGTGCGGTGGTGGGGAGCGCCCGGCCGCGGCGATCGCTCCGCCGGAGGCCGCAGCGCCGACGCCCGCCGTGACGGCCCAGCCCGTGGCCGACGTCGTGGCGAAGATCGCGGACTTCGAGTACAAGCCCCGCACGCTGCGGATCGCGAAGGGCACGCGCGTGACCTGGAAGAACGTGGACACGGCCAATCACACGGTCACGTTCGCCCGCGGCCCGGGCGATCTGGGGAACATCAGCGAGCGCGGCAGCCGCTCCGCCCGCTTCCCGCGCGCGGGGACGTTCACCTACGTGTGCGAGTACCACCCGAGCATGCACGGCAAGGTCATCGTCTCCTAGTCACACGAGGTCGGGGTCGGTGTGGCGGGCGATGCGCAGCTCCATGCTCAGAACCGGTCCTGGGGCCACGGGTTCGCACTGCCGTAGCGCTCGATCGTCGGGCCGCACGGCGGCGGGACGCGCCCGAAGAGCCCGGCCTCGACCCGCAGGATGCGCGCATCGAACACGCGAGCGAACGGGTCGTCGCGCAGGCGTGGGGCCCCCGCGCCGCGGACGACCGTGATCGCGCCCTCGAAGTGCGACGCGTCGCTGAGCAGGGTCGAGATGGCGTCGGCCCATGGGTCGCCCAGGACGTTGCGCCGCGCCTGCTGCACGGCGAGGTCGTCGAACGGCAGCCGCACGCCTCGCGGCGGGCGCACGAGCGAGATCCACGCGGGCGCGCCGCCTGGGTCGACGATGCGGTCGTCGATCCGGCGGGCCTCACGGGTCGGACGCGCGCGGGTGCGCCACGCGGCGAGCCAGCCCGCGGCGCTCCCGTCGGCGTGGAACGCCGCGGCCTGGGCCGTGGCGGTGTCCGACGGGGCATCGAGGAGATCGAACCAGCACCAACTCATGCCGTCGGCGCTTCCCAGTCGGTGCGGATCGAGCGCTGGATCGAGCGCAGGTCGCCGCGGAGCTCCTCAAGCGTCGGCCGCCCCCAGAACCAGTAGCCGTTGTAGGCGTTGTGGATCGTCAGGTCCGGGAAGAGCGTGAAGACCGCCGGGACGTATGGGTCGTGGACGGTGTCGGTGGTCTCGCGCAGGCCGAGCTGCGCCTGAACGGAACGGTCGGCGTCGGAGAGGAACGTCCAGCGCGCGCCGAGCCCGGCGCGGAACGCGGCGGACACCTCGGGAGGATCGACGCTGACCGAGATCACGCGGGAGTAGGCGACCTCGACCTCGTCCTGGAACGCCACGAGACGGCGGAAGAACGCCTGCTCCTTCGGGCACCACCAGCCGCGGTAGAAGTGCAGCACGGCGGGATCGCCGGCGACGAGCTCGGCGAGCGTGCGCCGGTTGCCGGCGTGGTCGGTGAGCGCGCAGTCCGGGAAGTGCGAGCCGGGGACGAGTGTGTTGGGCACGTCGGTGACCGTCCCACGAACCGCGTGATCGTTTCACGCAAGCCGAGCGGTGCGCGAACGCTCGCCCTCCAGGATCGCCGCCATGACGATCCCCCGCAGCCGCGACCTCCGCCTGCTCGCCGGTGCTGCCGGCGTCTCCGCGCTGGGTGACTTCCTCGCGCTGATCCCGCTCGTCCTGCACGTGCAGGAGCGCACCGGCTCGACGTTCGCGGTGTCCGCCGTGTTCTTCGCGCTCTGGGCCCCGGTGGTGCTCGGCGCAGGGCTGGCGGGCACGATCGTGGACTCCTTCGAGAACCGCGCGCTGCTGGTCGGCGTCTCGTTCGCGCAGGCGGCGATCGCCGTCGCGCTCGCGCTGTGCGTGAACGCGCTCTGGGCGGTCCTGCCGCTGGTCGCGCTGCTCGGCTTCACGGTCGCGGTCAGCCAGCCGGCGGAGTTCGCGCTCGTGCCGGCCGCCGCCGGCGATGTCGAGATCGCCCGCGCCAACGGGCTGATGGAGACCGTGCGCGCCGTGGGCTTCACGGCCGGACCGCTGCTCGGCGGCGTCCTCGGCGCGGCGGGAATGCTGCGGCTCGCGCTCGCGATCGACGCGTTGTCGTTCGTCGCGGTGGGCTTCGCCGGGCTGGCGCTGCGAGCGCGTCGCCGGCCGGCCGCCGCAACCGCGCCGGGTGAGCGCATCCGTGCGCGCGCCGGCTTCGCGTTCCTCGTTCATGACCGCGCCCTCGCGCTCACGCTCGGCGGCGCCATCGCCGCCCTGACCGTGTTCACCATCTCCGTGACCGCGGAGCCGTTCTTCGTCACCGACGTCCTGGGCGCCGGGAGCTTCGGCTACGGGCTGCTGATCACGGCGTGGACGCTGGGGATGCTGATCGGCGCCGCGGGGCTTCCGCAACGCGTCCCGGCGGCGGCCGTGGCGGTCGCCGCACTGACCGCGATCGTCGCGCAGGGCCTCGGGCTCGTCGTGGCCGCGCTCGCGCCGGTCCTGTGGACCGCCCTGCTCGGGTTCGCCTTCGGCGGCGTCGCGCACGGGCTGAAGAACGTCCTGCTGCGAACGCTGATCCACGAACGCGTCCCCGAGGCGCTGCGTGGCCGCGCGTTCGCCGCCTACAACGGCGCCCGCAACGGCGCCGAGCTCGGTGCGCTCGCGCTCGGCGGCCTCGTCGTCGGCGCCTTCGGCGCCCGCACCGGCCTGCTCGTCTCCGGCCTCGGGCCCGCCGCGATCGGCCTCACTTGCCTGCTCTACCTCACCACGACCCTCCAAAGGAGGACGTTCCATGCACGTGTCCAAGGCTGACGTTCCACCCACACTGCCGGGCTTCGCCGCCCGCGCCGTCGGCGATCTCCCGACGCTCTGGGAAGGCTTCGCGAAGCTCGTCGGGGTGGGCCTCGACATCACCGCCTTCGGCGTGAACATCATGGATCTGCCGCCCGACTACGCGACGACGCCGCACGACGAGTCGGAGACGGGCCAACAGGAGCTGTACGTGGCGCTGCGCGGCGCGGGGGCGGTCGTGATCGACGGCGAACGCCACCGGCTGGACGGCGAGCACCTCGTCGCCGTCGACGCCGGCACGGGCCGGGTCCTCTCCTCCGGACCCGAAGGTCTGCGGGTGCTCTGCATCGGCGGCGTGCCCGGAGGCGTCTACGAGCGGCCGGCCTGGACCTCCGACGCGTAACACCCGCTCGTCTTGAAGGACCTCCCCGCCATGCCTTCCTTCTCCGGTCTGCTGATCATCACCGCCGTGGCGTTCGGCGCGCCGTTCGTGCTCGGCCTCGCTCCACGGGTGCGGCTTCCCGCGGTGGTGCTGGAGATCGTGGCCGGGATCGTCGTCGGGCCGAGCGTGCTCGGTTGGGTGCACGTCGATCAGACGATCGCCGTGATCTCCACGCTCGGCCTCGCGTTCCTGCTCTTCCTCGCGGGATTGGAGATCGACTTCTCCCGCCTGCGCGGGCGGGTGCTGCGGCTCACCGCGCTGGGCTACGGGCTGTCGTTCGCGATCGCGCTCGTGGTCGCCGCCGGCCTGAAGGCCGCCGGGCTGGCCGACGCGCCGCTGCTGGTCGCGATCACGCTCGCGGCGACCTCGCTCGGCGTGCTGATCCCGGTGCTCAAGGATGCGGGCGAGAGCACCTCGACACTCGGGCAGGTCGTGATCGCGGCGGGATCGATCGCCGACTTCGGCGCGATCATCCTGCTCTCGATCTTCTTCACCGGCGAGGGCGGGACGGGCGCGACGCTGCTGCTGATCGGGTCGCTGCTCGGGCTCGCGCTCGTGGTCCTGATCGCGGTCCGCGGCGCCGAGCGCTCGATGCGGATCCGCGCCGATCTCCTGCGCCTGCAGGACACGACGGCGCAGATCCGGGTGCGTGGCGCGATGGTGCTGCTCGTCGGCTTCGCGGCGATCGCGCAGTCGCTCGGCTTGGAGGCGATCCTCGGCGCGTTCGCCGCGGGCGCGATCCTGACGCTGCTCGACGCCGACGAGGTCATGACCCACCCGCAGTTCCGGCGCAAGCTCGAAGCGATCGGGTTCGGGTTCTTCATCCCGGTCTTCTTCGTCACCACCGGCGTGCGCTACGACCTCGACGCGCTGCTGGCGAGCGCCTCGACCGTGGTCATGGTCCCGATCTTCCTCGCGGCGCTGCTGGCCGTGCGCGGGCTCCCGGCGTTGCTCTATCGCCGCCTGCTCGGCCCGCGCCAGGCGCTGATCGCCGGCCTGCTGCAGTCGACGTCACTGCCGTTCATCGTCGCCGCCACCGCGATCGGGCTCGACCTCGGCGTCGTCGACGCCGCGACGAGCGCCGCTCTGATCGCCGCCGGCCTGCTCTCGGTGGTCATCTTCCCGGCGACCGGTCTCGCGCTCCTGCGCGCGGGAGCGGAGCCGCGCACGCCGCCGCCGGTCGCCGAGGAGACGCCGCTCGTCGCGATGTGAGTGAAACGCCGCCGGCAGACGCGAGACTGACCGCCCATGCCGCTCTTCTGCGATATCACGCTGGCCGAACGCATCGAACGCGCCGAAGCCCGATTGATGGCCAGGGTGTGCGAGCGCGGGTCCGGGTTCGCGATCGAGCTGGCCGGCGGCATGGCGACCTTCGCCGGAGCGGGCTCGCCGTACAACAAGGTGGCGGGGCTCGGCTTCGGCGGCGTGCCCGCCGACGGCGCGCTCGAGGACGTCGAACGGGCCTACGCCGCGGTCCGCTCCCCCGTGCAGATCGAGCTCTGCCACCTCGGCGATCCGGCGCTCGCCGCACGGTTGACGGAGCGCGGCTACCGGCTCGCGGGGTTCGAGAACGTCCTCGGCATCGCCCTCGACGGCGAGCGCGAGCGCGTGACGCCACCCGGGATCGAGATCCGCTCCAGCGGCGACGACGAGCTCGAGCACTGGCTGCAGGTCTCCGCCGATGCCACGGTGCTCCCCGACACCGACGGCGTCCCCTCCCACGAGGAGTTCTCGCGCGAGGATGTGCTGACGGCGATGCGCGCCTTCGCCACGGCCGACGTCAAGCGCTACCTGGCGCTGCGCGACGGCGCCGTCGCGGGCGAGGCGAGCTTTTACCTCAACGGAAGCATCGCGCAGCTGACCGGAGCGGCGACGCTGCCCGCCCACCGCCGCCGGGGCATCCAGACCGCGCTGTTCTCGACGCGCCTCAGCGACGCCGCGGCGGCGGGCGCGGCCATCGCGGTCGTGACCACCCAGCCGGGGTCCAAGTCCCAGCAGAACGCGCAGCGCCAGGGCTTCAGCCTGCTCTACACCCGCGCGATCCTCGTCAATCCGCTACCCGGCCGGGGCGATGCGCTCCGCCGCGGCATCGGCGACCTCGCGTAGCCATTCGGGCAGTCCCTGCTGAGCAGCGGCCGCGGCGCTGCGCCAGCGCGCCGCGTGATCGGACGGAACCTCGACGCGCACCACGACCGCGGGCTTCGCGGCCTCGGCTCGGCGCGCGAGGCGCTGAGCGGAGAGCTGGCGGCGCAGCTCATTGCGCGACCATTCCTGCGCCTCGGCGCGATGCAACCACAGGTCCTGCTCGGCCGCCGGCAGCGCCGCGACCTCCGCGTGGTGCTGGAAGCTGAGACCCTCGCGACGGCGAGCCGGCGCGATGCTCCGCGCCACCCACGCGTAGTTGCGCAGCGTCTGGTAATCGAGGTTCGTCGCTTCCAGGGCCGACCGGTAGCGCTCGCCGTACCGCCGTTCACCGAACAGCAGCCAATCGCCGAGCGCCCAGGCGGCGCCACCGCAGATGCGCGCGATCCGCGCTCCGACGTCGGCCCAGTCGTCGAATGACATGTCCGAGCCGAGCTCGAGAACGAGGCGCCGCGACGGGGCGGCGACGGTGGTCGGGAACTTGGTTTCGAGTGCGGTAGCGGTCATCGGCGAACGTCCCTCTGACGGTTACGGGTGCGCCCGGGCGCACGGGCACTTCGCATCCTCGACGCATTTGAACGCGCCCGTCAACACCGATCAGGATCCGCCCACCGGCGCTTCCTGGGCCAGGAAATCAGTTTGTCGTCACTCTGACATTCTCCGACTGCCGCACAGACGAGCGGGAACGTCGCTGACTGGATCCCGAACCCTGTCTCGGTTAGCGTCGGCCCAGCGACAGAATTCACCAACATCAGGGGGTGAGCATGGCCGCAAATGGCATGCTGCAGGAGAGCGATCTCTCACCGATCCCGGGCGGGCAGCTGCGCGAAGACGCGGCCGCAGCGTGGCTGGCGATGCGGATGCACATCGCCAAGCAGCACAACGTCTGGATCAGTCCGACCTCGCGGCGCACCGCCTACCGGTCGCTCGCCGACCAGGAGTACTTCTGGAATCTCTACAAGTCCGGCCGAGGCGCGCTCGCGGCACACCCGGGGTCTTCGAACCACGGCTGGGGCATCGCGGTCGACACGCCGACGCCGGCGATGCAGGCCGGGATCCGGGAGGTCGGTCACCAGTTCGGTTGGGGCATCAAGGGCGGCCAGCTCGCTTCGGATGCACCGTCTGAGGAGTGGCATTGCACGTTCCACGCGGGCGTCTTCAAGGCCCCGCCCAGGCCGGCCCACGTGCACCCCTACCGGGTGATGAACGAGGCCGAGCGCGAGGCGCGGGACATGCTCGTCCGCCAGCGCCGCGTCGCCCGCCGGGCCGGCGGCTGGTCGAAGGTCGATCCCGTCCACCTCAAGCGGGCCGTGCAGGCCAAGAAGGACCTGCGCCAGCGCGCCGCCGACATCCGCTCCGCGGCCAAGGACGGCGGCTGGGAGAAGAACCACCGCAAGGCTCGCTACGACTACATCAACAAGCTCATCGGAGACTGACATGGAGACGACGCCAACGACCTTCGGTCCGCCGGACGCGGACTTCGACGACATCGCCGACGAGCCCGATCCCGCCTTCGGCGAGGTCGCCGAGGACGATGACATCGAGACGCCGGATGACGGCGAGCCCGACGCGAAGGACTGAGCCCTTCCTATTCACGAGGCCGTGTGTCCCGCCGGCGGGACACACGCGCCCTTGACGGCGCCGCCGAGATCGAAGAGACCTCCACGTACACATAGAGCAGGAGGCCATCCGAATGAGCGACTGGACGATCGACCCCGACGCACTACGGCACGTGTGCCCGAACCTCGATGCCGTCGCGGCGAGGCGGATCGCCGATGGCCTCGGCGAGGCGTTCATGCGCTTCGAGATCAACACGCCGCGCCGCGCCGCGATGGCCGTGGCGCAGTGGGGCCACGAGTCCGACCATTTCAAGACCGCGACCGAATACGCCTCCGGCTCCGCGTACGAGGGCCGCAAGGACCTCGGCAACACGCAACCCGGCGACGGCCGTCGCTTCAAGGGCCGCGGCCGGATCCAGATCACGGGGCGGGCGAACTACGCGGCGATCGCGAAGGCGTTGGAGCTCGACTGCGTGAACAACCCCGACGTGCTGGCCGAGCCGCCCAACAGCGAGCTGGCGTCGGGCTACTGGTGGTTCTCCCACGACTGCAACGGCTTCTGCGACCGTGACGATTTCGTCGGCCTGACCAAGCGCATCAACGGCGGCACGAACGGGCTCGACGATCGCCGCCGGCTGTACGCGCTCGCCACGCAGGTCGCCGAGAAGCTCGTGCCGGTCGACCGCTGGGGCGTGCTGACCGACGACGAGCGCGAATGGATGGAGACGCTGGCCAAGGAGCGCAAGATCGCCAAGCGCAACGGCGGCTGGAAGACGATCGACCCCAGCCACCTCGCCCGGGCCAACGACGCCAAGCAGCACCTGGTCGCGCGCGCCAAGGAACTGGAGAGCAAGTCGGCCGCCGAGCCGAACGGCTGGCGCCGGTTCGGGCGCCAGAAGCGCTACGACCTGATGAAGGAAGCCACCGGGAAATAGCGCCGACATGCCGTCGGTCCCGAAACCGAAGGCGAGCGCGGGCGCCAAGTGACGGTCTGGACGACGCCGCCGCCTCCACGACACTTGGCCGGCTTCTGAGCCGCGAACTTAGGATCACCGGCTACCGTGCTCAGCGCCCGCCCGGTCAGTGGGTTCCGGTCGATCATGTCTCGCCGTCTCCGCCGTCTGTCCGCGACGCTCGTCGCGCTCTGCATCGCCGCCTCGGTGCTCTACCTCGCTGCACAGACCGAGACGACGGACCGCGCGGTGGCGGCCGTGGACTGCCAACCGGTGGCGGGCGATCACACGCTGCCCGGCGACGCCCTGCTGCACGTTCCGCGAGGGGCGAGGGCGCCGCTCCCGCTCGTGATCGCCTTCCACGGCGCCGGCGGGACAGGCCCCGGCATGGCCGACTACAGCGGCCTCTCCGACACCGCCGACGCCAAGGGCTTCGCGGTCCTCTACCCCACCGCCGCGACCAAGCGGCACTTCTGGAGCCTGAACGCGAGCATGCCCGGCGACGACGTCAATCGCCTGCGCGCGCTGCTCCCGCAGGCGATGGCGGCGGCCTGTGCGGATCCGTCGCGGGTGTTCGCGACTGGCGTCAGCAACGGCGGCGGGTTCGCGGCACGGGTCGGGTGCGAGCTGGCCGGGACGATCGCGGCGATCGCTCCGGTGGCCGGCGGCTACAAGGCGCTTGACCGCTGCCCAGACGGCCGCCAGACGTCGGTGCTGGAGATCCACGGCACCGCCGACCACGTCGTCCCCTACGCGGGCCGACCGTCCGACAGCGCCGGCGCCGTGGCGGGATTCCTCGCTGGGTGGGTGCACCGCGACGGGTGCGATGAGAAGGCCACGCGCTCCAATCCCCGGCACGCGGTGGTGCGCTTCACCCACCGCGGGTGCGACCCGGGCTTCCAGGTCGAGCACCTGCGCCTGGCCGGGACCGACCACGGCTGGCCGGGCGCCGATCCGCCGTGGCCGCGCCACAACCCGTCCCAACTCGAGGCCAACGACGAGGTCTGGGCGTTCTTCGCGCGGGTCTCAGCGCACCAGCACTGAGGCGCGCAGCGGACCCGACGGGAAGCGCGTGGCCGTGAACGAGAACGCCTGGTAGGTGCGGCCGCCGAAGTCGACCGCCCCGTGGGACGGCAGTCGCGCGGGTCCGGGATCGAGCGTGCTGGAGGGAATCTCCGCATTTCCGGCGCGGAGAATCACGTCGGCGCCGGTGAAGCGGTGGACGAGCTTGATGAAGCCCGCGTCGTCCTGGATCGACGCCGTCACGCGCCCGACGGTGCGGCCGTGCAGGCGGACCGCGGCCGAGGCCGGTGCGAGGACGTACGGGCCGCCGACGTCGTTGACGAGCGCGCCGCGCTCGGTCCGCGCGCGGATGCGGACCACGTGCAGCGCGGGATCCTGGAAGAAGCGGACGATCTGGGCGCGCAACGCCGCGGGATCGTCGGCGGCCACCGCCCGTGCGAACCGGGGGTCGCGCGCGATGTGCCGGAGGACCTGGCGGGTCCGGGCGCTGCCGCGCTCGCCCTTGTAGATGCGCTTCGCGACGGCGCCGAGCGTGTTGGCCTTGGTCGCGGCGGGCGTGGGCCCGCACCACGCCGAGTCGGCGGCCGGGCTGAGCAGGCTGATCCGCAGCGGCCCCGCGGGGAACGCCGTCGCCGCGAGTGAGGCGACGCTGTAGGTCGCGCCGTCGGCTGAGACGGTGCCGGACGCGGGCGGCGCGACCGTCGGCGGGTGCAGCGTGGTCGCCAGCTCGCGCCCGCCGCCGACGATCACGACCTGGGCGCCGGTGAGGCTGTGGACGAGCGATGCCACGCCGTCGACCGTCGACGTCGAGAGCGTGAACCGTCCTACGGGCGCTCCGGCGCTGTCCGTGATCGTCCCGCCGACCGGTCCCAGCGCGGCCACCTGGCCGCGCGACACGAGCGTTTGGTCGCCACGCGTGATGACGATGCGCTCGACCTGGCTGCGCAGCAGGGGACGCAACGCCGCGCTGACCGCGGCCGGATCGTCACGCGCGACGGCGTCGCCGAGGCTCGTGGAGCGCGCGATGCGGGCCGCGGCGCCGCTGACGGTGCGCCCGCTCGCGGCCTGACCGGCCACGCGCTGGGCGACGTCGCGCAGGGTGGCGCCGATGGTCGCCGGACACGACGCGGTCGGTGCGTCGGCTTCGGCGCTTCCCAGGTCGACGTGCGCGCAGCCGGTCAGCGCGACGCCGGTCGCGGCCAGTGCTGCCACGTGTGCGATCCGCGTCGGCATCGGCCGAGCTTCCGGCGAGCGGCTGTGGCCGAGTTCAACGCTGTGTTGGGAATCCGTCAAGCCGCCGGCAGCACGAGCACCAGGCGGCCGCCGGAGCTGGACGGCTCCGCCGTCAGCTCGCCGCCCATCGCCCGCGCCAGCCCGCGCGCGATCGCGAGGCCGAGCCCCGCCCCACCCGGCCCGCCGGTCCCCGCCTGCCCGCGCGCGAACCGGTGGAAGACGTGCTCGCGCTCCTCCTCGCCGATCCCCGGGCCTTCGTCGCGCACTTCCAACCGGACCTTGCCCGGCTCGGGCGTGATCGCGATCGTGACCGTCCCGGCGCCGTAGTGGGCGGCGTTGTCGAGCACGACGCGGAGGATCCGCGCGGTGGCGACCGGGTCGGCGGCGGCGAGCGCCGGACCGCCGTCGATCTTCAACGTGCGCCCATCGGTGCGCAGGCGGGCGCCGAACTCGCGGCCGATCAACGCCGCCAGCTCGGCCAGCTCGACCGGCTCGTCGCGCAGCGGGGCGCCGCCGTCGACGCGGCTGATGTCCAGCAGGTCGGTCGCCAGCGCGGTCAGCCGGCCGGTCTGCCGCAGGGCGAGATCCATGCGCGCGGCGGTCGTTTCCGGGTCGTCCGCTCCGCGGCCGATCTCCTCCTTGAGCAGCTCGAGCGTGGCCTGCAGCGAGGCCAGCGGCGTGCGGAGCTCGTGGCTGGCGGTCGAGAGGAACTCCTGCCGTGACGCCTGCTCGTCGAGCAGCCGCTCGCGCATGCCCTCGAGGGCGCGCGCGACGACGGTGACCTCATCGCCGCCGGTGACCGCGATCGGGTGCTCGAGCCCGTCGGCCCCGAGCGCCTCGGCATCCGCTCGGAGGCGGCCGAGACGGCGCATCAGGCTGCGGCTCAGCAGCAGCGCCAGCAGGATCGCCACGAGCAGCCCGGCGGCCAGCGCGAGCGGCAGCGCCGCCCGCATGACCGACGCGGCGGCGCGGCTGTCGGCGAGCCGCTTGGAGATGACGAGCGTGAGGCGATTCGGCTCCTTGCCGACGACGGTCGCGGCGAAGGCGAACTCGCCCCGCCGGCCGGCGACCACGCCGCTGCGGCGCCGCAGCGCGCCTTCGCGCAGGCTCGCGGGCGGGCCCAGCGCCGGCTCGGCCGCCTCGGTCGTCTCGGTGTCGGCCAGCTCGGCGCTCGCGCTCGAGTAGACGACGATCCTGCCGCCCGTCCGCCGCTGCAACTGCTCGATGAGCTGCTCCAGTGCCGGCGAGCCGCGGCGACGGTCGCGCTCGGGCAGCGCGGCCAAGGCGGGGCGGATCGTGAACGCCAGGCCGCGCAACTCGGTGAGGCGGTCGGCGACCACGCGGCGCTCCAGCGGCGGCAGCACGACGAGCGCCGCGGCGGCCAGCGTCGCGAGGCTCGTGACCACCAGGGCGAGGACCATGCGCCCGCGCAGGCCGGTGAACGGCGCGCGGGCGCGCTCGCGCAGCGTGCTCACGGACCCATGCGATAGCCCACGCCGCGCACGGTGATGAGCCAGCGCGCCTCGCCCCCGGCGCGCTCGAGCTTCTCGCGCAGGTGGTGAACATGGACGTCGACGGTGTGCGGGTCGCGGAAGGCGTCGTCGCCGTAGATCGCGTGCAGCAGCTCGGGGCGGGAGCGGACCGCGCCCTCCGCGCGCAGGAGCGCTTCGAGAACGGCGTACTCCGAGCGGGTGAGCGCGAGCGACTCGGCCCCCACGGTGGCGGTGCGCGCGGCCGGGTGCAGCGCGATGCGCTGGTGGCGCAGCGGTCCGTTGCCGCTGGCCTCACGCGCGGCCGGGCGCGAGAGCCGCCGCAGTGCGGCCCGCACGCGGCTGCGCAGCTCGGCGACGCCGACCGGCTTGGTGACGTAGTCGTCCGCGCCCGCCTCCAGCGCGAGCACCACGTCGGCCTCGGTGTCGCGGGCGGTCAGCATCATCACGTAGACGTCGGCGTCGATCGTGCGCACGCGACGGCAGACCTCCACCCCGTCCGGGCCCGCGCCGAGCGCGATGTCCAGCAGCACGAGCTGGTGGCGGCCGGTGCCGGCGATCGCCTCCAGCGCGGCGTGGCCGTCGGCCGCGGTGTCGATCGCGTGGCCGTCGGCGATCAGCGCGCCCGCCATCGTCTCCCGGAGATCGGCGTCGTCTTCGACGAGCAGGATGCGTGCGTCCATCGTGGCCGGTAACCGTACCCGCCGTACGGCGGGCGAACGGTTTCCCAACAGAACACCAACGTGACCCTAGATCGGCGCTGATCTCGGCGGACGAGGATCGAATCGACCCTTCACAAGGAGCCTTGCCGCCGATGACCGCCACCGACACCGTGACCCCGGGCACCCGCCGTGCCCTCTCGTCGCTTTCGATCGTGCTGCCGTGCTTCAACGAGGCGCCCAACGTCCTCGCGGCCGTGACCGAGGCGCGCCAGGCCGCCGAGCGCTTCGCGCACCAGCACGAGATCGTCGTCGTCGACGACGGCAGCAGCGATGACACGCTCGCGATCGCCGAGGCGCTCGCGGCCAAGGACCCGCGGGTGCGGGTCGTCGCCCACGACGGCAACCGCGGGTACGGCGCCGCGGTCCGCTCCGGGATCGCCGCCTCGCAGGGCGATTGGGTGCTGCTGACCGACGGCGACTTGCAGTTCGATCTGAGCGAGCTCAGCCGCTTCCTCGACCTCACCGCCGGCCACGAGCTCGTCGCCGGCTACCGGCTGGGCCGCGCCGACCCGCGCTGGCGCCTGCTCGCCGCGGGGGCCTGGAACGGGCTGATGCGCCACAGCTTCGGCATCGGGGTTCGCGACGTCGACTGCGCGTTCAAGCTGGTCCGCGGGCCGAGCCTGCGCGCGCTGGCTCTGACGTGCGACGGCGCCATGGTCTCGACCGAGTTGCTGGTCCGCGGGCGGATGGCGGGCTGGCGGTTCGCCGAGGTGGGTGTGCAGCACCGTCCGCGGTTGGCCGGCGAACCCACCGGCGGCGACATCCGGGTGATCCTGCGCGCGTTCCGCGAGCGCCAGGCCTTGCTGCGCCGCCTGCGCGCGGAGCGGCGTTCGGCTTCCGCGGCCCAGCGCACCGCGGTGGCGTGAGCGCTCCGCTCGTCCTTGACGGCGGCGCCGCTCTGGCGCTCGCCCGGCCTCGTGCCCGCACCGTCGAGCGCGTCGCCGTCGGAGCGGTCTTCGCGCTCGCCGCCGCGCTGCGGTTCGCCGCGCTCGGGCGGACGCCCGTCGACCCGTTCTATGACGCCGCGGTGCGGAGCATGGGCACGTCGTGGCACGCGTTCTTCGTCGGTGCGTTCGACCCGTCCGCCGGGCTGGCGATCGACAAGCCGCCGTTCGACCTGTGGTTGCAGGTGGCGAGCACCAAGCTGTTCGGGTTCGGGCCGTCGGCGTTGCTCGTGCCCGCCGCCGTGGGCGGGACGCTCACGGTCGTGGCGCTGTACGACCTCTTGCGCACGCTTTTCGGGTCGCGCGTGGCGCTTCTGGGCGCGATGGCGCTCGCGGTGCTCCCGATCGCCGTGATCACGGGGCGCAGCGACACGATGGACTCGGTCATGGCCGCGCTGGTCGTGACGGCGTTCGCGGTCGCGGCCCGCGGGCTGCGCTCCGGACGCTGGGGGTGCGTCGTGCTCGCCGGCGCGCTGCTCGGGCTCGCGTTCGAGGCCAAGCTGTTCGAGGCGCTGCTCCCCGCGCTGCCACTGGCGTTGTTGTGGTGGTTCGGCGCGCGTGCGTCGCGGGGAGCGCGCGTGCGAGCTTTGCTCGCGGCGGGCGCGGTGGGTGCCGCGGTCGGGCTCGCCTGGCTCGTCCTGTTGACCGCCTTCGGAGGCCCGCAGCGGCCGTGGGCGTTCGGTTCCAGCGACGGCTCGGCCTGGAACGCCGCGTTCGTCTACGACGGCGTGGGGCGGGTGACCGCCGCGCAGCCACCCGGCGTGGTCAAGTCAGCCGCGGCCGCCGCCCGCGGCGCGTCTCGGATCCCGGCGGGTCCGGGCCCGCTGCGGCTCCTCTCGGCGCAGGACGAGCTGCGGTCGCGTCTCGGGATCGAGCTCGCGGCGGCCTGGGCCTCGGTGGCGCTGGTCGCTGTCACGGGCGCGTGGCGCGGCCTGGACCGTCCCGGCCGCGCGGGCCTGGCGGCGCTCGCGACGTGGCTCGCCCTCGGCACCGTCCTCTTCAGCCTCCAAGGCGCACTCCGCCCGCGCTACCTCGAGGCCTTCGACCCGGCGATCGCCGCGCTGCTGGGCGCGGCGGTCCTGCTGACGACCGCTCGCGCCCGGGACGGCGAAGCGGCCGCCGCGGGACCCCGCGCCCGCACAGCGGCGCCCGACGACCGCGGCGACGCCGCCTGGCGTCCACGCCGCGCGGCACACGACCACCACGACGGCGCCCGGCGCGTTCTCGTCGGCGGCGCCGTCGGTGTGGCACTCGTGGCCGTGCTGCTCTCGTCCGCGGTCACGAGTGTTCGCGCTGTCGTCGCGCACGTCCAGGACTCCGGGACGGTCGGCGCGTTGCCCGCCGCGCGGGTCGACCGCGTGAGCGCGTATCTCCGCGGCCACCAGGGCCGCGCGCGCTACGAGTTCGCTTCGCTGGCGACGTCGCCCGCCGCGCCGCTGATCGTGCATGACGGGCGGCCCGCGCTGGTGCTCACCGCTGCCGGGCGCGACGTCGTGAGCGTGCCGCGGTTGGCGCGGCTGGTCGCTGCCGGCCAGGTGCGCACCGCGATCGTCGGCGGCGGTTGCCGCACCGCGGGGTGCACCGATCTGGCCGCGTGGATTCGCGCCCACGGCGTCGATCGCAGCCTCGCCGCGGGCGAGCCGCACGCACGCACGCTGTACGCCCTCGACGCGACGCCGGCGGCGGGCGAGCCGCGGGCAGCCGCGGTCCACGCGCGTGACGTGATGCACGCGGCGGGCAAGCCGCACGCACACGTGCTGTACGCCCTCGACCCGACCGGAGCGACATGAACGCGACCACGCTCGTCCAGCCGTCCCGCGTCGCGGCCGCCGGGCTTTCGCGCGCGCTCGGCGCCGTCGTCGCGGCCGGCGCGCTGCTGGCATCGCTCGGCGCTTCGCTGTGGCTCGTGCTCGCCGCCGCGGAGCGCCCGTCGGTGCTGTCGCCGCCGACCATGCGCGCCGCGGACGCCTGGCTGTTCGGGCCGCTCCACGGGCTCCTGCCGCATCTCTCGACCGACCCGCTGCGCCTGCGCGCCGACTTCACCGTCGCGCTCGTGATCATGCTCGCGGCGTGGCTGATCGCGTGGGTGAGTGCACCCTCACTCCCCACGTCCGTCGTGGCCACTGCGGTCGCCGCCGCCCAGCTCGTGTGGGTGCTCGGGCCGCCGCAGCCGCTGACCGACACGTTCAACTACCTCGTCTACGGCGGGATGGCCGCGCACGGGCTCAATCCGTACACCCACATCCCGCTCCAGGCCCCGCACGGTGCCGCCTATGCGCTCTCGAACTGGCATCACCTCGAGAGCCCCTACGGCCCGCTGTTCACGCTGCTGACCGAGCCGCTCGCCCGGTTGCCGCTGCCCGACGCGTACTGGGCCTGGAAGCTGATCGTCGTCGGGTCCGCGCTGGGAGCGCTCGCGCTGGTGTGGTGGCTCGCAAAGCGGTTCGGGCGCTCGCCGCAGCGCGCGCTGGCCTGCGCCGGCCTGTGCCCGGTCACGCTCGCGGTCGGCATCGGCGGGTTCCACAACGACATGCCCGCCGTGCTCTGTGTGCTCGCCGCCGTCGCTTGCCTGCTGCGTGGGCGTGACCACGGCTGGGGGTGGGACGCCGGCGCGGGAGCGCTGGTCGTCGCCGCCGCCGGGCTCAAGCCGTCCTTCGCGGTCGTCGCCCCGCTGATCGTCCTCGGCGCCGACCGGCGCCTGATCGCGGCCGCCGGCGCGGCGGGGGCGACGCTCGTCGTCGGCCTCGTGGTCCTCGTCATGTTCGACGGCGCGCTGCCGTCGGTGGGCGTGCAGGATCAGCTCGTCAACCCGCTGAGCCTGCCGAACATCATCGGCGCGCTCACCGGCCACGGCGGCGCGGATCCGACGATCCGCGGGTACGGCCGCGACGCGCTGGCGGCGGCAGTGCTGCTCGCCTGCGCGCTCGTCCTGTGGCGGCGCCGGTGGGCGGTCGGCGCCATCGGCCTGGTCCTGTTCGCGAGTGTGCTCTCACTCTCCTGGGTGATGCCGTGGTACCTGGCGTGGGCGCTGCCGTTCGCCGCGCTCGCGCGCCCGCGCGTGCTCGCCCCGCTGGCGATCGTCGGGTGCGTGTGGCTCGGCGTCGCCGGGGCGCCGCAGATGCCGCGGCTCGTCCACGCGATCGGGTGGTATCCGACGCGCTCGGCGACCGGGCACGCCAACCACGTGTTCTCCGGGCGGTTGGTGTCATGAGCGCCGAACTCTCGCGGTTCGTGCGCTTCGGCCTCGTGGGCGCGATCAACACGGCGCTGACCCTCGTGACGTTCGCGCTGCTCACCCACCTCGACGTCGCCGCCGCACCCGCCTCCGCGCTGGCGTTCGCGACCGGCGCCGTGAACGGCTACCTGCTCAACCGCACCTGGACGTTCCACGCGCAGGGCGGGGCGGCGACGCTCACCCGCTACGTCGCCGTCCAGGGCCTCGGCGCGCTCTGCAGCGGCGCCGGGATCGCGCTCACCACCACCGACCTCGCACTCCACCGGCTCCCCGCCGAATGCCTCGTGATCCCGTTCGTGACGCTCTTGACCTACACGCTCGCCCGCCGCGTCGTCTTCCGCCCCGGCGGCACTCGACCCGTCATGTGACCGTCGCGAGTTAAGGCGCGCGAGCGTCCACCAGGTCGTCGATGATCTGAAAGTCCGCGCCGTTGTGCGTGAGCAGAGGGACTTTGTGGACGTTCGCGGTCGCGGCGATCGCGAGGTCCATCGCGCGCCGGCGCGGTTGTCCTCCGCGGGTGCGCACCGCCGCGGAGAGCCGTCCCCACTCGCGCGCCACCGCGGCGTCGATCGGCAGCGGCTCGAAGGTCGACTCGATCACGCCGAGACGCAGCCCACGGCGGGCGCGCTCGTCCGGGTCCTGTGCGACTCCGAGGCCGAAATGCAGCTCAACCAAGGACGCGGCACTGATGGCGCCCTCCAGCTCACGGGGCTTGTCGGCACCGATCAGCACCGACGTGTCGAGGATCGCGCGCACCTACGCGAACGGGTCGTCCAGCGCGCCGGGGAACTGCTCGAGTTCCTCGTCGAGCGTCTCCGGAGCCGGCGTGTCCCAGACCTTGTCGAGCTCCGGCCCGCTGACCCACTGACGACGGCGCGCAGGCCCGAGTTGCGCGACCGGCCGCCCGGCCACCGTGATCGTGAACTCCTCGCCGGCCTCCGCGCGACGCAGCACGTCGGCGACGTTGTTGCGAAGTTCCTTCTGCGGGATCACCGGCACCCGACCGACGGTAGCAGAACTGCTACCGTCCGCCCGTCTACGCCGTCGTCGCCGCGCGGGCCGGGCCGACGAGGGAGTCCTGGAGGCGCCGCGCGGCGTCGAGGTGGTCACCCGTCCAGATCATCCGGACTGCCGTCGCGGTCCCGCCGCCGTTGCCGTCGCTCAAATCGTTCTGCACCGCGGCGACGAGGCGGCGGTCGGCGAGTGAATCGCGCGGCTGCGGGTCCGGCACCGCGCCGCGACCCACGAGGCTCTCGGCGAACCCGCCGTACCAGCGCGTCATCCGCTCCGTGTTCCCGAGCAGCTCGGCCTGGGCGGCGGAGCGATCGCCGTGGGAGACCGCCTCGCGCTGCCACAGGTCGAGCACGGCGTCCGCGGCGAGCCGGAGCCCGACGACGCCGGTGACGAGGCTCGTCACCTCGGCCAGCGCCGCGGGCTTTGACCCGCGCTCGGCGAGGTAGTTGCGGAAGGTGTCGTCGAGCCGCCGCGAGGCCGCCGCCGCGCGGATCGCCTCCGCCTCCGGCGCGCGTGCCGGGGGCGCAGTGGCATCGCAGCGGGCGATGCCGAAGCGCACCGCTCCGGCGAGGTAGTTCGCGCTGTCGACGTAGGCCTCGGCGAGCGCGGTGCCGAGCGCGGTGGCCGCCCCGCGCGGCCAGAACAGCAGGCCCACCGCCAGGCTCACCGCACTGCCGATCGCGACGTCCTCGATCCGGACGAGCCCGATCTTCCAGCCTTCCGGCGCGATCAGGTTGAAGAGGATCAGCAGGGTCACGGTGAACGCGGCCTGTCCCGCCGCGAAGGAGATCGTGGCGGGGGCGAGCCCGGCGAAGAGCACCGCGAACGGCAGCAGCACCCAGAGCACGGTGGTGTTGGTGCCGATGAGGACGATCAGCACCCCGCCGACGGCGAAGCCCACCGTCGTCCCGACCAGCCCGCGCACGGCGTTCTGCCCGGTGCTCAGCGCGTTGGTGCGCAGTACCGCCAAAGCGCCGAGCACGACCCAGAACGCGTGCTGGGCACCGCTGAGGTCGGCGACCAGCACGGCGAGCCCGAGCGCGACGGCGCCGCGCACGCTGTTCTGCAGCCACAGCGAGTGGCGCTCCACGTGCGCGCCCGCTCGCTCCTGCGCCGTCGCCAGCCCGCCGCTGGCGCCCGCGGGCCGGCGGCCGAGCAGCTGATCGAGCCAGCTGCGACGCTCGGCCATCACCGCGAGATCGACGTTGCCGGCGATCTGGGTGACGATGAAGCTCAGCTCCTGCGCGCGGAAGCTCGGGTCCAGCGACGTGATCGCGTCGTCGCCGTCGGGAGGCGTGCTCGTCGCGTGCTGCTCCAAAGCGCCCAGCGCGGCGTCGAGGTCCGCGAGCGCGGTGTGCAGCGGCGCCGCGGCGCGCTGCGGCGCGTCCAAGGCATCCGCGGAGCACTCCAGGACCGAGGCGGCGGCCACCTTCACCGCACACGCCCGCCGATCGACCTTCCCGGCCGGCCGCGGGGCGGCCTGCGCGACGATCGCGTCGAGCCACTTGAGCTCGTCGACGAGCCGCACGATCGCCCGGGCGGCGGTGCTCAGCCCCGTCGGCCGGTAGGGCGTCGCGAAGAACGTCGCCTGCAGCGCGGCGAGCGCGCCGTCGGAACCAGCGAGCGCCGCGTCGTGCTCGGCCGCGGAGCCCTCGCCGAGCACGTGGGCCACTTCGGCGCGCAGGCGCGCGGCGAGCGCGCGGCACGCCGCGATCGCCCCGCTGCGCACCGGGTCGCGCGCCGGCGCCGGCCACAGCAGCGCGATCGCGAGCAGCGCGACGACGGACGCCAGCCCCCAGCCCGCCAGCCGATCCGGGATCGACGACACCGGCCCGGGGATCGACACGGGCAGGATGAACGCGAGCAGCAACGAGGTCGTGGCGCCGGCCAGCACGGAGCTCACCACGCCCGCGAACAGCACGCCGAACGCGACGAGCGTCATCGCCGCGGCCGCCACCCACGCGGAGTTGGACACCAGCGTTCCGAAGCACACGAACACCGCGCCCGTCACCGCGAGCGCGGCCTGCGCGCGCAGCCGGTTGCGCATCGGGCCGGCGAAGTCGACCAGCAGCAGCATCGCGAACGAGCCGAACGCCGCGAACGTGGCGAGCGTCGGGTTGCCGATCACCTTGTCGCCGAACGCGAACAGCGACGGCATGACCAGTGCCGTGCGCGCCGAACGGCGCAGCGCGGCGAAACCGCGATCGCGCGTCCGCAGCCAGTTCAGCGCACGCGCGCTAGCCATGTTGACCACACCACAATTCCGGGCCGCCTAAGTTCAGGGTCGAACCCTGATTGTCACCGATGTCCGGTGAGACGTACGGTCGAAGGCATGGCTTGGGCTTCCTTGAGCAACTCGATCGGGTCCAAGCCGCGCGTCCTGGCCGGCCCGATCCTGCGCAAGGTCACGCCTGAGACCGCCACGGTCTGGCTGGCCATGCGCGAGCCGGGAAGAGTGACGCTGAAAGTCTTCGACCCCAGCGGCCTCCGGATGCTCGAGGGCACGCGCCACACGATCGCGCTGGGGACGAAGCTGCACATCGTGGCGGTCACGGCCACGCGCCAACCGCCCGCGGCGCCGCTCGTCGAGAACGTCGTCTACCGCTACGACCTGGCGTTCGCCTTCGACGACAGCCAGTCGATGAACCTCGCGACCGCCACCGGCAACGCGTCGCTGTCCTACGCCCCCTTCGACAAGCCGACGTTCTGCCTGCCGCCGAAGGACATCAATCAGCTGCGGATGATCCACTCCTCCTGCCGGATGCCGCACGGCAACGGCAAGGACGCGCTGCCGCTCGTCGGGCAGCTCATCTCCCAGACGGCGCAGACCCCGCTGCAGCGCCCGCACCAGTTGCTGCTGATGGGCGACCAGATCTACGCCGACGACGTCGGGGCGGCCATGCTGATCATGCTCACCGACGCTTCCGACGTGCTGCTGGGCTGGAAGGAGAACCTGCCCGTGCCGGAGCGCTACGAGGGGCTCGAGCAGGCCAACAAGCTCCCGCCCTACATGCGCCGGGAGCTGCTCAAGGGCGCCAAGTTCACCTCCGAGGACCTCGACGCCCACCTGCTCGTGCTCGGCGAGTACCTCTGCATGTACCTGTTCGTGTGGTCCCCGGTGCTGTGGGACGCGAGCACGGTCCCGCTGTTCGCCGACGTCGTCGCCGCCGTGCGCAAGGGCCTCGGGGTCGAGCACGTGCCGCCGGGCGTGCTCCCGCCGGGCGATGACATCGAGAAGCACATCAAGAACCTGCAGAGCTTCGCGGGCGGCCTGACCGACGTCCGCCGGGTGCTGGCGAACATCCCGAGCTACATGATCTGCGACGACCATGAGGTGACCGACGACTGGAACATGACGCTGGACATCTGCGTCGGGATGTACGGCAACGCGCTCGGCCGGCGCGTGATCAAGAACGGCATCGTCGCGTACTCGCTCTGCCAGCACTGGGGCAACGTCCCGGAGCAGTTCGCCGAGGCCGACGCGAGCCTGCCCGGCACGACGTTGCTGTCGTTGCTGGACAAGGGCAATGCCGCCACCTACGAGACCAACGCGGCGAAGATCGACCCGATCGTCTCGGTGCACACCGACGTGCAGATCAAGGCCAAGGGGGCGGTGTTCCACGACCCGAACTCGCTGATCTTCAACTACACGATCGAAGGTCTGGGCCACCAGGTGATCGTCACCGACACCCGGACGTGGCGCAGCTTCCCGCGCGGCGGGGGCGAGGCACCCGACCTGCTCTCGCCCGATCAGTTCGCCGCGCAGATCGAGCAGATCCAGCCGAAGACCGCGGGCCGGGCGCTGCTCGTCGTGATCTCCACCAACGCCCCGCCGGTCGAGCCCATCCGCAGCGCGACGCGCCACGACTGGATCGCGAACCACGCCGCGCACTTCCCCGACGTCCACGAGGCCTGGGACCTGCCCGCGACCGCGTTCGACCACCTGATGAAGTCCGTGACCGAGCGGCTGACGGTGGTGGGCAACGAACGCAAGGGGCCGGTGATGTTGCTCTCAGGCGACGTGCACATCGCCTTCGCCTCGCGCATGCTCTACAAGGCCACGCGGCGCTTCGGCGAGGCCGCCGGAGCCCCGCCGACGACCTCGGTCATCGCCCAGCTGGTCGCCAGTTCGCTGCGCAAGCAGACCGACTCGACGCTCGACCTCGGCACCGAGGGCTACACCTACGCCCCGCACTGGTACGTGAAGCCGATGATCGGGCCGCACGTCGAGGAGTTCTACGCCGGCTGGAACGTCCCGGCGGGCGGGAGCCTGAAGGCGGCCAAGGTCGCCGTCGGCACGCGCTTCGGGACGCGCTTCGTCGACCGCCGGCCGCTGCGGGCCTCCGGGACGCTGCGCATCGACGAGCAGGTCAAGGTGGCGATCCCGCCGGACTACATCTACCAGCTGGACTACCTGGTGACGACGAAGTCGGCCACCGTGCCGAACGTGCCGAAGCCGCTTCCGGCGCTGCCGCCGGGCGCGACGGCGGACCAGCGCAAGCAGGCGCTCGGCTGGTTCAACACGGTCACCGGCAACTACCGCCAATACAACCTCGACCCCGGTGTGAAGCGCCAGATCATCGGCCTCAACAACGTCGGTGAGCTGACGTTCGAGTGGTCCAACACGGACCAGAAGAAGGTCATCCACACGATCCGCTGGACCGACCCGAGCACGTCGCTGGTGCTGTTCGTCGACTACGTCGTCAATCTCGATCCCAACGACACGAAGTTCCCGTTCCAGCCCGGCCAGTTCAAGGTCGTCCCATGAGCGACTCGCTCTTCGCATCGCTCGCCAACGAGTTCGGCGCTCTGCTGTACCCGCTGGAGCGCGCGATGACCGTGCCCGGCGCGCTTGAGGGGATGCTGGCCGAGCTCGGCGCCCTGCCGGACACCGACGCCGCGCCGCTCGCGACGGCGCTTGAGGCCGTCGTCGCCGAGAAGCGCGCGATCGACACCCTGGCCGAGGAGGCGACGCCGTCCTTCGATTCGATCGCCGACGTCCTCACCGGCGCGGGTCGCGCGTTCGCGGCGATCGAGGCGTTCGGCTCGGGCGACGGCCAGCTCGGACAGCTCGGCGACTTCGGGCGCGACGTCGGCGAACTCCTGTTGAGCGCGTGGCTGACGGTGCTGCATCCCGTCGTCCATCAGGTGCTCGTGCTGCTGACGATCCTCGAGCCGTTGGAGGACCAGCCGCTGTCGGAGGTGCAACTCGACGCGACCCAGAAGCCCGTGCGGCTCGGGTATCGCATCGATCGCCTGCATCCCAGCCGGTTGGTCGACCTGCTGCGCGATCCAGAAGCGGTGATGCGCGCCGAGTACGTCACGCCGCTGGCGACCGTCGCCGACGCCGACGCGATGGCCGACAAGCTGTTCCCGCGCGTCGTCGGCCTGCTGCGCGAGCTCGGCGTGCCGTGCCGCTACGGGATCAACCCGGATGACACGGCGCTGCTCGCCGACTCCGCGTCCCCGCTCGCGCACTCGCTCGCCGTCTATCTCGACCACCCGCTCAACGTCGGCGCGACCGCCGAGGCGGGCGCGGTGTTCTCGTTCTCGTCGGCCGACCGCGGTGACCTCGGCCTCGTCGTGACCCCGTTCGGCGCGCTCGCCGCGTCGCGCGGGATCGGGCCGTTCACGATCACCGTCGACTTCGGCGCGGGCGTCGGGGGCGTGGCCTACGGACGGCACGGGCTGTCGCTGCTCACCGACACGGGCACCGCAGGGTTCAACGGGAAGATCACCGCCGAACAGGTCGTCGCCGACGGGGCGAAGCCGTTCGTCATCGGCTCACCCACCGGCACGCGCCTGGAGCTCCTCGGCACCAAGTTCGGGGTCGAGACCGCGCTGTCGCAGGCGCGTCAGAGCCTCGCGCTCTCCGCCGACGTCCCGAAGGGCTCGCTGGTCGTCGCACCCGCCGACGGCGACAGCTTCCTCGCCTCGATCCTGCCGGCGAACGGGCTGCGCGCCGACTTCAGCACCGGCCTGACCTGGTCCAACGAGCACGGCCTGACCTTCCGCGGGAGCGCCGGGCTCGACGCGACGCTGCCGGTGGGCCTGTCGGCGGCGGGCGTGTCGCTGCCCGACGTGCACGTCGGGCTGCACGCCACCGACGGCAAGGTCGACGCGGTGATCTCCGCCGGCCTGGAGGCGAGCGTCGGACCGGTCGACGTCTCGATCGACGGGGTCGGCGTGCGCGCCACGCTGACGTTCCCGGACGACGGCGGCAACCTCGGCGTCGCCGATCTGGACCTCGGCTTCAAGGCACCCACGCAGCTCGGGCTCTCGATCGACGCCGGACCGGTGGTCGGCGGCGGCTTCCTCGCCTATGACCCCGACCGCGGCGAGTATGCGGGCGAGCTGCATCTCGAGTTCGAGGGGATCGGCGTCCGCGCGGTCGGGCTCCTCAGCACCCGCCTACCGGGCGGCAAGCCCGGCTACTCGCTGCTGGTGCTCGTGTCCGCCGACTTCCCGCCGGTCCAACTCGGCCTCGGGTTCATGCTGGTCGGCGTCGGCGGTCTGCTCGGCATCAACCGGACGGTGTCGGTGGATGCGATGCGGGCCGGCCTGAAGAGCGGCGCGCTCGGCGCGGTGCTCTCGCCGCCGGATCCGAAGGCGAGCGTCGGCCAGCTGATCGCGAGCCTCGCCGGGCTCTTCCCGCCCGCGCCCGGACGGCACGTCTTCGCGCCGACCGCCCGGATCGTCTGGGGCTCGCCCACGCTGATCACGATCGAGCTGGCGCTCGTGCTCGAGCTGCCGGCGCCGGTGCGGCTCGTCGTGCTCGGGCGCCTGAAGGCGGTGCTCCCGGACGAGCACGAGGCGATCGTGCGGATCCAGGTCGACCTGCTGGGCGTGATCGACTTCGACCGCGCCGAGGCGGCGGTCGACGCGACGCTGGTGGACTCGCGGCTGGCGCAGTTCGCGCTCACGGGTGACATGGCGCTGCGGATGAACTGGGGCGAGACGCCCTCGTTCCTGCTGGCGGTCGGCGGCTTCCACCCGCGCTTCGCCGCCCCGCCCGGGTTCCCTGCCCTGGACCGCGTCGCGGTCGCGCTGGCGAGCGGCGACAACCCGAAGCTGCGCCTGGAGGCCTACCTCGCACTGACCTCGAACACCGTGCAGTTCGGCGCGCGCGTCGATCTCGGCGCCCGCGCGGGCAGCTTCAGCATCGCGGGCTTCCTCTCCTTCGACGCGCTGGTGACGGTGTCGCCGCTGTCGTTCGTCGTCGACATCGCCGCCAAGCTCGCGGTCAAGGCCGGCGGTCACACGCTGCTGTCGATCTCGCTGGCGCTCACGCTCAGCGGCCCGCGCCCGTGGCGGGCCCGCGGGCGCGCCTCGTTCTCGATCCTCTTCTTCGACGTCTCCTTCGGCTTCGATGTCACGATCGGCGACGATGTGGCACCGGCGCTGCCCGCCCCGGTCGACGTGGCCCCGCTGCTGCTCGCCGCGCTCGCCGACGCGCGGTCGTGGAGCGCGCAGCTGCCCGCCGGGGCGGCCGGTCTGGTCTCGCTGCGCGCGCTGGAGCCGGGAACGGCGGTGCTCGCCCACCCGCTCGCGACGCTCCAGGTGCGCCAGCGCGTCGCCCCGCTGGACCGCACGCTGGACCGCTTCGGATCGAGCGTCCCCAGCGGCGCGAAGCGCTTCCGGATCACGCTGGCGACGATCGGCGGCGTCCGCACCTCGCTGGCGCCGCTGCAGGACCGCTTCGCCCCCGCCCAGTTCACCGCGCTCAGCGACGACGCGAAGCTCTCGGCGCCGTCGTTCGAGGAGATGACCTCCGGCGCCGCGCTCGGCGCGGACGGCTTCGCCGCGGGCGCCGCCGCGACCGTCAGCGTCGTCTATGAGCAGCTGATCGTCACCGCCGAGGGCGTGCCGGAGCCGAAGTCCGCGAAGGTGGCGATCCCCGGCGACGCGTTCCTGACGCTGACCGCGACCACGCCGGCCCGCCCGCCCGCCTTTTCTCTCCGGGAGACCGCATGACCGCTCCCCCGCTCGCCACGTACACGTTCCTGCCGTGGGTGCAGGGCGGTGTCGGCCGCTCGATCGCCGCGCTCGACGAGCCGGGGGTCGCGCTGACCGCTCGCGTGAAGCTGCCCGTGTCCGTCCACGTCGACGGCGCCGGCGACGTGCCGGCCTCCGTCCAGCTCTACGGACCCGGCGATGTCACTGGCCTGGACCCGGCGCAGATCGTGCGGCGCGATCCCCCGCCTGGCACGACGCGCTTCGAGTCGGGCTACATGCCGGGCATCCAGTTCGCCCGCGCCGACCTGCCATGGCTGTTCACGCCCGCCGCGCCGGGGACGGCCAAGACGCGGCTGCGGCCGTGGCTGGTGCTCGTGACGATCCGCCGCCAACCCGGTGTCACACTCGGCTCGAACCCCGGCGGGCCGCTGCCGGTGCTCCAGCTCGCCGCGCCGGCCGATCCCGCCGCCGAGCTGCCCGACCTCTCGCAGTCGTGGGCGTGGGCGCACGGCCAGATCGCCGGGCTCGGCGCGGGTGCGCGGCCGACCGACATCCTCATGTCCGACCCGGGGCGAGCGTGCTCGCGGCTGGTGTGCCCGCGGCATCTGGAGCCCGACACGGCGTACCTCGCCTGCCTCGTCCCGGCGTTCCTCGCGGGCGTCAAGGCAGGGCTCGGCGACCCTGTGACCGCCGACGATGAAGCGCGCCTGGACCCGGCGTGGACCGCGACCCCGGCGCCCGGCCTGCAGCTCCCGGTGTACCACGCGTGGGAGTTCTCGACCGGCCCCGCCGGGAGCTTCGAGACGCTCGTGCGGCGCCTGCATCCCAGCCCGCTCGATCCGGCCACGGCGCACCCGCCCAAGCTCGACCTCACCGCCGCGGGCAGCGGCCTTCCGGCGGGCGGTGTGATCGAGTTGCAGAGTGCGCTGCGCGTGCCCGGCCCCGATGCGCCGCCGCCGTGGACCGACGCGCAGCGCGTGCCGTTTCAGACGGCGCTCGAAAAGACCCTGTCCGCCGCGCCGCCGGACGTGCTCGCACCGCCGGTCTACGGGCAGATGCAGGCGGGTGCGAGCGCGCTGCCGGTGGCCGGCGGGCAGCCCGGCTGGCTGCGCGAGCTCAATCTGGACCCGCGCCTGCGGATCGCGGCCGCCGCCGGCACGCGGGTCGTGCAGGAGCGCCAGGAGCAGTTGATGGCGCGCGCGTGGGAGCAGGCGGGCGCGGTCAACGACGTCAACGCGCTGCTGCGCCGCTCGCAGGTCGCGCGCGAGCTCGGCAACGTGGTGCTGGACCGGCATCTGCAGCCGCTCTCACCCGCGGGGCTGCTGGCGATGACCCAGCCCGCCCATGCGCAGATCCAGCTCGCGACCGAGACCGTCGACGCCGAGCTGCGGACCAGCCGCGTGCCCGAGGCCGTCGTGTCGGGGGCGATGCGCCGGCTCGCGAGCCCGCAGGGTCTGCTCGCGCGGCGCGCCGGCCCGGCCGCGCAGATCAACCTCCTGACCGCCGTCGACGACGCGGCCATGAAGCCGCCGCCGGCGCCGCCGAGCGGGATGGTCGTGCTGCCGCCGGTCGCGGCGTTCGCGAGCGCCGCCGCGCCCGTCGCCGACGTCGACACCCGCCCGGCGCTCTCGGCGGACGCGCTGCGCGCCCAGCTGCTCGAGCGGCTCGCTCCTGACACCACCGTGCTGGCGCGCGCGGAGGCCCGCGTCGCCGCGCCCGCGGGCACCTGGACGCGGCCCGATCCGCTCGCGCCCGTCGCGACCGAGCCGCACTTCGACGAGGCGATGTACGACGGCCTGCAGCGCATCGCGCCCTGGCTCTTCCTCCCGGGTGTGCAGGACGTCGAGGCCGACGGCGTGGCGCTGCTGGAGACCACGCCGCGGGTGATCGAGGCCTACATGGCGGGCCTCAACCACGAGCTCAGCCGCGAGCTGCTGTGGCGCGAGTACCCCGCATCGCTTTCCGGGACGGCGTTCCGGCAGTTCTGGGACGTCAGTGGCCAGCCCGGAAGCCGGGAGGCGCTCGCGGACATCCCGCCGCTCGCCGACTGGGCGGTGGCCCCGCTCGGCAACCATCTCCGCGGCGGCACCGGCCAGCTCGTGCTGCTCGTGCGTGGCGAGCTCCTGCGCCGTTACCCGACGACGACGATCTACGCCGCCCGCGCCCTCGCGGGCGGCGCACTGGACCCGGCCACGCGGCTCGCGCCGATGTTCCGTGGCGCGCTCGCGCCGGACATCGTGTTCGTCGGCTTCGCGCTCAGCGAGGAGATGGCGCTCGGGATCGATCCGGCCGGCCCGGGCTGGTACTTCGTCTTCGAGGAGTACCCGGGCGAGCCGCGCTTCGGCTTCGACGAGGTCGCCACGCCGGGCGTGCCCAAGACGCCGGACGCGCTCGCGTGGGCGCACGTGCCGGTCACACCCTCCGGCCACGTCGACGTCTCCAAACCGCTGGCCGCCGCCGCCAACCTGCAGGCACTGTGGGGGCGCAACGCGGCCAACCACGCGTCGCTGAGCTTCCAGCAACCCTTCCGCGTAGCGCTGCACGCGTCGCGCTTGATCAAGAGGAGCGCGACATGACCGACCTCGCGGCAGTCGTCGCCGCTCGCACGAAGGGGCAGGCGGCCGAGGCCGACGCGCTCGTCCTGGCCGACCGCCTGGTGGCCGCGAAGGTCGACCGCGCCAAGCTGCGCGCCGATCTCGCCCAGCTCCCGCCGCGGATCGCCGCGCTGCAGCAGGCCGTCACCGACGCGCAGGCGCGCGTGTCCGCGGCCACGGCGGCGCGCGACAACGAGGTGGCGGCGGCCAACGCCGCGGAAGCGGCGGCTGAAGCCGCCGAAGCCGCTTCCGCAGCGGCCGACGCTGCGGTGGAGGAAGCGCGCCAGGATCTCATCGACATCATGCAGGAGGACGGCGGGCATCCGCCTCCGGGCCTGCTCAAAGCGGCACAGAAGCGTGTCTTCGACGCCGAACGCGCCGCGATCCCCAAGCGCACGCAGGCGCAGGCGGCGCGCACCGCCGCCAACGCGCACAACGCGCCCGTGGCGGCGGCCAATGCGGAACTGCAGGCGGCGCAGGCGGCGCTGACCGCAGTGACGGCGCAGCTCACCGCGGCCAATGCCCAGCTCGCGGACGCGCGCGCCCGGCAGGCCGCGGTGGAGGCGCTTCCGCCCAAGCTGAGCACGGACATCGCCGCCGCGCGCACCCGCGTCACGACCGCGTGGCAGTCGTGGGACGCGCTGCTGGTCGCCGCGCAGGGCGCGATCACGGCCGCGGCGGCGCAGGTCGCGGCCGCCACGACGCCCGCCCAGGTGGCGACCGCGACCGCCGAGCTCGAGCGGCTGCGCACCGAGCTGGTCGCGAGCGAGAACCCCGACGACCTCGCGGCACTGATCGCCGCCGACCTTCCGCTCGCGCTGCTGCCGGTGCGGCTCGAGACCCGCTTCGACACGGGCAACCTGCTCGTGCGGGTCTATCCGGACACGCTGCACGTCGACGGCCACGAGCCCGAGCTGACCGCCGACGAGCTCGCGTGGGGCACCAGCTACCTCGCGCGTGAGAAGGCCGGCGGCGCCACCGCCCCGTCCACGCTCGAGGCGTGGCGGGCGCTCGTGGACCGCTTCGGCACGCCCCGCGCCGCGTGGATCGCCCGCGCGGCGGCCGCCCCGAGTCCGCCCCAGCGCGCCGCGGCGTGGACCCGGGCCGCGCGCACCAACGTCCTCCCCGACCGCTGGATCGCGCTCGGCTATCGCGGCGGCGAACGCCGCTTCGCCGTGCTCGGCAAGCCGATCCCCGACTCGCTGGCCGTCGGCCCCGATCCCAGTGATGTCAGCGCAGGAGATCCGGCGGCGCCGCTGGGCGCTGCCGCCCACTGGCTGGTCGACTTCAACCGCGCCCTCGACCGCGGCATGGCGCTGAAGATCCCTCTCGCCGCGGCGGATTCCGGCGGCTTCGACCGGCTCGTGGTGCTCGGCCTGCGAGCGACCGCCGACGGGACCGAGAGCGCCCGCCGGATCGCTGCCCTGCTCGACGCCCATCACTACACGGACGGGCTCGCGATCACGGCGGCCGGCACGCCGACCAACAACACCGACGCGGTGCGATCGGCGTGGACGGCGGCGGGCGAGGACGCGGCGGTGAGCCTGCGCAACGAGCGCGGCGCCGCGCTGACGGCGAGCAGCTCCGACGGCACGGTGCTCGCGCGGGCGCTGGGCATCGCGCTCGATCCGTTCACCCACGTCGCGGGCGCGGGCGGGGTCGGGATCGCGTTCGAGCGCGCGCTGCGCGTCGCCCTCTGGCCGGCGACCTGGGGCTACATGCTCGACCAGCTGTTGGGCGCGGTCTCCGACGACGCGATCGCCGCGACGCGAACGCACTTCCTCGCGAACGTCACGTCGGGGGGCGCGGTGCCGACCATGCGGCTCGGCCGCCAGCCGTACGGCGTGCTGCCGGTGACCTCGCTGCGGCGCTTCAAGCTGCTCGATCCGCCCGACCTCGACGCGCAGCTCGCCCCGCTGCTCAACGGCCTCGCCCCCGCGTGGCGCGCGGCGCTCGGCGGCGTGCCACGCGTGACTCCGGGCGTCGACCTCGGCGCGATGCTCGCGACCGCCGTCGCGATGGGCCCGGTCTCGATGCACTACAGCGCGCGTGGGCTCTCGCTGCCCGCGCCGGATGCCGCCGCGTTCACGCGCGTCGCGCAGGCGCTGCAACCGCTGCAGACGCTCGGGCTCGCGCTCGATCCGGCGCTCGCGCACGCGGTGTTCGAGTCGCTCGTCACGCCGCTCACCGGCCCGACGGTCGCGGTCCAGCCGTCGGAGACGGCGCCGCTGCCGACCGCGCAGAGCTTCGTCAACTGGCTGGTCTACAACGGGCTCGAAACGCTGCGCACGGGCACCCCTCCGGGCGGGTCCAACGCGCTGCTGTTCGCGCTGCTGCACCACGCGCTGCTGCGCGCCTACACGACCACCGCGGTGCGCATCCTGCGCGCCCGCGGGCTGGCCGCGCCGGGTGAGGGCGACGAGCCCGGACTGGGCACGCCCGCACCGACGCCGTGGAGTCGCCTCACGGCGCCGCTGGACGGCGTGACCGCGGCCGGGCAGACGCTCGCCGGGCACCTCGACGCGGTGCGCTCGGCCAACAGCACGGCGGGCTCGCCCGTCGCCGCCCAGCTGACGGAGTTCATGGAGATGCACGCGGCGCTGCGGCAGCTGCTCGCGGTCCCGGCCGCGCCGCTGGCACGCTACGCGGGCGGCGTGCTGGACCTGGCCTCGCACCGCCTCGACGCCTGGGTCACCGGGATGGCCACCCGGCGCCTGAATACGCTGCGCACCAAGAAGGCGCTCGGCGTCCGGCTCGGTGGCTACGGCGTGCTCGAGAACGTGCGCCCGACCTCGGCCGCGCAGGCGGCGACCCACGGCTACATCCACGCCCCGTCGCTCGGGCAGGCGGCGACCGCGGCGGTCCTGCGCTCCGGGCACCTCGCACACGTCGGCGGGCCCGACGCTCCGCTCGCGCTGGACCTCTCCTCGCGCCGCGTGCATCTCGCGCTCAACCTGCTGGAGGGCGTCCGCGCCGGCCAGCCGCTCGGCGCGCTGCTCGGCTACCGCCTCGAGCGCGGCCTGCACGAGGACCATCCCGAGCTCGTGCTGGACCGCTACGTCGCGCCGCTGCGGGCGCTCGCGCCGCTGGACGCGATCACCGCCGCCGAGCACGACCTCGGCGTGGCGACCGCCCGCGCACAGGCGGCCGCGCAGATCTTGAGCCAGCTGCGCCTCAACGACGACGCCGCGAAGGCAGCGGACACCGCCGTACGCAACCAGATCAACGCGGTGCAGCCGCAGTTCAACGCCGCGCAGGCGAACGCGAACAGCCTCACTTCGCAGCTCGCCTCCGAGCAGGCTCACCTGGACTTCCTGGTCACGCACCGGCCCGGCTTGTCCGGACTCTCCGCATGGCTGCAGGACAAATTGGCGACCGAGGCGCGAATCGCGAACCTCCAGCCGCAAGTCGTGGCCGCCAACCAGGCCTTCAATGCGGTGGCCGCAACCATGAACGTCCTGCACGCGCAGCAGCAGTCCACCGCGATGCAGGTCCTCGCCGCCGACCAGCAGGTCGCCAACCAGCTCGCGGAGGTCGACGCGGCGAACGCCGCCGTCACCGCGGCCCAGGCGCTGCTCGACGAGCTGCGCGCGAGCCAGCCGCGCGTGTCGGAGGCGCTGCGGGCGAGCAACGTCGCCGACGGGCTCAGCCTGCGCCGCCGTTGGCGCGTGGGCGTGGCCACGGGCCACTGGGACGACCAGTCGATCCCGTTCGGCACCGCGGGGCTGCCGGCGCTCGGCAGTCCCGAACAGCGGGCGCTCGACACCGAGTTGCAGTCGCTCGACGACGCCGTCGACGCGCTCGCCGACGTGCTCGTCGCCGAGAGCGTCCACCAGCTGGTGCAGGGCAACGCCCAGCGCGCGGGCGCGACCGTCGACGCGCTCTCGCGCGGCGACGCGCAGGCACCCGACGTCGAGGTCGTGCGGACCCCGCGCTCCGGCACCGCGGTCACCCACCGGCTGCTGGTGCTCGCCGACACCACCGCGACGCCCGCCGGCTGGCCGACCGATGCCACCCAGGTGCGCGCCAAGGTCGAGCCCGCTCTGGAGGCGTGGGCGGCGAGCGCGCTGGGCCCCGCCAACCGCGTGCTGGTGCGCGTCCGCTCCACCTCGGCGGCCGGCGCCGTGACCGTGACCAACGCGGATCTGAGCGTGCTGAAGCTCTCGGCGCTCGACGCGCTCGCGATGACGCCCGCGGGCGGTCCGGCCGGAGCGACCGACATCGAGCTGGCGCTGCTGGATCGGTTCGCGAAGCCCGGCACGACCGTCGAGCTGGTCCTCGACCGCGATCCCGCGTGGACGCCGGCGCAACTCGGCCTCGGCGAGTTCCTCGAGCTCGCGCGGGCCGTCCGCGAGCTGCTTGAGGGCGCCCGGGCGCTCGACGCGCGCGACCTCGCGTTGCCGGGCCCGAGCACGGACCCAGGGATCGACGCCGCCGACCTCGCCAAGCGCACCGCGATCGCCACCGCCGCGCTGCAGGACGCGCGCACGCGCTTGAAGGCCGCGCTCGCGCCCGGACAGTCCGCCGACGCCGTGCGCGCCGCGCTGGGCCGGGCGGCGAAGCTCGGCGTCATGGCGCCGCCGGAGGCCGCGGGCGCCGCGCTCGAGGAGCTCGACCGCCGCTCCGCCGCGGTCGCCGCCGCGGCTGACGACCGCGCGCGCGTCGCCGCCGCGCTAGGTGACGGCTTCCGGATCCTCCCGCGCGTGACCGCCGCCGCCGGCAGCGAGTTCGTGGCCTCGCTCGCCACCAGCACCGACCTCCAGGCAGGCGACCCGCTCGCGGCGGTCACCTGGCTGCAGCGCGCCGCCCACGTCCGCGACGGTGCGTCACGGCTGGAGACCGCGCTGCTCTACGGCGAGGCGAGCGGCGCGCAGCAACCGCTGCGCCTGCGCGTCGCGCAGTTGCCGCGACGCACGGGCGACCGCTGGAGCGGGCTGCCCGCCACTGCGGCGCAGCCGATCACGAGCGGGCGGCTGTCGCTGGTCGTGCAATCGACGGGGACGAGCGGACCCGCCGCCGGTGCCCCGCTGGCCGGGCTCGTCATCGACGAGTGGACCGAGGTGATCCCGGACCGCACGCAGCTCAGCGGCCTGAGCTTCCACGTCGATCAGCCGGTCGCCCGCGCGCCGCAGACGATCCTGCTCGCCGTCGCGCCCGACGAGGCGCACGTATGGAGCCTCGCGAACCTCGAGGCGACCCTGCTCGAAACGCTCGACCTCGCGCAGCTGCGCCTGGTCGACGGCGAAGCGCTCGCCGCACCGAACAACACACCCGCCGTGCCGCGCCTCGGGCAGTACCTGCCCGCGATCTACCTCGCCTCCGCGCCGGCGGCCGACACCGTCACCACCGACCTGGGGAGTGTCATGGCCCCCGCTGGTTCCTGATGCCCGGCGAGCCGATCCGCTGGGCACGCCTCGAGCCCGCCGCACGCGACCGCGAGCTCGCCCCCGGCCTGGAAGCACGCGTGCACGACCCGCTGTGGCTGCTCGCCCGCCAGTGGCAGTTCGGCGAGTTCGCGGCCGTCGACGGCGGCAGCGCGATCGTCGCGCAGGTGAGCGCGTCCGTCGCGCCGATGGCCAAGCTGCGTCCCGGCCGTCCGAGCCCCACCGCGCGGACGAGCAACTACTCGGTGCCCGCCGTGCCGCTGGAGACGCTCGTCGAGGCCGACGACCTGCACGCGGCCCCCACGGCGCGCATGCGGGTCCGCGCCGGGCAGCACTTCGAGCGCATGCTCGCGGCGCGCAACCTCGGCCAGTACGCGGGGCCCTTCCGCACCGCGTACCCGATCGCGGCGACGACGCCGCCCGTCGCCGACGCCGCCGGCCGGCGCTTCCTCGCGCTCGTCGCCGGGCGCGCGATCGACGGCGAGAAGCTCTACAAGGACCTCAAGGTCTCGCTGCGGGCCACGCCGCCGGCACTGCCCGCCGCGCCGGTGATCCCGGCCGCCGACGCCGCCGCCGTGATCGCGGTGGCGCAGGCCTGGGTCGCGTGGTTCGACGCGCTCGCCTTCACGCCCTCCGGCGGACCGGCCGCCTGGGTGCAGGATCGCCTCGAATACGCGTTCGGGACCGGTACTCCCGACGGGATCGCGCTCGAGGCCGACGAGTACGCCGACGGCCATCTGGACTGGCACACGTTCACGGCCGCCGGCACCACCGCCAACCCACCCGCCGGGCGCTCCACGCTCGGGCCGGTGACCGTCGTGCCGACCGCCGTCACCTACCCCGGCATGCCGGCCTCGCGCCTGTGGGAGTTCGAGGACGGGCGCGTCAACTTCGGCGCGGTCTCGGCGGAGCCCGAGGACCTCGGCCGCATGCTGCTCTCGGGCTTCGCGCTCGTCTACGGGGCCGATTGGCTGATGGTCCCGCTCGAGGTGCCGGTCGGCACGCTCGTCCGCATCACCCGCCTCGACGTCAAGGACACCTTCGGGCGCACGACCACGGTCGGGCCGACGGCGCCGGGCGGCGAATGGCGGATGTTCGAGCTCTCGCGCGCGGAGGGCGGCTCCGAGGACGCGCTGCTCGTCGCGCCCGCGCTCGGCGCGAGCCTCCAGGGCCGCGACGTCGAGGACGTCCTGCTCCTGCGCGATGAGGTGGCCAACCTCGCGTGGGCGGTCGAGAAGGCGGTCGAGGGCGAGGACGGGCTGCCCGCCGACCAGGCGCGGGCCGCCGGCGAGGCCGCTGCTCCCGCTCCGCCGGTGCCACCCCCGGACGGCGCCGTGCCCTATCGCCTGCGCACCGACCCGCCGCCGTATTGGTTCCCGCTGATGCCACAACGCGCAGTGGCGACCAACCCGTCGATGTCGTTCCGCCTCGGTGCGCTTCCGCGGGTCAGCCCGAGCGGTCCGGTGACGCCGCTGCGCCCGCGCGGGCGGCTGCTGACGCCGCTGTCGAAGGACCCCAAGCTCCTGTTGCGCGAGGACGAGGTCCCGCGTGAGGGCGCACGGGTCACCCGCGCCTACCAACTCGCGCGCTGGATGGACGGCAGCACGTTCCTCTGGCTCGGCCGGCGCAAGACGGTCGGGCGCGGCGAGGGCTCCAGCGGGCTGCGGTTCGACACGACCGAGCCGCCGACGTGACCGAGGAGCGGAGCCGCGGCTGACCAGGCCGCGGCTCCCCCGTACCCCTGCTACGGGGTCGTCGTCGACAGCGTGAAGGTCAGCGTGGAGCTGTAGCTGCCGGTGCGGAGCGCGTCAGTGGCTCCGATGTGCTGGCTGAACCCGATCGTCGAGAGCCCGTGGGTCACCGGGCCCGACCACGTCGAGGGCGTGATCGTCACCCCCAGCGGCGACGGGAGCGAGAACGCGCCGTTGGTGAGGTGGGTGGGACCCGAGACGCTCAACGTCGCGTCTCCCGCGGTCGAAACCACGTCGGCCGTGGTGGCGGCGGTGTAGTCCTTCGCCACGCCCGGAGTGAACGCGCCGAAGCTCGCCGGCGCGCCCAGCGTGAGGCCGAGCGTAGCGGGCACGGTGCCGCCCACGCCGCCCACGGGACCGGTGGCGGTGGCGGAGGTCGCGATCCGGAAGTAGTCGAACCCGACCGTCAGATCCGTGCCGGTCCCGGCGCGATTGTAGGCGAAGACGCCGACCTTGACGTTGCTCAGGCTGTCGCCCTCGTCGTAGACGAACACCCAGTTGGTGCCATCGACCGAGTAGTACGTCTTGTAGCGCTGGCCGGTCTTGATCATCTTCAGCCACAGGTTGCCGCCGGTGACGCCGAGGCTCGCCGTCGGGACGCTCGCGAGCACCGTGGCGATCGGCGTGGTGTACGCCGGCGCCGGGGTGAACGAGAAGTCCTCCTGCGTCTCGACGAGCTGCGCCGTGTTGCCGGTGAACTCCCAGTCCAGCTTGAGGTAGTCGTTGTCGTCCTGGTAGGCGATGATCCCGCCCTGCTGCGTCGCGGTGTGCGGCGTGACGTTGAAGTTCAGCTTGGACTCCATCGTCCAGTCGCCGACCACCGGCTGCAGGAGCAGGTTCTTGGCGGTGTTGGTGGTCGAGTTGAGGTCACCGGCCTCGGGCGTGATGTTCAGCGCGCCGCCCGACTCGCTCTCGGTCGCCGGGTTCTGGCGCACCCAGCTCCACTGCGGACCGGGAGCGGCGTCGTTGAACTCGTCGCTCTTGCCCGCGCCGCCGAAGTTGACCGTGTAGGTGAACGGCGTGCCGTCCGGGCCGGTCGCGACGACGGTCGCCGCCCCCGGGAACCCGGTCGCCTGCGTCACGCTCACGGTGGCCGACGGGTCATCCGACGTCGCGGTGACGGTCGGGATCGCGCTGCCGTCCGCCAGCACGACGTCGTAGCTGTACTTGTCCGGGCTGAAGCCCGTGAGCGGCTGCCCGTCGACGGTGATGCCGCCGAGCTGGGCGACGACCTTCACGACGAACGTGGTCGACTTCGTCACACCGGCCTGGGTCGCGTTGACCGTGACCGTGGCGACGCCGTTCGAGACCGTCTTGATCGTCGAGCCGTCGACCGAGACGACGCCCGGCCGGTTGCTCGAGTAGCTGAGCGACATGCCCGCCGGGAGGTCCTTGTGGGCGCCCTTGGACACGTAGCCCCAGAGCGTGTCGTCGTTCATGGCGACCGTGGCCTGCGGGTCGATCGTCGCGCCGACCGGGAACTCCACGCGCGTGGCGATGTCCCGCGCGGCGTCGGACTCCTTGATGACCGGCTTGACGGTCACGACCGACGGCTTGGGCGTGATCGCGCCGCTGACGTTGATCGTGTCCTGCGCGGCGATGTCGGCGTCGGCGCTGGACTGCGAGATCTCCACCCCGTAGCGCCCGTCGTCGACCACCCACTTGCCGTTGTCCGAGAATGCCAGGTCGGGCACGTTGACCTTGACCTGCACGGTCTTGGTCTGACCCGGGTCGAGCGTCACCTGGGCGAAGCCCTCGAGGCGCTTGACCGGGCGCTGCTGGGCGGCGGTCGCATCGGGCGTGGTGACGTAGAGCTCGACCGTGTCGGTGCCCGCCGTCGTGCCGGTGTTCTTGACGTCGACGCTCGCGGTGAACGAGTCATTCGCGTCGAGCGTCTTCTTGTCGATCACGAGGTTCGAGGTCGCGAACGTCGTGTAGCTGAGGCCGAAGCCGAACGGGTACGAGACGGGGCCCGTGAAGTACTGGTAGGTGCGGCCCTTGCCACCGGCCGCGGTCGGCCGGATCGTGTAGTCCGTCGTCGCCGGCAGGTCGTTGATGTCGGCCGCCCAGATCGACGGGGTGCGGGCGGACGGGTCGTACTTGCCGAGGACGACGTCGGCGAGCGCGTCGCCCTTGCGCATGCCGTTGTAGGAGCTCCACAGCAGGGCGGAGGTCGTCGGCTCGAATGGCCGCACGTCGACCGGCCCGATCGTCTCCATGTAGACGATCGTCTTCGGATTGGCGGCCTCGACCTGCGTGATCAGCGAGCCCTGGGCGCCGGGGAGCGTGACCGCGGTGCGGTCGATGTCCTCGGTCGCGGTGCCCGCATCGGTGCCCGCGTAGACGATCACCGCGTCGTAGTTGGCGGCGGCCGCGACGGCGGCGGGGTCGACGGCGGTGAGCGCCGCCGCGGTCGTGCCCGTGCCGGTGAAGCCCTTCATGTAGTCGACCGTGGCGTCGGGATCGATTGCCGTGATCGCGTTCTTGAGGCCGTTGTAGCCGTTGATCTCCTTCGCGACGCCGGCTGCGCCTTCAGTGGCCGAGTAGCCGCCCAGGTACATCGACGACGGGTTCGCGAAGTAGCCGAGCACGAGCACCTTGTACGCGCCCGAGGTCGGGGGCTTGAGCGGCAGCAGGCCCTTGGTGTTCTTCATCAGGACGATCGACTTGTCGGCCGACTCGCGAGCGAGATCCAGGCGCGGCTGCGTGACCGTCACGGCGTTGTTGGCGTTGCTGTTGACCCAGCTGCCGGCGGCGACGGCCGAGCGGGCCTTGGCGACCCACGGCACGCTGTCGGCCGCGTCGAACTCGCCGGTCTGCATGCGCGCGGTGAAGAGGCGCACGAGCGCGGCATCCATGTCGTTGACGTTGAACGTGCCCGTCTGCGTCTGGATCGCCGAGTTGGAGGCGACCGGGGCCGAGTCGAGGTAGTTGTAGCCGTCCTTGTAGCCGGCGTTGCAGTCCAGGTCCTCGCCCGCGGTGATCGTGAAGGCGTTGCGCTCGATGTTGTTCAGCGGGCGCGTCCACGACGGCGGCTGCCAGTGGTGGCCGGCGACGACCTCGTAGGTCGCGTCGCAGTCAGACGTGAAGTAGCCCTCAAAGCCGAACGTCTGGCGCATCAGGTTGTCCATCAGATACGGGTCCGCCGCGGTCGGCGTCCCGTTGATGGAGTTGTAGGAGGACATGACCGAGCCCGGCTGGGAGTCCTCGACGACGCCGCGGAAGGCCTTCGTGTAGTACTCGCGCAGCGTCCGGTCGTCCATGTCGGAGGACCCGGTGCGGCGGTTGACCTCGCTGTTGTTGGCGGCGTAGTGCTTGATCGTCGTGATCGTCTTGTGGTAGCCGCCCGACTCGGGCAGGAGCTTGCCTGACTCGTCCTTGCCCTCCATGCCGTCGACGAACTGGTCGACCTCCTTGTTGACCAGCAGCGGGTCCTCGCCGTAGGCCTCGTCGTTGCGGCCCCAGCGGGGGTCGCGCTCGAGGTTCATCGTCGGCGAGTAGAAGTCCAGGTTCTCCGAGTTGCCGGTCGTCACCTCGCGCGCCTCGTCGCCGATCTGGCTCGCGACGCGGTAGATCAGATCCGGGTTCCAGGTCGACCCGAGTGACTGGTCGATCGGGTACGACGTGGTGTTCGTGAGCGTGGTGGCATTGCCACTGGTCGCCGTCTGCGACCGGGACACGCCGTGGAGCGCCTCGTTCCACCACCCGTAGGCGGGCACGCCGAGGCGTGTGATCGCCGGCGACTGGCTCGAGACCATCTGCGACGCCTTCTCCTGCAACGTCATGCGCGAGACGAGATCCGCCGCGCGCTCCTGAAACGAGTACGACGTATCCAGGTAGATCGGGGTTGGCGCCGCCGCGGCCGGCTCGGCCCCGGCGGCTCGCTGGATGTTCGACGCGCCCGCGACCGCGACGACGCAGATGCTTCCGGTCAGGGCGATGAGCCCCACCCGACGCTGTTTCATGCCTCTCCTCCTGGCTTACGACACCGACTTGCCTTAAGGCAACGGCCAGTATCACCTCGAAGCCATCGGAATGCATGAGATTGCGTAATGTGGCCCGATCGACACCCCGTGACGGGCCCTTACGCAGAATCTTTCCAAATAGTTCGTGGAGCGCCCCGTTTACTCGACGGGCTCCTCCCCATCCACGCCGGCGTCGATGTAAGCGGCGTCGGTGGCTTCGTCGTCGTCGGTCTGGCCCTCCTCGCCTTCCTTGATCTCGAGGTCTTCGCTCTCGTCGGCGGCCTGGCCGTCGGTCGCGCGCACGCCTGTGAGGTCGATGCCGAGCTCCTCTGCCGCGCGCAGCAGGTCATCGTCCTCGTCGCCCATGTCGGCACGGGCCCCGTCGTCGGAGACGACGTTGACGTCGAGCGCCAACGACTGCATCTCCTTCAACAGCACCTTGAAGGACTCCGGGATCGACGGCTCGGCGATGTTCTCGCCCTTGACGATCGCCTCGTAGGCCTTCACACGCCCGACCGTGTCATCGGACTTGATCGTGAGCATCTCCTGCAGCGTGTAAGCGGCGCCGTAGGCCTCCAGCGCCCACACCTCCATCTCACCGAAGCGCTGACCGCCGAACTGCGCCTTGCCACCCAGCGGCTGCTGCGTGACCAGCGAGTACGGACCGGTCGAACGCGCGTGGATCTTGTCGTCCACGAGGTGATTCAGCTTCAGGATGTACATGTAGCCGACCGTCACCTGCTTCTCGAACGGCTCACCCGTGCGGCCGTTGAACAGGGTGAACTTGCCCGAAGCCTTCTCGCCGGCGCGGCGCTTCTCGTCGATGTCCATGCGGATCGCGCCCTGGTGCCCCTTCTGCCACTGCACGAGCGCGTAATCGACGTCCTCCAGCGTGGCGCCGTCGAAGACCGGCGTGGCGACATAGACCTTGCCCTTCTCCTCGGAGCCCCTGGCCTTGTAGGCCTCGGTGCCGTCGTCGTACCAGCCCTCGGCGGCGGCCCACCCGAGGTGGGTCTCCAGGATCTGGCCGATGTTCATCCGGCTCGGCACGCCCAGCGGATTGAGGATCACGTCGATCGGCGTGCCGTCCTCGAGGAACGGCATGTCCTCTTCCGGAACGATCTTCGAGATGACGCCCTTGTTGCCGTGACGGCCGGCGAGCTTGTCGCCCTCGGAGATCTTGCGCTTCTTGGCCACGAACACGCGAACCAGATCGTTGACGCCCGGCGACAGATCGTCACCCGCGGCGCGCGAGAACGTCTTGACGTCGATCACGACGCCCGACGAGCCGTGCGGCACCTTCAGACTCGTATCGCGGACCTCGCGCGCCTTCTCCTTGAAGATCGCGCGGATCAGCTTCTCCTCGGCCGTCAGCTCGGTCTCGCCCTTGGGCGTGACCTTGCCCACCAGCAGATCGCCCGACGCGACCTCGGCGCCGATGCGCACGATGCCGCGGTCGTCGAGGTTGCGCAGCGACTCCTCCGAGCGGTTCGGGATGTCGCGCGTGATCTCCTCGTCGCCCAGCTTGGTCGTGCGGGCGTCGACCTCGTACTCCTCGATGTGCAGCGAGGTGAGCTCGTCGTCCTTGACCAGGCGCCGCGACAGGATGATCGCGTCCTCGAAGTTGTAGCCCTCCCAGGACATGAAGGCGACGCGCAGGTTCTTGCCCAGCGCCATCTCGCCCTTGTCCGAGCTCGAGCCATCCGCGAGCAGCTGACCGACGCCGACCGGCTGACCGACCTTGACCACCGGCTTGTGATGGATGAGCGTGCCCTGGTTGGAGCGCATGAACTTCTGCAGCTCGTACTCGTCACGGTCGCCGTCCTCGGTCGCGACGACGATCCGCGTGGCATCGACGAAGTCGACCGTGCCGGCGTTGCGTGCCAGCAGCACGTCGCCGGAGTCGAAGGCGGCGCGGCGCTCCATACCGGTGCCGACCAGCGGCGCGTCGGTCTTGAGCAGCGGCACCGCCTGGCGCTGCATGTTCGAGCCCATCAGCGCCCGGTTGGCGTCGTCGTGCTCCAGGAACGGGATCATGGCCGTCGCCACCGACCAGATCTGCTCCGGCGAGACGTCGATCAGGTCGACCTCATCCGGCGTCACGTAGACGTATTGCCCGGCCTGCGTGCGGCAAAGGATGCTGTCGCCGGTCAGCGCGCCGTCGGCGTCGATGGGCTCGTTGGCCTGCGCGATCAGGAGCTCCTGCTCCTTGGTCGCGTCGAGGTGCACGACCTCCTCGGTGAGCTTGCCGTCCTTGACCACGCGGTAGGGCGTCGTGACGAAGCCGTATTCGGAGATCTGCGCGTAGGAGGAGAGCGAGCCGATCAGGCCGATGTTCGGGCCCTCCGGCGTCTCGATCGGGCACATCCGGCCGTAATGGGTCGGGTGGACGTCGCGAACCTCGATCGGCGCGCGCTCACGCGTCAGGCCGCCCGCCCCTAGCGAGTTCAGGCGACGCCGGTGCGTCAACCCGCTCAGCGAGTTCGTCTGGTCCATGAACTGGCTCAGCTGCGAGGAGCCGAAGAACTCCTTCAACGCGGCCACGACCGGGCGGATGTTGATGATCGTCTGCGGCGTGATCGTGTCCGCGTCCTCGGTCGTGAGGCGCTCGCGCACGACGCGCTCCATCCGGTACAGACCGATCCGGAACGCCTCCTGAATCAGCTCGCCGACCGTACGCAGACGGCGGTTGCCGAAATGCTCGTACTCGTCCAGGTGCTCCTCGACGGCCTCACGCGGACGCGACAGCGCCTCCGCGGCGTAGTCCTTGAGATCCTCGTCGAGCTCCTCGGAGATCCCGAGGATGTTCGGCAGCCGCACCAACTCGCGCACCAGGGCGAGGATGTCGTCATGCGTGAGCGTCCGGACATCGAGATCGATGTCCAGACCCAGACGCGAGTTCAGCTTGTAGCGACCGACGCGCGTGAGGTCGTAGCGCTTGGGATCGAAGAACAGCTGGTTCAACAGCGCGCGAGCGTTATCCACTGACGGCGGCTCACCCGGACGCTGCTTCTTGAACAGCTCGATCAGCGCGCCCTCCTCAGAGCGCGTGACCTCCGTGTCGGCCTCGATCGTGTTGCGGATGTAGAGGCTGTCGTTGAAGAGCTTGAGGATCTCCTCATCTGTCGAATACCCCATCGCCCGCAACAGCACCGTCACCGGCAGCTTGCGCTTGCGATCGATCCGGACGTAGACGCGGCCCTTCTTGTCGATCTCCAGCTCCATCCACGACCCACGCGCCGGCATCAGGTTCGCGACGAAGACCTGCTTCTCCGGATCCTTGGGCTCCATCAGGTAGGCGCCCGGCGAACGCACCAGCTGCGTCACCACGACCCGCTCGGTGCCGTTGACCACGAACGTGCCGCGCTCGGTCATCCACGGGAAGTCGCCCATGAACACCGACTGCTCGCGAATCTCACCCGTCTCGCGATTGATGAAGCCCACCGTGACGGTCAGCGGCCGCGCGTAGGTGAGGTCCTTCTCACGGCACTCATCCAGCGAAGCGACCGGCTGATCGAACGTGAACTCCCCGAACTGGACCGCCAGGTTGCCGGTGTAGTCCTCGATCGGAGAGATGTCGTCGATGGTCTCCCGCAGGCCACCCCCCTCCGGCTCGACCAGCCAGTCGAACGACTTCTTCTGGATGTCGATCAGGTTCGGAACCTCGACGGACTTGTCGAGGCGCGCGAACGTGCGACGCGTGCGGGAACCATCAACAGAAGCCAAGACGGCGACTCCTCAGGAGGTCGAGGTGGAGCGGGCGAGGTGCGCGGAACGGACCCAAAGACAACAAGCGCGACCAAGCAAAATAGCACGACAAAAAGCGCCTCCCGGCCAAAGGGGCGCCCGGCAGTCACCTCTCTGCCGGGACCCACTATAGCGGCGGCCGATTAAGCCGCAGGCGGCACGATCGCCCGCTTGAGGATCTTGCCCGTCGGGCCCTTGGGCAACTCGTCGAGCAGCCACACGATGCGCGGGTACTTGTAGGCGGCCACGCGCGCCTTGACGAACGCGCGCAGCTCGTCCGGCGAGGCCGTCACGCCCGCCTTGAGCGAGATCGCCGCGCCGACCTCCTCGCCCAGCGACGCGTGCGGGACGCCGACCACGGCCGCCTCGCGCACCGCCGGGTGCTCGTACAGGACCTCCTCGATCTCGCGCGGGTAGACGTTGTAGCCACCGCGGATGACGAGCTCCTTCTTGCGGTCGATGACAGAGAAGTAGCCGTCGTCGTCGACGCGGCCGATATCGCCGGTCCGGAACCAGCCGTCCTCGGACAGGACCTCGGCCGTGGCCTCCGGCTTGTTCCAGTAGCCCTTCATCACGTTGTGGCCGCGGATGGCGATCTCGCCGTCGTCGAGCAGTCGCAGTTCGACGCCGTCGATGGGCAGCCCGATCGAGCCGGGCTTGCGCTCGCGGTCGGGGCGGTTGAACGAGGCCACCGGCGACGTCTCCGACAGCCCGTAGCCCTCGAGCACCGCGCACCCGAAGCGGCGCTCGAACGCCAGCATGACCTCGACCGGCATCGCCGCACCGCCGGAGACGCACACGCGCAGCGAGCTCGCATCGCCGAGCTCGTGCAGCAGCGCCGTGAACATCGTCGGGACGCCTTCGAACACGGTCACCGCGTCGCGCTCGAAGATCTGCAGTGCCTTGGCGGCGTCGAAGCGCGGCAACAGCGTCAACGTCCCGCCGGCGGCGAGCGTCGCGTTCAGCGCGCACGTCTGACCGAAGGCATGAAAGAACGGCAGCGCGCCGAGGGTGACATCCGTCTCGGTGATCTCGAACAGCGCGCGCATGACCTCCATGTTGCGGATCAGGTTCGCGTGCGTGAGCTCCGCGCCCTTCGGCGTGCCCGTGGTGCCGGACGTGTAGAGGATCACGGCCGTGTCGGAGCCCGCGCGGGGCACAGAGTGCGTGACCGGCTCGCAGCGGGCCGCGAGCGCCTCGAGCGCGCCGGGCTCGACGAGCACGCAGTCGGCGCCGGCCTGCTCGGCACCGGCGTGGGCGGCGTTGGCGGAGTGGTGCCACGCGAAGAGCACCTTCGCGCCGGAGTCGCCGAGGTGGAACGCCACCTCGCGCTCCTTCAGCAGCGGGTTCAGCGGCACGACCACCGCACCGGCGCGCAGCGCGCCGTAGTAGGCGATCGGGAAGTACGGGACGTTGGGCAGCATGACGGCGACGCGGTCACCTGGCTCGATGCCCTTGGCCTGCAGCAGGCCGGCGGTGCGGGCGACGGCGTCGTCGAGCTGGTCGTAGGTGAGCTCGACGTCGTCGAGCTTGATGGCGACGTTGCCGCCGCGGGTGAAGAGATCGGCGAGATTGGGCATGAGCCACAAGCTACGTTCGCCCCAACGTCGCGTCACGGGCTCCGGCACCCAATCCTCGCCGACGCGATTGTGAGTCGATTACAATCGCCAGGGTGCTGCTCGCCGACATCCTGGACGCCCGCAGCGACGAGCTGATCGCCGCCGCGATGGAGCGCATCCAGGCCCGGGTGCCGACCTACCGCGACGCCGACCCGGCCCTGCTGGAGGACGTCCGCCGGCACGTGGCCGAGCATCACGCGCTGATCTGCACGGTCCTGCGCCGCGACGCTCCGCCGCAGCCGCGCGAGCTGGAGTTCGTCGCGCGCCATGCTGCGCTGCGCGCCCGCCGCGGCGTCCCGCTCGCCGATTTCATGGAGGCGTTCCGCGCCTACAACGCCGTCCTGTGGGATGCCCTGGAGGACGGCGGCGAAGCGCTCGGCGCCGCGCGCGCCGCGAGCCTCTACATCGATCTCGCGGCGACGACGGCCAGCGGCGCCTACCTCGAGTCCGAGCAACTGCTCGCCGCCGGGCGCGACCAGGTCCGCCGCGACCTGCTCGAAGACCTGCTCGAAGGAACGCCGCCCGCCTCGGCGGCGAGCCTCGCGGTGGCGCGTGACTGCGGCCTGGAGGCAGACTCGCGCTGCCTGCTCGTCGCCGCGCTCCCCGTCACCGCGCCCGAGGACGAGCGCGACCTGCACGGCGCGGCCACGGCGCTCGGCAACGCGGCGGGCGGGAGAACGGCGGTGCTCGCCGTCGTCCGCCACGGCGAGATCGTCGTCGTGCGCGCCGTCGGAGCGACGGAGCGCCCGTCGCTCGCCGACGCGTTGCGGCGCGTGAAGGGTCTGAACATCGGCGTCAGCACGGTCCAGGACAACCTGGCCGGCATCCCGGACGCCTATCGCGAGGCGTCGCTGGCGGCGGGCCGCGTGTCCGGCGGCGGCGTGCTCTCGCTCGCCGACCTGACGCCGTTCGAGTTCCTCACGCTGCGCAGCAGCGCGGTCGCGCGGCGGCTCACCGACCCGGTGCTCGCCGAGTTCGTGCGCGAGGACCGCGCGAAGGGCGGGATGCTGATCAAGACGCTTGAAGCCTATGTAGCCGCGGATTTGAACGTAAAGGCGACGGCCGAGGCGCTGCTGGTCCACGTCAACACGGCACACCACCGGCTCGGCCGGATCGAGGAGAAGACCCGCCGCGACCTGCGCCATGTGATGGACATCGTCGATCTGCTGATCGCGATCCGGCTCCCATGATCGTCAGCGCGGGAGGCTTGAAGCTGCGCGTCGACCGGCGCGGCGAGGGCGCGCCGCTGCTGCTCATCACCGGGATCGGGGCGCACCTGGACATGTGGCGCCCCTTCCAGGCGGTCGCCGGCGAGCGCGAGCTGATCTCGTTCGACGCGCCCGGCGTCGGCCGCTCGCAGCGTCCGGGGCGGCCGATGCGGATGCGGGCGCTCGCGCGCCTGGTGGCGGAGCTGCTGGACGCGCTGGCGCTCGAGCGCGCCGACGTGCTCGGCTACTCGTGGGGCGGCGGGCTCGCCCAGGAGCTCGCACACCGCTACCCGGATCGCGTCCGACGGCTCGTTCTCTGTGCAACCGCACCCGGGCTCGGCGGCGTCCCACCGCGGCCGCTCGCGGCGCTGATGCTGGCCACGCCGGCGCGCTACTACCACCCGAAGCTCGCCGAGTGGAGCCTGCCGCTGATCGCGGGTGGGAGCGTCGCGCCCGGCCATGTGCGGGACCGGCTCGCGGCGCCGCCGAGCGTGCTCGGGTACGGGTTCCAGCTGTACGCGACGGCCGGCTGGTCGAGCCTCCCTTGGCTCCACACGCTCCCGCACGAGACGCTCGTGGTGGCCGGCGACGACGACCCGGCCGTCCCGTTCACCAACGCCCGCATCCTCGCGGCGCGAATACCCCACGCCCGGCTGGAGCGCGTGCGCGGCGGCGGTCATCTGTTCCTGCTCGACGACCCCGAACGCGCCGCGGCGCCGATCCGCGCCTTCCTCGACATGTGATCCGATCACAACTCGGGGCCGTGAAGTTCGGGCTCCGGACGCAATGACACCGCGGTGCTGTGAGTGGACACTGACGTCCATGAGCGATGCACCGATCCAGGCCGCCCTCGACGTGATGCTGACCGACGGCGGCGGCCCCCACCTCGTCCCGCCCGTCGGCTTCGCCACGGGCCTGGCCCGCCGGCCGCACAAGGCCGCCCGCCGCATCGGCGGACTCGGCGCCGAGCTGGCCCGCGTGGCCGCCGGGCGCTCGACCGCGGCGCCCGGCAAGCGCGACCGCCGCTACGCCGATCCAGCGTGGAGCTCGTCCTGGCTGTACCGGCGGATCCTGCAGGCCCACCTCGCGGTCGGCGACGCCGCCGACGGGCTGATCGACGACGCGCAGCTCGACTGGCGCGCCGAGCGCCAGACCCGCTTCGCCGTCGGCAACCTGCTCGACGCGCTCGCGCCGAGCAACTTCCCCCTCACCAACCCGGCCGTGGTCAAGGCGATCGTCGACCAGGGCGGACTGAACCTCGTGCGCGGCGCGCGCAACTTCGCCGGTGACTTCCCGCACCTGCCGTCGACCGTCGACACCGCACCGTTCGCGGTCGGCGAGAACCTCGCCGTCACGCCCGGCCACGTCGTGCTGCGGACCGAGGTCTTCGAGCTGATCCGCTACACGCCGCAGACCGAGCAGGTCCACCCCACGCCGGTGCTGTTCGCGCCGCCGACGATCAACAAGTACTACGTGCTCGACCTCGCGCCGGGCCGCAGCCTCGTCGAGTACCTCGTCGGCCGGGGCCACCAGGTCTTCGCCATCTCGTGGCGCAACCCGGACGCCGAGCAGGGCCACTTCGACTTCGACACCTACGCCGCCGCGATCCTGGAGGCGCGCGACACAGCCGCAGCGCTCACCGGCAGCGCGGCGGTCCACCTCAACGCGGCCTGCTCGGGCGGCATCCTCACCGCCGGGCTGCTCGGGCATCTGGCGGCCGAGGGCCGGCTCGGCGAGATCGCATCCGTGACGCTGATGGTCGCCGCGCTGGACAATGCCCGCGCCGGCACGACGTCGGCGTTCACCTCGCGCGAGGTCGCCGCCGCCGCCGTCGCCGACTCCGCCCGCCGCGGCTATGTCGCCGGCGAGGCCCTGAGCGGCGTGTTCGCGTGGCTGCGCCCCAACGACCTCGTGTGGAACTACGTCGTCAACCAATACCTGCTCGGCAAGCAGCCGCCGGCGTTCGACGTCCTCTTCTGGAACCAGGACACCGTCCGCCTCGCGGCCGGTCTGCACCGCGACTTCATCCGCCTCGCGCTCGACAACGCGCTGGTCGAGCCGGGAGCGATGCAGGTGCTCGGCTCCGCCGTCGACCTCGGCGCCGTCGACCTCGACAGCTACGTCGTCGCCGGCCTCACGGACCACATCATCCCGTGGGAGAACGCCTACCGCAGCACGCAGTTGCTCGGCGGCGAGTCGCGCTTCGTCCTCTCCACCTCCGGCCACATCCAGGCGCTCGTCAACCCTCCCGGGGAGGAGTCGCGCGCGAGTTATCGCGTCGCCGGCGAGAACCCGGAGACCGCCGAGGCGTGGTCCGCCCAGGCCGCGACCGTCCCGGGCAGCTGGTGGCCCGACTACGACCAATGGCTGGCCGCCCGCTCGGGCGTGCCCGTCGCCGCACCGAAGATCCGCAATCGCGGGGCCAAGGCCCCGGGGAGCTACGTCCATGTCCGCTGAAGCCGTTCCCTACACCCACCTCGGCGACGCGCTCGCCACCGACTACTTCCGTGTGCGCGAGCAGTTCACGCCCGAGCAGTGGAAGCACTTCCTCACCACCCGCCGCTTCGTCGACGAAGAGGTCCTCCCCGTCATCAACGACTACTGGGAGAAGGCCGAGCTGCCCTGGCCGCTGATGCGCCGGCTGGCCGATCTCGGGCTCTACGGCGAGGACATCGAGGGCTACGGCTCACCCGGGATGTCGCCGCTCGCGCGCGGGCTGGTGACCATGGAGCTCCACCGCGGCGACGGCAGCCTCGGGACGTTCCTCGGCGTTCAGTCCGGGCTCGCGATGAAGTCGATCGCGATGCACGGCTCGGAGGAGCAGAAGGAGCGCTGGCTGCCGGCCATGGCCCGGCTGGACGCGATCGGCGCCTTCGCGCTGACCGAGCCCGCGCACGGCTCCGACAGCGTCGCTTTGGAGACGACCGCGCGGCGCGACGGTGACGGCTGGATCCTCGACGGCACCAAGCGCTGGATCGGCAACGGCTCGATCGCCGACGTCGTGGTCGTGTGGGCGCGCGACGTCGAGGACGGCAAGGTCAAGGGCTTCCTCGTCGAGACCGCTCAGGACGGCTACACCGGCGTGACGCTCGGCGGCAAGGGCGCCAGCCGCGCGATCTGGCAGGCGCAGATCACGCTCTCCGGCGCCCGTGGCGAGTGGCTGCCGGGCACCCGCTCGTTCAAGGATGCGGGCCGCGTCCTCGTCACCACCCGCGCCACGTGCGCGTGGGGCGCGCTCGGGCATGCCGTCGCGGCCTACGACGCGGCGCTCACCTACGCCAAGCAGCGCGTGCAGTTCGGCAAGCCGCTGGCCGCCTTCCAGATCGTCCAGGACCGCCTGGTGAAGATGCTCGCCGAGGTGACCGGCATGCAGCTCTATTGCATGCAGCTCGCGCGGCTGGAGGAAGAGGGCCGGATGACCGACACGATCGCCGGGCTGGCCAAGCTCAACAACACCCGCAAGGCGCGCGCGGTGATCGCCGAGGCGCGCGACCTGCTCGGCGGCAACGGCGTGCTGCTGGAGAACCACGTCATCCGCCACATGGGCGACATCGAGGTGATCCACACCTACGAGGGCACCGAGACGATGCAGGCGCTGATCGTCGGCCGCGACATCACGGGCTTCGGCGCGTTCGCGGGCTGAGCGCCGCGAGCAGTGTCTCGGGGTCATAGGCCCCGCGGTGCACGACACCGTCGATGAACAGCGTCGGCGTGCCGTTGACCTCGCCCGAGGCCAGCCCACCTTCGACGTCACGCACGATGTGCTCGCGCACCGGCTCTCCGGCCCAGTCGAGCGCAAAGCGCGCGACGTCGAGCCCGAGCTCGCTCGCATAGCGGCGCAGGTCGTCGTCCTCGAGCGCCTTCTGGCGGTGGAAGAGCAACGAGTGCATCTCCCAGAAGCGGCCCTGGAGCGCGGCGGCCTCGGCGGCGATGGCCGCCGAGGCCGCGTGCGGATGGATCTCGGTCAGTGGAAAGTGTCGGAACGCGAACCGCACCTCGTCGCCCAGCTGTTGCTCGACGCGCTCGATCGCACGGAACGCCTGCCGCGAGTACGGGCACTCGTAGTCGCCGTACTCGACGATCAGCCGGCCACCCGGCGCGCCGCGGACGTGGTCGTGCGACGCGTCGAGCGGCTCCATCGGCACAGGCTCGTCTAGTCCTCGACGCGCCCCGGCAGGCGGGTCGTGATCTCCTGCAGCAGCCACGTGTTCCCGTCCGGATCGCTGAAGCTGGCGAAGGAGCCATAGGTGGCGCGTTCCGGCGCCGGGCCGCTGACACGCGCCTCGGGATTGAACCGGTCGCCGAGCGCCCCTTCGTGGAAGGTCTCGCTGACGTCGATGCCCTTGGCGATCAGGTCGGCGCGTGCCGCCTCGAGGTTGTCGACCACCAGATACACGCTCTCGGCCGAGCCGGGCGCGGCGGTCGTGACCTTCGAGCCGAACTGGATCGAGGCCGGCGATCCGGGCGGGGTCATCTGGACGATCCGGAAGCCGGCATCGTCGGCCACGTCGGCGTCGAGCCGCCACTCGAGCTGCGTGTAGAACGCCTTCGCGCGGTCCACGTCGGTGACCGGGATGACGACGACCTCGAGTTTCAGAGCGACCCTCGTCCCACCCGCCTTCGAGGTCGTGCCGCTGCTGCTGACGTCCGTCGTGCTCATCGCGCGCTCCTAGAGTCGTGTGTCACCGCACAGCCTTTCGCATTCACCGATCGTTTGCGCCCGGGCACTCCCCGGTCAGACCCCTGGTCCCGGCTCACCGAGCCGACGATCGTCCGGGGGAACGGCGCGTCAGGAATGTGGGAAACCCGCAGTCCGTCCGCGTCATGCGGCGGATGGAGCACTGGCCGAGCGGACGTACGGTGCGTTCATGCCGGACCCCACACCTGCTCATCGCGGGCGGAGGACCCGCCGCGCTGGAGGCGGCGCTCGCCGTGAAGCCTGCGCCACGCCGCGCACGATCGCGGACTCGCGACCGACGATGCGCCCTGGTGGCCGCCGCACAAGATCGCCGGCGCGAGCTCGCCCCCTACCTCACCGCCCACTCCGAGCTCCGGCTGGAGCCCGCCCAATCCACCGTCGTGAAGGTGTAGCCATGCCCGCGTCCGTTCCCCCGCTCCGCGTCCTCGTCGCCGGCGGCGGCGTCGCCGCCATCGAGACGGTGCTCGCGCTGCACGCCCTGGCGGGCGACCGCGTCGCGATCGAACTGCTCGCGCCGGGCGACGAATACGTCGAGCGGCCGTTTTCGGTGCGCTCCCCCTTCAGCGGCGAGGCGGAACCGCGGGTGACGCTCGAGGGCCTCGTCGCGCTCGGCGTGGTTCACCACCACGGAGCGCTCGCGGCGGTCGAGGCCGAGCGACGCGAGGTGCGCACGACCAACGGCGGCCGGCTCGGCTACGACCGGCTGGTCGTCGCCCCGGGCGCTCATGCCATCGACGGCGTGCCGGGCTCGGTCACCTTTCGCGGCCCGATCAGCTCGGGCCTGGTCGAAGGCGCGATCCGCCGCGCCGAGCACAGCCTCGTGTTCGTCGCCCCGGCGGAAGCCGGCTGGATCCTGCCGCTCTACGAGCTCGCCCTGATGACCGCGCACGAGTTCCCCGACGGACCTGACATCCGGATCGTCACCCACGAGCCGCGCCCGCTCGACGTGTTCGGGCCCATCGCGTCCGATGCCGTGGCGCGACTGCTCGAGCGCGCGGGCATCGAGTTCATCGGCCGCGCGCGGGCGGTCGAGTACGTCGGGAACGCATTGGTCATCGGCGAGGGCGACGTGATCGTGGCCGACGCGGTCGTGTCGCTGCCGAGGCTCACGGGACCGCGCATCGAAGGGATGCCGGCCGACGCGAACGGCTTCATCCCGATCAACGCCAACGCGCGAGTCGTCGGGATGTCCCACGTGTTCGCCGCCGGCGACGCGACCACCGAGCCGATCAAGCAGGGCGGGCTCGCGACCCAGCAGGCCGACGCGGCCGCGGAGATGATCGCCGCCGAGGCCGGCGCGGTGCTGATCCCGCGACCGTACCGGCGCATCCTGCGCGGCGTCGTCCTGACCGGCGAACGGCCGCTGTATCTGCGCCGCGACCTCGACGAGGCGCAGGAGATCATCCGCCCCCTGCGCGGCGTGCCGCCGGGAGTGTCGAGAACTCAGCTGTGGTGGCCCGAGGGCAAGATCGCCGGTCGCTATCTCACGAGCTTCGTCGCCTCGGGTGGGCACCTCGGCGCCCCGCTCTCCGACCGGCCGGCGGTGCCATGAGCGAATCGCCATTCATCCCCCACCGCAAGGAGCCATCGTGAGCACCATCCTCATCGGCGTCGAGTCCTCGGAGCGATCCGAGGACGCGATCGCCTTCGGGCGCCGGCTCGCCGACGTCGCCGGCGCGTACGTCATCGTCGCCAACGCCTACCCGTACTCGGATCTGCCGAGCCGGGCGTCGAACGCGTCCTACCGCGAGGCGCTGCGCGAGGAAGCGCTCGAGACCGTGGGCCAGATGCGTGATCGGCTCGAGCCGATCAGTGGCGACCGGACGATGATCCGGATCATCGCCGACCCTTCACCGGCGAAGGCCCTGCACCGCGTCGCGCACGCCGAGCAGGCCTCGCTCGTGATCGTCGGGTCATCGCACACCGGTCGGGCCGGTCGCGTCCTGCCCGGTTCCACCGGCGAACGCCTGCTGCACGGCTCCCCGTGCGCCGTCGCCATCGTGCCCCGGGACTATCGAACGCACGCCGATCAGCCGATCCGCCGCATCGGCGTCGCCTACAACAACACCGAAGAGGCGCGCGCGGCCGTCGCGGCCGCGGTGCCGTTGGCGCGCGCGCTCGGAGCCGAGCTCGAGATCATCGGCATCGCCTCGACCGAGTACCTCACGTCCCCTGCTCTGATGGGCGCCGCGGACATCGCCACGCTGCGCAGTGACATCGAGCGTCACGTCCAGGAGGCGCTCGACGAGGTCGCCGGGAACGTCGCCGCGGACATCGTCACGCACACGCGCCGCGCGACCGGGGATGCCGAGGGGCTGCTGACCGCGCAGACCCAGACGCTCGACCTGCTGGTGATGGGGTCCCGCGGATACGGGCCGCTGCACGCGGTGATCACGGGCGGCGTCAGCGGTCGCCTGGTCCGCACGTCGCATTGCCCGGTGATCGTGATCCCGCGCGGCGTCGAGGCGCCGTTCGAGACGCTCTTCGGCCCGGCCACCGCCACGACCGCCTGAGCGTCCGCGGCTCGATTTCGGGCGGCGCGCCCAGCAATTGGCGTCACGCGTGCGCCACGGCGTCGCCGGCGACTCCCCGCTTGGATTCCGCGTGGGCGCCACGGGGGACGATCACCACCGGGCAGGCGGCGCGGTCGATCAGCGGTGACGACACGCCGCCCAGCAGCGCGCGCCGGAACGGGCCGAAGCGCCGCGAGCCGATCACGAGCACGTCGAGGTCGTGCGAGGCCCGTTCGAGGCATTCGACCGGGTCGCCTTCGACGACCACGATCTCCGGCGTCACCGCCGGCGCGACGGCGGCGACGGCCTCGCGGGCGACGCGGTGTCCGGCATCGAGTTGGTCGTGCCGCCAGCGTTCCCGGCTGGCCTCCGCCTCGGCGTACATCGGGTGGAGCGGCGCGGCGACGTGCACGGCAGTGACCAGCTTCAACGGCGCGCGGGCCCAGTCCGCGAGACTCGCGGCGAGCGCCAGCGCGTCGCGCGACTCATCGGAGTCGCTCACGCCGACGCCGAACGTCAGCGGGACGTCCGGCGGCTGTGGGCGCCAGTCGTGCGGCGCCACGGCGACGGCGCATGGCGCCCCGTGAGCGACCGCGCGGGCCGTCGAGCCGCTGAGCAGGCGTCCGAGCGGGCCGTGCCGGTTGGAACCGAGCACGATCATCTGCGCCTCCTCGAGGCCGGCGAGCTCGACGAGCCCGTGGGCCGGGCTGTTGGACATCATGGTCTCGCACGTCCATGGGACGAGGTCGCCGAGACGGCGCGAGGCCTCTTGCAGCCAAGCCGCGGCGTCGCGCTTCGGCGGCCAGATGACATCGGAGAACGCGCCGGACTGGTGTCCGCAGACGGCGGCGAGCAGCAGCGGCGAGCCGGCGAGCACCGCGAAGGCCTCAGCCAGGGCCAGCGCTTCGAGTCCGGAGGCGGTGCCATCGATCCCGACGAGCACCGGACGAGGCGATTCGGTCATGGCCGGAAGGTCGCAGCGCCAACACCCGCCCACATCCGCAGAGGTCCGCCGCAGCGAACGTAGTTCTCCGCGGGATCGAGCGGACTCGGCCCGATGGCGGCGGCGCCGAGGCGCGACAGCATCCAATCACCACCCGTCCAGTCGAGCGAGAGGAGCTCCCATGACGGCCCTGCGGACCCCCGTGGTCCGGCACGTCCTCCGCGTCGCCGACCTCGATGCGCGCCAGTTCGCCGCGCTGCTCGATCTCGCCGCCGCGATGAAACGGCACCCGCTGGCGTGGCACGACGCGCTCAAAGGCCGCGCCGTGGCGTGCTACTTCGCGAAGCCCTCGACACGCGCGCGGGTGTCCTTCGAAGTGGCGATCAATCGCCTCGGAGGGCTGCCGGTGATGCTGCGGCCCGACGAGCTCCAGGTCGGCCGCGGCGAGCCGCTCGCCGACACCGCCCGCGTGCTCTCGTCCTACTGCGAGGCGCTCGTCATCCGCACGTCCGCCCAGCGCGAGGTGCGCGAGCTCGCAGAGCACTCGAGCGTGCCGGTCATCAACGCGCTGACCGACGACCACGATCCCTGCCAGGCGCTCGCCGACTGCCTGACCCTGCTCGAGCACTTCGGCGGCCTCGACGGGCTGACGCTGGCCTACGTCGGCGACGGCAACAGCGTCGCCCACTCGCTGATCGAGGCCGCGCCGCTGACCGGCATGAACCTGCGCCTCGCGACGCCTCCCGGCTGCCTGCCCGACCCGTCGATACCTCGCCGCCGCCGGGCGATCGGTCCGGATCCTCGAGACACCGGAGGAGGCCGTCGCCGGCGCGCACGCGATCTACACCGACGTGTGGGTCTCGATGGGCAAGGAGGCCGGCGGCGAGCACCACCGGGCGCAGCTCGAGGGCTACCGCGTCACGCCGGCGCTGATGGCGCTCGCGCGCCACGACGCCGTCTTCCTGCACTGCCTCCCCGCGCACCGCGGCGAGGAGGTCGACAGCGCCGTGATCGACGGCTCGGCGTCGCTGGTGTGGACACAGGCGGCGAACCGGCTGCCCGCCGAGCAGGCGCTGCTGTCGGCACTCATCACCGGAGATTGGGAGGTCTGAGTCATGTTCGTCGTCATCGCCCTGAGCGGGGTCGTGGCATGACCGCCCCGGCCGCCACTCGCCGCCTTCCGGACGCGCTCTTTGACCCGGCGGCGTTCCCGCACGGCCCCGCGTCCGTCGAGCTGCGCGAGACGCACATCTCGTGGGTCTTCCTCGCCGGCAGCAAGGTCTACAAGGTCAAGAAGCCGGTGCGGTTCCCGTTCTTGGACTACTCGACGCTGGAGCGCCGGCGAGCGCTCTGCCACGCGGAACTCGAGCTCGGCGCCCGCTTCGCGCCGTCGCTGTACAACGGCGTCGTGGCGCTGGTGCCCGATGGGCCAGACGGCCTGCGCGTCGCGCCCGAGCACGACGCGCGCGCCGTCGAGTACGCCGTCGTCATGGGTCGCTACGACGAGTCGGCGACCCTTCGCGCCCAGCTCGCCGAGCGGCGGGTCCCGGCCGCGGACGCTCGCGCGGTCGGCGCCACGGTGGCCCGTCTCCACCAGCGTTCGCCGGTGGTGTACGCCGACGGCACGCCTCGCCTCGCGGCGGTGATCGAAGAGACCGTGGCCACGCTCACCGAGGCGGGCGCCCCGGCACGCCGGGTCGAGGAGCTTGCGCGCTTCTGCCGGTCGGCGCTGATCGCGTTCGGACCCGAGCTCGACGAGCGGTCGCGGCTCGGGCACGTGCGCGACGGTCACGGGGACCTACGCGCCGAGCATGTCCTGCTCGGCAAGCCGGTCCAGACGGTGGATGCGATCGAGTTCGACCCCGAACTGCGGATCGCCGACGTCGGCTACGACCTCGCCTTCCTGCTCATGGACGTCGCCCGTACCGACGACGACCTCGCGCGAGCGCTCGTGCGCGGCTACCGCGCCGCGGGCGGCGATCCGGGCTCGGATCGGCTGCTGGCGTTCTTCAGCGCCGTGCGGGCGCTCGTCCGCGCGAAGGTCGACCTCCTGCGCGCCGCGCAGTTGACCGGCGCGGCGGAGCAGGCCCGGACCGCCCGTGGGCTGGCGCTGCTGGATCTCGCCGATCGCTTCGCCTGGCGGGTGCGGCTCCCGCGCCTGGTGTGCGTCGCCGGGCCCGCTGCCAGCGGCAAGTCGACCGTCGCCGAGGCGCTGGCGACGCGAGCGGGACGCCCGGTGATCTCATCGGATCGGATCCGCAAGCTGCAGGCCGGCATCGACCCGTACGAGAAGGCGCCTCCGAGCGCGTACGGCGACATTCAGAGCCGCGCGGTGTACGCCGAGCTCGCCCAACGCGCGGCGATCGCGCTTCGCGAGAGCGGCGGCGCGATCGTCGATGCGACGTTCCGCCGCAGAGCCGACTCGGACGCCTTCGCCGCGACCACGCCGCTCGCGGCCTCGGCGGGCTGGATCGTCTGTGAGGCGCCGCCCGCGGTGCTGCTCGAACGGGCGCGCCGGCGCGCGCTGAGCGATTCCGTCTCCGACGCCGGGCCGAACATCGTGGCGGCCGAGCTGACGGTGCACCACGGGCACGTCATCACACCCACCGCGCCGCTCGCCCGGTTGGACACGACCCGGCCTGTCCCGGAGCTGCTCGCCGACCTCGCGCGCTCGCTGGATGAGCGCATGGCAGCAGAGGACCATCACCAGTCCTCCGCCGAGGCGGGTCGATAGTTGTCGACGCGGACGGTCGAGACCCACCGCGCCCATATCCAGCAGAAGCTCCACCGCACTTCTCGCGCAGAGCTCGTTCGTTACACGCTCGACCGCGGTCTCCTGGAGACTTGAGGCCATGGCCACGATCGACACCGCGCGCCCGCTCACGACCGACGAGCTCGCGCGCCTCGACGCTTTCTGGCGCGCCGCGAACTACCTGTCCGTGGGGCAGATCTACCTGCTGGACAACCCGCTGCTGCGCGAGCCGCTCACGCTCGAACACATCAAGCCGCGGCTGCTCGGCCACTGGGGCACCACGCCCGGGCTGAACTTCATCTACACCCACATGAACCGTGTGATCGCGCGCGACGACCTCAGCGCGATCTACGTCGCGGGCCCCGGCCACGGCGGCCCGGGGCTCGTCGCGAGCACCTGGCTCGAAGGCTCCTACAGCGAGCTGTACCCGAACATCTCCCGCGACGAGGAGGGCATGCGCGCGCTGTTTCGCCAGTTCTCCTTCCCCGGGGGCATCCCGAGTCACGTCGCGCCCGAGACGCCCGGGTCGATCCACGAGGGCGGAGAGCTCGGTTACGCGCTGGCGCACGCCTACGGCGCCGTACTCGACAACCCCGAACTGCTGGTCACGTGCGTCGTCGGCGACGGCGAGGCCGAGACCGGGCCGCTCGCGGCCAGCTGGCACTCGAACAAGTTCATCAACCCGGCGCGGGACGGCGCGGTGCTGCCGATCCTGCACCTCAACGGTTACAAGATCGCCAACCCGACCGTCCTCAGCCGGATCTCGCACGACGAGCTCGACGCGCTGATGACCGGCTACGGCTATCGCCCCTGGTTCGTCGAAGGCCACGAGCCCGAGGCGATGCACCAGGCCATGGCGGCGGCGCTGGACGAGATCACGGCGGAGATCCGCCGGATCCAGGACGCCGCGCGCGAGGGCGGGACGACCGAGCGGCCGCGCTGGCCGATGATCGTCCTGCGCACGCCGAAGGGCTGGACTGGGCCGGCGGAGGTCGACGGCCTCCCGGTCGAGGGTACGTTCCGCGCCCACCAGGTCCCGCTGTCGAAGCTCGCGGAGAACCCGGAGCACGTGCGCATGCTCGAGGCGTGGATGCGCTCCTATCGCCCGCACGAGCTCTTCGACGAGCACGGCCGCCCGCGGGCTGACGTGCTCGCGGGCGTGCCCGAAGGCGAGCGTCGCATGGGCGCGAACCCGCACGCCAACGGCGGCCTGTTGCTGCGCGACCTGCGCCTGCCGGACTTCCGCGACTACGCGATCGACGTCGCCACGCCGGGCGCACACTCGAGCGAGGCCACCCGCGTGCTCGGCGAGTGGCTGCGTGGCGTGGCCCGGGACAACCCGGAGACCTTCCGCGTCTTCGGGCCCGACGAGACCGCGTCGAACCGGCTCGGCGCCGTGATCGAGGAGAGCGGACGCGCCTGGATGGCCGAGCGACTGCCGACCGACGACCACGTCTCCCCCGGCGGGCGCGTGATGGAGGTCCTCTCCGAGCACCTCTGCCAAGGCTGGCTCGAGGGGTACCTGCTGACCGGCCGCCACGGCGTGTTCAACTCCTACGAAGCCTTCATCCACATCGTCGACTCGATGTTCAACCAGCACGCCAAGTGGCTGAAGAGCACCCGCCAGATCCCGTGGCGCCGGCCGGTGGCGTCGCTGAACTACCTGCTCAGCTCACACGTGTGGCGCCAGGATCACAACGGCTTCTCCCACCAGGACCCGGGCTTCATCGACCACGTGGTCAACAAGAAGGCCGAGATCATTCGCGTCTACCTGCCGCCGGACGCCAATTGCCTGCTGTCGGTGGCCGACCACTGCCTGCGCAGCCGCCACTACGTCAACGTCGTCGTCGCCGGCAAGCAGCCCTCGCTGGACTACCTCACGATGGACGAGGCGATCGCGCACTGCACGCGGGGCATCGGCATCTGGGACTGGGCCTCCTCCGACAACGGCGGCGAGCCTGACGTCGTGCTCGGCTGCGCCGGGGACATCCCGACGCTGGAGTCGGTCGCCGCCGCCGCGATCCTGCGCGAGCGACTGCCGGAGTTGAAGGTGCGGGTGGTCAACGTCGTCGACCTGATGCGCCTGCAGGACGAGACCGAGCACCCGCACGGCCTCTCCCACGGGCTCTTCGACGCCCTCTTCACCACCGACAAGCCGGTGATCTTCGCCTACCACGGCTACCCGTGGCTGATCCACCGGCTGACGTACCGCCGCGCGAACCACCACAACCTCCACGTGCGCGGCTACAAGGAAGAGGGCACCACGACGACCCCGTTCGACATGGTGATGCTCAACGACATGGACCGCTACCACCTCGTGATGGACGTCATCGACCGCGTTCCGGGCCTCGGTCAGCGCGCGGCGCTGCTGCGCCAGGAGATGGTCGACGAGCGCCTCCACATCCGCGCCTACACGCGCGAGCACGGCGACGACCCCGCCGCCGTGCGCGACTGGGTGTGGCCAGGCGCGAGCACGTAGTTCGCCGCAGCGACTCGGCGCCGTTTCCCGGAGGCCGAAGCAACCGCCGAGCGATCGAATGGTGGCAGTCA
>NZ_JAPDOD010000131.1 GCF_027587205.1 Solirubrobacter ginsenosidimutans
AGGACGGTGGATTCATCCGGTCGATGCAACACGATCGTGTTCGTGTCGTGAGATCGGGGGTTGGGGGTGGGTCGGAGGCCGGGGCCGGAGGGGTGGATAACGCCGGGTGAGCGGGCGGTGATGGCGGAGCGCGTGCAGGCGGGGGCGACGTTGCGTGAGGTGGCGGCGGAGTTCGGGGTGGGGTTTTCGACGGTGTGGCGCCATGTCAATGAGGCGGCGTTGGCGCGCCGGCGGGTCGATCATTCGCCGTGGCGGCTCTCGTTCGGTAAGCGCGAGGAGATCTTTGCCGGGATCTGTCGCGGCGAGAGCGATAGTGCGATCGCGCGGCGCGTGGGGCGTCATCGCTCAACGATCGGGCGTGAGATCGCGCGCTGCGGGGGTCGGCAGCGGTATCGCCCGTCGCAAGCTGAGCGGATCGCTGGGCAGCTCGCCCGGCGTCCGAAGGCGACCAAGCTCGCAGCGTGTCCGTCGTTGTTGGCCGCGGTTGAGGCCGGCCTGCGATTGCGGTGGTCGCCGCAGCAGATCGCCGCGCGTTTGAAGCTCGATCATCCCGACCAGGAGGCGATGCGCATCAGCCACGAAACGATCTACCGCTCCTTGTATGTCCAATCCCGGGGCGAGTTGCGTCGCGAGCTGACCGCGCAGCTGCGCTCTGGCCGCTCGGCTCGTCGCAGCCGTGGGCGCCCGGAGCGCCGCGGCCGGATCGTCGGGATGGTCCCGATCGCCGAGCGACCCCCGGAGGTCGACGAGCGCCGCGTCCCCGGGCATTGGGAAGGCGACCTGCTCATCGGCGCCGGCGGCAAGTCGGCGATCGCGACGCTGGTGGAGCGCCAGACCCGCTACGTGCTCTTGGCGCACCTCGGCACTGCGCGCACCAGCGCGGCGGTCGTCGCCGCGCTCGAGCAGCGCATCACGGCCCTGCCCGCGCACTTGATCAAGTCCTTGACCTGGGACCAAGGCTCAGAGCTCGCCGCCCACCAGCGCTTCACCGAGCAAACCGGGATCAGCGTGTACTTCTGCGATCCGCACTCGCCGTGGCAACGCGGCAGCAACGAAAACACCAACGGGCTGCTGCGGCAATACCTCCCACGCTCCACTGACTTGGCCAAGTTCAATCAATTTGATCTTGATCACATCGCTGCCGAGCTCAACGGCCGACCGCGCAAGACCCTCGAGTGGGCCACCCCAGCTGAAAGAATGGAAGTCCTGTTGCGCTGACCGCTTGAGCCCGCCGACGCAAATGTTC
>NZ_JAPDOD010000132.1 GCF_027587205.1 Solirubrobacter ginsenosidimutans
GACTTGGCGTGTGGGGCGCGCGGCGCGATGAGGGCGGTCACGCGTGGGGCGCGCGGCGCGATGGGGGCGGCGGCGTGTGGGGCGCGCGGCGCGATGAGGGCGGCGGCGTGTGGGGCGCGCGCCGCGATGAGGACGGTCTCGCGTGGGGCGCGCGAGGCGGCGTGGTCGGCGGGGCGCGAGGAGCGTGAGCCGGTGGCTCGCGGAACTCGTCGCCCTGCTGGCCCCGCCAGGGTGCCTCGCGTGTGGGTGTGCGCTCGGCCGGGCGGACGAGCGGTTGTGCGCCACGTGCGTGCGGGCACTGCCGTGGCTGCGGCCGGGGTGCCGTCGGTGCGGGTTGCCCAGGCATCGCGGGCGGACGTGCCCGGCGGCGCGGGCGGCGTTCCCACGGGCGTGGGCGCCAGTCGCCTACGAGGGCGTGTCGCAGCGGCTCGTCGCGGCGCTGAAGTTCCGCGGCGCGTTGGTCGCCGGCGATCTGATGGCGGCGCACATGGCCGCGAACCTACCGGTGGCGCTTCGCGATCCGGCGATCGCGCTCGTGCCCGTCCCGGCGGCGCCGGCGCGGCGAAGACGGCGGGGATTCGACCCGGCGCGGGTCTTGACCCTTGCGCTCGCCCGCCGCATCGACCAGCCGTTCGCGGACTGTCTGGTGCGGGCCGACCGCACCGCCCGCCAGGTCGGCTCCAGCCGGCGCGAACGGCGCGCGCCTGGCCGGCTGCTGATTCGCGTGCGTGGCACACCGCCATCGCTGGCGATCCTCGTCGACGACGTCCACACCACAGGCGCGACCCTCGACGCCTCGGCCCGCGCGCTCGCCGCGGGCGGAACGACCGTCGTCGCGGCGATCAGCTACGCCCGCACGCTATGACCCGCCGGGAGTGGTCACTCGACGGTGCTGTGCAACGTTCAGCGACCACTTGGGGCCGACGGACGACGCGCGGTGGTCACGGAAGCACCGCTGAGGTGCCTTGGCGACCACTGGAATCCGCCCGTGGTCACTTTCCCCCGCTGAGCGGGGATTGGCGACCACTCGCGCGCGAGCGCACAGCCGATGAGGCGCGGAGCGGCGCCGTCGGGCGCGCGGGGGCGTGCGGGGCGCCGGGGGCGTGCGGGGCGCCGGGGGCGTGCGCGGGGCGCCG
>NZ_JAPDOD010000133.1 GCF_027587205.1 Solirubrobacter ginsenosidimutans
CCTTGCCCGCGGGCCGCGCTGAGGTGTGTGCGGTGGTAGCGGTCGTGGATCACGACGCGTGAGGCTCCGGTCGTGTGCGCGAGCCGCTGGGCAGCAGCCTCAGCACCGGTCTCCGTCGTGTGCTCGCACATCGGGGTGGTGGCGTCGGCGCCGAAGACGCGCCAGGTTCCGGCTCTCGGTTCGGGCACGACGTGCAGATCGCCGGCTTGCCCTCGAGGGGCGGTGGCATGGTTGTTTGCCGGCGCACCGAGCGAGTTGGTTTCGCGTTGGGTCGGGCCGGTTTGTCGGGCGGCTGGTGCATCGCGCAGTTGCGCCGATACCCGGGTGCCTCCCGCTGCGGCACGCTCAACCTGCCAGCGCTCGCTGAGGGAGTGCACGAGACTCAAGCCGAATCCGTCGCCGGTCGTCGGGTTTCCGGGCGCCATCGCGGCGCGCCCGGAATCCTCGACCTCCAGCCACACGCTGTCGGGCTGGCGTCGCAGGCGCACAACGACGTCGCTCTCGGGGTCTGCGCCGCTGTGTCGCACGCTGTTGGTGACCAGCTCGGAGATCACGAGGTGGGCGCGCTCGAGCGCGGTGGCGCTGAGGCGCTCGCCGAGCATCGCGCTAAGGAACTTGCGCGCCGCGTGCGGCGCGCCGACCTCGAGCGGCAAGCGCTGTTCGATCGTCGCGCCCTCACCGGAAGGTTCGGCGTTTAGACCGTGCGGTGGCAGGCTCATGCGGTCGATCGCGGCGCGTAGCTCGCCGTTTTCGGCCTTCAGCGCTTGCGCTCCGCAGCGCAGGGTTGCGACGATCCTCCGGAGCGTGTCGATCAGCGCCGCTTGGCGGCGGCATATCGATCGCAGTTGCGCCACTTCGGCGGGTGCGCCGTCGTGCCCGGGCGGGGGCGCGGTGCGCGCGCTGCCAGGGTCCAGCTCGTTGGCCTCCATTGGCTCGCCTTCCTCCGAGCGCTCGCGCGATCCGGCTCATGGAGCCGTGCCGGCGAGGTCCCGGGCGATGGTGGAAGGCACGCCCACTCGCCGCGTCGCGATCCGGCACCATCAGGGTCCGGTCGAGCCGCCGCTCGAGGCCATGCCATGTCCTGCG
>NZ_JAPDOD010000134.1 GCF_027587205.1 Solirubrobacter ginsenosidimutans
CTGGCGGCGTCGCCGTCGACGCTTTCGAGCGTGTTCGCCTCGGCGAAGGCGGGCGATTCGGTCGTGCTCTCGGCCGGCTCCTACGGATCCTTCAAGGGCGGTTCGAAGTCGGGTCTGGTGACGGTCAAGGCCGCGCCGGGCGCGAGCGTGTCGATGTCGATCGCGTTTAATCCGGCGGTCAACGTGCGCGTGCAGGGCGTCACGGTCACGGGCTTGGATATCGGTGGTGCCAGCCATGACGTGACGGTCGCGGACTCGACGTTTACCGGGATGGCGCTCATTCGCGCCAATCAGATGGTCAACGCCAACGTCGTGCTCGATCACAACACCCACGCCAACCAAAACGTCTGCAGCGGCTGCTTTGAAGGGCGCGTGGATATCACCGGCCAGGGCAGCGGCCCCTCGGGCGTGGTGATCAAGAACTCGACCTTCGGGCCGGGCGGTAACGCCGACGGCATCCAGACCGGCGGCTACGGCGTGCAGATCCTCAACAACGAGTTCACCGGCATCTATGAATCGGCCGGCATCCACACCGACGCGATCCAGCTCTACGGCCAAAAGCAGACCGTCATCCGCGGCAACTGGATCCACGGCACCAGCAGCGGGATCATGGCCCCCGACGGCGGCAACCAGGAACTGATCGAAAACAACGTCATCGATCCCGGCAGCTACCCCTACGCGATCACCCTCGGCGCCGATAAGGGCTCGATCATCCGCCACAACACGCTGCCCGACGGCGCCTGCGCCTGGAACCTGCGCTGCGGCATCATCAACCTCACCAGCAAAGACAGCGCCAACCCCAGCACCGGCACCATCGTCACCGACAACGTGCTCGGCGAACTCGCGCTCTCTAACGGCTCAAGCGGCGCCGGCCAGGACTACAACCTGCTCCAAAACGGCGCGCTGCGCGGCCTGCACGACCTCCGCGGCACCCCCACCTACACCGGCGGCGCCAAACCCACCACCTACGCCGGCTACGCCCTCAAACCCGGCAGCCCCGGCACCACCAACGCCACCGACGGCACCAACCGCGGCATCAACCCCACCACCAGCACCGACCCCAACCCCACACCCACACCCACACC
>NZ_JAPDOD010000135.1 GCF_027587205.1 Solirubrobacter ginsenosidimutans
TTCACCAGTTGGGGTTGGTGGGGAGGGCGAGGGCGAGGTAGCGGTCGTTTTCGGTGAGCATGAAGCGGTGTTGGCAGGGGTGGGTGAAGGCTTGGCGGATTTCGTCGGGGGTGACGGTGTGGTTGAGGTGGGTTGCGATTTGGGTGGGGGTGCGCATGGTGTCGGTGCAGTATTCGTAGGCGCGGGCGAGGGGGCCGTGGTATTCGGTGGTGCCGGTGGGGGTGTTGTGGCGGGTGTCGTCGATGAGGATGGAGTCGCTGGTGCGTCGGTAGGTGAGGGTTTCGCGGTGGTTTGAGTGGTAACGGGTTTGCCAGTTGGTGATGAAGGTTTGGGTGTTGGTGTGTGCGCTGTCGGGCAGCGTGTTGTCCATTTGGTAGTCGAAGAAGTAGGCGATTTTGTCGTGGTTGAGGTTGGTGATGGGGTAGGCGTGGTGGTAGCTGGCTTCGGCGTGGAGGGTGTGGAGGGGGTAGGTGTGGCGGTCGGTGAAGTAGGGTGAGAAGCGTTCGAGCCAGATGCGGGTGCAGGCGTGGGCGGGTTCGAGGTGGGTGAGTGAGTGCAGGACGTCGAGTTCGGCGGTGTAGTCGTCTTCGGTTTCGCCGGGAAAGCCCCAGATGAGGTTCCAGGAGACGCGGATGTTGTAGTAGCGGCACCATTTGAGGAGGCGGACGTTTTGGAGCATGGTGGCGCCTTTGTGCATGAGGGTCAGCACGTGGGTGTTGAGGCTTTCGATGCCGGGTTGGACCCAGCGCACGCCGCCGCGGTGCAGGGCGCGGATTTGGGGTTGGGTGAGGTTGGCTTTGATTTCGTAAAAGAAGCGGTAGTCCTCGCGGGATTCAGCGATCGCGCCCAGCAGTGACTGCACGTGGCGCATATCCAGGATGTTGTCCGTCGCTTCGAAGAAGGTGATGCGATGCCGGCTGGCGAGCTCGCTGAGTTCGCTACGTATGCGCTCGGGGCTCTTGGAGCGAAACCCCATCCCGAGCCCGTTGAGCCCGCAGAACGTGCAGTGGTGCTTCTC
>NZ_JAPDOD010000136.1 GCF_027587205.1 Solirubrobacter ginsenosidimutans
ATCCCACGGCGGAAGGAACCACCATGAGCACCATCTTGATCGGCGTCGACGAGTCCACGCGATCCGAGGACGCGATCGCCTTCGGCAATCGCCTCGCCCGCGCCTCGAGCGCAGACATCGTGGTGGCCTGCGCGTTCCCGTTCAACGATGCCATCCACGACGGATCAGGAGGCATCTTTCGCGAGGCGCTCGAGGACCACGCCGAGAAGACCGTCCGCGCCATGCGCGACCGGCTCGATGGTGTCTCCGCCGACCGCCTGAAAATCAGGACCGCGCCCAACCCCTCGGCCGCGCATGCGCTTCACGACCTGGCGCAATCCGAGCACGCCGAGCTCGTGGTCGTCGGCTCATCCCACACCGGGCGCATGGGACGGGTCGCACCGGGCAGCACCGGCGAGCGTCTGCTGCACGGCGCGCCGTGCGCCGTTGCGATCGTCCCCGACGGCTACGCCGCACGCGCAGAACGGCCGATCCGCCAGATCGGCGTCGCCTACGACGGCTCCGACGAAGCGACCGCCGCCGTGGCCGCGGCGGTCGAACTGGCTCGCGCCCTGTCTGCGGAGCTCGAGATCATCGGGGTCGTCGCGCCCCACACCTACGCCGCCTCCGGCGTGATGGGCGGGGCGATCTACGTCACGCCGCAGGACGAGCTCGATCAATCCGTCCAAGACGAGCTCGACGCCGCCATCGCCGGCCTGCCCGAGGACGTGAAGGCCGAGAGCGTCCGGCTCGCGGGCGACCCGGCCGACCAACTCGGCGAACGCAGCGAAAGCCTCGACCTGATGCTCGCCGGCTCGCGCGGCTACGGTCCGCTGCGGTCCGTCCTCGTCGGCGGCGTCAGCGGCCGCCTGATGCACACGGTCCAATGCCCCGTGATCATCGTCCCGCGGGGCGTGGAGGCACCGCTCGCGATGCTCTTCCCGCGTCAGGCGGTGGCCGCGGCGTGAGCAGGCTGATG
>NZ_JAPDOD010000137.1 GCF_027587205.1 Solirubrobacter ginsenosidimutans
ACGATCATGCTTGCCGCCTCGTCGCGGGCGAACGCGTGCAGCGCGCGTGGTACCGAGGCGTCGCTGATGATTCGCGTCGTGACTGCGAGCGCGTCGCGCATCTGGCTCAGCGCCGGCTCGATCGCTTGCTCGGCCGCGGCGTCGACCGCGTAGAGGTCGGCCCACCCGCCGACGTACGGCTTTGTGGCGACCGCGGCGATGATGACGTCCGCGCCGGTCAGCTCTGCGGCAGCGAGCGCGAGCTCGATCGGAGCGTGGTCCTCGAGAAGTGGGTCATAAGCGGCGATGATCGGGGCGGGCATGGGACTCCTTGAATCAGCGGATGACGGGATAGGGCCCGGCGCCGAGACGGGCCGCCAGGACCGGATTGAGGTAGGTGCCGCCGGTGGTGACGACGCGGACCGCTTCGAGCAACTCATCGTCGGCGGCTTCTTTGAGCACGTAGCCCAACGCGCCGGCGCGTAGGGCTTGGCGGGCGAAGGCAGGGTCGTCCTGCATGGTCAGGACCACGATCGCGGTCTCCGGCGCCCGGGTGAGCAGGCGCGGGATCGCCTCAAGGCTGGAGCCGCCGGGCATGTTGAGGTCGAGGACGAGCACGGTCGGCCGCTGTGCGTACGTAAGGCGCTCAGCGTCTGGAACGGTCTCGGCCTCGCCGACGATCTGCAGGCCTTCCTCGCCGTCGATCAGCAACCGCAAGCCGTGGCGGACGACGGCGTGGTCATCGGCGACGACGATGGTGGTGGTCATGCCGCGACCGGCTCATCACGGGAAGCGACTGCTGGGATGACTCTCACGGTCGGGGAGGCGACCCGCGTGCACGTACGCGTCGGCGACGGCGACGGCACCGTCAACGTGACGGTGCGCGACGACGGCATCAGCCTGCTCACGCCGCGGCCACCGCCTGACGCGGGAAGAGCATCGCGAGCGGTGCCTCC
>NZ_JAPDOD010000138.1 GCF_027587205.1 Solirubrobacter ginsenosidimutans
GATGATCGTCGGACTTCTCACGGTTCGACTTTCAAAGGAGGTGCCGCGTGGCCGGTGCCGACAGGATGACGATCGAGGAGGTCGTCAAGCAGGTGTTGCTCGATGAGCATGCTGACGTGATCCGCGAGGCCGTCAAGGCGGTCGCTGCGGAGATGATGGAAATCGAGGTCTCGGCGTTGATCGGCGCGGAGCTCGGTGAGTGCCGGCCCGATGATCGCGCGACGCATCGCAACGGCTATCGGCCGCGGCGCTGGGACACCAGGGCGGGCGAGATGGAGCTGCAGATCCCCAAGATCCGCCAGGGCAGCTACTTCCCGAGCTTCTTGGAGCCGCGAAAGCGCTCCGAGCAGGCGCTGTTGGCGGTCGTGCAACAGGCCTATGTCTGCGGTGTCTCGACGCGGCGGGTTGATCAGCTCGTGGAGAGCCTCGGGCTACGGATCTCAAAGAGCGAGGTCAGCCGCATCTGCGGCGCGTTGGACGAACACGTCGACGCGTTCAGAACGCGGCCGTTGGAGGGCCGCTACCCGTACCTGTTCCTGGACGCCAAGATGGAGAAGGTCAGAGACGGCGGCCGCGTGGTCAACAAGGCCCTGGTGATCGCGCACGGCGTGCACGAGACCGGCCGGCGCGAGATCCTCTCCATCGACGTCGGCGAGGCCGAGACCGAAGCGTTCTGGACGAGCTTCCTGCGCGGCCTGGTCAAGCGCGGCCTGATCGGCGTCCAGCTCGCTATCAGCGACGCGCACGCCGGCCTGAAAGCGGCGATCGCCAAGGTCCTCGGCTGCGCCTGGCAACGCTGCACGGTCCACTTCCTCCGCGACTGTTTCGG
>NZ_JAPDOD010000139.1 GCF_027587205.1 Solirubrobacter ginsenosidimutans
CGGCACGCTCGAGGATCCGGACGTCGTGCTGACCCGCACGCCGCTGGAGCTCGACGAGCGCGGGTTCAAGAAGCTCAACAAGCTGCTCGCCAAGACCCACGAGCAAACTCTGGCGATCGCCGCCGAGAGCGCCGCCCGCCAGGCCGAGGAGGTCTTCCCGACCGAACTCGGCATGCTGCACTTCAAGCGCGGCTGAGCGACGAAGCAACAAGCGCGTGGACTCAGGCGGGCGGCCGGCGGGCCGACTCGACAGCGTCAAGCAGCGCGCGAGGTGAGCTGGGCTTGGGCTGCGCAGACGTTGAATGGTGCCCGTCGGCCGGGGAGCGCCGGCGCACGGCCGGCGCTCCGCAATTGCGAGTGTGTCTAGGGTGTCGCCGCGCGGATGGAGCCGAACAGGCCGTTTGCCTCGTCGTTGGGTCCGGCGGTGAAGAACAGCGTGTCGGTGGGGCCGTTGTTGGCCGCTCCTTGGCCGAACTCGAGTGCCCAGAGGCCGTCGATGGCCAGTGCGCCGCCCGTGCTGGAACGTAGTTGCCCGGCCGGGGTGAAGTGCCCGTGGAAGCGGTTGTGATACGCGGAGACGTGGCCGTCTCCGAAGTTGCCGACGAGCAGATCGCCGGCGAAGCGCCCGAAGCTCGCCGGTGCCTGGGCGAGGCCCCATGGGGCGTTCAGGTGACCGAACTGGGCGACGCGGGCGCGGAGTCGGCCGGCGGTGTCGAACGCATCGACGATGCCCAGGCCGCGGCCATGGGCCTCGTCGTCGCTGCCGGCTTGCTGCTTG
>NZ_JAPDOD010000140.1 GCF_027587205.1 Solirubrobacter ginsenosidimutans
TGGCGGGGGCGGCGGGTACGGCGGCGCGTCGCGGAGCGGCGGTGGCGGCTCCGGCGGCGGCTCGCGCAGCGGCGGTGACGGTCGTGGCAGCGGTGGCGGCTACGGCGGCGCCTCGCGCGGCGGCGGTGACAGTCGTGGCGGTGGCGGGTACGGCGGCACGTCGCGGGGCGGCGGCGACGGTCGCAGCAGCGGTGGCGGCTACGGCGGCGCCTCGCGGAGCGGCGGTGACAGTCGTGGCGGTGGCGGCGGGTACGGCGGTGCGTCGCGCAGCGGCGGTGACAGTCGTGGCGGTGGCGGCGGCCATGGCGGCGCCTCGCGCAGCGGCGGCGGCAGCTCGCGGGCCGGCGGCGAGGGTCACAGCGGCGGCTCCCGGAGCGGGGGCTCGCGTGGTGGCAGCGGCGGCCGCGGTGGTGGCGGCGAGGGTCGCGGCGGCTACGGCGGCTCGCGCGGTAGCGGCGCTCCTCGCGGCAGTTCCGGTTTCGGTGGCACTCGCCCCGCGCCGGGCAGCGAGTCCGGCGAGGGCTCGTGGTCCAGCGGCTCGTGGGTCGACGGCTCGACCGGCGCCGACGATCGCGACCTCGGCCGCCGGAGCGGCGGCGAGAATTGGGCCGGCGGCAATGGCGATCTAGGCGACGGCGGCGGCCCGCAGGGCGGCGAGGGCCGCGGCGCTTCCTACGGCGGCGGTCCGCGTGGCGGCGCCTCCCACGGAGGCGGCGGGCGCGGCGACCGCGGTGGCGGCGGCGCGTCGCACGGCG
>NZ_JAPDOD010000014.1 GCF_027587205.1 Solirubrobacter ginsenosidimutans
CGTCGCGAACGCCCAGCGCAACATCTGGGTCACCGAGACCGCACTGACCACCGCCCTGAACACTTCCTACTTCGCCGAACAGGTCGCCAACTTCGCCGTCGTCATGGGCATCGCGCTGCTGCTCGCCGGCCTCGGCTTCGGTGTCCTCACCTTCAAGGCCCTCCCGGCCTCCGACCGCAAGGAGGAGCGCGCCCCGGCCATGGCTGCGGTGCCGACCGCCTGAGCGCCAACACCACCTCCCTGCAGCACCCGCCGCCCCGGCCTACCAGTCGGGGTGGTGCGCGTTGTGGTGCTCGCAGACTCACCCGCCGGCCGACGACCGGCCGTTCGTCAGGGTGTGCCGCCGTTACGCACTTCGTCCTCATCTCGTGCAGACCGCGGGCTCGTAGGCTGCGCGGATGGCCGACGACGACGCAGAGTTGCTGCGGCGGCTGCGGGCGGGCGACGAGCGCGCGTTCGGCGAGATCGTCCGTGAGTGGTCGCCTCTGATGTTGCGCGTCGCCGACACGTTCGTCACCACCTATGCGTCCGCCGAGGAATGCGTCCAGGAGGCGTGGCTCGCGGTCATTCGCGGGCTCGATGGCTTCGAGGGCCGGTCGCGGTTGCGCACATGGGTGGTCGGGATTGTCGTCAACATCGCGCGTCGCCGCGCCGAGCGCGATGGCCGCGTCGTGCGTGGACGGGCGCCGAGGACGAGTCAGGTCCGACCGTCGATCCGCGCCGCTTCCGCCCGTCGGGCGAGCAGTGCGCCGGCGGCTGGACCGAGCAGGGTGCGCCGAGGGAATGGGACGCCAAGCATGGTGATGATCGCCAACGAGGTGCCGACGGCGATGCGCTCTGCCCCCTGCGAGAGCGGGCACCCGCTGGCGGATTGCCACCTCTCCTGAGAAGGCCAACCTACGCCTGACACTGCCCGGCGGTCGAGGACGGCGCCTGTCAAGGCCGCGACGGCGCTCGGGATTGTCGCGACGTCATCCGACGCGGGGACGCCCGTCCACCCCGAGCTCCTGACGGCGCCCGCGGACCGCGGCGGCGAGATCGTGCGGCGAGCTCATTCGTGTCGCCGTGGGTGTCAACGTACGTCGACATGTCCATCGCGTCGACGAACGCCGACGCGGCTCCTCATTTCCGTTGGCGGGAAGGGAACCACAAGCCGATCCCTCGCCGCGGATATCTCGACCGCGCCTCGACCGCGAGCAGCGCTTCGGGTCGACCGTCGCCGCGCGGACGCTGCGCGCACCCCGGCCCACCTCGCGTCCTCCGACGCCGTCGCGCGCTGGCCGGCCCCTTGGCTCGCGGCACCCCCGTTCACCGTGGGCGAAAGGGCGAACCGTGCCCGGTCGAACGACCGCACAGATGCGATCTATCGCGCTCGCATCGACCGGGTGCGAAGAAAGGACCGAAATCGACGCCCTCGCGCCACGCACCAATTCGCGACCGATCGGCTCCAATTGGACCCCGAGGGCCCAATTGCACCCCGTGAGGCCTTTGCACCACTTCCAAGAACTACGAGATTTGCAGGATGTTTTAGTCGGGGAGACAGGATTTGAACCTGCGGCCGCCCGGCCCCCAGCCGGGTGCGCTACCAGACTGCGCCACTCCCCGTGGTTCGTCGTCCAAAAGCGGGCGACGGGAATCGAACCCGCCCTAAGAGCTTGGAAGGCTCCTGTGCAACCACAACACTTCGCCCGCGGGCGGACTCCGTCAGCATGATATCGGCGCCGGACGTGAATACGATCCCGAGATCGGGGAATCAGTGTTTCATGCAGATTCCTGGCGTCCATATCGAGACCCTGCATAACCCCGTTCGGTACACCTACTCGCAGATCGAGAAGGCCTGCGCGATCGCGCAGATGCTCAACCGGGGGAAGCTGGTTCTCGTCGAGCCGCCTCAGCGCTAGAGCGGAATCGTGGGCTCCCGCCCCCCTTGGGAGGAGGGGACGGGAGGGCCAGGAATCCGAGGTCAGCGGGAGGCGTCTTCCCAGACAGTTGGTCGGGTCACTTCAGCCGCGCCGCCGCGGCAGCTGCTTCTTGCGCGTTGTGCACGGGCGTGAGGCGGACGGCCAGCGCGGCGCGGTTGAACGTCTTCGCGCGGGCGATCTGGATCGCGGCGGTCGGGCCGGGCTTGGGATCCGAGCTCTGGGCGGACGGGCGGATGACGTGGACGCCGGCGCCCGCGGGGCGTGACTGCGGCACGACGACGTAGCCGGACCGCTCGCTGCGGACCCACAGGTACGCCACGCCCGTCAGGGGCACCAGGCGCGAGCCCACGGTGACGCTCGTGCCGTCCTTCATCACCGCCACGATGCTCGCGGGCGAGGTTCCCTCGCCCTTCCAGCTCGGGAACAGGACGTCGGCGGTGTAGCGCGCGGTTCCGGTCCGCCGGGTGACGGTCCAGTTCGTCTGGATCCAATCCCGGGTGAACCGATGGGTGACGCGCAAGGACAAGTCCCGGGTGGAAGAGGTCCCGGTGGCCCGCAGGTCGCTGAAGGGGCCCGCGTAGGCGCGGCCGACGGCGGCTGAAGAGATCGCGCCCGCCCCGCTCGGCGCCTTGGTGAGGCGCAGCGGACTGGAACCCGGCACGATCCGCGGCCGTCCGAGCTGCGAGGCGGTCACCTGGCGCCCGTTGACGTCGCGGACGAGCAGGCCGAAGGAGGCGGGCGGACGGCCGCCGATGTTCGCTGCGACCTCCTGCTGGCCGTCGAACAGGCGCGCGAGGTCGAGGCCGCCGTACGGGAAGGCCTGCTGATTGACCGGGACGACGGCGGTGTTGTAGGTGGGCGTGGTCACGGCGAGGCGGCCGATGTCGGGGTCGTAGCTGTAGAGCGGCGGGGGCGTGGCGGAGGTCTTCTTCCCCAGGCCGGCGTCGACGGCGCGGGCGGCGTTCGCCTCGATCCGCGCGGCGGCCAGGTAGGCGCTGCTCGAGGCCTGCGGGACGACGTTGACGTCGAAGAGGACGCCGGGCACCAGGCCGTTCGGGGCGCGCTCGGCGAGTCGCTCGTAGAAGTCGAAGCCGTTGTCGAGCATCGACTTCGACCACTCGCCCCACTGCTTGCCGGGGAGCAGCGAGTCGGAGGACGCGAGGCCGACGAGCGCCTCCTGGGTGAGCCCGAGCTTCTTGCTCTGGTGCCAGCGCTGGAAGCCGAGGCCGGAGTCCCAGTTCATGTAGCCGGCGTGGGTCCAGTAGCCGGAGACCGCGCGGGTCACCCACTGGTGCATCAGATTCTGCGCGGAGGCCGACATCGGCGCCATGCCGGCGCGGCGCGCCTGGTCGTAGAAGCGGGTGAAGGTCAGCACGATGTTCGCGTACTCGGCCGAATCCAGGTTCATGCGGCCGTTGATCGACTGGCCCGGGAGGTAGTGGAAGCGCATGCCGGGGCCGAAGTTCCCGGCCCGCGCCGCGGTCCCGCGCACGCCGTTGAAGAAGCGGGTGAGCTGCTGCGAGAAGTCGCGCTTGAGCAGCGTGTTGTCGCCGGTCACGGTGGCGTCGGCGGCGTAGATCAGCGCGTACCAGTTGATCTGGTTCAGGCGGATCGTCGGGTAGCGCCAGAAGCTGCCGTGGGCGGTGCTGTGGATCGCGTTGCGGATCTTCTTGACCGTGCTGTCGGGCAGTTGCAAGGCCTCGCGGGCCCGATAGGCGTAGGTCAGACCATCGACGACCTCGGCGTCGAAGACGAGGTGCTGGCCGCTGTGGGCGTTGGTCATCGAGTTCACCCAGCCGGGCGCGTGGACCTGGCCGCTGCCGGTCTTCTTCGTCACGAACGGCGGCGCGCTCACGAGCCGATCCGCGAGGACACGGGCGCGATGGTCGTTACGGGCGGGGCCTTCGTGGCCTTCCATGGCGGCGACGCTGTAGGTCAGCAGGAGCATCGAGTTCGACATCGGCTCCGAGCCGCCGCCACCGAGGTGGAAGTAGCCGTCCTGCTCGCTCCAGTGGTCGTCGATGCGCTGCTGGAGCTTGTCGGCGAACGCCCAGTAGGCGTTGTCGTCGTAGGGGGCGGCCTTGGCTGGGGCGGCCAAAACCAGCGCCGCGGCAGCCGCGGCGAGGAGGGGGCGAAGCATTGGGTCGTCCTTGTGTGGTGAGGTCCTGGGGAGTGACCAAGACGTTCCCGGAGCAACCACGGCCGCGCTAGATCCATCGGGGTACACGCTTCACACCCGAAGGTGGAGCGAGGTCCCACCCTTGGTGAGCGCCACTTGAGCGCGTTCGGGCCGTACGCTTGTGTCCGTGGCCGATTCACCGCTCGACGCGCACGTCGCAACCCCGCAGGACCTCAAGGACCGCATCGCGGCCGAGCGCCGGGGCACGCCGTTTCTCGTCTATCGCGACGGGGACAATCAGCAGCGGATCGTCGACCTCATCCCGACGGGAGAGCGGGTGACGGTCGGGCGCCGGCCGTCCAACGACGTCGTGCTCGACTGGGACTCCGAGATCTCACGCGTCCACGCCGCGCTGGAGCGCATCGGCGACGACTGGACCGTCGTCGACGACGGCCTCTCGCACAACGGGACCTACCTCAACGGCAAGCGGGTGACCTCACGGGAGCGGCTGCACGACGGCGACGTGCTCAACGTCGGCGGCGTCGCGATCGCCTACCGTGCGCCCGGCGGCGAGTCCGTCTCGCGCCCGACCGTGACCGCGATGGGCCCGCACGTGGGCGAGCTGCTCACGCCTGCCCAGCGGCGGGTGCTGATCGCGCTGTGCCGGCCGTTCAAGGAGTCGACGTACGCCACGCCGGCGACCAACCAGCAGATCGCGGACGAGCTCGTGGTCTCCGTCGACGCCGTCAAGAGCACCCTGCGGGCGCTCTTCGAGGTCTTCGGAGTCGACGCGCTGCCGCAGAACCAGAAGCGCGCGTCGCTGGCGCTTCAGGCGCTGCGCACCGGCGTGATCACCCGCCGCGACCTGTAGCGATCTCGGTCAGGCGGCTGTCGTCCACGCTGCCGACCCAGAGGGTCTTGCCCGCCTCGTCGGCCGAGAGCGGAAACGGCGTGACGCTGAGCTGGAACGGATCTCCGATCACCCGGGACGACCTGCTGTCGATCATCGTGAGGTCGCTCGAGCTGTAGTTGGTCACGTACACGGTGTCGTCGGTCACCGCGAGCCGGAGGGGTCTGCCGCCGACGTCGATCGGGATCGCATCGAAGGTTGACGTGCTGACCTTGTAGACCGTGTTCTCTGAGCCGACCGCCGCCCAGAGCGAGCCGCGGCTGTAGACGAGGTCGTCGCTGCGGCCGGAGGCGATGCGCAAGGGCTTGACGACGGTGCCGGTCTTGATATCGACGCGTTGGATCAGCGCCCGCCGGCGGGCCGAGATCCAGAGCGCGGTCGGGCTCGCCGTCATCGAGCGGATGCCATACGGATATGAGACGGGCGCCCCAATGTCGCCCGTCTTGCGGTCGATCCTGACCAGCTGGTCGGGCTGGAGGTTGCCGGGCTGGAGCCCGGCCCAGATCGCATCCGCCGTCACCGCGACGGTGGTCACGCCGAACGGCAATCGGATCGGGTGCCCGATCGGTCGGCCGGTGCGAGCGTCCAGGCGCACGATCTGGTTGGTACGCGACGACGCCACCCAGACCGAGCCGTCGCTGGCGACGGCATCGGACGCGCCGATGCCGATCCGGGGTGCGTAGGAGCGGAGCTTTGCGGTCGCCGCGCTGACGATGCTCATCCGGTCCTTGGAGAAGGAGCCGACGAACACGTTGCCGCCGGCCGTGAGCACGATGTTCGGTCGGTGGCCGACCGTGAGCTCGTTGACGATCTTGGGCCCCGCAGCGGCGGCCGTGGCGGTGGCGGTTCGGGTCGGCGTGGCGGTGGCCTTGGCCGCCGTGCCGTCGTTGCCGCCGCCTTGTGAGAACGCGGCGAAGACACCGATCGCGCCGACGACCAGGATGCCCGCGACGATCAGTGCGACCGGTCTCCGGGTCTTCTGAGTGTTGAGATGCGCAGTCTCAGCCTCAGGTTGAAGCTGAGTCTCAGCTTCCCTGGGAGCCGTCGCCGCCGGCGGGCGCGGGGCGGCCGTGACGGTCGGGGACTCGACGGGCGCGGCGGCGCCCTTGGCCACCAGCCGCTCGCGCTCGGCGGGACGCTGGTTGGCCGCGGCGGCGAGCGCGGCGCGGCCGAGATCGCCCGCGGACTGGTAGCGCTCCTCCGGGTCCTTGGCGAGCGCCCGCTCGATCACGTAGTCGAATGCACTGGGGATCTCGGGCACGAGGTCCGTCGGCTTCGGCGGGGGCTCGGACAGGTGCGCCCAGAGGCGCGCCTCGTCGGAGTCGCGCCGGAACGGCACGATGCCCGTGAGGGTGAAGAACAACAGGCAGCCGAGGGCGTAGACGTCCGCGCGGGCGTCGATCCGCTCGCCGCGGATCTGCTCGGGCGCGACGTAATCGAGCGTGCCGACCCAGTGCCCCGGCTTGGTCGTGCCGGCGACGCTGAGCGCGTGCTTGGTCAACCCGAAGTCGGTGAGGTAGACGTGATCCTCGGCGGTCAGCAGCACGTTGGCGGGCTTGATGTCGCGGTGCACCAGGCCGGCGGCGTGGGCCTCGTCGAGCGCGCTGCCGAGCTGGGCGACGATCCTCGCGGCCCGCTCCGGCGTGAGGTGCCCCTCGCGCCGGACGAGGCTGCGGATGTCGTCGCCGGCCACGTAGCGCATCGCGATGTAGGCGATGCCGTGCTCGTCGCCCGCGTAGTAGATCGGGATCACGTTGGGGTGGTCGATCGACGCCGCGACCTTCGACTCGCGCACGAAACGGCTACGCACCGTCTGGTCTTCGAGCAGCCCGGGCGCGATGACCTTCAGCGCGACGGTGCGGTCGAGCGCGAGCTGGGTCGCCCGGTACACGACCCCCATCCCGCCGCGTCCTGCGACCGCTTCGATGCGATGTCCGGCGAAAACGGAGCCTGGTTCGAGCTCACCCACAGTGGTGAGGTATATCGGCCGACCGGTCTGAAGCAGCATCCACCCGTTCACAACGGGCGAAGTCGCCGGATGTGACGGAGGTCCTTCGAGAAGCCCCGTCAGGGGCCGAATCAGCGGGCGACCGAGGAATCGAACCTCGAGCCAGGGTTTTGGAGACCCCGATGTTCCCGTTACACCAGTCGCCCGGGAGGCGGCCATTGTAGGCGATTCCGTCCGAGATTCATGCGAACATATGTTCGTGATGTTCGAACCCGCCGACGACGCCGCCTACGCGTACCTCTTGGGCTGGTATCTAGGCGACGGCTGTGTGTCCCGGACGGCCCGCTCGTACCAACTCGTGATCGTCGCCGATCTCGCGTACTTCTGGATCATCGTGGATTGCTGCCTCGCGATCCGCGCCGCGTTCCCAGGGCGAATTCCGCACGTGCGGCCGCACCCCGTCCACAACTGCGTCCGGATCGAGAACGGCTGGACTCGTTGGCCCGAGGTGTTCCCCCAGCACGGTCCCGGTCGCAAGCACGAGCGGCCGATCGTCCTGGAGCCCTGGCAAGAGCTGATCGTTGAGGCATTTCCCTGGCGGTTCCTGGCCGGACTGCTGCATTCGGACGGCTGCCGGACCGTCAACCGCTTCAAGACCAAGCTGCCACTCGGGCGGGTCGCCGAGTACGAGTATCCGCGCTGGTTCTTCTCGAACATGTCGGCCGACATCCGCGCGCTGTTCTGCTCGACGTGCGAGCAACTCGGCCTGCGCTGGACGCAATCCAACCGCCGCAACATCTCGATCTCGCACCGCGACAGCGTCGCGTTGCTGGACGAGCACGTCGGGCGGAAGACGTGACGTACGATGGTGCCCGCGCGGGCGTGGTGGAATTGGCAGACACGCCGGCTTTAGGTGCCGGTGCCGCAAGGCGTGGGGGTTCGAGTCCCTCCGCCCGCATATGGGTGGCCGCCCCGATGTCCGAGTACGGGACTTCAGGGCGTCGCCGCGTGCCGTTCGGCCAGCGCACCGCGCCAGTCCGGGGCGGCGACGCCGGCGACGAGACCCGCGACGGCGAACGCCTCGCCTACGGCCTCCGACGACCAGCCCGGCTCCGACAGCTTGGCCAGGAGGCTGTCGACCGCGAGCGGCCATGCCCAGCGCCAAAGGCGCTGCTCCGGGTAGGCGAGCGCGTGGACGAACTGGGCGACACTGGCGCGGAAGGCCTGGGCGTCACCATCGTGTTCGGACATCACCCACGAGGCGGCGTCATAGCCCGGGTCGCCCACCGCCGCCGGGCTGTCGATCGCGACGAGGCCACCCGCGGCGTGCAGGAGGTTGCGCGCCTCGAAGTCACCGTGCAAGAGCACGGATCGCGACCACGAGTCGCTGAGCTGCTCTGCCGCGGACGCGGCGTCGGCGACGAGCTCGTCCGGCAGCGACCGCGAGAGCCTGCGGTTGCGGGTTGCGTGCGCCGCCCACTGCGCCGCGAGCCGCTCGCGAAGCAACGGCACGTGCTCAGGCGGCACGTCGACGGGAACGTGCAGGCGGCGCAGCAGCCCGGCGGCCTCATCAGCACGAAGTTCCCGCGCGTTCACCGAGACGCCCGGCTGGACGCGTGGCAGCAGCAACGCCGCGGCCGCAAGGTCGTGGCAGAGCAGTCGCGGCACGCCGACCCCGTCGCGGGCCACGAGCCCGCCGATCTCCGCACGTCCGTCAGCAGGCCGAGGGGCGACCTTCAGCACGACCGGCTCGCCGCGTCGCGTCCCGAAGGCCACGTAGGCACTCCACCCGCCCGCGAACGTGCCCTCGAGCTGGACGTCCCACTCCCGGCACAGACGCCCGACGAGACCCGGCAAGTCGTCGAGCCATGGTTTTACCTGCTCGCCGATCAGACCGAGGAACTGGAGCCGAAGCCGTTCGGGGAGCGCCGGGAGCACCCGCGTCACGATAGGTGGGGAGCAGGGTTCGACGAACAGCGCGAGCGCGACGATCTCCTACGGCGGCGAGACGGTCGAGCTCGAGCGTTCCGACGACGGCTGGCGTCTGAGCGACTCGCCGGTGAGCTGAGGGGCACAGGCAAAGTCCAGGGTGAGACCCCGATTGTCCGAGCGTGCCGCGCTGGGGGAGAATCGGGCGCATGACCAAGAGCCTGCTCGTCGCCGTGCTGGCGCTCCTGCTGGTCCTGCCCGCCGCGGCGCGCGCGGAGACTGAGACGGTGACGTCCGGGAACACCACGGCGACGCTCACGTGGACGCCGGGGCAGTTCGGGGTGACCGGTGCCGCGCTGACGATCACGCGCGACGGCGTCACGGCGTTCAATCAGTCGATCCCCGACGTCGTATGCGACGAGTGCTCGCTGCCGGGCAACGGGGCCGACGATGTCAAGGTCGTCAACCTCGACGGGCTCGACGACCTGGAGGTGCTGGTCACGTCCTACACCGGCGGCCAGCACTGCTGCACGCTTTCCGGGATCTATGACTTCAATGCCGCGAAGGGCACGTACGACCAGATCGTCGAGGGCTTCGCGTCGGCGGGCTACAACCTCGACGATCTCGACCACGACGGGCGACCGGAGTTCGTCACCCAGGACGTGCGCTTCGAGGACCTGTTCACGAGCCACGTGTCCTCGTTCCCGCCGCCCCAGGTGTTCGACTTCGTCCGCCAGGACGATGTGCCGTTCCTGGCCGACGTGACGACCAAGTACACGACGTTGATCCGCAGCAATGCGGCCGAGGCCAAGCGCTCGTTCGCCAAGGCCGGCAGGAACGACCGCAGCAGCCGCGGCGTGATCGCGGCCTATGTCGCCGACCAGTACCTGCTGGGCCACGGCTCCACAGGCCTGAAGGAACTCGACCGCCAGATCAAGCGCGGCGTCCTTGGCAGCAAGGCGTCCGCGAAGACCTACCGGAGCAAGCTGCTCAGGCTGCTGCGCGACTACGGCTACCGATGAGACCGCTCACAGCCGTCCTGGCCGCGCTGGCGGTCGCGCTGACCCCTGCCGCAACGGCGGCCGCGAAGCCCGTGTCGGTCGCGTACGACGAGAGCTTCAACGCCATCGCGTACACGTCCGGGCGCGTGCTCGTGGCCGAGCCCGACCCGTTCGGCGCACCCGCGATCGTCGTGCGGGAAAAGCAGCTGGCCGACGCCGGCGACCGCGTCCTGCTCGAGATCCCGTACTCGAAGGGCGTGCCGGACGTCTCGCTCGCCGCCAACGCCACCGGGTTCCTGGTCGCGCTCCGCGACGACGCCGGAGACCGCGTGATCCTCGGCGACTATGACGGGAGGCAGCACGCGGTCGTGGACTGCGCCGCGCCACCGCCAGCCGATGACGCACCGTCGATCACCGTCACGGCCGGCACGCGTGGCTTCGCTTTCGCGGGCGCGAGATGTGGCCCCGCAGCCGTCGCGACGATCGGCGCCGACGGGACCCTCACCCCCATCGCCGGCGACGGCCCCGCCCCGCGCAACGAGGAACTCGCGTACGCCGAGCCCTACCTCGCGATCCCGTTGCAGGACTCGGTCCGGGTGATCGACGTCACCACCGGCGCCCAGCGCCGCCTCCCGCCGGGGTACGTGCGCGGAGACACCGCGGTCGCCGTGCTCGCGGACGGGACGCTCGTCATGGACACCTCGACGCTCGACGGCCTCCCGCGCCCCGGGCTGTACACCTGGCCGGCGAGCGCGCCCACGCCGACCTTCGTGTCCGCCCGCGGCAGCGGCGCCACGGTCCGGGCGGTCGGGCGCCGGATCGTCTTCGAGGCCGACCCGCCCCGCCTGATCGACCTCGACGCCGCCACATCGCGCGCCCTCGGCGCACCCGGGCTCGGCCTCCCAAGCCTGCTCGGCTTCGACGGAAGGCACGTGGCGCTCCGCGGGTTCTCCTGCTCGGGCGCTCGCCAGGTCACCGTCCTCGATCTCGACGAGCCCACCGCCCCAGGCGCCGCACCCGGATGCCCGGTGCGCTTCGATCAGACCAGCCTCCGGTTCGATCGCAGCGGGCGAGCCCATACGCGGGTGCTCTGCGCCAACGGCTGCCGGGCGCAGGTCTCGCTGGTCGAGCAGTCGACGGAGCAGCGTCCCTGCGACGCGCTCGACGACACGGGCACGCACCCGTGCCGGACGGTCGCGCGAGCGCGCCTGAACCTCCCCTCGACCGCGACCGCGCACGCCAGAACGCTCACCTTCGCCCTGACCGGCACCGGCCGCCGGCTGCGGCGGCGGAACGCCCACACGCTCGACGTACGGACCTCGTTCGGCGGGAACTTCGGCCTCGCGCGCCACGGCGAACTCCGGGAGGTGGCGCTCTAAACCGCCGCAGATCGCTTCGATGTCACATTCGCGAACGCGGCGGTGTCTTGATGCCGAACACGCCAGACGCAACAGGAGAACACCATGGCACTACGCGTTCCCAAGGCACAGCTCAACGGGCTCACCGACAAGATGATCGAGCAGTTCGGTGCCGTGCCCGAACCGCTCGAGGTGATGTGGAACAACCCCAAGGTCGCCCAGGTCGCGCTGGAGATCGGGGCCAAGACCGGCGAGTGGGATGCGGCCGACGAGGGCCTGAAGTCGTTCGCGCACATGGCCGTCGCGGCGCAGGTCGGCTGCTCCTGGTGCCTTGACATCGGGTACTTCCAGGCGCTCAACCAGAACCTCGACGTCGCCAAGGCGAGTCAGGTGCCGCGCTGGCGGGAATCGGACGCGTTCACGCCACTGGAGCGCGACGTGCTCGAGTACGCCGAGGCGATGACCAACACGCCGCCGACGGTCACCGACGAGCTGTCCAAGAGCCTGCTCGACCAGCTCGGCCCCGCGGCGATGGTGGAGCTCACCGCGCACATCGCATTCTCGAACTTCGCGACCCGGACCAACACGACGCTGGGGATCGAGTCGCAGGGCTTCTCGGCCGCGTGCGAGGTCCCGCTGGCCGCGCGCCCGGCGTAGCCTGAGACGTGATGACCGAGGACCCGTTCGTCGCGCATCGCAGCCTGCTGTTCACGGTCGCGTACGAGATGCTCGGCTCGGCCGCCGACGCGGAGGACGTGCTGCAGGAATCCTGGCTGCGGTGGGCCGGCGTCGATCAGGCACAGGTGCAGGAGCCGCGTGCGTACCTGATCCGGATCGTCACGCGGCAGGCGCTCAACCGCCTCCGAACGGTGTCCCGCCGGCGCGAGGAATATGTCGGCGAGTGGCTGCCGGAACCGCTGCTGACCAGCCCGGACGTCGCCGAGGACGTCGAACTCGCGGAGAGCGTCTCGATCGCGATGTTGACCGTGCTGGAGACGCTCGGGCCGACGGAGCGGGCGGTGTTCGTGCTTCGCGAGGTCTTCGACGTGCCCTACGGCGAGATCGCCGAGGCGATCGGGAAGTCCGCCGCCACGGTGCGCCAGACCGCCCGGCGGGCGCGCGAGCACGTGGCGGCGCGGCGCCCGCTCGTGCGGGTGAGTCAGTCCGAGCAGGAGGCCGTCACCGAGCGCTTCCTGCTCGCGCTGCAGACGGGACAGATCCAGGAGCTGATGGACCTCCTGGCGCCGGACGTCGTCCTGATCGCCGACGGTGGCGGGCTCGTGACCGCGGCCCGGGTCCCGATCCGCGGGGCCGAGGTCGTGGCCAAGCTGATGGCGCGGGTGAACCAGGTGGTGGGAGCGTTGGAGACCACGACGATGTGGCTCAACGGCGCGCCCGCCGCGCGGATCGACATGGACGGCGACCCGACCGTGGTGAGTCTGGTCGTGGAGAACGGGCGCGTGACCCGGATCTACGCGATCCGGAATCCGCTGAAGCTCACGCGAATCCAAGCACCGGCCACGCTCGCCCGGTGAAGCGTCACTTGCCCGGGCAGAGGTTGTCGGGGTCGAGCGGGTCGACCCACACGTCGACCCGCGCGCCCACCGTGTAGCGCTTGGCGTGGCGCGGGCCGAACACGTGCTCGAACGCGACACGGCGGCCCTCGACCTCGAAGACCAGGTCGACGACCGGCATCAGGCCGAGCTTGCGGCCGGACTCGACGCGCGAGACGACGACCGCGGAGAACTTCCGGCCCTCGTTCTGGATGCGTTCGAGATCGTCTATGCGCCGCTTGATCTCGTTGTGCGACGCGTCAAGGACGGGGTTGGAATGGCTGAAGTTGGCCGTCACGTCGCGCTGGAACGCCTTGCGCCGCTCGAGCTCGGCCTCGACGTACGGCTCGTCATCGGGACGCAGCTTCCCGATCAGCGGGTGGCTGAACCGGCTCAGGACGGCGTCGATCCCGCCCTCGCGCCGCGTCGCCTCGCGGCGCACGCGCGCCTCGCGCTCCCAGACCGGCTCGTGCTCCTTGTACGCCTGGTCCCAGTCGATCCAGATGTCCGTCGGGTCGACCGGATTGACGACGCACGGTACGCCGAGCTCCTTCATCAGCCCGAACTGCGGCCGCACGCGCACCTTGTACCAGCGGTTGCCGTTGCCCACGATCCCGCCGGGGTCCAGCCAGTTCGGCACCGAGCGCTCCTCGCGCAGCGAGTACGGCTCGCGGCCGGGAACCTCGACGCGCCACGTGACGGCCAGATGCATGCTGGTCTCGACCTCCGGAGCCCCTTCGGACCCGTAGTGGTGCGAGGAGACGCGATGGCCCTCAGCGTAGGCGCGCGCCGATAGCCAGCCGCGTGGTGCATTGCGGAACAGCTTCGGCCCGAGCTCGAATCCCATCTAACGCTCATCTAACCCGATGCGCGGTCGAAGCTACAGTGCGCGCCGGGTTCCAACTCTCGGGGAGTGTCGACGTGACTCACATCCTGCACAGCCTGCCGACGGGCGAGCGCATCGGTCTTGCGTTCTCCGGAGGCCTGGACACTTCGGTCGCGGTCGCGTGGATCCGCGAGAAGGGCGGGATTCCGTGCTGTTACACCGCTGATCTGGGCCAGTACGACGAGCCGAACCTCGAGAGCGTCCCCGACCGGGCGAAGGAGTACGGCGCGGAGATCGCGCGAATCGTCGACTGCCGTGAGCTGCTCGCCCACGAGGGCCTCGTCGCCCTGCAGTGCGGCGCCTTCCACATCTCCACCGGCGGCAAGACCTACTTCAACACGACGCCGCTGGGCCGCGCGGTCACGGGCACGCTACTCGTGCAGGCGATGGCCCACGACGACGTGAACATCTGGGGCGACGGCTCGACGTACAAGGGCAATGACATCGAGCGCTTCTACCGCTACGGACTGCTCGCGAACAAGAACCTGCGCGTGTACAAGCCGTGGCTGGACGCCGACTTCGTCAACGAGCTCGGCGGCCGCGCCGAGATGAGCGCGTTCCTGACCGAGCGCAACCTCCCCTATCGCGACAGCGCCGAGAAGGCCTACAGCACCGACGCGAACCTCTGGGGCGCGACGCACGAGGCCAAGGAGCTCGAGTCGCTGGGCACCTCGATGGACATCGTCGCCCCGATCATGGGCGTCGCCCACTGGGACCAGTCGATCGAGATCGCCGAAGAGGAGATCACGCTCACCTACGAGGCGGGCTGGCCGGTCGCGATCAACGGCCAGAGCTTCCCGGACCTCGTCGGCCTCGTCATGGAGGCCAACGCGATCGGCGGGCGCCACGGCCTGGGCATGAGCGACCAGATCGAGAACCGGATCATCGAGGCCAAGAGCCGCGGCATCTACGAGGGCCCGGGCATGGCGCTGCTGAACATCGGCTACGAGCGGCTGATCTCGGCGATCCACAATGAGGCGAGCGTCGACAACTACCGCACGATGGGCCGCCGGCTCGGCCGCCTGCTCTACGAGGGCCGCTGGTTCGACCCGCAGGCGCTGACCCTGCGCGATCCGCTGCAGCGCTTCGTGGCGAGCGCGATCACCGGCGAGGTCGTCGTCCGCCTGCGCCGCGGCGACGATTACACGCTCGTCTCCACGACGGGCCCCGCCCTCACCTACCAGCCCGAGCGGCTGAGCATGGAGCGCACCGAGGACGCGGCGTTCGGCCCCGGCGATCGCATCGGCCAGCTCACGATGCGCAACCTGGACATCGAGGACTCGCGCCGACGGCTCGCCGCCTACAGCGAGTCCGGCCTGCTGCCCGACGTCGAGCAGATCATCGGCCGCGCCGTGGAGAGCGCCGCCGACTCGCGCCAGCTCACCTGACGCCGGCTGAAGTCCGGGTCCCCCCGACCGGGGGACTCGGACGAGTGTCCAGAAAGCCTCCATAGGGTCTCAACCCCATCGTGGTTTGGTCGATGTTCTGACCAACAGGGCTGAAAACAAGGCAAACCCGCCGTGAGGTGGGGACGCAAAGCTAGAGGTCTCGCACGGACGCGAGATAGCTCGGCCGCCAGCTTCGAGAGGGATCGAAGAGCGCACACGGAGGTGCCCTGAACGTTGTCTATGAAGGTTGAAACTCGCTGGCGTCGCCGGCTGGCGGTGGCTCTGGTGGCCGCGGCCGTGCCGACGTTTGCCGGCACCACGGCGGTTCAGGCGGCACCATCAGCGCAGGCGCGGCTCACCGCGGTCGCCGCCTCCTCGCCGGTCCGCAAGGTCACCGCGATCGTGCAGTTCAAGGCGGGCTTCGCCGAGAAGCAGGCCAAGGCCGTCGTCGCGTCCTACGGCGGCAAGGTCGTCACCCGCGTGCCGCTCATCAACGGCCTCGCGGTCCAGCTTCCGGCCAAGCAGGCCAAGGCGCTCGCCGCCGATCGCAAGGTCGTCGGCCTCACGCTCAACACCCGCGTGCACAGCACCGGGCTGGGCAACCTGGGGCAGCTCGCCACGACCTACCCGAAGACCACCAAGGCCGACAAGCTCTGGCAGCGCGGCATCACGGGCGCCGGGGTCGGCGTCGCCGTGCTCGACACCGGCGTCGCGGGTGACGCACCGGACTTCAAGGGCGCCGACGGCGGCTCGCGGGTCGTCGCCAACGTCGTGACCTCACCGGGCGCCGCCACGGCGGGTGACGGCTTCGGCCACGGCACGCACGTCGCGGGCATCATCGCCGGCAACTCGTTCAACCGCGCGCCGAAGGACCCGTTCTACGGCAAGTACGTCGGCATCGCGCCGGACGCCAACCTGATCGCGATCAAGGCGTCCGACGACGCCGGCAACGCGACCGTGCTGGACGTCATCAACGGCATCGCGTTCGCCGTCGACCACAAGGCGGACTTCAACATCCGCGTCCTCAACCTCTCGCTGGCGGCCGACACGCAGCAGTCCTACAAGCTCGACCCGCTCGACGCGGCCGTCGAGTACGCCTGGCAGAAGGGCATCGTCGTCGTCGCCGCCGCCGGCAACCGCGGCGTCGCCCCCGACGCCGTCCGCTACGCCCCGGCCAACGATCCGTTCGTGATCTCGGTCGGCGGCGTCGACGAGACCGGCAACGCGGGCTCGGGCAAGCGCGCCGACTGGTCCTCGACCGGCACCACGCAGGATGGCTTCTCCAAGCCGGAGGTCCTCGCCCCGGGCGCGCACATCGTGTCCGTCCTGGCCCCCGGCAGCGCGTTCCTGCAGCTGTGCCCGAACTGCGCCATCGGCGGCTCGTACTTCAAGGCCGGCGGCACGTCGATGGCGGCTCCGGTCGTCGCCGGCGCCGCCGCGCTGCTCCTGCAGGCCCGCCCGACGCTCACGCCCGATCAGGTCAAGGCGCTCCTGATGGGCACCGACCGGTGGATGCCGGGCGAGAAGGGCGGCCAGATCGACATCGAGAAGGCCGTCTTCACCCAGACGAACGCCGTCCCGGTGGTCAACCGCTACCTGCAGCCCAACTACCTGATCGACGCGCTCACCCGCGCGGGCAAGGACATCAGCACGTGGACGCGCTCCTCCTGGAGCACCGCCACCGGCGCGCTGAACGCCGGCTGGGCCCGCTCGAGCTGGTCGTGTGGCATGTGCCAGACGGCAGGCGGCGTGATCGACCCGCAGCGCTCCTCCTGGAGCCGCAGCTCCTGGTCCAGCGCCGGCGAGGATGCCTCCAGCGAGGCCGCCGAGTACGACGCCGCGCTCGCCGCGAGCGAGGACACCGGCACGCTCGAAGCGCCGATCCCGACCGACGCGGTCATCCCGGACGACGCGGAGCCGGCCGCCGAGGCGCCCGCCGCGACGCCCACGCCGACCGCCACCCCCACCGCCACCGCCACGCCGACCCCGGAGGCGATCGGATGATCAATCGCGCCAGCTGGGGCCGCAAGCAGCGCCCGGGAACCTAATCACGCCAATTCGGGGCGAGCGGCGCAAGCCGCTCGCCCCGAGCGCTATGGTCGCGCCGATCATGGCCGACGACGATCGCGTCATCGAGCACCCGAACCGGCGCAAGGCGTCGTCGCAGCTCGCCCGCCTCGTGGTCATCGCCCTACTGCTCGTCTCCGCGGCGATCGTCCTGATCGTCTTGGTCGGCGGATGGGAGGCCCTGGAGGGCGCCAAGCCCATCCAGATCGCGTTCATCGTCATCGACTTCGTGTTCGCGCTGTTCGTCGCGCGCTGGACCCGCGGCGTGCTCCCGATGGTCGCCGCGCTGGCGATCATCCTCGCGATCTTCGGCGCGGTCGCCGCGCCCGCCTGGTTCGATCGCGACGGGCCTGGGTTCACCGACCCGGCGCTCAGCGCCGACATCCTCGGGCTGCTGTGCGTCCTGCTCGTCCCGATCCAGCTGGCACTCGCGGTGATCGCGATGCTCGCCTTCCGCCAGAAGTGGAACGTCGAGGCGGAGCGTCCGCGAGACGAAGAACGACACCCCGAGCCCGCACCCGCCTAAACTGCACAGGCGCCGCCTAGCCCAGGTGGAGGAACGGCAGACTCGGAGGTCTCAAAAACCTCTGCCCTTGCGGGCGTGCGGGTTCGAATCCCGCCCTGGGCACTCGATTGGCTAGAACGGCATCTTCCCGCGGCCCTTGCGGCCGGCCTCGCCGCTCTTGCCGACGGCCTTGCTGGACGTCCAGAACGGCTTGCTGAACCAGCGGCCGAGCGGTCCCGGGGCCTTGCTCGCGCCACGGCCGCCGAGACCGATCGCCTTCTGGGACCCGTGCTGCGGACCACGTGACAGCCGGGGCGCGACGAAGGCGAGGATCAGGATGATGATGCAGAGGGCGATGACGCCGGCGATGATCATGTCGTGAGGCCTACCCTCACGACTCCCGGATCACGCCAACCAGGGCTCGAGCGCGTCAGCCAGAGCTGACGGCGCGACCAGGACGCCCGGGTTGGACGGTCCGACCGGTTCCAGCGGGCGCACGTCGAGGCCCGCGCGCTCGCAGATGAGCCCGCCCGCCGCGAGGTCCCACGCGTTCAGGCCGTGCTCGTAGTAGGCGTCCAGGCGCCCGCACGCCGTCCAGGCGAGATCGATCGCCGCCGCGCCCAGCCGGCGCAGGTCGCGCACCTCGGGCAGCAAGCGCGCGGCGACCACGGCCTGCGCGCGGCGCACCTCGGCGTCGTAGCCGAAGCCGGTGCCGACCAGCGCAGTCGCCATGTCGGCCTTGGTCGAGGCGGTGATCGGGCGGCCGTCGAGCAGCGGCGCGCCGTCGCGCTCGGCGGAGAAGAGCTCGTCGCGGGTCGGGTCGTAGACGACGCCGACGAGCGCGCCGTGCTCGTCCTCCGCGGCGATGCTGACCGCCCACTGGGGGATGCCGAAGAGGAAGTTGACCGTGCCGTCGAGCGGGTCGACGACCCAGCGGATGCCGGACGTGCCGGCGTGATCGCCGCCCTCTTCACCGAGGACGCCGTCGCCGGGGCGGGCGGCCTCGATGCGCTCGCGGATCAACCGCTCGGCGTTGTGATCGGCCTCGCTGACCAGGTCCGTCGGCGTGCTCTTCGACGTGACCCGCAGGTTCGGGTCGCGGAAGGCGTCGCGCAGCAGCGCACCCGCCTCGCGGGCGACGGACTCGGCCAGCGCGCGCAGCTCGCCCTGGGTCATGTCGCCACCGCCGGACGCCGCCCGGCCCAGCCACGAGCTTCCTCGAGCTGGGCGGAGAGCGAGAAGAGCCGCGCCTCGGAGTCGAACGGGCCGACGAACTGGACGGAGAGCGGGAAGCCGTCGGGCGTGAACCCCGCGGGCACCGCGACCGAGGGCTGGCCGGTGTGGTTGAACGCGGCGCTGTAGGGCGCCCAGCGGGCTTGCCCGGCGAGCGTCCGGATGCCGGTGGTGCCGTCGTACTCGCGCACGCGCAGCGGCCGGCGGGTGAACATCGGAGTCAGCACCACGTCGCTTTCGTCGAAGATCTGGTTCAGGTGCGCGGCGTCCTCGGCGGCGGCGGCGCCCGCGGATTCCGCGACGCGGCTCGGGATCGCCGACCCGATCCGGGCGATGCCCTTCGCGCGGCGGGAGAGCCGGTCGCGATGGCCGATCTCCGCCGCCTTGTCCCCGAGGCCGCGCACGAAGCGGGTGAGGACGCGGTTGCCGATCGTCAGCCCCCAGTCGAACTCGCGCTCGACGACCTCATGGCCGAGCTCACGCAGCAACGCGGCCGTCGACTGCACGCCCGAGAGCTGCTCGGCGTCGACGGACACGCCGAGCGGGGGAAGCCCGACCGACAGCGCGATCCGCAACCGGCCCGGAGGCGTGGCCGCCGCCTCGGCGAAGGACGGGCCGCCGTCGCGAACGGCGTCCATGAACCGGGCCGCGTCCTGCACGGTGCGCGTCAACGGCCCGTACACGGTCATCCCGCGGTGCGGGTTGACATCCGGGGCGGTCGAGATCCGCCCGCGTTGCGTCTTGAAGCCGAACAGCCCGCAGCAGGCCGCGGGGATGCGGATCGAGCCGGCGCCGTCGGTGCCGATCGCGGCGCTGACCAGCCCGGCCGCCACCGCGGTCGCGCTGCCGCCGCTCGAGCCCCCGCTGGTGCGGTGGATGTCCCACGGGTTGCGGGTCACGCCGTAGGTGGGCGACTCGGTGAAGCCCGTCGCCATCAGCTCGGGCACGTGGGTCTTGCCGATGATCACCGCGCCGGCGGCGCGCAGACGGCGCACGACCTCGGAGTCGGCGGGCCGGACCGGCGGGTCCCAGTCGCAGCCGTAGCCGGTGATCTCCCCCGCGACGTGGATGTCGTCCTTGATCGCGATCGGGACGCCCAGCAGCGGCCGCCGGTCTCCCCCACGGCGGCGCCCGTCGGCCTGGTCGGCCTCGATCAGCGCCTGTTCCGCCAACACGACCCGGAACGCGTTCAGGACCGGGTCCAGGCGCGCGATCCGCCCCAGGTAGAGCTCCACCAGCTCACGCGAGGAGAGCTCCCCCGCCGCGATCAGATCGGCGTGGCGGGCGAGGCCGGCGAAAGCGAGGTCGTCGCGCTCCATGCTCAGCCGCACCTTACTCAGCTGTCGTCGTGGACTCGGATGACGAGCTCGTCCTCGTCGGCGCGCGCGGCCAGCGGCGCCTCACCCGCCCGGTAGGCGTCCGGCTCCGGCGGGAGCGGGCGGCGCGGACGCAACCCGGCGATCACCATCACCGCACCGATGGCGATCAGCGTCAGCGGCCACCAGAAGAGCGTCTCGTCGCCGCTCTCGGCGACCACGAAGATGAACAGGACGAGGTTCAGCACGCCGAGATACGCGGGCCCGGGCGAGCGATCGAGGGCGCCGAACGCGACGAGCCCGAAGCCCGCGCCGAGCAGGACGACCTCCCAGATCCCCGGCAGCGAGGACTGGTTGACGGCGAAGATGTCCAGCGACATGGCGCCGATCCCCGCGATCGCCAGCCCGCCGGCGTCGATCAGCACCTCGGCGTGGCGGCGGGCGGGCTCGCGCAACGCGAGCGCCGAGAGCACCAGGAACGCCGAGTAGAACGCGAGCAACCAGCGATAGGGCGCCGGTGAGGAGGCGTCGAAGACGAACGACCAGGCCGAGAGCAGCGCGACGCCGCCGAGGATCGCGGCCATCAAGAGCGAGATCGCGCTGTTGCGCTCGAACGCCGGCCACAAGGCGAGCCCCGCGGTGACCGCGGACGTCCACATCAGCGTGCCCGCCGAGACGTCGCCGAGGTCGGCACCGAGCACGCTCGCCGTCAGCAGCAGCGCCGCGAACAGCATCGCGATCCCCGTGACGAGCAGGATCGACTGGTACGCGGGCGGCTCCCCGGCCTCGTTGGGCGCCTGGGCGCCGAGCCAGAAGATCAACCCGCCCACGAGCAGCAGGATCGCCATGTGCACGCCGTCGGGGACCTTGTCGGCCAGCCGCACCTCTTCCAATGCGATTCCGACGGCCAGGACCACCGCTCCGGCGGCGATCAGCGGCCCGCGATGCGGCGGCGGGCGCAGGAGCTCTCGGAGTCCGCCCGCCAGGCTCATCCCGGGGAGCGTACCCTCACTCGCCGTGCCTGACCTCGTCATCACCGAGGATCGCGAGGCGGTTCGCCACGTCGTCCTCAACCGTCCCGAGAAGCGCAATGCCTTCAACGAGGACCTCGTGCTCGCCGTCGGCGCCGCCCTGCGCGCCGCCGCCGACGACCCCGCCGTGCGCTGCGTCGTGCTCCGCGGCGCCGGTCCGGTGTTCTCCGCCGGAATGGACGTCGGCGCGCTCGCCGGCGCCGCGTCCGAGCCGCACCGCCTGCGCACGTTCCGCCGCGCGTGCCTGGAGGCGTGGAACCTCGCCGAGGAGATGACCAAGCCGGTCGTCGCCCAGATCCACGGCGTCTGCCTCGGCGGCGCGCTCGAGCTGGCGCTGGCGTGCGATCTGCGCGTCATGGCCGACGATGCGTGGGTGGGATTGCCGGAGACGCGCCTGGGCCTCGTGCCCGACGTGGGGGGCTCCTCGCGCCTGCCCCAGGTCGTGGGCGTCGGGCGGGCGAAGGAGCTGATCATGACCGGGCGGGTGATCGACGCGGCGACCGCCGAGCGCTTCGGCCTCGCCAACCGCGTCGCGGCCGACGTCGCCGCCGCGACCGACGAGCTGGTGGGCGAGCTGCTGGCCTGCGCGCCGATCGCCGTCGGGCTGGCGAAGCGCCTGATCGACGCCTCCGCCCGCCCCGCGCTGTCCACGACGCTCGAGCTCGAAGTCGCCGCGCAGGAGCTGTGCGCCCGCTCAGAGGACGTCCGCGAGGGCGTCCAGGCCGCCGCCGAACGCCGCCCGCCGGTGTTCAAGGGCCGTTAGAGCGCGACAGCGGCCCGAAAGTCAACCCCGCCCACGGCGACACGTGGGATGGTGAGCGAGCGTCGACTTTCGTGAGCAGAGTGCGAGAAACTCGACGCTCGCGTCGCGAGCGCGAACCCCGGCTAGGTACCCGGCCTGCCCTTGCGCGCGGCGAACAGCTTCGCCTTGGCCAGGTAGGCGCCGCCCGCGCGGACGACCACCGGCTTCTTGGAGCCCTTGACGGCCAGCGTGACGCGGCCCTTGCCGACCTCGGTGATCGTGCCGTCGCAGCGGTCGGTGGTGATGAACGTCGCGTTGCGGGCCGTGGCCGTGCTGGCCCCGCCGAGTGCGCGATAGAAGCCCTTCGCGACCATCGACAGCGACCGCACGATGCCCTTCGACGGGCCCTTCTGGCACGTCGCCTCGGCGCCCGGGGGCGAGAGCAGCCCGATGTCGGTCGAGATCGACGTCGCCTTGGCCGCGCCCTTCTTGAGCTTGGCCTGACGCACGGCGAACATGCCCGCCCGCATCCGCGCCGTCTGCTGCTTGGCGCGCTTGTCGGACGCGGAGAACCCGTTGGCCGCGGACTGCATCTCGAGCTCGCCCTTGCGGGCGTCGACGGTGGAGCCGACCGGGATCGCGGCGACGCCCTTCAACGGGATGAACCCACCGCTCTGAAGCAGGTGGCGCCCGGGGAGCTTGACGAACACCTCGCCCGAGATCGCGCGGACGATCGCCGTCTTCCCCGGCGCGGGCGGGACGTCGCCCGGCGGGAGCAGATCGCACGCGTCGCCCACGCCGTCCTTGTCGCCGTCGGCCTGGGTCGCGTTGGCGACGGCCGGGCAGTTGTCGCTCGCGTCCGGGACCCCGTCGCCGTCGGTGTCCACGACCGGCGGGGGCGAAGCGTCCGGGACCGTGAAGGTCGTCGTCGCCGGATCCTTGTCGATGCGGCCGTAGACGTCGATCGCGAACGCGCGCAGCGCGTGCGACCCCACGGCAAACCCGACCGGCGAGAACGGTGACCCGCAGTCGACCAAGGTTGATGCGTCGATCACGCACGAGAACGTGCCGCCCAGCGGCGAGTTGATCCCGAGCGGGAACGGAGGCCCTTCGCCGATCGTCGTGTCCGGCTGGTCGAAGGGCGAAAACGAGATGTCGTCGACGTCCGTGGCGGTGGGAGCCGAGCCCACGAAGGCCGACACGGTCACGATGGTGATGCGCGCCGCCCCAGTGGAGTCCTGGAGCACCACCGGGGTCCAGGTCGTCGGAGCGGGACGCGCCGTCCGTTCGTCGATCGTGCCTTCGCTGCACTGATCCGCGGCACACGCCTGGATGAGCATCGAGTCCGCGCCCTGCGGTGACCGGACGAAGAACTCGACCAGCCTGGACGGGGCCGAGAGATGGATCCGCAGGGGGCCGCTCGGGCACTGCGCGCGCCAGAACGGCCCGCCGTCACGCCCGCCCGAAGCGACCACGTCGCCCGCGCAGGTGCCGTCGAACATCCCCGTGGGCGGGCCCCCGTCGAACGTGGCGACCGTCGGCGCGGGCGTCTGCGCGCGCGCCGGGGCGGCGACCACGAAAGTCGCCGCCATCAGCGTCGCGAGCAGCAGCCATCTCATGACCGGCGGCCCTGCTTCGCCGAGAACAGCTTCGCCTTGACGAGGTACGACCGGCCCGCGCCGACCGTGATCGTCTTGCCGGACTCGCGGTCGAGCACCGAGACCTTGCCCTTGCCGACGTCGGTCCGCGTGCCGTCGCAGCGGTCCTTCGTCGCCCACGTCGTGGCGGCGGTCGCGGTGCTGATGCCCGCCGCGCCGACGATGCGGAAGAAGCCCTTGGCGGGCGTCGTCGCCGTCAGGCCGCGCACGGTGTTGCGCCCGCGGCCCTTGATCGGGCCGTCGGAGCTGGTGCTCACGCAGGAGGACTCCGCGCCCGGCGCGCTCTGCAGGACCATGTCGGTCGAGATCTTCGTCTTCGAGCCCGGCGCGGCCTTGCGCTGGCGGATCTCGAAGATGCCCGCCGACACGATCGCCGACTTCGTCTGGCTGACCGAGCCGATCTTGCGGCCGTCGACGGCCGTCGCCATCGACATGCGGCCCTTGCGGGTGTCGACGACCGTTCCGACCGGCAACGCGGCCTGGCCCTTGAGCGGCACGAAGCCCGACAGCGGCGCCTGCTTGAACGACCGCGAGGTGGTCGCCGGCAGCTTGATGAACACCTCGCCGCTGAGCACCGTCGCCACGATGCGCTCACCGGCGATCGGCAGGACGTTGCCCGGCGGCGCGGTCTCGCACGCGTCCCCCACGCCGTCGCCGTCCGCGTCGGCCTGCGACGCGTTCGCGGCGGCCGGGCAGTTGTCACGCGTGTCGGGCACGCCGTCGCCGTCGCCGTCCGCGGCGGGCGGCGCGGGAGCCGCGACCGGGCTCAGATCGACCGTCCACGCCCACACGGCCGGGGTCGGATCCGGCGTCCCGAACCGGTCCCGCATCCCGACGGTCAGCGTGTGCGATCCCTCCGCCAGCCCGGAGACGTTGTAGGGCGCCCGGCAGGGAACCGCCACGGCACCGTCGAGCGAGCAGTCGAAGCGCGTGTCGGCCTGGTTGCCGGCGAAGACGAAGCTCGCGCCGGTGTCGCGGACGACCGCCGCCGGTCCGCTCAGGATCTCCGTATCCGGCTGCGCGACGGGGCTGAAGGTGAGGTCATCGACCGACATGTTCGAGCCGTTCGTCGTGAACACTCGCACGGAGCCGATGTCGGCGCGGCCGAGCGCCGACTGCACCACGGCGGCACGGCCAAACGGATTGGAGCCGGTGATCGGCGGAAGGATGCTGAGCAGCGTGCTGCTGCCCGGTGCTCCGGACCACGCTTCGACGGTCACGTCGCCGGAGCCGGCCGAGACCCACATCGACACGTTCGCCTGCGGGGCGGCGAACGTGATCGTCAGCGGGCTGCCGCCGGACACGATGAGCGAGCGTTCGCTGTCATGGCCAGGACTGGTCACCTGGGCACACTCCAGCGGAGCGGCGGCCACGCGGGCCGACCCCACGCCGCCGCCGCAGAACCCTTCGCCCGTACCCAGGCCAGGCGCGGACAGCGTCACCCCTGCGGCGGCGAACGCCGCGTCGTCGAGGTCGCCGATCGGCTGCGCCTCGAAGTCGAGCACCGACGGCGGCGGCGCCAGCGCGGCCGAAGCCGCCGGGGCCGCCACAGCGAGGCCGAGCAGCGCCGTCAGCAGCGCCGTTCGGAACATCACTTACAGGTCTCGATCTTGCTCGTCTTGACGTTCAGGCACTTCGTGACGCGGGCGCCGATCCCGCCGTTCTTGATCGGCCAGGCGAAGTAGCTGCCAGTCGCGCCGAACTTGTAGGTCGACGTGCCGGTCTTGGCGAGCGTGACGCGGATCTCCACATTCGCCCCCGCGCGGGCCGTCTTGCCCACCAGCTTGGTCAGCGAGACACGGCCGAAGCGCTTGACCTTGACCGTCTGCGAGCCGCAGCCGCTGCCGCACTTGGCGACGACCTTGGCGCCCTTGGGCACGCGGTCGACCGCCAGTCGCCGGATCGTGACCCCGGTGCCGTTGGAGTCGAAGCCGATGCTCGGGACGACCTTCAGGTCCGGCGGGCAGCCGCCGAAGCGGTCGATGCCCGGCACGGTCTTGCACTTGTCGAGCGCGTCGTAGGAGCCGTCGCTGTCGGTGTCGGGGAAGAGGTCGGCCTTCAGTGAGACCGGGCCGCCCGCGCCGGCGACGCCGCCCACCTGGATCGTGTAGTTCTTGCCCGCGTCCAGGTACGGCAGCAGGTCGTCCGCCGTCGCGTTCGCGTTGCACTCCACCGTCCGCGTGATCTTCGACGTCTGCGGGTTCCACTCGTAGATCGCCACGGCGACCGGGAACGCCGCCGCCGCGCGCAGCTGCATCCCGAGGCCGACCGGCGGCGCGAGGTCGTACCAGACGGTCTTGCCGAAGCTGACGCCGTTGCACGTCAGCGGCTCCGGGTCACCGCCGCCGAGCGGCTGCCCGTCGCGGTTCGGATTGAAGAGATCGGGCTGCGTCGTCGCCTCGGTGAGGTCCGCGCTCGCGGTGAACGTCGTCGAGTTGAGCACCACCGCCGTCGAGGCCAGGTAGTTGTCGTTGTCCGGCGGGGCGGCGGCGGCCAGCGCAGGGGTGCCGGCGAGCACGGCCGCCGTCAGAGCGGCGGCGAAGAGGTGGCGAACGGGACGCATATGGTGCTTAACCCAACACAGCGCGAGAGGGTGCGCAAGTCCTGCAATTCACCATGAGTGGCCGACGAGGACCGGTTCGGGCACCAGCGACACCCCGAAGACGGCCTTCACGCCGGCCGCGATCTCCCGCGCCAGCGCCATCAGGTCGGCCGTTGACGCCTCTCCGCGGTTGACCAGGGCAAGGGTGTGCTTGGACGAGATGCCAATTCGTCCGCTCCCGTACCCACGATGGAAGCCGGCCTGTTCGATCAGCCAGGCCGCGGAGGTCTTGATCCGCCCATCCGGCTCGGGAAACGCGGGCGCGTTCGGGAGCCTGGCCCACTCCTCGTGGGTGAGGATCGGGTTGGTGAAGAACGAGCCCGCGCTGACGGAGTCGGGATCGTCAGGGTCGATCACCATTCCCTTGCCGCGCCGCAAGTTCAAGACCGCGGCGCGGACGTCGGCCAGCGGCGCCCGCCCGCCCACCGGCACCCCGAGCACCCGCGCGAGCTCCGCGTAGCGCAACGGACCGGACTCCGCCGACTCGCGCAGCCGGAACGCGACCGCCAGCACCGTCCAGCGATCGCGGTATTTGAAGACGCTGCGCCGGTAGTCGAACCCGCACTCCGCCGCGTCCATCACCTTCACGGCGTCCGTCTCGCGGTCATACACGCGCACCCAGGCGACGGTCTCGGAGACGTCCTGCCCATAGGCGCCGACGTTCTGGATCGGCGTCGCGCCGGTCGAGCCGGGGATGCCGGAGAGGCACTCCAGGCCCTGGCGCCGCTCGGCCACGCAGCGCGCGACGACCTCGTCCCACGGCTCCCCCGCCTGCACGACGAGCAGCTCGCCGTCAACCGACGCACCGCGCGTGCGCACCAGCACGACCGTGCCGGGCACACCAGCATCGGAAATCACGACATTCGATCCACCGGCGAGTACGAGATCGGGGCGGGAGCGCACCGCGGCGACCAATTCGTCCTCCGTATGGGCCTCGATCAAGCGACCCGCCGGCCCGCCCAGGCGGAGGGTCGTGAGAGGCGCGAGCCGCATGCGCCGCCTCACCTTAGTAGCCTGCCCGCCGCTGTGGCACACGTCGTCCTGCTCGCGGGGGGCACCGGAGGCGCGAAGCTCGCTCGCGGTCTGCGGGATGAACTCGGCCCCGACCTCACCGTCATCGCCAACACCGGCGACGATCTCGAGATCTATGGGGCACACGTCAGCCCCGACCCGGATCTCGTCACCTTCTGGCTCGCCGACGCGATCGACGAGCGCGGCTGGGGTCTGGCCGGCGACACGTTCGCCGCGATGGACCAGCTGCGCGCGCTCGGCGAGGACGTCTGGTTCAACCTCGGCGACCGCGACCTCGCGATCGGCCTGCACCGCGCCGGGCGATTGGCTGCGGGAGCGCGGCTGACGCAGGCGATCGACGACCTGCGGCGCGCGTTCGGCGTGCCGTCGCGGGTGCTCGTCGCGACCGACGACCCGCTGCGGACGTGGATCACCGCCGGCGGCCGGGAGCGCGCCTTCCAGGAGTTCATGATCCGCGACCGCGCCGAGGGGCCGATCGAGGACGTCGAATACCGCGGCGAGGTCACCCCCGCTCCCGAGGCGGTGCAGGCGCTCAAAGACGCGGACACGATCATCATCGGCCCGTCGAACCCCGTGCTCTCGATCGACCCGATCCTCAGCGTGCTCCAGCACGAGCTCCACGCCGCCAAGGCGCCCGTCGTCGCCGTCTCCCCGCTCGTCCGCGGCGCCGTGCTCAAGGGCCCGACGGCCGACTGCCTGCGGTGGGCGGGGCGGACGCTCGACTCCGACGGGATCGTCGACCACTACGAGGGCCTGATCGACGCGCTGGTCGCCGATCAGCGCGCCGAGCACGTCCCCACGCTTGAGACCGACGTCGGGCTCAACGATCCCGAGTCCCGCCGCCGCGTGGCGCGCGAGGTGCTCGAGTTCGCCGCCGCGCTAGCGTAAAACGCGGATGCGGACGATCGCGGTCCTTCCCGTCAAGAGCTTCGGGCGCGCCAAGCAGCGGCTGACCGGCGGCTTCCCGGACCGTCCCGGGCTCGCGGCGGCGATGGTCGCCGACGTGCTCGACGCGCTCGCGCAGGTGCCCGAGCTCGACCAGGTGATCGTGGTCACCGCACAGGCCGTCAGCGCCGATCGCCGCGTGACGATCGTCCACGATCCCGTCGAGGCGGGGCAATCGGCGGCCGCCGCGCGCGGGATCGAGGCCGCGCTCGAACGCGGCGCCGAGCGGGTGCTGCTGGTTCCCGGTGACTGCCCGACGCTGGACCCGCGCGAGGTCAGCGCGCTGCTCGCGATCCGCGCCGGCGTCGTGATCGTCCCCGACCGCCACGGCACCGGCACCAACTCGCTGCTGCTGACGCCGCCGACCGTGATCGCGCCCGCGTTCGGCGAGGGCTCCTTCGCGCGCCATCGCGGCCTGGCCGAGGCGGCCGGCGCCTCGTTCCACGTCGCCCAGGCGGGCTCGCTCGAGCTCGACGTCGACACGCGCGACGACCTCGCGGCGCTGCGTCGCGCCCTCGGCGCGCGCCCCGGCGGCGCCGTCCGCACCCGCGCGCTGCTCGAGGAAGCCGCGGTTGCTTGAGCTCTCGGCGGTCCCGGGACTGCCTGAGATCCGGCCGGGCGACGATCTCGCGGCGCTGCTGTCTCAGGCCGCCGAGTTCTCCCCCACCGACGTCGTCGCGATCGCCCACAAGGTCATCTCCAAGGCCGAGGGCCGGATCGTCCGCCTCGCCGACGTGGTTCCCGGGCCGCGGGCGCTGGAGCTGGCGGCGGAGCACGCGAAGGATCCCCGCCTCCTCGAGGTGATCCTGTCGGAGTCGGCCGAGGTGGTCCGCGCCGACGCCGGCCGCCTGATCTGCCGCACCCGGCACGGGTTCGTCTGCGCCAACGCGGGTGTCGACGCCTCCAACGCGACGGAGCCGGACACGCTGGTGCTGCTCCCGCTCGACCCCGATGCGAGCGCGCGAGGCCTGCGCGCGGCGCTCCCCGGGCGGCCCGCGGTGATCGTCACGGACAGCTTCGGCCGCGCGTGGCGGCAGGGCCAGTGCGAGATCGCGATCGGGATCGCCGGGCTGACGCCGCTGCAGGACTGGCGTGGACTGCCCGACATCGCCGGGCGGGAGATGCACGCGACGGTGATCGCGATCGCCGACGAGGCCGCCGCCGCGGCCGACCTCGTCCGCGCCAAGGACTCGCGCGAGCCCGCGGTCCGGATCCGAGGGCTCGGGCGACACGTCACCGCCGAGGACGGCCCCGGGGTCGCCGCGCTCGTGCGACGCGCCGAGGACGATCTCTTCCGCTGACGAAACTGTCAGAGCACTGACCGAACGCATCGCGTACGCAAGCCCGTCACAGGCCCTGGACCGGCCTGGATGCGTATGTCACGACCTGCAAGGCGCCGGAATGTCGCGTGACGGGGGCAGGTTCGGTAGTTGAAGCGACAAATCGTCACTGGTACGGCTTAGTCGACGTACGGGCCCGGCTTCGCCGGCCCAAGCAGGCGATGTGGAGGACTCGTATTGATGCGTGGCACTGATGGGGCCGGTTCGACCCGGCGAGTGCGGCTGCAGGCGACGGCGCTCGGCGCGATCGTCGCGGTGGACGGGATCGTCGCCTCGTTCCTCGGTGCGCCCGCGTGGCTCGCGGTTCTCTACGTCGTGCTCGGTTGCGCGCTCGCCTGGGCGAGGATCGCTTTCGCACGACCGCGACGAGGCGCCGCGCCCGAGCCGCCGCCGGCGGAGTCGCCCGCGGTCGCGACGACGGCGGATGCCGGGGCGGCGGCGGCACGCCGCGCGATCGGCTACACGTGTGTCCCGAACACGTCCAACGGTGACCTGCGCGGGCACACGGAGGACGTGACCGCGTTCTGCGAGGAGCGCGGGCTCGCGCTGCAGACGGTCGTCCACGACGTCGAGTCCCCCGGACCGGAGAGCCGTCCCACCCTGGCGTGGGCGCTCGAGCAGATCGCCAAGCAGCAGGCCGAGGTGCTCGTCGTCCCGCGCCTGCGTGACCTCTCGTCCAACGTCGCCAACCTCGCCCCGCTCCTGCGCTGGTTCGAAAGCGATCAGCGGACGCTGATGGCGCTCGACCTCCAACTCGACACCTCCACCGAGGCCGGCCGGCTGGCGGCGGTCGCGATCGTCGGCGTCGGCGGGTGGGAGCACGAGCGGATCTCCGAGCGCACGCGCCGCGGGCTCGAAGCCGCACGCTCCCGCGGCGGCGCCCAGGGGCGCACGGCCGTCGCCGACATCCCCGAGCTGCAGGAGCGCATCGCGCGCTTGCGCGACGAGGGCATGACCCTGCAGGCGATCGCCGACGTCCTCAACGAGGAAGGCGTCCCGACCCTGCGGGGCGGCGCCATGTGGCGACCGTCGAGCGTGCAGCGCGCGACCGGCTACCGCAGACCCTCCGCCGCCACCCGCGGCATCGAGCTGCCCAAACTCAAGCCGCCCGAGATCTAGACGCTGACCGTTTACGCAATGGGACGGGAGTGGATTGACCGAGCTCCTTGCGCCCGGGGTCGCGTCCGTCGAACAATCGGCAGATGGCGCCCGAGAAAGAGCACCGGTGCAGCGAGAGCAAGGTTCGTCGTGCTGTACACGACTAACGCTTCTCTCGTTGTCCGAGGATTAGGACGCCGCGGGTGAGCGATCACGACGATCGCCTCTGGGCCCGCCGCACCGACGCTGCAAGGGTGCAGCGCGCTTGGACGGAGGGCGGACCGGCGCCGAGTGAGCGGCACCGTGACACGGGCGCCGGGCCTGTCCGGCGGCACGACACGACAGCGGGCGGGGAGCCCGGTCGGGAGCTGGCGCGGTGGGATGCGACGCCGGTCGATATCCGGCCCGCCGCGCCCGCCCGCCGCGAGCCCTTGATCGCGCCGGGCAGGTCGCGGCCGCTCGGCGGCGTCGCGGTTGCCCCGGCCCACACGCGACCCACGGACGGCCACACCGCGCCCGTCCACCCGCGACCTCCGGGCGGAAATGCCTTCCGCCGGCCGCGGGTCGCAGTCGAGCACGAAGATGTCCCCGGGCCGGACGTCGCAGCCGAGCCCAAGGCGCGGACGTCGTCCACGCTCTTCGCCGCTATCGGGGTCGTGATCGTGCTCAGCGTCGTCGCGGTCTTGCTGATCCCTCGCTCGCCGGGCACCCCCGCGATGACCGTGTTCCGGGTCCCGGCTCAGCCGACCGGGCTGGTGTCCGCGGGCGGGGAGCTCTGGGTCGCCGCGCCCGCCGCGGGCGCGGTGTGGGTGCTCGACGAGGCGTCGGGAAGGCCCGCCGGGCCCGCGCTGAAGCTCGACGGCACGCCCGCGCGGGTCGTGCTCGAGCCGTCGTTCGCGTGGATCGCCGACACCGAGCACAGCGCCGTCGTGCGCGCGTCGCGGGAGGACCCGACCACGCGGCGCACGTACGAGGCGGGGCCCGACCTGTCCGACTTGACCGTCCTCGGCGGCACCGTCTGGACCGCGAGCTCCGCGGACGGCACCGTGCGCGCGCTGGAACCGAGCGGCCGCCGGCACGTGCTGCGGGTCGGGGCGCGGCCGATCGCCCTCGCGGGCGACGGGCGACGCCTGGTCGCGCTCGACGCCGCCGGGACGCTCGTCCGCATCGACCCGGACACCAAGCGTCCGCAGGGTGCGGCGATCGATCTCGGAGGCGAGCCGGTCGACGTGGCCCTGACCGGCGACGTCGCGTGGGTCGCGGACGCGCGCGCCGGCACCGTGCGCGCCGTCGATCTGGACAGCGGCAGCGGGGACGCGCCGGTCGACGTCGGGCGCGGCCCGATCGCCATCGCGGCCGACGAGCAGGGCGTCTACGTCCTCACCCGCGGCGACCGCACGCTCGTGCACCTCGGCCTCGACGGCCGGGTGCGCGACCGGCTCACCCTCCCATCCTCACCCACGGCGCTCGCCCTCGATCCGCGGCACGTCTGGATCGCCGCGGGCACCAACGACGTGATCCGCGTCGATCGCTAGAGGGACGAACGTCAACTGCTCCGAGTGGGGAGGGGGCGGTTTCGTGGTGCCAACCGTTCCGGGCTGTCGTGAGTCGGCGTGGTGGCCGGCCTTCCCACCCCACTCCGCCCCGAGACTGACCGTCAAGGTACGGGCCACGGAGACAGAGAGCGCGTTCTCACGCGCGCCGATCACTCCGCGGCGGGGGGTGCGGCACGAGAGCTGCCTCTCAGGAAGTTCTCGTTCCGCACCCCCATCAACGCGCCAGCTCGAACAGTGCGAACCTGATCGAAACCCGCGGTCAGGCCCTCAAACGCCCACGGCCGACCACAGCGACCAGGACACGGCGTGTGCGGGACACACTCTCAATGCCACGCCCGTAACTGTCGGTATCCCGGCACGGCCAACCGAGGCAACAGAGCCGAGCCGCGAGGCGGACTCACGGCAGGCAGCAACGGAGGGCGAGCCACTCCGCCTCCCCCACCCGGCGCAGTTGACGTTCGTCCCTCGTCCGGATCAGCGCACTAACGCTCGCTGAGGCGGGTCACGGTCCCGCCGCGCGCATCGACCACCCAGGCGCTCCCCTCACCCACCGCGAGCGAGGTCGGGAAGCCGCCGATCCGCGACAGGTGCTCGAACGTCCCGGTCTGCGGCGCGATCGCCCACACGTCGCCGCGCACGGTGTCGAGCACGAGCACGCCGTCCTGCGTGACGGCCAGCGCGCCCGGCGAGCCGCCGACCTTGATCGGCGCGCCCTGGCGGCGGCCGTTGCTCGCGGAGAGCCGCGTGACGGTGCCGTCGCCGCGGTTGGCCACCCACACCGAGCCGTGGCCGACCGCGATGTCCTGCGGGTCGCGCCCGACGGGGATTCGCCGGCCGATCACGACGTCCTCGCGCGGATCGATGCGCGAGACGGTCCCGTCGCCCGAGTTGACGACCCAGACGGAGCCGGCGCCGACCGTCAGCGCCGTGGGGAAGCTGCCCGTGCGCACGGGCTGGCCGAGCACGCGGTTGGAGACCGGGTCGATGCGCGTGACGGTTCCCGCCAGCCCGTTCGTGACCCACGTCCCCTCCGTGCTCACGGCGATGTCGACCGCCTCGGCGCCGACCTTGATCTGGCGACCGCTGCCCGGGATGAGCGGGTCGAACCGGGTGACGGTGTCGTCACCCGCGTTGGCGGTCCACACCGAGCCGTGGCCGACCGCCAGCCGCAGTGGCGAGGAGCCGGTCGCGTGGACCGCGGGAGCCTGCGTGACATCGCGCGAGTCGAGCGCCACGACGCGGTTGTCGCGGCCGCTGACCACCCACACGGTCGACCCGTCGACGGCGACGTCGGTCGGCTGATGCCCGGCGGGCAGCTTCTCGCCGTCCACCGCCACGTGCGACTCGCGCGTGAGCAGCACCGCGACCGCGGGCGCGAGCAGGAACACCGCCAACACGACACCCGCCGCCGCGATCGCCCACCGTGGCAGGCCCTGCGAGGCGCGAGGACGATCCGCGAGCGCTGACATCAGCCGTCCATCCCTTCCGTCCCGGGGAGCCGCGTCGGGGCGACGGGCACGTTGAATCTCGCATCGCTGAGCCGATACGCGGGATGCATCTCCCGCGCGTAGGCGTCCTGGTCGCCGACGCAGCGATATTGCTGCGCCCAGCCGACGTAGACGCTGCGGGTGCCCGGCTGCAGCTGTGCCAGCCGGAGGCGGATGTCGGCCCAGGGCACGGTCACCGCCGGCCCGTCGAGCCGCGGCGCGTTCATCGCCTGCGCCATGCCCACGAGCCGCCCGGCCTCGTCGACGACGGGGCCGCCCGAGATCTCCGGCACCAGCGGGGAATCGAGCGGGATGCCGGTGGTCGGCAGCGGGATCCCGCCGGAGGAGATCGGCGCCTTGGCGGTTGCGCGCACCGGGATGCTCGCGAGCGCCGCGGCCTCGGCGTCCGGGTTCGTGTGGCGGCGCCCCAGCGAGCGCAGCAGCTGGCCGTTCGCGGCGCCGGGCGGCGCGGTGGGTAGTGGGGCGAGCCCCGGGATGCGCGGGTAGACCTCGAGCACCGCCAGGTCGTCGCAGGGCGCGCGCGCCACGATCCGGCCGTGCAACACGCCGAGCCCGGTCGCGAGCTTGAGCGAACGGGCACCCCAGACGGTGTGCGCGGCGGTGAGCACGAGCCCGCGCTGTCCGTCGATCACGAATCCGGAACCGAGCACGCGATCGCCGCCGATCCGTGACTCGACCCCGACCACCGCGAAGTCCATGCGCTCCTGCGCGTTCACGCGGGGCGCAGCGGAGCTGGGCGAGCCGCCGCCGCATCCGCTCGTCGCAACCGCCGCGCAACCCACTGCCACGGCGACACGGGCCATCATCGGAGACCGGTCCATCGAGCCGATCCTATGGCGGTCTTGGTGGCGCGAACAAGCTCCCCGAAGGGTTCGGGATGCCCGTTTGCTGACCGTTGCTTGCGTATACGTCGGCCCGATCGCGTGCCCGCCCCGGCGTGGTGTTCGATTTCTTACCGCCAGGCTCTTTGCGGCTGGGCGCCGGCGATAGATCTGGGCCGTCCCGTGGCACTTCTCGACCGCACCGACGACCCCGAGCAGGCCCCGCCAAAAGGAGCAGCGCCGATCCGGCGGCTCGCCCTCGTGGCGTTGATGTGCCTCGTGCTCGGCGGCATCGGCGGCGTGTTCGCCGCGACCGCCACGCGGCCGGAGCCCGCGGCGGCGCGGTTCATCCCCCCGCGCCAGCAGGCCTACGACTTCTCGCTGCGCAACCAGGACGGCAGGCGCACGAGCCTCGCGGACGGGCGCGGGAAGGTGATCGCGATGACGTTCATCTACGCGACCTGTCGCGACCTCTGCCCGGCCGAGGGCAGCGACATCGCCCAGGCGATGCGCATGGTCGGCGGGCGCGGGGTCGAGGCGTACGTGATCAGCGTCGACCCGATCGGCGACACCCCACAACGGGTGCGGGACTGGCTCAACCGGCGCGCGTTTCCCGCCGGCGCCGGGCAGTACCTGATCGGCACCCGCGACGAGCTGCGGCCGGTGTGGATCCACTACGGCATCGCGCCGCTGCAGGCCTCGCGCAAGGAGGCCGAGGCGGCCGCCGCGGGCGCCGACGCGTTCTTCACCGCCAATCCGCAGTACAACCAGCCGCAGACGCAGCCGTTCCACTACGAGGTGCCGCCCCAGCCGACGACGACCCCGTCCGGCGCCGACGACGCCTACCCCGACCCGGCGGACCTCGCCTACCGCGGCCGGGCCCGGCATGTGGCGGGCTGGGACTTCGAGCACTCCGCGTACGTGCTGCTGATCGACAAGCACGGGACGCAGCGGCTCGGAATTCCGTTCGAGGCGCTGGAACCGCGGTCGCTCGCGCGCGACCTGCGCGCGCTGCTCGCGGAGCCCTAGGAACGTTCGAACCGCGACCCGCCGGCGTTCCTCCGGCGAGCCGCGGTCGAGTGGCTCCGCTCGATGATGGCCGGGTTTCGCCAGGGGATAGCGACCCAGCGGGGGTGATGTGAGCGGAGCGTCGCGGCTATAGGGATTGGGGCCGCGAAGGTGGAGTCGATCGGGGCGGCGGCGATGACGGGCGGTGCGGGTGCAGACGGGTCGACGGCGGCGGGCGACAGTGGCGCGACGGTGGTCACATCCGCCGTGCCGGCCCGCCGGCCGTCCTCCACACGCGAGCAGCTCGCAGGGCTCCCCAGCCCACTGTGCCCGCCCGCTCCGTCTTCGTCCGGGTCCGTGGCCGAACCCACACCACCCGTCATCGCCGGCGCACCCAGCAGCTCAGCCGCGGGCGCCGGACTCCGGAGGGCGGCGAACGCCGTCGGGTCGAGCGCGGGGAACAGGCTGCGTGGCCGCATCGGTCATCGCTGCCATTCCCCTTCGCGGCGCGTGAAAAGGCCTTGCGCGCCGCGTATACGCAAGTTTCGGTCAGGAAACCGGCGCTTGGAACAGTGCCTTTTCAGGCGGCGCGGACGCGAGCGGCGGCGCGGGTGTCGAAGCGCTCGCGCGCCTCTTCGACCCGCTTGCCGTGCGTGAGCGACCACGAGCCGAGCGCCTTCAGCGGCGGGGCCATCGTGGCGCCCAGCGGCGACAGCGCGTACTCGACGCGCGGCGGCACCTCGGCGTGGACGCGGCGCACCAGCAGGCCGTCGCGCTCCATCGCGCGCAGCGTCTGCGTCAGCACCTTCTCCGATATCGGCGCGAGGTCCTCGAGCAGCTCGTGGTAACGACGGGTGCCGTCTCCGAGCGCCAGCAGGACGTCGACGGACCACTTCGAGCTCAGGAGCCCGATCGAATCGCGAATCAGCCGTGCCGAGCGCGTCCGTTCAGTGATACGGCGCGCATGGGCGTGATCGGCGGCCACGGGCGGTGCGGTCATGCCTCTGCTCCCCTTAGCTTTAGTCCGAGCGCCCGCAGGGCGCGCGAGACGCGCAAGCGCGCGGCGTTCTGGCTGCATCCCAGTGCGCCGGCGACTTCTTCGTAGTCGAGCTGCTGGACGACCCGCAGCTCAAGGGCCTTGCGCTGCTCGGTCGGCAGCGCGCGCACCGCGTGCTGGAGCAGCGGCGCGAGCGAGGTCGCGAACATGCGCTCGTCGACCGCCTCGTAGTCCTCACACTCTGCCCATGCAGTGGGCATGCCGAGGCGCTCGCGCGCGGCGCTCTCGATGCGGTTGTGCTTGTGGTACTGGCGCAGCAGGTTGCGAGCGATCCCGAACAGCCAGGGCGCCCCCGAACCGTCGGCCATGTCCTTGAACCGCCGCGACGCGTGCCAGGCCTGCGCGAACGTCTCCGCCGTGAGGTCCAGCGCAGCCGTCTCCGAGCCCGTCTGTCGCATGAACCACGACCGCACCCACGCGGCATAGCGGTCGTAGAACTCGCGAAAAGCGAGGGGATCGTGTCTCGCCTCGGCGAGCAGATCTGCATCGGTTCTGATCACGGGGTGCGTAGCGGCTCCAAGCGGTTCGCTACCAGATCATGACCCCAGCGCGGAGAGTGTGTCTTAAGTCCGTGTGTAGTCGGCGTTGGGTTCGATCGGACGGGCGAACACGCGTTCCAGCACGGGCTCGCCCTTTCCGTCCTCCGGCGGGATCGCTTTCTCGAGGACGAAGGTGGCGCGCTTGCCCTCCAGCTCGAGCATCGCGATCTGGTTGTTGAACCACGGCTTCTCATGTGCGAGGCGCCAGCGGACCGGCGGATCGGCCACGCCCGCGCGCTTGGCCAGCGCACGCGCCGTGCGGCCGGCACCGCGGGTCCAGGCGCCGAGGATGATCCGCCGCTCTTTGGTGTCCAGCGGGTTGCGGAACGGCGAGCAGACCGCCTGCCAGACGCTCGACTGCACCCCGGACCCGGAGAGGAAGCCCACCTCGGCCAGGTAGGCGTGGTGGACGTCGCCGCTGAGCAGGCAGATCGTCGACGGTGCCGCCCCGCGGCGCCCGGCACCGACCTCGACCAGCAGGTCGCACATCCGCCGGAACGAGGCCTGGAAGGCGGGCCAGTGCTCGAGATCGAGCTCCTGGCGAAGCTTCTCGGCGACGATCTTCACGCCCTTGCCCCATGCCCCATCGGCGACGACCTCGTTCCAGGCCTCCAGCCAGTGCAGCGCCGGGCCCATGAACATCGGCAGCGACGTCCCCAGCAGCAGGTGATCGACGCCGCCCGTCGCGTGCTCCTCGATCCAGCGCCACTCGTCGGGGTCGACCATGCTGCGCTTGCCCGGGTCGAGCACGCGGCCGGCGCGCGAGTCGATCATCACGACGCGCGCGGGGCCGATGTCGCGGCAGAAGCTCCAGCGCGTGCCCTCGACCTCCTCATCGGCCTGCTTGGCGAAGGCGCGCAGCCGCGGCGTCGGGTCCTCGGCGGTGCGCAGGTGCTCGTAGAGCTCGAACTCCGCGCGCTCGACCGGCGAGAGGTTCCCGAGGTGCTGGTAGATCAGGTAGCTCTCGAACGCCGAGACGATGCGCTTGCGCCACCACGCCTTCTGGCGCATCTCCGTCACCCACTCGATCGACGTGTTCCAGTCGTCGTGGACGTCGTGGTCGTCGAAGATCATCGCGCTGGGGATCGTCGAGAGCAGCCAGCGGATCACCGGCTCGCCCCACGCGGCGACGTAGAGCTGCACATAGTCGTCGTAGGAGACGACCATGTCGCCGCCGTCGAGGTGCCCCTCGAGCCCCGGATGGACCTCATCGGCGTAGACCTGGTCGCCGAGCAGCAGCAGCGCGTGCGGCCACTCCTCCGCCGGTGTCTTGGCCATCCGCAGCGCGAGCCCGCGCAGCGCGTCGACCTCGCGCCCGTCCGGGTGCTCGTCCTTGCGCAACGTGTGCGGCGGCTCGTGCGGCGCGGCGACGCGGCAGGAGCCGAAGACGATCCGGACGGGGTCGTGCGGCGTGTGGGTGCGCAGGACCGAGGGCGGGAAGCGGCTCTCGGGCTCCGGCCAGACGACCTCGCCGTCGAGTGCGACCTCGTACGGCGTGGCGGTGTCCGGCGGCAGCTCGGTGACGTGGATCAGCGCGTAGTGATGCCCCTCGACCGTGAAGGTGCGCTCAGTGGCCGCGCGACGGCCCTCCGGGCGCACCTCGACCGTGCCGGGCTCGCTCGTCTGCACCCACACCGTGGCCTCGTCGGTCCCGGCGTGCCGCAGGAGCGGGCCCAGCACGAGCTTCACGCGGCGGCGGCCAGGTCGTAGTGCCTGCGGATCGAGTACAGGGTCGTGCGCTCGGCCGCCGGGCGGCCGGCGCGGTGGGCGGCGGCGACGAGGTCGTCGGGATCGAGCTTGACGCCGTGGTCGGCGCCGGCCATGCGGCTGATCGACTCCTCCATCAGCGTGCCGCCGAGGTCATTGACGCCCCAGCGCAGGGCTTCGGTCGCGGCATCGAGGCCCATCTTGACCCAGCTCGCCTGCAGCGACGGGATCGTGCGGCCGAGCGCCAGGCGGAAGACCGCCGTGTGCTTGAGGTTCTCCTCGCGGGAGATCTCGGCGATGCCGTGCGTGCGGCCCAGCAGCGTCTGGAACGGGATGAAGCTCAGCGGCACGAACTCCGTGAAGCCGCCGGTCTTGTCCTGCAGCTCGCGGACGACCCGCATGTGCTCGGCCAGCTCCGCGGGGGTCTCGATGTGGCCGAACATCACGGTCACGGTCGAGCGCAGACCGACCTCGTGGGCGGCGGTGATGATCTCCACCCAGCGGGCGGCGGGCAGCTTGTTCGGGCTGATGCGCTGGCGGACGCCGTCGTGCAGGACCTCGGCGGCCGTGCCGGGCACGCTGCCCAGGCCGGCCTCGCGCAGCTGCTCGAAGATCGCGTGCGGGGTCTGACCGCTCACGTCCACCATGTGCGCGACCTCCATCGGGGAGTACGCGTGCAGGTGGATCTCCGGCGCGGTCTCCTTGGCCAGCCGCAGCCAGCCGAGGTAGTCCTCCAGGCCCCAGTCCGGGTGGATGCCCGACTGCATGCAGATCTCGGTCGCGCCGAAGGCCTGCGCGTCGTGGATCCGGCGGACGAAGTCGGCCTGGTTGTGCTCGTAGGCGTCCGGCGAGCGCTTGCCCACCCCGAAGCCGCAGAACGCGCAGCCCACCGTGCAGATGTTCGAGACGTTGATGTTGCGGTTGACGACGAACGTCACGAGGTCGCCCGCGAGCTCTTCCCGGAGCTCGTCCGCGGCCTGGCGCATGTCCTCGATCACCTCGGGACGGCTCTCGGCGAACATCGCCTCAAGCTCCTCCGCCGTGAGCGGCTCGCCGTCGCGGGCGCGCTGGATCGAGTCGCTCGTCGTGCCGGCGTAGGTCTTGCGCGGCATGAACGAGCGGTACTTGGACTCGATCACGTCCAGGACGCGCGGCGCGATCCACTCGTCGGTCATGTACTGCGGGTAGACGCAGAGCCGCTCCGAGACCGCCGCGATCCCGGTCAGGCGCTCGCGCACCTGCTTCGGGCTCGGGAACGGGTGTTCGGGCGAGATGTGATCGCCGTTGGACGACAGGCCGCCGAGGTCGGTCGCGCCCGCCTGGACCAGCTCAGGCCACCAGTCCGCCAGGTTCGGCGGGATCTGGATGCCAATCTCGGGCATCAGGCGCCGGGTCTCCTTGACCAGGCGCTTCATGTCCTCGATGTTGACCGGGCACGCCCAGCTCGGGAGATCGCGGTGGGGCGAGTCGCTCAGGCCCGTGGCCCAGAAGCGCTCGGCCGCCTCGGTGGCGATCTCCGCCGGCTCCTCGCCGTAGTACTTCCGGTGCGGGACGTAGTTCTGGAGGATGATCTCCTGGATGTGCTCGTAGCCGGCGAGCGCCTCCAGCGAGGCCATCCGGTCCTCCTCGGACTCGCCGATGCCCACGAGGATCCCGGACGTGAAGGGGATTTTCAGCTCGCCCGCGGTCCGGATCGTCTCCAGCCGCACGGCGGGGTGCTTGGTGGGCGAGCCCTGGTGGGCGATCAGGTCCGCGTTGGTGGACTCGAGCATCAGGCCCTGGCTGGCCGTCACGGCCCGCAGGCGGGCGAGGTCGGTCGCGTCCAGCGTCCCGAGGTTCGTGTGCGGCAGCACGCCGCGTTCGAGCGCCTGTTCACACGCCCAGACGACGTAGGCGACGAAATCTTCGAAACCGAGCGCGTCCAGCTGAGGCTGGATGTTCGGTTTCTCGCCGGTCAGCACGAGCAGCTCCTTGACCCCGCGCCGCGCGGCGTGGTCGATCAGGCGCTCGACCTCCTCCGGCTGGTGCAGGTGAGGCTTGTGCGTCGCGAACGAGCAGTACTTGCAGTGGGCGCTGCACGTCCGCGAGAGCGAGAGCGTGACATTGCGCGAAAAAGTGACCCGGCGCATCCATTCGCCACGATACCGGTGTGAGATCGCCGGCCATCCTCCTCGCCCTCGCCCTGGCCCTAACGGGTTGCGGCGGCATCCAGTCCACGTCCTCCTTCGGCGACGTGCCGCTCGTGCTCGGCGACACGCCGGGCGCCGACGAGGCGGGCGTCTTCCTCGCCACCGCGCGCGGCTACGACGAAGCCGAGGGCGTGACGCTGAACGTCGCGCGCTCCGGCGACGCGGACTTCCGCCTCGTCAGCACGCCCCCGCGCGGCTGCGTGGTCGTGATGGCGATCGTGCGCCCGGCCAAGCTCGTGCTCTGCGCCGACGAGGTCACGCTGCAGGACGAGCGCCCGAAGGTGCTGGCGGTCGTCCGCGCCCTGTCGCGGGGCTACACGCAGGCGCAGCTGGAGCCCGACGAGGCCGTCTCGGCGATGACGGGCCAGGTTCCCGGTCTCGACCGCGACCAGCTGTCAACCGAGCTCGACAAGGTCGCGCCGACGTGGACGGCGGGCGCGCCGTACTTCGGAGAGCTGAGCGCCGGCCCGGGACGCGACCCGACGGTCGTCCCGGACGCGCGCAAAGAGAACTAGCGGGTTATTGCGCGCGGAGCTTGCGGAACTCTTGCCGCACGGACTCCGGGCGGCCCCACATCTGGACCACTTCGACGCGGCCTTCGCGGACCTCGCGCAGGACCAGCTCGCCGGAGATCCCGGAGTCGTCGAGCAGCTTCAGCGTGCCCCACACGACCTCGGCCGCCGCGGCATGGCCGAAGTGGTGGGCGACGTTGAGGTGGAAATGCCAGTCGTGGTGCGAATACGGCTGCGCGTTGCACGTCACGAGCAGCGAGGCGGCGTCGATGTAGCGGTCCTCTTGGACGCGCAGATCGAGCTCCAGGTCGGTCCAATCCGACGGGAGCGCGTCCAGAATTTCGTGAAACTCTTCGGCAAGCGGCATGATGGCGTCAAAGAGCGTACATGGCCGATCAGATCCCCTATGACCTCGAGGGTCTCCTCGCGTTGCTCGAGCGGCTCGACGGCGCGGAGGAGGCGGCGGTCGCGCGTGCGGCGCCCGAGGGCGGAGTGTCACGCGAGCGCGTGCTCGACGAGCTCTCGCGCGAGGTCACGCGGCGGCTCGCCCGCCTCGAAGAGCGCTAATGTTTCGTGAGTGACCACCGGCACCTTCGTCGTCGACCGCTCTGAACGCGGGAAGCTCGCGCTGACGGGCGCTGAAGCCAAGGATTTCCTCCACGGCCAGGTGACCAACGACATCCTCGGCCTGACCCCGGGCCACGGGTGTTACGCGGCGTTTCTCACCCACAAGGGCAAGATGCTCGGGGACATGCGGGTCTTCGACCTGGGCGATGAGCTGCTGCTCGACTGCGAGCGGGTGGCGCTGCAGGAGCTCTTCAACATGATCAGCCGCTACAAGCTCGGCCGCGACGTCGAGTTGCACAAGCGGACGCTGCAGCTGGGGCTGCTGTCGGTCATCGGGCCGGACGCCCCGCCGCTGGTGTCAGAGCGCGAGCACGACAACGCGCGGGTCACGCTCGGGGGCGCTCCGGTCGTCGCGGTGCGCACCGACGTCGGCGTCGACCTGTTCTTCGCGCCCGAGGACCGTGACGCGGTTCGCGCGGCGCTCCCGTTCCAGGACGGCGACGAAACGTCCGCCGAAGTGGTGCGGGTCGAGCACGGCCGCCCGCGCTACGGGGTCGATCTCGACGACACCGTGATCCCCCAGGAAGCGGGCCTCAACGAGCGCGCGGTCTCCTTCACCAAGGGCTGTTACGTGGGTCAGGAGACGGTCGCGCGCCTGTACTACCGCGGCAAGCCGAACCGCCGCCTGCTCGGCCTGCGACTGAGCGAGCCGGTCGAACCGGGGACGGAACTGACGCTGGGTGAGAAGGTCGTCGGCAAGGTCGGCTCGGTCGTCGTCTCACCCGCCCATGGACCGATCGCGCTCGCCCTCGTGCGCCGCGAAGCGAACCCCGGCGACCGGGTCGCATTGAAGGGTTCGACGGCACTCATCGTCGACGTCCCGTTCGAGCGGTAAAGTCGGTCATGCACTAACAGTTCGGACCGAAGGGGGCAGCCCATGGCCGCTCACGTGATCGTGCTCGCCAACCGCACCGCCGCGACGCCGGAGGTCATCCAGGCGCTCGTGCACCGCGGCGAGAAGGGGCCGATTCACGCGACCTTGGTCATGCCGGCCGCCGGGCCGGGCAGCGTCGCCCGCGCCGAATGCAAGTCCCGCCTGGACGCCGCCCTGGACGCCTGGCGTGCTGCCGGCATCGAGCGTTGCGAGGGCTTCGTCTGCGACCCCGTGCCGCTGGAGGCGCTCGCCGAAGTCTGGGACCCGCTGCGCCACGACGAGGTGATCGTGGCGACCCTGCCGGGCCAGTCCTCGAAGTGGGTGCGCGGGGATCTCCCCCACGCCGTCGCCCGCTACACCGGCGTGTCGGTCACGCACGTGGTCGCCCACGACCCGGACGTGGTGCCGGAGGTCACGCCGGCGCCGGTCCACGAGCGCGCGCCGCTCGGCCCGCTCACCGTGCTCGCCTGGGGCGGCAAGCGGGCCTAGTCGGCCGACTGGTCCATGACGTAGAGCATCGCGCCGCCCGGGTCCTGGTAGGTGGCCAGGAATCCGCCTGGGATTTCTGACGGCTCCTCGATCGCGACGAGATTGTCCGGCCGGGCGGCGTGGAAGCGCTCGACGCTGTCGACGACGAAGAGCGGGCCGCACGGCGCATCGGGGTCGTTGGCGTCGAGCATCAGTTGGACGTCGGTGCCCGGCAGCGACAGGGCGACGGTCGCATCGCCTTCGCGCCAGACCTCGGTGAAGCCGAGAGCGTCGCGGTAGAGGGCGAGCGACGCCTTCAGGTCGGAGGTCGGCGTGAACAGGAACTCGAGCTTCATGGCCCATCCTTCCGCGTCGTAACTGGATTCGCTTAGAGCATAACGGCATTATGTGCGCATGCGCCAGTGGATTCCGGTATCGACGTCCCCGAAGGGCCGGCTCGCGCTCGCCGCGGTCAAGGCGTTCGGGGCGCGACCATTCGACGCGGTCACCGTCGGTGAGCTGTCGGCTGCGGCGAACGTCACCACGGGCGCGCTCTACCACCATTTCGGCAGCAAGCTCGGGCTCTATGCCTTCGTGCGAGACGACGTCGAACGGCGTCTGTTGGACCGCATGGAGGGCGCGGTCGCGGCGGCCGGGGACGATCGCGCGGCGGCCGTCAAGGGCGCGCTGGTCGTCGGCTTGGACTTCGCGGTGCGTGAGGGGTTCACCCACATCCTCGGTGACCCCCCGGCGGGGGCGGGCGGCGATCGGCTGGCCGAGATGCTCACCGCAAGCCTGAGCACGGCTCCGCCGCTGCTCGGACGCGTGCTCGCGGCGGCGTGGCGGGCGGCGCTGGCCGCGGTGGCCGAAGGTGCCGAGCCGGAGCAGGCTCGCGCCGCCCTCCTCGCGTTGGCTTAGAGCGCTGCGACGGGCACGCGGTGCGGTAGCTCGGCGCGCACGAGCGTGCCCGCGCCGCGCGGGCTCTGGACCACGAGCACGCCATCGAGCGCCGCGACGCGGTCGGCGATCCCGCTGAGGCCGCTGCCGTTGCGCGCGTCGGCGCCGCCGCACCCGTCGTCGCGCACCTCGATCACGACGTGGCCGGCCTCGAGGCGCAGTGACACCTCGGCCTCGGTGGCGGACGCGTACTTGGCGACGTTGGTCAGCGCCTCGCACACGAGGAAGTAGGCGGCGCTCTCCAGCTCGGGCGGGAGCCGCTCCTCGAGGGTGCCGGTGACGGTCACCGGCACCGGCGCGCGGACGGCGAGACCGGCGAGCGCGGCCTCCAGGCCGCGCTCGGTGAGCACAGCGGGATGAATGCCGCGGGCCAGCTCGCGCAGCTCGGACAGACCGTGCTTGAGCTCGTCGATCGCGGCGTCGAGCAGGATGGCCGTCTTGGAGTCCGGCGCCGCCGAGGAGCGCGCGAGGCGCAGGGTCAGCGCGAGCGAGACGAGGTGCTGCTGCGCGCCGTCGTGGAGGTCGCGCTCGATCTTGCGCCGGGCGGCGTCGCCCGCGGCGACGATGCGGGTGCGCGAGGCGCGCAGCTCCTCGTAGTGCGCGCGCAGCTCGGCGTCGAGGCGTTCATTGACCAGCGCCAGCCCCGCCGCGGCGCCCGCGGCGCGAACCAACTCCGGCTCCTCGAGCAGCGCCGCGTCGTGGACGATCGCCGCCACGCGGATCCCGTCGTGCTCGATCTCGGTCACCGCCCGCGGCCCTCCCGGCGCCGGGAGTGCGACCGGATGCCCGTCCGGATCGACGTAGCCGCCGAGCCGCGGGAGCCAGAACGCGAGCCAGAGAGCGCGGTCGCCGAGCGCCTCGGCCAGCGCGTCGCGCACGGTCGTCGCGCCCACCCGCTCGACCAGCGCGCTGACCGCGGCGGCGCGCGACAGGCTGGAGCGCAGCAGGCCGATCAGGAACGCGAACGGGAGCGCGGTGATGGCCGCGATCAGCAGCGAGTTCATGACCGCGGTGACCGCGTCCGCGCCGACCGCGTCCGGGATCACCCCGAGCACGCCGATCACCACGATCGCCGCCCCGGTCCAGATCACCGGCGCGAGCGCGCGGCGCTGGACCGGCCCAGAAGCGCGCCAGCGCCGCACCAGGACCACACCCACGCCCGCGAGCATCGCGACCGCCGCCGCGCCGAGCGCGATCATCAGCGCATCGCTCAAGCCAGGCTGCGCGGACACGAGCAGCAGGTTCTCCGGGCACCGCGAGCAGTCGCGCGCCGAATCGGGCAGCACGGGCAGGACGAGCATCTGCACCAGCGGGAGCGTGTAACCGAGCCGCACGACGTTCCGCTCCAGGCCCGGGGCGACCTGGCCGGTCGGGAACGCGATCAACAGGTGCACGAGCGGGCCCGCCCAGAGTCCGCCGAGCGCGAGCCCGGCGGTGTAGATGACGGCCGAGTCGGACTCAGGGAGCGCGCCGAGGAACCACAGGAACCCGACCAGCGTCATCAACCACCCGATCGGCTGCTCCGGGCGCCGCCACAGCGCGTAGAGCCCGGTCGCGATGAACGACCAGCCGAGCGTCAAGGCGAGCACGACGAACGGGCCCGTGATCTCCTCGTGGTCGTTGGTGAGCACGAGGGCGAGCGCGGCCACGCCGAACAGGAATCCGGCCGCTGCGAGGACGCCGATGACGCCGCGCGAGCCCCTCATGAGAAGGACTCAACAGCACCACGGGGCGCGTGTCCACCTACCGCGCCGCCAGCAGCTCCAGGCGGTTGCCCCACGGGTCCGCGACGTAGAACCGCGCCACGCCCGGGAGATCGGTGTCCCAACGGACTTCAGCCCCGGCCGACAGGAGCCGCGCGGCGAGCTGCTCGAGCCCGTCCACCGCGAACGCCGGGTGCGCCTTGGTCGCCGGCGTGAAGTCGGCCGCGACCCCGACGTGCAACTGCTGCGGACCGCAGGCGAACCAGACCCCGCCGCGCGCGGCGAGCTCGGGTGGCTTGCGAACCTCAGATAACCCGAGCAACGCGCCGTAGAAGGCCCGCGCCTCGGCCTCGCAGCCCGGCGGAGCGGCCACCTGCACGTGGTCGAGCCCGGTGATCACACCATCAGCCTACGGAGAGCTCTCGACGCGGGGTGCGGCTGGCCTGCCCGGCGACGGGAGCTACCGCGCTTTTGAATCCATCGCCCCGTGGGCAAGCTATCCCTGTGCCGCAAACCGTCCTCATAGTCGATGATCACGCAGGCTTCCGCCATGCCGCGCGAGCCCTGCTCGAAGCCGACGGCTTCGACGTGATCGGTGAAAGCGCCACCGGCACCGAAGGGCTCGAGGCCGTCCGGCGGCTGAACCCGCAGGTCGTTCTGCTCGACCTCGGTCTGCCGGACCTCGACGGGATCGAGGTCGCCGGCCTGTTGTGCCGGTGCCCCGGCGGCGGACCGGCCGTGGTGCTGACGTCCAGCCGCGACGCTTCGGACTACCCGCCGCACTTCGAGCACTGCGGCGCCCGCGGGTTCATCGCCAAGGCGGAGCTCTCGGGCGACGCGCTGGCTATGCTCGCCGCTTGAAGCCGGGCGCCCTAGCGTTTGCCGCGATCTTCATGGTCTTCGCGGCCGCGGGTCTCTCGTCGCTGAAGGGCAACGACTTCTGCAACGCGAACCGGACGAACGGCGGGGCCGCGTTCAAGACCAAGCTGGTGCTGTGGCCCCCGGGGCGGGAGTGCAGCGTCCCGCGGACCGGCGCCCGGCCGGTGGAGCGCAAGGCGGGCGACGTCGCCGGCTTCCTCGCGATCCTCGCCGCCGGCCTGCTGCTGCTCGGCATCCGGCGCTCGCCGCTCGCGGTGGCGACTGCGGCGATCTTCGGGATGACCGGGCTGACCGCGCTCGGGGTCTCGCTCATCCCGGCCTTCGGCTTCGGGTGGATGATCGGCGGGATCCTCGCCTATCACTTCACGCGCTCGGTGCCGTCGACCCTGACGGCGGTGGCCGCGCTGGCCGTCGGGGGCGTCTTCGTGATCGCCGGCGCGGGCCCGGCCGGGTGGGTTATCACGCTGCTCTCACTACTCGCCGTGCCGAAACCCTATGGCGAACAATGAGCGGCAGAAGTTCGACAGATGACCGGTCAAAGTCATTGACTTAGGCCCTAATGTCGTCATAAAGTCCCCTCGGTCCATAGAGCATTCTCAAGGAGGGGTCCTTGCACAGGAGGGTTCTGGCCGGTTGCGTCGCGCTGACCGCGCTCGCGGCGCCGACCGCAGCGCAGGCGCAGTACACCGCACCGCCGCCCGCACCGGGCTTCCACTACATCTTCGACGGCACGGCCACCGGTTCGGACGCGTCGTTTGACAAGTGGAAGTTCGCCAGCGGCACGCTTGCGCAGTCCGCCACTCAGGGGCAGGCGACACTGGATGTCGCCGAGGGCACGATCCGCGTCGGGGCTTCCCCGTTCGGGTCCTATTGGTACACGCCGCGTCCGTTCGGCAACGAGGTCTTCCGGATCCAGTACCAGATCGAGAACACGCCGACGTCGACGCCCAACGGCGGAATCATGATCCGCGCGCCGTACTTCGCGTACACGGGCGCGACGACCAACGACGTCCTCGCCCAGAAGCCGACCGGCTTCAACTACGACGTGTGCGGCGGCGCGCTGGCGTTCTGCAACCGCACCACGCCGGGCGCGTCGACGACCTACAACTGGGCCGGCGCTCCTGGCCCGTTCCCGCCGGCCTCCAACGCCTCCACGCCGGCGTTCGAGTACACGGGCGGCTACTGCGCCCGTCAGACCGCCGCGGGCGTCTACAACGTCAACGGCACCAACGGCCAGCCGCTGACCGTCAACGGCAACGCCAATAACGCCCAGCACTGGACGCAGGTTTACTGCGGCCATGAGGTCCAGATCAACGAGTCGCTCAACGGCGGCGGCCCGAACCCGTCGACGGACCCGATCAAGACGGGCTCGATCTACGGCTTCCGCAACCTCAACGCGCAGCAGTCGGGCACCAACAACCGCCTGACCAAGGGCGTCTGGCACCAGTACGAGATCCGCACGATCGGCCAGCAGTACACGATCATGATCGACGGCAAGATCATCAACCAGTTCGACAACTCGATCCCGAAGATCAACACCCGCGCGGGCGACGCGCCGACGATGGCGCGCCAGTTCACGCAGGGCTACCTCGGCCTGCAGACGCACGGCGGCACCGACCGCATCTCCTACCGCGAGATCCAGGTCAAGGACATCGCCGACTCCGACATCCCGAAGAACACCGTGATGCCGTCGGTCACGGGCTCGGGCTACCAGGGCAACGCGCTGACCTGCAACCACGGCACGTGGAGCACGCCGGCCGGCACGACGTACTTCGTCAAGTGGTACCGCTCGAACAAGATCCTGCCGACCAACCCGCGCTTCCGCGCCCCGAGCGCCACGGACTACTGGAACCAGACCCTGCCGATCGACCAGACCTACGGCACGCAGGCGCAGACGATCAGCGACTCGCTGCTGGTCGGCGAAGGTGACACCTACACGCCCACCGCCGAGGACGTCGGCAAGGTCGTGCACTGCGCGGTCAGCGCCGACAACGCCGGCGCCACCGTGTGGAAGACCGCCGTCGCCCCGGAGATCCTCTCCGCCACCAACGCCAACGGCGACGCCGGCGGCACGGTTCCGGCCACCCTCAGCCTGACGCTCGGCACCCCGGCCTCCTTCGGGCCGTTCACGCCGGGCATCGCCAAGGACTACGACGCCACGACGACGGCCACCGTGATCTCCTCCGCCGCCGACGCGGCGCTGTCGATCGCCGACGCCGGCGCCACCGCCACCGGCCACCTGGTCAACGGCACGTTCTCGCTCCCCTCGGCCCTCCAGGCCGCGGCGACGAGCGCCGCGGGCACCGGCAAGCCGCTCGCCGACGTGGGCGGCAGCGCCGCGCCCACGGGCCTGCTCACCTACGCGGGCCCCGTCGCCAATGACGCGGTCGCGGTGAGCTTCCGCCAGCACATCAGCGCGGCCGATGCGCTCCGCACCGGCGCGTACAGCAAGACGCTGACCTTCACGCTCAGCACCACTACTCCGTAAGTTCGTAAGCCAGCGGACAAGGGGCGGCTTCTGCCGCCCCTTCCGTCATCATCTAGTCGTAACCTCCCTCTCATCTAGTCCAGGAGGGGAGGAGCAAGATGCGACGCAGCACGATCGCGGGATGGCTCGCGGGAGCGGCCATCGTGGCCGTACCGGGGGTGGCGCGGGCGCAGTACGTGGCCCCGCCGCCTGACCCCGGTTTCCACTACATCTTCGACGGGTCCGCGACCGGTTCGGACGCCTCGTTCGACAAGTGGGCGTTCGCCGCCGGGACCGCCGCGCAGTCGCGCCCGGCGTCCCAGGGCGGCCAGGGCCAGGCGACGCTCGACACGGTCGAGGGCTCCTTCCTCGTCGGCGCCTCGCCGTTCGGCTCCTACTGGTATCCGGTCCGCACGTTCGGCGACGCGGTCCTCCGCATCCAGTACACGGTCCAGAACACGCCCGCGGCGACCCGCAACGGCGGGATCATGATCCGCACGCCCGAGATCCGCTACACGGGCGCGACGACCAACGACGTCCTGGCGCAGAAGCCGGCCGGCTTCAACTACGACGTGTGCGCCGGCGCGCTGCCGATCTGCAACCTCACGACGCCCGCGCCGTCGACCACCTACACGTTCGCCGGCATGCCGGGCCCGTTCCCTCCGCCCGGCACGTACAGCGGCGCGTACTGCGCGCGCAGCGGCACGGAGGACGTGAGCAACCTCGCCGGAACCGGCACGCTGACGGTCAACGGCAACGCCAACAACCACCAGCACTGGACCCAGGTCTACTGCGGCCATGAGATCCAGATCAACGAGACGCTGACCGGCACCGGCGAGTTCGGCGGGTCGGACCCGATCAAGACCGGCTCGGTCTACGGGTTCCGCAACCTCAATGCCAAGCAGTCCGGCACCAACCAGCGGCTGGTCAAGGGCGTCTGGCACGAGCTGGAGATCCGCACGATCGGCCAGCAGTACACGGTCCTGGTCGACGGCAAGATGATCAACCAGTTCGACAACTCGATCCCGAAGATCGCCTCGCGCAACGGCGACCCGGGCACGATGGCGCGCCAGTTCGTGCGCGGCTACCTCGGCCTGCAGACCCATGGCGGCTCCGATCGCATCTCCTACCGCGAGATCCAGGTCAAGGACGTCACGCCGGCCGACATCCCGGTCAACACGGCGCTCCCGACGGTCACGGGCTCCGGCTACCAGGGCAACGCGCTGACCTGCAACACGGGCACCTGGAACGCCGCCGCGGGCACCGAGTACTTCGTCCGCTGGTATCGCTCGAACAAGGTCCTGCCGACCAACCCGCGCCTGCGGGCCCCGTCGCAGCTGGACTACTGGAACGTCACGACGCCGAGCGAGCCCGAGTACGGCAACCAGGACCTGACCTGGCTGGATTCGCAGATCATCGGCGAGAGCGCCACCTACATGCCCACCGCCGCGGACGTCGGCAAGGCCCTGCACTGCGCGGTCAACGCCAACAACGGCGGGGCGACCGTGTGGAAGACCGCGGCGGCGCCGGAGATCCTCGCGGCCACCAACGCGGGCACGACGCCGGGCGGCACCGTGCCGGCGACGCTGTCGCTCACGCTCGGCACCCCGGCTTCCTTCGGGCCGTTCACGCCCGGCATCACGAAGACCTACGAGGCCGCGACGACGGCCACCGTGGTCTCCACGGCGGGTGACGCGCTGCTCAGCGTCGCCGATCCGAGCCCGGTCGCCACCGGCCACCTGGTCAACGGCACGTTCTCGCTCCCCCAGCCGCTGCAGGGGCGGGCACGGAATTCGGCGAACACCGGCACGGCGTATAACAACGTCGGCTCGTCGGCCTCACCGCTGAACCTGCTCACCTACAGCGGTCCGATCTCCAACGACGCGGTCGCCCTGCAGTTCAGCCAGCTGATCAACGCGACCGACGCGCTGCGCACCGGCAGCTACGCGAAGACGCTGACCTTCACGCTGTCGACGACGACGCCGTAGTCCGCCCGGCCCGGGCGAGGAAGGCGGTGTGCGCCGCCTCCCCCGTCCGGGCCCCGAGCTCCAAGGTCGGCGGGCGGTTCGCGGCGACCCACAGGCCGACCAGTCGCGCCTCGGCGACCGCGTCGGCGGGCAGCCAGCCGCCGAGCTTGCCGGGCGCCGGAGCGGCGCGAAACGCGCTCGCCGACCTGACCGTCAGCTCTTCGGGGGCGGCAACCGGGCCCCAATCGACCACGCGGCCCCCCGCGATCCAGATCGCGTCGAAGCGACCCGCGGCCTCCGGATGCGGCGCGAGTACGAGCCGGGCGCCGGTGTGGGTCGCACGCAGGACGCCGCCGAGGCGCTCGAGCAGTGATTCGAGCCGGTGCTTGCGGCGCTGCAGCCAGGCCGCGCGCTCGTACTTGCGCTCCGCCGAGGCGACCTTGGTCTGCTCGTCCACCCGCTCCAGCAGCGCGCGGCCGCCGTCGCGGCCGACGAACAGCTTCAGCGCCTGGTCCAGCCGCTCGCGGTAGAGGTTGGGGTCCAGGTCGTTCAGACACGGCGACAGGCAGCGGCCCATCTGGCCGTAGGCCGAGGGGTGCTCGCGACGCGGGAGCGCGCGCCCGCAGTGGCGCAGGCCGAACAGCGAGTTGAGCTGCTCGACCAGCTCGGCCGCGGCGGCGCGCCCGCGCACCGGCCCGACGCACACGGCGTGCCCCGCCGCGGGCTCGCGCGCGACCTCGAGGATCGGGAACGGGATGTCCAGCCGGCAGCGCAGGTAGACGTAGCCGTCGGGTTCGGTCTTCCCGCGCACGTTGCCCGGCGGGCGCAGCGCCTTGATCAGCCGGTCCTCCAGCAGCAGGGCGCCCAGCTCGGACTCCGTGACCTGATGGTCGACATGCTCGGCGTCGGCCGCCCACGTCGCGCCGGTCGTGAAGTGCGAGCGCGCGCGTGTCCGCAGGTCGACCGACTTGCCGACGTACAGCGGCCGCCCGTCGGCGTCGCGGAAGATGTAGACGCCGGGCTCGTGCGGGAGACCCGCGAGGTGCGGACGCTCGCCGCGCGGGCGCTTGATCTTCGGCGGGCGCGAGCGGACCTTGCGCGCGCCCAGCAGCGCGATCGCGTCCGCGATCGTCGGGGCGTTGGCGCTCAGCTTGCCGAACAGCGAGCAGAACACCCGCGCGCACGTCTTCGCGTCCGGCAGCGCGCGGTGGACCTCGTCGACCTCCACCCCCAGCGCGGCGGCGAGCGTCGCCAGCCCGCGGCGCCGCTGCAGCGGCGCGAACCGGCGCGCGAGCTGCACCGTGCACAGCACCGGCGGCGCCGGCCACTCCAGCGCGGCCCGCGCGAACGCCTGGCGCAGGACGCGCACGTCGAAGGACGCGTTGTGCGCCACCAGCACCCGCCCGCGCAGCATCCGCTCGAACTCGGGCAGCACGTCCTCCGGCGCCGGGGCCGCGTCGACCATCGCCTGCGTGATCCCCGTGAAGCGCTGGATCCCGCGCCCCAGCGGGTGCGCCACGCCGACGACCGACTCGAACTCGTCGTGCAACTCGCCCCCGCCGACGAGCACGGCACCGATCTCCGTCAGCTCGCAGCGATCGCCGGCGAGGCCGTTGGTCTCCGTGTCGACGGCGAGGAACTCCGCCGTTGCGAACGCTTGTTCGAGCATGGACCCCGCAGCATGTCGCGCGGGTCGGACGGTGCAACGGCGCTTGCGTGCCCGCCGTGCATTACCGTTCCCAAGCGTGCGCCGGATCGTCCTGCTCGCCGTCCCGATCGCCCTCGCGGGCTGCGGCGGTTCTCAGACGCGCGAGAACCACCTGCGCCCGCCCACCCCGGTCACGCTGACCGCCGCGATCCACGAGGACGCTGTCCAGGTCTCCCCCGCGCGCGTCGGCGCGGGCATCGTCGTCCTGGTCGTCTCCAACCAGTCCTCCTCGCCGCAGACCGTGACCTTCGAGACCAACGAACTGGGCGGCGCGAGGGGCGGGACCACGGCCAGTAGTCCCGAGATCGCCCCGCGCTCGACCGGCCGCCTGACGATCCACACCCGCCAGGGCCTCTACTCCGTCCACACGCAGGACGACGCGATCCGCGCCGCCGCCGTGAAGATCGGGCCGCCGCGCAAGTCGTCCCAGGACGACCTGTTGTTGCCGTAGAGGGACGAACGTCAACTGCTCCGGGTGGGGAGGGGGGCGGTTTCGTGGTGCCACCCGTCCCGGGCTGCCGTGAACTCGCGGGGTGGCCGGCCTCCCGACCTCGCGGTGTGGTGGAGACTGACCGTCAAGGTACGGGCTACGGAGACAGAAAGTGCGTTCTCACGCGCGCCGATCGGTCATCGGCGAGGGGGTGTGTAACCAGAGCTGCCTCGCAGGAAGCTCTCGTTCCGCACCCCCACCCGCGCGCCAACTCGAACAGCGCGAACCTGATCGAGAACCGCGCTCGGGCCCTCAAACGCGCACGGTCAACCACGGCGACCGGGACGAGACCCCTCCCCCAACCGGCGCAGTTGACTTTGCGGTCCCTCTAGGCGCCGGCGGTCGACGGCGCGCGGTTGGCGCCGTGCTCGCGGACGTAGTCGTTGACGACGTAGTAGCCGTCGATCGACTCGCCCGCGTCGCCCCAGAAGCCCTGGACGACGTCGTAGCGCAGGCGCCCCTCGCGGGCGTAGAAGTTGTTGACGTCGGTGATCTCCAGCTCGCCGCGGCCGGAGGGCTCGAGCGTCTGGATGACGTCGAAGACCGAGGACTCGTAGCAGTAGACGCCGGTGACGGCGAAGCGGCTCGGCGGGTCGGCGGGCTTCTCGACGATCTCGGAGATCACGCCGTCGTCGCCCAGCTTGGCGACGCCGAGGTGCGAGAGATGCGCGGCGTCGGCCATCTCGGAGAGGATCACGCGCGCGCCCTCGGGCTCCGCGCGGAAGGCGTCGATGGCCGTGACGATCGACTGCTCGAAGACGTTGTCGGCGAGCATCACGACGACCGGGTCAGAGCCCGCGAACCGCGCCGCGAGGCCGAGGGCCTCGGCGATGCCGCCGGGGTTCTCCTGGTAGGCGTACATCAGGCGCGAGAGCCCGGCCTCGTGGCCGTTGCCCAGCAGGCGCAGGAACTCGCCGGCGTGCGTGCCGCCCGTGACGATCATGACCTCGTCGACACCCGCCCCGACCATCGCCTCGACCGCGTAGCTGATCATCGGCCGGTCGTAGATCGGCAGCAGGTGCTTGTTCGTGATCTTCGTCAGCGGGAACAGGCGCGACCCGGTTCCCCCCGCGAGAATGACGCCCTTGAGCGACGGCGAGGTCGGCATGGCGCGGAGGGTATCAGCGGGATGAGAGCTCCTCAGGCCGAACCGTGACCTCGCGCGGCTCGCCCTCGCGGACGACGCTGAGGGCGACACCGACGCCGATCCGCTCCTCCCCCAGCAGCCGCTGCAGGTCGTCGACGCCACGCACGGGCACGCCGTCGATGGCGACGATCAGATCCTCCGCCCGCAGGCCCGCGCGCGCAGCGGGCGAGTCGCCGATGACCTCGACGACCTCGACGGCGTTGTCGCGGCCGACCAGCGCCGCGATCCGCGGCGGCAGCGGACGCGCGCCGCCGGCGATGCCGATCCACGCGCGGCGCACGCGGCCGTCGCGCATCAGCGCCGACACGATCCGCCGGGTCGTCGCGTTGATCGGGATCGCGAGCCCCAATCCCACCCCCGCGACCGCGGTGTTGATGCCCACGACGGTCCCCGTCCCGTCGACCAGCGCGCCGCCCGAGTTGCCCGGGTTCAGCGCCGCGTCGGTCTGGATCACGTCGTCGATCATCCGCGTGGCCGTGCGGTCGCGCGCGGGAAGCGAGCGGCCGAGCGCCGAGACGACGCCCGCGGTCACCGAGCCCGCGTAGCCGTGCGGGTTGCCGATCGCCACCACGAGCTGGCCGACGCGCAGGTTCGCCGCGTCCCCCAGTTCGGCGGGATGGGCGGCCGCCGTATCGAGCCGCAGCAAGCCGAGGTCGGACAACGGATCGACGCCGACGACGCTCGCCTGGACGTCGGAGCCGTCGGTGAAGGACGCGCGCACGCGACGGCCGTTGCCGATCACGTGGGCGTTGGTGAGCATGAAGCCGTCAGGGGTGATGACGACGCCCGACCCCGTGCCCCGGCGCGCCACGCGCAGGTTGGCCACGGACGGCCCGAGCTTCTCCGCCACCGAGACGACGACACGCGAGTAGGCGTCTAGAGCTTCCGTATCGGTAGTCACTTACGAAATGATAGTTCGGTCGGCCGCACTTGACACCGGGCGTAAATTGCTTGCATGAACGCAAAGGTTGCGTCCGCGGAACAGCTGACCGAGGCACTGGCGGCTGTGTGGGCGCACCTGAACCGGCGCTCGTCGACGGATCTGTTCCGCGTGGTCGACGAGCTCGGGATGTCCTTCACGCAGGTGAAGATGCTGTTCCTGCTCGAGGATGGCCGCGAACACTCCCTGTCGGAGCTCGCCGGCCACCTCAGCCTGTCGCTCCCCGCCGCCTCCCGGGCGGTCGACGGGCTCATCCAGCGGGCGTTCGTCACCCGCCGCGAATCGGCTGAAGACCGGCGCTCGCGCCTGATCGCGCTCTCCGACCACGGCCGCGAGGTCGTGGAGCGGATGGTCCGCGCCCGGCACCAGACGCTCGACATGTTCGTGGCCGACATCACGCCCGGGGAGCGGGACAGCCTGCTCGCCGCGTTGCTCCCCATCGTGGAAAGGATCACTCGCCAGTGACCTCACGCATCCGCCTCTCAGAAGAAAATCGCCGCTGGTGGACGCTCGCGGCGATGTGCTTCGCCCTGTTCATGGTGATGCTCGACAACACGGTCGTCAACGTCGCCCTGCCGTCGATCCAGCGCAGCTTCGATGCCTCGCTCTCCTCGCTGGAGTGGACGATCAACGCGTACTCGCTCTCCTTCGCCGTGTTCCTGGTCACGGGCGGCCGGCTCGGTGACATCTTCGGTCGCCGCAAGGTGTTCCTGATCGGCGTCGTCGTCTTCGCGGTCGCGTCGGGAACGATCGGCTTCGCCCCGTCGGAGGGCTGGCTCGTCGCCTCGCGCGCCGTCCAGGGCCTCGGCGCGGCGCTGATGATGCCCGGCACGCTGTCGATCATCACCAACACGTTCCCGCCCGCTGAGCGCGGCCGCGCGATCGGCACCTGGGCGGGCGTGTCGGCGATCGCGCTCGCGCTCGGGCCGCTGCTCGGCGGCTGGCTGACCGAGGACGTCAGCTGGCGCGCGATCTTCTTCATCAACATCCCCGTGGCGGCGGTGGCGATCGTCGTTACGCTCTTCGCCACCCACGAGTCGCGCGACGAGACCGCGACGCGCGAGGTCGACATCCCGGGCATCGCGGCGCTGACCGTCGGCCTGACGGCGCTCGTGCTGGCGCTTGTGCAGGCCAACGCGTGGGGCTGGGGCTCGGCCCGGATCATCGGCCTGTTCGCGGTCGCCGCTGTGGGCCTGGCGAGCTTCATCCTGATCGAGCGCCGCTCGCACGCGCCGATCGTCGACTTCACGTTCTTCAAGTCGCGCTCGTTCGTGGGCGCCAACGTCGTCGCCTTCGCGATCTCGTTCGGCATGTTCGCGGTGTTCTTCTTCCTCGCGCTCTACATGCAGAACATCCTCGGCTACTCGCCGCTGGAGACCGGCGTGCGCTTCCTCCCCAGCACGCTCGTGATCATGGTCGCGGGCCCGCTGTCGGGCCGCCTCGCCGACCGCGTCGGCCCGCGCACGCCGCTGGTGATCGGGCTGACGCTCGTCACCGCGAGCCTCGCGTGGCAGTCGCGGATCCAGGTCGACACGAGCTTCGGCTTCCTCGTCGTCCCGTTCGTCCTGCTCGGCCTCGGCATGGGCTTCACGATGTCGCCGATGAGCACGGCGGCGATGAACGCGGTCGACCGCACCAAGGCGGGCGTCGCCTCCGGCACGCTGAGCATGACCCGGATGGTGGGCGGGACGTTCGGCGTCGCGGCGCTCGGCGCGCTGGTGGCCAGCGTCGGCCGGCACGACCTCGCGCAGTCGCTCCCGAACGTTCCTGAAGGGACGCGGGAGAAGCTCGTCGACGCGCTCGGCAGCGGCGCCGCGACGAGCGGCGCGTCCGATGCCGTCCGCGCCGCGAGTGAGCGAGCCTTCGTGGACGCGCTCGGCGCCGGGCTGACGATCGCGGCGATCGCGACCGGGCTGGCGGCGCTCGCGGCCTGGTTCATGATCGATCCGATCCGCCCGCAGCACGAGGCCGCGCCCGCGCCCACGCAGGCTGACACAGAGGCTGCGATGGTCTAGCCCGTGCACGTCCTGACGGAGGTCGATCCAGAGCTCATCGCGCAGCTGCGCAAAGCGGACCACTTCTTCTGGATCGACCTCGACAGGCCGGACCCCGGCGCCGTCCGCCAGCTCGGCGCGGCGCTGGACCTGCACCCCGTGGCGCTCGAGGACACGCTCGAGATGGGGCAGCGCCCGAAGATCGAGCCCTACCAGGGTCACGTCCTGCTGGTCTTCTACACCGCCCGGGCGACCGGCGGGCTCGACCGGCCGGGTGAGCCGCAGGAGGTGCACATCTACATCTCCGGCGAGTTCATCGCGACGGTCCACCCCGAGCCCTGCCAAGCGCTCGTCGATCTTCACGCGTCGCTGGCCGAGGAGCCGACCCACGACGAGGAGATCCTGATCTACCGCGTCCTCGACGGGCTGACGGACGCGTTCTATCCCGTGATCAGCGCCGTCGAGGGTCAGATCGACACGCTGGAGGTGGAGATCCTGACCCGCCCGAAGCGCGAGCACCTCGGCCGCAGCTACCGGCTCAAGCAGAACGTCCGCGAGCTGCAGCGGCTGACGGCCGCCCAGCACGAGCAGTTCAAGACCGCCCACGAGTTCATCCTCGCCCTCGAGGGGCTGACCAAGGGCTCGCGCCCCTATCTGCGCGACATCGGCGACCACCTGATCCAGATCACCGGCGAGTTCCAGCGTCAGCTCGACGACCTCTTCGCGCTGACGCAGACCTACTTCAACGCGAACTCCGACCGGCTCAACGCGGTCGCCTCGCGGCTGACGGTCGGCGGCACGATCTTCGTGACCTACACCGTCGTCACCGGCTTCTTCGGGCAGAACTTCGGCTGGCTCGTGGACCACATCGACTCAAAGCACGCCTTCCTGACCTTCGGCGTCGGCAGCCTCGTCGTGCCCACTGTGGTCTTGCTCACACTGTTCTGGATCAAGCGGCACGACTGGTTCTGAGAGGGCATAGGGTTTGTCCATGTCCGTCGATACCAGCCAGATCGCTCAGCTCGACGTCGAGCCCGGCGAGCTCCCCGAGACGATGGCCGCGTGGGTCATCCGCGCCGAGCGCGAGGGCGAGCCGACCGAGGCGTTCCAGCTGGAGGAGATGGCGGTACCGCGGCCGGGCGCGTTCGAGGTGATCGTCCGCGTGATGGCCGCGGGCGTGAACTTCAACAACGTGTGGGCCGCGCTGGGCAAGCCGATCTCGGTCTTCCGCTACCACCAGGAGGACCACCACATCGGCGGGTCCGACGCGTCCGGGATCGTGTGGGCGGTCGGCGAGGGCGTCACGCGCTGGAAGCCGGGCGACGAGGTCGTCGTGCACTGCAACCAGGCGTCCTACGAGGACGTCGAGGTCCACGGGCTCGACCCGCTGGCGGCGCCGTCACAGCAGATCTGGGGCTACGAGACGACCTGGGGCTCCTTCGCGCAGTTCTGCAAGGTCCAGGCGCAGCAGCTGCTGCGCAAGCCCAAGGCGCTCGCCTGGGAGGAGGCCGCCTCCTACGGGCTGACGTTCTTCACCGCGTACCGGATGCTCGTCGACCAGGCACGTTTGCAGGAAGGTCACCGCGTGCTGATCTGGGGCGCCGCCGGCGGCCTGGGGGTGTTCGCGACGCAGCTCTGCAAGCTGTCCGGCGCCGACTCGCTCGGCGTGGTGTCCTCTGTCGAGAAGGGCGAGCTGGTCAAGTCCCTCGGCGCGCGCGACTACATCGACCGCAACGCGTTCGCGGGGATGATGCGGGTCGGCAACGAGACGTACGACGAGGAGAAGGTGCGCTTCAAGGAGTCGCGCCGCTTCGGCAAGGAGGTCGCCGAGCGCCTCGGCGGGGAACCCGACATAGTCTTCGAGCACGTCGGGCGCGCCACCTTCCCCACCTCCGTGCTGGTCGTCAAGCCGTTCGGCACGGTCGTGATCTGCGGCGCGACGTCCGGGTTCACGCTCGATTTCGACGTCCGCTACCTGTGGATGCGCCAGAAGCGCATCATCGGCTCGCACTTCGCCAACGCGTGGGAATGCCATCGCGCGAACGAGCTGATCGAGGCCGGGAAGGTTCGTCCCGTACTCTGGAGGACCTTGGGGTTCGAGCAGGTCGCCGAAGCCCATCAGCTCATGTACGAGAACAAGCACCTCGGCAAGATCGCGATCCTCGTCGGCGCGGCCTCCGAAGGGCTTGGAAAGACAGCGGACGGCCCGGGCGCGATCCGGGCGGAGGTGGGAGCGTAGAGATGGCAGCCGGAGTAGCGCAGATCCCGTGGTACGCGACGCTGTTCCGAGGCGACCAGCTCGCCGCGGCGCTGGAGGAGATCGCGTCGGTCGCGACGCGCTACGGCGCGACGGACTACCGCGTGTTGCGCAATCGCGACGACATGTACAAGTTCACGCACCTGGTCTCGTTCGACGACAAGCTCAGCTTCGAGGCCTACTGGTACGGCCCGGAGATGGTCAGCTGGCGCGCGTCGTACGCGTCCTGGTACCAGGTGCCGGTGCTCTACACCTGGAACGACCTGATCTACGAAGGCGGCCTCACGCACGAGGCCGTGGCCGCCAACGGCGACTAAGCCCCGAACTTCTTCCGCCAGCGGGCCAGCCCCATATGGAGCTGGTCCAGCGGCGTGGCCTGGATCATCGTCGCCGCGTCCGGGCCCATCGCCTCGCTGACGCGGGCCTCCATCGCGGCGACGAAGCCCGCTTCGTCGTGGCCGCCCTCGAGCTCGACCTGCGTATGCAGTGCCTCGAGGCAGCGGTCGAGCTGGGCGTCCGCGTCCTCGACCGGGCCGAAGTGGGTGAGGCCGAGGCCGGCGGGTTTCCACGCGCGCACGAGCGCGATCGAGCGCTCCCAGGCCGTGACGTCGATGTCCGGCGGCGGCGTCGGCGCGACCGTGAAGTCGTGCGGCGGGATCTTCGCCCCGCCGACGTCGCCCACGAACGCCCACCCGGACGGCTCGTGCAGGTAACTGACGTGGTGGGAGGCGTGGCCGGGGGTGTACTCGACCCGGAACGCGCCCTCGATGTCACGCTCGCCGCCGGAGAGCACGCGCAGGTTGGCCTCGGGGACGGGCACCATCTCGCCCCACAGCTGCCGCAGGCCGACATCTCCGCCGTAGAGGCGTCCCGCGCTGGCCATCAGCCGCGAGGGGTCGGCCATGTGCGGCGCGCCGCGCTCGTGGACGTAGACGGGCAGCTCGGGCCAGCGGCGTACCAGCGCCCCGGACACGCCCGCGTGGTCGAAGTGGATGTGGGTCAGCAGCAGCGCGCGCGGCTCGGCGCCGTCCAGCGCCGCCAGCAGCGTCTCCTCGGTCACTCCGGGACCCGGGTCGATCAGCACGCCGTCGACCTCCCAGCAGCAGATCACCCGCTCGCGCCCCTGGTGCAGCACATCGATCGCCCGCATGCGGACCTAGGCTAGTGAGTGAGTCCGCGTTGACTCGCGGGTCAATACCATCTGTATATGAGCCATCGCCTGCCCGAGCGCGACCGGCCCTGGATGATCCGCACCTACGCGGGTCACTCCACCGCGGTCAAGTCGAATGAGCTGTACCGGCGCAACCTGGCCAAGGGCCAGACCGGGCTCTCGGTAGCGTTCGACCTGCCGACGCAGACGGGCTACGACGCCGACCACGAGCTCGCGCGCGGCGAGGTCGGCAAGGTCGGCGTGCCGGTCGCGCACCGCGGTGACATGGCGGCGTTGCTGGACGGCATCCCGCTCGGCGAGATGAACACGTCGATGACGATCAACGCGACGGCCGCGTGGCTGCTCGCGCTCTACATCGTCGCCGCCGAGGAGCAGGGCGTGGCGATGGCCTCGCTCTCGGGCACGACGCAGAACGACATCATCAAGGAGTACCTCTCGCGCGGGACCTACGCGTTCCCGCCCGAGCCGTCGATGCGGCTGATCGCCGACATGGTCGCCTACGCGGTCGAGCACGTCCCGAAGTGGAACCCGGTCAACATCTGCTCCTACCACCTGCAGGAGGCGGGAGCGACGCCGGTGCAGGAGATCGCGTTCTCGATGGCCACCGCGATCTCGGTGCTCGACGCCGTCCGCGCCCGGGTGCCGGAGGACCGCATGACCGCCGTCTTCGGGCGGATCTCGTTCTTCGTCAACGCGGGTGTGCGGTTCATCGAGGAGCACGCGAAGCTCCGCGCGATGGGGATCCTGTGGGAGGAGCTCGGACGCTCGCGCTACGGGGTCACCGATACGCGCGCGCTGCGCTTCCGCTACGGCGTGCAGGTCAACTCGCTCGGTCTCACCGAGTCCCAGCCCGAGAACAACGTCCAGCGGATCGTCCTGGAGGCGCTCGCCGTGACGCTGGGCCGCGGTGCGCGGGCGCGCGCGGTGCAGCTGCCGGCGTGGAACGAGGCGCTGGGCCTCCCGCGGCCGTGGGACCAGCAGTGGTCGCTGCGGATCCAGCAGGTGCTGGCCTACGAGACGGACCTGCTCGAGTACCCCGACATCTTCGAGGGCTCGGTCGTGATGGACGGGCTCGTGGGCGAGCTGCTCGAGGGCGCACGGGCGGAGCTGGCGCGGGTGTCGGAGCGCGGCGGTGCGGTCGAGGCCGTGCCGTACATGAAGGCCGCGCTGGTCGAGTCCCACCGCGAGCGGATCGCCCGGATCGAGAGCGGCGAGCAGGTCCTCGTCGGCGTCAACCGGTTCACCGAGACCGAGCCGTCGCCGCTGACCGCCGATGGCGGCGGGATCATGGTCGTCGACCCGGGCGTGGAGGCCGAGGCACGGGCGGCGCTCGAGTCCTGGCGCGCCGCGCGGGGTGACGTGTCGGCCGAGCTGGACGAGCTGCGGCGCGTCGCGGCGAGCGACGAGAACATCATGGAGGCGACGCTCACGGCCGCGCGCGCGGGCGTGACCACGGGCGAGTGGGCGGGCGCGCTGCGCGACGTCTTCGGCTCCTACCGCGCGCCGACCGGCGTCGGCCAGGCCGCCTCCCCCGCCGCCGACGAGGCGCTGCGCGACGAGGTCGCACGCGTGAGCGAGGCGCTCGGTCGGACGCTGAAGATCCTGGTCGGCAAGCCGGGCCTGGACGGGCACTCCAACGGCGCCGAGCAGATCGCCGTGCGCGCACGGGACGCGGGGATGGACGTCGTCTATGAGGGCATCCGCCTCACGCCGGCCCAGATCGCGCGCTCCGCGGTCGACGAAGGCGTGCACGTGATCGGCCTCTCGATCCTGTCCGGCTCGCACCGCGAGCTGATCCCGGACGTGATCGCGGCCCTGGACGGCGCGGACATCCCGGTCGTCGTCGGCGGCATCATCCCCGACGCCGACGTCCCGGAGCTGAAGGCCGCGGGCGTCGCCGCGGTCTACACCCCCAAGGACTTCGAGCTCGACCGGATCATGCGCGACATCGTCGCCCTGGTGGCGGAGCGCAACTCGGTCAAGGTGTGAATGGATCAGCGCTCGGCGCACGGCTGCGCGCCGGTGACCGGACCGCCGCACCCGCGGCGCTGAACCTGCTCGAGACCCGGACCGCGCGCATCGAGGCCGCCGCGCTCGTCTCCGCCGCCGGCGACGGCGCCGGCCACATCGTCGGCGTCACCGGGCCGCCCGGCGTCGGGAAGTCCACGCTCCTCTCGGCCCTGCTGCGCGAGTGGCGGTCGCGCGAACGATCGATCGCCGTGCTCGCCGTCGACCCGTCCTCCAAGCGCAGCGGCGGCGCGTTGCTCGGCGACCGGGCGCGGATCGAGCACGACCCGGCGGACCGCGACGTCTTCATCCGGTCGATGGCCGCGGGGGAGCGCCTCGGCGGCCTCGCCCCCGCGACCCGCGCGGCGGCCCAGGCGCTGTGCACCGCGTTCGACGTCGTCGTGATCGAGACGGTCGGCGTCGGCCAGTCCGAGACCGACGTCGCCGAGGCCGCGGACACCGTGGTGGTCGTCGTCCAGCCGGGCTCCGGGGACGCGCTGCAGTTCCTCAAGGCCGGGATCATGGAAGTGCCCGACGTGCTCGTGGTGACCAAGGCCGACCTCGGCGCAACCGCCCGCCGCGCGGAGCACGATCTGCGCGCCGCGCTCGGCGCTCTGGGCGCCCGCGCCGTCCCGGTCCTCCCCGTCAGCGCGCTGCGCCCCACGACCGGCATCGCGGAGCTCGCCGACGCGCTCGACGCGCACCGCGCCGGTCTCGACCTCGCCGCCGCCCGCACCCGCGCCCGCCGCCTCGCCGCGCTCGCCGACTTCGTCCACGAGCACGGCGAACGCGGCCTGCGCAGCCTCGGCGGTCGCCGCGCCGCGACCCGCTGGCTCGCCGAACAGGACCCGGCACTCGACGTGCCGGAGCTGCTCCGCCGCCTCGAGCGAAGCGTAGGGCACTAGCGGAGGCCTCTCGAGGACGAACGTCAACTGCGCCGGGTGGGGAGGGGTGGTTTCGGTGCGCCACGGAGACAGAAAGGGCGTTCTCACGCACGCCGGTCACCCCGCGGGAGCGGGTTGCGAGGGGGTGATGTACAAACGGGTCCTGTGAGGACTCATTTGTACATCACCCCCACCAACGCGCCAGCTCGAACAGTGCGACCCTGATCGAAAACGGCGACCCGACCGCCAAACGCGCACGGCCGACCACGGCGACCGGGAGTAGGCGTGCGAGGGACACACTTTCCTTCTCCGTAGCCCGTAACTGTCGGTATCCCGGCACGCCAATTCGAGCCAACAGAGCCGAGCCGCGTAGCGGACTCACGGCGAGCCAGCAACCAAGGGCGCGCCACTCCCCCCTCCCCCACCCGGCGCCGTTGACGCGGCGAACGGGACCCCGATCCGCGAGATCGTCGGCGAGGCCCCCGCTCGAGAAGTCCTACCCCATGCCCGCCTCCGTACGCGCCTTCGCCGAGAACCAGCCCGTGACCTCGATCGTCACGCCATGCGCGACCTGTTCGCCCAGCAACCGGTCAGCAGCGACATCTGGGTCGCCCTCGGCGGGTTTCGGCCTCCTCGTCATGGCGTACGCCCTGGCGATGGCCAGCTACCGGCGCAAGCTCGCCTGAGGCCGCGCCCCGTAGAATCGGGGATGTTCAATGACCCTTCCTGCCTCGGATCGTGACCCGTCCGCCGACCCCGGCGTCGACTTCTACCGCTTCGCCAACGGGGGCTGGCTGGACGCCAACCCGATCCCCGCCGGCTACGGGTCCTGGGGCTCGTTCGAGGAGGTCAGCCGGCGCAACGAGGTCGTCCTCGGCGAGCTGCTGCAACGCGCGGCGGCTGAACCGGTCGACGCCGTCGACCGCCTGCTCGGCGATCACTTCGCCGCGGGCCTGGATCTCGCCGGGATCGAGGCCGCCGGCATCGAGCCGATCGCGCCGCTGCTCGACGCGATCCGGGCGAGCGACGACGTGCTCGCAGTGCTGCCCGTGCTCCACCGCGCGGGGATCTTCGCGCTGCTGGGCTGGGGCGTGACCGCCGACCACGACGACGCCAACCAGAATCTGCTCTGGCTCACGCAGGCTGGACTCGGACTGCCCGACCGCGAGTCCTACTTCGACGACGGGCCCGCGGCGGTCGCGTTGCGTGCCGCGTACGTCGAGCACGTCGCCGCGCAGCTGGGCCACGTCGGCGGCGACCCCGCGCAGGCGCCGGCGGTGCTCGAGTTCGAGACCCGCCTCGCGGCGCTGCACCTGCGCGCAGAGGAGCGCCGGGACACCGACCGGATCCACAACCGCTTCGACCGCGCCGCGCTGACCGAGCTCGCTCCCACGATCGACCTGCCGCGCTACCTCGACGCGCTCGGCGCCGCCGCGGCCGAGACCGTCAACGTCGAGAACCCGCGCCTGCTCGAAGGCCTGGCCGCCGTGATCGAACCGACCGCGCCCGCCACGCTGCGCGCCTACCTGGAGTTCGCGGTCGTGCACGCGGTCGCCGACGCGCTGCCGTCCCGCATCGACGAGGAGGACTTCGCGTTCTACGGCCGCCGGATCCGCGGCCAGGAGGAGCAGCACACGCGCACGAAGCGGGTGATCGACGCCGTCGGCGCCGATCTGGGCGAGGCGCTCGCCGAGCGTTACGTCGCGCTCAGCTTCCCCGCGGACGCCAAGGACCGTGCCGCACGCATGGTCGAGGAGATCGTCGAGGAGATGCGCGCCTCGATCCGCACGCGCGAGTGGATGGGCGCTGACACCCGCGCGAAGGCGGAGGCCAAGCTCGACGCCGTGCAGGTCAAGATCGGCTATCCCGATCGCTGGCGCGACTGGTCGGGCCTGCAGCTCGGCCGCACCGCCTACGCGGCCAATCGGCTCAACGCCACCCGCTTCGAGCTCGACCGCCAGCTGGCCAAGCTCGGCGAGCCGGTCGACCGCGACGAGTGGGAGATGCCCGCCCACATCGTCAACGCCTACTACCACCCCACGCTGAACGAGATCGTCGTCCCCGCCGGCATCCTGCAGCCGCCGCTGTTCGATGCCACCGCCGACGACGCGATCAACTACGGCGGCATCGGCATGGTCATCGCCCACGAGATCACCCATGGCTTCGACGACCAGGGCCGCCGCTTCGACGCCGACGGCGCGCTGCGCGAATGGTGGACGCCCGAGGACGCGACCCGCTTCACCTCGCTCGCCGATCAGCTGGTCGAGCAGTTCGACGCCTACACCGTGCTCGGCGACGTCCACATCAACGGGAAGCTGACGCTCGGCGAGAACATCGCCGACCTCGGTGGGTTGACGCTCGCGCAGCGGGCGCATGCGCGCGTGGCCGCCGGCGCGCCCGCCGTCGACGGCCTCACCCCCGCACAGCGGTTCTTCCTCGCCAACGCCGGGCTGTGGCGCGTGAAGATGAGCGACGATCTGCAGCGCACGCTCGCGGGGATCGACCCGCACAGCCCGCGGCCGCTGCGGGTGCTCGGCCCGGTCTCCAACATGGAGGCGTTCCGGGAGGCCTTCGATCTGCCCGACGACGCACCGATCATGCGCCCGCGCGACGAGCGCATCGAGATCTGGTGACCCGAAGGGGCGCGCGGCTGTGGTCGATCGCCATAGCCGCGCTGCTCACGGGATGCGGTGGGAACGCAGGCGGCGACGCGCCGCGCGTGAGCCCGAGCCCGCAACCGCGGAGCGCGAGCACGCAGCTCGTGGTCGTCGGAGACTCACTGGCAGCGGGGCGCTTCGCCGACACGCAGGACCAGGCGTTCCCCCAACTGGTCGCGGCGGCCACCCGTTCGCGGCTCGACGTGCTCGGGGTGCCGGGAGCGACGACCGCGCAGCTCGCGGCCGGCGCGCTGCCCTCGCGCGGGGACGACGTCGTCGTCGAGGCAGGCACGAACGACTTCCTCTTCCAGACCCCCCGCGCCCGGTTCGCGGACGACTACCGCGCCCTGCTCGCGAAGGTCACGGCCGCGTCACCCGGGGCGAAGCTCGTCTGCCTGACCACCTGGGTCCCGAAGGACGTGGCGAGCCGGCCGGCCGCCAAGATCCCCGTCTCGTTCTATGACGCGACGATCCGGCGTGCCTGCACCGATGGCGCCGTGGCGAACCTCTCGCCGCTGACCGACGCGCGTGGGCCGGCCGGCCGCCCGACGTTCCTCGGCCCCGGCGACGACTTCCATCCGAACTCCTCAGGCCACGCCGCGATCGCGCGCCTGATCGAGTCGCGGCTGCGCTAAGCCCCGCACATATCGTCGATCCGCTTCGCGGACGTCTGGATCTTCCGCAGCGCGGTCTCGTCGGTCAGCAGCTGGGTCGCGTTGGCCATGTCGCCCTTCGCGGCGGCGGCCTTGCCGCGCCCGAAGTCGGTGGCGAACATCCGCAGGGCCTGCGCGAACTGGCGCTGAGAGCCGGCCAGCGCCTTCGGCGCGTCGGCGAGCTCGACCAGCTTCGCCGAGTCGAGGAGGCTCTGCTGCGCGGTCCCCACCTGCTTCGCGAGCTCTTTGGGGTTCTGCGCCTGGGTGATCCCCTCGGTGGTGTGCCCGACGAGCTGCGAGACCGCCTGGACCGCCTGTTCGAGCACCGCGCACGAGGCGAGGTCGTCAGGGGAGGTCAGGTGCTTCGCGGAAGGCGTCCCCGTGGGGGTCGGCGTCGCCGCGGACGCCGCGGTGGTGGCCGTGGGCGTGGAGGACGGCGACGAGGCCGCCTTGCTGCCGCAGCCGGCGAGGAGCCCAGCCGCTGCGAGAACGCACCCGAAACGGAAGAGCCGCATGCGTGGATAAGGGTAACGAGAGACGGGCACGGCGGAACGGGTGGGCGGTCGGGGGCGCAAAGGCCCCCGACCGCCCGAGCCCTTCTACGGCGTCGTCGTCGACAGCGTGAACGTCACTGTCGCCGAGTAGCTACCGGTTCGCAGCGGATCGTTGGCGCCGATCGGCTGGTGGAAGCCGACCGTCACCATGTCGTGCGACACGGGTGCGCTCCACATCGACTTCGAGAGGTCGATCGTGAACGGTTGCGTCATCGTGAACGCGCCGTTGGTCAGGTGGTTCGGACCCGACCAGCTGAGCGCTGCGTCGCCTGCCGTGGAGACCACGTCAGCCGTCGTAGTGGTGTTGTACGTCTTCGCCACGCCGGCCGCGAACGGGCCGAACGAGGCGTTGCCGCCGAGCGTCAGCGACAGCGTCGCCGGCACGGTGCCGGAGACGGGAGCCGACTGGGCCGGTGCACCCTGCACCGGGCCGTTGGACGTCTGAACGAAGGACGCCAGCTCGTCCGGGCTCAGCTGCCCGCACGGGTCCGCGGCGGGACCGGTGGTGGGAGGCTGCGGCTCGCCCGCGGGGGGCGTCGCCGGGTAGTACGTCGGGGCGAAGTTGATCGGCTCCACCTGTCGGTAGTCGCCGACGTTCGTCGTCGTCTTGGTCCCATCGCCCTTGGAGACCATCAGCTTCACGTCATGCCAACCGGCCTGCGTCGGGAACGTGTGCGTGACCTTCGGGAGGTTCGTCTTCTGCGGCGCGCTGCCGTCACCGAAGTCCCAGTAGTACTCGAGACCGTCGGTGTCGCCGTTGGCGTCACGGCTGAAGCCGGCGTCGTAGGTCACCGTGTTGGTGGCCGTGGCCTTCTTCGGGCTCTGCTCGAAGTAGGCGATCGGACGGTTCGGCTTGTCGACCTTGCCGCCGAGCGAGTCGGAGGCAACCGCGTACGAGAAGTAGGTCGCCACGAACTCGACGCCCCGCAACAGACCCTCGGACGGCTTGTCATAGCCGCCGGGCCCGTGCACCTCGCCTCCGGCGAAGAAGTTGAGGTTCGGGAAGTTGTCGCTCATGGTGTCCTGCCCGTACAGGCCAGAGATCCCCGGCTTGCTGGGATAGCTGGACGGGTACGGGTTCTCGGAGCCGCCGACTGCCTGATTGGTGCTGGAGTCGTACACACCGATGTTGCCCAGCGACGGGATACCGCGGTTGCCGAACGACACCTGGTCGGTGCGGCCGGTGCGGTCGTCGTTGACCGGCGTGTACTTCGCCTGATCCGCCGGCATGTAGGACGGCAGCGAGCCCGGGTGCGGGTTGTCCGGCGTCGAGCCCGTGTTCTTGAAGCTCAGCGGGTTCTCGACCGGGATCGAGTAGTTGTACTTCTGGCCGAGATCCGCGATCGCTCGCGTGACGGCGCTCTCGACGTTGGACCGGAACGCCGTGACGTTCGGGAGGTTCGCCTGCAGACGCGCGAAACCGGCCGGGGTGTAGATCGAGCCGGTGTTCGTGGTCGGCGTGGCGTTGATGTTGTTGAACCAGGGACCGACGCCACCGTTGACCAGGTCATTGAGGTAGTGATCGGTGCCCCAGTGCAGGGCCGGGTAGTTGATGCCGTTCTGATCGTTGTTCAGAACGCCGACGATCTGGCCCTGGGGGCCGTCGGAGATCAGGCCAGTGGTCGGCCCGCTGACGGTCGTGCCCACGGGGAGGTCCTTCTGCACGGGCGCGGCGAGGATGATGCCGGTGCCGTTGTCCGTAGCCGCAGCGCCGCTCGCGTGGGCCTGCTTGAGCGGAGTGGACAGGGTGACGCCTGTGCCCGACGCACCGGCGGTGCCGATGGCCTGGATGGTGCTGAACTCCTGCTTCGGGTCACCGAGCGTGTCGACCCGGATCTGATGGCCGACGGTGAGGTTGGCCACGCTCTGGACCTTGATGTTCGTGGCGCCCACGACGGTGGCCGCGGACAGTGTGGTGGGCGTCGTGGAGAAGGTGCTTCCCTGCGCGACGACGTTGTTCTGGGTGTCGGAATCGTCGATCGCGACCGGCGATCCGACGGCAAAGATTCCTGATGTACCTGAGGGGACGAGGGCTGCTGCATTTGCTACGACCATCTTGCTGCTTCCTGCACTCATCGGTTCAATAAGGGTTGTCGCGCCACTACCAGTGGAGCTGTAGAACCCGGAGCCGATGAGGCCTTGTAACTCTGCGTCGTACACAGCGGACTTGATCGTCCGCTTGGGGTACGTCCCATTCGCTTCATGCCAACGAAGAACCGAACCGATCTCCTCCAGGTTCATGAGCGCGCCCATGTTGGAGTCATACGGTGAACCGGTGCCCCAGTCGCCCGAGTACATGTTGCTGTACGGGGTGGCGCCGGTGAGCGCGGAGGCCTGCGGGGCCGAGACGCCCTGGCTGTCCGGGTGGAAGGCCAGCATGACCTGCTGCCCGGGGCAGGCCGCGCCCGGAATCGTGAGCTCCTGCGTGTTGATCTGGTAGGTGGCCTGCGCGAAGAGGTGGTCGCGCTTGGACATCCACTTGCCGAGCACGCCGTTGGGCTGCGCGGTGCTCGTGGTGCCCAGGTCAGCCCACCACTTGTTGAACTCCTGCGTGCCGTTGTAGTTCTGCGGCAGGTTGTTCGCGTCGCCCGGGGAACCGAACGGGCATGACGTCGCACCTTGCAGGCAGCCGTCGGAGCCGGCCCGCTTGTAGATGAAGTGCGTCGCGTTGTAGTAGTCGTTGGCGTAGATCCAGCTCGCGTCGACGACCGGGTGCGCCGGGTTCGAGGCGGGCGGAGCGTCCGTCGCGGCACCGCCGCTCGAGACGATGATCGGGGTCGCTCCCGCCGCCACGACGGCAGCGAGCGCGAGGTAGCGCGGACGCATCGCTGTGCGCGCCGCCTTCCTCACAGATGAGAGGGCACGCATGACTAGTGCACCTCCTTTGCCGGCGCGGACCCGCCGGTGACACCGGCGGCCTTCGCGGCCGTGATCAGGGTGCTGCGCTCCGCCGTGGACAGCGTGCCGCAGGCGGGCGTCGCGGGTGCCGAGCCCGTCGGGCTGTTGACCGCGAGGGCCTGGCGGTAGACACCCCAGGCGGAGTCGTCGGAGCCCTTGGCCACGACGAGCTTGACGTCGGCCCACTGAGCGGCCGTGTAGGTGTGGGACACGGTCTTGCCGGTGGCGGACGTGCCGTCGCCGAAGTCCCAGTAGTAGGTCAGGCCGTCGGTCGTGCCGTCGGCGTTGCGAGCGAAGCTCGCGTCGAAGCTGACGGTCTTGGTGTCCGTCGGGTTGACCGGGGTCGTCTCGAAGTACGCGACGGTGCCCTTCGGCGCGGCAACCGCGCCGGCGTACTTCGAATCGCTCACGAGCAGCGCGGTGTACGTCGCCGGCAGCTCGAGCGCGCGGATGAGCTCCTCCGTCGGCTGCGACTCGTCGTCGACGCCGTGCGGAGCGCCTGAGGCCCACATGTTGAGGTGCTCGACCGAGTCGCCGGTCAGGCCGACAGGCTGGCCTTCGTCGACGCGGAACGGCACGCCACTGGCGTGCGCGTACTTCAGCGGCGCGGTCAGCGTGATGCCGGTGCCGGTGGCGCCGGCCGTGCCGACGGTCGCGATCTGCCCGACCTCGACGTTCTGGCCGGTGTCGACCACGAACGGCTGACCCGCGACATACAGCGGCGCGGTGGCGGTGCCGACGGAGGCCACCTTCACGTTCGTGTCACCGACGGCGGTCGCGGCCGCAGCCGTCGACATCCCGCCGACGAGGCTGGACTCGTTGCCGATCTGCAGCGACGTGCCACCCATGTGCTGGATGATCGGCGTCGCCTTGACGGCGTCGCTCGTCGTGGTCGGGTAGGGGTTCTCGACGGAGTTCGTGTCCTGCACGCCACCGACGCTGAAGCCCGGGATGCCCGACTTCCAGAACGAAGCCGCGGGATCCTCGGTCGAGAGCATCTGCGCCTCGGGGGCCGTACCGGCGGGGTGAACCGCGGAGTACTGGGCCTGCTCGGCCGGCGTGTAGGCCGGAACGGTCGGGGTCTCCGGCGTCGTCGGCGTGGGGAGCGCGCCCGGCGCGGAGCCGGAAGCGTCGTAGCGGAGCGGGTTCTCCTGCTTGATCGAGCCGTTGTACTTCGCGCTCTGCTGTGCGAAGCCGCCGGTCACGGCGTTCTTGAGGTCGCCGTCGAACGCGGAGATCGCGGAGCTGTTGGCCGCGATGGCGCCGGCCGTGTCCGGATACAGCTGGTTCGCCGCGGACGGGGTGTCCGTGATGAACGTGTGCCACGGGCCGACGCCGCCGCCTGTGGTGTTGTTCCAGTAGTGGGCGGTGCCCAGGTGGTACGCGGGGTAGCTCGCGCCGTTGGCATTCATCATGCCGAACATCGCGTACTGGCCCTGCGGGCCCTTCGGGATGAGGTTCTTCGTGTAGTACTCCGAACCCTCCCGCATGTAGGTGCCGTCCTTCGCCCGACCCGCGTCCGCGTCGATCAACGCGACCTTGAAGGTCTTGGAGGGATAGGTGCCGTTCGCGGCGTACCAGCGCAGCAGCGCCTGGTACTCGGCCATCGTCATCGCGACGCCGGAGGTGTCGTCGTACGCGCCGCCGTTGGAGAGGTTGCTCAGCGTGATGTGACGCCGCGCCGCGCCGAACCCGTCGGCTGCAGCCGTGGAGCCGGTCGGGTTGTTGATCTCGCCGACGATCGTCGGGCTGACCGGCGCGAGGTCGCCGTGTGCGGCGATCAGCACGCGCGAGCCCGGGCACCCGGCGCCGGGGATCGTGACCTCGGCGTCGTCGGAGTCGAACTTGTAGTTCGGGTCGAACGAGTAGTTCGGGTTCGTCCGCTGCTCAGGCGACCGGCGGAAGTAGTGGTCCGAGACCGTCGCGAACTTCGCGACGTCGCCCATGGCCGACGTGTCGGTCAGCTGGGTCTTCCACTGCTTCCAGAACTCCTGCCACCCGTTGATGGTGGACGGGATGTTGTACGGATCGGCGAAGTTGCGCGGGTCTCCGTCCGCCCCCGACACGCGGTAGACGTCGTCGTAGCCCATGTTGAACAACTGGCCGTACATGTAGGTCGGGTCGATCACCGGAGCTACCTGCCCGGTGGCTGACCTTGCCCCCGGCGGCGCTATACCGCTGGCGACCAAGACCGCCGCCCCCGCTGTCGCTAGAAACGCAGCGACAGGAAGCGACTTACGTCGCTTCAGTTTGCGAAGCACCTGCATTAAATGGAACCTCCTGGCGAAAGGACCATCGGATGTGTGGGCTCACGGGCGAGACGCGCGTGGGCCTACCTGTTTCCGGACAGGAGTGGGGGGACGGACGTCGTCGTTGACCTCGAAGGCATCCGCCGCGGACCAGACCTCCGCGAACGGTCGCCGATTCGCGACGATGCCGTCCTTACCCTCCTCTCCATCGCGGGCATTCTGCACGCGCGAAGGGGCATGAGCAACACGTCCTAGACCCTGTGGGTGTGTGGATCTCTCCACACTCCCGAAGATGAGAAACGGCCCGCGGCTAAACGCCGCTGTCGATCGTGGCGCGCGCGTTGATCTGCGGCGCTTTGCCGCCGAACGCGTCCAAGGCCCAGAAGAGGCCGTTGCCGCCGACCGGCGCGTTCTTGGGAACGCGGATCTCCATGGCGAACGCCTCGCTTCTCCCGGGGGCGATCGGCTTCGCGGCGGCGCAGTTGAGCACGTGCACGTCGACCTGGCCCATGGGCACGAGCTGCTGGACGTACGACGGGCACCGATCGAACGTGACCGGCACGCGTGACGTGTTCTTGAGCACGACGTTGAAGCGGAGCATCTCGCCTCTGCGCGCGTGCACCGGCTGATCCGGGACCGACGCCGTGACCGACCCGCTCGTCCACGGCTGCGGCGCCTGCACCTTCGCGGTCTCAAACGGCGACACGCCGAGCGATGACGGGCTCTTCGGATCGCTGCACGGCGGCACCGCGTTGTAGTCCGCATCGACGTGACCGGTGCCGTTGGGCAGGGTGATGCGGACGGCGCTGGGAGGCACGCGCGTCTTGCCGGGGATCTGCGGATCGCACCAGTTCGTCCACGTGACCGTCACGCCGACGTACTCGCCCGGCTTGATCGCGAGCAGGTCCGAGAGCGGATACGCCGTGTCCGGGAAGATCAGCGGCGGACGCTGAAGGGCGGTGTTGACCTGCTTCGGTCCGCCGTCCTTGACGAGCTTCACGCGCGGTGTCCCCTCGAGCCGGCACACCTGCTTGCCCTTGTTCTGCAGGGCGATCACGGCGATCGCTCCGCCGTTTCCGTAGGCCTCGAAATCGACCTGTCCGTGCGGGGCCAGGTCGGCCGCCTGGCACGGAGCGGAGACCGGGGCGCGCGCGGCGAACTCGGGTGGCTGGTCCGAAGCCCACGGCACGACCGGCCCGTCGAACTTCGGGGCGGCGTCCTTGCCGGAGCCACCGCACCCGGCCATCAGGAGCAGTGGCGCGACCAGCGCGATTACAAGCTTCGAGCGCATCGGCGGGCCATTATGACGGCGGTCACGACGCCCGGGACGCATTTCTGTGATGACATCTGTCCACAGGCCCGCGCGGCGTTTCTCATCTCACTTACCTACTCTTCTCATCTCACTGTCACACGGTGAGTTCTCGCCTTTTGGGTCGGTGGCGACTTGCGGTCTTTCGTTCTACCCTCTCGCCGAGATGTGTGGTCACCTAGAGGAGGGGACACATGGGTCGGCTTGTGGTCCGGCTCGTGGCGGGAGCGTTGGTCGCGCTCTGCTTCGCCGCGTGCCTGACCGGCGGCACGTCGGCGGCGTACGCCGAGGGCGGCAAGACGATCGCGGAGGCGCCGGAACTCACGTTCGGCACGACCGTGAAGGGCGAGCTGTACGACGGCGCGTTCTACTCGGGCTACTCCGTGGCGTTCTACTCGGCATCCTTCGTCAAGGGCGACCGGATCACGATCCGGACGAAGTCCTCCGGCGACGACACGCCACCGTGCCAGATCATCTACCTGCCGGGGGCCGACGACCTCAGCGTGGGGGCCACGACACCAATTCTGAACCCCGTGGATTCGTCGCGCGACGGAGCGAAGGACGTCCAGCGCTTCGAGCCGGCGCCCCAGGACGGCGGCTACGTGATCGCGATGACCAACGCCGACATCTTCTTATCCGGCCCGCTGCAGTGCTTAGACGCCCCCTCGGGTCGGCCGTTCACCTTCAAGGTGACGGTCGCACACCGGGGGAGCGGCAACGGTTCGGACAAGAAGGGAGGGAAGGAAGACCAAAACGCAGACCAGCGCACTAGCTCGGGCAGCGACGGCGGCCCCACGCGCGTCGTCCAGCCAGGCCAGAGCCTCTGGGCCATCGCTCAGGGCCTGTTCGGCGGGTCGGCGAGCATCGCGCAGGTGGCCTTCAAGGTCGACCGTCTGTGGCAGCTGAACGCCGATCGGATCGGCTCGGGCAACCCCGACCTGATCTTCCCCGGCCTCAGGCTGCGGCTGAAGTAACCAAGGCCTCCGGGCCTAGTATTGAGCGGCAGTCTCTGCCGTACGCACGCGTCCGTAGCTTAACCGGTGAACGGTGGCGAGAGTCGATGCTGAGGGCAACCAGCGTGCAAGTCATTCGAGCCGGCGCCGCCTCGGCGCGTGCCGGCGACTTGATCGCCGCAGTTTCCGGGTCGCACTGGGGATCTCAGATCAAAATCGTTGTCAAAAAGCCGCGGCCTTAAAAGCCGTTAGATGCGGGTTCGAGTCCCGTCGGGCGCATCGTTAGTTGGAGTCAGGAGCCAATGGAGATAACTGACACATTGGAAGCCTCCCCGGCGTCGGGATACGACCCGGCGGCGATCGAACTGAAGTGGCAGGAGGCCTGGAGGAGCGCGAACGCGTTCCAGACGCCGGCCGAGCCCGTCGCGGGCCGCCAGGACGTCCACGTACTCAACAGCCACCCGTTCACGTCGGGGGCCGCGCACATGGGCCACGTCCGCAGCTACTCGATCGGCGACGCGCACGCCCGCTTCCGGCGCGCACGCGGCGACTCGGTCCTCTACTCGCTCGGCTTCGACGCGTTCGGGCTGCCGGCCGAGCTCGGGGCGCTCGAGCACGGGCTGCCGCCGCGGGAGTGGGTCGACACCTGCGCCGCCCGGATGCGCGAGCAGTTCGACGCGCTGGGCTTCTCGTTCGACTGGTCGCGCACCTTCATGAGCTGCGACGAGGACATCTACCGCTGGTCGCAGTGGCTGTTCCTCGTGCTCCTGGAGGGAGGCTTCATCTACGAGCGCGAGGGCTCGATCGACTGGTGCGACAGCTGCAAGACGGTGCTCGCCCGCGCGCAGACCGAGGGCGGCCAATGCTGGCGCTGCCACGGGCCGGTGCGGCTCGTCCGGCGGTCACAGTGGTACGTCCGCGGAAGCGCCTACGCCGAGGAGAACGACCAGCGCCTCGCCGAGCTCACCGCGTGGAACAAGGGCGCGATCGGCGCGCAGCGCTCCGTGCTCGGACGTGTGGACGGCGTGGAATTGGATGGCAAGACGCTGGACGGCAAGCAGCTCCTTCTGTTCACGCCGCACGCGGGCGACGACGCCGTCGAGGCGGCCGAGTTCGCGCTCCTCTCCCCCAACCACCCGGAGATCGACAGCTGGACGGAGGCGCCGGGCGTTCGCGAGCAGCTCGCCGGCCTGCGCGACGCCGGCTGGCAGCGCGATGACCGCAAGCTCGAGGAGGTGACCGTCATCGAGACGAGCCTCTCCGTCTTCGTGCCCGGCATCCCCCGCCCCCTGCCGGTGCTGATCTCGTCCTCGGTCGACGCGCGCTTCGGCCCCACGGCGGTGCTCGGGATCCCGTCCGTCGACCGGACCGACAAGGCGATCTTCGCGCAGCGCACGGAACCCGCCGGCGGCGGTGCGCTGCGGCATGGCGCGGTCTGGCGCGGCAAGAAGGAGCCGCTGGTCACGCGGCCCGCGAAGCGCTTCCGCGCCGGCGACTTCCCGATCTCGCGCCAGCGCGCCTGGGGCGCCCCGATCCCGATCGTCCACTGCGACGCCTGCGGGACGGTCCCGCTGCGGCTCGACCAGCTCCCCGTGCGCCTCCCGGACGACCTCACCGTCACCGCCGAGGGCAACGTGCTCCTCGAGCGGCCCGACTTCCTGGACTGCGAATGCCCGGCGTGTGGCGGGCCGGCGCAGCGGGAGACGGACACGCTCGACTGCCACTTCGACGCCGGCTCGCAGCAGTACCCGCTGCCGGCCCCGACGGCGGACCGCGGGCACTCGCTGCTCACCCACCCCGAGCTCCAGCGCTGGGTCCCGGTCGAGTGGTACATCAACGGCGCCGACACCGGCCAGTTCGTCCTCGATCAGCGGACGATCTCGAAGATGCTGCGCGATCTCGGCCACTTCACCTGGCTGCCGGACGGCGAGTGCTACCGCGCGACCTACACGCACGAGATGGTGCAGCTCGACGGGCGCAAGATGAGCAAGCACCTCGGCAACACGGTCGCGCCGCACGAGATCGTCGAGCAGATGGGCGCCGACACGCTGCGCTTCGCGATGCTGCACGCGGCCGCGCCCGCGAAGGCGTTCACCTGGGACGAGAGCCTGCTGATCTACTCGCGCTCCTTCCTGCGGCGGCTCTGGACGTACGCCGAGCCTCGCCTGGGCGCGGCCTCGAGCCCGCCGCCGGAGCTCGACCTCTCGGACGGGCTGCGCCGGCGCCTCGCGGGCTGGTGTGACACCGCGGCCAGGAAGACCACCGAGAACTACGAGCGACTCGACATGCACCGCGCCACCCGCAACCTGGTGTCGTTGCTAGAGCGGATCGAGGACTTCGAGACGCGCGTCGTGGCCCGTCGCGAGCTGACCCCCGAGGACCGCGACGCGATCGTGTACGCGCTCTGCCTGTTGGTCAGGCTGCTCGCGCCGGTGGCCCCGCACATCGCGGAGGAGCTCTGGGCGCGGTCCGGGAGCGAAGGGTTCGTGGCCGACGCGGGCTGGCCGGAGTCCGCTGCCGTAGTGGCATGAGCGCGCCCCAGCGCAAGCCCCTCCCGCGCGTGCGGTCGATCGGGATCGCCGAGGCCGCGTACACGAGCCCGTTCAGGAGCTGGCACTCGCGGTCCAGCGTCCGCACGAAGCCGCGGCGGGCGATCGAGGAGGAAGAGCCGAGCGGGCTCGTGTACTTCCCGCCCGAGCTCGTCCCGGTCTCGGAACACGCGCTCGTACAGGGGCTCGGCGCCGACACCGTCAACCGCGTGCTGATCCAGCAGTTGCACACCTACCTCGAGTTCACGTCCGAGCTCGAGGTCGGCGCGGTCAACCCGGTCACGGCGATGATCAGCCGGCGCCGCTCCGGCTTCGACCTCCCGGAGACGATGGTGGAGGACGCCTACAAGATCTACACCGACGAAGCGTGGCACGCGCAGTTCTCCGACGATCTCGGGCGCCAGGTCGCGGTCAAGACGGGCGTGGGGCCGAGCGTCTTCGAGGAGCCGAACTTCTTCCGCAAGCTGAAGGGGTTCCAGCTGGACCTCGTGCCGGACGAGCAGCGGCTCGTGATGATCTTCTTCACGATCGTCTCGGAGACGCTGATCTCGGCGATCCTCGACGACATCCCGGAGGACCCGCGGGTCGTCATGGCCGTTCGCGAGCTCGTGGCCGACCACGCCCAGGACGAGGGCCGGCACCACGCCTACTTCAATCGCCTGCTCGAGTTCACCTGGCCGCGCCTGAACAAGACGCAGCGAGCGCTCATCGGCCCGCTCCTGCCCGAGATGATCCTCGCCTTCCTGGAACCGGACTTCGTGGCGATCGCGGGGAACCTCCGCGCGTGCGGGCTGACCGCCGAGCAGATCGATCAGGTGATGACCGAGTCGTACCCCGCCGCGACGGTCAGCGCCGGCATCCGCGCGTCGTCGAAAGCGACGATCCGCCACTTCGAACGCGTCGGCGTCGTCGACGATCCCCGTACCGCAGAGGCTTTGGAGGCAAGCAGGCTATGGCCATGAGCGCCGAACGCACTTGGACGATCCGCGACGCGCGCCCGGAGGACGGGCGACCGGTCCGGCGCTTCGTGTTCGACATCCTCAACGAGTACCACGTGGCGGCCGATCCCGATGACTCCGACGCGGACGTGATGGCGTTCGGCGCGGCCGCGGACGGCGTGGTGCAGCTGGTCGCGGAGGTCGACGGCGAGCCGATCGGCTCGGCGATCCTGACGCCCTACAGCGACACCGAGATCAAGTTGTCGAAGCTCTTCCTGAAGCCGGAATTTCGCAGCATCGGTCTGGGGAGCGAGATGCTGGCGCGCTCGGAGGCCGTGGCGAAGGAGCGCGGCTACCAGCGCATCAGCCTCGGCACACGGGCGCTCTACGTCGAAGCGGTGCGCCTCTATGAGCGGCGGGGCTGGACACGCGGCCCGGACCTGCCGCCGCCCGGGCCCGACCGCTACTACTACCGCGACCTCTAGCCGAGCGCGTCCGAGATCTTCGCCAGCGGCTTGGCGAGGCCGGCGACGAGGACGCTGAGCTGCTTGCGCTCGGCGTCGTCGACGGTGTCATAGCTCGGGTAGGCGTCGCCCTGCTTGAGCGTCGCGAGCTCCTGCTGCACGGCGTCGAAGCGCGTGTTGATGTCGTTCGCCAGCGTCGCGTCCTTCGCTCGCAACACGGGAGCGAGCAGCCCGAACGTCGTCTGCGCGCCGTTGATGTTGGCCTCGAAGTCGCTCAGGTCGGTGTGCGAGTAGCGATCCTCCTCGCCGCTGATCTTTGAGGTGGCGACCTCGTCGAGCAGCCCGTTCGCGCCGTTGGCCAGCTCGTCCGGCTTGTAGGTCAGCGACAGCGTCTTGGTCTGGAGCGTCTTGACGTCGGCGAGCAGCTTGTCGGCGATCGGCTCGAGCCCCTTGGTCGAGTTCTTCTCCCACAGCGCCTGCTCGATGCGATGGAAGCCCGTCCACTTCTGGCCCTTCTCGACGTCGTTCACGCGCGCGTCGATGTCCGGATCGAGGTTGCCGAAGCTCTCCGCGACCGGCTCGATCGTCTCGTAGGGCACGCGCGCGGCCGCGAACTCCTCCTTGGCCTTCTCCACGTCACCCGCCTTGACCGCGGCGACGAACGACTGCACCCGCGTGACCAGCTCCTTCGCCTGCGTCGTCACGTAGCGTTGGTAGCCGGTGACCGCCCCCTCCAGCAGCGGGTCGCTCGAGGCCGCCGCCGCCGTGCCGCCGACCGTGACGACGCCTGTCGCCGCGGTCGTCCCACCCGGGCAGGACAGCGAGTACTGACCCGGCTGCAGGTCCAGCGTGAACGAGCCCGACAGCCCCGCCACGAGGTTCTCCTTCTCGCCGAGGATGCGCGCGCCGCTCAGCACCTCGGCCTCGCTCACGCGGCCCGTGCCGGCGTTCGTGATCGTGAACGTCGTGCGCCCCGCGTCGAGCTTGATCGTGGCCGGATCGCAGCCCGCGTCGGTGAGCTTGATCTCGACCGCTTTCGGGCCTCCGCCACCCGTCGCCGCCGGCTTGCTGCCCGATGCGGTCGACTGGGCGTTCGGCGTCGCCGAGTCGCTGCCGCCGCAGCTCGCGAGCACGACGGCGCACAGCGGCACGACGCGCGCAGCGCGCTTGAACCAGACGAAACTGACCGTGGACAACAACGCTTGACTCCCGTCCTTAGGGTGGCCTAAGACGCTAGCGAAAAGGCATGAGAACGGCCACGCGCAAGCGGCTAGTTTCTGCCGCTAGCGGAGCCGCACCCGGCTGACGACGCCACCGTGGTCGGACGGCCACAGACCCGACGGCGTGCGCTCTGAGGCGTCGTGGCCGGTGACCGATGCCTTCACCGTCTTCAGGCCCGGCTTGGACAGCACGTGGTCGACGGTGTGGTCGAAGACGCCGGCAGGGTCGAACAGGCTCTTGAAGCAGCAGGACTGCCGCGCGCCGTTGTTCTTGAAGCCGAACTTCGTGAGCGCCTTGAACGCGAGCTCGTCGCCCGGCTGTTCGGGCTCGTGGTCCTGCGCGTCGCCGGAGTTGAGGTCGCCGACGAGGATCACCTGCTCGCTCGTCTTCAGCGGGCCCTTGGTCAGCTCCTTGGCCTGCGCCTCGCGGATCTTCGGGTCGCCGAAGGCCTCGAGGTGGGTGTTGAGGAACCGGAACGCGCGCGTGCCGACCTTGGCCTCGACCGACGTCCAGCCGCGGTCCACGGGGATCTTGATGCCGCCCACGCTGGGCTCGTAGCGGGTCTTGTAATGGCCGGTGCGGGCCTTGCCGACCTTCACCTTGCTGCCGGTGCGGACGAGGATCACGTCGCGCATCGTCAGGCGCGCGTCGAAGTCCGCGCCGAAGCTCGCGAGCGGGCCGGTGCCGGTGGCATCGTCGTGGTCGGCGTCGACCGGCAACTCGGCCTCGAACTCGTTCTGGACGACCGCGACCTTGTACTTGGCGCCCGCCTTCTTGAGCTCGGACTGCAGCAGGGCGAGGAAGTCGAACTCGACGGCCGTGGCCGGCGTCGCGCCGGCGAGCGGGCTGATCGGCTTCGCCCCACCGTCCGACGGCGTCTGCTTGCGCCACAGCGCGACCTCCTGCAGGCCCACGAGATCCGCGCCCGACGCCTTGATCTCGCGCGCCAGCGGGGCGGCCCGCTCGGGGAACTTCGTGCTCTGCAGCTCGTTCCAGACCGTGCCGGCGCCGTCGATCGCGGTCGGGATGTCGGGCGCGTTGATCGCCGGCGCGAGATCGGCCCCCAGGAACAGGTTGCGGGTCATCACGGTCACCTCCGGCGGCTTGGCCGCCTCCGCCGCCGCGGGACCGAGCAGCGCGGCAGCGGCCGCGAACGCGAACACGAATCTCCTGGGCATCGAGAGAACCTATCCCAGCTACCTTCATGAGTACGCGATGAGTTTTCAGCCGCAAAGGAGTCACACCCCGCGATGACACCTTCCAATCTCGCGATCGAGGCCTCCGGCCTCGTGAAGACCTTCGGCGATGTCCCGGCCGTGGACGGGGTCGACCTCGCAGTCCGGCGCGGCTCCGTATACGGGGTGCTCGGGCCCAACGGGGCCGGGAAGACGACGACGATCCGGATGCTGGCCACGCTGCTGGCGCCCGACGGCGGCTCCGCCCGCGTGCTGGGTCACGACGTCGTCGCGCACGCCGATGCCGTCCGCGGGCTCGTGAGCCTGACCGGGCAGCTGGCCAGCGTCGACGAGGACCTGACCGGCCGGGAGAACCTCGTCCTGCTCGGCCGGCTGCTCGGCCTCAAGCGTGCGGCCGCCAAGGCCCGCGCGGGCGAGCTGCTCGCGGCGTTCGGCCTCGAGGAAGCCGCCGGCCGGCTGGTCAAGCACTTCAGCGGTGGGATGCGACGGCGGCTCGACATCGCCGCCAGCATCGTCGTCACACCGGAGCTGCTGTTCCTCGACGAGCCGACCACCGGCCTTGACCCACGCTCGCGCAACCAGGTGTGGGACATCGTGCGGGCCCTCCAGGAGACGGGCACGACGATCCTGCTCTGCACGCAGTATCTCGACGAGGCCGATCAGCTCGCCGACGGGATCGCGGTGATCGATCACGGCAAGGTGATCGCCGAGGGCACGCCGAGCCAGCTGAAGGCGAGCGTCGGTTCGGGCGCCCTGCACGTGCGGCTGCTCGACCCCGAGCAGCGCGAGGACGCCCGCGCGATCCTCGAGCGCGAGCTCGGCGCCGCCCAGCGCGAGCCGGACCCGTCGGCGCTCACCGCCCCGTGCGCCAACGCCGAGCGCGGCGCGCAGGCCGTCGCCACGCTCGCCCAGCAGGGCATCGGCCTGGCCGGTTTCACGCTCGGCCAGCCGAGCCTGGACGAGGTCTTCCTCGCCCTCACCGGCCACCCGACCGACGACGAGCCCGTGGAGGCCACGGCATGAGCACGCTCGAAAACGACTCCCTGCGCAGCGCGCTCGCCTCCACGCCGCGGCCGCCGCGCGCCTCCGCCGCGAGCGCCGCGCTGACGTTCGGCTGGCGCGGGATGCTGAAGGTCCGCCACGTCCCGGAGCAGCTGCTCGACGTGACGATCACGCCGGTGATGTTCCTGCTGATGTTCACCTACCTGTTCGGTGGCGCGATCGAGGGCTCGACCGGCGAGTACCTCGACTACGTGCTCCCCGGCATCCTCGTGATGTCGGTGCTGTTCACGACGGTCTACTCGGGCGTCGCGCTCAACACCGATCTGACCAAGGGCGTGATCGACCGCTTCCGGTCGCTGCCGATCGCCAAGCCCGCGCCGCTCCTCGGCGCGCTGCTGGGTGACACCGTGCGCTACCTGGTGGCGGGCATCGTGATCATCGTCTTCGGTGTGATCCTCGGCTACCGGCCGGACGCGGGCGTGCCGGGGGCGCTCGCCGCGCTGGCCGTCACCATCGTCTTCGCGTTCGGCCTCAGCTGGGTGTTCACGACGCTCGGCCTGCTGTTGCGCTCGCCGAGCGCCGTGATGAACGCGGGCTTCATGGCGATCTTCCCGCTGACGTTCCTGTCGAACGTCTTCGTCGACCCGAGCACGCTGCCCGCCGCGCTCGAGGCCTTCGTCGAGGTCAATCCGATCAGCATCCTCGCGACCGTGTCGCGCGGGCTGATGGAGGGCAACGCCGAGGCGGGTGACCTCGCGATCGTGCTGGCCACCGCGGTCGCGCTGACCGCGATCTTCGCCCCGCTGACGGTGCGCCTGTACCGCCGCTGAGACGCAGCCACATCCTCGCCGGGCGATGCCGGCTCACCCCCGCCGGCGTAGGTTGCAGGCATGTGTCGATGGATCGCCTACTTCGGCAACCCGATCCGCCCGCGGATCCTGCTGTACGACACGCCGCACGGGCTGGTCGAGCAGAGCCGCCGCGACCGCCTCGCCAGCGGCTATCCGAACGCCGACGGCTTCGGCTTGGGCTGGTACGACGGGGACGGCAGCGAGCCCGGCCTGTACCGCAGCACGCAGCCCGCCTGGGCGGACCGCAATCTGATCGACCTTGCCGGCCACATCCGTTCGCCGCTGTTCCTCGGCCACGTCCGGGCCGCGACGGGCACGCCGGTCGAGCAGACCAACTGCCACCCCTTCCGCCACGGCAACTGGCTGTTCCAGCACAACGGGTTCATCGACAAGCACCTCGAGCTGCGCCGCCAGCTGATCCTCGCCGTCGACCCGTCGCTGTTCGCGGCGATCGACGGGACCACGGACTCGCAGCTCATGTTCTTCCTCGCCTTGACGTTCGGCCTCGCGGACGATCCGCTCGGCGCGCTCGAGCGGACGGCCGGCTTCGTCGAGGCCACCGGCCACCGCCACGGGATCGCCGAGCCGCTGCAGATGACGATCGCCGTCAGCGACGGCGAGCGCCTGTACGCGGCGCGCTACGCCAGCGGCCCGGTCGTCAATTCGCTCTTCGTCAGCGAGGACGCGAAGGCGATCCGCGCCCTCTACCCCGACGACGAGCGCTTCGCGATGTTCTCCGACGAAGCGCGCGTGATCGTCTCCGAGCCGCTCACCGACCTCCCCGGGCTGTGGCGCGAGGTGCCCGCCGGCACCGCGTTGATCGTCCAGCCCGGAGACGACGCCGAGGTCCCGTTCGCACCTACTTCTTCAGCTTGAGCGTCTTCGCGGAGGACGCCTTGCCGTCGGCGCCGACGACGGTCACCTTCAGCGTGGCCGACGCCTTCTTGAGCTTCTTGAAGGCCTTCAGCGACTTCTTGCTCACCTTGAGGGTCAGCTTCGCGTCGCCCGCCTTGAGCAGCGTCTTCCTGGCCGACGCCACGGTCTTCTTCTTGACCACGAGCGAGACGGACACCTTGCAGGCGGTCGCGCACGGCACCTTCACGCCGAGCCCCTTGGACGCGATCGCCTTGATCGAGAGCTTGCCGGTGACGGTCGCGACCGGTCCAGCGGGGCCGCCGCCCGGCGGGGGCGTGGGAGAGCCGCCGGCCACGTCGACCGTCTCGCAGCTGGAGACGATGTCGATCGCGTCGACGATCGCCGTGTCCTGGCCGACGCCGCAGTCGATCGTGTCGGCCTCGCCGTCGCGGGCGTTGATCGTGTCGTTGCCGAACGGGACCTTGCAGGAGTAGAGCCCGCACGTCGACGCCGTCGCGTCGCCGTTGATCGTGTCCTGGCCCGGGCCGCCGGTGATCGTGTCGTTGCCGAGACCGCCGATCAGCACGTCGTTGCCCGGGCCGCCGTCGAGCGTGTCCTGGTAGTCGCCGGCGGTCAGCTTGTCGTTGCCGCCGTTGCCGATCAGCGCCGAGTTGCCCTCGTCGAGGTTCGCGTAGACGGTGAAGATGTCGTCGCCCGGGCCGCCGGCGAGCGTGCCGGAGACGTGGGACTCGATCTTCTCGACGTTGACGACGTTGTCGGTCTCGCCCGGACGGCCGTCGTTGGCGACGCCGTCCATCGAGACGGAGATCGGCGGGTTGTAGTCGTTGCTCGGAATCGTCCAGTCGTCGACGACGTCCATCCCGGGGCCGCCGTCGACGTAGTCGTTGGCCGGGTCGTGGTAGGTGTCGGGCGAGATCGAGTCGTTGCCGTCGCCGCCCTCGATGTGGTCGGCGCCGCCGGACCCGTTGATCTCGTCGTCGCCCGGGCCGCCGAGCAGCGTCTCGTCGGTGTCCCAGCCCTTGAGCGTGTCGTTGCCCGCGCCGCCGTCGAGGGTCGTCCCCGCCGAGCCGTAGGTCTGCAGGATGTCCTTGCCGTCGCCGCCGAGGATGTCCACGTGCACGTTCTGCGGGAAGCTCGACCCGAAGCCGTTGGAGTCGTCACCATCGCCCAGCTCGAGCCGGATCTTGGCCGGCATCGGGCAGTGTGCCGCGAACGACGGGTCTTCCTGCGTACAACCCGGCGCCAGCTTGAGGTTGTCCTCGTAGAACGTGAGCTCGCCCTGATCGCCCTTGTCCAGCGACGGCGAGTCGCGGGCGCCCGGATCGGCGCGGTAGACGAGCGTGTCGCCTTCGTAGGACAGCGTTCCGGCCTGCGCCGCCGCGGGAACCAGCAGGACCGCCGCGAGCGTCGCCAGGAGGGGCTTGGTCAATCTCATGGACGCCATGCTCCGGCCCGGCGGACTTGAGCACATCAGGGATATCCCTAGCCGGATGGATGATGTTGACCGCGTCGACAGGCGAATATGGTCCTCACCAATGCCCCGGAGAGTCCTCGCGCTGATCGCGCTCATCATTTCGCTTGTCGTTCCGGCCGCCGCAGCGGCCGACGTCTCACCCGTCGCTTCCGGCTCGTCCACCGGAACCACGACCGCTTCGTTCGCGCTCACCGTCCCGGCCACCGCCAATCGCTACCTGGCCGTCGGCGTCTCGACGACCAACGCCGTGACCGTCTCCTCGGTGACCTACGGCCCGCAGGTGCTCACGCTCCAGCAGCAGGCGACCGAGAGCGGCGTGCGCTCTGAGACCTGGGGTCTCGTCGCACCCAACGCCGGCACCGCCACGGTCACCGTGACGGTGTCGGGCGCCGCGCCCGTGATCGCCGGCGCGACCGTGTTCGCCGGCGTCGACCAGGCGGCGCCGATCATCAACGGCGGCGCCGGTCAGCAGAACACCGGCGGCAACTCCGCGAGCTTCGTCACCAACGGCACGGTGACCAAGGACGGCATGTTCGGGACGATGACGCTCGCCCCCGCGTCCGGCACCACGGCGATCACCGCGCAGGGCTCGATCGACCTCGTCGTCGCCGACATGAACTGGAGCACGTCGCAGGGCACCATCCGCGGCGCAGGCTCCTCCCGCAGCGGCAACACCGGCGCGAACCTCGCGCAGAACGCCGGCATCGTCTGGCGCTGGACGAACCCGACCGGCGGGATCAACCCGTTCGCCCTCTCCTTCGTCGCGCTGCGCGCCACCACCGGCACGACCGCGCCCGTCGTCTCCCTGCCGACGAGCAGCAACGTGACGACCAACTCGGCGACGCTCGGCGGCACGATGACCTCGACCGGCGGCGCCACGATCAGCCAGCGCGGCGTTGTGTACTGCACGTGCGCGAACCCGGTGATCGGCGGCGCGGGCGTGACCCAGGTCAACGCGGGCGCCAGCGACACGCCCGGCGCCTTCGCCGTCAGCGCCCCCGGCCTCGCCGGTGGGACGACGTACACCTTCCGCGCGTTCGCCACCAACGCCGCCGGCACGAGCTATACGGGCGACGCGCAGTTCACGACGGTCACGCCCAACCGCGCGCCAACCGCGAACGCGGGCGGTCCCTACAGCTTCACCGAGGGCAGCGCGCTGACGTTGGCCGGGTCCGGGACGGACGCCGACAACGATCCCCTGACCTACTCGTGGGACGTCAACGGCGACGGCACCTACGGCGACGCGACCGGCGCCTCGCCCACCCTGACCACGGCGCAACTCGACGCGCTCGGCCTCGACGACGGGCCGGGCTCGGCCGCCGTCCGCGTGCGCGTCTCCGACGGCTCCCTCACCACGACCTCCGCCGCCACCACCGTCACCGTCAACAACGCGGTGCCGAACGCGACGGTGGGCAACAGCGGCCCCGTCGCCGAGGGCTCGACCGCGACGGTCTCGTTCACCGGCGTCAACGACCCGTCATCGGTCGACACCGCCGCGGGCTTCCGTTACGGATACGACTTCGACAACAACGGCACGTACGAGGTCGGCGGCTCGACCTACGCGACGGCCACCACGTCGGCCACCGCCACGGTGCCGGCGTCCTTCCTCGCCGACGGCCCCGGCACGCGCACGGTGCGCATGGTGGTGTTCGACAAGGACGGCGTCGGCCATCAGTACACGACCGCGATCACGGTCAACAACGCCGCGCCCACCGGGACGCTGGCGAACGTCGCCGTCGACGAGGGCTCGACGGCCACGGTCGGCCTGACCGACGTGGCCGACGCCGGCGGCGACGCCGTGCGCTACGCCTATGACCTCGACAACGACGGCACCTACGAGATCGGCTCGCTGACCTACGCCAACGCGTCGAGCGCCACCACGGCGCAACTGCCCGCGGCGCTGACGGCGGACGGCCCGGTCACGCGCACGGTGCGCGCTGCCGTCATCGACAAGGACGGCGGCTTCTCGTCCTACACCGCCACCGTCACGGTGCGCAACGTCGTGCCGACCGGCACGCTCGCGAACGTCACCGTCGACGAGGGCTCGACGGCCACGGTCGGGCTCGCCAACGTGGCCGACGCCGGCGGCGACGCCGTGCGCTACGCGTACGACTTCAACGACGACGCCACCGACGACACCGCCGTCACCTACGCCAATGCGTCCACCGCGACGACGGCCACGCTCCCCGCCGCGCTGACCGCCGACGGCCCCGCGACGCACACCATCCGTGTCCGGGTGATCGACAAGGACGGCGGCTTCACCGTGCGCACGGCGACGGTCACGGTCACGAACGTCGCCCCGGCGGCGACGCTGACCGCGCCGGCGACCGTCGACGAGGGCGACGTGGCCGACATCTCGTTCGCGGGCGTCACCGACGCCTCGGCGGCGGACGGCGCCGCGGGCATGAAGTACGCGTACGACTTCGACAACGACGGGACGTACGACGTCGGCACGCTCGACTACGCGACCGCGTCGCCGCTGGCGGCGGTCTCGCTGCCCGCGGCGCTGACCGCCGACGGACCCGTGAGCCGCACCGTCAAGGCCGCGGTCATCGACAAGGACGGCGGCGTCAGCACCTACACGAAGACGATCACGGTCGACAACGTCGCGCCCACCGCGACGCTGGCCGACGTCACGGTCTCCGAGAGCGCGCCCGCGACGTTGGAGTTCACCGCCGCCGATGACGTCTCCGCCGCAGACATTGCCGCCGGGTTCAGCTACGAGTGGGACGTCGACGGCGACGGAACGTTCACTCCCGGCACCGCGTCCGTCGTGGTGCCCACGACCGACGGCCCGAGCACGCACACGATCAAGGGCGCGATCCTCGACCGCGACGGCGGCCGCCACGAGTACACGGCGACGCTGCACGTCACCAACGCCGCGCCGACGGCGACGATCACCGGCCCCGACGCGGTCGCCTCCAACGGCGAGACGACGCTGACGATCCGCACGGCGGACGTCGGCGACGACCTCCTGACGGCGGTGCTCGACTGGGGCGACGGCACGACCGAGCCGATCACGGGCGCGGGTGAGAAGACCGTCACCCACACGTACACGACGTCCGGGGCCAAGAGCATCACGCTGCTCGCGACCGACAGCGACGGCGCCAAGAGCCCCGTCGCCCGCCATGACCTGACCGTCGCCGAGCTGCCCGCGGCGCCCGCGCCGACGGTCACGCCGGCCCCCGCCCCGGAGTCCACGCCGACCACTCCGGCGAGCCTCCAGCAGGCCATCACCGGCGTGCGCATCACGCCCCGCTGCCTGCGCGCGGACGACCTCCGCGCTCGCATCGCCAAGACCCAGACCATGAAGGTGCGTTTCTCGCTCGCCATCGCCGGGCCGGTGAAGTTCCGCCTCCAGCGGTTGTCCGGCAAGGGCGGCGCGTCCAAGTGCCCGCCGGCCCACGGGCGGCCCCACCCGGACGGCAAGCGCGTTCCCGGCGTCTACTCGCCGTTCACCAACAAGAGCGTCACCGTCCGCAAGGGCGCGAACACCATGACGGTCGCGGCGACCGGGCGCAGCGGCAAGCGCCTGAAGCCCGGCACGTACCTGCTCACGATCACGTCCGGCCAGGTCACCGCGCGTACGAAGCTGTGGGTGCTGGCGAACGAGTGACCCGTGGGATGGTGAGCGAGCGTCGACTTTCTTGAGCAGAGCGCGAGAAACTCGACGCTCGCGTCGCGAGCGCGAACCTGATCGAGCCGCGGGTGGGTAGGTTGGGGCGCCTATGACGCCAGAGACCCCGATGAAGGCCCGCCTGGCCGCGGGCGAGACGCTGTTCGGCACCTTTCTGACCCTCGGATCGCCGCTGGCCGCCGAGTCGCTCGGGCTGGTGGGCTTCGACTGGCTGCTCGTCGACCTCGAGCACGGCGGCGGGGACGAGTCGCTGCTGCACGCTCAGCTGCTCGGTGCCTCCGCCGCGGGCGTGCACGCGCTGGTGCGGGTCGAGTCCGACGTGCGCGGGCGGACGGCGCGGGCCCTCGACCTAGGCGTCGAGGGCGTGATGTGCCCGCAGGTGAACTCGGCCGAGGCGGCCGAGGCGTGGGCGTCGGCGCTGCACTACGGGCCGCCCGGCTCGCGCGGGATCGCGTTCTTCCATCGCGGCGCGCGGTTCGGGACCGATCCCGATCCGATCGCGACGGCGCGGGCGCGGACGCTCGGGATCGCGCAGATCGAGTCGCCGGAGGCGGTCGAGGCCTGCGAGGAGATCGCGGCGGTCGACGGTGTCGACGTGCTCTTCGTCGGGCCCTCGGATCTCTCCTACTCGATGGGCATCTTCCGGCAGTTCGACGACCCGCGCTTCCGCGTCGCGATCGAGCGCGTCGTCGCGGCGACGTCGGCGGCCGGCAAGACCGCGGGGATCTTCCTGACGTCCGTGGATCAGGTGCCGGCGGCGCTGGCCGACGGGTTCCGCATGATCGCCCTCGGCTCCGACGGCGGCTTCATGATGCAGGCGGCCAAGAGCGCCGTGGAGTCGCTGCGCACGCTCAGTGGTGCACCCAGATCTTCAGGATGATCAGCACGAGGCCGAGCACGCACGCCACGAGCCCGACCGCGAGCGCTTTGAGCCCGCGCAGGCCGGCGACCCAGGCCAGCGCGAGCCCGCCGGCGAACAGGACGGCGGTGTTCACGGCCAGCGCGAGGTTCACCGCGGTGTCGACACCGATCAGCCCGATCGCCGCCAGCAGGAGGATCGCAATCGCGGGCAAGCTGGCCTTGACCAGCGGCCACTCGTGCCCGAGCGCGTGCCCGAGCTCGGCGGGCCCCGGCAGGCGCGCCCGGGCGTGCCCCTCGATCAGCAGCGCGGACCACGCGTGGGCGAGCGCGAAGACGCTCTCGGCGATCGCCAGCGCCGCGATCATCACCCAGGCGTTGCCGCGCTCCCCGGAGCTGAGCGAGACGAGCAGCGAGCTCGTGAGAATCGTGCCGTAGACGCTGCCCGACCCGGAGAGAATCCGGTCCGCCCAGGTCTGTCGCCGTGGCGTGGCGAATCTGCCGCTCATCCGAGCGGCACTATGCCAATTCCCTTAGAGGGGCTGCGACGTGGGCGGGCTGAGGGCGGCGCGCATGGCGTCGGCGCACAGGTCGCCCAGCGGCCAGAGGAGCCCGCGGACGAGTGCGAGCGGCTCGCGGTCCTCGTCGCGCATCCAGCCCTGCTCGTCGCGGGACTCGACGAAGTAGGTCAGCGCATCTCGCCACGCGTTGAGGCGGGCGGGGCGCATCACGAGCGTGCTCACGCCGGGGCGCAGCACGAGGTCGCCGAGCTCGTCGGCCAGCGCGGTCAGCTCGCGCAACTCGAGCACGTCGTCGATCGAGAGCTCGACATTGCGGAAGCGCTCGCCCGAGAAGGCCTTCACGGCGTGCGCGGACGCGGCGATCTCCTCGTCGGGGAGATCGAACACGGCGAGGACGACGGCTTCGCCGTCGAGGCCCTGCGTGGTGTCGATCCGCGCGTTGTGCATGTCTGTAACTACGGTATCGGCCGCAGGGGCCGTTGGGACAAGCGCTTACTACCCGCAAGGCGAGTCCGCGTACCGGAAGTAAGCTCCGCTGCATGCCATCGCCCGAAGCGCCACTCGCGGGCTCCTGTGCGTGCGGGGCGGTCCGCTTCCACGTAATTGCGGAGTTCACGACCGCCGGCTACTGCCATTGCCACCGCTGTCAGCACCGCACCGGGACCGCCTGGTCGACGAACGGAATAGTTGGCGCGTCGGCAGTCGAAATACTTGCCGGTGCGGGTGAGTTGCGCACCTGGCGACCGGCGACCGGGTTGCCAAAGTCGTTCTGCGGTGTATGCGGGGGTCACGTGTGGTCCGGCGACCTCGGCTCCGACGGGGTCGTGGGCGTGCGGTTCGGGGCACTCGACGGCGACCCGGGCATCGCTCCGCGCTGGCGGCAGTGGCTGTCCTCGGCGCCCGACTGGGCGCCGATCCCCGACGACGGCCTTCCGCGCTATCCCGAGACCCGCGAGAGCGATTAACCATGTAACCCGATCAGCTATCGTCAGTTGCTGTGCACCAGCAATTGGCGTGGTACGTGGGTGGGCCGGTGGTCGGGCTCTGCGTGGTGGCCATGCGGTGGCTCCTGAACGAGCGCCTCGGGGCGACCAGCGCCTGGTCCAACGCGGTCGAGGTCATGTCGTCGCGCTCGGCGCGCCTCGACACCCGCGGGTGGCTGCTGATCGGCCTCCTCGCCGGCGGCGTGGTCTTCGGGATCTTCGGCGCGGGGCTCGACGGCTACGGCTGGCTGACCTCGACGTTCACCGGCGGCAGCCGGTGGGTGATCGTGCCGGTGCTGCTGGGCGCGGGTGCGCTGATCGGCTTCGGCGCGAAGACCGCGGGCGGGTGCACCTCGGGCAACGGGCTCTCCGGCAACGCGGTCCTCTCCCCCGCCTCGCTGGTGGCGACGGCGACGTTCTTCGGTACCGCGATCGTCGTCAGCTTCGCGATCGAGGCGCTGACGTGAAGCGCTTCGTCGCCCTGGTCATCGGCTTCGTCTTCGGCCTCGCGCTGTCGTGGTCGGGGATGACGGACCCGGACGTGCTGCGCGACGGGCTGCTGTTCCGCGACTCCTACCTCTTCCTCTTCTTCATCTCCGCCCTGCTGACGGCGTTCATCGGCCTGCGGGTGTTGAAGGTCCTGCAGGCGCGGGCGGTGCTGACCGGCGAACCGGTCGCTTGGACGACCGTCGCGCCCGAGCGCCGGCATGTGGTGGGGTCGGTGCTGTTCGGGATCGGCTGGGCGGTCGCGGACGCATGCCCGGGCCCGATCGCCGCGCAGGTCGGACAGGGCGTGTTCTGGAGCTTCGCCACCGCCGCCGGTGTCGTGCTCGGCGTGTGGGTGTTCCTGCGCCGCGCCTCAGCGGGGCGCGTACCGGCGCAGGGCCGGGCGGGCGCCTTCGGGGACCGTGTAGAACGCGCGGCCGTTCTGGCTGAGCGCTAGCGCTTCGCCCTGGCCTTCGTCGAGCAGGTCGGCTTGGGCGGTGCAGGGCGCGCGCTTGAGCGCACGCGAGAGCGACTCGCCCGGCTTGCGCGTGTAGACGAAGGCGCGGTCGTAGGTGCGCAGGACGATCGTGCGGCCGTCGCCGGAGACGTCACCGGCCGTGACGAGCTGCCCGGCGCCGAGGCGCAGCGTCGCCTTCTTGCGCAGTTTGCCGTGGCTCGCGACGTAGACGCCGGAGTTGCCGCCGAGATCCTTGGTGACGACGGTGAGCGCGCCGCTGCTCGGGTCGACGAGCAGCGTCTCCGCGTCGTGGGCGCCGTCGGTGTAGCGCAGGTCGATCCGCTGCGCGGCGACGCTGGTGACGGAGGCCGGCGGCGCGGCGAACCGGTAGACGGTGACGTTCGGGCGCTGCAGCAGGTTGTCGCCGATGTCACCGACGTAGAGGGTGCCCTTGCGGAGGGCGATGTCCTCCCAGTCGACCGCCTCGGCACCGGTGACGGCGACCTCGCGCTCCAGGCGCCCGCGCTGGTCGAGCTGGAAGACGCGCGGAACGTCGCCCGAGTCGTTGTGGGTCCAGAACGTGCCGTCGTCGGCTCGCGCGAGACCGGAGAGCTCGGTCGCGGCGGGCGCGTCGACCGTGCCGACCTTGCGCGCCTTGAGGGTCGTGCAGAGCGCGGGCGGGCGGGGCGTCGCGGTCGGGGTGGCGGTGCGCACGTCGGGTGCGGACGTCCGCGCGTCAGGCGCGGGCGGCGAGGACGACCCTCCGCACCCGGCGAGCACGAGTGCGACGAGCACACCGGCCCATCGAGCGTCGAGTTTCTCGAGCACAACTCGAGAAACTCGACCCTCGCGCCGCCGGCCGCCGATCCGGCGCCCGCGCGAGCCGCCGCCCGTCCCTCTCAGGTGACCCGCTCGGGTGGGGCCGGGAGGCCCCGGCGGGCGCCTTCGGCGACGAATTCCTCGAGGTGGGTCGCTCCGCCGGCGCCGGTCGGGACGCGCACCGAGAGCGCCGCGTAGAGCGCTGCCCAGCGCAGCGCGTCGTCGACGGCGAGGCCCGCGGCGTCGCCCCAGGCCCAGGCGGCCACGAACAGGTCGCCCGCGCCGGTGGTGTCGATCGAAGGGCCGACGTCGTAGCCGAGGACTTGCACGGCCCGGCCGTCGACGCACGCCGCGGCACCGTCGGAGCCGAGCGAGACGACGACGATCTTCACGCGCCCGCCGATCATCTCCGCGGCTTCCGCCGCGGTCGACGCGCCCGTCAGCACGAGCGCCTCGCGCTGTTCGATGAACAGGCCGGTCGCGCGCGACGCGGCGCCCGGAAGGCGGCCGGCGAAGGCGCGGGCGTCGTCGTCGCCGACGGTCACGTACGCGCGCGTGTTACCGGGGACCACGTCGAGCTGACTCAGGCCGGTGATCACCGCGCGCGGGGAGAGCGAGGCGACGTCCGCCGCGCGGGCGCGCACGCCCGGGTCATAGGTGACCATCGCGCGTTCGGGTCCGATCGGCATCACCGCCGTGATCGGCGTCCGCGCGCTGCGGGGCCCGGTGAGCTGGATGCCCTCGGCCTCGAGCATCGGGCCGATCAGGTCGCCGGCGGCGTCGTGGCCGACCGGGGCGGCGAGCGCCGTGGACAGGCCGAGGCGCGCGCAGCCGATCGCGGTGATCGCCCCGCCACCCGGTGAGCGCACCAGGTCACCCGCGAAGCGCTCCTCGCCGAGCTGCGGCAAGCCCTCCAGACCGACAAACGTCATGTCCATGAAGGCGGGGACCGCCACGACCACGTCGACGCTCATTGGCGGGAACTCTTTCAGGTTGAGCGGCGCCGGGCCATACGACCGATCGGCGAATGGTCGATCGCCTCGCCGAGGGTCCCGAAAGCGACACCGAGGCGCGCTCCCGCTCGGCCCACCCGGCTTTCATCCGCCGGGGCGATCGCGGCGTCCGGATCGGCGCCCAAGGCCACGGCGGCGGCGCGGCCGCGCTCCTCGAACGCGCGAAGCCGCGTCTCCCACCCGGTCTCCCACGTCGCGAGCGCCGTATCCCCACGCGTCCGCGCCAGCGCCGCCAGGTAGCCGAGCAGCGTCGTTACATGCTGCAGATCCAGCAGCGCGGTCCGGAAGGCCTGATTGCGCTCGAGCAGGAGGTCCGAAACGCCGCGCGCACCGGCCAGCCGCGCACCGACGGCCTGGGCGGCCGGCTGACCGTGAAGATCGTGCTCCTCGCCGACCCGCGACCGCAGCTCGACGAGCAGTTCGTGTGCCTCGTCGGCGCCCTCGGCGAGGAGGTCGTCGTCGAGCCGCCGGGCGAGCTTCGCCCAGTGGCTTTCGAGCTGGCGCGCGGTGGCGTGGAGCTCGCGCAGCGCGCGATGCTCGGCGGGGTGAAGCATCCGCGCGCCAGGCTATCGCTCACCGACCGACGAGACCGGTCCGCTCGAGCCGCGTGCCGAGCGTCGCGAGCCGGTCCACCGGCTCGGCGCTGAAGACGAAGCGCACATAGCGCTCGGCCACGCCCGCGCCCCACCCGGCCATCCCCGTCGCCGCCACGCCCGCGGAGAGCATCGCCGAGGAAGCCTCGGCCGGCGAGACGCCCAGCGCCGCCACGTCCACGAGCATCGACCAGCCGCCGGCGGGCCGCACCAGCGGCCAGCCCGGCAATGCGTCGAAGATCGCGTCGCGCCGGCGCTGCAGCTCGGCCGTCACGAGCGCCACATGCTCCTGCGGCCCGCGCAGCACCGCTTCGGCCGCGCGCCGCGAGACGGAGACGTTCCCGGTCGTGTTGTAGGTGTGCACCCACCCCGCGTCGCTCACGAGTGACGCGGGCCCGGCGACCCACCCCACCCGCCACCCGATCATCCGGTACGCCTTGGACATCGAGCCCACGATCACCGTGCGCTCTTCCATCCCGGGCACGTCCAGCGGCCCGACCGGCGCCCGGCCGTCGAACAGGAGCGCCTCCATCGCCGCGTCATAGACCAGAAACAGGTCATGGCGCTGACAAACGTTTGCCACGAACGTCCAGTCGTCGGCGTCGAGCACGCAGCCCGACGGCATCGACGGGCTCATCAGCAGCAGCGCGACGGTCCGGTCGCTCACCGCGCCCGCCAGCGCGAGCCGGTCGAGTCGCCATTCCCCGTCGACGACCGACAGCGGCGCGAAGACCGGCACGCCGCCCGCCAATCGCACCCGGTTGACGAGCCCCGCGTAGATCGGATCGGTGAGCACGACCTCGTCGCCGGGGTCGAGCGTCGCCAGCAGCACGTCGAGCACACCCTCGGTGCCGCCGCACGTGACCACGATCTCGGACTCGGGGTCATACACCCGCCCGTGGCGCGAGGCGATGTGGTCGGAGATCGCCGCTCGCAGCCCGAGGTCGCCGGTGAACGGCAGCCACGAGTTCGAGACCGGGTCATCCAGAGCGGTGCGGGTGACCGCGACCGCCTCAGGCGGGAGGCCGAGGTCGGTGTCGAGGTTCTCCAGCCGCAGCACGTCACCGTCCAGCACCGCCGCCGCGACGCGATCGATGCCGAAGCCGGCGATGCCGTCCATCCGCGCTGCACGCTTCATCGGGCGAACCTCCCGGGAGTCAGGATCAACAGGGTTCCCGAGGCCGGTCCGTCGAGGGCCTCGTAGAGATGGGGCACCGCCCCGGAGTAGGTCGCGTAGTCGCCGGGGCCCAGTTCGACGGGCGAGCCGACCGGCCCCACCCGCACCCGCCCGCTCACCACGTGCAGCCGTTCCTCGACCCCGAACGGGTGCGGCTGCGCGTGCCGCGCCTCACCCGCATGGAAGCGGATGGCGTAGAGCTCGGCCAGCAGCCCCGGCCGCTCGATGCGCTCGAGCAGGTCGGCGTCGATCGCCGCGCCCTCGACGTGCAGCCCCGCGCCCGCCCGCACGACCGCCACGGCCTCGGGCGCCGAGCGCTCCACCAGCAGATCCGACAACGCCACGCCGAGCGCGTCCGCCAGCGCGTAGAGCGTGTCGATCGTGGGGTTGCCCTCACCGCGCTCGAGCGCCGCGATCGTGTTGCGCGCCACGCCGGAACGGCGCGAGAGCTCGAGTACCGACATGTCGCCCCGCAACGCAGCCAAGTTCACGACTGCGCATCATAATGAGCAACTGCTGCTACTTCAAGGACGCAATCCGCCAGGAGTCGTTGACGCGCACGAGCTGCAGCGTGTCCCGCGACGGCTTCTCGCCCCGCGCCGAGGACTGGACGTCCGCCGTGGCGGCGTCGCCGGACACGGTGATCGCGCCGATCGTCAGCTTCGGCGCGGACACCGAACCGAGGCCCTGCTTCAAAGCCGCCTCGCACGGGAGCCCCGCCGACTCGACCTCTGAGACCAGCTTCGGGGCGAGCAGGTCGTCGCACAGGCGCTGGTAGTCCTTCGCCGCCGTCGCCTTCCCGAAGGCCTCCACGACGTCATGGACCTTGTCGGTATCGGACGGTCCTTGACCGCACCCGGCGAACGCCCCGGAAATGGCCAAGACAGCGACGATCGGGCGGCGCACGGGGCGGAGCATAGAATGGCTCGCCATGTCTACGGCAGGACCGATCCGCTCGTGGCTGCGTTGCTATCGCTGCTGGTCACAGGACCTCGAAGTGCAGGTGCACTACGAGGGCATCCATCGCATCGACCCGGACACCGGCAAGCGCGCCGACGTCGTGGACGAGCTGCAGGAGGCCGTCGTCCAGTGCCTGGACTGCATGCACGACCAGCCGCACCTGATCTTCCACAACGATCGCATCGAGCCGGTGGAGGACCGCTGGGAGCGCATGGTCGTGGGAACGCCCTGGGTCGCGTCCTGCACGGTGACCGTCGACGCCGAGTCGGTGGAGACGTGCTCCGGCCCCGAGGCCGCAGACGCGCTCGCCTACGCCGCCTTCGGTGACCACGGCACGCGCGAGTTCTTCACCCACGTGCGCTTCCACAAGCACGAGGAGGAGCAGATCGTCGTCCATCTGCTCGTCGAGCTGTACGCGCGCAGCGGCGAAGAGGCGACCGGCGTCCTCGAGGAAGCCGCCCGCGGCGAGCTGACGATCACGTCACTGGCCGAGGAGTCCCGCCCGCCCGCCTCCACCGGCGGCGGCGACCACCCGCATTAGTGCCCATCGCTTGACGGCAACGTGGGTGCGCGTCACGCTGCGTGACGAACTCCGCCAGAGGGGGAATCCATGGGATCTCCGCGCCACGTCCTCGTCGTCGCCAACCGCACGGCCGCGACCCCCGACTTGTTGGATGCCGTGAAGCGGTACGCGCGTGATCAGCCGTCGACGTTTGCGTTGCTGGTCCCTGACGCGCCGAAGGGCGAGAACACCGACTGGACGCTTGAAGTCGCGTTGCCGCTTCTCGAGCGTGCGTCGGGCGGCCCCGTGCAGGGCCTGACGGGCACGAGCGGCGATCCGTTCGACGCGATTCGCGACGTGCTTGCGACCGGTGCCTACGACCAGGTGATCGTCTCGACGTTGCCGCGCCGCATATCGAAGTGGCTGCGCCGTGACCTGCCCACGCGCGTCGCGGCGCTGGGTGTTCCCGTGGACGTCGTGACCCCTGGAGGCGGCACGGGTATGCGGGACCTGTTCTCCGATTCGGAGAAGGCCGGGCTTCCGCCGGTGGGGATGGGCGGTCTCTGACTGGCGTGCATGCGTGCGCGTGCCCGCACGTGACCCGAAAGGCCGCACGTTCTGCCCTGGACCGACGCGCCGCAAGTCGGTTAGTGTCGCCACGTGAGCACTGAGCAACAGCACGCTGAGCAGCTCACCGAGACCGCCGCGCCCGCGGCGGCGGTCTCCGAAGCGGCGGGCCCGCTCCCCATCCCGCAGCGCATGCTCGCGCTGCAGCAGAAGGTCGGCAACGCCGCGTTCGGGCGCATGGTCGCGCGCTGGGCGCAGAGCAACGGACGCACGCTCGCCCGCGACGAGATCCCCACCGAGGCGGAGATCAAGGAGGCCGACGACTGGGCGGCCGAGGGCGTGCGCCGCGGCACGGACCTCACGCCTGGCGCCGGTGGCGCCGGGCTCAACAACGCCCCCGGCGGCTTCGACGCCACCTACGACCCCGCAGCGGGCGAGCTGACGATCATCATGCGCTGCGGCGTCGAGTTCGTCGACGGCATCTCGGCCGCCGGGGTCGCTCGCCCCGGCCTGGAGAAGGCGCTCGCCGACGCCAACGCCCTACCGACCGAGATCGAGCGCCAGACCCGCCTCGCCGCCTTCCGCTGGCCCGCGGGCGACACCGCGCCCGAGAAGACCCAGTTCATGACCGACGTCGAGACGACGATCGAGCCCTTCTGGAGCGGCCAGCACGAGTTCTTCCTGCGCAAGAAGGGCTGGAGCTGGCTCGGTTCCACGGTCAAGGTCGACATCCAGGTCGCCGCCAAGTCCGCGATGCCCACCTCCCACATGACGATCAAGCCGGTCAAGATTCCCGCGGACGTCAGCCTCGGCGCCAACGTCGAGCCCGGCGCCCAGACCAACGCCCGCGACCAGGTCATGAACGTCACGAGCAACACCGGCGCATCCGGCAGCTTCCTCAACCACAAGGTCACCTTCGGCGTCAACCAGGACGCGGTGGTCGGCGGGCAGGCGACGAAGCTGCAAAAGGTGATCGACACGTTCAAGGGCGCCGAGACGAGCCCGGGCGTCGCCGACGCGCGCTCGATCCAGACGCCCGTCGTCCTCACCGGCCGCGCCTCCGCGACCGGCGATCCGGCGGCCAACCAGGCACTGTCCGAGCGCCGCGCCGCGCACGTCGCCGACTTCATGCGCGACCACGGGTTCGTCAACGTGACGACGCGCGTGTCCGACTCGGGCGTCGGCGACACCACCGCCACCGGCGGCGAAGTCGAGAACGATCGCCGCGTGGACATCGTGATCGGCAGCGGCGGGACCCAGAACACGCTGCAGCACGAGTTCGGGCACGCGTTCGGCCTCGGCGACGAATACGCGTCCACGCCGCTCGTCTCCCCCGGCCAGACGCCCGCCCAGGGCACGCCGGCGATGGGCGACACCGCCACCCACGACAACCTGGTCAAGAACATGGTCGACTCGGGCGGTGTGCCGCTCAAGGGCGCCGTGTGCGAGCCGACCGACTCGATCATGTCCGTCGGCAACGTCGTGCGCCCGCAGCACTACTCGACCTTCCACGCCGCGCTGGAGCAGATCACGGCGCAGAGCCCGTGGGCGCTCGGCACCCATACCGCCAAGAACGACCCCTTGCCAGGCTCGGCCGGCGCCGCCTCCTCAGGCCCCGGGGACTTCCCCGCGCCGACGCCCGGCGACCCCGTCGCCGTGTGAGATGGCTCGCCCTCGCGATCTTGATCCTGGCCGGATGCGGAGCCTCGACGCCCGTGGCTGAGCCGAGCCCGACCGGCCTGTTGCTGGCCTACGAGGCGGGCAACCACCTGCACCATTACGGCGGCCGCGTGTTCGCCGACGGCCGCTACGAGCTCCACAGCACCGCGGGCGAGGACAAGCCGCAGTGGAAGGCCTACGAGCCGTTCACGCCGGAGCAGATCGCCACGATCCGAGGCGCGATCGAGGCCACCGCCGACCTCCCCGATCACATCGCGGGCTCGGACCCGCCGCCGCCCGACGCGGCGAACGCGAGGTTCACGCTCGGCGGCCGCACGATCGAGGTCGACGAGTGGCCGAAGGCCGCCCCGCGCCTGGAAGCGCTGCTCACCACGATCGCCCAGCTGCGCAAGAAGCCGCCGGTGCCCAGCACGTGGCGGCTGTGGAGCGACGGCAAGGTCGTGGAGCTCCAAGCGCGGTGCGAGATCGGTGAGGTCGAGGCGCTGCGCGCGATCAGCGACGCGCTGTTCATGAACAGCGGCACCGATGAGGCGCCCGCGGGCGACGATCCGCCGCAAGGCACGCCGCTGGTCTCCGTGAGCTTCGGTGAGGAGCGCCTGGAGGTCTTCGCCGACGGCAAGCGGGTCGACCGCGCCGGTGGTAAGGAGACCGAGCAGAAGCTCGGCGCGGACCGCGTGAACGCGATCCGCGCCGCCTTGGCGGAGACCGACTGGGCGAAGCTGCCTAGCCGGCTTTGTTAGTCCGCGCCTTCTCCGTGTTCCCGAAGGTGTCGATCGACCAGTAGCGGACGGTCTTCCCGCGGCGCACCTTCATGGCCCGCTTGTAGGGACGCGCCTTCGCCTTGCCGACCTTGACCATCGTCACCGCGACGCCCGAGGCGTCGGTCGCCTTCAGCGTCAGGCGGCCACGGCGGAACTTCGCGACGGTCCGCGGCGCCTTCGCGTCCGCCGCGCGACTCGGTGACGGCGACGTGCTCTTGGATCCGTCGGCGGTGACCTCGACCGGGCCGTCGTAGACGCGCGCCTGGCCCCGCTTGCCGTCGCCGGTGATCGGCGTGACCTGCAGGCTGCCTTCGCCTTCGCTGTGTACGACGACCGGCTGGTTGGTGATGAACGTCAGGCGGCCGGCGTCGTGCATGACCTCGATCAGGCCCGCACGCTCGGCCTCGTCGACCGTCATCCGCGCCGGGGCCTGCGCGGCGTGCGCCTTCACGCTCGCCGCCCCCGCGCTGGCGAGCTTCGACAGCCACAGCGAGCGCTCGTCCTCCTTGCCGGTCTTGACGAACTCGCTCGCGTCGATCGAGCACGGCTGGCGCTTGAGCGTGTTGCCGTCGACGATCGGGTCGGCACCGGTGGCCACGAAGGGCGTCACGGCGTCCTGGAGCTTGGCGTCCTCCATCTCGCCCATGTGCGGGATCCCGCAGAAGTTGTAGGTCGGGACGTCGTCGCCCAGCTGATCGTCGCCGGCCTTGGCCGACTGGCGCTGGGAGAACAGCGGCACGGTGCCGTCGCCGTTGATCCACGAGTACTGCACCGCCTTGCTGTCGGAGTAGGCGCGGACGTGGCCGAGCGTGCCGAGCCCGGAGCCGATGAACGTGCGCCAATCGACCCCGTTCTTGCGGCTGAAGCCGTCGATGTGCGCCGCGTGATTGTTCGCCACGTCGGCCGCGATCCCCGCGTTGCCCTTGAAGGCGCGGATCGCGTCGACCACCCCCGTCACGCTCTTGACGGACTGGTCGTCGACCTCGAGCCAGTTGCGCAGCAGGGGCGGCGCGCCATCGAACCAGGCCTGCGGCGGGATCAGGTAGTACAGCCCCGTCAGGTTGTGCGTGAACGCTCCGAAGATCTCGGGCTTGGTGGTGCTGTCGATCGGGCCGCCCGCGGGGGACTCGTAGCCGTAGGCCAGCGCGAACCAGGCCTTCGGCGCGCCCCACCACGGGGACCCGAAGTTCGCCACCCGCGTGATCTTGCGCGCCCGCTGCGGGTCGTCGATGTACCAGCGCGTCAGCAGCCCGCCGTAGGAATGCGAGACGATCGCCACGCGCTGCACGCCGTGCCGCGCCCGGATCGCGTCGATGAAGCGATCCAGGACCGCGATCGACTGGTCCGGCCCCTTGCGGAAGTCCCAGCCGAACTCGTAGGCGCGCCCGGGGGCGATCCGCTGCAGCCACGCCCAGGACTTGCCGTGGATGTTCGCCCAGTCCTTGAGGCCGGCGATGTTCTGGATCACGTGGCCGTTCGGCGCGGCGGTCCGCGCGCACTCGCTCGTCCCGGCCGGCGACTTGCCGTCATCGGCCAGCGACATCTGGATCCAGCGGTCGCTGTTGAAGAGCGCCTGCGGCCACATGTTGCCCGTCCCGAACTGGCTCGTGCAGTCGATCTGCGACGCGCCGAACCCGGGCACGAGGATCACGGGGGTCTGGCCGCACAGTTCGGGCTGGGTCGCCTGCAGCCCGCACACCTCGGCGCTCGCCCCGCCGCCGAAGATCATGTCCTCGGCGGCGCGCTCGACGGCGTGGGGCGCCTGGTTCCAGTCGACCCACTTGCCGGCGCCGTGCGAGTAGCGGATCTTCGCGTCCTGGTTGTCGGAGCTGTCGGTCAGCAGGCCGTCGTGCGACGGGCCGCCGGCGCGGTAGATCGTCTTGTGCTCGGCGACCATCGCGACCGCCGAGTCGGCGGGCACCAGCGTGTCCGCCTCGGAGCCGATCACGGACCAGTCGGTGCCGCCCGCGCCCTGCGGGTTGGAGGCCAGGCCCTTCACCGTGTCGCTGCCAGGCGCCAGCTCCGCGCAGACCGCCCGGCTGCCGCAGGCGGCGGCCAGCGCCGCCGAGCCCCCGTTGGGCGCACCCAGCGCGACGACGTCCTCGACCATCAGCTTCGGCTGCTGCGCCAGCGCCGAGCGCACGACGAGCCCGCCGCCGCCGTGGGCGACGATGTCGACCGGCTGCTTCTGCGACGTGTAGGCCTGGTTGATCCAGGCGGCGAGCTTGGCGCCGAGCTGCGCGATCGAGTCGCCCCGCGCCGCCCCGACGACCTCGCTGCATCCGTCCGAGCCCGCGTAGAGCCCGAGGCCGATCAGCTGCCCCGTGAAGCCCACCTTCTGGCCGGCCACCGTCGTCGTGTATTCGCCGAAGTGCTCCTGCATGTCGTCGAACGGCGCGCAGCTCGGATCCGCCTGCTCAGGGCCGGGCACGAACAGGATCGGCTTGTTGAAGTCATCCGTCCGGTCCGCGTGGGCGGCGGAGGGAACGGTGACGAGCGCCGCCAGCGAGGCGAGCGCGACGGCGGCAAGGCGCCTCATCGACGGCCTCCCTTCTGCTTGATCTTCAGCGGCTTCGCCTTGCGCTTGGCCACGTTGTCCTTGCGCGTGGCCTTGACCTTCAGGCGGGAGGCCTTGCCGACCGCGCCGTCGATCCGCAGCGCGCGCAGCGCGACGCGGACCGTGGTGTCGCGGCCGACGCCGGGCACCTTGATCGCCTTGCGCGCGGACGCGGGAGCGAACGACAGCTTGCGCCCGTCGGACGTCGTCACCGACGCCGTGTAGCCGTTCGCGCCGGGCACGGCGGCCCAGCGGACCAGCACGTTGCTGCCGGCGCGACGGGCGCGCAGGAGCCGCGGGCGGCCGGGCAGGCGGTCCTTCGGAGCGACGTAGGTCGCGACGACCTTCTCGTCGCGCGGGCGGCCGTCCTGCGTGATGACGGCGACGATCTCGCGCTTGCCCGCGGGGCCGTGGCCGGGCGTGAACTTCAGCTGGCCGCAGGCCATCTTGATCTCGGAGTCGATGCCGCCCGGCTCGGCCTTGCAGCGGCCCGGCTTGGCGTCGCCGAGTACCTGGGTCGTGCGCTCGCCGCGCTCGACGAACTGGATCTTCTGGCCCGGGTTCGTCCCGTACGCGTAGCCCAGCGTGCGCTTGTAGCCGGTGCCGCCGACCCCGGCGCCGAGCGTCGGCTCGGGCTCGGCGTAGGCGCGGTCGACCTCGGTGATCTGGGACGAGTCGGCGTGCGGCTCGATCTTCCACTCGCCCGCGGCCGGGTTGGTGACCATGATCGACGTCGTGTTGTCGTCGGGGTTGGTGGCGATCAGGTGCGAGCCCTTCACGAACCCACCGCCCTCGTAGTCGTCCATCGCGATGCGGCGGCCGTCGGGGCCGACGAGGTCGACCTTCGGCGGCGCGTCCTTGCCGTGCATGCGCACCGTGAAGGCGGGCATGTCGGCCGGGACCAGGACGAGCGTCGGGGCGCCACCGGCCTGCGACGGGCGCGCCAGCACCCACTTGCCGATCGAGCACGACGCGAGCATCAGGTCGAGGTCCTTGCGCGACCACGTGTAGCCCGCGCCGCCCTTGACCTTGATCGGGACCATCTCGACGTGCATGCGCCAGGGCGCGTACCACTTCCAGTTGTCGTTCTTGACCAGCATCGGGACCCGCACGATCGAGACGCTGATGCAGCCGGCGGCGCCGACGGTCGAGAAGACCGCGTCGCCCTCGGCGCACGCGACGCTGTCGACGCAGACCTCGACGTGACCCTGGACGTTGAACGTGGACGGCGACTTGGTCTGGATCCAGCCGTCGACGTTGCCGTTGATGTTGGCCGGCCCGAAGTCGATCCCGGCCTCGAAGCCGAAGTCGATCATCCCCGTGCCCCAGTACTGGAAGTAGGCGGAGGCGACCTGCTTGTCGAACAGCCGCAGGCGGCCGTCGGCGCGGATGAACCACGGCTGGTCGCCGTAGGCGTCGGAGTAGTGCATGTCGCCGTCGAGGCGGACGAGCGAGACGCCATTGACCGACGGGCCGAGCGAGATCCCCGCTCCGCCCTTGACCTGGAAGGGCGGCGGCTCGAGGCAGACGCCGAGGCGCACGCTCTGCAGGAAGACGCCGGGCGCGAGCGGGACGGCGGTGCCGAGGTTGTCGACGTAGGCGCCGGCGTGGCTGAGGCGCCCGCCGCGCAGCCCGCCCCAGAGGCCGAGCTCGGTCTTGGCCTCGGTCGGCAGCACGATCGCGATCGCGCCGTCCCACCGGTCCTCTTGATTGTCCGAGCGGCACTCGATGTACGGCTGCGGCTTGCCGCCGCCGATGCTCGGCGCGGTGCAGGGCGCGACGGCGGACGAGCCCGCCGCGGCGAAGCTCAGGCAGACGCTCTTGACTCCGAGCTTGCCGATGTAGGCGTTGGTGACCTGGATCTTGAGGCCGTCGAGGTGGACGCCCTCGGCGTCGATGTTGATCGAGACGTCACCGGTGACGCCGCCGGAGCCCTCGCTGGGGCCGGCCTTGAAGACCTCGGGCAGCGCGACGTGCAGGGCGAAGACGGTCTTGTAGGCGCCGCCCTCGTTCTGGGGACGACGTAGGCGCAGGGCCGCGTAGCCCTCGACCTTCATGCCGAAGAGCTTCTGGCCGGCGCCCGAGAGGTCGATCTTCTTGAACTCCTTCTCCTCGCCCGCTTTGCCGTCGGGCAGGTCCCAGCTGAAGCCGCCGTCGTAGAGCTTGATGCCGGCGATCTCGAGCTTGACGTTCGTGATCGCCAGCGAGCCGCCCGGCTTCTCCGGCGTCGGGCCGGTGAGGACGATCTTCTGGCCGTCCAGGACGGGCAGCGTGAGGCCGTTGAGCTTGATGTTCTGCGTGGACTCCCAGACGGGTGCGGCGCCGGTGCCGGTGTTGGCCAGGCACTTGCCGAGCGCCTCGATGACGCCGAAGCGCACCTCGGTGTCGCAGACGAGGACGGTGAACGTGCGCTTGGCGGGTGAGTCGTCGGTGTTGCCTGCCGGGTCGGTGGCGCGGACCTCGACCGTGTGCTGGCCGCCGTCGAGGCTCGGCAGCTTCCACGTGGCGTCGCACGGCGCCCACGGGACCGTGTCGACCTTCTCCTTGGTGACGTTGTCCAGGCGGCACTCGAAGGTGCTGCCGGGCTCGGAGGAGGTCGTGACGATCTCCGGCGTGCGGATCGTGATCTTCGAGCCCTCGTCGGGAGCGTTCGTGAAGGTCGTCTCCGGCTTGTCGGCGTCGAGCGTGAACGCGCGCTCGGCGGGCGTCGAGTCGACCTTGCCGTCTGGGCTCTTGGCGCGGACCTTGAGGGTGTAGGCGCCGCTTTGGAGCTTGGGCGCGGTGAACGGCGTCGAGCAGCCGGTGTAGGTGGGGACGCTCGAGTTGGCGCCGTCGATCCGGCACTCGAACGTCGCGCCGGACGCCGCCGTGGAGAACGTGAAGCTCGGCGTCGGGTCGTTGGTCAGGCCGTCGGGACCGGCGTCGATCGCGGTGTCGATCGCGCTCGTGTCGACCGTGAAGGTCCGGCTCGGCGGGTTCGTCTCGACGTTGCCCGCTTGGTCGGTCGCGCGGACGGTGAACGTGTAGTCGCCGTCGGTGAGCTGCACCGTCATCGGCGAGCTGCACGGCTTGAAGTCCGGGCTCGTGGGCTCGACCTTGCAGTCGAAGCGCGCGCCGGGCTCGCCGGTGAACGTGAAGGTCGGCGTCGCGTCGGTCGTGGTGCCCGAAGGCCCACCGGTCACCGACGTGCCGTCGGCGAGCGCGGTGCCCGTCCCGAACAGCGCCATGGCCGCAACGGTCGTGGCGACCAGGCGGCGGATGCGTCCCTGCATCACTTACTTCCCTCCAGAGAGGCTCGTGTTGGACGTGGCGGCCGGACCCGTGCCGTTGTCGGCACGCAGCCCCACCACCCGGACGATCACGCGGCCGTCGGCCGGCGCGTCGGCGATACGCACGCTGCGGTCATCCGCGTCGCGCAGGAAGAACAACTTGCGCCCGTCGGGCAGGACGACCCGCACGCCGTAGCGCGCGGCCCCCTTGGCGGGCTTCCACGTGATCGTGAGTGCGCGCTTCGTGGCCGCGCTCGCGCGCGCCGTGTCGGCGACGCCGGCCCGCCCCGCGGCGGCACCACCGGCCTCGCCGGCCAACGAGCGTCGACTTTCGTCAACAGAGCGCGAGAAACTCGACGCTCGCGCCGTGTCGGCCTCGTCGGGTCGCGCCGCGTCGGCGGCGCCGGCCCCCGACGCGCTCGCGCGCGTCTCGCCGCCGCCCAGCGCGACGTTCACCGCGCCCGGAACACCCGGCTTGGCGCGCCGCGGCGCCTTGTACGTGGCGACCGTCATGCGCTTGCGCGGGAGGCCGTCCTGCACCACCGTCGCGACGATCTTGCGCGTCCCGCCGGCGCCGTCCGCGGGGGTGAAGCGCAGCGTGCCGCGCCCGCCCCCGCGCACCGTTCCGAGCACGTGCGCGACGCCGCGCCCGCGCTCCTCGAAGGTCACCGTCTGACCCTTCACCCGCGGGATGCGGTACGTCACCCGATGCCCCGTCACGCGCGCCTTCACCGACGCCGCCGGGCGCATGCTCGCGACCTTCACCTCGGCGATCTGCGAGCCGGACGCCGGCTCGACCGTCCAGCGACCGCCACGCGGCGTGGCGAGCAGCACGTAGACGGTCTTCTCGCCGCGGTTGGCGAACGCGAGCGACTTCGCGGTCTTCGCGGCCGCGTCCACGTCGGCGGACGTCCGCACCACCGCGCCGCCCGGCCCGCGCAAGGTCACGACCGGCACGCGGCCGATCCCCCGCACGGAGACGAGCACGCCGCGCTGCCCACCCGGCAACGTCACCCGCTTCGCGCCCGGCGAAGCGGCGCTGGCGCTCGGCCGCGTCGCCCGCCACGCACCCACGTCACACGTGCCCGCCATGAACTTCAGCGCCCCGCCCCAGGCGTAGCCCGCCCCGACGCCGCCGAGGTTCTTGTCGCCCACCTTGAGCTCGCCGCACAGGCCGATGCCGGTGCTCGAGACGACGCCGCTGATCTTCGGGCAGAGGTCCTTCGGGATGTTCACCGGGATCGCGTCGCCGATCGTGAACTTGCCGGTGAAGCACCCGGTGGCGTCGATGTCGGCGTTGAACTTGCCGCCTTCGATCCAGCCCTTCACACCGGCGTCGATCGCCAGCGCGGCGTCGAGCGAGCCGATCGGCACCGAGCCCTTCAGGCCGAGCGAGAAGTTCACCCGCGCGCCGAAGTCGATCGCGCCCGAGGACGCGTACTGGACGAAGACGTCCTTGAACGTGTAGTCGCGGTCGGCCTTGAAGACGGCGCTCGGCGCCTCCGCGCGCAGCGACCACGGGTCGCCGCCCTTGAACAGGAGGCCGCCGTCGGGGATCGTCAACTTGCCGTCGGCGGCGGTCATCGCAATGCGTCCCTCGACGGTCACCGGCGGGCCGGCACAGACCGAGATCGCGATCTTCTGCACGCGCACGCCCGCGCCGATCGAGAGCCCCGGCGAGCCGCCCTGCAGCGTCCCCTTGGCGTAGGAGAACGCCCCGTCGGCGAAGCCCACGCCGACGCTCTCGACGGTCAGCTTGTCCGGCGTCGGCAGCACGACCTTCTCGGCGCCGCCCTCCCAGCGCAGGCCGGGCGAATCGGCGTTGCAGGTGCCCTTCGCGTCACCGTTGCGCTCCCCCGCGAAGTTGACGAAGAAGTTGTGGACCTCGACCTTGCCGATGAACACCAGCGGGGCCTTGATCTGGATGCCGCTCAGATGCACGCCCTGCTCGTTGTCGGACCCGATCTGGACGGCGCCGGAGAGCCCGTTGCCCTCGGCGTCGGTGAAGACGTTCGGCAGCGTGACGTTGCCCGAGAGCAACGCCTTGCCGCCCTTGAGCAGCTCGAGCTTGGCCTCGCCCGCGAGCTGGAAGCCCTGGACGTTGGCGTTGTCGTCGCCCTCGAGGTCCAAAGCGCTCTCGGAGTCCTTGGACTTCACATCCGTCCGCGAGTGCGTCTTCATGTCGAACTTCGCGAGCGTGACGCGATCGCCGTCGGGCACCGCGTAGCCGAGATCGCCCTTGTAGAGCGTCATCGAGCCGAGCTTGAGGTGCACGTCGCCCAGCGCGAGCTTCTTGTTCTTCGTGTCGAAGACCAGCTTGTGGCCGCCGATCGCGTTGAACGTGATGCCGTTGACCTTGACCGAGCCCTCGGCCTCGAGGTTGCCGTTCTCGTTGCGCGTGAAGCAGTCCGCGACGGCTTCCAGGACGCCGATCGTCACCTTCGTCTCGCAGCTCTCGACGGTCACGTCGGCACCCGCCGGCGTGAGGTCGACGTTGCCCGCCGCGTCGGTCGCGCGGGCGAGGACGGTGTGCGCGCCCGGGGCGAACGCGGGCGGATCGAACGCCGCGTCGCACTTCGCCCACTCGCCCTCGTCGACCTTGCACTCGAACGTCGAGCCGGCGCGGTCGGCGGAGACGCCGTAGTGCAGCTCGCGGTCGCGGGTGGACCCGCGCGGGCCGTCGAGGACGGTCTCCGGCGGTGCCGCGGCGATCTTCACGAGGCGAGTGGCCACGCCCGCGTTGCCCGCCTCGTCGGTCGCGATGACGCGGATCGAGCGCTGGCCGTTGGTCAGCACCGGCGTCGTCCACGGCGTCGTGCACGGCACCGCGGCTTCGCCGTCGACCGCGCAGCTGAACTCGACGCCGCCCTCGGGCGAGCCGAAGCTGACCGTCGTGCTGATGTCGTTCACCGTGACGTCGTCGGCACCGTCGATGGTCACGGCCGGCGCGACAGTGTCCACCCGGAACGAGCGGATGTCATTCGCGCTGTGGTCCGTGGTGCGGACGACGAACAGGTGGCTGCCGTCGGCCAGCGCGGGCGCCTGGAACGTGTTCGCACACGGGTTCCACGGGCCGGTGTCGAGGCGGCACTCCGCGGCGTCGGTGGCCGTGAAGGCGAACGCCGGCGCGCTCTCGCGCGTGGCGCCCTCGGGCCCTGAGGTGATGTGCACCTCGCTCCCCGCCGCGAGCGCGGCGGGAGCGAGCGTGAGCACGATGAGGCTCGCGAGCAACGCGAGGGTGCGGGTCATCGACGGGCCTCCTGTGCCCTGAGGGTCAAAGTCAGCCGCTTGGACGGCGCCGAGCGGGTCTTCAGCAGCACGGACAGCTCCTTGCCGCGCTTGGTCTGCTTGGCGATGCGCACGCGCACGAAGCCCGTGCGCTTGATCGAGAACGCCGCGCGGTCATGCGCGCCGATCCGGACGGAGCCCCTGCAGGCCGCCGCCGGGCAGCGCAGCCGCAGCTTCACGGCGTGGCCGACGACGTTCACCGTGCGACCCGCCTTGAGCAGGCGCACCGTGCGCGGGTCGGGCGTGAGCACCACGTCCGACCCACGGGTCACCGTGCCGGTGCCGAGGTCGAGCGTGGTGAAGACCGCCATCTTGCCGACGCGCTCGACGGTGTTGCGCACCGTCGCGCTCAGCTTCAGGCGGACGCTGACCGTCTGCCCGGGCTGGGCCGAGAACGAGACCCGCGCGAGCGTCACCGCATTGGCGGGGACGGAGCCGCGCACCTGCGCCGCCGAGGCCGTCGGCGGCGTGCTCGCCAACCCCACCGAGCCTTCGCACGCCGGGCCGTCGGCCGGGCACGCGACATTCAGCGCGGCCGCCCCGTCGGCGCCGAGCGCCACGGTCGAGCCGGAGCCGCCGCCCGCGGACGCGCTCGACCCGCCGCGGGCGGCGCCCAGGACCTTGCCGGTGATGCCGTCGATGACGGTCACCGGCGGCGTGGTGTCGACGGTGAACGCAGCGGTGGCAGGCGTGGCGTCCTCGTTGCCGGCGGCGTCGACCGCCTTCACCGCGAACGTCCAGTCGCCGTCAGCCAACACACTCGGCCGGTACGGGCTCTCACACGCGAACCAGGCGCCGGAACCGAGCCGGCACTGGAACTTCGCCCCCGCCTCGTTGGCCGAGAAGAAGAAGTTCGGCCGCGGGTCGCGGATCGTGCCGTGCGGCGCGCTGGAGAGCGTCGTGGCGGGCGCGGCGGTGTCGACGAGGAACGTCCGCTTGGCGGGCGTGTCGTCGGCGCCGATCGCGTCCACCGCGCGCGCCTCGAGCACATACGGGCCGTCGGCCAGCGGGCCGGGCATGTGCGGGTTGCCTTCGCACGGCGCCCAGGCGTCCTCGCCGAAGCGGCACTCGTAGTGCACGCCCTCCTTGGACGCCTCGAGCGTGAACGCGGGGTTGCGATCGGTCGTCGCGCCGGTCGGGCCGCTCGTGATCGCCGTGTTCGGCTTGGCGGTGCCGATCGACTTGGCGACCACGGTGGCCGTCGCGCTGCTCAGGTCGGCCAAGCCGGTCGCGGCGAGGTTCGCGACGTCGCCGCCGGAAGGCGTCGCCTTCGAGGTCGCCGTGCGCTCGCCCGAACGGTGCTGCACCGCGAAGCGCAGCTCACCCGACGCGTGCCCCGCGACCTTCATGTCCTTCCAGGTCGGGACGCCGCCGTCGACGACCGGTTCGGCGGTCGTCAGGCCGGTGGTCGTGCCGGGCGTGACATCCCACGCGGCCGCGTTGTCGACCGCGACCGCGGACACCGCCCGCTCCCCCGCGTTGGGGTTGCGCAGCGTGACGGTGAACGCGTTGTCGTCCAGCGGCTGGACCTCGCTCTTGTCGGCCTTGAAGGCGAGCGTGAGCGGGATCGAGCCGTCCGGGCCGAACGCGGCGAGCGAGCCGAGCGACGCGTGCCCCTTGGCGGCGACCTCGACCCGCCAGCCGATGGCGGCGGCCGGGTCGGGCTGCGTGCCGCACGCGCACGTGTCGGCGAGCGGCTGGGCGTCCTTGATGCGCCCGAGCACGGCCTCGGCGGAACCCGCGTCGCGCCGTGCGCCGCCGCTCAGCGGCAACCACGCGGCGAGCTGCCGGCCGTTGGACGCGGCGCCGTCGCAACCCGCCATCGAGGTGCCCGCGTCGTGCAGCGAGCGGCGCCCGGCCTCGTCGCCGATCGCGCAGCGCCCGGCGCGGTAGATCGTGGCCGACTTGGCCGCGTCGGCGTCGTTGACGACGTCGACGTCGGTGCGATACCAGGTCTTGCCGGCCAGGTAGGCGTCGGTCTGGCGCACCTTCACGCCGGTGGCGCCGAGCGCGACGACCGTGGTGAGCGTCGTGACGTCGCCCGCGGTCGCCAGGTCCTGGCTGACGGGCGTGTAGGTCTCAATCCCGTCGACGATCTCCGGCGGCCCGTACGTCTTGCCGTCGACCGCGGCGAACGTGCCGCAGGCGCCGCCGCCGTCGGCGAGCACCGGCCCGTCGCGGACGACACTGCAGCGCAGGTACTTGTCGACGCCGATGAAATCGATCGGCTGCCGGCCGGTTGTCAGGATCCCCTTGATCGCGACGACCTCGAAGGTGTGAACCACCTCATTGCCGCCGTCGTCCTCGATCGTCAGCGTGATGTCGTAGTTGCCCTCGTCGGGGTAGCTGTGCTGGGCCTTTACGCCCTCGCCCGTGGCCGGCCCGTCGCCGAACTTCCACGCGTAGAACTCGATCTGGCCGTCGGTGTCCTCGGACTCCGACGCGTCGAACTCGAGCTTCAGCGAGCCCGTGATGCGCGAGTCCGCCACCGCGACCGGCGGGGCGTCGTACCAAGAGAAGACGTCCGTCGCGCTGAAGTTGTTGTCGACGAACCCGTCGAGCAGGTTGTCGGCCTCGGTCGTGGCCGCGATCCGGCGGCCGTCGTCGGAGGTCACGATGTCGTCGATCGGCGTGTTGGCCGCGACGATGACGTTGTTGAAGCGGCCGCGCTTGAGGTCGAGGCGGAAGACGTCCTCGGCGTAGTGGCACTGGTCGCAGCCAGTGGTCGGGACGTAGATGGTCGCGAAGCGGGTGTTGTCGGCCAGCGAGCGGATCAGCGGCGAGATCTCCAGGCCGTGGTTGGCGCCCTGGGGGCCGTGGACGGCGAGGGTCGCCGGGCCGTCGGCGCGGCGCAGGTACAGATCGCCACCGTCGTCCCAGCCCGCGCGGTCGTTGTGGTCGACGAAGTCCGCGATCACCCGCTTGGACTGGCTCCACCAGATGACGGTCTTGCCGTCGCGGGAGAGCTGGGCCTCGTCGACGGTGCCGCCCGTGCCGCCCTTCGGGTTGTCCTGCGCCGCGCTGACGAGCACGGCCGCGCCGCCGGTCGTCATGTCGCGCAGGTAGAGCTGCGTCGTCTCCTCGCCGGCGATCGGCGGCGCATACCCACCGACGATCTCGCCCGCCCGCGTGCCGAAGAGCACGGTCGCGCCGTCGGCGCTCAGGCGCGCGCCGCCTTCGCTCGCGCTCGCCGCCTCCTCGGGCTTGTCCCACTTGCGGTCGACGAGCAACGTCTGCGACGTCGTCAGGTCCCGCCAGTAGAGGTGGTCGCGGCCGTCCTCGATCGGCTTGCCCGTCAGGTTGCTCGCGTCCGACCTGAAGACCACACGGCGCCCGTCGCCAGAGATCTGCGGCGCGAGGCTCGTGCCGGCGGCGGGGAACTTGCCGGTCGCCTCGACCGAGACCAGCGTCAGCGCGCCGGTGTCCATCGCGTAGGTGAAGACGTCGGCGCCGTTGTTGTGGTCGTCGGCCACGAGCGCCGGCGCCTTGGAGGCGAAGACGATCGTCTTGCCGTCGCGCGAGAACCCGTAGCCGGTGGGGTCGGCGTCGCCGCCCGCGAGCCCGCTGGGGGCGTGCGTGACGAGCTTGGTAACGCCCTCCTGCATGTCGCGCAGGTAGAGCTGGGTGCCGACCGGGGAGCTCTGGGCGGCGATCAGGTCGGTGGCGTCGGAGCTGAACAGCACGTAGCGGCCGTCCGCGCTGATGGCGCGCGCCGTGTTCGACGTCGAGGCGTTGGCGTTGGCGCCACGCGGGCGGCCGTTGTCGGAGCCGCGCGGGAGGCCGGCGCTGACGACCTCGGTCTTGCCGGTGGTCACGTCGCGGCGGAAGACGTCGCCCTTCTCGCCGCCGTTGCCGTCGATGAAGCCGTCGACGAGATCCTTGGCGTCCGAGCGGAACACGAGGTAGCCGCCGTCGCTGCTGAAGACCGGCGTGTCACTCTGCGCGTTGCCCGTGGGGAGGCTGTTGCCGGCGTTGGCCGCGGCCCGCGAGGCCAAGGTGAGCTTCTTGTTCGCGGCCGCGACGCGGTAGGTGACGGTCTCGCTGTCGGTGTTGCCGGCGCCGTCCTTGGCGGTCACGGTGAAGGTGAGCGAGCCGGTGCCGGACGTGTCGATCGGCTGGCCGACCGGCACCGGCCCCTCGCAGGAGGCCAGACCCGAGGGTCCCTCGTCGTCACAGCTGTAGTCGGCCTGGACGATCGCGCCCTCGCGGTAGACCTGCTGGTCTGCGGGCGTCGTGATCTTGACCGTCGGCTTGAGCGGGTCGCGCTCGGCGGCGCGCCGTTCCATCCAGGCGTAGGCGTCCGTGCCGTCGCCGTTGCCGTCGATCAGGCCGTCGACGAGGTTGGCGGCGTTGCTCGTGTAGGCGACGACCGTGCCGTCGGCGCTCATCGCGCCGGTGCGGGCCGTCGGGGTCTTGTCGGCGGTGTCGTCGGCGCGGGCGGAGAGCGGCTCGGCCTCGAAGCTGCCCGTCGCGATCCGGTAGAGCGTGGGCTCGTCGCCGTGGTGCTTCAGCGCGGGCGTGAGGTCGGTCGCCGTGCTCGAGACGAGGATCTGGTCGCCGGTGTCGGTCGCGTCGATGACCCGCGACGGCCCGTTGGCGCCCTGCTCGGGCAGGACGCCGCGGGTCACGAGCGTCAGCGCGCCGCCCGCGCGCATCCACACCTGGCCGTCGGCGGCGGAGAAGAACACGTGGGTGCCGTCGGCGCTGAGCGCGGCGGTGTCGGCGCCTGCACCCGCGAGCGTGTTGGTCGCGCCCGTGCGGGCGTAGAGGTCATGGGCGACGCCGGCGTGGTCGGCGAGGACGTCCGGCGCGTCGCTCGTGTAGATCACCGTTTGGCCGTCGCGGCTGATGCCCTTCAGCTCCGGCGTGCCGGCGGCGCCGTCGGTGGCCGAGCTCTTGGCGCCGTCGAGCAGCGTCGTCGTGTTCGTCGTGAGGTCGCGCTTGTAGAGGTTCGGGGCGGCGCCGTTGTGGTCGACGAACCCCGGGACGAGGTCGGTCGCGGTGGACTCGAAGACGACGACCTTGCCGTCGGCGCTGAACAGCGCCTTGCCGGGCGTGCCGTTGCTCGCCGCGCTCGCGCTGCCGGCCTTGGCGGTGACGAGCGTCGTGGCGCCGCCGTCGAGGTTGAAGACGAAGAGGTCGGGGTCCTCCTCGCTCTCGTCCTGGTCGAGGACGACGTCGCCGCCGGTCGCCGAGTAGAGGATGCGGCGGCCGTCGGCGCTGATCGCCACCGGGCGGCTGTCGCCGTGCGGGGTCGTGTTGAGCGTGCCCGCCTGGCGCGAGACCAGCGTCGTGTACTTCCCGTCGACGCTGCGCGCGTAGACCGCGCTGGTCCCGCGGATCGTGATCCGGTCCACGACGTCGGGCGCGGTCGAGCGGAAGGCGATCGACGTGCCCTTGGCGTCGATCACCGGCGAGTCGGAGACGCCGGCCGCGATCCGGTTGTCCTTGTTCGCGCTGACGAGGGCGGTCTTGCCGGCGGCGAGGTCGCGGACGAAGACGTCGCTCTTGCCGTTGGCGTCGTCGACGCCGGCGACGAGGTTGGTCGCGTCGGAGGTGAAGACGGCGTAGCGGCCCTCGGCGGAGATCAGCGCGGGGCCGGAGGTCTGGTCCGCGGTCTCGCGGGTGGTGCCCGGAAGCGCCGACATCAGCTTGTTGGCGCCCTCGGCGGTGCGCACGGCCCAGTCGACGCTGCCGGTCGAGCAGCCGATCGCGCGCGGGTTCGCCGCGCCGTCGGCGTTGACGACGGTGAGCTCGCCGGCGCAGGCCGGGTCGCTGGGCTTGGTGACCGTGAACGCCACCCGGGTCCCGTCCGGCGCATACGCGGGGCGGCCGGTCACGAAGCGCCCCGGCTCCACCTGATTGGACCAGAGGACGTCGGGCGCGCCGCCCGCGACCGGCCGGACCGCGAGCTGTGGCAGGCCGAAGCCGCCGCCCGGGGCGAGCGGCGTGTCGACGTAGACCACGCTGGCGCCGTCGGGCGAGAAGGCCGGGCGGTCCTGATGGCCGCTGCCGATCGTCAGCTGGCTGATCGCGTCGTTGTCGAAGTTCTTGAGGTAGACGCGCCGGTCGCCGTCGGCGTCGAGCGCGGTGAAGACGAGAAGGCGACCATCGGGCGAGTACGCCGGGTCGGCCGCGTTCTTGTAGGTCGCGGGCAGCGCGAGCTTGGCGGGCGTGCCGCCGGCGGCGGGAACCGTGAAGAGCCCTTCGGCGGCCTGGAAGGCGATCGTCTTGCCGTCGGCGCTGAACGCGGGCCGCGCGAGGTCGTGCAGCGTGTCCCCCGCCTGCGCCACGGTCTTCGGGTCCCCCTGCTGCGCGCGGGCGTCGATGACCCCGATGCGCGTCGCGTCACCCGCGACCGCGACCTTGCGCCCGTCGGGCGAGTACGCCGGGTCGCTGAGCTTCAGCGCACTCCAGTCGCCCCCGCGCGTGTAGGCCTCCGTGCCCCGGGTGCCGTCTCCCTCGACGGTCTTGATGCTGCTGTCGCTCGGGGTGAAGGCGATCCGGCCCGCCAGCCCCTGCGAGGCGGCCATGGCCGCCGAGGTGGTCAGCGCCGCGCTGAGCAGCGCGGCGAGCGCGAGGGCCAAGGCAGCCGCGCGCTCGATGCGTCGTCCGTGATTCATCGAGGCGGCAGCTTGTTGAGGCCGCCTTGACCGCACCTTGACGCGGCGTTTAGGAACGTTGCCGCGACCTTGCCGGCCGGCAAGCGCGACAGCGCAACACCTCGTTCCTAACCCTCATCTACAGGGTTAGGAAATGCATCGTCTTTGCGCGCAACGCAACAGATCAACAACGCCCTGTTGCTAGATCGGCAACGTGCCGATATCGTGATCAGACGAAAGGGGGAGGAAGTGGACGGTAAGGAAACACTGGAGCTTGCGGGCCTCCGCCTCCGCGAGGAGCGTGAACGGAACGGCCTCACGCTCGACGAAGCCGCTCGGGAACTGGGGCTCGCGCACCGTTCCCAACTGTCGCGGATTGAACGAGGCGAGCGCAGCTTGGACTCAGTCGTACTAAGGCGCGCGGCATCGCTTTACGGCGTGGCGATGGAGGCCTTCTTCACACGACCGCAAACAAACGGACTTGTCGTGAAGGCGCGACGGGACGACGCGAACGTCCCCGCCGCGGACGAAATGGCACGCTGGGGTCTGCGCAAGCTCGACGAATGGCGCTTCGTGAAACGCGAGGTGGACCATCGCGGCCTCTGAGCCCGCAGCGAGGGCAGAGGGCGAGAACGCGGCGCTCGCACTGCGTCATCGCCTCGGCTTGGGCTTGGACGATGTCGACCTCGCGGCGATAGCCGAAGCTCGCGGAGTCCCGATCGCGTTTCATGAGTTCGGCCAGGACGCTCCGGACGGAATGTACGTCTACGACGGCGAGCAGTCGCTGATCGTCGCCAATGCTTCCAAGCTCCCCCAGCGGCAACGATTCACGGTCGCGCACGAGCTCGGGCATCACGAGCTTCACCGGTTCCGCGGGCCGCAGCAGCTCGTCGACCTCGACGTTGGCTCAGATCGGAGAGCCGACGGAACCAAGGATCTCGATGAGGTTGCCGCAAACAGCTTTGCCGCACATCTTTTGCTCCCGGCCGGAGCGATCCGGCAGGCGCTCGGAGACGTCCGCAACACCGATGTCAAGGCAGTACACATCGTGGATCTGGTCCGCCGGCATCGTGTCTCCTGGGAGATGGTCTGCTTCCGGCTCAAGAGCGAGAGCATCATCCGCCGCGTCGACCTGGACCGCTTGTTGGCCGAGCCGCGCGTTGCGATCTACGAGGCCAACGGCATCGGCCCCGCGCATTTCGCGATCGACGCGCCACGGCTGCCAGCCGCGCTCTCCCTCGGAGCCGCGAAACTCTGGGCGGGCTGGGTCATTACCGACGAGCGACTCGGCCAGATCCTCGAGCTCGACGTGGGGAGCGCTCTGGCTCAGATGCGGTCGTGGGGGATTGCCCGCGGCGATCGAGCCGAGGAAAGCGCTGCCCATGGGGCTCAACAACTCGAAGAAGCTGGAGTAGATCTCGACGCACTGGTGGCGGACCTGGCGTTTGACGAGGACGACGCCTGACGCATGGCCGGCGAGCTCTGCTTGGACACGACGCCGCTGATCCATTTCGAGCAGGCCGGGCTCCTCTCGACGCTCGAAGAGCTCTGCCAGCGGGTCGGCGAGACCTTCGCCCCGGTCACCGTCGTCGGGGAGTGGCATCCCCACGCTGTCGCCCCCGAAGGCCACGTCGTCGGCCATCCCTGGATCACAACGGTCACGGCGGATCACCCCGCGGATCTGCGCATCGTCGCCGACCTCGGCAACCGGTACCCGACGCCTCCGAACAGGAACCAGGGCGAGATGGATGTCGTCGCGATCTCGCACCGCCTCGGTTACACCGCGCTGATGGAAGACCTCGTCGGCTGCCGTCAGGCCGATGACTACGGGGTGCCGCACATCGCGATCGTGACGATGCTCGCCGCTGCGGTCGCTTACGAGCATGTGGAGCAGCGGACGGCGTGGCGTGTGCACCGAGACGTCGAAGCCACCCGCGGGACGTATCACTCAATCCTTCTCGCGGACTCGATCGCGAAACGCGGCTTCACCGGAGCAGTCGCCGCGTTTCGGGCGCTGCGGAGGCGACACGATCCGGGCTTCAGCGCATTCCTGGCGCTGCCGAACCGCGACGGCATCCTGCTCGCCGCGGCGCGAGCCGCGATGGACCGCGCCGGCTGACACTCCGCGCCGACCGGGCGAAGCGCTAGTCCAGCAGTGTCCAGGGGTCGAAGCGGTCGATCGGGATGACCCGCGTGCGCGGCAGGGTGACCGTGAAGGCGCCGACGTCGTCTTCGAGGTCGTACAGCTCGAGACCCTCGAGGTCGGCGAGCGTGCTCGAGACCAGTTCGCGGAAGCAGATGACGCCGACCCGCCGGCCCTCGACGTGCAGCAGTGAGGCGAGCTGCGGGGCGAAGTCGCTGTCGTGGGAGGCGAGCAGCGCGTCGCCGCCGTCGGGGCGCTCGGCCAGGGCGTCGAGCGTCCGCTGGATCGCGACGTCGACGACCTTGACCTCCGGCGGCCCGCTCAGGAGGACCGGGCGGTAGCCGATCGAGGTCAGCGCCTGCACGAAGCTCAGCGGCACTGACGCCGTCGCGTTGAGGAAGAACAACCCGCGTGCGGGCTGGTCCCAGATCGCCCGCGCGTAGTCGAGCACGCGGTCCCACCGCGGCCGCTCCTCGGGCGCGGGGCGCCGGCCGAGCAGGCTCACACCCAGCGTCGTGTCGATGTTCTCGCCGTCGACGAGCAGGAAGGTCTGCGCCACCGTGAGGCGGAGACTAACCCGCGGGGGAGTCGGACTCCCCCGCGGGTCAGAACGGCTTAGCGGTTGATCCGCTTCCCGTGGCCGTGCCAGCGGTCGCGGCGGTGCCGGTCAGGCTTGCCGTGGCCGCCCGGCTTGGTGCCGAACGGGTCCTTGGAGTTGGCGAAGTAGTACACGGCGTAGCTCGCCGCGCCGCCGAGCTCCTTGAGGCCCTTGAGCGAGAGGCCCTTCATCTTGCGCGCCGCCGCCTTCTTCTCGGCGTCGGTGGCGAACATCGCCAGGCCGTCCGCGCTGATCGGCGGAACGCTGGTCAGGATCGTCGACAGGTTGTCGCAGATCTGGTGGTAGCACGGGTCCAGCCACGCGCCCTCGGCGCCGCCGTAGAGCGCGACCTGCGCGGCGGTCTTGGGCGCCTCGGCGCCGGCGAACACGCCGCCCGCGGGGATGCCGCGATCGGTGAAGCCGACGTAATCCGAGCGGCCGTCGAACGGGATCCGCTCGCTTGTGAGGCCCTGGGAGCGCAGCCAGTCGTCGTGGACCTGCTCGACCTTGCCGGAGCCCTCCGGGCCGGCCGGGTTGCCGGGGGCGTCGTCGCCGTCGCCGTCATAGACCAGGCGGGCGTAGTTGGGCGACGCGAGCATGTCGTAGTCGAGCATCACGTCGATCTTGTCCACTTCCTTCTGCGACAGGTTGTGGGCGTAGTAGGTCGAGCCCACGAGCCCGTTCTCCTCGCCGCCCCACCAGCCGAAGCGGATCTTCTGGCGCAGGTTGTAGTGGCCGTCGGCGAGCTCCTGGGCCTGGGCGAGGAGCATCGCGGTGCCGGAGCCGTCGTCGTTGATGCCCGGGCCGAACGGCACCGAGTCCAGGTGCGCGCCGACCACGACGACGTGGTTCGGGTCGCCGCCCTTGGTCTCCGCGATCACCTGGTTGATGAAGCGGTCCGTGAAGCCGCCGTAGACCTTGAAGTCGACCTTCGGAGCCTTGCCCTGCTTGTACGCCTGCAGGAGATCGTTGCCGAGCGTGTAGCTGGAGATCACGGCGGCGATCGTCGCCGCGGGATCCGGCTGGTTGTCGACGAAGATCGGGTTCTGGCGCGCGGGCGTGTTGCCCTCGTTGTAGATGATCACGCCGGTGGCGCCCGCGGCCTGCGCGCGCTCCCACTTCTCGACGAACGGGCACGTGCCGCGCTGGACGAGCGCGACCTTGCCCGAGACGCCCGCGTAGTCGGCGTCGGCGCAGCCGCTCGCCGAGCCGCCGGTGGGCGGGTCGAGGATGCCGCCGACCGGGAAGACCGGCGCGTTGGTCAGCTCGACCGTCGGCGAGTTGGCCATCACGATGAAGTCGCTGTTCGGCGTGTCCGAATCAGCGGCCGTGCCGGGCTTGTAGGTCTTGCCGGGCGCCGGCGAGACCGAGTTCAGGACGGCCGGCTTGTTCTCCGCCCAGAACGGGAAGTTGAACGGCGTGACCTTCGGGTTGTACCCGGAGTCACGCAGCGTTTGGACGACGTAGTCCAGCGACTCCTGGTAGCCGGACGAGAAGACCTCGCGGGTGTCGTCGTTGAGCTTCCCGATCGACTCCAGCGCGACGCTGTGCTGAAGGATGTTCGGGACGGAGACGTTCTCTACGAACCGGCGCGCCCCCTGGTCGCGCGGCGTGATGTTCCCTCCTCCGCCGTCCGCGAGCGCGGTCGGCGCAAACATCAGCGTGACGGCGCAAGCGGCCGCCAGAGCCATAGGGCTCCGAGACAATGTGTACCCCCTCAGGTATACGGGTGAGGGCTCCCAAAGCCCTCTGAACACCCACATTACTGGTTATGACTACCTGGCGTAGTAGGTAGTCAACGGCGCGTGACGGAGGCGGTGCCGACCTGGCGGTCGATCGCCGCGCGCACGAGCCCGGGCAGCTGGTCGGCCGGAACGGGCGGGGAGTAGTGAAAGCCCTGGGCGAGGTCGCAGCCGATCGCCGCCAGCACCGCGCCCGAGGCGGCCGACTCGACGCCCTCGGCGACGACCCGCAGGCCGAGCGAGCGACCGAGCGCCGACGTCGAGGCCACGATGGCCCGGTCCGCGGCGTCGCGGTCCATCGTCATCACGAACGACTTGTCGATCTTGAGCTCGTTGACCGGCAGCCGCTTGAGGTGCTCCAGCGACGAGTAGCCGGTGCCGAAGTCGTCCAGCGCGAGGCCGCAGCCGAGCTCCTTCAGGTCGGCCAGCACCTCGCCCGCGCGCTGCGGATCGTGCAGCATCAGCGACTCGGTGACCTCGAGCGTGAGCACCTGCGGCGGTAGTCCGTGGCGCTCCAGGAGGTCCGCTACGTGACCCGGAGTGCGCAGGTCGAGCAGATTCTGCACCGCCAGGTTGACGGCGACGTGCAGGTCCAGCCCGTCGGCGCGCCAGGCGGCGAGCTGCGACAGCGCGGTCTCGAGCACGTGCAGCGTGAGCGGGCGCATCAGCGCGGTGTGCTCGGCGTGCGGCAGGAACGCGCCCGGGCCACGCAGACCGTGAACCGGATGCTGCCAGCGCACCAGCGCCTCGACCCCGGCGACCAGGCCGGTCTGCAGATCCACCTTCGGCTGGTAGTGCAGGACGAGCTCGTCGCGCTCCAACGCGCGCCGCAGCTCGGCCATCAGCGTGAGCCGTTCGCGCGAGTGGCGATCGCGCGACGGGTCGTAGGCCTGAAAGCCCGTGCGGGCCTCCTTGGCCTGGTACATCGCGACGTCGGCGCGCTGCAGCAGCGCCTCGGCGTCCACGCCGTCGTCGGGACACAACGCGGCGCCGATGCTCGCGTCCATCACGACCTCGAGCCCGTCGATCTCGAACGGCGTCTGCAGCGCGATGCCGACGCGGCGGCTGAGCTCGGTGGCCTTCGCCAGCCCGGCGCCGGGGAGCAGGAGCGCGAACTCGTCACCACCGAGGCGGGCGACGAGCCCGGCCTCCCCCACGACGTCCTGCAGCCGCGGGCCGAGCTGGGCGAGCAGGAGGTCGCCGGCGTGGTGCCCGAGCGTGTCGTTGAGCTCCTTGAAGCGGTCGAGGTCGACCATCGCGACGGCCAGCGGCGTGTCGCGGTCGCCGCCCAGCTCCTGCGCCAGGCGCTCGTGGAAGAGGCGGCGGTTGGCGAGCCCGGTGAGCTCGTCCGTCAGCGCCAGCTCGCGGCTGGCGTGCAAGGCGGTGTTCTCGACGAACGTCAGCGCCATCCGGCCGAGCACGGCGACCAGCGTCGCCGCCGACAGCCAGACCGCGGCGTCGAGCGTCCGGTGGAAGTGGTCGGCGACGAGCAGCGCGCCGACGACGAGGGCGAGCAAGGTCGGCGTGACGAGCGTCCGCCAGCCGTCGAAGGAGACCGGCCGGGGCGGCGACTCCGGGCTCCACGCGGCAGCGACGAGCGCGAACATCGACCCGATGCCGAGCAGCGGGACGAACCAGGCCTGCACCGCCCCGCCGACGCCCGCCGAGACGTGCGCCGCGTCCGCGCCGGCGCGCATCAGCACGCCCACCGCGAGCAGCAGCCAGACGGCGCGGACCCGGCCGCCGCGCAGCGTGAGCGCGACGACGACCATGACCAGCAGCAGCACGTCCCCCATCGGGAACGCGAGCGCGATCGCGGTCTTCCAGCCGCTGCCGATATCGGCCTGGATCTCGGCGCCGAGGATGTCGGTGACGATCGCCGCCCCGCCGAGCACACCGATCGCGCCGTCCAGCCACAGCGCGGGGCCGAAGCGCGGCATCCGGGCACGCGCGAACAGCAGCGCGGCGACGATCGACGCGGGGAAGAAGACGAGCAGCATCACGTCGGCGCCCGACGGGAACGCCAGCGCTCCGGAATGCCCCGCGAGCGTGACGCTTCCGGCCGCGTTGGCACCCACCGCGACGGCCAGCGCGAGCCACGCCCAGCGGTCCTGGCGGCGCTTGACCACGCGCACCAGCATCGCCGCGGTCGCGACGAGAACCGGCACACCGGCGAAGAGGACGTTCACTTCCTCCGGGATCGGCGCCGTGGCGCCGGACTTGATGCGCCGCGCCGGGTTTCAGCGCGAAGTGGACGACTGTTCTGCGCGCCGCCACAGATGCCACGCGCTCCCCGCCGGCACGAGCACCGCGACGACCGCGACGGCGATCAGCCCCCCGCCGGCCTGGACGAGCACGACCGCGAACACGAAGCCGGTCACGAACCCGCCGGGCCACAGCAGCGTGCCGATCAGCTTGTCGGTGACGCTCCACACCCGCGAGCGCCAGAGCAGCACCACGCCGACCACCCACCCGATCCCGACGAAGAACGCGCCGATCGCGAGCAGCGTGATGATCGACCACTCGCTTCCGTCGGCCGGGGCCCGCTTCATCCGCTCAGGCTGGCTCATCGCGCCACGGTACTGGACCCATCATCCTCGAGAGGCATGGAGGACCTGACCGATCTGATGACGCCCTGGTGCGTCCACACCGTCGCGACACTGAAGATCGCGCGGCACATCGAGGCCGGAACCGACACGATCGACGCGCTCGCGACCGCCGCCGAGTGCGACCCGCGGGCGCTGCACAACGTGCTCGGCCACCTCGTCACGAAGGGCGTGTTCACCGAGCCCGAGCCCGGCCGGTTCGCGCTCACGGGGCCGGGAGGTGAGCTTCTCGGCATGCCGTTCTTCGACCTCGGCGGCATCGGCGGGCGCTTCGCGGGCGCGTGGGAGACGATCCCCGCCTACGTGAAGACGGGCAAGCCCGGCTACGCGGCCAAGTTCGGCCGCCCGTTCTGGGACGACCTCGCCGCCCATCCGGCGCTCGCGCAGGAGTTCGATGACCTGATCGGCCCGGGCGGTCATGCCCCGCCCGACCCGGAGTTCGGACTCGACTGGCCGTCGATCGCGACGGTGGTCGACGTCGGCGGCGGCATCGGCACGCTGCTGAACCGGATCCTCGAGGCCCACCCGCACGTTCGCGCCACGCTGGTCGACTTCCCCGGCACCGTGGAGCGCGCCGCGGGCGCGTTCGAGACGCGCGGCCAGAGCTTCTTCGACCCGCTCCCCGCGGGCGCCGACCTCTACATCCTGCGCAGCGTCCTCAACGACTGGCCCGACGAGGAGACCGACGCGCTGCTGCGCAACGTAGCGAGCGCGCTGGGCGAGCAGAGCCGGCTGATCGTCAGCGGCGGCGTCGCGCCCGACGACGCGCCGCGCCGGCTGATGATCGAGATGGTCCTGCTCGGCGGGACGACGGACTCGCTCGAGGCCTTCGCCGCGCGGGCGGCACGCGCGGGCCTTGCCGTCGTCCGCTCGGCGGAGCAAGCTGACGGACGCTTCTACGTCGAGCTCCGGAGGAACTGATGGCGTACGACGAACAACTCGAGGCGCGGGTCAATGACCTCATCCACGCCCGCCCCGGCGTGATCGAGCGCAAGATGTTCGGCGGCGTCGGCTGGACGCTGAACGGGAACATGGCCGTCGGGATCATGCGCACCGATCACCTCTGCGTCCGGCTGCCTCCGGAGGAGGTCGACGAGGCGATCCGCGCCCCGTTCGTCCACGAGTTCGGGCGGCCCGGAGCCAAGCCGATGAAGGGGTTCGTGCTGATCGAGCCCGCGGGCCTGGAGGACGACGCGACGCTCGCCGAGTGGATCGAGCGCGGTACGGCGCGGGCGCTGGAGCTGCCCGCTAAGTAGCGGCGGCGGCGAGGTCCGCCGCGAGGTCGATCAAGGGCGCGTGGATGCCGGGCACGGCGGCCATCGCGCCGCTCGACGAGAGCGTCAGCGGCGCTCCGGCGTAGTCGGTGACCACGGCACCGGCGGCGCGGGCGATCGCGTGACCCGCGACGACGTCGTACGGGTTGTTGTGGGCCAGGAACAGCCCCTGGATCTGGCCACCCACGAGCCAGCTCCAGAGCACGGACGCCGCGCCCACGCAGCGGAAGCGCAGCGCGCGCCGGTGGACTTCGCTGCCCAGGTCCAGGAAGGCGTCCATCCGCGGGCCGCCGCGATGGAACGCGTCGCCGACGGCCACGATCCCCTCGTCCAGGGCGGAGACGTCGGACAACGCGCCGCCTGATGAGTCCACGCGCGTCCCGAGGAACGGCAGGTCGATCACGCCCAGTACCGGCACGCCGTCCTCGAGCAGTCCGACCATCACGCCGCACAGCGGTGAGCCAGTGGCGTAGTTGATCGTCCCGTCGAGCGGGTCCACCACCCACACCCGGCCCTCGTCGAGCGCGGCGCCGCCGCCCTCCTCGCCGTAGAAGCCGATGTCCGGCGTCGAGGCGCCCAAGGCGCGCTTCAAGACGTCCTCGGACGCGGTGTCGACCTCGGTCAGGAAGTCCTTGGCCGCCTTGGCGGTGCGGGTGTGCGGCTGGTCGCGCCCCGCGCGCAGGACCGCGACCGCCTCGTCCACCGCGGCGTGCGCGGCTGCCAGTTCTCGTTCCACGCCCCTAGCGTGACACTGCGACCAGCACGGCGGGCTCGTCGCCCGGGTTGTGCAGCGCGCGCAACGGGATGCCTTGGAGGTACAGGAAGTCGCCGCGACCGAACGACGAGCACGTGCCGGACACGCCGCGCAGCTCGATCTCCCCCGCCTGCACGACGACGAGCGCGTCGCGCCATTCGGCCTCGTCATACGCGCGGTCGTCCCCCGGCGCGACCACCCGCACCTCGAACCTCACAACGTCTCCGGGAGCCCGAAGGCGGCGAACGCGGTCAGCGGAAACGCGAGGATCTCGGTGATCTCGCCGCCCGCGATGGTCAGGACGTCGAGCGCCATCGGCACGAACACGTCCGAGCCGGGCCGCTTGACGTAGTTGGCGACCGCGGGCTGCCGGTTGGCGAACGTGAGCGCGACGCGGAGCTCGCCGAAGTTCTCCTTGTCGCCGAGCCCGCCCTCGAACCAGAGATCGACGTTCGCGTCCCCACCGACGTACATGCCCCCCTCGGGCGGCATCGAGAAGCGGAGGTCCTCGGCCATGATCGCCTTCAGCGCCGCGGCGTCGCCCGCCTCGCAGGCCTCCATGTACTTCGCCACGAGCGCCCGGTCCGCCGCGCTGCCGTCCGCGCTCCACTCGCTCCGCCGCGCCGGGAGGTGCTCCTTCAGCCCCGCCCGCGCCCGCTGCAGCGCGGAGTTGACCGAAGCCTCGCTGGTCTCCAGCAATTCCGCCGTGTCACGCGCCCGCCAGCCGAGCACGTCGCGCAGGATCAGCACCGCCCGCGCGCGCGGCGGGAGATGCTGGATCGCCACCAGGAAGGCGAGCTCGATCGTCTCGCGCGCGACGACCTCGGCGTCCGGCTCGTCCGCGTCGGAGAGCAGCTCGTCGGGGATCGGCTGCAGCCACAGCATCTCGCCGACGTCGGTGGGCATCCGCGGCCGCCGCTCGAGCGCGTCCAGGCACACGTTGGTCGCGATCCGGTACAGCCACGCCCGCAGCGACGCGCGGCCCGCATAGGTGGAGCGGAAACGCCAGGCCCGCAGGAACGTCTCCTGCGTCAGGTCCTCGGCCTCGTCGAGCGAGCCGAGCATGCGGTAACAGTGGACCTGCAGCTCGCGGCGATGACGCTCGGTCAGGGCGCCGAACGCGGTCTCGGTGGTCAGTTCCGGTGCGGTCATGTCTGTGTGACGGTCCCCTCCCCGAAAAGTCATCGTGCTGCTATCACGGCGCCCCGCGAATGCATGCTCTGGACATCGAGAACCTGGTCAAGCGCTACCCGACCGGCACCGAGGCGCTCAAGGGCGTCTCGCTGCACATCGAGGAGGGCGAGTTCTTCGGTCTGCTCGGGCCCAACGGCGCAGGCAAGTCGACGCTGATCCACTGCACGACCGGGCTCGCGCAGCCGACCGGCGGGTCGATCCGCGTGTTCGAGCACGACGCCGTCCACCACTACGGGGCGGCGCGCAGCGCCGTCGGGCTGGCGCCGCAGGAGCTCAACCTCGACTGGTTCCTCACGCTCGAGGAGCAGCTCGACTACCACGGCGGGTACTTCGGGATGTCGCGCAAGGACCGGCGCGAGCGGACCAAGGAGCTGCTCGAGGAGTTCTCGCTCACGTCCAAGAAGGATGACCGCACCCGGACGCTGAGCGGCGGCATGAAGCGCCGCCTGGTGCTCGCGCGGGCGCTGATGCACCGCCCGAGGCTGCTGATCCTCGACGAGCCGACCGCGGGCGTGGACGTCGAGCTGCGGCTGGAGCTCTGGCACTACGTCCAGCGCATCAACGCCGAGGGCACGACGATCCTGCTCACGACGCACTACCTCGAAGAGGCCGAGCAGCTCTGCAACAAGATCGCCTTCATCAACGGCGGCGAGATCGTCGCCACCGGAACCAGCGATGACCTGGCCAGGACGTACGGCGTGACCTCGCTCGAGGACGCCTATCTCGCGCTCGTCGGCCGCGGCGAGCTCAGCCGGGCGCACGTCACCCCATGAGTCCCGCGCAGATCCGCTTCCTCACGCTGGTGAGGCGCGAGACCACGCGGTTTTGGAAGATCAAGCGCCAGACGCTCGGTGCACCGCTGCTTGAGACCTTCCTCTACATCAGCGTCTTCGGCGCCGCGCTCGGCTCGCGCATCGACAAGCTCCACGGCGTCGACTACGTCGTCTTCATCATCCCCGGGCTGATCATGATGGCCTGGGCGACGAACGCGTTTTCGAACAACTCCTCGTCGCTGCTGCAGCAGAAGTTCCAGCGCTCGATCGACGACCAGCTCTCCTCCCCCGCATCGCCGGCCGAGCTGCTGCTGGCGTTCAGCGCGGGTGGCTTCGTGCGTGGCGGGATCGTCGCGGTGTCGACGTTCGTCGCCGCCCGCATCCTCGTCGACATCCCGCTCGAGCACCTCGAGGTGCTGATCCCGTCGCTCTTCCTGGTGGGCTTCTTCTTCTCCCAGCTCGGCGTGCTGGTGGGCCTGCGGGCGGAGCAGTTCGACGACGTCAGCTTCTACCAGACCTTCATCCTCACGCCGCTGATCTTCCTGGGCGGCGTGTTCTACTCCGCGGCGCTGCTGCCGGAGCCGTTCCGGACGCTGACGAAGTTCGATCCCGTCTACTACATGATCGGCCTCGTCCGCTACGGCTTCCTCGGCTATTCCGAGCAGAGCATTCCGTTCTCGCTGCTCTTCCTGACAGTCGCCGCTGCAGGGTTGTTTGCGATCAACTACCGGTTGTTCGCGCGCGGGTACCGTTTGCGCGCATAGCCATGTTCGAACGGTTCACCGACGACTCGCGGCGCGTCATCGAGATCGCCCAGGAGGAGGCGGTCCTGATGCAACACGGGCACATCGGCACCGAACACCTTCTCGTCGGCCTCGCGACTGAGCCCGAGGTCGTCGCACTCGGCCTCGATCGCGAGCGAGCTCGTGGCGAGGTCGTCAAGACGGTCGGGCTGGGCGAGCATCACCCGAAGTCGCGTCACATCCCGTTCACCGCCGCAGCGAAAGAGGCGATGCAGACCGCGCTGCGCGAGGCCATGGGACTCGGCCACCGGCAGATCCGCCCCGGGCATCTGTTGCTCGCCGTGCTCAAGCAGCGTGACGGCGTGGCACGGCGCGTGCTCGTCGCCGCGGGTGCCGTACCGAGCGAGCTGCGCGCGACGATCATCGAGCGCTTGCAGGCGACGCCGGCGAGCGCTGAGACGCCCGGAGCGCAGTACGAGTTCGTCACGACCGCGCTCGGCCGCGCCCTGCTCGGCGACTTCGGCGCGCCTGACGTCGACGCGCAACTCCTGCTCGCCATCCTCCGCAGCGGCGGCCCGGTAGCCGCATGGCTGTCCGAGCGCGGCGTCACCGAGGACGGCGTGCGCCGCCTCCTCTAGCGCGCGCGGCGGCGGGCGACGAGCGCCTCGGCCGCGTGGACCGGGGAGCGGCCGTTGTCGGCGTAGAGCTCGAGCAGCGTGTCGCCGAGGCCGCGCAGGGCTTGGTCGAGCCGCGGCTGGTCCCACCCGAGCAACTCGAGACCGGTGCCATGCAGGACGCCGCCGGAGTTGATCACGTAGTCGGGGGCGTAGAGGATCCCGCGCTCGTGCAGGCGATCGGCGAGGTCGGGGGACGCGAGCTGGTTGTTCGCCGCGCCCGCGACCACCCGGCAGCGCAGTTGCTCGACGGTCGTCGCGGTGATCGTCCCGCCCAGCGCACACGGCGCGTAGACGTCGCACTCGGTGCCGATCACGGCGGCGGGGTCGACGGCGGGCAGGCCCGAAGCGGCAACGCGCTCGGCGTTCACGTCGGAGACGAGTACCTCGGCGCCGGCGGCGGAGAGCTGGTGCGCAAGCCGGGAGCCGACGGCGCCCAGCCCTTGTACGAGCACGCGCACCCCGTCCAGGTCGCGCCCCAGTGCATGCTCGACGCTGGCGCGGATGCCGTGGAAGACGCCGACGGCGGTGTCGGGCGCGGTGCTGCCGGAGCCGCCCTTCTCCACCGACTTGCAGAACACGTGCTCGGTGCGCTCGCCGATCGTGTCCATGTCGCGCTCGGACGTGTTCATGTCCGGCGCCGTCGCGTACAGGCCGCTGAGCGAGCCGATGAACTCGCCGTAGCGGTGCAGCAGCTCCACCCGCGCCTCGCCGGTCGGCAGCGAAGGCACGGCGAGCACGGCCTTGCCGCCGCCCATCGAGACGTTGCAGACCGCCATCTTGCGGGTCATCGCGGCGGAGAGCTTGAGCGCGTCGGCCAACCCGTCCTCGGGCGCTGAGTAGACCGCCATGCGCGTCCCGCCGCCCGAGCGGCCGTCGCATGTGGAGTGCACGCCGATGAACATCCACGTGGCGAACTCGGTGTCGTAACGGACCGCGACCTGCTGTCCGTCCCAACCCGTGAGGAGGCGTTCGAAGGTGCTCATCTGGCGTGCCAGCGTATAGTCTCGAAACCGGCTCATCCATGGGCAGGCGGGTCTGCGTCCCAAAATAGGTACCTACCTAGGTAATTTGGGCAGCGGCTGCCGATGCGCGGAGACCCCCGTACGCGGGAGATTGCTCTCCGATGCCTCCCCACATCTCGCTCCTCGATCCGAACGCTGCCGCAGAGCACCGTTGCCGCCTGCTGGCGGTGGCACGTGCCCTGACCGGGTCTCCGCAGCTCGCCGAGGACCTGACCCAGGAAACGTACGCACGTGTCCTGGCCAAGCCACGCCGCCTGACCGACGGTGCCGACTTCCCCTACCTCGTGCGCGCCCTGCGCAACGTGGCCAACGACCACTGGCGTTCGGAGCAGCGCCGGCCCCAGGTCGTCGGCGAGGTCGACGAGGACCACCCGAACCTCTCGACCGACGGCAACCCCGAGGACGCGCTCATCGCGAGCGAGGTCTACACCCACGTCAACAACCTCCCGGAGGACTTCCGCAAGGTGGTCCAAGCCGTCGACGTCCTCGGCCTCAGCTACGGCCAGACCGCCCGCCAACTCCACATCCCGACGGGCACCGTCATGTCCCGCCTCTCCCGCGGCCGCTCCCGCCTCGCCTGCGCCCTCGCCGCCTAAAGGAAACCTAAGGGGTCTGACCCCTTAGCTGGCGTTTATGCTGGCGTTCGGCACGGAACCCGCGCCGCGCCGCCGAAGGCGACCTAAAGGGAACCTAAGGGGTCTGGCCCCTTAGGTGGGGTTTAGAGTTGGCGGGCGGCCGCTTCGCGGCGGGAGGAGACGCCGAGTTTCTGGAGGATCGCGGCGACGTGGTGGTCGACGGTCCGGACCGAGAGGACGAGTCGGTCGGCGATCTCGGCGTTGGTCAGACCTTCGCGGACGAGGTCGAGGACCGCGACCTGGCGGGCGGTCAGACCCGCCGGGTTGGCGCGGGTGGCGGCGCGTGGGCCGCGCAGGCGCGGTGGGACCGGGGCCCCGAGGGCGCGCAGGCGCTCGCGGGCGAAGCGCGCCGGCACCGTCGCGCCGAGACCCTCGAGGGTCCGGATCGCCTCCTCGCACGCCTCCGCGTCGCCGTCCATCAGCTCCAGCGCGCTCTCGTACGGGTCACCGACGGCGAGCCAGGCGTCGGCCGCCGCGCGCCAATCGCCGCGCAGGCCCGCCGCGTAGCCGGGCGGCAAGTCCGCGGACGGGTCGCCGAACGCCTCGATGTCCACCCCCGCCCGCACCAGATAGCGCGCGACTTCGCCCCGGAACGGCGCCGCGCCCGGGTTCATGGTCGCGGGCAGGAGCACCGACGCGACCTGCCGCGCCGCGTCCAGATCGCCCGTCAGCCACGCCCACTCGGCCCGCGCGATCCCCGCGTACGCCCGCCCGAGGATCAGCCGCGAGCGCTGCGCCTGCTCCCACGCGTCGGCCAGCAGCGGGCCCGCCGACGGATCGCCGCGCCGCGCCAGCAACCGCCCGAGCCACGGAGCGCTGTAGGCGAACAGCATTCCCGGGTCGTCGTTGAGCTCGAAGAGGTGCCGCAGACCCGCCTCCGCACCCGCCCAGTCACCCCGCCGCAGCAACAGCAGGCAGCGGTGGACGTCGAGGTTGTAGCCGTGCGACCAGAAGCCCCGCTCACGCGTGAACTCGAGGCCCTCGCGCACGCAGCGCTCGAGCTCGTCCAAACGGCCCATCCGCAGCAGCAGCTCCGCCAGGTTGCAGTACCCCCGCGCGGTCGCCTCGTGGTGGGAGCCGGCCTGCGCCAGAGCGATCGAATTGCGCATCGTCTGCAGGCCGTCCGGCTGACCCGCCTCGACCCGCACGATCGCGAGGTAGTTCAGGCACAGCGCGGCCAGCTCGGGGCGCTGCGAGCGCAAGGCAAGAGCGTCCGCGCGCTCGAGCACCTCGCGCGCCTCCCGCGGCCGCGACTGGGCGAGAATGCCGCCCAGATACAAGGTCGCGTATGCCAGGGCCGCGTCGTCGCCCACGCCGAGCAGCGTGACCACGGCGCGCTGCGCGGCCTCCTCGGCGGCGTCGGTCGCCCCCGTCATGAACAGGTGCCGGGAGAGCCGCACCAGGCACAGGCCGAGCGCCAGAGGATCGCCCACCTCGCGATAGAGCTCCTCGGCGGCGCGCGAAGCCTCGACGGACTCGGGGAAGTGATGCGCGTTGTACAGCTCCCAGCCGTAGTCGTTCAGGAACGCGGCCCGGTCACGCAAGGGCAGCTTGTCGGCGTGCGGGACCACGGCCTCGAAGTGCGCGAGCGCCTGGCGGTGCGAGCCCGCCCGCGCGGCCTCGCGCGCGGCGTCCGGCCCCTCCGCGAGCAGCGTCTCGACGTCGCGCGCCTCGGCCGCATGGTGCAGCAGCCGCCCGCGATCCGCTCCGCCGCGCGTCTGCAGCGCGGCGACGACGTCGGCGTTGAGCAGCCGCCGCCGCAACGCCGGGAGCGACTGCTCGATCGCCCGCCGCGCCAGCTCGTGCCGGAACCCGAGCCCGTCCGGCCGCAGCTCGATCAGCCCCGCCAGCTCGGCCTCCTCCAGCGGGTCCAGCGCACCCAACGCAGACGCCAGATCCGTCGGGATCGTCGACGGCAGCACCGACAGCCGATCCAGCGCGTCCCGGCACTCGGGCGAGAGCAGCCGGACCCGCGCCAGAACGGCGTCCTTGACGCTCACCGGCACCTCGTCCGGCGGCGCGGCCAGCGCCTCGGCGACGAAGAACGGGTTCCCGCGCGTGAGAGCGTGCACCGTGTCCGGGTTGCGGCCGGTGCCGTTGGCGAGCCGCTGGACCGCGTCGCGCGAGAGCGGCAAGAGCTCGAGGCGGCGCAGGGGCACGCTCGTGAGCATCCCGAGCAGCCGGTGCAGCGGGTGGTTGGCGTCGATCGCCTCGTCGCGCACGGTCAGCACGAGCAGCGCGCCGCGCGACTCCAGCCGCCGCGCCGCGTAGCCGAGCACGTCGAGGGTCGCGTCGTCGGCCCAGTGGGCGTCCTCGACGATCAACACCGTCGGCGGCGACTCGCCCAACTCGTCCAGCAGGGCGGTGAAGACCTGTCCCTCCTGTGCCAGCGCGGCCGCCAGCGGGCCGTCGGTGCCCGCCGCCGCGTCGTGCAGCGGGCCCAGCGTCCGCGGCGTCACGAGATCGTCGCACGCCGCCTGCAGCAGCCGCGCCCGCGACCCCACCCGCCCCGCGAACTCCCGTACCAGCGACGTCTTGCCGATCCCCGCCTCACCCGAGACGAGCGCGGTCGACCCGCGCCCGGTCTCGGCTTCGGCGAGCGCCGCCAGCAGCGCGCTCAGCGGCGCATCGCGCTCCAGCAGGCGAGAGGGCATACGCGCATGGTGACAATCAGCCTGTTAGAGCGCCATGGGGCAGGCCGCCCCGGCGTCCGTGGTTGCGCCCGCCTTCGCAGTGCGTCTCCTCGACACCGAGCGAACGTTGCAGCGGCAGCGGGTGCGGCGCCCCCGCGCGAGCGGTGAGCACTTGGTAGACGGTGACGTCACCGTCGGCGAACCCGAGCGCGGAGCCGAGCATGTACATCCGCCACACCCGCTCGCGGCCGACGCTGATGTCCGCCTCCGCCTCGGCCCGATGCTCCGCCAGGTTCGCCAGCCAGGCGCGCAGCGTGAGCGTGTAGTGCTCGCGCAGCGACTCGGCGTCGCGCACCTCGAGCCCTGCGTCCTGCATCGCGGTCATGACCTCGGTCACGGGCGTAAGCTCGCCGTCGGGAAAGACGTAGCGATAGAGGAACGTGTCCGTCGCGGGCGGCTCGGAGAACAGCCGCGCGATCCCGTGATTGAGGAACAGCCCGCCAGGCTTCAAGAGCCCGTGCACGGTCTCCGTGTAGCGCGCCAGCTCGCCCCGGCCGACGTGCTCGTACATGCCGACGCTGGCGATCTTGTCGAACGGCCCGTCGGTCAGCTCGCGGTAGTCGCTGACGCGGATCTCGATCCGATCCTCCAAGCCCGCGGCGGCCACCCGCTCGCGCGCGAGCTTGGCCTGCTCCACCGAGAGCGTCACGCCGACGCCGCGCACGCCGTAGTGGCGCGCCGCGTGGATCAGCAGCGAGCCCCAGCCGCAGCCGATGTCCAGCAAGCGCTCGCCGGCCTCCAGGCGCAGCTTGCGGCAGATCAGGTCGAGCTTGCGCTCCTGCGCGACCTCGAGCGAGTCGCTCGGATCGGCGTAATACGCGCACGAGTAGACCATCGTCGGGCCGAGCAGCATGCGGTAGAACGCGTTGGAGACGTCGTAGTGGTGGCTGATCGCGGCCCGGTCGCGGGCGAGCGAGTGGAGCGGGCCCTTGCGGGGCGCCTCGAGCGAGGGAACGGGCGGCCTGCGCAGAACCGACGGCCCGACGATCTTCACGGCGGCGGCCGTGAGCTTGACGAGGTCGACCGGTGTGAGCTGGTGCCGGAAGGTGGCGCGCAGGCGCAGGATGGCTTCCAAGTCACCGTCGTCCTCGACGTCCAGCGCGCCGGTCACCCAGGCGCGCGCGAGCCCCATCTGACCGGGGGCGTGGAGGATGTGGGCGATCGCGACAGGGTCACGGACCTCGACGACGGGCTCGCCGCCGTCGAGAACGCTGCCGTCCCAGAAGCGCAGGGTCACCGGCAGTTCGTGAATCCGAACACCGGTGAGCGCATCCCGCACCGCGCCCGCGATCTCCTGGCGAACGCGAACACGAGCTAGTTGCATAGCTCAACAATACACCTTTAGGTGCGCCGGCCGGAAACCGGTGCGGCGCTACCGCAGCTAGTGGTTCGGCTGCGACGGTACGGCGGCGAAGTCGCGGCGGTCGGCCGCGCGGCGCTCGGCCTCGATCGCCCGGTCGCGCTTGCCGCGCTCGGACTGGGCCTTCGCACACGCCTTCTCGTTGCTCTGGGAGATGCGGAGCTTCTCCGCGCGCCAGGCTGCCTCGCCGCGCAGCGGTGCCTCGTTGGCCTTGGTCTTCATATGCCGCTCCTGACGCGGTGGCGAGTGGACCGAAATCCGGCCCCTGGAAAGACCAAGCGTATTGGGTCAAGCGGCGGGCGACTGTTAAGCCGCCCGCCGCTGCGCCACCTTACGGGCCGACCACCCGCCCTTCGACCACGGGCGCCACCGGCGAGTGGGCCGTGATGTAGTCGGCGGCGACCTGCATCAGGTCGTCACCGGGCTGGAGCACGTCCGTGCCGGCCGAGAACGCCGTGTAGCCGTCGCCACCCGTGTACATGAAGTCGTTGATCACGACCCGGATGGTGTCGGTCGCCGTCATCGGCGTGGTGCCCTTGAGCACCTGATCCACCACCGGCACCTGACCGTTGCAGTGGAAGGTGACCTTGATGCCCGAGATCTGCGGCGTGCGGCCCGTGCCGCCCGCCACGTCACCGCACGGCGGCTTGAAGCCGTTCTCCAGGCCGGCCTTGAGCTGATCGTAGGTGAGCGTGAGGATCGTCGAGCGGTTGCCGAACGGGAGCACCGCGAACACCTCGCCCCACGTGATCTCGCCCGGCGCCTCACCCGCGCTCGGGGGCGTCAGCAGGATGTCCTGACGCAGCCCGCCGGAGTTGGTGATCGCGGCGTCGACGCCCGGATACTTGGCCCGCATCGAGTCGGCCACCAGGTTGCCCATCGCCGACTCCTTGAGCCGGTTCAGGTCGCGCCGGATGTCGATCGTCGCGGTGCCGATCACCTTGTTGCGCAGCACGGCGGTGTCGGCGTTGGCCTTGTCGACGATCGCCTGGACGTCTGCCCGCCCGGCCACGCCGAGGTTCTTGGCGATGCGGGTCGTCCCGCCCGCCCACGCGACGTCGCCGTTTTTGACCATCAGCTGGGCGACGGAGTAGCTGCCGCCCGCGTTGACGCCCTCGACGACCGGGATCCGCCCGACCATCGTGTTCGCGATCCGGTGGGTGTGACCCGCGATCACGAGGTCGACGCCGGAGTCCTGCAGCTTGCCGACGATCTCCTGGATCGGGCCGGTCCACGGCGTGCCGGGGACGTTGCCGATCGTGTTCGTGCCCGCCGCCGAGCCCTCGTGGATGACGACCACCTGGACCTCGACACCCTGGCGGCGCAGGTTCGCCGACTCGCGCTTGATGCGGTCAGCCTCGTCGAGGAACGCGAGGCCCGCGGTGTTGCCCGCGGCCACGAGCTCCGGCGTGTTCTTGACCGTGGCGCCGATCACGCCCACCTTGACGCCGTTGACGCGGAACACGGTCGACGGCTTGATCCAGGCGGGCGGTTGGTTGGTGGTGCTGTCGACGATGTTCGCGCTCAGGAACGGGAAGTTCGCCCGCGCCTCGTGCATCAGGATGCGCCCGACGCCGTAGTCGAACTCGTGGTTGCCGAACGACGTCGCGTCCAGGCCCCACGCGTTCTCGACGTCGATCGTCGGGGTGTCCTGCAGCAGCGCCGAGATCGGCGGTGACGCGCCGACGTTGTCACCCGCCGCCAGCAGCAGCGTCGGGCCGGGAAGCGCGCTCGCCTCCTCGTCGAACAGGGTGGCGAGCACGGACGCGCCGCCAACCGTCACGGTGCGCCCGTCGACGGTCGTCGTCGTCTGCTCGAGCTGACCGTGGAAGTCGTTGAGTCCCACGATCGAGATCGGCGTGTAGCGCCCGCCGTTGTCGAGGACGTCGCGCCGGACCACGCCCTGGGCCTGCTGCGGCTCGGGGATCCCGAGCAGGAACGCGATCGTCGGCGCGATGTCGATCGTGCGGATGTCCTGCGCCTCGCCGCGCTCGATCGCCGGGCCGCCGGCGAGGAACGTCGCGCGCATGTTCGTGTTGGACTTCAGATCCTGGACGTCCGGCACGTAGCCGTGCTGTCCGTAGAACTGCGAGCGCGCGATCAGCGTGCCCGGCGTCTCGGCGTCGAACTGGTACGGCGGGTAGGAGAAGGCCACCACGTCGCCCGTGCGGGTCGGGGACGACATGTCGGCCGTGCTCTTCTTGCCGTTCGGGATGTAGCGCGCCTCGGCCTTGGTGTAGGCGCGGTCGATGACCGTCCAGCCCTCGGGCTTGCCGTCGCCGGTCCAGTCGTTGGGGTCCTTGAGCGCGAGGAACGCGCTCTTGATCTTCTGGACCGTCGCCGCCTCGTCAGTGGCCGCGATCTGCTTGAAGGTGCTCGGCGCGACGGGCGCCGGGTCGCGGCCCGCGAGGTTCAGGTAGATCTGCACCGCGCCGCCGGCCCAGCAGGCCTTGGCGCTGCCGATCGTCTCCGCCGCGGCGGGGCGGCAGTTGCCGGTCTGCGGCGTGGACAGCAGGCCGAGGTCGACCAGGACCTTGGACGCGTCGATCGCCGCGAACTGCGGCGCGAACCCGTGGTCGGAGCTGACGAACGTGTTCAGATCGTCGTCGCGCATGTACTGCTGGGCGAGGCGCATCGTCGCGTCGGAGCCCTCGTACGCCTCGCGGATGTACTCCTCGCGCTGCGCGACGCGGTGGTCGGGCGTGCCGTTGACCTCGAGGTCGTCATAGGCGGGGTTCTTCGCCCCGTTGGGCAGCTTCTTCGTGACCAGGCCGAGGAACTGGTGCTGGACCTCGTCGGTGCCCGGATAGCCGACCATCGCCAGATCCGGCTTGTACTTGGTCAGCACGTACTTGATCAGCGGGTGGTACAGCGTCTCCCAGTACTGGCCCTGCTGGATGTAGGTGTCCTCGGAGACGATGCCCGACTCGAGCACGGCGAAGTCGCCGGCCTGGGAGGACGGGTACTTCTCGGCCACGTAGTCCTCGAACGTCTTCGTCGTGCCCGGGCCGTAGCCCGGCTCGCCGGTCCAGTTCGGCCAGATCGCGATCGCGCGGGTGACGGACGTGTGGAAGAGGCGGACATGGCTGAGGTCCTTGTCCAGGCGCTCGACCTTGAGCAGGAACGCGCCCGTCTTGCCGTCGAGGTCCGAGCCGACGATCTTGACCTTGACGTCGGCCCACTCGCCGGCCTTGAGGTCGGCGACCTTGTCGGCGGCGGCCTTGGTGCGGCTGAAGAACACGCGGTCATAGCGCGTCTTGCGGTCGTTCTTGGAGTCGTAGAGGTAGGCGTTGAGGCCGTACTTGTCGACGCCAGAGTCGAGCACCCGCAGGTGCATTTCCTTGGCGGGGCTGTAGGAGGTCGGCGCGCCGGTCCAGCCCGTGGCGGCGACGGGGTCTGCGCGGTCGAACTGCACGCCCAGCTGGGCGGCGAACGGCAGGTTGTCCGGCGGCTCGGTGTAGTTGGTCACCACGCCGCGGCCGGAGCGGAAGTTGCGGAAGTCGAGCGTCGGGCCGTTGATCGAGCCGCTGCGCCCGCCGGCCCACTCGAGCTGGGCCACCGTCTTGCCGCCGCGCTCAGCCGCCTGGGCGAGCGTCTCGGCCTGCAGGATGCTCGGGTTCGAGAACGCCGCGGTCGAGCCGGTGAACGCCGCGCCGTTGATGTGGAACGTGTTGTTGGTCGAGCCGTGCACGCCCGGCCACGCGCCGGTGCTCAAGCTGAACCAACCCGCGCCGGTGTTCGGCGGCGCCTGCGTGAGCAGGCCGTTGCCGGACGCGTGCGCGCCCCGCTTCAGCAGCTCCTTGAAACCGGGCGTATCGCCGTCATCGGCGAACTGCTCGACGGCGTCCTGGCGCATGCCGTCCGAAGTGAAGAACAGAACCTTCCCGCTGTCGTCACCGTGATCGTGACCGTGGCCCCAGCCGTCGTCCCGGCCGTCGCCACCGCCATTGGCCTGCGCCCCGACCAACGGGACGGCCAGCACTCCTGCTGCCACCACCGCGGCCAGGCCTCCCGCCAGCCGCGCTCGTCTGAAACTCATCGCTCCAACCCCCAATCCCCATACTTCCGGTCAGATCGGGCAACCATACGCCTGCCGTGACGACGTGTCAGCAGTACGTCAAGGGTTGTTTACATCGATCTCGAGGGTCATGCCGGCGTTGCGCAAACGCTCGACCAGCGGCGTGCCGAGCGCGGTCGCGGGGGTGAGCACGCCGGTGTGCGGCGGGAGGCGTTCGTGGTCGAGCGCGAGGGTCAGGGCGCTCTCGCCCATCATCAGGGCGGTGGCCGCGTAGCCGGGGTCGCCCTTGGCGGCAACAGTGGCCTTGCGGCCATTGGCGTGGATCTCCATTTTGAAGAAGCCGGTGCGTCGGGCGTGCTCGGTCGGGCCTTCGCCGGGGTCGGGCAGGACCTTGTCGAGGAGCTTGCGGGTGGGTCCGAAGGCGAGGCCGGTCGCGAGCGCGCCGAGGCCCGCGGTGAAGCCGAGGGCCGTGAGCGGGTCCTTGTAGCGGCTGACCTCGCGGTATGTGAAGGCGGGGCCATAGCCGAGGATCGAGTGGCTACGGCGGACGATGCGGGTGTTGTAGGTGGCCATCACGAACGGGCCGATCCAGCCGAGTTGCTTGTGCCGCGTGACCTTGGCGACGTCGCGCGTGGGCGGGCCGGTGCCGCCGAGCGAGTACGGGTCGAAGACGATCTTGCGGGCGGCCCTGTCGGCGGTCGCCTCGTCGATCTGCCCCTTCATCGAGGCCAGCGTGCCGCCGCTGGGGCCGCCCTTCAGCGCGGCGACGACGAGCGTGGTGTCGTCGAGGTCGCCCAGCGCCTCGTGCAGCAGGAAGACCCCGAGGTCGGACGGGATCGAGTCGAACCCGCAGCTGTGGACGATCCGCACCGCGTTGCGCTTGGCCTGCTCGTGGCGGGTGAGGCTCGCGTGCGTGAAGAGGATCTCGCCGGTGAGGTCGATGTAGTGCGTCCCCTCCGCGATGCAGGCGTCGACGAGCTTGAGTCCGTCGGTGCGATACGGCCCGACGGTGCTCGCGACGACCCGCGCCTGGGCGGCCATGGCGTGGAGTTGTGCGTCGTCGGCCGAGTCGGCGACGATCAGCGGCCAATTCCGGCCCAGTTGCGCCCGGAGGAGTTCGAGCTTGCGTTCCGAGCGCCCGGCGAGCGCGACCGTGACGTGCGGCGGCGCGTGGAGGGCGAGGTATTCGGCGACGAGACGGCCGACGAACCCCGTGGCCCCGAAGACCACGATGTCGTTCACGTCCTGGACACTAGTTGTCCATGACGACGCTGGTGTTCGACCCGTCGGCCCGGCGCCTCGAGAACGGCCGCGTGCTGCTCGGCGGCCAGCCCGCGCGCAGGCTGCGGTTCACTCCGGCGGGGGCGCGGATGGTCGACGCGTGGCGGGCGGGTGAGCCGGTGGGTGAGGGCGCGGGTGCGCGGCGCCTCGCCGAGCGGTTGATCGACGCGGGTCTCGCCCACCCGCGTCCGGCGCGGGGTGTCGTGTCCGTGCGCGACGTCGCGGTCGTGATCCCGGCGCGCGATCGAACGGACGCACTGGCGGCGTGCCTGGCGCGGGTGGGAGCGTGCGGCGAGCTCGTCGTCGTCGACGACGGGTCGACGGATCCCGCCGCCGTGGCCGCAGTGGTCACTAAACGTTGTCAGGCAACGTTAAGTGACCACGCACCGCGGATCGTGCGGCGCGAAGTGGGCGGCGGTCCCGCCGCGGCCCGCAACGCGGGCGTTGCCGCGACGGCGGCGCCGTTCGTCGCGTTCCTGGACTCCGACACGCTGCCGACCGCGGGGTGGCTCGAACCGCTGGTCGCGCACTTCGCCGACCCGCGCGTCGGGGCGGTCGCGGCGCGGGTGCGGGTGCCGGCGGGAACGTCCGCGCTCGCCGCCTACGAAGCGGCGCGCTCACCGCTCGACCTCGGCCCGCATCCGGGCATCGTCGGCCCGGGACGGCGGATCGGGTATGTACCCGCTGCGGCTTTGGTCGTCCGCCGCGCCGCGCTCGGCGAGCGGATGCGGTTCGGAGAGGACGTCGACCTGGTCTGGCGCCTCGCCGCGGCGGGGTGGATCGTCCGCTACGAACCGGCGGCGGTCGTCGAGCACCCGCACCGCGCGACCCTCCGCGCGTGGCTGGCGCAGCGGGCGGCGTACGGCTCCTCGGCGGGCCCACTCGCGCGCCGCCACCCGGGCAAGATGCGCCACGTCGTGGCGCCGCGACAGGCGTTGCTGCCGTGGGCGCTCGCGCTCGCGAACAAGCCGAAACTCGCCCTCACCGCCGCCGCGCTCGAATTCGCGTGGCACGAGCTCGCCGCGCAGCCGCGCGAACCGGCCGCGCCAACACCGCGCGAACCGGCCGCGCCAGCACCACGCGAACCGGCCGCGCCGGCACCACGCGAACCGGCCGCGCCGGCACCACGCGAACCGGCCGCGCCAGCACCACGCGAACCGGCCGCGCCAGCACCACGCGAACCGGCGGCGCCAGCGCCACGCGATCGCGCCGCGCCCCCTCGCAACCCCGCCCCTCCCCCGCGCGGCTTCGCGCGGCGGCGGGAGTTCGCCGGGCTCGCGCTCGAGTCCCGCGCGCGCACCGCGCGGCAGATCGCCGACGCCGCCACCCGCGCGCACGCGCCCGCGCTCCTCCTCACCCGCCGCGGGAGGCGGTTCCTCGCCGCGGCGTTCGTCGCCGGCACCGCCGCCGACTGGCTGACGCGTCGCCCCGCGCTCGACCCGCTGCGTTTCGGCGCGCTGCGCCTCGCCGACGATCTCGCCTACGCCGCCGGCGTGTGGAAAGGCTGCGCCCGCGCGCGCACACCGGCGCCGCTGGTGCCCTCGATCCTGGCGCCTGACGGGAAGTACCCTAAACTTGACTGTGAATAGAGGTTGAGTCCCAAACCTCGTCCCCGCCCTTTAGAGGAGACCGCCCAGAAATGGCTCTGCAGATTGGCTCCATCGCCCCGGACTTCGAGGCCGACACGACGGAAGGCCGTATCTCCTTCCATGACTGGATCGGCGACTCGTGGACCGTGCTGTTCTCCCACCCGCGTGACTTCACCCCGATCTGCACGACCGAGCTCGGGTACCTGGCGAAGATCAAGCCGGACTTCGACGCCCGCGGCGTGAAGATCATCGGGCTCTCGGTCGACCCGGTCGGCAACCACGAGAAGTGGTCCGACGACATCGAGGAGACGCAGGGCTTCCGCCCGAACTACCCGATGATCGGGGACCACGACTTCAACGTCTCCAAGCTCTACGGGATGCTGCCCGCCGACGTCGAGGGCGACCCGACGGCGCGCACGCCGGCCAACAACGCGACCGTCCGCAACGTGTTCGTGATCGGCCCGGACAAGCAGATCAAGCTGATCCTCGTCTACCCGATGACGACCGGCCGCAACTTCGACGAGATCCTGCGTGTCGTCGACAGCCTCCAGCTGACCGCCAAGCACAAGGTCGCGACGCCCGCCCAGTGGCAGCAGGGCGACGACGTGATCATCGCCGGCTCGGTGTCCAACGAGGAGGCCGAGAAGACGTACCCGGACGGGTGGGAGTCCCCGAAGCCCTACATCCGCATCGTCCCGCAGCCGTCCTAGCGTCGCCGCGCTCGTGCAGTTAGGGTCGGGCCATGGAGCCCGACCCGCTGCGGGAGCTCGAACGCCAGGTCGAGGCCGGCGGCATGTTCGCGCATGCCGTGCTGGCCCAGGAAGCCAACCGTGCGGACCAGAACGAGGCGATCATCCGCGGCCTCGTCGAACTGCTGATCCAGCGCGAGGTCGTGACTGCCGAGGAACTGGTCGCGGCCGTCGACGCTGTCCGCACGGAGACCGACATCGGGATCGCGATCCGCGTCGACAAGGAAGGCTCAGAGGGCGTCGGCAACCCCGTCGACTGCGCGGCCCGGATGCACGCGTGCCACGCCGTCTGCTGCCGGCTGCGCTTCCCGCTGACCGTCGAGGAGGTCGAGTCCGGCCTGATGAAGTGGGACCTCGGCCGCCCCTACTTCAATCGCCACGGCCCGGACGGCTACTGCGTGCAGTGCGCCCCCGACACGCACGCCTGCGGCATCTACGAGGAGCGCCCGGCGCCGTGTCGTCAGTACACGTGCGCGGATGACAAGCGCATCTGGAAGGACTTCGACGCGATGGTCATCAACCAGGAGTGGATCGACGAGGCCCTCGGCACCGGGCCGGGACCCGTCGAGGTCTTCATGACCGCGGCGGAAGGGGACAGTCGATCGCGACGCGCTTGAGCGTCCGCGAGCGCGTGGTGACCGTCGCGCGGGTGTAGATGTAGCCGTTGAGCTGCGAGCACTCGCGCGGCGACGACAGCTTCACCGTCGCCGGGCGGCCATTCAGCGTCCCGCGCCCCGTCGTCGTGGCGCCGTTCCACCCGCTCCACTTCAGGCCCGAGAACCGCAGCTTGGAGCCGTCGCAGCGCAGGACCAGCCCACTCGCCGGCTCCTCCGCGCCCCGCTTGCACCCGACCACGGCGAGGATCTGCCGGTCGATCGGCAGCGGCACCGTGACCGTCCGCAGGCACTGCTCCGACGTCCCCACCGGCTCGGTCCAGGACGCCTTGACCGTGTAGGGCCCGCGCAGGCCGACGCTGAAGGCCTGCGTGACGCCGCGCGCGTACTCGTAGTGCGCGGTGTAGCCGCGCCCGGAGGCGTCGGTGACGCCGAAGTCCGAGCCCGCCGAGTCCACCACCGGCCCATCGCCCGTCAGCGACGCCAGGTACCCGTGGCCGGGGATCGCGACCGACGGAATCCCGGTGAGTTGCAGCGCCGCGGGCGTTTCCGGCGCACAGGGCGCGAGCGCGGCGGCGGCCATCAACAACGCGAGCACAAGACCAACCGTACCGCCAGGGGTGATCCGATTCACCCCTATAGGCGATATGAGCACTGGTGCGTGGCCGCCAGTATTGCGATCACAGACACAGAGGTTGACCCCCTCTCCTCAGCCAATAGGCCACCGGGCAGTCCCTTCTCTCCTCCCCGACACTCGCCGGCCTGGCGAACTACAGGGCCGCCGCGCCTGACCAGCGCGGCGGCCCACCCTCTCCTCTTCGGAAAGCTTTCGCGCGAGGGGTGATCCGCTTCACCCCCACGAGCGATAGGTACTTGTGCGCGGGCGCGTAAGGCTCACGCCGTAGAGGTTGACCACCTCTCCGCAACCCCGGTCCCGGGTCGTTCTTCCCCCACACCGAACCCCGTGGACCGATGCCGGTGCCGGGCCGTCGCGCACTGACCAGCGCGACGGCCCAGACCACCGCTCACGGCAGCCGGTGCGCGGCGAAGAACGCCGCGAACTCCGGCGCGGCCGCGAAGCCGTTCGGGTTGTTGGTGCCGTTCGGGTACTGGTGCGTGACGCCCTCGAGCATCGCGAAGCGGTACACTGGGCCGTTGCCCGTGGCCGGCCAGCGGAAGTTCGTCGAATGCGGCTGGGCGGTCACGCCGTAGAGGTGCTCGTCGAGGCCGACCGTCTCCAGCGCGTCGCTCAGGTAGCCGCGGATCTCGGCGTTGCTGAGGATCTGCACGGGGCCGAGCGGGAGCTCGGTCAGCGGCGGGTCCATGCGCTCGAGGATCTTCTGGTCCAGCGTGCCGACGGTCGCGTACGTCGGGACCGATCTCGCGGGCGTGTGCGCGGCGTTCAGCCCGCCGCCCGAGTAGGCAACGGCGGCGAACGTCTCGGAGCGGTCGACCGCGAGCCGGGCGGCGAAGCCCGCGCCGTTGGAGAACCCGGACGCGTAGATGCGGTGCGAGTCGACCGAGAGCCCGGCCTCGATGTCGGCCAGCATGTCGTCGACGAAGCCGACGTCGTCGGCGGGCGGCGTCTCGAGCTCCTCGATGTCGTCTTCGAGGTTGAAGTCGGCCCACTTGGTCGACAGCAGGCCGGTCTCGGTGATCCGGTAGCGCTGGCCGGTCGGGAAGACGGCGATCAGGCCGCTCTGGTCGGCCTGCTCGCGCCAGCCGGAGATCTTGCCGAACTGCTCGCCGGTGCCGCCCGAGCCGTGGAACATGAACACGACCGGCGCGTCGGCGGGCACATTGGCCGGCACATAGACCTCGAACCGGCGCGGCACGCCGTCGAGCTGGAGCGTGCGGCAGTTGATGCCGGTGCCGTACGCGGTCCCGACCGGGCCCTGGGTGGCGCACGGCGGAGCTTGGGCGCTCGCCGCGGATGGCACGGCGAGCGCAGCGGCGGCCGCGAGGAGCGCGACCGGCAGCTTGATGGACATTGGAGTCCCTTTCGGAAGTGGCTTGTCGCGGGGTAGGACCCGCGGCAAGCCACCGAGGTTGGCCGCTTACGCGACCAGTGCGCGCAACTGGCGAACCGCCAGCGTGAGCCCCGCGAGGTCCGGCTCGCCTTCGCGCGACAGGGACCGGAGGAAGAGCTCGAGCCGCCGCCGCGCGTCGGTGCGTTCGGCGAGGAACGCTTGTACGCGCTCGTGGGCGGTGCCGGTCTCATCCGTCTCGGCGAGCACGCCGCCGGCCAGCTCGCGCCGGACCTGCGCCGCGTCCTCGCGCACCGCCTGCAGCGCCCAGCGCTGCATCCGCGACGTCGCCGGGACCCGCTCGAGCTCGGTCTCCATCCAGTCCAGGCGCAGCTCGGCGCCGACCTCGAAGAAGACCTTGGCGACCTCCTCGATCGGGCGGCCGGTGGACCCGGCGACCCACACCATGTCGGGCGCGTAGCGCTGTTCGGCACGCACCGCGTGGGCGCGCGCCAGCGGCTCGGGTACGCCCGTTCCGGCCAGCCGCTCCGCGATCTGGTCCCGGCGCCGCCGCCGCTCGTCGGAGCCGAGGTCGCCCAGGACCCCGGCGAGGCGTTCGAAGCCGTCGCGACCGGCCGCGATCGTCTCGTCGATCTCGCCCTCGGGCTCCCACGTCAGATACCAGCGGGTGATCTCTTCCACGAGGCGGTCGACGCCGCCCATCAGCTCCAGCTGCGGCGCCTTGTCGACGCCCTCCAGGCGCTCGACGACCTCCCAGCGCGCCTCCGCGCCGGTCACGTCGCGGGCGATCCGGAACGCGCGGACGACGTCGGCCGCCTCGGCGCCGCGCTCGGCCAGCAGCTGCGAGACGAACGTCGGCCCGAGCGAGTTGACGAGCAGGTTGGAGTTGACCATGCAGATCAGCTGGCGCTTCAGCGGATGGTCGGCGAGCAGGTGCCCGAACCGCGACACGACCGCGGCGGGGAAGTAGTCGCGCAGGTCGCGCTCCAGCCACGGCTCCTCGACGAAGTCCGACTGCTCCAAGGCCCGCGCCAGCAGCCGCTTGGAGTACGCGACGAGGATCGCCAGCTCCGGCCGCTCCATCCCGCGCCCGGAGCGGCGGCGCTCGCCGATCTCCTCGCTGGACGGCAGATCTTCCGACGCGCGCGAGAAGAGCTTGTTCTCCTCCAGCAGCGTCATCAGGTCCTCGTAGGCGTACAGCCGCGAGGCGGAGCGATCGACCTCCTGGGCGATGATCTGCGCCTGCAGGAACGAGTCGTAGAGCACGTGCTGGGTGACGTCCTCGGTGACCGAGAACAGCAGCTCGTCGCGCTCGGCCCGCGTCAGTTCCCCACGCCGTTCCGCCAGCCCCAACAGGATCTTGAGGTTGACCTCGTGGTCGGAGCAGTCGACGCCTGCGGAGTTGTCGATGAAGTCCGCGTTGATGCGCCCGCCGGACGCGGCGTACTCGACCCGCGCGCGGCGGGTGAAGCCGAGGTTGCCGCCTTCGCCGACGACCTTCGCCCGCAGCTCCGCCGCGTTGACGCGGATCGCGTCGGACGAGCGGTCCGCGGCGTCGGCGTCGGTCTCGTCGCTCGCCTTCACGACGGTTCCGATCCCGCCGTTCCAGAACAGGTCGACCGGGGCGCGCAGGACGGCGCGGATCAGGTCGTTGGGCGCCAGCGAGGACTCCGAGACGCCCAGCGCCTCGCGCATCTGCGGCGTGAGCGGGATCGACTTGGCGGTGCGCGGGAAGACGCCGCCGCCCTCAGAGATCAGCTCGCGCGAGTAGTCGTCCCACGACGAGCCCGGCAGCTCGAAGAGCCGCGTGCGCTCGGCGTAGCCCTGCTTCGCCGACGGGTTCGGGTCGATGAAGATGTGCCGGTGGTCATAGGCGCCCACCAGCCGGATGTGCTCGGAGAGCAGCATGCCGTTGCCGAACACGTCGCCCGACATGTCGCCGATGCCGACCACGGTGAACTCGTCGGCCTGCGTGTCGACCCCAAGCTCCTTGAAGTGGCGCTTGACCGACTCCCACGCGCCCTTGGCCGTGATGCCCAGCGCCTTGTGGTCATAGCCCGCCGACCCGCCTGAGGCGAACGCGTCGTCGAGCCAGAAGCCGTACTCCTGGGACACGCGGTTGGCGGTGTCCGAGAAGGTGGCGGTGCCCTTGTCGGCGGCGACCACCAGGTAGGTGTCGTCGCCGTCGCGCACGCGCACCCGCTCCGGATGCACGACGGCGCCGTCGACCAGGTTGTCGGTCACCGACAGCAGCGACCGGATGTAGGTCACGTACTGCTTCTCGACCTCGGCCTTCAGCGCTTCCCGCTCGGTCGGCGGATGCTTCAAATAGAACCCGCCCTTCGCGCCCGCCGGCACGATCACCGCGTTCTTGGTCAGCTGCGCCCGCATCAGGCCGTAGACCTCGGTGCGGTAGTCCTGGCGGTCGGACCAGCGCAGGCCGCCGCGGGCGATCGTCCCGCCGCGCAGGTGGATGCCCTCCACCTCGGGCGAATAGACGTAGATCTCGAACGCCGGCGCCGGCTGCGGCATCGCCGGGACGTCCTTGGAGCGCAGCTTGAACGCCAGCGCCGCCCGGCTCTCGTTGTAGGCGTTGGTGCGCAGCGTCGCCTCGATCACCGTCAGCTGGTTGCGCAGGATGCGGTCGTGGTCCAGCGAGGCGACCTCGTCGAGATCGGCGAGGATCTCGTCCTTCAGCGCGGCCTCGGCCGCGTCGTCGGTCTCGATGTCCGGATCGAAGCGCAGCTCGAAGAAGCGCACGATCTTCGCGGTGACCGCGGAGTTGGCCACCAGGACGTCGTTCTGGTAGCTCTCGGTGAAGCGCGAGCCGACGCGCTGGCGGTACTTGCGGTAGGCGCGCAGGATCGCGATCTGGCGGCGATCGAGCCCGGCCGTGATCACGAGGCGGTTCAGGTTGTCGGTCTCGGCGGCGCCGCGGTGGATCGCCGCGAGCAGCTCCGCCACCCGCGAGCCGAGCGCGTCGATGTCCAGCGGCTTGCCGTCGCGGCCGAGCACGCGGAACTCCTGCACCCACGTCTCGTCCTCGCCCACGAGGCGGGTCGAGATCTCCTCGATCACCCGCAGCCCGAGGTCCTCGAGCATCGGCAGCGCGTCGCCCAGCTCGACCTTCGGCCCACGGACGTAGAGCGCGACGCGGGTGTGCTGGCGCAGCGGCTGCAGCGAGACCTCGAACGGCCCGTCCTCGGCGAGGTTCTCGAGCAGCGCGATGTCCAGCGCCCCCGTGGCCGGCGAGGTGTAGCCCTTGTAGTGCTCGGGCAGGTGCGACGCCCAGATCGAATTGAGCAGCCGCGCCCGCGGCGCTCCGTACTGCTCGACCAGCGCGTCGCGCAAGGCGTCGTCCCACGTGCGGGCGAGCTGGACGACCTCGCGCTCGAGCTCGGCGTTGGGGATCTCCGGCAGGCCACCGGGGGCGTGGACGAGGAAGTGCACGCGCACCCGCGTGCCCTCGCCGAGCGTGTGCTGGGCCTCGACGTCGTCGGCATGGAAGCGGCGCATGAACAGCTTGCGCACGCGGTCGACGAGCAGGGTCCGGTAGCGATCGCGCGGCAGCGCGAGGATGTAGGACGCGCTGCGGCCGTGGGGGGCGCGGCGACCGAGCAGGCGCACGCGATCGGTGCCCTCCAGGCGCAGCAGCGCGACGACCGCGCGGCGCAGATCGTCCACCGGCGCGGCGAACAACTCGTCCTTGGGGAACGTGTCGAAGAGGCCGACCGCGTTCTTGTAGTCGTGCGAGCCCTCGATCAGGTCCTCGGTGTCCAGCACGCGGCCCAGCTTGCGGTGCAGGACCGGGGTCTCCGACGCCGGCTCGGTGTAGGCCTTGGTGGTGAACAGGCCGAGCAGCCGCGCCTCGCCGAGGATCTCGCCGTCCGGCGATACCCGCCGCACGCCCACGTAGTCCATCCGCTCGTAGCGGTGCACCGGGGAGCGCGCGTTGGCCTTGTCGACGATCAACAGCTCGCCGCTCGTCGCCAGCTTGCGCTGCTGCTCGGAGAGCTCGCTGAGCGGCACCGGCTGCGCGTAGGCGGAGCGCTCCTCGTCGGCGAGGATGCCGAGGCCGGAGCCGGGGATGCAGCGGTAGGCGTCGTCGCGGATCTCGTACTCGCGCGCGCCCAGCAGCACGAAGTTGCCGCGCAGCAGCCAGGCGAGGAAGTCGACCGCCTCGCGGACCTCGTCGGAGTCGTAGCGGCTGCTCGCCTTGCGCGCGAGCCCGATCATGCCCTCGACGCGCTGGGTCATCGCGCCGAAGTCCGTCACGGTCGAGCGCACCGCGTGCAGCACCTTGCGGATGTCGTCCTCGAGCTCGGTCAGCTCGCGGTCGGTCAGCTTGCGCGCGAGGTCGAAGTGCATCACCGACTCGCGGTGGACCGCGTTGCGGGCGTGCGAGACGCTCGCGATGTGCCCGTCCTCGCGCGAGATCCCGATGATCGGGTGCACGAGCCGGGCGACCTGCTCGCCGCGCCGCTCGAGCGCGGCGCTCACGCTGTCGACCAGGAACGGCCAGTCGTCGGTGTTGGTCTCCAGCACCGAGCCCAGGGGCTCGTAGCCCTCGTCGCCGAGGGTCGGGTTCAACGCGCGCACCGCCACCGGTGCACGACCACGCTCGTTCGCGAAGCCATACGCGCCGAGCACCTCTGCTGCGAGGTGCTCGGCCGAGATGCCGTCGGTGGACAGCCGACGGACGTAGGCGGCCGCGAACGCGCGTGCGGTATCGCCCCCGTGGTCTTCCACGAGGGCCAGCAGGCGATCCCGGTACTCGGTTGAGCCTGCCTCGGTCTCCTCCGCGAGGCTCACGACGAGTGAACTTAGCTCAGGCGTTCTTTGAGCGCCTCGAACTGGTTGCGAATCGGCTTCGGGAGCTTGGTCCCGAACAGCTCCAGGTGGGCCTGCGTCTGGTCGAGCTCGGCCCGCGCTTCGTTGAGATCCACGGTCAGCGCCTCGCCCACCTTGGCCTTGTCGAGCCCCTCGAGCTCCAGGTGCTGGGGCTCCGGGACGTAGCCGATCGGCGTCGAGTTGGCCTCCGCCTCACCGTCGCAGCGGCGGAAGACCCACGCGAGCACGCGCGAGTTCTCGCCGAAGCCCGGCCAGACGAACTTGCCGGCCTGGTCCTTGCGGAACCAGTTGACGTGGAAGATCTTCGGGAGCTGCGCGCCCTCGCGATCGCCGAGCGAGAGCCAATGGTCGAAGTAGTCGGCCATGTTGTAGCCGCAGAACGGGAGCATCGCGAACGGGTCGAAACGCAGATCGCCGATCGTGCCGCCCGCCGCCGCGGTCTGCTCCGAGCTCATCGTCGCGCCCAGGAAGACGCCGTGCTCCCAGTCGAAGGACTCGCGGACGAGCGGCGCACCGCTCGCGCGGCGACCGCCGAACAGGAACGCGTCGATCGGCACGCCCTTGGGGTCCTCCCACTCGTCGGCGATCGACGGGCACTGCGCCGCCGGCGTCGTGAAGCGGGCGTTCGGGTGCGCTGCGGGCGTGCCGGTGGCCGGCGTCCAGTCGTTGCCCTTCCAGTCGATCAGGTGGTCCGGCGTCTCACCGGACATGCCCTCCCACCAGACGTCGCCGGCGTCGGTGCGCGCACAGTTGGTGAAGATCGTGTTGCGCTCGATCGTGTCCATCGCGTTCGGGTTCGTCTTCTGGGCCGTGTTGGGCGCGACGCCGAAGAACCCGTTCTCGGGATTGACGGCGTAGAGCCTGCCGTCCTCGCCGAACTTCATCCACGCGATGTCATCGCCCACGGTCTCGACGTCCCAGCCCTCGAGCGTGGGTACGAGCATCGCGAGGTTGGTCTTGCCGCATGCGCTCGGGAACGCGCCGGCGATGTACTTGACCGCGCCCTCGGGGCTCGTGAGCTTGAGGATCAGCATGTGCTCGGCCAGCCAGCCCTCGTCGCGGGCGATCACCGACGCGATCCGCAGCGCGAAGCACTTCTTGCCCAGCAGCGCGTTGCCGCCGTAGCCCGAGCCGTAGGACCAGATCTCGCGCGTCTCCGGGAAGTGGACGATGTACTTCTCGGCGTTGCACGGCCAGGCGGCGGACTTCTCGCCCTTGGCCAGCGGCGCGCCGACGGAGTGCAGGCAGGGAACGAAGGTGCCGTCCTCGCCGAGCACGTCGAGCGCGCCCTTGCCCATGCGGGTCATGATCCGCATGCTCACGGCCACATACGCCGAGTCCGTCAGCTGCACGCCGATCTCGGCGATCCGGGAGCCGAGCGGGCCCATACTGAACGGCACGACGTACATCGTCCGCCCGCGCATCGCGCCGCTGAACTTGTGCTTGAGCACGACCCGCATGTCGGCGGGGTCGTGCCAGCTGTTGGTCGGGCCGGCGTCCTCCGGGTCGGTCGAGCAGATGAACGTGCGGTCCTCGACCCGGGCGACGTCACCGGGGTCGGAGCGGGCCAGGTACGAGTTGGGGCGCTTGGCGTCCGAGAGCTTCTCGAAGGTGCCCGCGTCCACGAGCTCGGTGCACAGCGCGTCGTACTCCTCCGCGGAGCCGTCGCACCAATGGATCGCTGCGGCCTGCGTGAGCTCGGCCACCTCCTCCACCCAGGAGAGGAGCTTCTTGTGTTTGGTGGGGACGGTGGTCTCGATGGTCACTTGTGAGCTCGGCCTCTCTGGGACATTTGCGGGGTTTGGCAGGGCACTACAAACCTTTGCGGGATTGAACGACCGAAATGGCGCCCGCGAGTGCGAATGCGCCAAAACGAATACTCCGCCATACCTAAGCTTACGCGAGGCTTACGCAGAACACCACCAGACGAACGGGTGGTGCGCTCTAGAGGGTTTTGCCAGTCTCGTTCAAACTTCCCGCTTCGGGACGAGCACAAGCCGCTTGAACTCCGCCACAAGCGTTCCTTCCTGGTTCAGGACGCGGGTGTGGACGAGCACGGTGCCGCGGTCGGGCTTGCTGCGAGAAGGCGTCTTTTCCAGCACTTCCGTCTCCGCGAAGAGCGTGTCGCCGTGGAAGACCGGGGCCGGATGGCTGAGCTCGTGCGTGGCGAGGTTGGCGATCGCCTTGCCGCTGATGTCGGACACGCTCATGCCCAGCGCGAGGCTGTACACGTATGGGCCGACGACGACGTTCTTGCCCTGCTGGGACTGCGCCGCGTAGACGTCGTTGATGTGCAGCGGGTGGTGGTTCATCGTCAGCAGGCAGAACAGGTGATCGTCGGCCTCGGTCACCGTCTTCGCGGGCCAGTGCTTGTAGATCGCGCCCACTTCGAACTCCTCGAAGTAGCGGCCGTAGGGGTGGGCGCCAGAGGCCTCGCGGGCCGCGCCATCGGTGTCAACGGGGGTCATAGAGCGCCATGATGCCCGGGATGCGCAACCCTCGCTCCCACTTCGCGCCGCTCGCGATCGGCGCGCCCGAACCCCTCCGCGAGATCCCCGTGGGGCCGATGCGGATGATCCATTTCTTCGACCCCTCGAGCGAGAAGATGCTCGCCCGGCTGCCGGATATGGCCGCCTCCGCCGACATCCTGCTGGGCAATCTCGAGGACGCGATCCCGGCCGATCGCAAGGAGGCCGCGCGCGCGGGCCTGGTGCGCGCGGGGCGTGAGATCGATCTCGGTTCAACGCCCCTGTGGACGCGGGTGAACGCGCTCGAATCGCCCTGGGTCCTCGACGACTTGGTGACATTGGTCACAGAGATCGGTTCGCGCCTGGACGTGGTGATGGTCCCGAAGGTCGAGGGCGCGTGGGACATCCACTACGTCGACCGTCTCCTGGCGCAATTGGAGGCGCGCGCGGGGCTGTCTCGCCCGATCCTGATCCACGCGATCCTCGAGACCGCCCAGGGCGTGGCGAACGTCGAGGAGATCGCCAACGCGTCACCGCGCATGCAGGGGATGTCGCTCGGTCCTGCCGATCTGGCGGCGTCGCGGCGGATGAAGACCACGCGGGTGGGTGGCGGGCATCCGGGCTATCGCGTGCTCGGCGATCCGGCGGGTGATGCCGCTCGTCCCTCCTATCAGCAGGATCTCTGGCACTACACGATCGGGCGCATGGTCGACGCCTGCGCCGCCGCCGGGATCTTCCCGTTCTACGGCCCGTTCGGCGACATCAAGGACCTCGAAGGCTGCGAAGCCCAGTTCCGCGGCGCGTACCTGATGGGCTGCGTGGGCGCCTGGTCGCTGCACCCCGGCCAGATCGCCGTGGCCAAGAAGGTCTTCTCCCCCGAGCCTTCCGAGGTCGCCTTCGCGAAGCGGGTGCTCGAGGCGATCCCGGACGGCGCGGGCGTGCACATGATCGACGGCAAGATGCAGGACGACGCGACCTGGAAGCAGTCCAAGGTCATGGTCGACCTCGCCGAGTTGCTCGCGGCCAAGGACCCGGAACTCGCCGAGGCGTATGGCATGTGAGTCTTGGTGCAGTTTCGTAACGAACGCGTCTTGTTCCGTTCAGGCGTGGGCCGCACGATCCGGGGGTGGGTACGGAAACGGTCCTCTCAGGAAAGCGAGCCTCCTCACCCCCGGTCGAGCTCGCACTCGCCGAGCTGGCGGCCAGGCAACACGGCGTCATCACGATCGCGCAGCTCATCAAGCTCGGTGTGAGCCACAGCGCGACGTCGAAGCGCGTTTCGCGCGGCGCGCTCCACCGTGTGGGATACGGGGTCTACGCGGTTGGCCACGGTGCGTTGTCGCGAGAGGGCGTGTGGCTCGCCGGCGTGCTGGCCGGTGGCCCGGGCGCCGTTCTGAGCCACCGCCCCGCGGGGAAGCTCTTAGCGGTCAGCCGGTTCCCCGCGCCGATCACCGAAGTCACCTCGACGCACCGGCGCGAGTCCCGGGGCGACGTCCGCTTCCATCGCACGCGGGTGCTCGACGCGCTCGACGTGACCACCCACCTGCGCATCCCGGTCACGAGCGTCCATCGGCTGCTCGTGGATCTCAGCGATGTTCTCACGCCCCACCAGCTCGCCAACGTCATCCACGAGGCGGCCTTTCGCGGTCGGTTCGTGGAATCGGCGACCCGCGACGCCATGGCCCGTGTCACCGGCCGTCATCGGCTCCACGTGCTCTCGCGCGCCATCGCGCTCCATCGGTCGGGCAGTGCGGGCACCAAGAGCGGCGCCGAGGACGCGTTCCTGGCGTTGGTCGGCGAGCTGCCCGAGCCCTTCGTGAACGTCCATCTCGCCGGCTTTGAGCGCGATTTCCACTGGCCGGAGTTCCGGCTTGCGGTCGAGATCGACGGACCCGGCCACGGCCGTCCGGCGACGGAGCTCGAGGACGCCGCCCGCGACCGGACGCTCTCTGAGGCCGGCTACACCCTGCTGCGGTTCACCGACGAGGCCGTGTACCGGGCTCCGCGCGAGGTGTTGACGACCGTCGCAGCGACCCTCTATCGATAGCCGGTGTCGTCGGCCGGCAGACCCGCTTCCTGCACTTCGACGAGGTAGCGCCAGCAATCGGGTCTCGTGCCGTCGAGGTCGGTGAAGCCGTAGACCTGGGCGAGGCCGCCGCTGGAGAGCGATTGGCCGTGCCAGCGGTGCAGGTCCGGGTCGGCGGCGAGGGCGGCGACCGCGCGGCCGACGTAGCGCGGCGACTCGCTGATGACGAAATGCGGGACCGGAGACTCGCGCCAGTTGGCCTCGCTCACGCCGTGGTGCTCGAGCATCGTCTCGCTGCGCAGCCAGCCGGGTGTGAGCGCGACGGCGGTTGCCCGGTCGCCGAGGTCGTGCGCCAGCCCCCACGCCATGCGGGTGATCGCGGTCTTGGCGAGGTCATAGAAGAGGTTGACCCGGTAGTGGGTGTCGTTGTAGGCGGCGGTGCCGTCGGTCATCTCGACCACGAGCCCGCCGTCGCGCAGCTTCGGGAGCGCGTGGTGGCTGGTGATCAGGTGGGTGTCGAGGGCGAGGTGCAGCAGCCGCAGGCCGTTGGCGAGGTCGTGCTCCCAGACCGGCTTGTCGAATTCGAAGAGGTGCTCGGCGCCCCAGATGTCGTTGACGAGCACGTCGAGGTGATCGATCCCGCCCACAAGATCCGCCACCTGCGCCGGGTCGAGGTGATCGACGGCGACCGCGATCCCTGTCCCGCCCGCCGCCGTCACCAGCTCGGCGGTCTCCTCGATCGTCTCCGGTCGGTCGATCTCCGAGCGCCGCCGGCGGGTGCTGCGGCCGGTGCAGTAGACCGTGAAGCCCGCCTCGCCGAGCGCCACGGCGATGCCGCGTCCGGCTCCGCGCGTCGCGCCCGCCACCATTGCAACCTGGTTCATGCCGCCATCCTCCCTGTCGTCACGGCGGCGGCGAGCACGAGCGCGCCTCCGCCGATTTGCACTCCAGTGAGCGTCTCGCTGAAGACGAGGAACGCGAGCAGCACCGTGACGAGCGGCTCGACGGTGGCGAGGATCGAGGCCGTCGTCGGCCCGACCCGCGCGAGCCCGGCGAAGAACAGCCCGATCGCGCCGACGGTCGAGATCGCGGCGAGCGCGGCGAGCCAGCCCCAGCCGGCGGCGGTCAGCGCGCCGAGCCGGAGGTCGCCGAGCGCGGCCGAGCCGATCGTGAGCGCAACGGCGGCGCCGGTGCACACGAGCGCGGCCAGGACCTGCGGGCGGAGCCGTTTGGCGATCCCGTCGCTCACGAGGATGTAGGCGCTGTAGGTGACCGCGGCGGTCATGCCGAGCGCGGCGCCGACCGGGTCGAGCGCACCCGCGCCCGCGCCCGCGACGACGAGCGCGATGCCCCCGGACGCGACAGCCAGCGCGCCGAGCCGCCGCGAGTCCACCCGCTCGCGCCCGAGCGCGATGGCGGCCGCGGCGACGATCGCGGGAAACGTGTAGACGAGCAGCGAGAGCAGCGATGCATCGATGCGCTCCAGCGCGGCGAAGTAGCAGCCGGCCTGCAGGGCGTAACCGAAGGCCCCGAGGCCGAGGGCGGTGACGACGTCGCGCGTGGCGAGAGGAGCGCCGGGGACGTCGAGCGCGTCACGGGCGCGCCAGGCGCGGGCGGCCGCGCCGGCCACCCAGAACAGCGCCGCGGCGAGCGCGAAGCGCACCGCGAGGAGCGTCCCGACCGTCGCGCCTTCGCCGTAGGCGAGCTTGCCGAACACCGCCATGGCGCCGAACGCGGCGCCCGAGCCGAGGCAGAAGACCGTTCCCATGTCGGCATCGTGCCGGCTCAATCAGCAAGCGTCGATTCTGATTTCTACCGATGAAACGGTAGTTTTCCTACATGCTCGAGCTTCGCCGCCTTCGCCTGCTGCGCGAGTTGCACGAGCGGGGAACGATCGCGGCCGTCGCCGACGCGCTCCAGTTCACCCCCTCGGCGGTCTCGCAGCAACTCGCGATCCTGGAACGCGAGACCGGCGTGACGCTGCTCGAGAAGGCCGGGCGCGGCGTGCGGCTGACCGACCCCGCGGTCGTGCTGGTCGGCCATGCCACCGCGCTGCTCGACCGCGCCGCACGCGCCGAGGCCGACCTCGCCGCGGCCGCCGGCACCGTCGCCGGCCGAGCCCGGATCGCCACCTTCCAATCCGTCGCCCTGCAGCTCGCGATCCCCGCGATGGACGCGCTGCGCACCCACGCCCCACAGCTGCGTACGGAGCTGATCGAGGCCGAGCCCGAGCAGGCCATTCCCGCGCTCGCGCTCGGCGACCTCGACCTGGTGCTCGGCGACGAGTGGCAGCACCAGCCGCTGCGCCTTCCGGCGGGCCTCGAGCGCCACGAGCTCTTCGACGACCAGGTGCAACTGGCGACCTGCGAGCGCCTGCGCGACGCGACCTTCTCCGACCTCGAACACGAGGCATGGACGACTGGGCATCCGGGCATGGCCTGGGACGAGATGACGCAGCGCACCTGCCGCGAGCTCGGTGGCTTCGAGCCCGACATCCGCCATCGGACCAACGACGCCACCGTCAGCCTCGCGCTCGTCGCCCGCGGGCTCGCGGTCGCCCTCGTCCCCGGCCTGGCGATCCCGCAGGAGCATCCCGGCATCGCGCTGCGCTCCACGGGTGTTACCAGGCGGATCCTGGCCGTCGTGCGCGCCGCCGACGCCGCCCGTCCATCCGTCCAGGCGCTGATCAGCGCGCTGCGCAGATGAGTACCCTCCGCCACGCTTTGCGTCTCTTGATCATTGCCCTCGCCCTTCTCGCAGTCGGCGCCGCACCCGCCGCCGCCGCGACGTGCCCCTACCAGGCACGCTGCGGCTCGATCACGGTGCCGCTCGACCATTCGGGAGCGACGCCGGGGACGCTGCCGCTCGGCTACGCCGTCCTGCCCGCCACCGGTCCCAAGACCGGAACGATCTTCTTTCTCAGCGGCGGCCCCGGCGAGTCGGCGGTGATCTACACGAGCGAGATCCGCAAGGCGTTCGGCCCGCTGCGCAAGACCCAGGACATCGTCATGGTCGACCAGCGCGGGACCGGCCGGTCGGGGGCGACCAGCTGCGAGGAGAGCCGCAGCGCGGCGGCGTGCGCGAAGAAGCTCGGGGCCAAGCGCGCGTTCCTCACCACGGCGGAGACCGCGCGCGACCTCGACGACCTGCGCGTCGCGCTCGGGCTGGAGAAGATCACGCCGCTCGGCGTCTCCTATGGCACCAAGGTCGCGGGCGAGTACGCGCGGCGCTTCCCGGACCGCACCGCGTCCGTGATCCTCGATTCGACGGTGGGCGTCGACGCGATCGACTTCGACGCGCTGAGCGGCATCGCCGCGATGCCCCGCATCCTGCGCGAGGTGTGCGCCGACGGCCCCTGCGCGGGCACCGTGAAGGACGCGGGGGCGGCGCTGTACGCGGCCGTCAAGCGCGTGCGCGACACGAAGGTCGTCGCCCACCTCGGCGGCGAGAAGATCCGCGTGGGCGAGGGCGAGGTGTTCCTGGTCCTGCGCGGGTCGGACTTCGACCCCGTGATGCGCGCCGACCTGCCCGCCGCGCTGGCCTCGCTCGCGCATGGCGACGCCGCGCCGTTCGTGCACCTGTTCGGCCGCGGGTCCGCCGACGGCTTCCGCGCGCTGCGGCGGTTCAGCTTGCAGAGCGATGACGGCGGCTACAGCACGTCGCGCTTCCTCGCGACCGCCTGTCTCGAGGCGCGCCTGCCCTGGTCGCCGAGCTCCGCGATCTCCACCCGCAAAGCGGCCACCAAGGCGTATCTCGCCCAGCTCGGCTCGCGCCCGTACGCCCCATTCAAGCCGTCGCTGGTCAGCAAGGTGGGCGTGTGGGAGGACTGCCGCAAGTGGCCCGCGACGCCCGCCCCGGAACCGCCGCCGGCCACGACGCCGGACGTGCCCGTGCTGGTGATCTCCGGGCGCGACGACATCCGCACGCCGCTGGAGGGCGCCGAGGCCGTCGCCGCCGCGTTCCCGCACGCGACGCTGCTCACCGTCCCGCACGTCGGCCACTCGGTGTTGACCACCGACGAGGACGGCTGCGCGCTCGCCGGCGCCGCGGCATTCCTGGCCGGCCAGCCGGTCGCCCCCTGCGCGACGAAGCCGACGGTCCCGGCGGGCGCCTACTACCCCGCGGTCTTCAGCGGCGGCCCCGCCAAAGCGGCCGAGGCGACCGTCGCCGCGATCCGCCACGACGTCGAGGCCGCGAAGGGCGGCCGCACCATCAACCGCACGTTCGGCGTCGCGGGCCTGCGTGGCGGCTCGGCGATCGCACGCCGCGGCGCGCTGGAGCTGCGCAAGGTCTCCCAGTTCACGGGCCTGCGCGTCTCGGGCAAGGTGAGCGCCGCGGGCAACGGCACGTTGACCCTGAGCGGCAAGCGCGAGGGCACAGTCGTCCTGCGCGCCTTCAAGGCGCAGTCCTTCCGACCCCGGTGACGCCCATGCTCGCTTCCCGGTCGCGCACCGGATGGCTGCTTGCCGGCGTGCTCGCCGTCGCCCTCGCCGTGTCCGTCTTCGCCTACTTCGACGCGAAGCACCCCACCATCGCCAAGGTCGCCGGGGCAGGCGTCGCGACGTTCGAGGCGAACCCGAAGATCGCGCTCGGCCGGTTCGTCGACGGTCTCGGGTTCCCGCAGCGGATCCGCGACGGCTTTCACCCCATCGGCGGCACGACGTTCACGCTCGACGGGCGCCCCGGCGCGAGTGTGATCTGGGCCAAGGGCGAGCAGCGGGTCACGTACACGATGCTGGCGGGGACTGGCGACGTCCCGGCCGAGGAGCTTTGGGGTGCCACGACCAACGTCAAGGTCCGCGGCGAGTCCATCGACCTCAATTGGGCGGGCGACGGGCTCATGTACTTCAAGCGCCAGGGGCGCACGGTCGTGATCAGCGGGACGCCGCCGAGCGAGGCGTTGCGGCACGTGATGCGGGGACTCGCGACCGACCGATGAGTTCTGTGCGCCGTCATCGTTAGACGCCACATGAGCTACGCACGCAGCAACGGGATCGACTTCTACTACGAGCAGCACGGCGACGCGACGGGGATGCCGCTCGTGCTCCTGCACGGCGGGATCGGATCGGGCGAGATGTTCGAGCCGGTGCTGCCGGCGCTCGCCGCCTCGCGGCGGGTGATCACCGTCGACCTGCAGGGTCATGGCCGCACGGGTGACGTCGACCGTCCCTTCGACGTCGGCGCGATGGCCGACGACGTCGCCGGCGTGATCGAGCAGCTCGGCGTCGACGGCAAGGCCGACGTGCTCGGCTACTCGCTGGGCGGGGACGTCGCCCTGCGGCTCGCGCTCCAGCATCCCGAGCGGGTGAACGACCTGATCCTCGTCTCGATCGCGATCAAGCGCTCGGGCAACCACGCCGACGCGATCGTCGCGATGGACGGCATGTCGGCCGAGATGGCGGAGATGATCAAGCCGTCGCCCGCGGGCCAGTTCTACGCGCAGCACGCCCCGAACCCCGACAACTGGGGCACGCTGATCGCCAAGACGAGCGACGCGATCCATCACGACTACGACTGGACCGCCGAGGTGGCCGGGCTGCAGGCGCGGACGCTGCTGGTGTTCGCCGACGCCGACTCGATCCGCCCCGACCACATCGTCGAGTTCTACGGGCTGCTCGGCGGCGGGCTGCGCGACGCGGGCTGGGACGGGTCGGCGCAGCCGAAGAACCAGCTCGCGATCCTCCCCGGTCAGAGCCACTACGACATCCTCACCTCGCCCCTGCTGGCGCCGGTCGTCAGCGGATTTCTTCAGTCCTCGAGCTCGCCGCAGTAGGGGCCGAGGCTCGGCCGCGCGTTGCGGTTGAAGATCTGCGGAAACGACGGCTGCCCGAACGGGTCGAACATCTCGAAGACCTCGCCCAGAAACGACGGCGGGCGATGGTCGCTGACCTCGATCGGCGGGCGCACGCCGGTCAGATGGTCAAGGCGCGCGTGCAGCACCTCGAGCTGGTAGGCGCGCCATCGCGCCCGTCCGGCCTCGTAGTCCGCGCTGTCGCGATAGGCGAGCACGACGTGCTCGGCGAGGTGCATCACCGCCCGCTCCTCGCCGTCCGAACAGGGGAACTTCCCCTTCCCGCGCAGGTTCTTGTTGAAGCTCGCCAGCGAGAGGTCCGCGATGCTCCGGTCGGCGGTGCGCGTGACCTGGACGCCGTAGCAGTCCGCGCTGTGGACACCGACCACGTCGATGTAGGCGAAGAGCAACTCCTGCCACGTGCTCGGCAGATGCGGGAGCGGGGACGGGACGCGCTGCGGGCCGTAGCGATGGGGTGAGACCCAGGCCGCGACGGCCTCCCAGTCGAGGATCTCGACGTGGTACGGCAGCGGTTCGTCCAGCCGCAGCGGCGCCTGCGCCGTCATCTCGGCCTGCGCTGTTCCGATCGCCGCCAGCGGGCGCGAGAGGAGCAGCACGCCCTCGATCTGCGCGCTCCACGACTTGCCGTCCTCGCCGTCGCGCGCCCGTGCGGTGAGCAGGCGATGCAGGCCGTAGCAGTCCTCGGGCCGGACCCGCGCGCGGGTGATCAGCGCGCCCACGACGTCCTCGTCGAGCACCGACGCCTCGCCGCGTTCGCGCGCCGCCCAGTGGTCGCTGCGCTTGAAGCCGGTCGTGAGGATCTCGCCCGCGGCTGGGGCGAGCGCGCCGGGCTCGTGGGCGATCTCCCACTCCAGATACGCCCCGCCCTCGTTATTGCGGTTGTGATCGAAGCGATCCGGCACGCGGTAGACGCCGTAGACGCGCTCCGGGTGGGCGGCGAGACCCGACTCGCGCAGCGCGCTGACGACGTCGGTGAACTGCTCGCGGCCGGTGGTCGCGAAGCGGGTGAAGACGACGGCGGGCCGGTGCGGGGACGCGTACACGGAGCGGGCCCGGTCGCGTTCCTCGCGCTCGGCCGTGGCGATCCGCCCGCGTTCCGCCGGGTCCTCGACCTCGGCGATCGGCTTATTGAGCTGCGCCTCGCCGGGGTCGAGCACGTCGCGGCGATCGTCGAAGCTCTCCCCGATCGCGTCCTTGAAGCCCTCGAAGGACTGCTTGAACATCCCGGCCGCCTCACGCAGGTTCGCCGGCGCCGTGACCGGCTGCGCGTCCGGCACCGGGAGCCCCTGCGAGGCCATGAACGCCTCGTACTCCGCCCGGTTCTTGCGCATCTCCGCCTGCTGCTTGGCGGCCTGTTCGTCGGCGCGCGCGTACATCCGGGCCATCTTGGCTTCCTGCTTCGGAGAGAGCTTGACGGGCTTCCCCATCAGGCGCCGGATGACGTTGATCATCGCGCGACGCTATCTCATGTAGCGTCCACTTAGTGGGTCGAATCGCGCTGCTCTTGAGCGCGCTCGCGACGATCGTCGTGTCGCGCATATCGTGGTACCAGGCCGATGGCTGGCACGCACTATTGCTGGGCGATCCCGGCACGCCGTTCGGGCTCGACCTCGCGTGGGAGGAGCGACTCGGGGACGTGACGACCGTCCTCGGCGCCGTCGCGCTCCTGGCCGCCGCGTTCCCGCGGCGCGCGGTCGCGGGAGTCGCGGCGGTGGTGCTGGCGGCCGGCGCCGTGTTCGTCGGCGCGTGGGTGCTGGACCCGCCGAACTTCACGCCTCCGCCGGCGTTCGCATGGCCGGCGTACGTGGCGTTCGTCGCGCCCGCCATCGGGGCACTCGCCGCCGCGTGGCTGGCGCTCAGGCCACGCGGCGAAGCGACGGCCGGGCGAGCTGCGCGGCCTGCACGGCTCCCGCGCCGGCCTCGACCCCACTCGCCCACGCCACCTCGCTGAGCAGGCCGGGCGCGGCGGTCCAGTCGCCCGCGAGGAAGACGCCGTCGCCGCGCTCGATCGCGGGCCGGTCGCGCCAGGTGCTGCCGGGCTCCTCGAGCGCGCCGGTGCGTCCCTCCATCACGAGCCGGCGGTGCCACTGCGTCCGCGCCGCGCGATCGGGCAGTGAGACGTCGAGCAGCGCGTCCAGGCGCACGGCGGCCTCGTCGGCGGTCTCGTCCGGCCGCATCGGCAGCTGCGCCTGCACGAGCTCCACGCCGTCAGGCGCGAGCGTCGGGTCGGCCGCGGTGTAGCGCTGCACCCAGCCGGCCTCGTCGAGGTCGGAGACCGTGTAGGGGTCGCCGCGCCGGTGGGTGAGCGCGAGATCGGCGCACACCGTGCGGCCGCTCGGCACGCGCAGCGAGTCGTCGCCCAGCAGCGCGCGGGCCTGCTCGGGCTCGACGGCGACGATCACGACGCCGGCCGGCAGCTCGGTGACCCGCTCGCCGAAGTGGCACTGGACGCCCAACTCCTTCACGCGTGTGTGAAGGGCGTCGACGAGCGACCCCCGCGGAATCGTCTTCCTAACCGTCCAACCTTTCCGGAGCGGGAGGGGTCTTGCTCTTCGACCCCACCACCACCCCCAAGGAAGGGAAGGCTCATGCCTCGCCCCCGCACCACCCGCGCCAAGCTCCTCGCCGGCCTCGGCGGCGCCGCCGCCGTGCTCGGCACCACCGCCGCGCTCGCCGCTGCCCAGGTCATCCCGAACCCGCCCGACGGCGGCCCGCCGGTTCCTCAAGGCCCGAACGTCATGACCACGAACTGCGGCCCGAACCAGACCAGCATCGTCAAGACCGATGCTTCGCCGACCACGACGAACACGGTCAACTTCAGCCCGCTCCTCGGGGCGGCGACGCAGATCAACGTTCCCGGCGGCCAGTCGCGCTGCGTGAAGGTGGTCCTGACCGCCGAGACCGCCTGCCAGAGCCCGCTGGCGGCGGACTCCTGCTACGTCCGTGCCCTGATCGACGGTGCTCCGATGGACCCGGACGGCGCGAACTTCCAGGCGATGGACTCCGAGGACGGAACGGCCTCCGCGCACGCCTACGAGTGGGTCCAGCGCGTCGGCGACGGCAATCACATCGTCCGGATCGAGCGCCGCGTCGGCAACGGCGCGACCACGTTCTGGACCGACGATTGGACGTTCGACGTGTCGCTGTTCCTGTAAATTCGACGTGATGGGCGGGCCCGAAGTGATCGTTACGGAGCGACTCCGCGGCGAGCGCATCGGGCCGCACCACGTCGACGTGCTGCTGCCGATCTTCTCCGACCCGCGGGTCGGCGCGACGATGGGCGGCGTGGCCGATCGGGCGAGCGTCGAGTCGCTCGCGCAGATCATGGACGCGCACTGGGAAGAGCACGGCTTCGGCTACATGATGTGGTTCGAGCGTTCCACCGGCGAGCCGGTCGCGCGCGGCGGGCTCGCGCGCACCGTCTTCGACGGAAAGCCCGAGCTCGAGGTCGGCTGGACGACCACGCCCGAGCGCTGGGGCGAGGGCTTCGCGTCAGAGCTTGGACAGGCGTGCGTGAGTATTGCCTTCGGACCGTTAGGTTCGGCCGATCTGGTCGCGTTCACTCTCCCGCATAACGGTGCTTCACGGCGGGTGATGGAGAAGCTCGGGTTCGTGTACGAGAAGACGGCGCCGTACAAGGTCTACGGCGACCACGTGCTCTATCGCCTTATGAATACCTGATGGGCTAGTTGGGCATACAGCCGTGCGGACACCAGTTCCGCGAGGAGAGACCCATGGCCGGCACCGCAGCGCCCGTACGTCCCGTGACCGAGTTGCGTGACCGTGTGATACGGCACGCGGAGGTGGTCGGGGTCTGGGCGGTCGACTGCATCCGCGCCCAGCGCACGGACACCGACTGGGCGGCCGAGTTGCTCGGCGACACCGACCACCGGCTCGAGCACGCCACGCTCGAGGCCGAGGGCTACCACGTCGACTCCTTCGGCGTGGAGCGGGTCGCGCACCAGCGCGGGACGGCCTACGTACGGCTCGTGTGCGCCGTCTCGATCCGGCCGGCGCGCCTGAATCCCTCGCTCGCGGCCCGCACGCTGCACGGGATCCTCGAGGAGCTGATGCTCGCTCGAGCTCGCGCGCGGGCCACCTGCGCGCGGCTAATCGACGTCGCCGTCGTTCCCGCGCCCTAGAAAGGTCCTGACCGCGTCGCGGAGTCCGTTGACGTCGGACTTCAGGCTGTGGTTGCCCTTGAGCCGGACGACCTGGCGGTTCGGCGCCTCGGGCGGCATCCCGAACGGGTCGCTCTCGCCCTGCACGATCAGGACCGGGACGGTCACCTGCTCGAGCTCGGGCAGACGTGTCTTCTCCGGACGCCCGGGCGGGTGCAGCGGGAAGGCGAGGCAGAGGACGCCGGTCGCGTTCACCGCGGCGCTCGTGCGGCACGCGACGCGCGCGCCTGAGGAGCGGCCGCCGACGTAGAGCGGGAGTCCGTTGATCGGCAGCTGCTCGATCACGGCGGTCCAGGCCGTGTCGAGCTGTGCGGCGGGCGCGGCGGACTTGCGGCCGGCGACGCGGTAGGGCTGCTCGACGAGGATCGTGGTCACGTTGACCGCGAGCGCCGCCTCGGTCGCGGCCTTCAGGTCGGGCGCGCCGACTCCGCCGCCGGCACCGTGACCGAGGACCAGGACGGCGACGGGCTCGGCCGCCTCGTTGACGTGGGCGCGGGCGGGCCCGTGCGGAGTCTCGAGCTCGATCATCGTGGTTGGACCTTAGCCCTCCAGCTCGAGCTCGTCGCGCAGCGGGATGCCGTAGTTGCCGATGCGCGGGATCTCGGGCTTGAGGCGCTCGCGGGCGTCATCGACCGCGTTCGCGTGCAGCTTGGCGAGGCGGAAGCCGCGGCGCTGGTAGAAGCGCAGCGCGTCGACGTTGTCGTTGGTGGTGATCAGCCACAGGCGGCGATCGCCCGCGATGGCGCGCACCGCTTCAAGCAGCGCCGTCCCCGCGCCGTGGCGACGTCGCGTGGCGTGCAGGGTCAGGACCTCGCAATCGTCGTCGCGCAGGACGTAGGTCAGGACGCCGGCGAGCCCTGGGTCGAGCGCGACCAGGTGCGGGTGCGCGAGCGCGTCCTCGAGCACGCCGAGCCGCGCGACCCTGTCGGCGTTGTGCTCGCGCAGGAACGCCTCGACGCCATCCTCAGGCCGGCTGCTCCGCACCTCCATGCGCGGATTCTCGCGCGAGCCGCTGGCGCGAGTACTCCCACCACGGCCGCGGAGGCCCGCCGTTGGCGTAGTCGACCGCGGCGACGAACGTGTCCAGCAGGCACGGGTCGTGGCGCCGGCCGTCCATTGCGCAGAGACGCTCGAACAGCTCCTCGCCGTCCTGACCCTGCAGGTCCTCGGGGGTGTCGACGTCGAGCCGGCGGAGCTTCGCGGCAATCTTGGGCCCGACGTTGGGCATGCTCGTGAGATCGGCCATGGTTCCAGTGTCGCGCGCGGGTCTTGAACGAATCGGTCACGCGCCGACCGATGAGTTTCCGTGAGAGGGCTGGTCATATGTGCATGACCTCCTCGCAGACAGACCGCAATCGCTGGGCGGCGCTGTACGTGCTGTGCGCCGGCGCCCTGATGATCGTGCTCGACGCGACGATCGTGAACGTCGCGCTCCCCTCCATCCAGGACGACCTCGGCTTTTCAGCCAGCAACCTGGCCTGGGTGGTCAATGCGTACTTGATCGCGTTCGGCGGGCTGCTGCTCCTCGCCGGCCGCGTCGGCGACCTGATCGGGCAGCGACGGATCTTCCTTATCGGCCTGGCGATCTTCACCGCCGCCTCGGCGCTGTGCGCGCTCGCGCAGACGCAGGAGATGCTGATCGGCGCGCGCTTCATCCAGGGCGTCGGCGGCGCGCTCACTTCCGCCGTGATTCTCGGGATGATCGTGACGATGTTCCCGAAACCGGGCGAGCAGGCCAAGGCGCTCGGCGTGTACGGGTTCGTGGCGTCCGCGGGCGGGTCGATCGGCCTGCTCTCCGGCGGCGTGCTGACCGACCTGATCAGCTGGCACTGGATCTTCCTCATCAACCTGCCGGTCGGCGTGATCACCGGCGTGCTGGCGCTGCGGCTGATCGAGCCCAAGCCCGGCATCGGCGTCGGCGCCGGTGCGGACATCCCCGGCGCGGTGCTGCTGACCGCGGGCGTGATGCTCGGCGTGTACACGATCCTCGGCATCACCGAGCACGGCTGGACCTCCAACCGCACCGTCGGTCTCGCGGCCATCGCCGCGCTGCTGCTGGGCGCGTTCCTCGTGCGCCAGGCGCGGATCGAGAACCCGCTGATGCCGCTGCGGCTGTTCCGCTCGCGCAACGTCACCGGCTCGAACCTCGTGATGGCGATGATCGTGGTCGGGATGTTCGGCCTGTTCTTCCTTGGAGCGTTGTATCTCCAGCGCATCCTCGGCTACGCGCCGCTCGAGGTCGGTCTGGCCTTCCTGCCGTCGACGGTCGTGATGGGGATCGTGTCGCTGCGCGCGTCGCAGCCGCTGATCATGCGCCACGGCCCGCAGCGGGTGCTGGTGCCGAGTCTGCTGGTGACGATCGCGGGCCTGCTGCTGTTCGCCCGCACGCCGGTCGACGGCAACTACGTCCTCGACATCCTCCCGGCGACGCTGCTGATCGGCCTCGGCGCCGGCCTCTCGACACCGGCCGTGATCGCGCTGGCGATGTCCGGCGCGACGCCGCAGGACTCGGGGCTGGCTTCGGGGCTCGTCAACACGACCGTGCAGGTCGGCGGGGCGATCGGCCTGGCCGTGCTGGCGACGCTCGCGAGCGAGCGCACCGGCGACTCCACCTCAGCGGTGGCGCTGAACTCCGGCTACCACCTCGCGTACCTGATCGGCGCGGGCGCGCTGGCCGTCGCGGTCGTGATCGCTTTGGTCGTGCTCCGCGTGCCGCGCGCCGCCGTCTCCGAGAGCGCGCCGGCGGCGGCGTTTGCCGCTCACGCCGGGTAGTACTCCTCGTCGGTCACGTGCGGTCCCCACGAAGCGTCGGACCCGTCGTCCGCGACCTCCTGCATCGCCAGGTGGGTCATGAAGGTCGACGGGCCGGCGCCGTGCCAGTGGACCTCGCCCGAGTCGAAGCGCACGGTGTCACCGGGGCGCAGCGGCTGCACCGTGTCGCCGGCGACCTGGAAGAGCCCGAGCCCTTCCGTGCAGTGGATCGTCTGGCCGAACGGGTGCGCGTGCCAGGCCGTGCGCGCCCCCGGCGTGAAGTGCACGCTGAGCAGCTTCACGTGCGGGCCGGGTGAGATCTCGTCGAGGTAGACGTCGCCGGTGAACCACTCGGCGCGCCCGCGCTTGGTGTCGGGCTGGCGGCGGATGACTTCCACGGGCTAGAGCTCCCCCGGGCCCAGGACCGCGCAGTGCGGGTCGCGGATCACGAAGCGGCCGGAGATCGGGCGGTCGAACTCGCCGAACGCGTCGTTCCACCAGCGCGCGCCGTTCCAGAGGTGCTCGGGGGCGCTGTTGCGATCGTTGGCCCCGGGGGTCAGGTCCAGCTGGATCTCCTCGAAGCAGTACTCGACCATCGCGGACGAGTGGTTCGGGACGCCGGCCTCGAGCGGGTTGGCGGTGCCGCGGGTCCAGAGGTAGGCCTGCCAGAAGCCGAGCGTCTCGAACAGGTCGTAGCGCAGGCGCTCGAGGTTGGGGTCCTCGGTCGCGCGAGAGGTGACGCGGGCAGCCTCTTCGGCGTCCATCTTGACGGCGAGCAGGGCGACGTTCGGGTCGCGCTTGGGGTCGCCGTAGTGGGCGAGCGTGGCCTCGGTGATCGCGTTGTCGGCGGGCTCGGGGAAGTGTCCGGCGCGCGAGTGCAGCGCGACCTCGCGGATCTCTCCCCCGCCGACGAGCAGGAAGGCGTGCGACCACAGGCTCGGGCGCCGGTCCCAGCGCAGGATGCTCTGCGCGCGGCGCAAGGCCACGCCCGGCAGGTCCGAGCTTCCCACCAGGCCGATCAGGCCGAGGCCGTCCTGGTCGCCGCTCAGATCCGCGATGGCGTCGGTGAAGAACGCCGAGTTGTCGGTGGACGCGTACTTCTCGGACCAGTTGGTGACGTTCGGGTTCTGCGTGTCGCTCTGGGAGTGCCGGAGCACCATTTCCTCCTCAGCGGAGCTCGATTTCGATCGGGTCGTGAATCGGTTGCGCGCCCTTGGCCTTCGGCTTCTTGCCGAAGATCCGGCCGGCGATGCCGATCAGCGGCCGGACCCGCCACAGCTGCAGCGTGAAGCGGTACCTGCCGTTGCGCCCGGGGGCGATCCGGATCAGCCCGACGTTGTTGTCCACGGTGGCCGTGAGCCTCTGGTTGCCGGTCACATGCCACGTGCGGCGGTTGATCGTCAGCCTGTCGGGCAGGGGGTTCGGCTTGTGGCCCCAGGGCGGCAGGAAGGGCGTGACGAGGCTCGCCGGGGACGCGACGAGCTCGTAGATCTGCCCGTGCAGGCCCACGATCTCGGCGCTGCTGAGGCGGCCGGTGTGGATGTCGCCGGTCAGGATCAGGATGTCGTGCGGGTTGGGACCGCCGAGGGCGCGCTCGAAGATCGCGCCGAGTCGGTCGGACTCCTTGAAGTCGAGCAGCGTGCGGTCGGTCTTGCTGCCGCCTGCTTTGAGCAGCGGCTGCGGGAGGACGAGGACGCCGGGGCCTTGGAGCTGCCTGGCCCACGTTTCCAGGTCCTCCCACTGGGCCTCGAGCATCAGGCGGGCGTGGGGGTCGTCGTCGCTGGTCCGGTAGGAGCGGGTGTCGGCGATGAAGAACGACACCGGCGGGAGGTCCAGGCTCATCCAGCGCTTGCCGCCGGGGTTGAGCAGCGCCTGGTAGCTGTCGTAGAGCGCGGCCGCCGTGTCGCCCGCGTGCGGCTGGTAGCGATCCCAGGAGAGCGGGACCTGGATCTGCTTCTGCGGGAAGTCGTTCCAGAACTCGTGGTCGTCGCAGCTGACCAGCGTCGGACAGGCGGCGAGCAGGTCGCGGTAGGCGTCGTCGCCCCAGTAGCGCTCGTACTTCTGCGCCATCCCCTCAGGGATCGTGTTCGGCAGCGGCGCCCACACATCGGCATAGAGCTGGTCGCCCATCAGGATCTTGAACACCGGCCGCTCGCGCTGCACGAGCTCCTTGACCGCGGCCGAGTAGTACCCGTCGCGGTCGTCGTTGAGCCAGAAGCACGAGCCGATCAGCAGGCTCACGCCCTCGCTCGGCAGCCGCGTGGGCAGCGTGCGCCACAGGAACGGCTTCGGCGCCTCCGGGATCGTCACCTCATACAGCGCACCGGGCGTGGCGTTCTCCACCTTGAGCTCGCGGATCGCCATCGGCCGCTTGGAGCCAGGCGGAGGCTTGCCGGGCGCCCACGGCCCGAGCGTGACCGCCATCGGCGTCCCGTTCGTGGTCCGGACGCGCGGCGTGGCGGGTGTGAACGCCCCGCCGGGCCACGAGTACCACACCCGCCACCCGTCCCCGGCCGGGAGCGGCGCACCGCAGGTCACCCACACTCCGCTCGCCATCGTCGGCCAATCGTATGGTCACCGGCGCCCCCGATGCGAACCGGGTCCGCGAGCACCCGGCACCAGCGCCACCCACACCCATGCATCCAAGTCGTATACCGGGGTCTGACCCCGGTATCCCGCCGGTATACAAGCGGTACACCGGGGTCTGACCCCGGTATATCGGTGGTATGCATGTGGTACACCGGGCCGCTTGGCGCCGTGGGCGGGGCGAGCCGGCGGGGCCGGGACCGGCGGTCCGCGGTCGTGGACGAGCGCGGCGGGCGGCAGCGCGACGCCGGTTGCGGGGGCTGTGGTGGCTGCCCGCGCCGCGACGGTGGCCGCGGGTCGACTGGCGGCGCGTCGGCGCGGGTGCGGTCAGCGGTGGCGGCGGTGCGAGCCCGCGCCGCGGTGACGGCCGGAACCGCCGTGGGGCTGTGCGGCGAACCGGCGGGCGGTCGGGCGGGTGAAACGGCTGCGGGCTCGGACCGGCACGGCTCCCCGCGCTGCGCGCGTTGCTGACCGGGCCCACTTGCCCCTGCGCGCTGAGCCGGCGTGCCGGCCGCGGTGGGCGTTGGCCCGCGCCGCCTTGCGCCCGGATCGGGCGTTGCGCGCGACGACGCTCCGCGCCGCGTTGCGGCCTGCTCGCCCGTGGCGCGCCGTGTGCGCTCGTGCTGCCTTGCGTGCCGCGCGTGCCCGCGCCGCGTCATGACCCAGACGGCCGTGGCGCGCCGCGCGTGCCGCCTTGCGTGCCGCGCGTGCCCGCGCCGCGTCATGGCCCAGACGGCCGTGGCGCGCCGCGCGTGCTGCCTTGCGAGCCGCGCGTGCCCGCGCCGTCTTATGACCCAGCCGGCCATGGCGCGCCGCGTGCGCCCGCGCTGCCTTGCGCGCCGCGCGTGCCCGCGCCGTCTTATGACCCAGCCGGCCATGGCGCGCCGCTCGCACGCGTGCGGCCTTGCGCGCCGCTCGCGCCCGCGCCGCCTTACTCCCCGCGCGCGACGGCTTCGATCCGTCCCCGGATTGCGGCCCCGCCCCACCCACCTGCGGACGAGGCGTCGCCGTCAATGGCTCACTGACCAGCACCGCGGTCCGCACCGGCGTCTTCTTCACGACCGGTGGCGGCTTCGGAGCGCGCTTCTGGCGCACCTCGGCGACCACCGGGGCGAGGTGTGCGGGTTCCCGGGCGTGGCGCAGGTCGGCGGCGAGTGTCGCCCCTCCCCCGCCCACGACGACGACGCAGGCCAGCAGCTTCACCGCGGTTCCGCCGCCGAGCAGCGAGGCGAGCAGCGCCGCCGCCCCACCCACCGGCAGCGGTGGCGCCAAGGCACGTAGCGCGGCGGGACGGCCCGCGAGGTCCGCGCGGAAGCGCCGGCAGTCCGGGCACCCGCGCAGGTGGCCGCGCACGCCTCGCCCGCGCAGGACGCGGCCGTCGCCGTCAGACAAAAGACGGCGGATGTCCACGCAGGCGGTCGCGCGGCCTTCGCGGAAGCCCAGCAGCGTGCTGCGCGCGTCGAAGATCGCCTGCTTGACGGCGCCCGCGGAGATGTCCAGGACGACGCCGATCTCCGCGTGGCTGAGGCCGTTGAGCTCGCGCAGGATCAGCGCCGCGCGCTGACGTTCGGGCAGATCGGCGAGGTCGAGTTGCAGGAGCCGCAGCTCCTCGCGGTCGGCGACGCGGTCTTCGAGCGAGCCGGGCGCCGGCGAGTCTTCGAGCTCGCCCGTCGCCGGCCGCCGGCGCAGGATCGTGATCGCCTCGTTGTGGGCGATCCGGAACAGCCAGGGGCGCAGCTCGAAGTCGCGCTGCTCGTCCTGGAGCGCCACGAACGCGCGGGCCATGGTGCTCTGCAGCGCGTCCTGCGCGTCCTCCTCGTGGCGGACGATCGAGCGGCAGTAGCGGTAGAGCGCCTGGTGGTGGCGCTCGTAGACGGCGGTGAACGCCGCGGTGTCCCCACGCGTCGCGCGGGAGCGCAGGGTGCGCTCGCGATGCAGCCGAAGTGGAACAGCGATCGCCGCCATCTCGCGGAACTAGTACCCAACCTTGCGCGGAAGTGCGCGTTGACTCCATATGGCCCCCAACGCGCAAAACATCGTCGCGCTGCTAGAGCGTGCCCTCACGGTACCCGCCCCGATCGAATCTCTGGCCACGCTGGCCGAGCTGCGCAACGAGCTGGACGAGCTCGAGCGCACCCACGTGGCCCGCGCGCTGCAGGCGGGTGAGTCGTACGCGGACATCGCACGCCCGCTCGGCATCTCACGCCAGGCGGCGCATCGCCGATACCGCGACCTGGCGTCGGCGCCACCGGCCCGGCCGACGCTCTCGCCCGAGGCGCGCGCCGCCCTCCTCAAGGCACGCGAAGAGGCCGCGCGCCACGGTTCCGTGAGCATCGACAGCACCCACCTGCTTCTGGCCATCGCGGGCCAGAAGGGCGTCGACGTCGACGCGGCGCGCCGCAGCTTCGGCCCGCCGACGATCAATGCTCCCGTCCCGTCCGGGCTGCACCCGGCATTGCACGCGCGGCTCACGCGCGGCGCGGGCATGCTCGGGCTCGACCACCTCGTGCGCGCCGCGCTCGAGGACCCGGACGGTCGCCGGCTCCTGGACCGGCTCGGCGTGGCGGCGCAGTGGCTGCTCACTCCAGCAGCTTCCTGACGGTACTCATATTGCGGAACGTCGCGGTGGCGGCGATCCCCGGCTTGCCCAGGGCCTTCATCAGCCGGCTGCCCTGCATGCCGTCGGGACACCACGCATAGAGCTCGGAGCCGTGGGCGCCAAAGCGGTCCGGGCTCCAGTCCTCGGCCTCGAGCTCGGCCAGCCGCGCCGCGTCCGGCTTCCCCGGGAGGAAGACGACGAAGTAGCGCTTGAGGTCGTCGGCCACGTCACCGAACGGGTCGTGCGCGACAACCGCCTCGAGCTCCTCGACCGTCCGGAGCACGACGTCGACCTCGAAGCCGAACCGATCCGCGATCGCCGCCTCGAGCTTCGTTTGCGCCGTGCCCTTCGCGCCCACGAAGAGCACGTTGCCGGACTGCAGGACCGTCCGCACGTCCTCGTAGCCGAGCTCGCCCATCAGTGCACGCAGGTCCGCCATCGGCACCCGCCGTTTGGCACCGAGATTGATCCCCCGCAGCAGCGCGACCAGCCTGGCCATTGGTCGCGACCCTAACAACCTGAGGAACTCTTACGCGGCGCTTCATTACCCGCTTATGCAACCGGGCGACACTCGCCCGGCGCTCAAGAAGCGTGCATGGGTCTGTAACTGCTGGAGGGTTGTCTGATGGTCTCTCGTACTCGGCGTTTCGCCGTGCCGGTCGTCGCGTGTCTCGGGGCGTTCGGGGTGTGTTCTTCAAGCGCGTTCGCGGCGGGTGGTGGTCTGTCGGTCACGCCGGCGATCCTCGAACACAAAGCGCAGCTCGGGAGCGTCGGGTCCTACACGCTCAACAACACGACCAACGAGACCCTGCGGGTGACGGTCACCGTCCGCCCGTGGATGCAGCAGCTCAACGGCAACGTGCTCGCCGATCCCAAGGCGACCCTCACCCGCTACGTGCGGGCCACGAAGCAGACGTTCACGCTCGGCGCGGGCGCGAAGGCCCCGGTGTCCTTCCGGATGGTCCGGCGCACGTCGGCCGGCTCGCTCTACGGCAGCGTCGAGGCGTTCGGCAAGCCGACGAACACCAAGGGCCGCAAAGGGATCATCCCGCAGTACCGGATCATCTCCTCGCTGCGGCTGAACCCGTCCAAGAAGTCGTACAAGCTCAAGACCGGTGCGGCGCAGGTGCGCTCGGGCACCCTGGTGCTGCCGGTGCGCAACCTCGGCAACACGATCGACCCGGTCAGCGGCACCTACACGCTGTCCGGCGCGGGCTCGCGCAACGGCAACATCGCCGCCGTGAAGGTCATCCCCGGCAAGCTCGTCGGGCTCAACCTCGGCGCCACGAAGGGCATGAAGAAGGGCCGCTACACCGTGACCGCCTCGCTCGTCCAGGCGGGCAAGCGCATCACGGCACGTACCAGCGTCACGGTGCGCTGATCGGGTAGGACTCCCGCCAATGGCGCGGGAGTCGATCTTCACCCTCGAGGCGACGCCGATCAAGTTCGGTCCCGGCTCGGTCGAGGACGCGGGCTGGGAGCTGCAGCGGCTCGGCGTGTCGCGGGCGTTGCTGGTGACCGACCCGCGGATCCCGCACATCGACCGCGTCTGCGCGTCGCTGGGCGGCGCGGGGATCGCGGTCGTGATCTATGACCGGTCGCGGGTCGAGCCGACGCTCGACTCGCTCCAGGACGCGGCCGACTTCGCGCTTCAGGCGCACGTCGACGGCTTCGTGTCGGTGGGCGGCGGCTCCTCGATCGACACCGCGAAGGTCGCGAACCTGATCGTGTCCCATCCCGCACCGGTGATGGACTACGTCAACGCGCCCGTGGGCGGCGGGGTCGCGGTGCCCGGCCCGCTGAAGCCGCACCTCGCGATCCCCACGACGTGCGGCACCGGCAGCGAGGCGACGACCGTCGCGGTGCTCGACATCCCCGAGAAGCGGGTGAAGACCGGGATCTCGCACCGCTACCTGCGCCCGTCGCAGGCGATCGTCGATCCGTCGCTGGCGACGTCGCTGCCGCCGGAGGTCGTGGCCTCGGCGGGGCTGGACGTCATCTGCCACGCGGCCGAGTCCTACCTCTCGCTGCCCTACACGGAGCGCGAGCGGCCTCCTTCCCCGGACAAGCGCCCGCCCTATCAGGGCGCGAACCCGGTCGCGGACGTCTGGTCGTCGAAGGCGCTGGAGTACGGCGGGCGCTTCCTGCGCCGGGCGGTGGCGTCCGGCGAGGACGTCGAGGCGCGCGGCGCGATGATGCTGGCCGCGTCGATGGCGGGCGTGGGCTTCGGCTCGGCCGGCGTGCACATCCCGCACGCCTGCGCCTATCCGATCGCCGGCCTCAAGCACGCCTACACGCCGCCCGGCTACCCCGACGATCACCCGTTCGTCCCGCACGGGATCTCGGTCATCGTCACCGCCCCGGCCGCGTTCCGGTTCACCTACGAGGCCGACCCGGAGCGCCATGAGGCGGCGGCGGCCCTGCTCGGTTCGCACGCGAGCGGGCGCGACGCGCTGCCCGACGTGTTGTCGGCGCTGATGGCCGACCTGGACGTCCCGACGCTTTCTCAGCTCGGGTACGACCAGGGCGACATCCCGGCCCTGGTCGAAGGTGCCCGCGCTCAGGCGCGGCTGCTCGTCGGCTCACCGCGCGAGGTCTCCGACGAGGACCTCGCTTCGATCCTGCGCGCGAGTCTCTAGACGCCCGGACGGAACTACGGTGGATCGCTGGCCAGATCCACGGTCGTCTCTGCCGTGCACCGGCAGGCGCTCGCATACTGGTGGTACGTGTGCGCCTGCCGGGGCCCGGCAGAGGCGGGCGGGGCCCGCCAGAATCCGCCGTAGCTCCGGGAGGGCGTCTTAGCGCGCGTCGTCCCAGGCCATCGAGCTCATCCGCCAGCCGCCGGGCGTGAGCACGAACTGGGTCGAGATCGCGCCCGTGGCCGCGAACGCCGTGCCGTTCTGCACGCCGCGCTTCTCGTAGGAGCACCAGCGGTGGGCGACGGTCCCGAACGTCTGGTTGACCGCTTCCAGCTCGCCCTCATAGAACTCGGTCAGCGCGCCGGAGGCGACGAGCTCCGCGCGCGGCGCGATGAACTCGTCGACGGTGGTGACCTCCGGTGCGTCGCCGGTGTTGCGGATCAGCAGGCCGCCGGAGATGAAGAGGTCGCGGATCGCGTCGTAGCCGGGCTTGCCGCCCGCTTCGAACGAAACGGCGGCGAAGAATGCCCGGCTCAGGCGGGCCAGCTCGGCTTCGGTATCCATGGTGCGCGGGAGTCTAATCTCGGCCTCCGTGCTCCCCCTTTCGCAGTCCCCCGTCTGGCAGCAGCAGCGCGCGTTCTACGAGGACCGCGCGAGCGAGGCGTTCGCCGAGATCCCGCACCAGGCGGTGGACAACCCGTGGGTGGCGGCCGCGTACGCGCGCGTGATCGCGGGGTTCCTGCGCGACGCGGTGCTCGATCCGTCCGAGCCGGTCTACGTCCTCGAGCTCGGGGCGGGCGCGGGGCGCTTCGGGCACGGGCTCGCCCGCGAGCTGGGCGAGGGCTTCGTGTACGTGCTGACGGACTTCGCCGAGAGCCAGCTCGACGACTGGGCCGCGCATCCCGGGCTCGAGGACGACCGCTTCGACTTCGCGCGGGTGGATCTGACGCAGCCGATCGCGCCGGTGCTGCGGCGGCGCGGGGTGACGCTGGGCGCGCTGAAGAACCCGCTGGTCGTGGTCGCCAACTACGTCTTCGACAGCATCCCGGCCGACGCGTTCGCGGTGGGTGACGGCGCGCTGCACGCCTGCCTGGTCGATTCCGACTTCACGTTCACCCATGCGCCGGTGACGCCGTATGGCGACGAGGACCTCGACGCGCTGCTGGAGCACTACCGGGTGACGCTCGACGACACCGTGTTTACCGTGCCGACGGTCGCGTTGCGGGCGATCCGGGGCCTCCGTGCCTTGGCGGGCGATCGGCTGCTGGTGCTCGCCGCCGACAAGGCGCTGAGTACCGAGGAGGCGCTCGCCTACCGGGAGGCGCCCGAGCCCGCCCGCCACGGCGGCGCGTTCAGCCTGATGGTCAACTTCCACGCGCTGGGATTCGTCGCCGCGCGCCACGGCGGGGAGCTGCTGCACGGCGGTGACCGGCATGCGGCGATCGACGTCGGCGCGCTCGTGTTCGGCGGTGGTGCACAGACGCGCGAGGCCTACCGCGACGCGATCGAGCGCTTCGGCCCTGGCGATCTCGCGACGCTCCTCGAGGGGGTCGAGCGGGCGGCGGGGGAGTTGTCGGTGGCGGAGCTCGTCGCCCTGCTGCGGCTCAGCGGGTGGGACGCGTCGACGCTGCACGCGGTGCTCGGGCCGCTCCGCGACCAGGCCGCGGAAGCCGACCCGGCTACGCAGGAGGACCTCCGGACCGCATTGTTCGAGATCGAGGAACGCCACTTCGCCGTCCCCGGCGACCACGACCTGCCGTTCGCGATCGGCCTGCTGTTGTTCGAGTTGCAGGACTACGAGGACGCGATCGAGTACTTCGAGGCGTCGCTCGAGCAGCACGGCCACGACCCGGCCACGGAGAAGAACATCGAGTTGTGCGAGGCGATGCTCAGCTGAGGTCGCCGGGCGCGAGCCCCGTCGTCAGGGAGCTGATCCGCTCGGCGCCGTCGGCGGTCACGAGCAGCAGATCCTCGACCTGAACGGCGCCGAAGCCGGGCCGGCACAGGAAGGGCTCGATCGTGATCACGTCGCCGGGAGCGAACTCGGTTCCGGTGCGACCGACGCCGGGATCCTCGTGGATCTCGAGCCCGACGCCGTGGCCGAGCGCGGTCGGGAACCCCTCCATCACGGTCTCGCCCGGTTTGCGCTGGGTGTGGAAGCCGTGCTGTTCGAAGAAGTCGGCGGCCGCGTTCCACAGGTCGCTGCCGCGGACCCCGGGGCGGACGTTGGCGATCGCCTGCGCGTGCGCCTCGAGAACGAGCGCGTGCCAGTGGGCGATCTCGGGATCGGGCTCGCCGGCGACGAACGTCCGCGCGATGTCCGAGAAGCACGCCGACTCGCGGTCCTGCGGGGCGAGGTCGACGATCACGGGCTCGCCCTGCGCGATCGGACCCGTTCCGGGCCCGTGGCCGGTCGCGGTCTGCGGGCCGCGGGCGACGTGGAACGTCGCCAGCGCGGCGCCGTGGCTCTCTGCCGCTTGTCGCACCAGGTCGCTCACCCGCTCACAGGTCAGCGGCTCGCCGTCTCTGTGGAGGATGCCGTCGCGAGCCTCAGCCTCATCCAGAGCTTGAGCCGCTGCCTTCAGGCCCGCCTCGGCGGCTTTCGTGGCGCGCCAGATGCCGCGCAGCTCGGCGGGCGTCTTGCTGCGGCGGCGGGTGCTGAAGAGCTCGCGATCGACGTGGAGCTCGATCCCGCCGGCGCGCAGGTGCTCCGCGGTCGCGAGTGGGAAGCTGGGCGGGACGGCGGCCTTCGTGATGCCCATGGCGCGGCAGGCGCGCAGGCGGATCTCGAGCAGCGCGGCTTCGCGGCCGCTGGGGATCAGATCGTTCAGCCCGAGGTCGGTGAAGAGGTCGAGTTGCTGGAGGTCGGGCCGCGCCTGCGCGATCGAGGCGGCGTCGAGGGCGGAGGTCGCCGCGAACGCCGCGCCGTCGCGCTCGCCGTAGAGGAACGGGTCGACGATCGCGGTGGGAACCTCGTGGCGCAGTTCGGGAGAGCGGATGGTGTCCGCGTCGATCAGGACGTCCATGCGGCGGGACCGTAGCGCCGCGGCGATCCGAATCGGCCGAGTGGTCGCCAAGGCACCGCTCAGGTGCCTACGCGACCACTTCGGCTCGACGCGGCCGGCGGCCCGCGATGCGCCCACGGCCCCGCCGCGTCGTCGCGCCCCTGCCGGGGAGGTCGCAAAACCCCGCCTGAGGGGGCTAAGCGACCACTGCCCCGGTGGCAGCGCGCCCGCGGCTCGCCGTCGCCAGCGCCGCCAGGCCCGCCGCGCCGGCGAGCGCGAAGACCGCGGTCGGGCCGACGGCCTCGGCGATCGAGCCCGCGAGCGCCGAGCCGAGCGCGGCGCCGACCGAGACGGCCGTCGCCAGCCACGCGAACGCCTCGGTCACGGTGCCCGCCGGGGCGGCGTTCTCGACGAGCGAGGAGACGACGGCGTAGGTCGGTGCGATGGCGGCGCCGGCGAGGAGCAGCACGCCGGCCAGCACGAAGACGTTGAACGACCCGGCGGCGAGTGCCGCGTGCCCGAGCGCGAGCGCGACGAGCAGCGGCCGCAGCGGCGCCACGCCTCCGCGGCGCGCCAGCCACACGCCGCCGAGCAGCGAGCCCATCCCCCAGACGCCGAGCAGCGGACCGGCGGCCGCGGTGTTCCCGAGCGCGCCGGCGGCGGTCGTCACGCCGATCTCGGTCGCGCCGAAGATCGCGCCCACGGCGCCCATCACGAGCACGAGCGTCCGCAGCGCGGACGACCGCAAGGCCCCGCCGCGCGTTGAGCCGCCGCCGCGCCCCACGTCACCGCCGCGCGCCGCGTCACCGCCGCGCGCCACGTCACCGCGCCGCCCCTCGTCGCCGCCGCGCGCCACGTCACCGCGCCGCCCCTCGTCGC
>NZ_JAPDOD010000141.1 GCF_027587205.1 Solirubrobacter ginsenosidimutans
TGCGCAAGGGCATGCAGGAGGCGGGGGCCAAGGACAACGAGATCCTGATGTTCTCGGAGCTGCTGGGGTCGGAGTCGGTGTTCTTGACCGCGAACGCCGACACGGTGTACTTCATCGGCATCATCGATCTGTCGTCGGGGCCGATGGTCATCGAGACGCCTCCCCAGGCGCTCGGGATCTTCGACGACATGTGGTGGCGCTGGATCATCGACTTCGGGCTCCCGGGCCCGGATCGCGGCGAGGGCGGCCGGTTCCTGCTGGTCCCGCCGAACTACGACGGGGCGTTGCCCGACAGCGGCTACCACATCGGGCATTCGCGAACGACGCGGGCGTTCATGCTCGGCCGCTCGTTCATCAACGAGAACCCGGGCATGGACCCGGCTCCGACCGTCGAGCTGATCAAGCGCACGACGAAGATCTACCCCTACGCGCAAGGCGGCTTCGGCACGCCGATCGCCACGCTGCTGGAAGGCACGGTGCGGCCTGCCTCGCCGGCCGAGCTTCCCGAGACGGTGTTCGTGGAGGCGAGCGGGACGGCGTTCAACACGATCCCGCCCAACGACTTCGGCTTCTACGAGCTCTTGAACGAGCTGGTGCAAGAGCAGCCCGCGGGCAGCACGGAGATCGAGCTGATGGGCGAGCTGGCCGCGATCGGGATCGTCAAGGGCGAGCCGTTCGCGCCCGACGAGCGGATGCGCCGCGTCCTCGA
>NZ_JAPDOD010000142.1 GCF_027587205.1 Solirubrobacter ginsenosidimutans
ACGTGCTGCTCCGCGCGTGTGAGCGCGCGCTCGATCTGCTCGGCGTCCTTGTCGATGCCGACGACGATCAGCGCCGCCTTGCCCGGCTCGAGCAGCGCGCCGATGTCCTTGGCGTCGCCGCGGCTGGTGCCGTGCGCGAGGTGTCCGAACCACGCGCCCAGGCCGGCGCCGGCCCCGGCCATGCCCGCGTAGCTGACCGCGGGGAGCAGGAATGGGAACACGACGGCCGCACCGGCCCCGGCGGCGAGGCCGATCCACGCCCCCTTCTTCGTCGGTTTCTCGGTCTTGGTGACCTTCACGTCCCCGTCCGGGGTGTGAACGACGATCGCCGAGTCATACGACCCAATCGCCTTGCCTCGGTGAAGCGACTCGATCGCCTCGTAGTCCGCGTCGGCATCGGCGACGTTGTCGTAGATGCCGGTGTAGAAGAACATGGGCTTTGCCATGTCGTGCTCCTCCCTCATTGAGGTGTTGACTTAGCCTCTGCCAGCTACCGCTCAGACGCATCGTCCGATCGGGATGAACGGCCCTCAGCTCGAGGGCGCCGGTACCGCCTCGATCGTGGGCGCGCGGCCGTTTTGCTCGCTGCGGTCGCGCAGCTCGTTGCTGATGTGCACGGCCGCGGACGTCAGCGGCGCGGCGAGCGTCAGCCCGACCATCCCGAACAGGGCGCCGGCGCCGATCGTGAC
>NZ_JAPDOD010000143.1 GCF_027587205.1 Solirubrobacter ginsenosidimutans
CGCCGCCCCTGCGCCGCGCCGCCCCTGCGCCGCGCCTGCGCCACGCCGTGCCTGCGCCACGCCGTGCCTGCGCCACGCCGTGCCTGCGCCGGGCCGAGTAGCCCGGCGCCGCCCCCGCGCGGGTCCACGCCGCCCGCGGTGACGCTCAGCTCCCACCTGACCGCGTTCCCGCGGCGCGAGAGTCAACTTAGTCGGGTAGAGCCCGAAGAAGCTTGCTCTCGCCGGTCTGACTGCGAGACGGAGTCGGAGCGTCACGACCGCGGCGGCGGCACCGGCTCGCCGCGTCGGCCCGCCGCCATGCCGCGTCACGCTGCGCCGGTCCGCGCCGCGCCCGATCCGGCGCCGCGCCGACCCCTCGTGACCGTGTTCCTCGCGGCGCGAGAGTCGACTTATTCGCGTAGAGCACGAGGAACTTTGCTCTCGCCGGTCTGACTGCGAGGCGGAGTCGCGGGCGTTGCGACCGCAGCGGCGGCGCTGGCTCGCCGCGTCGGCCCGGCGCCATGCCGCGTCACGCTGCGCCGGTCCGCGCCGGGTCACGTCCCGTAGCGTGGTGTAGGTCCGGGTCGGACGGAACGTGGTTCCGGCCGACGCGGCACCGATGATCGTCGGACTTCTCACGGTTCGACTTTCAAAGGAGGTGCCGCGTGGCCGGTGCCGACA
>NZ_JAPDOD010000144.1 GCF_027587205.1 Solirubrobacter ginsenosidimutans
CGGACGCCGGGCCGGCAAGCGGCGACGCGGACGCCGGGCCGGGAAGCGGCGACGACGTGGTCGCCCCGGCGACGTCGGCGAGCGGCGACGCGGACACCGGGCCGGCAAGCGGCGACGTCGACGCCGGCGCGGCGTCTGCGGTGAGCGGCGCCGACATCGTCGCGGCGGGGGTGCGGTCGAGGCGCTTCGCGGCCAGCGTGGGTTGCGCGGCGGCGGCGTCGGTCGGGGGCGCGGCGGCCGGGGCTGCGGCGGCGACCGCTTCGGGGTCGGCCTCGCCCGTGTCCTCGAGGCCGAATTGGGTCAGGACCTCGTCCTCGGAGAGGGGCGCTGGGCGGACGAGGTCGCCGCCGGTGGGCGCGGGGCCGGCGTCGGCGACCGCGTCCGGTGCGGCGCCGTCCGCGGATTCGGCGCCGGCGGCGTCGGATTCGCCGCCCGTCGACGCGACCTGGGTGCCGGCGTCGCCTCCGGTCTCGAGCGCGCCGGTCGGGCCCGGGGCGGCAGGTGGAGGCCCGGGCGGCGGGGAGCCGGTCGGTGACGGCGCGGGCGCGCCGGATGAGGCCGGCCCGGCAGGCGCGGCGCC
>NZ_JAPDOD010000145.1 GCF_027587205.1 Solirubrobacter ginsenosidimutans
TTAGTTCTCGGCGCGCTTGAAGTGCAACAGGCCGAGCTCGGTCGGAAAGACCTCGCCCGTGGCGCCCTCGTTGCGACGGGCCGAGCTCTCCGAAGCGATCGCCAACGCCTGATCGAGCGTCTTGGCCAGCAGCTTGTTGAGCTTCTTCCAGCCCTTCTCGTCCAGCTCCAGCGGCGTGCGCGTGAGCACGACCTCCGGATCCTCCAGCTTGCCGGCATCCGCCGCCACGGCGAGATCGCCCACCAGCTCGGTGATCGTCTCCCCCGTCAGCTCCCGCCGCAGGCCCGAGGGCAACGTGCGCCACTGGCCCTCGTCGAGATTCGGGCGAGCCGTCGCCTTATAAAAGTGCTGCAACGCGCCACGGCGCGGCTCCGTCCGGACAAGCTCGACACAGTCATAGTCGCGCAACATCCGTACGTGATAGGAGACAACGCCCAGCGGAGCACCCAGCTCCACGGCGAGATCACCCGGGCTCGCGACACGCTCGCCGAGACGCTGCAAGATGCGAGCGCGCAGCGGATGCGCCAAGGCCTTGGCAATCCGAGCCTCCGAGGTCTCCCCCGAAGGACGATGTCCAT
>NZ_JAPDOD010000146.1 GCF_027587205.1 Solirubrobacter ginsenosidimutans
CAAGGGCACCACGACGGTGCTGGCGAACTTCGCCGACCCGGCGCTGCCGACGACGATGCGCCTGTACACCAACTCCGAGGACGGCCTCTACGGCCCGGGCCTGGACAACAACTTCGCGACCAACCACTGGGTGTACCTGTACTACGCGCCCCAGACGGTCACGAACGTGAAACTCTCCGACGGCTCGATCGTCACGCAGACGACGCCGAACACGACCGTGCCGAACTCGGCCGCGTCGCAGACGGCGTGGGATCCGTATGTGGGCTACTTCCAGCTCTCGCGCTTCAAGTTCGTCGACGACGCTCCGGGCGTCCCCGCGCACATCGACCTCGGCTCCGAGCAGCAGATCCTGCGGGTCTCCAACAACCGCCAGGAGTGCTGCCACGTCGCCGGTGACATCGACTTCGACAAGCACAACAACCTGTGGATGGTCACCGGTGACGACACGCCGGCGGCGGGCATCGATGCCAACGGCTACGGCCCGTTCGAGGATCAGCTCCTCGACGAGCAGCAGACCGTCCGCACGACCAACGCGACCGGCGGCACGTTCACGCTGACCTTCAACGGCCAGAC
>NZ_JAPDOD010000147.1 GCF_027587205.1 Solirubrobacter ginsenosidimutans
AACGCATCGACGATGCCCAGGCCGCGGCCATGGGCCTCGTCGTCGCTGCCGGCTTGCTGCTTGGCGTAGGTGACGAAGATCCGGTCGCCGATCGTCTGGATCCCGAAGGGGGCGAAGTGACGCGGCAGGAACGGATCCACGAAGCCAGCGTGTGACACGGGCTTCCAGGCGGATCAAAGACGTCGACGGCGCCGTTGTGAAAGTCGGTGGCATAGATCCGGGGCCCGGCCGGCGTGGGCGCGATCGCGAGGCCCTTGTAGACGGCGCCGGCGGGGGATCGGTCGGCTTCCACGGTGGCGGCCGGTCCGCCGTTCCAGCCGAGGATCGTGCCGGCCTCGGTGGAGAAGATGAATGAGGCGTTGCTGGCGCCGACGAGGAAGCTGCCCGGCGTTGCGTTGAACACGGTCCCGGTCGGCGCGCCGGGAACGCTGACGACGAGCCGCAGCGGCGTTCCGGCGGGGTTGTAGAGCGTCGACCGGTCGGATCCGTTGTCGCTCACCCACCACGGAGAGGTCGGGCCGGCGGCCAGCCCCCACGCGTTGACGAGGTTCGGATCGACGTTGTCGGC
>NZ_JAPDOD010000148.1 GCF_027587205.1 Solirubrobacter ginsenosidimutans
AGCCGGCGCGAGACGCCGCCGAGCAGCACGCTGCGGAGTGGGCCGTAGCCGCGGGAGCCGCAGACGAGCAGTTCGACGTGCGCGGAGGCTCGGAGCAGCACCTCGGCGGGATCGTCGACGTGGATCTCCGGTTCGACTTCCACGCCGGTCGGAAGCGCGTTCAGTGCGGCGCTCAATGCCGCTTCCACGGAAGCGCGGTGGCGGCCCTCGGGCGCCGGAGTGGTGCCGGCCGTGGGCGCGTCCAGCGCGCTGGAGGGATGGAGCGCCGCGATCACGCGGAGTTTCGCGTGCGAGCGATCCGCGAGCATGTGCGCGACCGCGAGGGCGGCGTGCCCCTCGGGCGAATCGACGAAGCCGACCGCCACGGTTTCGACGGGGGTGCGGGTGTAGCCGCGCGGAGCGAGCGCGACGGCGCACGATGACCCGTGCAGGAGCCGCTCGGCGGTGCTGCCCGGGAGGACGCGACCGGCGTGGCCGCGGGCGGTGGAGCCGACGACGATCATGCTTGCCGCCTCGTCGCGGGCGAACGCGTGCAGCGCGCGTGGTACCGAGGCGTCG
>NZ_JAPDOD010000015.1 GCF_027587205.1 Solirubrobacter ginsenosidimutans
GCGGGCGCGTCATACCTCCAGGGTGATTTCCGCACGCGGGGGGTAGATGGAGCTCTCCAGGAGTCCGGCCTCGACGGCACGCTCGATCGCCTCGCTGCGCGACGCGGCGCCGAGCTTTCGGTAGATCGCGACCGCTTCGCTCTTGACGGTGTTGCGCGTGATGAACAGCCGGGTCGCGATCTGCGGGAACGTGAGATGGGTGGCGAGGTAGGGAAGCAGCCGCAGCTCCGCGGCCGTCAGGCTCATCGCCCACGCGCCGGCCGACCCGGAGGTGGCGGCCACGCGCTCGTGTAGCTCCCGCGCCTCATCGACCAGGGAACCCAGATCCGGGCGCAGCTCGAGTACGCGCTCGGTCTCGGCGAGAATCGTGCGAGCGGCGCTCGCGTCGGCGAGCGCGAGGTGAGCGCGCGTGAGCTCGAGGCCGACTTCGACGGCCATCCAGGGCATCCCGTAGTCGAGCATCGGCCGCAGACGGTGCGCGCGCGCCAGCGCCGCGCGCGCCTCGTCGCGTCGCGCCTCGTGGAGGGCGACCCGCGCCGTCGCGGCATGCACGATCGCGGTGCCCGCGTAGTCACCGAGACCCTTCTCGTCGACGATTGCCTGTGCCGCCCGTGCGCGTTCGGCGGCCATGCCCCAGGCCCCGTGCTTGGCCGCGCGGAGCGCGATCAGTGCGTGGGCCACGGGGACATCGTCGCCCCTCGCGCCGAGAGCCTGCGAAGCAGCAATGGACGCGTTCAGGTCATCCAGCTCACGATCGGGTGCGCCGAGCAGCCCGTTCGCAACCCCTCGCATACGGAGCGCGCCGGCGATCCACCAACTTCCCGGTGGAAGCCGATCGAGCGCCAGGTCGGCGTCGGCGAGCGCGCGTCCGACACCGTTCCACATCATGTGCGCGCGCAACGTCGCGATCCATGGCTCGATCGTGGCGCTGCCATCCGCCAGAGGGCCCGTCGGGGTCGCCGCCTGTGCGAGCGCCAGCAACCGCTCAGCATCCTCGGGGCGCCCGGTCAGCACCCGGATCCACGCGCCGTAGACGGCGAGTGAAGGATGCCGCCCCAGCTCTTCCTCGCCGAACCACCCGAACCACTCCTCCGCGGTCTCCAGGCGGCCGTCGAAGTAGAGCGGAAGCATGACGCCCTCGAGCAAGCCCGCGACGGTGTCGGTCTCACCGGCGGCGTGCCCGTAGACGACCGCCGCTTCGGTGAGGTCGTTGGCGATGCACCACGCCATCGCGCGCGCGTTGAGCTCAGGCACCATGTGTGGCTCGCTGCGCTCGAGCTCGGTGCGGAGCAACTCGGCGAACAGGTGGTGGTAGCGATACCACCAGGCTCGCCGATCGAGCGGCACGACGAAACAGTTCGTCCGCTCCAGCGTCTCGAGCGTGCGCGCCGATCGAGTCGTCTGCAAGACGGCATCGCAGAGGCCGCCACACAGGTGATCCAGCACCGACGTGTACTTGAGAAATGTCGCTTCGGCCGCCGGCAGCCGGGACAGCAGCTCGAGGCGGAAATAGTCCGACACGTAGCGATCGTCGCCCCTGAAGCCCGTCGCGCTCGCCGAGCTCGGCGCGCCCGCCTGCAACGAGAGCGCGGCAAGGTACAGGCCTGCGGGCCAGCCTTCCGCGCGCGCGGTCAGGTCCGACAACTCGCCCGCGTCGAGCTCCACGCCCGCTGCCTCCAGCAGCGCTCCGGCTTCCTGCTCGTCCAGGCGGAGGTCGGCGACGCCGATCTCCAGCGCCCATCCCTGCGCCCGCCAACGGGCCAACGGGAGTGCCGGCTCCTCTCGGCTTGCGACGGCGATCTGCGAGCCGGCCGGCACGTACTCAAACAGCGCCCCGAGCACGTCCAGACACGACGGATTGGCGACGGCGTGCAGATCGTCGAGCACCAGCACCAGCGGGCGCTCGAGCTCGGCCAGCGCGCGCCCGAGCGCCGGGACGCGACGTGGCCAGATCTGTCCCGTTGAGCCTGACAGCGCGTCGAACACCGAGGGTGGGAGCCGGTGCACGCTGTGAATCGCAGCCGCGATGTAGCGCAGGAACAGGACGGCGTCGTCGTCTCGGCCGTCGAGTGCGACCCACGCGAACGGACGCGGATCGGCCTCGGCCCACCGGGCAAGCAGCGTCGTCTTGCCGTACCCGGCCGGCGCGACCACAGCCGCAAACGGCGCGGGCGACGCGCACAACCGCGCGACCACGTCGGCCTTCGCCACGGTGCCGGGCCGGATCAACGGCGCCGCGAGTTTGACCTCCATCAGGTCAAACGGCACGTCCAGGACGGGCATCGGTCAATGCTAGGTGGCCGCACACGAGCGCTGTGTCATCCCGATCGGGTGATACGAATGGCGCGAAATCGCCTGCGCGCGTTGCCGCCCGGCCGGCGATCTGAAAGCCCACCGGCAGGCGGTCGGAGAGCCCGTTGCGGCACCCGCGTCCCTTGCCCGGGTCGTCAGGCCCCGTAGCCGGCCAGCCCGAGGTCCAATTGCGCGTAGACGCGCTCGGCCTCGGCGCGCAGATCGCGCGCGACGTCGGCCGGATCCTCGCCCCCGATGAGGCGCCGCATCGCGGCCCGGAAGACCACCCGGTTCGCCCACACGAGCGACCGGACCGCCGCCGCGGCGATGAGGTCGTCCTCGTCGTCGGTGACCGCGGCGGTCAAGGTGGCCGCCTCAAGCTCCCAGGCCAGCATGAGCCGGCCGCGCAGCGCCGGCGAGGCGCGCACGAGCCGGGGGACGGTCATGGCCCGATCGACCTCACCGGCCTCGATGGCATCGAGGAACCGGAGTGTGTCGGCGAGGAACACGCGCGACAGCGGCGTGCCGGGCGACCGCAGGCGGATGGCCTCCGCGCGTTCGAAGAGCTTCTCCTCCGCGTTGGCGAAGACCAGGTCCTCCTTCGTGGCGAAGTAGTTGAAAACGGTCTTCTCGGACACGTTGGCGGCCACCGCCACGTCGACGACGGTCACCGCGTCGAAGCCGCGCTCGAGGAAGAGCGCGAGCGCCGCCGCCGCGATCGCGTCCCGGGTCTCCCGCTTCTTGCGCTCGCGCAGTCCTTCCATGAGAGCCCGGATTGTACATTTCTTTCAGTCGCTGTACTTTTACAGTCACATGATCGAAGTCAACGAACTACGGAAAACGTTCGGAGACGTCGAGGCCGTCCGCGGTGTCTCGTTCTCCGTCGAGCCTGGCGAGGTCTTCGGATTCCTCGGCCCCAACGGCGCCGGGAAGACGACGACGATCAACATGCTCTGCACGCTGGCGAAGCCCACCTCGGGCTTCGCGACCGTCGCCGGTCACGACGTCATGACCGCGCGCGACGACGTGCGCCGCCACATCGGCCTGGTCTTCCAGGACCCCACGCTCGACGGCTATCTGACCGCGGAGCAGAACCTCAAGCTGCACGCCGAGCTCTACGGCGTGGAACGCGCGCTGGTGCCCGGCCGCATGAAGCAGGTGCTCGAGATGGTCGGGCTCTATGACCGCAAGGACTCGGTCGTCGGCACGTTCTCCGGCGGCATGCGCCGGCGGCTGGAGATCGCGCGCGGGCTGATGCACTCGCCGCGGGTGCTCTTCCTCGACGAGCCGACCATCGGACTCGATCCGCAGACGCGCAGCTCGATCTGGCGCTACATCCACGAGCTGCGCGAGCGCGAGGAGATCACGATCTTCATGACCACGCACTACATGGACGAGGCCGAGTTCTGCGACCGGATCGCGATCATGGACCAGGGCGAGATCGTCGCCTTGGACACGCCCGCGGCACTGAAGGCCCAGGTGGGCGCGGATCGCGTCCGGATCGGCACCGAGGACAACGACGTGGCGATCGCCGCGTTGCGCGAGGCTTTCGGGCTGGACGCGACGGTCTCCGAGGGCGAGGTGACGTTCTACGTCGAGGAGGGCGCGCAGTTCGTCCCGCGCCTGTTCAACGAGCTCGACGTCGCGATCACGAGCGTGAGCGTCTCGCGGCCGAGCCTCGATGACGTCTTCATGTCGTTCACCGGTAAGACCATCCGCGACGCCGAGGAGGACTCCTCGAAGATGCGCAACCGGATCATGATGCAGATGGCGACGCGCCGATGAGCACCGTCGCCGACGTCGTTCGCGTCCACGTCCCGCAGCGCTCGTACAAGAGCGAGCTGCGCGCGATCAAGATCGTCTGGTCGCGCGAGCTGATCCGCTTCCGCAAGGACCGCATGCGGATCGTGACCTCGCTGATCCAGCCGCTGCTGTTCCTGTTCGTCCTCGGCTCCGGTCTGAACACCGTGGTCCAGGGCGACATCGACCTGCGGACCTTCATCTACCCCGGCGTGCTCTGCATCGCGGTCATGTTCACCGCGATCTTCAGCGCCGCGTCGATCGTCTGGGACCGCGAGTTCGGCTTCATGCGCGAGATGATGGTCGCGCCCGTCCGTCGCAGCTCGATCGTGATCGGCAAGTGCCTCGGCGGCGCGACCGTCGCGAGCCTGCAGGGCGTGATCCTGGTCGCGCTCGCCTGGGCCGTCGACGTGCCCTACAGCGTGGCGTTCGTCCTCGGCGTGCTCGGGATGATGCTGCTGCTGGCGTTCGCCATGACCGCGTTCGGCGTGATGGTCGCGGTCCGCATCAAGCAGATGCAGGCCTTCATGGGCGTCACGCAGATGGTCGTGATGCCGATGTTCTTCATCTCCGGCGCGCTGTTCCCCGTCAGCGGCCTGCCCGGCTGGCTCGCGGTCCTGAACCGCCTCGACCCGATCACCTACGCCGTCGACCCGATGCGCAAGCTCGTCTTCAGCCGCCTCGACGTCAGCGTCCCGGGCGTGACCTGGTTCGGCTGGCACGTGCCCGTCGCGCTCGAAGTGCTGATGGTCCTCGCACTCGGCCTCGTGATGCTGGGCATCGCGATCTGGGAGTTCTCTACGACGGAGTAAGTCGCCGGGCGTGCACGTCGAGTTGCTTGACCGACATGTGGCAAGAGTTACGATCCGGCACTGATGCGGCTGATGGGGACCGCCGTGCTGCTCGGAGCGTGCCTGCTGACGCTGCTGGTTCCCGCGGGCGCGTCCGCCGACCGGCCGTTCGCGGTCCGCTACACGGTCAACGACGCGGGCTCGATCACGTTCGCGGCGAACACGCTGATGACGTGCCCGGCCGCGGCGACCGGGTGCGCCGCCGCGCAGGCCGGGACCCAGGGCGGGACGCTGGGCAACAACAACGGGTACGCGATGACGCGCGTGGACGTCGACGGCGTGCCTGGAACGTTCGACTCGTCCTCGGCCGATCTGAGCCTGCCGGCGGATGCGCTCGTGCTGTGGGCCGGCCTGTACTGGGCCGGCGACACCGCGGCGGGCTCGGGCGGGGCCGCGGCGCCGAGCCCCGCGGCCAGGAACACGGTGAGCCTGCGCGCGCCCGGCGCGGGCGCCTACACCACGATCACCGCGCAGACCCTCGACACGAACGGCAGCCGCTTCAGCGGCTTCGCCGAGGTGACGGCTCAGGTCCGCGCGGCGGGGGTGGGCGCGTACACGGTGGCCAACGTGCAGGCCGCCACCGGCGAGGACCGCTACGCGGCCTGGGACCTGATCGTGGTCTACCGCGATGCGACCGAGCCGCCGCGCAACCTCACGGTGTTCGACGGGCTCGCGACCATCAGCCGCTCGACGCCCGCCGCGAGCGTCAGCCTGTCGGGCTTCACGACGCCTCCGTTCGGGCCGGTGCGCAGCACGGTCGGCCTGTGGAGCAGCGAAGGCGACCGCACCTCCACGGGCGACAGCGCGACGCTGAACTCGTCGCCGATCTTTGATCCGGCGAACCCCGCGGACAACGTGTTCAACTCGTCCATCAGCCGCTTCGGCGTCAACGTCACCGACAAGAACCCCAACTACGTCAACCAGCTCGGCTCGGACATGAACCTCTTCCGCGAGGACGGGGTGCTGGCCAACGGGGCGACCAGCGCGACGATCCGGCTCACGACCGGAGGCGAGACCTACTACCCGGCCGGTGCGTTCTTCACGACCGACATCTTCGCGCCGGAGATCCGGCCGGTGAAGTCGGTGGTCGACGTCAACGGCGGCGCCATCGAGCGCGGCGACCAGCTGGAATACACCGTCCGGCTGACGAATACCGGGCAGGACCCGGCCGTGAGCCTGCGGTTCTTGGACCCGATCCCCGCCCAGACGGCGTACGTGCCGAACAGCCTCGCGGTCACGCCCGTGACGTCGCCCGGGGGCGCCTGCGGCCTGTTCGTCGCGCAATCGGATGCCATCAACGACGGTCTGGCCGAGTACGACCCGGCCGCGGGACGGACGGTCTTCCGCCTCGGAACCGGCGCGAACGACACGCAGGGCGGGCGGCTCGAGCCCGGGCAGACCGCGTGCGCGCGCTTCCGGGTCGGGGTCGCGCCCGACGCCCAGCTGAGCAGCGCGATCGTCAACCAGGGCGCCGCGGCCTTCGTCGGGCTGACGCTCGGCACCCAGTTCCCCGAGGAGTTGTCGAACGCCACGACGAGCATCGTCGCCGGCGCCGACCTCGTGCCGGCCAAGACGCACGCGGGCGGGGTGTTCGTCGGCGGCCGGGCCTACAACTTCACGATCGGCGTCGCCAACGCCGGCAACCTCCCCACGACGGGCACCGTGACCGTCCAGGACCCGCTCGACCCGGCGCAGTTCTCCTCGGTCAACTCCGCCGCCGGCGCCGGGTGGGCGTGCACGATCGCCGCGAGCACCGTGACCTGCACACGCCCCGACCCGCTCCCAGCCGGGCAGTCGTATCCGCCGATCGTCGTCAACGCGACGGTCCAAGACCCCGCGCCGGCGACCGTCGTCAACACGGCGACCGTGTCCGGCGGCGGCGACAGCGACGACACCAACAACTCGGCGACCGACGCGGGCGGCGCGACGGCGCAGGCCGACCTGACGATCGCGAAGGCCGCGGACCAGCGCGTGGTGCCGGCCCGCGGCGAGGTCACCTTCACGTTGGACGTCCTCAACCGCGGCCCCTCGACGGCGACCGCCGCCCAGGTCACCGACACGCTGACCCCGAACTTCGCCGCACTCGAGGTGACCAGCGACCGCGGCACATGCACCACCGCGGTCGTCTGCACGCTCGGCGCAATGGCGCCGGGGCAGGCGGCGACGATCACGATCCGGGCGCGCGTCCTCGACGCCGCCGTCGCGTCCACCGTCACCAACGCCGCCACCGTCACGGACACCGGAACCAGCGAGGATCCCGCGCCGGGCAACAACCGCTCGGAGGTCGATCTCGACGTGCCGGTGAGCAGCGACCTACAGGTCGACAAGAGCTTCGCCCCGACGCCGAACCCGACCGCCGGCGACCTCGTGACCTACACGATCGCCGTGAGCAACGCCGGCCCGTCGACCGCCCACAACGTCTCCACCCGCGACGTTCTCCCGGCCGAGTTCTACGCGCCGGCGCCCGTCCCGACCGGCACCTTCACCGGCGGCGGCACCTGTGTCTGGTTGCCGTTGGTGCGCAACCTGCGCTGCGCCATCGACTCGCTCGCACCCGGCCAGACCGAGACGATCACGATCGTCGCTCGGCTGGCGCCGGACAGCCGCGGCAAGACCGTGCTCAACAACATCGGCGCGATCTCCGACTCGGTCGACCCGAACCCCGCCCTCGCGACCGACACCGTCTCCTTCGTGCCGATCCCCGCCGCCGACCTCGAGCTGACCAAGGCCGCGCCGCCCGACCCGGTGACGCCCGGCGGCGTGGCGCGCTTCACGTTCCAGGTCGCCAACCACGGACCGAGCTCCGCGCCGGACGTGATGCTCCACGACACCTTGCCCGACGGGCTCACGTTCGTCGCCGACACGGCCGGGGCGTGCTCGGCCGCAGGCCAGGCCGTCACCTGCGCGCTCGGCGCCCTGAGCGCCGGCGGCTCACTCGAGCTCGGCATCGACGTCCGCGTCGACCCGTCCAAAGCCGGGCAGACCGTGCGCAACACCGCGTCGATCGCCTCTGAGCCGGCCGACCCGGCGCTCGCGCCGGCGGAGGTCATCCCCTCGAGCAACTTCGACTCCGCCGCCCTGAGCGTCGCCCCACTCGTCGAGTCCACGCCGCCCGAGCCCGCGCCACCGGTGCCGGTCGCGGCGCCGGCTCAGCCGTCGCCCGCGCAGGTCGTCACGCAGTGCCCGTCGCTGCGGCGATTCACGATCAGGCTGCGAGAGCGAAAGGGGCGTGCCGTGCGGAGCGCCGCGATCCGCGTGAACGGACGCGTCGTCGCGATCATGCGCCGCCGCTCCGATCACCGTCTCGTCGCCGTCGTCGATCTACGCGGCCTGCCGAAAGGCACCTACCAGGTCGAGATCACCGCTCGCCTGCGCAACGGTCGCCGTGCCCGATGGGTGCGCTCCTACCGCACCTGCATCGACCGGCTCCCGCCATCGAACCACCTCACCGATCGCGGGGCGCTGTAGCCGCGAGCGCCCGGATGCGGGCGAGTTCTGCGCGCGCCGCCTGGGCGTCACCTCCGTCGGGATCGTCGGTGGCGGCGATCGCGGCTGCGAGTTCGGTCTCCGCGTCGAGGATGTGCCGGGCGTGGCGAGCGGCGGGCCGGCCGTGCTGCCGGCGGATGCGCTTGAGGTACTCCTTGCGGTCCTTGCTGCGCCCGGTCAGCGCGGCCAGTTCTTCGGCGGTGATCGTCCCGGCCTGGGTGTCCGGTGCGAGCAGCGTGTCGATCCAGGTGCGCTGGCGGCGGTCGGCGAAGCGCCAGACGAGCACGATCCCGAGCGTGCCGGCGATGACCGTGAACGGGATCGTGGCCGCGCCGACCGCGGCCACGGCGTCGAGCGAGCCGTGGAGGACCATGGCGACGGCGAGGAGGCCGGCCGCGACAGCGACGCGATGGCCGCGCGAGCGATCGGTGGCCCCGATCACGTAGCCGAGCCCGGCGCCCGCGATCGCGGTGTAGAGCGCGTGCGACCACGGACCCGTGGCGGCGCGCATGGCGAACACCGTGACGACGTCCTGAACGGGGCTGGCGCCGAAGTTGTTCAGGACGGCGTTGGACATGTACTGGAAGTTCTCGAAGACCTGAAACCCGAGGCCGGTGAACGCGCCGAGCAGCAGCCCGTCATACGCCGAGCGGACGTGGTTGCGCGCGAGCAGGAACAGCAGGATGAGGCCGACGTACTTCGAGCTCTCTTCGACGAACGGCGCGGTCAGCGGCGGTCCCCAGGAGGCGGCGAAATCGACGCCGAACAGCTTCGAGTAGATCGACAGCACCGCGGCGTTGCCGGGCAGGGCCATCACCCAGGTGGCGGCGAGCCCGCCCCACAAGAAGCCGAGCAGCGCGAGCTTGGCCGGCTCGCGCTCGTAGCGGTCGGCATGGGCGATGAACCACACGAACGGCAGCGTGAACAGCGTCAGCAGCGCGACCGAGAGCACGACCGCGGTGGGGTAGGCGCCGACGTCGCCGACCAGGCCGTAGAACGTGAACGCGCCACCCGCGACGAGAAAGGCGTAGACCCAGAAGGCGGGATTGCGCGCCTGCAGGATGCGGACGGGGTAGGCCCAGCCTGAAGCGCTGATCGCTTCCGCGCGGGCGGTGTCGGTCGGCATCATGGCCGTGCCGAGCCGGTGTCGAAGCGGATGCCGGCGATCATCTCGGCGACGTCGCGCGTGTGGCGCGTAACCGCGCCGACGGGGCCTTCGGCGATCGCGGTCACACCCGTGCCCTCGTGGGCGATGGCAAACAGCGCGCCGCTGAAATCACCGCCGTGGATCTCGGTCGCCGAACCGGGGAAACCTTGCCCGGACTGGAACGCCCGCGCATCGCCACGGGTCGTCCAGTCGTCGTCGTGACTCGTGACCTGCGCCAAGAGCTGTTCGGAGCTGCCGTCGAAGCGACCGCTCTGCACGGTGAAGCTGACGCCGTCGGCAAAGAGCTTCACGGACTGCGCGTCCGGGAACGGCGGCTCGTCATAGACCCACCCCTGCGCGGGCGAGAACGTCACGCCCCGGCTGAGCGACACCGTCGTCCCCGCAGGGATCTCGTCCTTGGAGATCGACTCGTCGATCGCCGGCATGACGACCGCCCACAACAGCGCCACCCCGACGACCGCGAGCAGCGCCGGCAGATACCGCCGGTCGAACACGCCCCACACGCGGTGCTCCACCGGCACGCGCTGCTGCAAGTCCCACGCTCCCACCGCACACCCCTACGTCCGCCGCCTCGGCAAAGGTACCGCCGCCGATTCCTTTGAGCGATCAGCGCGGTCTACATCGCCATGAGCCTTCCTTTGACCATGCGCGCCCTGCAGCAGACCTCGTTGAAGGGTCCGCAGGACGTACGTCTGATCACCGACGCACCGGTTCCGAGCCCTGGCGAGGACGAGGTCCTGATCCGGGTCACCGCCGCCGGCGTCAACTTCGCGGACATCTCGAAGTCCTATGGCGCGTTCCTGGGCGGCCCGCAGCCGCCGTACCTGGCGGGGTTCGAGGCCGCCGGCGAGGTCGTGGCGGCGGGTGAGGCGGTGACCGGCCCGCCACCCGGGACGCGCGTCATCGGCGTCGGGGACGGGGCGTTCGCCGAGTACATGGTCCTGCCCGCGGCGGCGGCGATGCCGGTGCCGCCCGGCTGGACGGCCGAGCAGGCGCTGGGTCTGGTCGTGAACTGGCCCACCGCGCTGGCCGCGCTCAAGCCCCTGGGCCGGATCGCCGCCGGGGAGACCGTGCTGGTTCACGCGGCGGCGGGCGCGACCGGCCAGGCCGCGGTGACCGTGGCCAAGCACTTCGGCGCGACGGTCATCGCCACCGCGTCGCCGGGCAAGCACGCGACGGTGCTGGCACTGGGCGCCGACCACGTCCTGGACTCCGTCGACGGCGACCTCGCCGCCGAGGTGCTGCGGCTGACGGGCGGCGCGGGTGCCGATCTGGTGCTCGAGTCGGCGGGCGGCGCCACGTTCCACGCCAGCCTCGCCGCGGCCAAGCGGGTCACCGGCCGGGTCGTCGTCTACGGCGTGGCCGGCGGCGAAGCCGCGATCACCAACTGGGAGCTGGTGTACAAGCACCAGGTCCAGATCATCGGGTTCAACCTCGGCGTGCTGATCGGCGCCGCACCCCAGATCTTCGGCGAGCTCATGGGCGAGCTGTCCGGCCTCATCGCCGCCGGCGTCCTCACCCCCGCTCGCCCCACGGCCTACGACTTGACGGACGGCCCGCGAGCCCTCGGGGAACTCCAAGCCCGCGCCACGATCGGCAAGCTGGCCCTGCTTCCCTAAGCACCCGATGGACGATCGGTTCACCGCCGAGACCGAGCGGTTCCGCCGGGAGCTGCTGGCGCACTGCTACCGGATGGTCGGCTCGGCGCACGACGCCGAGGACCACGTGCAGGAGACGTACCTCCGGGCATGGCGCTCCTACGGCGGCTTCGAGGGCCGTGCGTCGCTTCGCTCCTGGCTCTACACGATCGCCACCAACGTCTGCCTGACCGCGTTGGCGCCGCGCCGGATCCGGGTGCTGCCTTCCGGCCTGACCGGTCCTCAGGACGCGCCCGATCGTCCGCCGATGCAGGTCGCGCCGGGCGAGGTCTCCTGGCTGGAACCGTTCCCGGACCCGTGGACCGCCGCCGGCGGCGACGATCCGGCCGAGACGGTTGTCGCGCGCGAATCGCTCCGGCTGGCGCTGATCGCGAGCCTGCAGCACCTGCCCGCCCGCCAGCGCGCGATCCTGATCCTGCGCGAGGTGCTGGCGTTCTCCGCGGCCGAGACCGCGGACATCCTCGGCACCACGACGGTGGCGGTCAAGAGCGGCCTGCAGCGCGCCCGGGCACGGCTGGGCGAGCTGGAGGCGGCGCCCGAGGAGCTGCTCGAACCGACCGACCAGCGAGCGCGGGCGCTGCTCGACGGCTACATCGCGGCCTTCGAGCGCTCCGACGCGGGCCTGCTGGAACAGGTGTTGCGCTCGGACGCCCTGCTGGAGGCGACGCCGTTCCGCGACTGGCAGGCGGGCCGGGCGAACTGCATCCGCATGCTCGGCGCGTACGTGATGGGCGCGCCGGGCGACTGGCGGATGCTCGCGACCACCGCCAACGGCCAGCCCGCCGCCGTCGTGTACCACCGCGACGCGGACGGCACGCTGCAGGCCAACGGCATCGTGGTGCTCGCCCCAACGGCCACCGGCGTGTCGCGCGTGACCGCGTTTCACGCCGATCCGTCGCTGGTCACGATGTTCGGCTTCCCCGACGCTCTTTCCTAGCGTCGCCTGGGGTCAGCCGGCGCGCCTGCGTTTCGCGCGATAGAGCGCGCCGTCGGCGCGTGAGATCAGCGCTTCGAGGTCGTCGTCGTCGTTGAGCTCCGCAAGCCCGGCGCTGATCGATGCACCGTGGCGGAGCCCGTCGAGGGCGTGTTGGATCGCGGTGATGCGTGTGGTCGCGACGTCGAGCGTGGCGTCGGAAAGGGCGCAGACGAACTCGTCGCCGCCCCAGCGGACCACGACGTCGTAAGCGCGCATGATCGAAGTCGTGGCCGTGGCGACATCGCGCACGAGCGCGTCGCCGGCGGCGTGTCCGTCGACGTCGTTGACGTGTTTGAGGGCGTCAATGTCGATCACGGCCAGGATCAGGGGCCGCTGTGAGCGGCGCGAACGCGCGATCTCGCGCGTGAGGGCCAGCTCTCCTGTGCCGCGCCGGGACACGCCGGTGAGTTCGTCCAGGCCGGCATGGCGGCGGTCCTCGGCGGCTTGCCGGCGATCTGTGGCGGCCGCGACGCGGTCTGCGGCCGCCATGGCCCGCTCGTGCACGGAGCGCTCGTGCAGCGCGACGTCGACGGCCCCGCGATCACGTTCGGCGGCCGTCTTGTCGCGGGCCGCCGCGGTGAGATCGCGGGCCTGGGCCACGTGATCGCGCTGGTCTGCGGCGACCAGCCGATGCTCGGTCTCTCGCGATCGCATCGCGGCCGTGGAGCCGCGGTCCAGCGCGGCCGCGTCGCGCGCGAAGCGCGTGGCCTGATGCGTCCGAGCGGGCGGCGGGGCGGCCGCGGGCTGGTCGTCGTCAGCGGCGGGCTGATCGCGATCAGGCTGCCGCGGGTCGGCGTCGAAGTCGCGTTCGACGATCGCGAGGAAGGCGTCCAGAACGGCTGGGTCAAAGGCGGTGCCGCGGCCTGCGATGAGGTAGCGGATGACTTCAGCGTGCGGGAGCCGCGGACGGTAGACGCGGTCGCGGGTGAGCGCGTCGTAGACGTCGGCGACAGACGCGATGCGGCCGTCAAGCGGGATCTCCTCGCCGGCGAGGCCCCGTGGGTATCCCGCGCCGTCGTAGCGTTCATGGTGCGTCCACGCGATCTGGGCTGCGATCTGGAGCAGCTCTGACCGTGAGCCGGCCAAGATGCGGTAGCCGATCTCGGCGTGTAGCTGCATGGCGCTGCGCTCGGCACCGGTGAGCGGACCGGGTTTGAGCAGGATCTCGTCAGAGACGCCCACTTTGCCGACGTCATGCATCGGACTGGCCGTGCGCAGCAGGTCGCAGTGCTCGCGTGGAAGCCCGAGTTCTCGTGCGATCTGCCAGCAGTGCTCGCTCATGCGGGCGATGTGTGCGGCGGTGTCGACGTCACGCGCCTCGACGGCGACGCACAGTCGCCGGATCGTGTCCTCGCCCATGCCGCTCGGGTCGTCGGTCGCGGCGCGGCGATGCCGGAGCGCGCCGAGGACGGCGATCAGGACGTCGTTGATGCTGAACGGCTTGACGACGTAGCCGTAGGCGCCGATGCGCAACGCGCGGTCGGCGAGCGCGATGTCGTCGAGGCCGCTGACCATCAGCGCGGCCATGCGCTCGTGGCGCCGAACGGCGTCTTCGACGAGGTCCAGGCCAGATTCACCCGGCATCGCGACATCGCACACGATCAGGTCATAGGGCGCGCGCTGCAGCGCCTCGCGGGCGCTCGCGGCGTCTTCGGCGAGCGTGCAGCGATAGCCCTCGCGCCCGAGGATATGTCCGAGCAGCGCCCGCAGCCCCTCGTCGTCGTCGACGACCAGGATCCGCTCCCGGATCGGGCCGACGTCAGGCATGAGCGGCCACGAAGACGATGCCGTCCGCGGCGAGCCCCGGACACTGCTCATAACGCTCCGCAGGCGCGACCTGTACGCCGACAGGCGCACCAGGCGGGCGCATCTACCCAACATAGCCCGCCATGCGTCACTAATCAATAGACCCTGCAAGGACAAAGCTCGCGAGCCCCTCGGCGCGCTTTCTGGTGCGTCGTATAGTAAGGATTTCCACGCCGATCAAGGCCGTGGTTGCGAGTCGAGAGACGCTTGGTTTGAGCGCGTGGACGACACAGTCGTTGCCCGCGTTAACCGGCTCGACGCCTCCCGAGGAAGGAGCACGCGATGCTCGCCGAGGCGATCAAGGCCGGGATGGCCACAGGGCCGGACGGTCGATTGGGAGTGCTTCCGAAGACGCCTACGGGCATCAGCGGCTTGGACGAGGTGACGGGCGGCGGGCTGCCGCGGGGGCGTCCGACGCTGGTCTGCGGCCCTGCGGGGTGTGGCAAGACGCTGCTGGCGATGGAGTTCCTGGTGCGCGGGATCACGGAGTTCGACGAGCCGGGGGTGTTCGTCGCGTTCGAGGAGACGGCCGAAGATCTGATCGCCAACGTGGCGTCGATGGGTTTTGACCTCGCGAAATTCGAGGCCGACGGCCGGATGGTGATCGACCACGTCGCGATCGCCGGTGGAGAGATCGAGGATGCGGGGGAGTGGGACCTGGAGGGGCTGTTCGTGCGCCTCGGGGCGGCGATCGATGCGGTCGGTGCCAAGCGGGTGGTGATCGACACGATCGAGACGATGTTCGGCGCGTTCTCGAACACGGCCGTGCTTCGCTCCGAGTTGCGCCGGCTGTTCGGTTGGCTCAAGGACCGCGGCGTGACGGCGGTGATCACCGCCGAGCGCGGCGACGGGACGCTGACGCGCTACGGCATCGAGGAGTACGTCTCAGACTGCGTGATCGTGCTCGATCACCGCGTGTCCGAGCAGGCCTCGACGCGGCGGCTGCGCATCCTGAAGTACCGCGGCTCGCTGCATGGGACCAACGAGTACCCGTTCCTGATCGGTGAGTCGGGCATGTCGGTCCTGCCGATCACCGCGCACGGCTTGCAACACGGCGTCTGTACCGAGCGGGTGTCGACCGGCGTGCCGCGGCTTGACGCGATGCTCGGCGAGGGCGGTTTCTACAAGGGCAGCACGGTGCTCGTCAGCGGTACCGCGGGCACCGGCAAGTCGACGCTGGCGGCACAGTTCTGCGACGCCGCGTGCAGCCGTGGCGAGCGGACGATGTATTTCGCGTTCGAGGAGTCAGAGGCGGAGATCATCCGCAACATGGCCTCGGTCGGGATGGACTTGCGACGCTGGGTGGACGCCGGCCTGCTGCGGTTCCATTGCTTCCGTCCGACGCTCCTCGGCCTCGAGGCGCATCTGTTCGCGATGCAGAAGTACGTCCGCGAGTTCGACCCTGCCGTGATCGTCAAGGACCCGATCTCAGACCTCGTGCGTGTAGGGACCGGAGCGGACGTGTCCTCGATGCTGACGCGTCAGGTCGACTTCTTGAAGTCCAGGGGCGTCACGGCGCTCTTCACCAGCCTCAACCCCGAGGTGGCCACGGCCCAGGCGGACCAGCAGATCGCGTCGCTCGTCGACACGTGGCTGCGGGTCAAGACGATGGAGGGCAACGGCGAGCTCAACCGGGTCCTGTACGTGCTCAAGTCGCGCGGGGTGGCGAACTCCAACCAGATCCGCGAGTTCATGCTCACGAGCCACGGGATCGAGCTCGCCGACGTCTACGTCGGCCCGCAGGGGGTGCTCACCGGCTCAGCCCGCCAGGCCCAGGAGGCCCAGGAGACCGCGGAGTCAACCGCGCGGTCGGAGGACCTCGAGCAGCGCAAGCTCAACCTCGAACGCCGGCGCAAGTTCGTCGAAGCGCAGACCGGAATGTTGTGGCGCGAATTCGAGGACGAAGCCGCGGGCGTGGAGCGCCTGATCATCCACGGCTCGACGGGCGCTGACGATCGCGCCGGCCAGCGCGCCGCGCAGGGCCGGCTCCGTCGCGCCGACGCTGCCCTGCCGGGGCTCTTCGACCGCCCGAGCGACATCGTCGCCGGTGTGTCATGAGCGAGATCGATTCCGAGCTCGGCGTCATCGCGGACCGCGAGCTCTGGTGCCTGCGCTTGTATGTCGCCGGTCAGTCACCCAAGTCGCTGCGGGCGTTCGCGAACCTCAAGACGCTCTGCGAAGAGCATCTGCCCGGGTGCCATGAGATCGAGATCATCGACCTGATCGAGCAGCCGGCGCTGGCGCGCATCGACGACATCGTCGCGATCCCGACGCTCGTCCGCCGCCTCCCGATACCGCTACGCAGGATCATCGGCGACCTCTCAAACACAGAACGCGTCCTGATCGGACTCCACCTGCGGCCCGAGGCGCCGCTATGACCGCACCCCAACCGCCGTGCGGCGCCTTGACCCTCTACGTCAGCGGCGCTTCAAAGCTCTCGGCGCGCGCGATCGCCGACGCCACCGAATTGTGTGACGTCCTCCTGCGCGGCCGCTATGACCTGGCGATCATCGACGTGCACGAGAACCCCGCAGCCGTCGTGAGCAGCCAGGTGATCGCGGCGCCCACGCTGATCAGGAACCTGCCGCTGCCAGAGCTGAGGCTCGTCGGCGACCTCTCAGACACCGAGAAGGTCCTCGAGGCGCTCGAGCTTCCGACTGCAACGACCGTCGGCTAGGCGCCCCTTGCCCACTTCGCAGACAACACGCTCCGGCGCCGCGGGTCGGATGACGGCGGCCGAAGACGCGCTGCGCGCGATCGGCGCCGGCGAGGTCGACGCCTTCGTCGTCTCCGATGGCGGGTCGGACCCGCGCGTGTTCACGCTGTCGACCGCCGACCGGCCGTACCGGATCTTCGTCGAGAACATGCGCGACGGAGCCGCGACGCTCTCCTCGGGCGGCCTGATCCTGTACGCCAACCACCGCTTGGCCCAGCTGCTGTCATGCCCGCGCGAGGTGATCGTGGGATCCTCGCTCGCGCGATTCCTCGCCGGCGGCCTCCCGATCGCGCCGAAACAGCTCAAAGGTCCCGACGGGCTCGGCGCCACGCTCGAGCTCGATCTCCTCGACGACAACGGTGTCGCCGTATCCGTCCTGGTGGGCGCCTCGCCGCTCGACGTCGACGGCGACCAGCTCACCTGCCTGACCTTCACCGACCTGCGCGCCCAGAAGGCCCAGGAGCAGGAGATCGCGCGGCTCAGCCACGCGCAGGCCAAGCAGATCGCCGACGTTCGGCAGGAGTTCGCGCTCGACCTCGCGGAGTCCCAGAAGCTCGAAGCGCTGGGCGTGCTCGCGGGCGGCATCGCGCACGACTTCAACAACCTGCTGACCGTGATCCTCGGAAACGCCGGCGTGGCACTCAGCACCCTGGCCCCCGAGGCGCGCGAGCGTGGGCCGCTGGCGCAGGTCGAGCTCGCCGCGACCCGATGCGCCGAGCTGGCGCGGCAAATGCTGGCCTACTCGGGCAAGGGCAAATTCGTCGTCGAGATCCTCAACCTCGGCGAAATCTTGAGCGGCCAGGCCGAGCTCATCGAGGCCGCGGTCTCGAAGACGGCCGTCGTGGCGATCGAAGTCGCCCACGACACACCGATGGTCGAAGCCGACGCGACCCAGTTGCGCCAGGTGGTCCTGAATCTGATCACCAACGCCTCGGAGGCCATCGGGGACGCGACCGGGACCATCAGTGTCCGCTGCGGCCCGATCGACGCCGACCGGGCGTTTCTTTCCGACTACGACTTCGCCGGGCAACTTCCCGCCGGGAAATACGCGTTCTTCGAGGTCGCCGACACCGGCGCGGGAATGGACACCGAAACCAAGGAGAAGATCTTCGACCCGTTCTTCACCACGAAGTTCACGGGGCGAGGACTCGGCCTCGCCGCGGTCCAGGGGATCGTTCGCGGGCACGGCGGCGGGATGAAGGTCCGCTCGGCGCCGGGTCAGGGCACGGCGTTCACGCTCATCATCCCTGCGTCCAAGAAGTCCGCATCCCCGGCCGCACCCAGCGCCGCGCCCGTGATCGGACATACGATCGGCACCGTCCTCGTCGCCGAGGACAACGACGCGATCCGACGCATGACGGTGATGATGCTCGAGTCGATCGGGCTCACCGTCGTGTCCGCGTCCGACGGCGCCGAAGCGCTGCACCTGTTCGAGCAGCGCGCGGATGAGTTCGCGTTCGTGCTCCTCGACCTCATGATGCCCGGAATGAGCGGCGAGGAAGTCATAACGGAACTCGGACGCATCGGTACGGCGACCCCGATCGTTCTGACGAGTGGGTACGACGCGCAGGAACTCAGCCAGCGCTTCGTGGGGCGCGGCGTCGCGGCCTTCCTCCAGAAGCCATATCAGTTGAGCCAGCTGCGAGCGACCGTGCTCGAAGTACTCACGGCCCAGGTGCCCGGATAGAGCTGTAGCCTCCCGCCATGGGTCTTACGGAGGGCATTGAACGCACTGACGAGTTCCGCGTTGAAGGCGACCTGCTGACCGACGTGGACGGGACGTTGCCGCTGCCCGTCCTCTCGACGCCGGGCATGATCGGGATGATGGAGTGGGCGGCGACGAGCCTCGTCCGTGACGAGCTGCCGCCCGGCCACGCCACGGTCGGCTTCGAGGTCTGCATCAAGCACGTGGGCGGGGCGCTCGAGGGCGCCCTGTGCACCGTGACCGCGCATCTGCGCGAGGTGATCGAGGAGCGCAAGCTGCGCTTCGACGTCGAGGTCAAGGAAGGCGAGCGCACGATCGGGGTCGGCACGCACGAGCGGCGCGTCATCCCCGTTACCGGCTGAAGTCCTGGGCGCGATCTGCCGATACGCGCGCGTGTCGACGTCGATGCCGCGGGTCCTGTTGTCAGCCTGAAGGTTTTCCCGCTATTTGCCGATAAGTCGGGTCACTGCTCCCGACCGAAAGTGGCTCTTGCCACGAAAGGCAAACCAGCCGTGTCCAGCATCCCCGCATCTCCCGCTCGTAAGGCCCATCGTCGCCGTCTGACCGCGTGGCTCGCCTTCGGTGCGGTCGGACTCGCGACCGGCGCCGTCTGGGCGACCGGCTTCGCGTCGGGCTCCGGCGCCAACGGCACCACCGCCATCTCGCCGGCGCTGACGAAGACCGCGCCCTCGACCGCGACGTCCGCGCTCGCGTCCACGACGTCCGCGGTCACGCCGCTCGCGTTCGACTGGCAAGGTCGCTGGGGCTCGATCGCTGCTGACACGACGATGTTCAAGGTCGACCTCAGCGGGTTCGCGTTCGCGGGCAAGAGCTACAACCTCGCGGTCCTGCTGGCCAACACGTCGGACATGAGCGGCTGGGCCTCGATGCAGCTCAAGCTCGAGCGCGTCGACGTCGCCGCGTCCGGCAGCTGCACCGCGTCGGCCTTCGACGGCGCCCAGCACGCGAAGGTCCTCAACTTCGACGACGAGGACGCGGGCGTCTACTGGAACGCCGTCCCGGGTGACGCGGTCTACTGCCTCGGGCTCGCCGCGAGCACGGGCGACGACGCCGCCGGGACGTTCCTGCGCGCCGCCCAGGACACGCCGCCGACGGCGTTCCCGACGTTCATCACCACCGTCGACCGCGCGTCGTAGGACGCTCCGGCCGGGGCGGGCGTGTGCCTGCCCCGGCTGATTGACCGCCGTACCCCTCCCTCCAGCCATGCCGCCGACCGTCCTCCTCGCAGATCCCGCCATCCGGCTCGCCGGCGTGCGGACCGCTGGGCGTCGCGCCGCCGTCGTGCGGCGACGGCCGGTGCGCTGGGGGCGCGTGTTGATCGGCGCGCTGCTCACGGCGGTCGTGCTCGGACTCGCGTTCCTGCACACGTGGCCGCCGCTGGCGACGGTGATGTCGGGCAGCATGGCGCCGACGATCGACACCGGTGACGTCGTCCTGCTCAAGCGCCTGGATCGGCCGGCGCGTGTCGGCGACATCGTCTCCGTCTCGGTCCCGGACGAGGCGCGCACCCGCTTCGGCTACCCGCCCGTGGTCATCCACCGCATCGTCGTGATCGCGCGCGACGGCGCGATCACGACCAAGGGCGACGCCCACCGGACCCCCGATCCGTTCTCCGTCCCGAGCACGGCGGTGACGACGCGGGTCTTCGCGACCGTCCCGGCCGCCGGCCGCATCGTCGCCTTCCTCGGCAGCACGCTCGGCCTACTCTGGCTCGCGGCGGGCGGCGCACTGCTGCTCGGCCTGCCGCTGCTCGACCGCTACCGCGACGCCCAGCGCCGCGACATGGACGAACGCGAGACCCTGCAGTCCGCGCTCGAGGCGATCACGGACGAGCTGGAGCGTGCGCGAGAGGCTCGCGGGCGCGAGGCCGAGGAGCTTGCGCGGACCCGCGCGGCGCGCGAGCGTGAGACGGAGGAACTGGCGCGCACGCGCGAGGCAGCCGACCGCGAACTGGCGACGCTCGCCGCCGAGTTGCGACGCACCCAGGAAGCGCGCGAGCGCGAGACGGAGGCGCTCGCCGCGGAGCTGGCGCGAACCCGCGAGGCGCGTGACCTCGAGGTCGCGGAGGCCAAGCACGAGCTCCGGCTCGTCACCGCCGCGTTCAACGTCCGCCTGCTGCAGTTGCCGGCGCAGATCGAGCGCGCCATCGCCGAGGCGTTCGCCGCCGCGGGGCAGGTGCCGCCTCCCCCGCCGCCGATCGCGCCCGCCCCGCCCGTGCCCACGCCCGATCCCTTCGCCCGCCGCTTCGTCGCCGCATCCCAGTTCACTCCGACGCCAGACCTGTTGGGCGCGCTCAAACCGGCGCCACCTCCGCTCCCATGGGATGCACCTCCATCAGGTGCGGCGGCCGCGAAGGTTTTCGCCACGTAGGTGTCGATCGGGGCGGGGCCCGTTCGTCTTAACCGCGATCATCCGGCAAGACGAAGGAGGCACCGCCATGAAGTACATGATGCTGATCCACCAGGGCACGACCCCGACGCCGCAGGACCCGGAGGCGTGGGGGAAGCTCTCCAAGGAGGAGCAGGGCGCGGTGTTCGCCGCGTACCAGCAGCTCAACGAGACGCCCGGCGTGACCACGGGCCACGGGCTGCAGTCGCCGGAGACCGCGACCACGGTCCGGGTACAGGACGGCAAGACGCTGACGACGGATGGGCCGTTCGTGGAGCTCAAGGAGGCGCTCGGCGGCTACTTCATCTTCGACGGCGAGGACCTCGACGCCGCGATCGCGGTCGCGGCCAAGGTGCCCGCGGCGAGCATGGGCGGCGGGATCGAGATCCGCCCGATCCAGGAGTGGTAGCGATCCTCGATCGCGTCTTCAGGGAGCAGCGGGGGCAGATCCTCGCCGCGCTGATCGGCTTCCTCGGCGATTTCGACCTCGCCGAGGAAGCCGCCCAGGAGGCGTTCGCGGTGGCGGCCGAGCGCTGGCCGAAGGAGGGCGTTCCGTCCGCGCCGGCCGTCTGGATCATCACGACCGCCAAGCGCCGCGCGATCGACCGCATCCGCCGCGACCAGACGCTCGCGGTCAAGACCCGCCTGCTCGAGCTGCCGCCCGAGGGCGTGGAGGACGAGATGGACGAGACCACCTTCCAAGACGAACGGCTCGAGCTGATCTTCACGTGCTGCCACCCCGCGCTCGCCACCGACGCGCAGGTCGCACTCACGCTGCGCACGCTCGGCGGGCTCACGACCCCCGAGATCGCCCGCGCCTTTCTCGTCCCCGAGCCCACGATGGCCCAGCGACTCGTCCGCGCCAAGAAGAAGATCAAGGCCGCCGGCATCCCGTTCCGCGTGCCGCCGGATCATCTCCTGCCGGACCGCCTGAACGCCGTGCTGGCCGTCGTCTACCTGATCTTCAACGAGGGCTACAGCGGCCGCAACGACCTCGCGGCGGAGGCGATCCGGCTCGGCCGCGCGCTCGCCGAGCTGATGCCCGACGAGCCCGAGGTCCACGCGCTGCTGGCCATGATGCTGCTGCACGACTCGCGCCGTGGCGCCCGCTTCGACGCCGACGGTGAGCTCGTGCTGCTCGCCGACCAGGACCGCTCGCGCTGGAACGCGACGCTGATCGCCGAGGGCAAGGCCCGGCTGGACCGCGCGCTCGCCCTGCGCGGCCGCGGTCCGTACGTCCTCCAGGCCGCCATCGCCGCGCTGCATGCCGACGACGAGCCGGACTGGAGCGAGATCGCCGCGCTCTACGGCGAGCTGGCCCGGCTCACCGACTCGCCGGTGGTCGAGCTGAGCCGCGCCGTCGCGGTCGCGGAGGCCGAAGGCCCCGAGCACGGCCTCGCGCTCGTCGACGCGCTCGACCTCGACGACTACCGCTACCTGCACTCCACGCGCGCCGAGCTGCTGCACCGCCTCGGCCGGACGGCCGACGCCCGCGACGCCTACCGACGCGCGCTCACGCTCGTCCACGACGGCGCCGAACGCCGCCTGCTGGAGCGAAAGCTCGCCGAGCTCTAGCTCGGGGGGTGGAGCCCTTGCTCCGTGCTCTGGAGGCTGCCCCGGAAGTCGGAGATCCAGGTCCCGGTCTCGGCGGCGACGACGTCATTGACGTCGGCCACGAGCTTGCGCGCCAGCCCGAGCAGCACCGCGACCTCCGCGTCGGTCGGCGGGCTCGCCGTGCGCGTGCGCTCGATGTTCCACGCGTACTCGAACTCCTGGCGCAGGTTGGCGATCTGGGTCTCCGCGGTCATGTACCGCATCCAGGCGTTCGACGCCCCGAGATAGCGATCGACCGCGATCAACGCCGCGGCGATCACGAGGGCGACGGACGCCCAACCGGGCGCGAACGCCGGCTTGTCGCCGGTTGTGAAGATCTCCGACAGGATCGGCAGCAACGCCGCAGCCGTCCCGAGCAGCAGCGCCAACACCCGCAACACCCGCCCGGCCACGCGCTTCGGTGGACGATTCGCCGCGTACCAGCGCTCACTCGCGACGGCGAGGCCCTGAGCGTGGACGTAGACCTTCGACAGCGACGCAGCCCGTTCGGCGGCCCCCCAGTCGAGCTCAGGAAGATCGGAGCGTGCGATGTCGCCTGACACGAGCGGCAGTCTGACGCGCTTCGCCGCTGTAACCAAGTTCTCATACAAACGTGCGGATCGGCACGAAGCGCGATACGATCCGCTGCATGGAACCGAACCGGTTCGACGATGTCGACACCCGGATCGTGGAGGAGCCCGCGGAGCGAGTCGCGCCGCGGCGCCGGTGGCGGGTCGGCCCCGCCGTGCTGGCGCTGACGGCGGCGCTCTCGTTGACGGGCTCGCTGGCGGCAGGCGCATCGGCGCTGACCAGCACCGCTCAGGCACCGACGGTCCAGAAGTCTGGGCACGTCGCGAAGCAGGGCCAGCGGTGGGGTCACCGTCACGGGCTGTGCGACAAGGACGACCAGAGCCGTTCGGCTCCGGCCGCCCTGAGCTACTGACTCCTAGGGATTCGTCGTCGACAACGTGAAGGTCAGCGTCCGCGTGTAAGCGCCGGTGCGGAGCGCGTCGGTGGCGCCGATGTGCTGGCGGAACGTGATCGCGACCGCCGCGTTGGACACCGGGCCGGTCCAGGTCGCGGGCGCGATCTCCACCCGCAGCGTCTCTGGCAGCGCGAACGTGCCGTTCATCAGATGGCCGGGATCGCTCACGGTCAGCGCGGCGTCGCCGGCGGTGCTGATGACGTTCGCGGTGGTCGCGGCCGTGTACTCGCGGTCGACGCCGGGCGTGAACGCGCCGAACGTCGCCGGCGCGCCCATCGTCAGTGAGAGCGTGGCGCCGACGGTGCCGCCCGCGCTCCCGCCCGCCTCGGTCACGTAGTCGCGGGCGAGCTTGTCACCCGCCGGCACGAGCTTCGCCGCCGGCGTGGCGACGGTCACGCCGTTGCCGAGGTTGCTGCCCGGCGCGTCGACCACCGGCAGCCGCAGCTGCAGCGCGGACACGCCGATCGACTGCTGCGGCGCCGCCGAACCGGGCGTGCGCAGGTACGTCGAGTCCTGGGCGAGCAGCTCGAGCTTGAGCACGTGGCCCGGCTGGACCGTCCAGGCCTGCGGGTGCAGCTGGAAGACCTGCTGCGTCGGGCCGGCACCCGCGCCCACCGGGCGCTGCACGCCGCGCGCGATCAGCCGCTGGGTCGCGCCGTCGACGTCGTAGAGCCGCGCCGCGACCATGTCGTTGGCGCCCTTGACGTCCAACGTGGCCACGATCGTGGGCGAACCGGCGAGCGTGTAGGCGGTGGTCGCCGCCGGGACCTTGTAGGTCGCGGCGCTCGCGTTGTCCGCGCTCGCCGTCGTCGTGCAGACGTCGCCGGAGGTGAACGCGTTGCTCGGCGCGGTGCCGGGTGCGACGATCGTCTGCGCCGCGCCACCGTCGAGCCGGATCTCCCCCGGCGCGAGCAACGCCCAGGACGCGGCGTGGTAGCGCGTGCCCGCCCCGCTGACCGGGCACTTGGAGGTGAGGATGTCGACGCCGCCGCGCGCATCCGCGGGCTCGGACCCGACGCCGCGCACGTAGTAGTCCAGCCACGCGTTCTCGGCGACCGTGAGCGCGGCACGGTCGGCCGCGGAGATCGCGCCGGCGCGCGGGCTGTGGCCGAAGTCGAGGTGGAACATCGAGATCGGCGCGTTCGGGTACTTCGCGCGGACCTTGTTGTAGTAGCGCAGCGACTCGTCGACCGGGAAGAGGTCGTCGTTCCAGCCGTTCGCCAGCAATGCGGGCGCGGGAGCGACGCTGTCGTCGATGGAGAAGGCCGAGTGGTTCGCGGTCAGTTCGCTCACCATGTCCGCCGCGGCGGAGACGCCGTCGAACGGCCCACCGGTGTCGGTCAGGTTCTTCCAGCCCGTGATGTCGGCGCTGGAATCCGTGCCGACCGGTGCGTAGAAGCCGGCCAGCGCGCCACCGAGGTAGAGCGTGGTGTTCCAGCTCTGCTTCTGCACGCCGACGCGATGGCCGCCGCTCAGGTAGGACGCGTTGGCGACGTAGTCGAGGTTGCTGCCGTTGGGCGTCAGCGCGTAGGCGATGTCGCTCCACGTGTACTCCGGCACCGTCGCGGCGATCGTCATCGGCTTGCCGAGCGGGCTCGTCCAGGGCACGAGCGTGCCGTTGGGCAGCTGCGTGCGGTTGCGCAGCGCGCCGAGCGCGATCGACATGCCGCCGCCGTAGGACCCGCCGGTGGCGCCGATCTTCGCCGGATCGACGACGCCGTCGTCGGCGAGCTGGCCGAGCGCGTACTGCGCGTCACGCACCTCGTAGCCGTTGTGCATGAGGTGGATGTAGCCCTTGCCGACGCAGCGCGCGTCGGTGCGCATCGCCGCGCCGCAGGAGGCGCCCCAGCCGCGGTCGGTCATCGTGAACACGGCGTACCCGCGGGTGAGGGCGCGCTGGGCGTCGGTGCCGTTCAGCGCGAGCTTCGACCCGCCCCACCCGTGGTAGATCCCGATCACCGGCCACGCGCCGTCCGGCGCCGCCTCCGGCGGGAACCCGACGTTGACGTCGAGCGGGATCCCGTCCCAGGACAGGATCGAGCCGCTACAGAACCGCTGCCCGTTCGCCTGGACGGTGCAGTTGAGCGGCGTGGTGGTCTTCGTGAAGACCTGCGAGATCGCGGCGTCCGCCGACGGCGTCGCGATCAGCCCGGCGGCGATGACCGCGACCGCGGACAGCTTCCTGCGCATTTGAGACCCTCCTCCTCCGTGAACCCGCCGCCAATGACAGCACGTCAACAGGAGGGAAACAACTCAACCCCCGCGTAGGTCTGCGATCACCTCGGACGCGATCCGCAGACGCAGGGCGAGGATCCGCGCGAGGTCGCGCAGCATCGCGTTGGCCAGCGCGGGCTCGTGCTCGAGCAGCCGGTCGAACCCCGCGGTGTCGAGCCGCACCACTTCGACGTCCGTGACCGCATCAAGCGTCGCCGAACGCGGCTTGGCGTCGAAGAACGCGAGCTCGCCGAGCACCGACGGCGCGTCGATCGTCTTGAAGGCCCCTTCGTCGCGCGGCAACCGCACACCGACGGTGCCCTCGGTCAGCAGGTAGAGCGCGCGATCCAGCTCACCCGCCTGCACGAGCGCCAAGCCGGCGCCGATCTGGCGGACCTCGGCGTGGGAGAAGATCGCCGCCCAGTCGGACGCGGTCGCCTCGGGCAGGAACAGCAGGTCGGCCGAGTTCTCGTGGGCTTCCTCGGCGAAGACGATGAAGGGACCGGCGTGCACGGCCCCAACGTACAGGGTCAGGCGGAGAATGCGGCCAAGCGCGCGGCCTCGGCCTCGACCTGCTTGCGGTGCTTCGCGCTCAAGTCCGCAAACGGCTCGATCGTCCCGTCCGGCCGCCACGCGCCCGCCACCGCGCCGTCGACCAGGAACGTCCCGACCGACTGCGGCATCTTGGTGTTGAAGATCCGCGGCCGGTGGGCCTCGGGCAGGATCAGCGCGCGCCGCGCATGGACGAGCAGGCAGGCGTCCCACGTGCCGAGGAAGCGCACCGGGGCGGACGTGTCGGCGTCCGGGAGCGGGAGGTCCGGCAGGTCGAGCAGCTCGGTGCCGTCCTCGGCCGCGAAGCGGCGGAGCTCCAAGCGCCCCAGCGCCGGCTCGACGTCCTTCGCGGTCATCCCGGCCCAGTTGGCGATCTCCGCCTTCGCCGCTGGCCCGAACCCGGTCAGGTACCGCGTGACGAGGTGGTCGAGCGCTGCCTCGGGATCGATCGGCGGCCTCGGGACCCACTCCTCAGCAAGCCCGTAGAGGTCCGCGCGGCGGCGCTCCCACGTGCCCGACGGCGGCACCCGCACCATGTCCACCCACAGCCCGATCCCATGCGCGACCGGCTTGCCCAGCAGCTCGTCGATCGCTTTCTTGCGCAGCGGGCCTTCCCGCAACGCGGCGCGCAGCGTCTCCGCCGCCGCCTCCATCTCAACGTCGCTCGGCCCCTTGGTCGCGCGCGACCACCACGTGCGGCGGGCGGCGCGGACCGGGAGGGTCAGCGGCCAGTAGTCCGCGCGCGAGCACAGATGGATCGTCACCCGCATGAGCGTGGCCTGGACCACCTCGCGCTCCTGGAGCGCCCGCGTCAGCGAGTCCCGCTCGAAGCCGGCGAGGCGCGACCACAGCCCGACGTACATCGACGGCGCATATTGCGCCTGCAGCGTGCCCATCGCGTCGAGCATCTCGGGGATCGAGCGCTCGGTGCGCTCGAGCAGCCCCTGGCGCGCGAGCAGGGCGCGATTGAGCTCGCGGGCTTTCAGCGTGGGGGGCATCCGGGTAGCTTCCCCGACCATGGCACTCGAACGTCCGCAGGCACCGGATCCGTACGACCACCTGCCGTCCAAGCCCGAGTTCACGCTCGAGAGCGACGAGGTCACCGACGGCGAGTTGATGGACAAGAGCTTCATCGCGCCGATGGCGGGGGGTGAGAGCGACCATTCGCCGCAGTTGCGCTGGTCGGGCTTCCCGGAGGAGACGAAGGGCTTCGCGGTCACCTGCTTCGACCCTGATGCCCCGACGCACAGCGGGTTCTGGCACTGGGTCCTGATCAACCTGCCCGCCTCGACCACGGAGCTCGCGAGCGGCGCCGGCAGCGGCGGGGAGCTGCCCGCGGGCGCCTTCCACGTGCGCAACGACTTTGGCGAGAGGGCGTGGGGCGGGGCGGCTCCGCCCGAGGGCGACCCGCCGCACCGCTACGTGTTCGCCGTCCACGCGCTCGACGTGGAGACGCTGGAGGGCGTGACCGAGGACGCGACACCGGCGATCGTCGGCTTCAACCTCGCGTTCCACACGCTCGCTCGCGGCGTGATGCGACCGCTCTTCGCCGCTTGATCACGCAGCGCGAGGCGTCTGGCGCAGGCCTCGCGCTGACCGTCTGGGGCCGGCGACGGCTGATCGCCGCCGCCGCGCTCGCCCTCGCCGCCCTGGCGTTGTTCGTCAGCGTCCCGGCGTACTCGGCGTTCGACTCGATCTACTCGCTCGCGTGGGGCCAGGAGCTGCTGCACGGCCGGCTCCCGAGCTTCGACGCCTACCGCGCACCCACCCAGCACCCGCTCTGGGTCGCCATCACGACGGTGCTCGCGACGCTGGGCGAGGACGGCAGTCGCGCCGTCGTCGGCGTGTGCGTGGCCGCGTTCGTCGCGCTCGTGATCGGCGGCTTCCGCCTCGCCAACGCACTCTTCGGTGAGGTCGTCGGCTGGATCTTCGCGCTGCTGTTGCTGTCGCGGCTGGACTACGGGTTCCTGGCGGCGCGCGGGTACGTGGACGTCCCGTTCCTCGCGCTCGTGGTGTGGGCGGCGGCGCTCGAGGCCGAGCGCCCGCGGCGTGGCGGCGCCGTCTGGCCGCTGCTCGCCTGCGCGGGTCTGCTGCGGCCCGAGGCGTGGCTGCTCAGCGGCGCTTACGCGCTTTATCTCCTGCTGGCCGACCGCCGGCTCCCGCGGCTCTCCGAGGTCTTTTGGGTGCTCGTGGCGCCGGTCGTCTGGACCGCCTCGGACTGGCTGGTGACGGGCGACCCGCTGTACTCGTCGAATTACACGACGCGCTCGGCGCTCTCGCTCGGCCGCCGCGTGCCGATCGAGCGGCTCCCCGAGCGCCTCGTGCACTTCATGAACGACCTGACCAAGCCGCCGGTGCTGATCGCGGGGGTGATCGGCATCGGCCTCGCGTTCGCGCTCGTCCGCCCGCGGGCGCGCCTGGCGTTGCCGAGCTTCCTGTTCGTCTTCGGCATCGCGACCTTCCTCGCGCTCTCGATCCGCGGGTTCGCGGTGATCAACCGCTACCTCGTCGTCTCAGCGCTCGCGCTGACGCTGTTCGCCGCGTTCACGCTCGGCGGGTGGTCGGTGCTGCGCACGCGGGCGCGCTGGATCTGGGCGGCGGGCGCGGGGCTGGTGATCGTGCTCGGCGCCGGCTGGACGGTCTCGCGCTTCCACTTCGAGCACATCCGCTGGGAGTTGCACAGCCGGCAGGTCGTGCACGCCGACATGGTCCGCCTGCTCGCGGACCCGCGCGTCGTCGCCGGCCGCCGCTGCGGCCCCGTGACCGTCCCGAACCACAAGCTCGTCCCCGACGTCCGCTATCTGCTCGACGCGGGCGTGGACGACGTCCTCCCGCGCACCCGCCTGCCGCATGCCGGGCAGACGACGCGCGGCGTGGCGCTGTTCGTCACCGGCGGACGCCGCTTCCTCGTCCACCCCGCCTACGGCCCGTTCGACCAGCTCGACGACGACCCGCTGATCCAGGTCCCCGGCCCGGACTTCCAGCTCGTCGCCCGCGGGACCTACCTCGCGGCGTACGTGAGCTGCGCCTGACGCACCCGCCGCCGGGCGGGCGCCTCGACCAGCCGCCAGGACGCGTAGCCGGCGGCGAGCGAGCCCGCGACCCCGGCGAGCAGCAGCACCACGAAGTCCCGGTTCGTCCCCCGCCCGAACCCCAGCGTGTTCAGGCAGAAGAGCATGACCATGAAGTGGAAGAGGAAGACGCCGAACGAGACCTTCCCGAGCCAGCGCGCGACCGGGTTGTCGGCCCACTTCACGTTCGCCCCGGCGGCCGTCAGGACCAGCGCGCCGAACGCGGCGGGGGTCGCGACGGCCAGCCAGAGCGACTGGCGCGCACCGAGCCGCGCGGCGTCGGCCGTGGCGGCGCCCGAGGCCCACAGCACGGCCAGCGCCGCCGCCAGCGCGACCACGGCCATCCAGCCGCGGATCGTGACGCCGCGCGCGTAGAGCCACGCACCCGCCATCCCCGCCGCGAAGTCGGCCGCGTACATCGGCGGGAGCGAAAGCAGACGGTCCGCGGTGGACGTGTCGGCGAGGTGCAGCGCCAGCGCCCGGAGCACGACGGTGCCCGCGACCGCCGCGACGAGCCACAGCAGCGGCCGCTTCAGGAAGGCGATGACCACGAACGGCAGCGCCACATAGAACGCGACCTCGACCGACAGCGTCCACAGCGGCGGGTCCACGCGGAAGCCGAGCGTGCCGTCGTAGCCGGGGATCAGGCGCGCCTCGACCTGCAGGAAGCTGAGGTGGGCGAGCAGCCCGTCGACGGTCGGCGGGCGCCGGTCCGCCGCCGGGCCGGCGAGCGGGTGAAAGAGGATCAGGGCGGTCGCCAGCGCGACGTAGTAGGCCGGGACGATCCGGGCGGCGCGCCGGATCGCGTAGTCCCGCCAGGCGCCGAACTCGCCGCTCCGCGCCGCGGGGAGCGTGAGCACGAACGCGCTCAGGACGAAGAACAGGTCGACGGCGAGGAACCCGCCTGAGAGCACTGCGCGTCCCCCGCCGAGCAGCGGGCCGCCGGTCAGCACCCACGCGTGGTAGACGACCATCAGGAGGGCCGCGTACCCGCGCAGCCCTTCAAGGGCGCCGACGAACCTCACCGCGCCGCGGCGGCGATGATGTCGACGACGGTCTCGTTCGAGAGCGCGGTCGAGTCGATCACGAGGTGGTAGAGCGCCGGGTCGCGGGAGTCGCAGCCGTAGAAGTGGCGCACGTAGGCCTCCCTCGCCCGGTCCCCGCTCTTGCGTAGCCGCGTCGCGTCCTCCGCCCCCAGAGCCTCCAGCCGCATCGCGTTCGCCTCACGCCGCTCGGGAGGGCCGTCGAGCCGGACGTGCAGCGCGTCGGGATGATCGCGCAGGATCACCGCGCCGGCGCGCCCGAGGATCACGGCGCCGCCCTCGGTGTGCTCCCGGATCAGCCGCTCGGTCTCGCGCCGGTAGTCCTCGCCCGCGACATAGCCCGCCTGGACCATCGCGCCCGCCAGCTCCGGCAGCAGCGCGAACGTCGACACGAGCCGGCCGATCGCGTCGCCGAGCGACTCGTCGTGGGCGAGCGCCTCGTCGAGCGGGACCTGCAGCCGATCCGCGACCCGCGTCGGAATCGCGCGGTCGAGGAACTCGACCCCGAGGCGCTTGGCCACTGCGGGGCCGATCTGGCTCCCGCCGGCCCCATAGGACGCGGAAATGGTGACGAGCGGCGGCGTGCGCGGAGGTTAGCTGTGCCAGATGACAGTGGGCGTTCCGGGGAGGCGGGCGGCTTCCGCCTCGGCGGCGTCGCGGTCGACGGCGGCGAACGGCTCGATCGTCACCGTGTCCCCGTCGCGGGCCCACACGCCCGCCATCACGCCGTCCACCAGCAGGACGGGAGAGAACCAGCCGCCGGGCCGGTAGATGCGCTCGGGTGCCGGCGTCGCGCGGTCATCGCGCGGCGCGGCGACGACGTACTGGTCGAACGCGGGCAGCAATCTGACCACGCCTTCCGGCTCGGCCGCCTCGCAGGCGGCGACGTCGGCGCCGAGCATCCACCCGAACGCGGTCTCGGTCACCTCGGCGCCGAGCGCCTTGATCCAGCGGCCGGGCGCGGCGGGTGACGGCGCGCCGAACCACTTCGCGAAGTCCTCGCGCGTGGCCGGGCCGTAGCGCGTGAGGAAGCGACGGGCGAGCTCCTTCGTCGCCGCCTCGACCGGCATCCGCTCGAACGGCTTTGGGAGCGCGAACCGCACGTTCTGGCCGGCGGACTCGGCGAAGATCAGGTCGCCGCGGAACGCGACCGGCTTGAGCAGGTCGCCGTACCCGCGGCTCAGGCCGGCGTGGACGCGGTCGCTGAGCTCGTCGCGGGTGAGCGGGCCGGCGCGCAGCGCGTTCGGGACGTCGACCAGGATCGACTGCGCCTCCTCAGCCGTGAGCTCGAAGTGCCTGAGCCACGCGTTCTGCTCGTACCGGGGCTTCAATCCGCCCTGCGCGCCCACATAGAGCGGCAGCTCGTCGGTGCGCAGCAGGTGCAGCGTGCCGCGCATCGCCCAGGTCTTGACGAGGCGCTGCGGGTCCTTCCAGAGCAGATCCTCGACGTCCGGCGGCTCCTGCACCCGCGCCCACAACGTCAGCTGGGCGGAGGACAGCACCTGGGCGTGCAGGCCGCAGATGTCGGAGATGACCTGCAGCGGGTCGGTGGAGCGGCGGGCGAGATGCTGGCGGGCGACCCGCCAGGCGAGGACCGACTCCCAGCGCACCGGCTAGGCGGCGATCGAGGCCTCGAGGCGGTGCTCGGCTCCCACCAGCGCCTGGATCGAGGTCGCACCGGCGGTGTGGGCGCGGCGGGCGAGCTCGTCGTTGAGGCGCTTGGGCCAGAGCGGGCCGCCGTAGACGAACCCCGTGTAGCCCTGGACGAGCGTCGCGCCGGCGAGGATGCGATCCCACGCGTCCTGGGCCGTCTCGATCCCGCCGACGGACACGAGCGGCAGCTCGTCGCCGACGCGGGCGTACAGGCGCCGCAGCACCTCCAGCGAGCGGGCCTTCAGCGGCGCGCCGGACACGCCGCCGGGCAGTCCGGGGTCGGTGGTGAGGCCGTCGCGTGAGATCGTCGTATTGGTGGCGATCAGCCCGCCGACCTTGCGGGCGACGGCGAAGTCCGCGACCGCGTCGAGCTCGTCGTCGCCGAGGTCGGGCGCGATCTTGATCAGCACGGGCTTGGAGAGGTGCAGGGCGGCGAGCTCGGCCTCGACGGCGTCCAGGAGCTCACCGAGATGCTCGACGGTCTGCAGCTCGCGCAGACCCGGGGTGTTGGGCGAGCTGACGTTGAGGACGATGAAGTCGGCGAGCGGGGCGAGTTGGGAGACCGTCGCCCGGTAGTCGGCGGCGGCCTCGTCGAGCGGCGCGACCTTGGACTTGCCGACGTTGACGGCGACGATCCCCCGCGGGCCGCGGCGGGCGAGGTGCTGGGCGGCGAGTTTGGCGCCCGGATTCGGGAAGCCCATCGCGTTGAGCAGGCCGCGGTCCTCAATCAGCCGGTGCACGCGCGGGCGCGGGTTGCCTTGCTGCGGGACCGCCGTGATCGTCCCGATCTCGACGAACCCGAAGCCGAGCGCATTGAGACCCTCGAACGCCGTGACCTCCTTGTCCATGCCGGCGGGCACGCCCAGCGGGCTCGCGAAGGACAACCCGAACGCCTGGACGCGGAGCACCGGGTCGCGCGGCGCGAGCGCGCGGCGCATGAGCCCGAGGACCGGCGGGAATCTCGCGGTGAAGGCCAGCGCGGACATTCCGAGGCGATGCGCCGATTCCGCGTCCAGCCGCCGGAGCAGGTGCTTGAAGAGGAGCTCGTACGGGCGCACGCAAGGTCAGCGTATCGGCACGCTGCCACCCTAAGTGCGGTGCTCCGCCTCCGCGTCGCGCTGGTCGCCGCCGTTCTCGCCGCCTGCGTGGTCATCGCGCTGGTCCTGCGCCCGACCACCAAGGGAGACGAGAACGTCCCCGTCATCCCGACCCCTCCCGGCGCCAAGAACGGGCGGGCGGTGTCGGACCCGTTCGCGTGGACTCAGAACCGCTCGGCCGACCTTTCCGCGCGCGCCGCCGCGGGGACCGCGCACCTGCTCTACACCCGCTCTCCCAACGGCGCGGCGGTGACCGCGGAGCGCGTCGCGCGCTACCGCAAGCCGATCGAGCGCGCCGCCAAGGCCGCGGGCGTGGACCCGAACCGGCTCGAGGCGCTCGTGTTCCTGGAGAGCGCCGGGCGGCCCGAAGCGCAGGCGCCGGGCGGCGTGCAGAGCGCCGCGGGGCTGACGCAGATCCTCGCCGAGACCGCGACGGGCCTGCTCGGAATGAAGGTCGACACGGTGAAGAGCGCGAGCTACACGCGGCGGTTCAACCAGGCGCTGCGCGACGGGAACTTGCCGCGAGCGGCGGCCTTGAACCGCGCGCGGCGGCGGGTCGACGATCGCTTCGATCCCGCGAAGGCTTTGGCCGGGACGGCGCGCTACCTGAAGATCGCGCGGGAGCGGTTCGGGCGCCAGGACCTCGCGTTCGTCTCCTACCACATGGGGATCGGGAACCTCGAGAACGTCCTGAAGGCGTTCGGCGGCGGCCGCCGCTCGTACGCCGAGCTGTACTTCGACTCGACGCCGTTGCGCCACGCGAAGGCGTACGCGAAGCTGGCGAGCTTCGGGGACGATTCCTCCAACTACTACTGGAAGCTCTCCGCCGCGATGCAGATCATGCACCTCGCCCGCACCGACAAGGACCGCCTCGTCCGGACCGCGCAGCTGCAGACGGCCGACGACAGCGCCCGCACGCTCCTGCTCGACGGTGCACCACAGGGCGATCTGCGCTCGCTGCCCAACGTCACCGCCGACACATCGCTGGCCGCCGCGCCCGGCGTGAAGCTGCGACCGGAGGCGCTCGGCGCCGCGCTCTACGCCGCGGCGCAGGTGCGCGAGATCTCCAAGGCGCCGACGCTCCGCGTGACCGGCGCCGACGACGGCGGCTGGACCTTCCGCGTCTCGCGCACGTACTCGTCGCCGGAGCAGGCGCAGGCCTTCCAGTTCGCGCTCGACCGCCTCCAGGTCCTCAACGTGATCGCGTGGTCGCGCGCGGCCAGCTCGATCTCCATCACCGCCTCCCGCGACGCGAAGGTGCTCGAACCGCTGCTCGACCGACTCGGAGGCAAAGCCAAGTGACCGACGCCATCCGGACCCCCGACGTCCTGCTCGACGGGCTGGACGGCTTCGACTGGGCGCCGGCGTTCCGCTCGTGGGACGGCCTGCGGCTCGCCCACGTCGACCTCGGCGACGGCGCCCCCGTGGTGATGCTGCACGGCGAGCCCACGTGGAGCTACCTCTGGCGCAACGTCGCCCCGCCGGTCGTCGCCGCCGGGCACCGCGTGATCCTCCCGGACCTGGTGGGCTTCGGCCGCTCGGACAAGCCGATCGACGAGCGCTGGTACTCCTACGACCGCCACACCGCGGCCATCGGCGCGCTCCTCGAGCACCTCGACCTGCGCGACGCCACGTTCGTCCTGCACGACTGGGGCGGCCCGATCGGCCTCCGGCTCGCGGTCGAGCACCGCGCGCGGGTCTCCCGCCTCGTGCTGATGGACACCGGCATCTTCACCGGCCAGCACGGGATGAGCGACGCCTGGCACCGCTTCGCGGACTTCGTCGACCGCGTGGACGAGCTACCGGTGGGCCTGGTGGTGCGCCGCGGGTGCGCGGTCGACCCGGGCGACGAGGTCGCCGCCGCCTACGACGCGCCGTTTCCGTCGGAGGCGAGCAAGGCGGGTGCGCGGGCGTTCCCGGGGCTCGTGCCTTTGACGCCGGCCGATGTGGGTGCGACGACGGGCCACGAGGTCTTGACCGCTCTGCGGGACGATCAGCGGCCGACTTTGCTGCTCTGGGGTGCGGAGGACCGGCCGCTGCCTCTGTCGGCGGGTGAGCGGTTTGCCTCCGAGCTCGGTGTCCCGGCGCCGCGGGTGATCGCGGGTGCCGGACACTTCCTCCAGGAGGACCGGGGCGACGAGGTCGGCGCGATCATCGCTGACTGGCTGGTGGGCTGAAAGGCCGAACGTGCGCGTTTAAGGCGCGCATCTTGGGTTTCGATCAGGTTCGCACCGTATCCCAGCACGACATTTCGAGCCGACTGAGCCGCGCACCGAGCGAACACACGGCAGGCAGCAACGAAGGGCGCGCCACTCCCCCTCCCCCACCCGGCGCAGTTGACTTTCGTCCCTACGCCGCGTCCTCGAGCAACACTTCGTCCGCCCCCGGAGCGCTCGCATTCGCCCGCGCCTCGTACGCCGCCCGCGCCCGCGGATCCGTCGCCACGACCCGGTTGGAGTTCATCCCCCGCGACACCGCCTCGCGCCACGTGCGCGGCAGCACAGCGCCGAGCCACATGATCGCCGACAGGCGGCGCGGCGCCCAGACGTCGAAGCGCGGGACCTTGATCGCGGCGATCGTCGAGGCGGCGATCTCCTCCGGCGTGACCCGCTTGACCATGCGCAGGTCCGGGACGCCGGAGGCGAGCTCGGTCTTGGCGAAGCCGGGCATGACCACGGTGACCTCGACGCCGGTGCCGCGCAGCTCGGCGCGGACGGATTCCGAGAGGCCGATGACGGCGTGCTTGGTCGCGACGTAGGTGGCGAGGCCCGGGGCGGCGGCGCGGCCGGCCAGCGAGGCGATGTTGACGATGTGGCCGGTGCCGCGCGGCTTCATGCGCCGCATCGCCTCCTGCGTGCCGTGGATGACTGCATGCAGGTTGATCTCGAGCTGGCGGGTGATGCTCGCGTCGGTCTCTTCGTCCAGCGGCGTGACCATCATGATCCCGGCGTTGTTGATCATGATGTCGAGCGGGCCGAGACGGCGCTCGACCTCGTCGAGGAACGCGGTGAAGCCGGGACGATCGGTGACGTCGAGGGCGAGGCCGATGGAGCCGTTGCCGAGCTCGGCTGCCGCGGCGGAGGCGGCGCCGGCGTCGAGGTCGCCGATCGCGACGACGACCCCCTCTCGTGCGAGCGCGCGGGCCAGCGCCTGACCGATGCCGCGGGCGCCGCCCGTGACGACGGCGACCTTGCCGCTCAGCGAGCGGGGAGATTTGGACATGACGTCAATTATGGAGGCCGATTTGGCCAATCAGGGGCAACTTGTGTCGAGACTCACAGGAAGGCGCCGCTCGGCAGATAGGGATGGAACCCGCCGACGTCACCGCCCAGGAAGAGCAGGCCGTTCGCGCCCCTGACGTCGAGACCGGCCTCGAGCAGCACGGGTACCGCCCACTGCTGGGCCGCGTCCAGGTAACCGACCCGCGTCTGACCGGTCACGCGAGAGAGCACGCCGCGCAGCACCGCGGCCGCGCTGTCCTCGTCGAGTGCGGCCATCGTGCGCAGGGACTCTTCGCCGAAGAAGGCGTACCCGCGCTCGGGCAACACATACAGGGTCTGGCCCATCGCCAGCAGCGTCTCGATGCTCGAGCGGCGCGCTCCGCCGCGGGCGAAGCGGTCCACGGTCTCGCAGAACCCGATGTCGTCGGCGGTGCCGACGCGGAACCCGGCAGGCGCCGTCACGCCCTTCGGAGTGCCGGTGGCCAGGAAGCATGGGTGCAGGTCGAGCCCGAGGCGCGAGTAGGCGCGGACCGCGCGCGCGTCGGCCGAGGAGAGGATGATCCGGCCCTTCGCGTCGCTCGCGTACGCATGGGCGCGGCGCAGGAGCTCGGAGCCGACGCCGGCGGACTGCGTCCCGGGGCGGACGATCAGGAGCGAGAGGCCCCAGATGCCCTCGCGCTTGGTCGCCAGCGCACAGCCCGCGAGGCCCTGCTCGTCCTCGGCGACCCACGAGCCTTCAGGGTCCTGGGTCACGAACATGCGGTAGCGCAATGCGGCCGCGTCCAGGTCCGGCGGAGGCGGTTCGGGCTCCTCGCCCATGCGCCGTGAGAGATCGTCGAACGTCGCACCGGTCAGCTCCATCGCGGCACGGACGTCATCCAGGGTCATCGGTCGGATCACCGGCATGCGGCCTAGCCTAAAGACGATGAGCAGCTTCTCGCTCGACGGCCAGCGTCTCGCCTATACCGTCCACGGCGAAGGCCCGCGCCTGACGATCCTCCTGCATGGACTGCTGTTCTCGCAGTACATGCACGAGTCGCTCGCACAGTCATTGGCGGAGCGCGGGCACCGCGTGGTCACGCTCGATCTGCTCGGGCACGGCGAGTCCGACCGCCCGACCGACAAGTGGCGCTACTCGATGCCGGCCTTCGGCGCCCAGATCGTGGCGCTGCTCGACCACCTCGGCGAGCCGGAGGCGGTCGTGATGGGCACGTCGCTGGGCGCGAACGCGGCGCTGGAGGCGGTCGCGCGCGCGCCGGAGCGCTTCCGCGGCATGGTCATCGAGATGCCGGTGCTCGACCACGCGCTGCTCGGGGCCGCGCTCGCCTTCACGCCGCTGATGCTCGCGCTGACCGCGGGAGAGCCGGCGATGCGGCTGCTGGCACGGGCGGCGCGGCTCATCCCGCGGCGGACGCTGCCGTGGCAGGCCGACATCCTGCTCGACTGGATCCGCCAGGACCCCGAGCCGAGCGCCGCGGTGCTCCAAGGCCTGTTCTTCGGCCGCACCGCGCCGCCGCGCGAGGAGCGGCGGAAGCTGGAGACGCCGGCGCTGGTGATCGGCCACCAGTACGACCTCATCCACCCGTTCTCGGACGCGGGTATGTTGGTCAGCGAGCTGCCCAACGCACGGCTGTTGGAAGCCAGCTCGCTGCTCGAGCTCCGGGTGGCGCCGCGCCGTCTGACGGGCGAGATCGCGGGTTTCGCCGAGCAGTGCTGGCGCCCGCGCGCGGCGCGTTCGCGCGCTCGCGCGTCGTAAACACAGAATTCGTCGCTACCCTCACGCACCGGATGTCGAGTCGCCAAGAGGAGAAGGAGCGCCGCAAGCGCGAGCGCCAGGAACGCGAAGCCGCCGAACAGGCAGGCGCCGCCCGACGCAAGCGGATGCAGCTCGTATTCGGCGGGGTGCTCGGCTCCGTCGCCGTGATCGCGGTCGTGCTCGTCCTCGTCTTCGTGGTCGGCAACAGCAGCAGCGACGATCCCGCCGCCAGCGTGCCCAAGGGCTCCGCGGCGATCCCGGCGCAGCAGATCTCCGACATCAAGAAGGCCGCCGCGGCCGCCGGCTGCACGCTCAAGGACGCCCCCAACGAGGGCGCCGGGCACATCGAGAAGGAATTCAAGCCGTCGGACTACAAGCAGAACCCGCCGACGTCGGGCAACCACTTCCCCGAGTGGTACCAGGACGGGATCTACAACCCGGGTGACACGCCGGAGCTCGGCAAGCTCGTGCACACGCTCGAGCACGGCCGGATCGACGTCCAGTACGCGCCCGGCACGCCGGCCACGACCGTGGCCCAGCTCGAGACGTTCTTCAAGGAGAACGAGGACGGCTACCACATGCTGCTCTTCCAGAACGGCACCAAGATGCCGTTCGCGGTCGCGGCCACCGCGTGGGATCACCAGCTCGGCTGCAAGACCATGAACCCCAAGGTCTTCGACGCGCTGCGGACCTTCCGCGAGACCTACATCGACAAGGGTCCCGAGGTCGTGCCGTAGGGACTACTGGCGCCAGCCACCGGTCTCGCCTCGATAGAGGCCGTGACCGGTGAGCGCCATGCGGGCCGAGAGGTAGAGGATCCGCAGGTCGAGCCGCAGCGACGCGTGCTCGAGGTACCAGATGTCCAGCTCGATCCGTTCGGGCCAGGGCAGTGACGCGCGGCCGTTGACCTGCGCCCAGCCGCCGAGGCCAGGGCGCACCGCGAGCCGCCGGCGCTGCCGGTCGGTGTAGGCGTCGACCTGCTTGCGCAGCGTCGGGCGCGGCCCGATCAGCGACATCTCGCCGCGGAGCACGTTGACCAGGTTCGGCAGCTCGTCGATCGACGTCCGGCGCAGCAGCGCGCCCACGCGGGTGATGCGCGCGTCGCCCTCGTCGACCGCCATCCCCGCGCCGATGTGCTCGGCGCCGGAGACCATCGTCCGCAGCTTGATGACCTCGAAGTCGTGTCCGTCCTTGCCCACCCGCGGCTGGCGGTAGATCGGGTGGCCGTGGGACTCGAGCCTCACCGCCGCCGCGGCGAGCGCGATGACCGGCGCGGCGACGAGCAGCGCTCCACCCGAGAGCGCCACGTCGAGCGCGCGCTTGCGGCGCGAGTACAGGTATGGCGCGACCGTCACCGCGTGCCCTCCGGCGCGTCCCACCCGGCGGGCGTGCCGTGGCGCAGCCAGTCGTACAGGCCGGCGGCGAGCGCCGCGGTCGTGAGCACGTAGTAGCGGGCGACCAGCGTCGGCTTCGCCTTCACTCCGGAGAAGGCGGCGAGCACCAGCGCCGCCTGGGCCGCCGCCGCGAGCCGGTAGATGCGCCCTGAGCGCAGCAGGGCGAGCGTCGCGAGGCCCGTGAGGAGGTGCAGGAACGGCGTGCCGTAGCGCAGCAGGCGGTGGCTGACGATCATCAGCGCGTAGAGCGGCGAGTAGCCGCGCGGGTCGGCGAGGCCGCCCTTGATCACGATCGGCCAGCCGTGGGACATCATGCGGCGCTTGCGCGCCCACTCGCCCTCGATCGACGGGACCATCTTCTCCTCCGCGCGCGCCGCCGGCTGGTAGACCGCCCGCCAGCCGTTCTTGACCATCCGGAAGGGGAACGAGAGGTCGTGGCCCATGATCGGGTCGACCTCGACGTAGGCCTCCTTGCGCACCGCGTAGATCGCGCCGTTGCCCCCCGTGACCGACGCCAGCGCGGACTCCTGCGCGCGCAGGAACATCTCGTAGCGCCAGTACAGGCCCTCCTGGTTGGTCCCGGCCTCGTTGGTGAATGTCACCTGGCCGCAGACGTAGCCGACGTCCGCGTCCGCGAACGGCTTGACCAGCTGCGTGAGGGCGTCCGGCGCCCACAGCGCGTTGGCGTCGCCGAACGCGACGACCTCCCCGCGCGCCGCGCGCACCGCGGCGTCCTGCGCGCGGATCTTGCCGCCCCGGGGGAGCTCGAGCACGAGGTCCGCGCCGGCCGCGCGGGCGCGCGCGGCGGTCGCGTCGCTCGCCCCGTCGACGGCGACGATCACCTCGAGCCGCTCTCGCGGCCAGTACAGCGCGAGCGCGTTGGCGACCTTCGCCGCGATCACCGACTCCTCGTTGTAGGCCGCGACCACCAGCGAGACCGAGGGTTCGAACTCGCCGGTCGGCGCGACCGGCGGCGAGCCCTTCAGGCGGCGCAGCAGCGCCAAGGCGGGTGCGTAGAGCACCTGCGTCCAGGCGATCAATCCGGCGGAGATCCAGAACAGTGCGCGCAAGGCGGCGAGCATGGTGGCAGGTGCGGCACAATCCCCGCTGTGCTGACCGACGGCGTGATCACCCTCCGCCCGCCCCGCGACGACGACGCGGAGGCGCTCTTCGTCGCCTGCCAGGACCCCGAGATCCAGCGCTGGACCGGCGTCCCCAAGCCCTACCTGCGCGAGCACGCCGACGCCTACCTCGCGCGGGTCGTCGCCGAGCGCGAGGCCGGGAAGTCGCACGCGTTCCTGGCGATCGGCCAGGACGGCGCCCTGCTGGGCAACATCAGCGTGATGGAGCTCGACCGGGCGCCCGGCTACGGCGAGCTCGGCTACTGGGTCGCCCGCGACGCGCGCGGCAAGGGCGTCGCGTCAGCCGCGGTCACGCTCCTGCGCGACTGGTCGGCCGCCGAGCTCGGGCTCGAGCTGATCGAGCTGCTGATCGACATCGAGAACATCGGCTCGCAGCGGGTGGCCGAGAGCACCGGGTTCCTCGACACCGGCGAGCGGCGCCCCGCCCCGCGCCAGACGGAATCTGCCGAGCCGACCCACGCGGTCTACGCCTGGAGCCCCGCGTAGAGCTCCAGCGTGCGCTGGGCGATGGCGTCCCAGCCCAGCGGGCCGTCGGCCGCCGCGCGTGACGCCGCGGCCATGCGGTCGAGCTTCGACGGATCCGCCAGCAGCGCGGTGAGCGCGGCGGCGAGGGCGTGCGAATCGCCCGGCGGGACGAGCTCGGCGCCGTCGATCTCCGGGAACCCGCCGACGGACGTCAGCAGCAGCGGCTTGCCGAAGGCCAGCGCGGTGAACAGCACGCCGGACTGGTCGATCTCGCGGTACGGGAGCACGACGAGGTCCGCGGCCTCGAACGCACCCGCCAGCTCCGCCCCTGAGACGAAGCGCAGCGCGGTGCGCACGTTGGGGCCGTGGATGAACGAGGCATCCATGCGCGGCATGCCCACCACCCACAGCTCGGCGTCCGGCGCCGCCTCCCGCCACGCCTCCAGCAGCACGTCGAGGCCCTTGTAGGGCCGGATCAGGCCGAAGAAGAGCACCACCGGCTTGGTCTTGGCGAACAGCGGCTCGGGCGCGGTGCGCGCGAGGTTGTCGAGCACGCCGTGCGGGATCACGTGGACCTTCCCCGGGTCGAGCCGCAGCTCGTCGCGCAGCCGCGCGGCGCCGTGTTCGGAGTGCACGACGATCGCGTCCATCCGCTCATAGAGCCTGCGCTGCCCGCTCAGCTGGCTCGGCTTGGGCTCGCGCGGGAGGACGTCGTGGGCGGTGAGCACGCGCGGGCGCCTGCGGGGGAGCAGGTGGGCGTCGAGCGCCTGCACGGGCAGCCACTGGAAGTGCACGACGTCGGCGCGTGCCGCGCTGCGCCGGTAGCGGAGCATGTCCGGCACGTGCTGCGCCAGCCGGGCGTAGCGGCGGCCGGCGGGCGGCGCCCAGCGGTAGAACGCCTCGCGCACGGTCACGCCTTCGGCCTCCGGCACGTCGCCGTAGCCGAAGCGGCTCGTGATCAGCTCGACCTCGGCACCTGCGCGGGCGAGCGCCGACGCGAGGGCCCGGTCGTAGGGCGGCGTGAAGGCCGCCGGATCGACCAGGTGGACGCGCACGGGTTCCAGACTACGAACCCGTCAACATGAGAACGTCCGCATGTCAACAGGGGCCCCGTACGGCAAGATGCAAACCGCCTTGTCCGTCGAGATCAGCTTCTGCGTCGTCAATACCGAGCAGCGTGGCCTCCTGCGCTACTGCCTCGACGCGATCGCGCGCGAACGCGCGACGGTCGACTTCGAAACCGAGGTCCTGGTGCTCGACAACGCCTCACGGGACGGCTCGGCGGACGTGGCGCGCCAGCACCCGGTCACCACGGAGGTGATCGCGCTCACCGAGCGCCGAGGCAAAGGCGTCAACGACTCAGAGCTCCTGCGGCGCGCCCGAGGGCGGTTCTGCCTGCTGCTCAACGAGGACTCCGAGCTCGAACCGGGCGCGACGGTCGCGCTGCACGCCGCGCTCGCCTCCGACGAGCGTGCCGGAGCGGCGGGGGCGATGCTCGTTCGCCCCGACGGCGAGCAGCAACCCTCGGCCTGGCGCTTTCCCTCCCCGGGCAGCGCGCTGATGACGGCGATGTTCCTGCACAAGGCGTTCGTGGTGCAGAGCACGGGCGAGGACGTGCGGTCGGTCGACTGGGTGCAGTCGGCGGCGATGCTCGTCCGCCGCGAGGCCGCGGTCCAGATCGGCTACTTCGACCCGCAGTTCTTCGTGTACTCCGACGAGGTCGACTTCTGCCGGCGGCTGGCCGGCGCCGGCTGGCACACGCTCTACGTGCCGAGCGCGAGGGCCGTGCATCACGAGCAGCTCTCGACCGGCAACGTCCCGACGCGCCGGATCGTCGAGTTCTCGCGCAACCGCGACCGCTACATGCGCAAGCACCACTCCGCGGTGTCGGCGGCGCTGGTGCGCTACCTCACGGCCTACGCGTACGCGCTGCGGGCGGCGGGTGCGCTGGTCCTCCCGGGGCACGACCCCAAGCGCTACGCCAAGCACGTCACGGCGACGCTGCGCCCGAATCGCGGCGAGGGCCTCGCCGAGGGCGCGGAGGAGTTCAACCGGCAACTGAAGCCCGGGCCCTGAGCACGAGCTTGCGGGCGGCCAGCAGTTCGCCCGGGCGGAAGAAGCGGGCGGCGTAGAGGACGGGTGGGATGGCGGCGAGCGCGAGCGCGCGGGTGATGAAGCCGACGGCGCCGCTCGTGGGCAGCAGCAGTTCCCCCGCGACCGCGATCCCACCCGCGACGAGCGTGAAGCGCGCCAGCCGTCCCCACTCGAACGCGACCGGGAACAGGTTCCGGATCAGCGCCCACATCACGACGAGCATCACCACGTAGGCACCGGCGAGGGCGATGCCGGCGCCGGCGATGCCCAGCGGCGGGACCAGCAGGGCGAGCAGCGCGACGTTCACGATCAGCCCGACGAGGGCCGCGGGCGCGTTGCGGACCGTGACCTGCGCGCGCCCGGCCATCGCCACGAGGACCAGGAACAGGCCATAGAGCGCCCAGCCGAGGCTCACCCAGGGCAGAGCCTCATGCGCCTGGAAGTACTCGGGAGCGGCGAAGACGCGCACGAGCCAGCGGCCGAGAAGGACGAGACCCGCGACGACGACGCCCGTGAAGAGCACGTAGTAGGTGGTGATGCGGGCGTAGACGCGGCTCGCCTCGGCGTCGTCCTCGATGCTGTAGGCGAGTGGGGGCCAGGCGTACTGGAACGCCCTGACCGTGAAAACGACGATGCCGGCGAGCTTGACCGAGATCGAGTACAGACCCGCCTCGGCGGCGTCCTCGAAGCGGAACAGCCAGAAGCGGTCGATGAAGAACAGCGCGAAGACCGAGACCTCCGCGGGAACGGTCGGGAGCCCGAAGCGCAGCATCGGGCCGAGCTGGGCGCGATCGATTCCGCCCGGCCGGAAGCCGAAGGCGTCGCGCTGCGTCCACCACAGGCCGATCACGACGACGGCGCTGGCGACGTAGTTGCCGAGCAGGAGGCCGACCGCGCCTTCGTCGCGGATGACCACGAGGTAGATCGTGAGCAGGACGGTCAGCGCCACGTTGATCAGCGAGGCGGTCGCGAACGCCCGCGCGTTCTCCTCCACCCTCAGCAGCGCGTACGCGAGCTCGAGGTTCGTGAACGCCCACAGGCCGAGCGCCGCGGCGCGGATCACGCCGGGCTGGTCGGTGTCGAGCAGCGCGTGGCTGATCGGGTCCGCGAGCAGGCTGATCGCGATCGCCGCGAGGGTGGTCGCGATGAACAGCGAGCCGGTGGCGGTTCGCGCGAGCTTGCGGCGCCGCTCCGGATCCGTGTCGAGGAAGTGGAAGCGCACCAGCGCCTCCCCGAGCCCCAGGCGCAGGATGATGCTGACGAGGATGATCGTCGTCAGCATCAGCTCCGCGGTGCCGTAATCGGCGGGCGTGAGGTGGTGCGTATAGATCGGCAGCAGCGCGAGCGCGACCACCTTCGAGACCGCGTCGGCGAGCTGGTACGCCGCCCCGGCGCGCAGCAGCCGTCGCAGATAGCTCGTCATCGCGCTGCAAGACGCTAGCGTCAAGGCATGACCGACCCCGCTGGCGGCTTCGGATGGCGTGCCGGCAGCACGCCCTACACGCTCGGCGGAATCGCCGAGCGGGCCGCGCGCGCGACCGGCGAAGAGCCGCCGCTGATCTGCGTCCTGCTGCTCCCCCGCCAGCTCGAGCACTTCATCCTGCGCGACCAGGCGCAGGACCTGCTCGACGCCCCGGGCGTGGTCGCCGTCGAGCCCGCCCGCGTGCCTTACGGCGCCTACTTGCGGCTGCCCGCGTCAGTCGCCGACGGGCTCGCCGCGACCCAGGCCCGGCGGCTGCGCCTCCCGGGCGTGCCGCGCGCGATCGTCATCTTCCACCCGCTCCAGTACCCGCTCGCCCGCGGCCTGATCGCCATGCATCCCGACGCCGAGCTCTGGTACTGGCGCTGGGACCGCTACGAGGTCGCCTACGACGCCTCCCCGCGCCAGCGGGCGCGGCTGGAGGAACTGCACCTGGCCGCGTCGCTGCGGGCGGCCGTGACGGTCGTAGTGTCCGAGGCTCTGGGCGACCTCGCCCGCGAGGAGGGCGGGACGCCGCTGCTCGTCCCGCTCGCCGCCGACTCCTTTCCAGCACCCGCGCCGGGCTCGGCGGTGGTCGCCGTGTCGCTCGGGCACCTCGGCCACCGCACCGACTGGAAGCTGCTGCGCGAGATCTCCGAGGCGATGCCCGAGCTCGTCCTGCTGCTGATCGGCGAGTGGCACGAGGACGAGTCCGGCCGCGACCCCGACTTCCAAGCGTGCCGCCGAGCGCCGAACCTCGTCTGGCTCGGCCGGCGATCCGACGAGGAGGCCGCGCGCCTGATCCTGCTGGCGGACGTGGGGATCGTGCCGTTCGAGCGCTCCGAGTTCAACGACACCGCCCTGCCGTACCGGATCCTCAAGTACGCGCGACTCGGGCGGCGGACGATCTCGCCCGACCTGGCGGGGGTGCGGACGTGGGAGCGGGCGGTGACGATCGCGTCGTCCGTCGACGAGTGGGTGGTCGCTTTGCGGGCGTGCGCGGGGGTGCGCACGGCGCCTGACCTGGAGTTGCGCGAGTGGGCGTTTGCCCAGTCGGCGCATACGCAGAACAAGCCGCTGTGGGAGCGGATGGAGGCGCTGGGGATCGAGAGTGGGCGGTTGGGGTCTGAGCGGGTGTGAGTGGGTGAAAGTCAACTGCGCCGGGTGGGGGAGGGGGAAGTGGCGCGCCCTTCGGGTCTGACTCCCGTGCACCACACCTTGTCCGCCTGCCCACGCTGAGACGCCGCGCCGGGACACCGACAGTTACGGGCGTGGTGCTGACACCCCCGTCCGCGCCGGGCCTTCCGGTGATCGGTTACGGCGAGCAAAGAAGTCATGCGCGAGGGGGTGATGAACAAATGCGTCCTGTGAGGACTCAATTGTTCGTCACCCCTACCAGCGCGCCAACTCGACCAGTGCGAACCTGATCGAAACCCGCGATCTGTCCCTCAAACGCGCACGGTCAACCACGGCGACCGGGACAACCGCGAGTGCGGGACACACTGACCAGCCCACGCCCGTAACTGTCGGTATCCCAGCACCACACTTCGACCCAACAGAGCCGTGCCGCGACCCGGACTCACGGCGAGTCAGACCCGGAGGGTGCGCCACTCCCCCCTCCCCCACCCGGCGCAGTTGACTTTCGTCAACACCGCCGATACGCAGCCAACAGACCGTGCCGCGCCACCGGCGAGAACCCGGGACTCGGCAGGTTCACCGACGGCGACGTCCCCGCCGCGAACCCGTACCGCATCAACGCCTTCTGGCCCAGCGCGAAGACCTCCACGCCCGACGACCGGCGCTGCGCGGATCGTGCCCCGACGACGGCGTCCGGAAGATGCCACTTCGAGTCCGGCACCAAGCGGTAGGTCGGGAACGTCAGCGGCCCGCAGCGCAGCCCCGCCCGCACCTGCGGGTCGTCGAGCGTGGCGATCAGGGAGTCGTGGGTCGCGCGGATGAAGCGCAGCTCCTCGCGCACGTTCGACAGCGACGGCGCGAGGATGAGCAGGCCGATCGCGCCCACGACCGTCGCCGCGGCCGACCCGCGCGCCCACCACAGCCGCCAAGGATGATCGTGCGCCAAAGCCGTGAACCCCACGAGCGCGTAGCCCGCGAACAGGCACAGCGCGACCGACGGGACGGTCAGGTAGCGCGGGAGGATCGAGAGGCCCAGGGCACCGGTGCCGACGAACGTGATCACGCCCGCCGCGAACAGCGCCAGCGGCACCCGCATGCGCTCCCACCCCATGATCCGCCACGCCAGCACGAAGCCGATCGGCGCCAGCGCCGCGACCGGCGGCCGGACCGTCGCGCCGACGAACGAGACGAACGAGCCGGGGACGTGCTGCAACCCGCGCACGCGCCCGAGGTCGTCGGCGAGGTCGGAGGTCGCGTGCAGGGAGTGCAGCGGGTCGCCGGTGACGATCCAATCCGACAGCGCCCAGACCACAGGCGCGAACACCACGGCCACCGTGATCCACACGCGCCGCTCTGACCCCCGCACGTACCAGAGCCAGGCCAGACCCGCCAGCACCCACGCCTCGGGCCGCAGCAGGCCCGCAAGGACCAGCAGGACCCACGGCGAGCGGTCAGTCGCCGCCAGCACACCCGCCCAGACGACCAGGGCGAGGAACGGCGCGTCGACGTACCCGCGCGCCGCGTAGAGCAGGAACGACGCGCTCGCGGCGACGAAGAGCGCCGCGACGAGCCCGCTCCAGCGCCCGAAGACCGCCGCGCCGAGCCGGTAGGTCCCGAAGACCAGCGCCGCGTGCGAGAGCAGGCACACGAGCACCAGGGCGCGATCCGCGCTCTCGCCGAAGACCAAGCCCAGCACGGCGCCGAGCGCCACGTAGAGCGGGTGCTGCGTCGGCGCGGCGTACGCGGTGAAGGTCGGCTCCATCCCGTGCAGCAACTGCCGCCCCCACACCAGGTGGTAGTAGGAGTCGTAGTTGGGATAGGTGCGCGTGATCGCCCACACGAGCACCGCGACGCCCACTGCCAGCGCCGCCGCCGCGTACTCGACCGGCCGCGCGAAGCGGCTGCCGGTCACTGGAGCGAGCGCGCCACGACCGCCGGCTCGCGTCGGTGGCCGTTGAGGGCCGCCGCGACGTCCTCGTCCGCCTCGCCTCGCTCACCGGGCGGGAACGCGAGGGCGGTGCCGAGGGCGAGCAGTGTCCACGTCACCGGATCCTCGAGGAACGCGGCGTAGAGCCACGTGTGCAACACCAGCGCGGCGAAGCCGGCGGCGATCGCCGCTCGGACGGGCGACCCCCGCGCGCCCCGCAGCAGCCGGACGAACGCGAGCGCCAACAGCGCCACGTAGGCGAGGAAGCCGACGATCCCCTGCTCAGCCGCGACCGTGATCGGGATCGTGTGCGACGCGGCGACCGCCTCGCGGCCGGAGCTCTTCTCGTGACCGCGGTACTCGGCGGCGAACGACCCCGAGCCCCAACCGAGGAGCGGCTTCTCGCGGGCGAGGTCGATGCCGCCGCGCATCAGGTCAAAGCGCCCGGAGGTCGCCTTGTCGACGGACCCCGAGTCGCCGAGGTCCAGCCGCAGCGCGTGCGGGAACGCGAAGACGATGACGGCGCCCGCCACGACCGCCACCGCCACCGGCGCCGCCACGACACGACCACCCCAGCGCAGCCAGGCCAGCACCGTGAGGCCCAGCAACAGTGCCGCGAAGCTCGACTGCGAGAGCGTCGTGATCAGCCCGCCCCACAGGATGACGAGCGCCACGATCGTCAACCAGATCGACCGCGCCCGCTTGGCCCAGATCAGCACCGACGCCAACCCGATCATCACCAACGCGAGGAAGCGCCCGTAGATGTTCGGATCGAAGAACAGCGAGTTGACGCGGAAGTACTCCTCCACCTGGTTGGAGGCGATGACCTTCGGGTTCAGCAGCAGGCTGCGCGTCTGGAACTCCCAGAAGCCGATCGCGGTGAAGATCAGCGCGAGCGCCACGAGCGCGCCCCCGCCCCAGGCCAGTTGCTGCGGCGTCCACGGCAGCCCGCGCAGGAGCGCGAAGAGCAGCATGAACGGCACGTAGAAGAACACCACCTGCTCGAGCGCCTTGGCCGAGTCGTCCGCGTAGACGCTCTGCAACGCGTAGAGCACGATGCCGCCGACCAGCACCCACTCCAGCGCTCCGGCCCGCTCCGCCGGCACCTCACCCGCCCGCCGGGTCCCGAGCCGCGGTACGAGCCACGCCACCGCGCCCGCCCCGATCACGACGTAGAGCGGCACCAGGAGGTTCGACGTCGACCCACCCGACTGCACGGGCACGCGGAACGGCAAGGCCGCCAGCGCCGCCACGCCCAGCACCCCCGGGCGACGGGCGAACAACCACGCCAACGCGCCCATGCACGCCAACCCCACGCACGCCGCCACCAGCGCCAGCGCGCCACGGTTGCGCACGGACTCAAGCTGCGGCGAGTTCCAGATCTCCGAGAGCAGCAGGACCGGCGTCAGGACGAGCGCGCCGAGCATCGCCCACGCGCGCCCGCGCACCGTCCGTGCGACCACGGCACCCGCCGCGCACGTGGCCGCGAGCACCATGCCGCCGACGAGCACCCCGTCGCTGAAGGCTGCCGTATCGCTCATTTGGTCGACCGGATCCGTGGTTGCACGCCGCGCAGGATGTCGATGATGTTGCGCGTCACCTGTGAGACATTGCTGTCAGCGAGCTTGGATGTCCACTCCGGCAGGCCGACGCGGATGACGACGCCCTTGCCGAGCTGGGTCGCAGCCAGGGCGGGGCGGATCTCTCGCGGGTCCTTGCCCGAGGACACCGACGCGGCCTCTTCCTCCGGCGTCAGCGGCTGCCCGACGGACGCGAGGTCGGCCTTGCCGTCCACCAGCGTCGACTCCTGCAGCACCTTGAACCCCGGCAGGTCGTTCGCGCCCTCCATCAGCCCGTACTCCGTCGAGCCGTCGAACTGCGAGAGCGTCGCCGGCGCCGCGAGCGTGCGCGTCTTGCCGATCCGCGCGCCGAAGGGATCCGTCGACGTCGGCTGCGTGGCCCGCGACAGCGTCCCGGAGTCCTCGGCGTCGAACACCCGCAGCCGCACGCCGCGGAGCATCGTGTCGCCGCCGAAGAGCGCGACGTGGCCGCCGTCGGTCACGTAGCGGCGCAAGCGCTTCGCCAGGGTCCGCGTGATCCAGCGCTCGCTGCCCGCGAACAGCACGCCCGGGCGGTCGGAAGCGCGGGGATTGCGCGTGAGGTCGAGGTCCAGGTCACTCGTGAGGTCGTAGCGGATCCGCTGGCGATCGAGGAAGACGAGCAGCGGCGCGATCTGCGTCGCGAAGCCGGCCGGGAGGCCGTCGTCGCCCACGAACGCCCGCGGCCAGCGAACGGTGCCGCCGTCGGTCAGCGTGTTCGGGAGCCCGTCGAACGGCCGGTCGTCGACCTTGTCGGTGCCCAGCCACGACACCGCGGGGACGACCACGAGCACGCTCGAACGCTTCTCGGCCTGGACCAGGAACGGCACGGTCGTGTGCCAGCGCCCGGCGCGCAGCTCGAGCAGGTACACGCCCGACGGACCCTTGGGTGCGCGGAACGCGAGCACCGGCGCGGTCTCGGTGCCGCGCTTGCGGACCGCCGAGTCGCCTACGCGGCGCACACGCCAGCGATAGGCGGCGCCGCGCGCGTCGACGTGGACCTCGACCCGCTGCCCTTCGGTCACGGGCCGCAGCGGCGGCTGGGCGGCCAACCCGCGCACGGTGATGCCCGGGCGGCCGCGGATCGCGCCCACCGCGAACTCGGCGGGCGAGACGCCGACGTTGCGCGCCGTGTCGCGCACGCGCACCTGCACCAGATAGGTCCCCGGGGGCAGCGGCTTGCCGTCGACCAGCCCGTCCCAGACCTTGCGGTTGAACCCGCCCTTGAGCGGCGGCAGGTCGGCGATCTTGCGCGGCTTGCCCTCGTCCGTGCGGTAGAGCGAGAAGCGCGTCGGGAAGCGCGACACACCGCGGACGTAGATCAGCACCCGCCGGTCGCCCTGCGAGATGACGTTGCCCATGTGCTTCGTGTCCGAGCACTTGAACCCGATGCAGGCCACGGGGTCCGGCGCCTTGGTGTCGACCGTCATCGTCTTCTGGATCGTCGCCGAGCGCCCCTCGTTGCGCATCGCCACCCGCAGCCGGTAGCGCCCGTCGGGCACGCGCCCGCCGGCGTCGTCGGTGCCGTCCCACTTCAGGCGCAGCGGGCGATAGCGCTGCACCGCGACGTTCTCGGCCAGCCGCTTGACGCGGTCGCCGTCGAGATTGACCACGTCGACCGTGGCGTCATCGGCCACGCGCAGCGTGATCGAGAACTGGTTGACGTCGCGCTGTCCGTCGCCGTTGGGCGAGAAGTAGCGATCGACCGAGGCGGCCTCGATGTACGGAGGCGTGCTCTTGAGCCGCTGCGCCACGAAGAAGGCAGAGAACGAGGCGCCGACGAGCACCAGGAAGGTGACCCTGGCGACGAGCGTCACGACGCCCTCACGGGGTTAATTCGTCTTGTCGCTGCCGACGATGACGACCACGTTCCACTTCTTCGGCGCGTTCGCGATCAACGTCTGGGTGGCCTGGTCGAGCTGCTGCACGGCGTTGATGCCGAGCGACTCCGCCACGCCTTGTGCGGCGGTCTTGGCGCCGCGGCGGTACATCACGACCGAAGTGGTGCGCTGCTGCTCGGGCGGGGCGGTATCCGCGCCGAGGTGGTTGTCGGGGTAGCCGTCCGTGCGCAGCTGGTCGCGGATCGTCCCCGCCAGGCCGTCCTGCGAGGTGCCGTTGTACACGGCGATCAACGCGGTCGCCTTCGTCGGCGCGGCCGTCTGCGTAGGCGTCCTGGTCGCCTTGGCCTCGGGCGTCGCGGTCGCGATGACCTTGCCCGTCGCGGGCGCCTGGTTATCGTCGCCGCCACCGCTGCGCAGGACGAAGAAGAGGGTGCCGCCGACGACGATCACGCCGATGATCGCGACGACGATGACCGCGACCATGCTCGACCCCTCACGGCGCGGGGGCGGCGGGGTCGGGCGGCGGCCCTGGACGGCGGCGCGACGCGGCGGAAGTGGCGGAGGAGGCGGAACGTCGGCGCGGCGCGCGGCGGGCGTCGCCGGTGCGGGCACGGCGCGCGAGCCGTTGCCACCGCCGTTGAGGGCCTGCGCGGCGGCAGGCTCGCCCGCGGCGACGGCGGCGCCGGCAGCGGCGACCTCCGTGGGCGGGGCGGCGACGGCGGCGACCGGATGCGCCTTCGGCTCGTGCGGCTCGTGGACGCCGGCGGAGCGCGCGAACGCGAGCGCCGCGACCTCTTCAGGCTTGAGCTTGACCGCGCCATTGGTCGCGGCCACCGCGACCGACTGCGAGAGCGGCTGGGCGACGGGCTGCGGCCGCGGGACGGGCGTCACGGGCGCGCGCCGGACCTCCTGCGCATGCTCGGCGACGGCCATCTCGAGCTCGGCCGCGCGCTCGGGCGCACGGCCCGCCCATTCGCGCAGGCGTTTGACTTCGCGCGCCTGGGCGAAGTAGAGCAAGGAGAGAATGGCCAGGCCGAAGAAGGCGCCGATGCCGACGTAGGCACCGTACTTCTCAACCTGGTCCTGGAGCGAGAACGCGATCAGCACCATGGAGCCGAGCAGAACAGTCTAGGAGGCCGGATGAGCCGGGGACTCCGCGGAAGCTTCGACAACTGCCCGGCGACCCCCTGCAAGCTCTTCGACGGCGGCCGCCAGGCTGACCGCGTCGCCCTCGCCGACGAGCATCCCGATCTTGTCGAAGACATAGTCCACCCACGCCGGGTCGACGGCCGGCCGCGCGGCGCGCAGGATCTTCTTCGCCGCCGTCGTCTCAGGCCGCTCGTAGGCGTTGAAGAGCTCCTCGTGGAGCTTCTCGCCGTGACGCCTGCCGACGATCTCGATCGCGATGTCGCGCCCGGGCTCCAAGCCCGAGAAGCTGATCATGTCCTGGGCCAGATCCATGATGCGGACGGGGTCGCCCATCTCGAGCGCGTAGACCTCGCCGCCCTGGGCGAGCGAGCCGGAGCGGATCACGAGCTGAACCGCTTCAGGGATCGTCATGAAGAAGCGCGTCATCTGCGGGTCGGTCACCGTGACCGGGCCGCCCTGCTGGATCTGGCGGCGGAAGATCGGGACGACCGAGCCCGAGGAACCGAGCACGTTGCCGAAGCGCACGGCACAGAACGCCGTCTTCTCATAGCTCGAGTCGGCGGCCTCGACCGCCCACTCGGCCAGCGCCTTGGACGCGCCCATGACCGTCGCCGGGGCGACCGCCTTGTCGGTCGAGACGAGGACGAACGCCCGGACGCCGTAGTCGCCCGCGACCGCGGTGAGCGCCCGGGTGGCCAGCGCGTTGTTGCGCACCGCCTCGATCGGGTTGTCCTCCATCAGCCCCACGTGCTTGTACGCGGCGGCGTGGAACACGACCTCGGGACGGAAGTCGGCGAAGACCTCGCGCATCCGCTCCTCGTCGCGCACGTCGGCCATCACGGCCTTCGTGAAGCCGATGTGGCGCTCACCGACGAGCTCGCGCTCGATCTCGAAGAGGTTCGCCTCGCCGTTGTCGACCAGGACGAGGACGCTGGGATTGACCCGCGCGATCTGGCGGCAGAGCTCGGAGCCGATCGACCCGCCCGCGCCGGTGACGAGCACGCTCGAGCCGGTGAGATAGCCGCCGACGGACTCGATCTCCATCCGCACGGGATCGCGGCCCAGGACGTCCTCGATGCGCACCTCGCGCAGCTGCCGGGCGAGCGCTCCGCCCGTCTGCAGCAGCTCGAAGACCGTGGGCATGGTGCGCACGGTGATGTTCCGCGCGCGGCAAGCGCTGACGACCTTGGCGCGCAGGGCGCCGGGGGCGGACGGGATCGCGATCAGGACCTCGTCGGGCTCGACGTCCTCGAGCACCTCCGCCAGGTCGTCGGTGGTGCCGAGCACCATGCCCTTCTTCTTCGGGTCGTCGTCGATGAACCCGACCGGGCGGTAACCGAGCTCGGGACTCTTGCGCAGCTCGTGCAGCAACTGGTGGCCGCCGTCGCCGGCGCCGACGATCAGCACCGAGCGGGCGTCGCGCCGCGTGCGGAGATTGTTCAGGCCCTGCCCGTAGGCGAGGTGCACGAGAAAGCGCGTGCCGGTCAGCATCGCGCCCAGCAGCAGCCCGAAGAGCGTCAGGACGCCGGTCGGGATCGAGCGGGCGACGAACCCGGAGCCGGTGGAGATCAGCTGCGGCTGGACGACCGCGACATACCCGATGAGCGCGAGGACGGCGAGGAGCACGCCCTGCGCGATCTTGAGGTACTCGCGCTGCGACGAGTACCGCATCCAATGGCGGTACATGCCGACGCCGATGAAACACAGCAGCGACCCGACGATGGCGAACGCGATCGTCCGCCAGAACAGGTCCATGTACACGGTCGGGATGCCACCGTCGAACCTGAGCCGATAGGCCAGGTAGTAGGCGAGCGCGACCAGCCCCGCGTCCAGCGCCAGCTGCGGAAGCGCGTGGCGATGGATCGGAAAGGCCGCAGTGCGAAGCCGGCGGCGCATCCGGGGCAGTGTATTGGGCTCGGCGGCGCGAAGACCCGCGCCTAACGCGCCTTCACGAACAGATCCGTGAAGACTGCCGGGTCGCGGCGGACCCGTTCCGGCGCCGTTGCGCCGTTATCGCGGTGTTCGAGCACCACGTCGCCGGCGCTCATGAGCCGGTGCATCCGGCCGTCGGCGATCAGGCGCTCGTCGACCGCGCCGAGCTGTCCCTCGAACGTCGTCCAGACCGGCGTGCCGAGCGCGACCGCCTCGCGGTTCATCGTTCCCCCGCCGGAGATGACGAGGTCGGCGAACGCGATCAGCGACTGCGCGTCGATCGCCTGCTCGGGGACGATGAACCCGCCCTCGCGGGCGAGCTCGGCGCGCTGCTCGTCCGTGCGCGGGAGCACGACGACCTGCTCGCCCTTGAGCTTGTGCAGCACCTCGGTGAACACCGGCGCGTCGAAGCGGTGATAGAGCGAGACGGCAGGGGGCGTGCGCACCACGGCCAGCGGGCGCTCGCGCGTGAGCCCGAGCTCGCGCAGGACCGCCTCGTCGGGCTCGAAGTCCGCGAGGTAGTACTCCTCCTTGAGCCCCTCGTACGGGCGCAGCTTGGCGGGCGTCATGCCGTAGCGCGCGACCCGCTCCGGCGGGATGACGTCCGGCAGCACCACCCGGGTCGCCAGGTGGCCGTTGATCGTGTGCTGCACGCGGGCGAACTCGTAGTCGAAGGCGGTCGCGCTCGGGATCCGCAGCAGCTTGGCCGCGACCGAGATGTCGTTGGAGCCGTGGCCGAGCGCGACGTCGATCCTGCGGCCGCTCGCCCAGCGGGTGAGCGCGCCCGAGCGCTGGGCGAGCCCGAGCCCCTTGGCCGAGAGCCGGCCGCCGCGGTGGTGGCCGATCGCGGTGTGGTCGATCTGGAAGCGCTCGAGCAGGCCGAGCGTCTGCGCGAAGTCACGCGCCGTGACCAGCACCTCGTCCCCGCGGGCGCGCAGCACGTCGATGACCGGCCGCATGACCAGGACGTGCGGCGAGTTGGTGAGGTCGATCCAGACGCGCAAGGTGCAGCAGGCTACTTAGGACAAGTTTTCCGGCGCGTCGTCGTTCGTGCGGATATGCGCAAGACCCTTCTCATCGGACTCGTCCTCGCCGCATCGCTCGGGGCCGCGTCCTCCGCCTCCGCCTGGGCCCCGGCCTCGACGGCCGCCGTGCACCCGGGCGTCATGACCTACACCGCCGGCGCCCAGTGCACGGCGAACTTCATCTACACCGACGCGTCCGGCGCGGTGTACATCGGCCAGGCCGCCCACTGCTCCGGCACCGGCGGGCAGACCGACACCGACGGCTGCACGACCCAGAGCCTGCCCAACGGGACGCCGGTCGAGGTCACGGGCGCGTCCAAGCCCGGCACGCTCGTCTACAACTCGTGGACGGCGATGCAGGCCGCCGGCGAGACCGACGCCGACACCTGCGCCTACAACGACATCGGGCTGATCAAGCTCGACCCGGCCGACTACGCCAAGGTCAACCCATCGGTCCCGACCCTCGGCGGCCCGACCGCGCTCGGCGAGACGACCGCGCAGCTCGACGACGTCTACACCTACGGCAACTCGTCGCTGCGCCAGGGCATCACGGTGCTCTCGCCCAAGCTCGGCAAGAGCCTCGGCGCCTCCGGCGGCGGCTGGACGCACCTCGTCTACACCGTCTCCCCCGGCATCCCGGGCGACTCGGGCTCGGGTTTCATGGACGCCCAGGGCCGCGCGTTCGGCGTCCTGAGCACGCTCCAGCTGGCGCCGGTCGTGCTCTCCAACGGCGTCTCCGATCTGCGCAAGATGCTCGCCTACATGCGCTCCCACGGCGGTCCGGACGTCACCCTCGCCGCCGGCACCGAGAAGTTCACGGGGTCGATCATCGGTTGATCGGTCAATTGCAGGCTTGACGGGCTCGCGGCGTGGGAAATATCTTCTGTACCGCGCCGCGCGTTCCCGGTCCAGCCCATGTTCACCTCTCAATCCTTGCGTGCCGTAGCCAAGCCAGGCTCGCTGGCCTTCCGTGAGCACCGGCTGGACGACGTCGTGCACCAGATCGAGGTGACCGGGGCGTTGAACGAGAGCGGGGAGCTGCGGCGCCGAGTGGAGTCCGCGCTGGACGGCGGCGTGCGCTGGCTGATCCTCGATCTCGCCGAGGCCTTCGACATCACCGACCCGGTGCTCGGCGCGCTCGTCGACGTCGCGGCGGCGCTGCGGGCGCGCAAGGGCGAGCTGATCGTCGCGGGCGCGACGCAGTCCGTCGCCCAGCGCCTCGCCGCCTACGACGTGGCCCACCGCCCGGCCGTCGCCGCCAACGTCGACCAGGCCGTGATGATCCTCAAGATGCTGCGGCCCAAGACGGATATCCGGCGCCCGCCGCAGCGTGCAAAGCAGCGGATTTCTTCACTGACTTTGCCGCGAATCGAACCACAGCCGTAACTTCGCGGCTACCGTAAAGCGCCGTGCTCTTCGGATCCATCACGGACCCGCTGGTCCAGTTCGCCGTCGATGTGATCGACAAGCTGGGCCTCGTCGGCGTCTTCCTGCTCATGGTCGGCGAGAGCGCCTGCCTGCCGATCCCCTCCGAGGGGACGATGCTGTTCGCCGGCTTCAACGTCGCCAACGGCGAGTACTCGCTGCTGACGGTCGTCACCGTCGGCGTCGTCGCGAACCTGATCGGTTCCTGGATCGCGTACGGGATCGGCTACTTCGGCCGCGTGGACCTGCTCGAGAAGCACGGCCGCAAGGTGTTCATCAAGCCGCACCACCTGCACAAGGCCGACGACTGGTTCGAGCGCTACGGCGACGCCACCGTCTTCTTCTCGCGCATGCTCCCGATCGTGCGGACGTTCATCTCGCTCCCCGCGGGCGTGGCGCGGATGCCGTTCCTGCGCTTCACGGTCTTCACGGTCCTCGGCTGCATCCCCTGGGTCTTCCTGATCGCGTTCATCGGCCAGCAGGCCGGCGACCGCTGGGAGGATTGGAAGGAGCACCTGCACTACGTCGATTACGTCGTCGTCGTGGCGATCGCGGTCTGCGTGGTGTGGCTGTTCGTGCGCTACCGCCGGCGGCGCGGGTCGGAACCCGCCGCCGTCGATGCCGCCTGAGTCGCTGCAAGTCGTCGCGCTCGGGCTGATCCAGGGCGCGACCGAGCTTCTGCCGGTCTCGTCCTCCGCCCACATCGCGGCGATCCCGCAACTGCTGGGCTGGTCGGTGGCGTCGTGGCCCGACGAACGCCGCAAAGAGCTGGAGGTCGCGCTGCACGCGGGAGCGTTGCTGGCGCTCTCGCCGTCGTTGTGGCGGGTGCGGCCGGACCTGCGGACGCTGGTGCTCTCGCTGGCCCCGCCGGTGATCGTGGGCTACGCACTGGAGAAGCCGATCGAGGCGCGCCTGGGCGGGCCGCGCGGGTTGGCGGCGGGGCTGCTCTTCGGCGCGGCGGCGCTGGCGACCGCCGATCGCGCGGGGGGTGCCACGTCTGACTCTCGCGGAGCGACACTTTCCCGGGGCACCCCCGGCCTCGCGCTCGGCGCGGCGCAGGCCTGCGCGCTCTTCCCCGGCGTGTCGCGGACCGGAGCGACGCTCGCCGCGGCGCGGGCGCTCGGCTACGACCGGGCCGGCGCCTCGCGGCTGAGCTTCGGCGTCGCCGGGCCCGTGCTCGCCGGCGCGACCGCACTCAAGGCCTGGCGGGGGCGCAGGGACGCGGACCTGCGGCTCGTGGCCACCGGCGCGGGCGCCGCGTTCGCCGGCACGGCCGTGGCACTCAAGCTCCTCGGCCTCGAGCGCCGGCGGCCACTGTGGCCGTACGCGGCGGAGCGGGTGGCGCTCGCGGGCGGCATCCTCGCCTTGCGCTACCGTCGAGCGCCGTGAGCACTGACGCGTACGCACGGTCCGGCGTGGACCAGCACGCCGCGGATCGCGCGGTCGCCGCGCTCGTCGGCGTCCTCAAGACCATCGACACCGGCAAGGCCAGCCGCTCCGTCCTCGCCTCCGGCCACTACGCGGCCGTGCTGGAGATCGCGCCCAACCTCGGCATCGCCGTCGGCACCGACGGCGTCGGCTCCAAGCTGATCCTGGCCGAGCAGACCGGCCGCTACGACACCGTCGGCATCGACTGCGTGGCGATGAACGTCAATGACGTCGTGTGCGTCGGGGCGGAGCCGATCGCGCTGCTGGACTACCTCGCGGTCGAGCAGGCCAACCCCGAGGTGATGGAACAGATCGGCCGCGGGCTGAAGGCCGGCGCCGAGCTGGCCGGCGTGGAGATCCCCGGCGGCGAGGTCGCGATCCTGCCCGAGCTGATCAAGGGTCACCCGTCGCCCAACGGCTTCGATCTGACCGCGACGTGCTTCGGCACGGTCGCGCTGGACCAGATGATCACGGGCACGAAGATCGCCCCGGGCGACGCGCTGATCGGCCTCCCGAGCAGCGGCCTGCACTCGAACTCCTATTCGCTGGCCCGCCGCGCGACGCAGGATCTCCCGCTCGACGGCGCCTTCGAGGACGGCACGCTGGCCGACGCGCTGCTCGCGCCGACGGTGATCTACGTCCGCGCGGCGCTCGAGCTGATCCGCTCCGGCATCCCGGTGCACGGCCTCGCCCACATCACCGGCGGCGGCCTGCTGAACCTGCTGCGCCTCAACGAGGCCGCGGGCTTCGCGATCACCGACCCGCTGCCCGTCCCGCCGATCATCGACCTCGTGCGCGAGCGCGGGGCGGTCTCCGACGCCGAGGCGTGGGCGGTCTTCAACATGGGCTGCGGCTTCGTCGCCGTCGTTCCCGAGGCGCACGCGGACGCGGCGACCGCGCTGCTCGCCCGCCACCACGCAGGCACGCGCCGGATCGGCATCGTCACCGACCAGGCCGGGCACGTGAGCGCGCCCGGCGTCACCGGCACCGCCGAAGGCCTGAAAGCCGTCTAGTCGGTCTCGTCGGGCTCCGGGGGCGGGAGCTCAGACCCGGACTCGCCCCGCGGCGCGCCCTGCGCGCCCGGAACCTTGTCGTCGGCCTTCTTGCGCTCCCAGTCCTCGCGGGCCTCGGCAATGTCGTCGCCGACCTGCTCGGAGAGCTCCTGCAACTCGTCGGCCTGCTGTTCGTGCTCGGTCACGGGCAGGGCCTACCCGTTTTCGTCCTCCGAGCGCGCACGCTCGGCCAGCTTCTCTCGCAGGTACTCGTGCTTATCGGCACGGCGCTCGTGGGTGCGCTCCTCGGGCGGCAAGTCCGCCTCGTCGGCCTGCTTGCGCTCGGCGAGCTCGCGCTGGACCTGCTCGAGCTGGAGCTCTTTGGTCTCGGGATCCGCCATACACGGAGGCTACCCCGCCGTGACGGGGCTCAGCCTCAGCGCCGCGTGCGCTTCTTGCTCCCGCCGGAGCGCTGGCGCGGTGGAGGCGCGGACGCCTTCGAGCGCTCGGCCATGATCCCGAGCAGGCGCTGGTCGAGTTGCTCGCGCAGCTCGGTCAGGTCGCGCTCCGGCGCCAGCTCGCCCAGCCGCATCAGCGCCTGATAGCGCATCGCCGCGTCCTGGACGACCGTGTAGACGTCGCGGTCGTGCTGGTTGTGGTAGCGCTCGCGGCCCTGATCGAAGTACCCGATCGGCTCGCCGGCGACGTACAGGACCGGGTGGCGCAGGGCGATCTGCATCGACGCCTGCCAGTCGGAGACGAACGGGTGGTGGCCGAACTCGAGGTTCGCGACGACGTCGCGATGCACCAGCAGGCCGACGGGCCCTCCGAGCCAGTTGCCCTGGACCGCGAAACGCTCCGCTGACTCGACCGGCTGCACGACCCGCGTCTCGGGCAACGAGCAGAACGGCACGACGACGCCGTCGGCCCGGCGCCAGTCGTACTGGAAGGAGATCAGCTTGATGTTCCCGTGCGCAGCGAGCGCGCGGTCCAGGATGCCGGCGGCGCCCGGCAGCAGCCCGTCGCCCGCGAACACCCACTTCATCCACTCGGCGTCGGTGCGCTCGAGGAACGCGTTCGCCGCCCGGGCCCAGTTGTCGACGCGCCCGACCCGCTCGGTCTCGCGCACGACGTCGGCCCCGCGCTCGACCAGGATGTCCGCCGTCCCGTCGTCGGACGCGTTGTCGATGACGAGGTGCCGGAACCCCGGCTCGGGCTCGAACGTCTGCGCCCACGCCGCCTGGTTGAGGACCGGCGTAACCGCGACGTAGCGCGCGAACTGCTCGCGCAGCCGGTGCGGCGCCGAGGCGCCCGCCCCGAGCAGCCGGTCGCTTTCCGGCACGTCGGCGGGCACGCTGCCCGTGTAGATGACGATGTCCGGCAGCCACGCCCAGCGTTCGACGATCCGCGGCGTCGAGCGGGCGAGGGCGACGAAGCGCTCGCCCGCCTCGGCCTCGGTCAGCGCTCCGGCCGTGACCGCCAGCTCCACGGGGTCGCCGTCGCGGATACTCCGCAGGTAGGCGGCGAGCGCGTCGAGACTGGCCTGCGGCGCGTCCCAGTCGAACTCGAGCCAGAGCTTGCGCTTGCTCACGACGACACCTGCTCCGCACCGGCGGCGCGCCGCGAGATCGGGAGCGAGACGAACTGCTCGTAGTCGGCGGGGATGCCGAGCCCGTACATGCCGTCTCCGACGGAGCCGACGTTGTCGATCCCGATCCGCGCGCCCGCGGCGATCAGCTGGTTGTAGACCGGAGCGACGTAGAACTCGCCGTTGACGCGCTCGTCGGCCGCGATCATCGCCTTCGCGGCGCGGACGAAGTCGCCGCCGCGGGCGAAGGTGTAGATGCCGACGGTGGCCTCGTCGGAGATGACCACCTTCTCGACGACCTCGGTGACGCGGCCGTCGTCGCCCAGACGCACGAACGACCACTTCGGGTCGTCGGCCGTCATGGTCATGATCAGCCCGTCGAGGTCGTCACGCCGCAGCGCGGCGAGGTGGACGTCCATCGTGCGATCGACCCACTGGTCGCTGTTGGCGATCACCAGCACGTCGTCGGGGTCGATGACTTCCTCGGCGAGCAGCACCGTGCACGCGGCCCCTTCGGTGATGCCGTCGACCGGCACGATCTCGCACCCGGGCGCGGCCTGGCGCAGGTCCGCCTCGAACGCGAACGTCCGCAGATGCTCGGCCTGGCAGAGGAAGACGAAGCGCGCCGGCTCGCTCGGGGCGAGGTTGCGCACGACGACCTCGATCATCGGCACGCCGTGGATCGGGATCAGCGGTTTGGGCAACTCGTAGCCGGCGTCGGCGAAGCGGCTGCCGCGCCCGGCCATCGGAATCACGATCGTCAGCACGAAGGTCAGTCCTCCACGAGGTACTTGTCGCCGGCGACGGCCGGCAGCTTGACGGCCACGACGGTCGCGTCGGTCAGGGCAAGGAAGTCGCTCGGCTCGCCCGGACGCAGCTCGGCGATGTCGCCGGGCCCGAGCTCGACACCGTCCATCCGCACGCGGCCCGTGACCACGGCGGTCAGCTCGGTCGCGATCTTGTGCACGTGACGCTCCTCGCGCTCACCCGCGACGTAGGACTTCACGGCGACCTCGACCTCCGACGTGCGGTGGACGGCGGGCTCGAAGTCCCCGACGAACCAGCCGCGGACCATCCCGTCGAGCTTGTGGACGTTCACGACGCCACCGCTCCCCGGCGCACGTTCGCGAGGTGCTCCTCGTACGCGTTGACCCCGTGCATCGAGGAGAGCGAGAAGTAGCGCTCGCGGTCGACGTGATGGATGCCGATCGACAGCCCGTTGAGGATCATCTCGTTGTAGGCGGGGCAGACGTAGAACGCGCCCTCCACCGAAGCGTCCTTGCGGATCATCTCCATCACCGAGTCCAGGAAGTCGCCGCCGCGCGCGAACCAGTAGATGCCCGCGGTGGCGTAGCGGCTGATCGGGCGCTTCTCGGCCGCCTCGAGCACGAACCCGTCGGCGTCGACGCGGACGTAGGACCAGCGCGGGTGGACCGCGTCGAAGGTGATCACGCCGCCGTCGAGCCCGGCCGCCTCGAAGCCGGCGAGGATGTTCGGCAGGTCGTCGTCGAGCACGTGGTCGCCGTTGAAGACCAGCAGCGGCTCGTCGCGGTCGATGTGGCTGATCGCGTGCAGCGCCGTGCACGCCGCGCCGCTGGCCAGCGCGGGGACGCCGAGCACGGTGGCGTCCGGCGCCAGCAGGCGGATCACGTCGTCGGTGTGATGGCGCCGGTTCTCCTCCTCGCGCACGAGGAAGATGGCCTCCGAGGCGGTGTCCATGACCTCGCCGAGGCCTTCGATCACCCGCTGCACCAGCGGCTTGCCGTCGATCTCGACGAGGTTCTTCGGGTACTTGAACCCGGCGACCTCGAACAGCGCGCTGTCACCGGCCATCAGGACGAGCAGCCTCACGCGACCACGCTCCCCTCGACCGCCGCGATCCGCGTCGTGACGCGTTCGAGGTTCACGTCGCCCGGATCCTCCACGACGAGGACGTGCGCGCCTGCGGCCGTGGCGGCCTTGATGCCGTTCTCATTGTCCTCCACGATCAGCGTCTGCTCCGGCGCGACGTCGAGCATCGACATCGCCTTGACGTAGATCTCCGGGTCGGGCTTGCCGCGGGAGACGTCCTGGTTTGAGACCATCACGTCGAGGTAGCGCGCGAGGTCGGAGCGCTCCATCATCTCCTCGACCGTCCGGCGCACGGAATTGGAGGCCACGCCCAGCGCGTACCCGGCCTGCGCGAGGCGGGCGAGCATGTACTGGTGCTGGAAGACCGGCTTGCAGCGGGTGGCGACGAACTCGAGCGTGTACTGCTGCTTGAGGCCGTTGAGGAACGAATGCAGCTCCCGCGGCAGGCCGTGCTCCACACTGAGCATCTCGAGCTTGCGACCGGTCGGCAGGCCGTCGTAGGCGCTGAGGTGCTCGTAGCGGGTGATCTCGTAACCGAGCAGCCCGAGCGCGCGATTGAGGGCTTCGTAGTGCCAGTCGCGCGCGTCGATGAGCACGCCGTCCATGTCGAACAGCACGGCTTTGATCATGCGAAGACCTCCTGCGCCTCCAGCGGATGGTCGGTGCACAGGTGCACGCGCGGATCGGCCCAGACGTCCCAACGGGCCCACTGCTCCCACGTCTCGCGATGCTCGCGGCGGTGCAACTCGGGCGAGACCACGGCGACGTGCTTGCCGGCGGCCAGGTGCGCGGCGATCTTCGGCTCGTCGATGAACCCGCCCGCGAAGTCGTCCAGCCAGACACCGCCGGCCGCGTCGTAGAGCGACGGGTCGGCCTCGAGGTCGCTGTGGCGGGTGTAGAACGGGAGCGCCGACTGCGCGTAGCCGCGCGTGTCCGGCACCGACATGTCGAAGGCGAACCAGCGCTCGGCCGGCACGCGCGCCAGCGCCTCGGTCAGCAGCGCATGCAGGCCGTCGGCCTTGACGTTGACGGCCAGCAGGCCTGGTGTGCCCTGCGCCAGGTACTCGTCCAGGACCGCGTCGAAGCCCAGCGCGCCGGCGACGGGCGGATCGTGGCTGACCACGAGCTCACCCGCGAGGTCGCGAACGTCGATCTCGATCCCGAAGCCGTTGACGAAGGCGTCGCGAAACGCCTCGAGCGTGTTGCGCTGGCTGGCCACGACCCAAAGGCCGCGATGAGCGAGCAAAGTCATGAGCCGCTGCGCACCTCTCGGCGCATGCTAACTCAGCCGAGCCGCACGTAGCCGATAGCCGGGCGCTGGCCCGGGGCGTACGAGCGCCGCGAGACCTGATCGGAGGAGTTGCCCTCGATCGTGTTGATGGTGCCATCAGTGCCGACGGACTCGACGACGCCGATGTGCTCGTCCCAGACGATCAGATCGCCGGGCTGGGGCTTGACGTCTGCGCCCGTGTTCGGGATCGCCTTGCCGGCCTTCTGCGCCCACGCGTACACGTCGTCGACGCGGCCGAAGCCCTGACCGTTGTCGCCGAGCGGGACACCCGTCTCGCGCGCCGCCCACGAGGTGAAGTACGCGCACCACGGGCCGACGCCTGAACCGGCGGTGGCCTGGCGGTACTGAGCGATGCGGGGGGAGTCGTTGGAGCCGGGAGGCTGCTCGGCGACGCCGACCTCGTTGCTGACGAGGTTGACGATGGCCTGGCCGGCGCTGGAGGCGGGCTGCTGCGCCGCCGTCGTGCCCGCGAGCGTGGCGGTCCCGGCGCTCTGGAGCGCGGTCGAGAAGGTCGTCGTCGACGCGGGAGGAGTGGTGGCGGTGGCGGCCGGAGCGGCTGCCGCAGGAGCCGCGAAGAGCGATTGCAGCTGGGCGATCCGGGCGAGGGCGACGTCGTAACTCATGCACGGTCTGCTTCGACACTCGTCCAGAGAAACTTGAGGTCTTAACGCAGACGGGCGGCCTCGTAAGAGGCCGCCCGTTAGCGATCCGTCCCTCGGTGGGGTATGTGTGGGTTGCCCTCCAGCAACCCGTATGTACCTCGAACTACGAGAGTGGGAGGGGGCGGGGATGCCCTGTATGGCTCCTACAGTCGCCGTCCTTGGCTAACCGTGGTATTCGGCAGCCGCAGATGAACCTGTAGGAACTTCTTCAGGCCGTGACCGGCGCGAACTCCATCAGCACGTCGCGCCAGGCCTCCGCCGTCACCTGGACGCGGCGGTGCTCGGTGACGTAGGCGCGGGCCTGGGCCCCGATGCGCTCGCGCAGCTCACGGTCGTCGACCAGCTCGAGCAGCGCGGCCTCGGCCTCGGCCGGCGTGCGCGCGTGCATGCCGGTGACGCGGTCCTCGATCTCGGGGTAGACCTCGGGATCGGCGATCAGCGGGACGCCGGCGGCGCTCGCCTCGAGCCAGCGCAGGTCGCTCTTGCCCCGGAACAGGTTGTTCTCGGCCGACGGCGCGATGGCCATGTCGAACAGGCTCAGCGTCGCCGGGTAGACCTCGAGCTTGGCCGGCAGCACCGGGATCGCCCGCTCGGCCCCGAACTCCTCGATGTACTCCAGCGCGGCGAGGTGACCCGCCGACATGAAGCGGGCCTCCGGGCGACTGCGCAGCACGGAACGGAGCGCGGGCTCCCAGCGCGCGAGCGAGGCCTTGTGGCCGACGCCGCCCGACCAGCCGATCGTCACGCCTTCGCGCTCGATGCGGGGATGCGAGTAGCGCGGCAGGTCGATGCCGTTGGGGCAGGTCCACGTGCGCGGGTTGTGCGCCCGGTAGCGCCGGGCGAGGTAGTCGGTCGAGCAGATGATGCCGTCGGCGACGTGCATCGAGAGCTCCATCTGGCGCACGAACTCCGCGTCGAGCGTCTCGCTCATCTCGTGCGACTTGATCTTGCGCGCGGACTGGACGTAGTCGTCGATCTCGTAGAGCACGGTGACGCCCGCGTCCTGCAGCTCGCGGATCAGCTTCAGCCAGACCTTGCCCCGCGCCTGCTGCACGACGACGACCTCGTAGTCGAAGAGGTCGTCGAGCTGCGGCGGAGTGGCGTCGAAGCCGGTCACGAGGCGAAGGGCCGAGACCTTGATGTCAGAGACCCAGGCCGCGTAGTCGGCACCGAGCGCGACCGCGGGCAGGAAGCACCGGTAGTACGAGATCATGTCGGGTCCGTACCCGACGAACATGGTCTTGGGCAGCGGCTTCATCAGATGATCTCCGCGACCCAGGGCCGGAAGTCGGTGGTGGCGTGCTTGGAGCGCAACAGGCCCGCGCTGGTCGTCCCGCTCTTGGGCTCGACATCGACGACGACGAGCGACTCGGCGCGGACGCTGTGCTCGAGGATGCACTCGCCGCCGGCCTGGCTGACGCGCAGGCAGTAGTCCAGCGCGGCATCGGAGCCCTCGAGCTGCTCGTCGAAGAGCCCGACCGGGTTGATCCACTCGCGGCGGATCAGCTGCAGGTCGGTGCCGACCGGGCAGAGCACCGGCTTCTGCACGTCGAGCAGCTGGCGCGGCACGTTGCGCAGCCGAGCGCTCCACGAGCGGCGGAAGAAGGAGAAGAAGTAGCCCGCGTGGCGGATCATGCCCTCTGGGTTCACGACGGCGCCGCCGACCACGGCCGCGGGGCGACCGTCGGTGCCGGTGCGGGCCTTCAGGCGGGCGAGCCAGCCCGGGGAGTCGAGCACGAGGCCTTGCCCGACGAGGCACACGTCCATGCCGTGCTCGGCCGCGGCGATCAGGCCGACGTTGAACGCCGCTGAAGTGCCGCTGCCGTCCTGCTGGAGAACGTACGCGCAGCCCAGCTCGGACGCGGCGACCTCGATCATCTGCGCGAACGGCGCGGGTGAGCGGTCGTCGACCACGAGAACCATCGACTCGGCCGCGGTCGTGGTGAGGGAGACGAGCGTTTGGAGGAGGGGCTCGATCTCTTCGTCGCTTTCCGCGCGAGCGGGCACGACGAGTAGCGTTGGGACGGATTCCACGTGGGCTGTATCGGCACCCCACCCACGCGGCTTTAGGCCGTCACAACGACGAACGCGGGGCCTCGTCGCCGAGGCCCCGCTGGTCGCGAATCGCTGCTTAGCGCAGGAGCGAGAGAACGCTCTGCGGGGCCTGGTTGGCCTGCGCGAGCATGCTCGTGCCGGCCTGCTGCAGGATGTTGAGCTTCGTGAACTTCGTCATCTCCTCCGCCATGTCCACGTCGCGGATACGCGACTCCGAAGCGGTGAGGTTCTCCTGGTAGGTCGCCAGGTTGTTCAGGCGATGCTCGAGGCGGTTCTGCACGGCGCCGAACGCGGCACGCGCGGTGGAGACGTCCTTGATGGCGTTGTCGATGTCGGAGACCGTGACGGCCGACAGCGCGGCCGCGTCGGACGCGCCGAGGACCACCGAGACGGCCGAGCCGCCGGCCAGGTCGATGGCGCTGGCGGCGATGGTCTCGCCGTCGTTGGCGCCGACCTGGAAGTTCAGCGTCGAAGCGGCGTTGAGCAGCTTGGTGCCGTTGAATGCCGTGTCGGAGCTGATCGCCGTGATTTCGGTGCCGAGCTGGTTGACCTCGGCGGCGATGGCGTCCTTGTCCTCGGTAGCGAGGGTGTCGTTGAGCGACTGGACCTTCAGGTCACGGATGCGCTGCAGCATCGAGTGAACCTCGGTCAGCGCGCCTTCCGCCGTCTGGACGAGCGAGACGCCGTCCTGGGCGTTGCGCTGCGCCTGGGCGAGGCCGCCGATCTGACCGCGCATCTTCTCGGAGATCGCGAGACCCGCGGCGTCATCGGCGGCGCGGTTGATGCGGTAGCCGCTGGAAAGCTTCTCCATCGACTTCGACGCGGCGGACGCCGTGGCCGTCAGCTGACGGTGGGTGTTGAACGCTTCGACGTTGTTCTGAATACGAAGGCCCATGATTCAACGCTCCTTGTTGATCGGGTGAAGGGCTGCCTCGAGGCGACTCCATGTCGCCTCAATCACGGTGATCGGCCCGCCGGCCGCGTTCTTTAATGCGGACGGGCGGCCAGTGGCCGCCCGTCGAGGAGGGAGGAGTGCGCGCTAGCGCTTTACTGGCGCAGCAGCGACAGGACGCTCTGCGGGGCCTGGTTGGCCTGCGCGAGCATGCTCGTGCCGGCCTGCTGCAGGATGTTGAGCTTCGTGAACTTCGTCATCTCCTCCGCCATGTCCACGTCGCGGATACGCGACTCCGAAGCGGTGAGGTTCTCCTGGTAGGTCGCCAGGTTGTTCAGGCGATGCTCGAGACGGTTCTGCACCGCGCCGAAGGCCGCGCGGCCGGTCGAGACGTCCTTGATGGCCGCGTCGATGTCGGAGATGGCGATCGCCGAGAGCGTGGCCTGGTCGGATGCGCCGAGGACCACCGAGACCGACGAGCCGCCGGCCAGGTCGATCTTGGACGCCGAGATCGACTCGCCGTCGTTGGCGCCGACCTGGAAGTTCAGGGTCGCGGTGCCGTCGAGCAGGGTCGTGCCGTTGAACGCGGTGGTGGTGCCGATCTTCGTGATCTCGTCGCTGAGCTGGCCGACTTCGGCCGCGATCGCGTCCTTGTCCTCAGAAGCGAGCGTGTCGTTGAGCGACTGGACCTTCAGGTCACGGATGCGCTGCAGCATCGAGTGAACCTCGGTCAGCGCGCCTTCCGCCGTCTGAACGAGCGAGATGCCGTCCTGGGCGTTGCGCTGGGCCTGGGCGAGACCGCCGATCTGACCACGCATCTTCTCGGAGATCGCGAGACCCGCGGCGTCATCGGCGGCGCGGTTGATGCGGTAGCCGCTGGAAAGCTTCTCCATCGACTTCGAAGCAGCAGCGCTCGTCGCGGAGAGCTGACGGTGTGTGTTGAAGGCTTCGACGTTGTTCTGAATGCGAAGGCCCATGGCCAAGACTCCTTGTAAGGAACGGCCGCTCCATGCGGCCCGGACGGATACGGGAAGTTTCGGCAGCCCAATCGAGCGGCTTTAGCGCTTAAACGCGTCCGGGTCCGTACCCGCCAGGCCGAAGCCTGGAGAACACGGACCCGAGAAGGCGTTTAGCGGGGTCTGCCTAGCGCAGGAGCGAGAGAACGCTCTGCGGGGCCTGGTTGGCCTGCGCGAGCATGCTCGTGCCGGCCTGCTGCAGGATGTTGAGCTTCGTGAACTTCGTCATCTCCTCCGCCATGTCCACGTCGCGAATCCGCGACTCGGAGGCGGTGAGGTTCTCCTGGTAGGTCGCCAGGTTGTTCAGGCGATGCTCGAGGCGGTTCTGCACCGCGCCGAACCCGGCGCGAGCGGTCGAAACGTCCTTGATGGCCGCGTCGATGTCGGAGACCGTGACCGACGACAGCGACGACGCGTCGGACGCGGTGAGGACCTTGGAGACGGCCGAGCCGCCGGCCAGGTCGATCTGGCTCGCCGTGATCGTCTCGCTGTCGTTGGCGCCGACCTGGAAGTTCAGCGTGCCCGAAGCGCTGTTGAGCAGCTTGATGCCGTTGAACGCCGTGTCGGAGCTGATGGCCGTGATCTCGGTGCCGAGCTGGGAGACCTCGGCCGCGATCGCGTCCTTGTCCTCAGAAGCGAGCGTGTCGTTGAGCGACTGGACCTTCAGGTCACGGATGCGCTGCAGCATCGAGTGAACCTCGGTCAGCGCGCCTTCCGCCGTCTGAACGAGCGAGATGCCGTCCTGGGCGTTGCGCTGGGCCTGGGCGAGACCGCCGATCTGACCACGCATCTTCTCCGAGATGGCAAGGCCGGCAGCGTCGTCCGCAGCGCGGTTGATGCGGTAGCCGCTGGAGAGCTTCTCCATCGACTTCGAAGCGGCGGTCGCCGTCGTGGTGAGCTGACGGTGAGTGTTGAACGCCTCGACGTTGTTCTGGATACGAAGGCCCATGATTCAACGCTCCTTGTTGATCGGGTGAGAGGGCTTACGACGAAGCGACTCCATGTCGCTTCAGCCAAGCTAATCGGCGCTCGCCGATGAGACTTGAGGGAGTTGCTTAGACCGTTCGGGCCTGGCGCTCGGCCGCTTCGCGCTCGCGCTCTTCGCGCTGGGCCTTGAGCTTCTCTTCGCGCTCTTCCTCGAGCTGGCGCACCTCGGAGATGACGATGTGGCGCCAGATGACGATCGCGAAGCGCCAGACGACCACGTTGGCCACGATGCCGGCCAGCAATGCGCGCCAGACGGCGTCGAACAAGTCCTGGTCGCCGACGATGTTCAGGGCGAGGACGAGCGCGAAGACGATCAGCGCCGCGCGCGTGCGGGCGCGGCGGATACCGGCCTTCGCGCGCGGGTGCGCGGCGATCGACACGACCAATTCGGGCTTCTCGCCCTTCTCGGACTTGCCCTTGCCCTTGTCCTTTTCCTTGGCCATCAGCCTCGGGAGGCCCGCAGCGCTTTGACCTCGCGGTCGCGGATGTAGCGCATCAGACGATCCTCGTCGGGACGCGACACGCTGTCAAAGCGAATGCCCTTCTGGTGCTCATCGGAGCCGACGCGCACCACACGCCCAAGGGCTTCCAGCGGCGGGCCGTCCGGCATCTGAAGCACGATGCGGACGTCGATCTCCAGCGGCAGGCTGAACTTGTCGGCGATGCGCATACCGCGGCAGGAGAGATCGAGCGTGGTCGTCTCGCCGCCGACATCCTCGTCGATGCCGCGGATCGTGACATCCAGGTGCGCCGCGACGCGGACGAACTCGCGCCGCTGGATGCGTTCGACGTCGCCGCTGAGCGCGATGGTGAGCGAGCCCGCCTTCTGCGCGGAGAGCGCGCCGGTGTAGCGGTGGATCCCGCGCCCGGAGGTGATCTCGACCGCGATCTCGTGCCCGACGAGCCGTTCGATGCGGTCGTCCTTGACCGCCAGGGCGACGGTGACCGACGCCGCGTCGGCCTTCTCGATCGTCGCCGGGAGGATGCCCACGTGGACGTTGCGCACGATCACGTGCTGGCCCGGGGTCAGGGTCGGCGCTGAGGCGGGCACGGAGCTCATGTGATCAGGGAAGCAGCTGGGCCGCCAGCTCGGCGGGATCGGCGGGGCTGACGCCCGAGCGGGCGCAAATATAGGACAGCGGGTGCCCGGCCTTGAGCGCGAGCTCGATCGGGGCGCCCGGGCGCTTGGTCTCGTCGGCGTGCGAGAGCACCACGTGGGTCGCGCCGAGCGGGGCGAGCGCCTCGGAGAGCTCTTCGGCGGCGGCGGCGCTGAGCGTCGCCGGCAGCGCGAGGTGGACCTCGTTGACGTCGAGCAGCTTGAGCTCCGCCGCGAGCGTCTTGATCTCCGCCGGGGAGCTCGACAGACCGACCGCCGGGGTGTCGATCAGCGTGATCAGCGGGCGGGCGGCGCCGAGGCGCTTCTTGGCCTGCTCGCCGTCCTTGGCCTGGATGACCGCGACGCCCAGCGGCTGCAGGCGGGCGGCGAGCGTCGTGTCCCCGCGCAGGGAGATCACCGCGACGTCGGCGCCGACGGCGACGTAGGACGCGGCGATGTAGGCGACCGTCGACGTCTTACCGGCACCGCCGCCACCCACCAGCGCGATCGTGCGCGGCTCGGTGCCGAGCTTACGGAACACGTCGATCCGTCCCGCGAGCACGTTGCGCACGAGCTTCTTGATGTTGCGTGGCGAGGTGAACGGCAGGCCGTGCACGACGGCCTCGCGGACGACGTCGGCGGCGAGCGCCTGGCTCAGCCCGGCGGCCACCAGCCGCTGCTCGGCCGCGTCGGCGGCCTGCGGGCGATCGGGCAGCAGCGGGTCCGAGCCCGGCCCGGCCGGGCGCGGCGCCTGCGGGATGGCGAACCCGGTGGGCGCGTCGAAGGTGAACGCGGGCGCGTCCGGCTCCGCCTCGGGCTCCTCGAGCTCGGGCTCGGGCTCCTCGTCTTCGAGGACCGGTTCGGGCTCAGGCTCCGGTTCCGGCTTGGCCTGCACGGGCACGACGGGCGGCTCGGGTACGGCCTCGGGCTCCGGCATCGGCTCGGCGACCGGCGGCTTGGGCGCCGCGCGGCGGATGGCGTCCTGGTTCGGCTGCGGGCCGTAGAGCCCGGTCGGGCCGGAGATGTTCGCCGGATCGAAGAAGTCCTCGTCGAACGAGACGGCCGCTTCGCCGCGCGGCGGGTCCAGCCGGCGGTCCTCCGAGACGGTCGCGGAGAAGAAGTCATCCTGCGGACTCGTCCCGCGCGCGGCGGCCGCGAGCGCGTCGGCGAACGGCGTCGCCTGCTCGAACAACGCCTGAACGGCCGGGGACGAGAGTCCCTCGGCCGTGGCACGGTCGTTGCGGATCTCCAACGCGCGCTCCTCCCCGAGTGGACCGCGCGCATCGACCTCGACGTAGGGGCGCTGGAAGAAGCCTCCGACTCCACCGGTCAGACCCTCGCGCCGCCGGAGCACGATCGCGTCCGGCCCCAGTTCCTCCCTGATCTGCGGGAGGATCTCCTCCAGGCTGCGCCCGCGGAAGGTCTTGACGTCCGGATCGTTGCTCGTGGAGGCTTCCATTCATGCGCTCCTAGTTGTCGGACACTAGGCGGCCACGGCCTGCGCCGCGCCGATCACTCCAGTGGTCTCTACCCCGATTCCCGGGCTGATCTCGTTGTACGAGCAGACCGCCAACTGTGGCAGCCGCTGCTCGCACAACTGTCGCAGATGCCGGCGGACTCGCGCCGAGCAGAGCAGCACCGGACGGCCGCCCGCGGCGATCGCGTACTCGACCTGTTCGGCCGCTGACTCGACGACCTGCGCGGCCAGATTCGGGTCCATCGCGAGGAACTCGCCGTCGGCGGTCTGGACGAGCGCTTCGGCCATCGCCTGCTCGAGCGACGGGTCGAGCGCGATGACGCGCAGCGTGCCCTCCGCGTCCAGGAACGGGGCGGTGATCGTGCGGCCCAGCGCCTGCCGGGCGTACTCGGCCAGCATCGAGGGATCGCGGGTGAGGCGGGCCTTGTCGCCGATCGCCTCGAGCACGGCGCCCAGGTCGCGGATCGAGACGCCCTCGCGCAGCAGCGACTGCAGCACGCGCTGGACCTCGCCGAGCGACAGGACGTCCGGCACGATCTCCTCGACGACCGCCTGGTTGAACTCCTTGAGCTGGTCCAGCAGGTGACGCGTCTCCTGGCGGGTGAGCAGCTCGGAGGCGTGCGCGCGGATCATCTCGGTCAGGTGGGTCACGACGACCGACTCGGCGTCGACCACGGTCCAGCCCAGCGCCTCAGCCTCGGCGCGGCCGGACTCCGGAATCCACACCGCGGGCAGGCCGAAGGCCGGCTCGGTGGTCGGGATGCCCGGCAGCTGACCCATGGCGTCGCCGGGGTTCATGGCCATATGGTGCCCCGCCATCACGCCGCCGCGTGCAACTTCTGAGCCACGCACGCGCATGACGTACTCGTGCGAGTCCAGGCCGACGTCGTCGCGGATGCGGACCGGCGGGATGACGACGCCGAGCTCCGAAGCGATCTGGCGGCGGATCGTGCCGACGCGGGCGAGCAGCGTTCCGCCCGCGCCCTTGTCGACGAGCGGCACCAGGCCGAAGCCGATGGCGAGCTCGAGCGGGTCGACGGCGAGCGCGTCCAGTGCAGCGTCGCGCGGCGCGGGCAGCTGCCCCTGGTCGGGCGCCGCGGCGGCCGCGGCCACGTCGAGGACTTCCTGCTGACGGGTGTTCGGCTTGTTGCGCAGGCTCCAGCCGACGGCGAAGAAGATGCCGCCGATGACGAAGAACGGCAGCTTCGGCAGGCCGGGCACGAGGCCGAACGCGATGATCATGACGCCCGCGACGAGCGGCGCCTTGCGCTGGTCGAGGATCTGCTTGGAGACCGTCGAGCCGAGGTCCTGATCGGAGCCCGCGGAGCGGGTGACGAGGATGCCCGTGGCGACCGAGATCAGCAGCGCCGGGATCTGCGCGCAGAGGCCGTCGCCGATCGAGAGCAGCGAGAAGTGGTGGCCGGCCTCGGCGAACGGCATGCCCTGCTGGACCACGCCGATGACGATGCCGCCGAGCAGGTTGATGCCGGTGATCAGGATGCCGGCCATCGCGTCGCCCTTGACGAACTTCGAGGCACCGTCCATCGCGCCGTAGAAGTCCGCCTCCTGGGCGACCTCCGCGCGACGCTTGCGCGCCTCCTCGTCGGTGATCTGGCCGGTGTTGAGGTCGGCGTCGATCGCCATCTGCTTACCGGGCATGGCGTCGAGGGTGAAGCGCGCCCCGACCTCGGCCACGCGGCCGGCGCCGTTGGTGATGACGACGAACTGGATCACGATCAGGATCAGGAAGACGACGAGGCCGACGACGATGTTGCCGCCCACGACGAAGTTGCCGAACGCCTCGACCACGTGACCCGCGTCGCCGTGGAGCAGGATCAGTCGCGTCACCGACACGTTGATCGCCAGGCGGAAGAGCGTGGTCAGCAGCAGGATCGTCGGAAACGACGAGAAGTCCAGCGCCCGCGGCACGTACATCGTCGCGACGACGATCATCAGCGCCGCGGAGATATTCAGGGTGATGAAGAAGTCCAGCAACACCGGCGGCAGCGGGATGATCAGCATCGCCACGATCAGGACGACGCCACCCGCGGCTGCGAGATCGGCATGCTTGCCGAGCTTGGACAGGACGTTGTTCATGCTGCAACCTTCCGGGCGCCGGCGACGCGGTAGACGTAGGCGAGGAGCTGCGCCACGGCGTGGAACATGTCCTCGGGGATCTGACGCCCGATCTCGACGTTGGCGTACAGCGTGCGCGCCAGCGGTGGGTCGGGGACGATCATGACGCCGGCGTCCTTGGCGGCTTCACGGATCTTGAACGCGAGGTTGTCGACACCCTTGGCGACCACGATGGGCGCCGAGCTCCCGCTCGAGTACTTGAGCGCGACGGAGTAGTGGGTGGGGTTCGTGACGATCACGTCTGCGGTGGGAACTGCGTCCATCATGCGTGCGCGGGAGAGCTCCATTGCCCGTCTGCGCTGCGCAGATTTGATTTCGGCAGGGAGGCCTTGCTGCTTGAACTCCTGCTTGATCTCCTCCTTGTCCATCTTCAGACCCTTGTTGTGCTTGTGCTTCTGGTACGCGTAGTCGATGGCGGCGATCAGCAGGTAGGCGATCGCGGCGCGGGTCGCGATGGTCATGACCATCGAGCCGACCAGCGGGATCAGCTCTTGCGGCGGCATCCCCACCAGCGCGGCCATCTCGTCGAGCTTCGGGAAGACCGCGAAGGCGGCGATCGCGCCGACGATCGCGGTCTTGATCAGGTTCTTGCCCGACTCGAACGCGAAGTGCTGCGGGTTGAAGAGGTTCTTCAGGCCTGAGGCCGGGTTGAGCTTCTTGAAGTCGGGCTTGATCGCCTGCGGCGTCGGCTTCAGGCCGACCTGGGCGGTGGCGGCGACGAGGCCGGCGACGAAGCACGTGCCGACGATCGGCAGGATCGCCAGGCCGATGTGCTGCCCGACCATCATGAAGAGCGTTCCGACGCCCTGGCGGTCGACGACCTGCGGATGCGCCATCAGGTCGATGACCTGCGTCATCGCGATCTTCATCTGCTGCATGGCCTTGGGGCCCGCGGCGGAGAGCGCGATCAGGCCGGCGAGGAGGATCGCGGCGCCGTTGATGTCGGCGGACTTCGCGACCTGGCCCTTCTTGCGCGAATCCTCCTTCTTCTTGGGTGTTGCCTTCTCGGTCTTGTCGTTGGCCATGGCGCTAGGCGGCCTTCAAGAAGTGCAGGGCCTCGACGACGGAGTCGTGCAGCGAGCCGATGAAGAAGTTCGAGACGAAGGGCAGCGACGCCCCCAGCAGCACCAGGCCGACGATCATCTTGGCCGGGAAGCCGACCGCGAAGATGTTCATCTGCGGCACGACGCGCGAGACCACGCCGAAGGCGGCGTCCGTGATCGTCAGCGCGATGATCACCGGCGCGCCGATCATGAACGCGGAGGCGAAGATGCCCGAGAACGCGATCTGCGCGCCCTCCACCATCGAGCCGATGGCCGGCGCGTCCAGCAGCGGGACGGCTTCGTAGGTGCGGCCGAGGCCCCTGATGATCCAGGCGTCGCCCCCGATCGCGATCAGGATCGCGACGCCGAAGAGTGAGTACAGCTGGGCGATGACGGTCGACTGGTTGCCCGTGACGGGGTCGACCAGCGAGCCGAACGAGAACCCGATCAGCGTGTCCAGCAGCGAGCCCGCGACCTGCAGGCCGGCGAACATCGCCGCAAGGGCGTAGGCGAAGGCGAGACCGACAACGACCTCCTTCACGATCAGGCCGCCGTAGGCGAGCGGATCGAGATCGATCGTGCCGTGCTTGACGACCGGCATCAGGCCGACCGCGAGGCCGACGGCGATGATCGAGCGCACGCGCCCCGGGATCATCTTGCTCGAGAACAGCGGAGCGAGGATGAAGAGCGGGGAGACCCTGGCGAGGACCAGGAAGAAGGCAGCGACCTGCTGCTCGGAGAACCGAGCGAGGAGTTCATTGGCGGTCATCCGTCAGCTCCCGACGTAAAGCGGGATCTGCTGCCACAGCTCGGTCGTCCAATCGACGATCGTGCTGAGCATCCACGGGCCGGCGATCGCGATGACCGCGACGAGGCCGAGGATCTTCGGGATGAAGGAGAGCGTCTGCTCCTGGATCTGCGTCACTGCCTGCAGGATCGAGATCAGCAGGCCGACGACCAGGCCGACGAGGAGCATCGGGAGGGCGATCTTCATGGTGACGCCCATGGCGTCGACGATGAGGGAGACGACCTTGTCCTGGCTCATGACATGTGGAAGCTCTGAACGAGCGACGAAGTGACGAGGTTCCAGCCGTCCACGAGGATGAACAGCAGGATCTTGAACGGCAGGGAGATGAAGACAGGAGGCAGCATCATCATCCCCATCGACATCAGCGTGGACGAGACCACGAGGTCGATGATCAGGAACGGCAGGAAGATCAGGAAGCCGATCTGGAAGGCCGTCTTGAGCTCGGAGATGATGAACGCCGGGATCAGGACCTGCGTCGGGACGTCGGCGCGAGTCTTGACGTTCTTGGTGTCGGAGAGCTTGACGAAGAGCGCGACGTCTTTGTCGCGGGTCTGCTTCCACATGAAGTCGCGCAGCGGCAATTCGGCGCGCTTGAGCGCCACCGTCTGGGAGATCGAGCCCTTCTGCAGCGGGTCGTAGGCGTCGTGCTTGATCGTCTTCAGCGTGGGGCTCATGACGAACAGCGTCAGGAAGAAGGCGATGCCCACGAGGACCTGGTTCGGCGGTGCCGTGGGCGTGCCGAGGCCGGTGCGAATGAAGCTGAGGACGATCAGGATGCGCGTGAAGCCGGTGACCGTGAACAGCAGCGCGGGGACCAGCGAGATGCCGCCGACGAACAGCAGCAGCTGGACCGCGTTGGAGCCGTCGGTCTTCACTTGACCACCGTCTTGGAGCGCAGCGCGTTCATGAAGCCCTTGGGGGCCGCGGCGGGCTCGAGGCTGGCGAGCGTCGCGCCCATCGGCACGGTGACGGTCGGCGGGCCCTCGATCAGGCCCAGCGCGCGGGCCTCGGCCTCGCTGTAGCGGCGGATCGGGGCGATCGCGTTCTCCGCGGTGCCGAGCAGGACGATCTCGCGGCCGGCGCGCACCAGGTGCAGCGACTTGTGGGCGCCGAGCGGCAGCGTGGCCAGCGTCTCCAGACCCTCACCGGCGGAGGCGGTGTCCTTGGAGCTCTTGACCTGCTTGAGCACCCAGTAGAGGCCGTAGATGACGCCCAGGACGACCGCGAGGCCGATGATGGTGCGCACGAGGCCGCCGCTGGAGTTCGCGGTGTGCGAAGTCGTGTCCTTGGCGGTCGAGCTGAACGCTTTCGGGTCCAGCGTGGTGTTCTCACCGGTGCCCGCCGCGAACGCGGCAGGGGCGGTGAGCAGGCAGCCGAAGACGGCCGCGGGAAGAATGGCGTGGAGGGTCCGCATCTTTACCGAGGAGGTGGAGGTGAGCCCGGATCAGGCTCACGGCTCGTATCGGCCGGTGGGTAGCGAAACTTGAACGTCGACTTCCGGTCGTTTGACTCAGGACATCCGGGCCGATGCCGACCACGCGCGTAACTGATGGCATGCGCGGATGGCTGAAACTACGTCGTCTCATTCGCGTCCTCCGACGCATCGGACCTATCCCCGCGTGCCCGCGAAGCCGGGGTCGGTGATGGAGCGGCGGGTCGAGACTTGGCAACGCGCGGTGCCGGCAAGTCGACGGTTCCCCCGCTCGAGCGCACCCGTTCAAACCGCAGCTCGTTGATCACCGCGCCGGCGAGCACCACGAGCGCCAGCACGTAGAACCAGACGAGCGCGATCAGCACGAAGACCGCGCTCGTCCCGATCCGCAACGTCGAGACGTTCGAGAGATACAGCGGGAACGTCGCGTCGACCAGACCCATGGCGAGCGTCGCGCTGATCGCTCCCGGCCACACGCACGACCACGGGATCGCGCCCTTGGGCACCGCCGCGTACGTGATGCACAGCGCGAGGAACAGGACCAGCAGGCCGACCGCGATCCCGCCGGAGTAGACGAGGTCGCGGCCGTCGCCGAGGCCGAACGGCAGGTCCTTGGCGCCTGAGGCGGCGATCGCCTGCACGGTTGGCACCGCGACGCTCGCGGCGATGAAGATCAGGACCACGAACAGCATCCCGAAGCCGAACAGCTTCTGCCGGACCCACGAGCGGCACGGCAGGTGGTAGATGCGGCAGAACGCGGTGTCGAGCGCCCCCCAGAAGGAGGCGCCGACCCACAGCGATGAGACCAGGGCGACGATGCCGACCGTGGTCGAGGACTGCTGCAGCCGGCGGACGCCCTCCACCAGCGTGCTCTGCGCCGCGGTGGGAAAGATCGTGCGTGCGTCGTTGATGACCGACGCGGCCAGCTCGGGGCTGCGCAGCACCCGCCCGGCGACGAACAGGGCGATCAGCGCGAGCGGGAAGATCGACAGCAGCAGGTTGTACGCCACCATCGCGGCGAGGCCGGTCAGACCGTCCTCGTACGCCTTGCGCCAGAAGGAAGCGACGGCTCGGGCGGCGCGATGCACACCGCCCGTATACCGCGTCTCGCCAGGTTTAGGCGTCGTGGGCGGCTTCCGCCGCCTCGGTCGCGCTCTTGGGCGCGAGCACCTCGGTGACCCGGAGGCCGAATTCCTCGTCGATCACGACGACCTCGCCGCGGGCGATCGGCTTGCCGTTGACCAGCAGGTCGACGGGCTCGCCGGCGAGCCGGTTGAGGGTCACGATCGACCCCGGGCCCAGCGCGAGCGCCTCGCGGATCGTCATCTGGGTCCGGCCGACCTCGACCGCGAGCTCCACCGACACGTCGTGCAGGCGGGAGAGCTCTTCGGCCGTGACCGGGTGCGGAGCCGCAGGCGGCTCCACGGGCCCGGCCGTGGTGGTCTCGAAGGGTGCGTAATCGACGGTTTCAGCCATGGGGTCTCTACTGAACGGTTAGGTCTGAGAACAGGACGTGCTCGACCTTTACATCGGTGTACTTCTTCAAGGACTTGAGGATCTTCTCCTTGAGCTTGTCGCGACCGCTCTCACCGATGAGGTCCTTGTCGGTCGCGTCGGTCAGCTCAGCGGTGATGAGATCGCGGACGATGCCCTCCTGGGACATCGCGCCGTAGCCCTCGGGCGGCGTCGACGTCTCGTGGCCGCCCGCGGCGACGGTCGAGGTGTCGTCGTGGGCGAGGACGAGGCCGATCTGCATCTTGGCGAAGCGGCCGTCGGCCAGGTTGATCAGGAACTCCTTCTGGAGCATGTAGACCGTGCCCTGGACGTGCGGCTTGGGCTCCGCCTTGGCCGGCTTGGCGAGGACGAACTTGTACACGCCGCCGAGCACGGCGAGCAGAGCGATGACTGGGACGATTTTCTTGACCATGGAATTAGCGCCTCCATGCGCTAGGGAGTTGACTCCGTGTCGGTGCTGCTTGTGTGGATCCGGGAGAGGACGATCTCCACCCGCCGGTTCCGGGCACGGCCTTCCGCCGTGGAATTCGTGTCGATCGGGATCTGGCTGCCGAAGCCCTGCACGGTCATCCGGTTCGCGAGGACGCCGATCTCGGCGAAGTCGTTGACCACTGCGGCGGCGCGATCGCCGGACAGGTTCCAGTTGGACTGGTAGCGCGAGTTCGAGATCGGCTGCGAGTCCGTGTAGCCCTCCACGACGACGGGATGGCTGTGCTCGTCGCGCACGATCTGGCCGATCTTGGCGACCAGGCGGTGCGCCTCGGGGTGCAGGACCGCCTCACCCGAGGAGAAGAAGACCTTGTCCGTGAGCAGCTGGATCACCAGGCCGCGCCGGCGCACGGTCACATTGACCTTGCCCGAGACGCCGGCCTCCTTGGCGAGCTTGTCCACGCGCCGCTTGAGCGCGCGGAAGTCCTGCTCCTCCTGCTTGGCCAGCTTCGCTTCCTCGGCGACGTTGTGCTGGCGACTCGTGTTGTTGATCGCGGTCAGCGGGCGCAACGACGGCAGGGGCGGCTCAACCGCGGACTGCTTGGTCTTCTTCTCGTCCGAGCCCGAGTTGAGCATCGAATGACCGCCGTCGAGCACGGCCCCCGAGAACGCGTCCTTGAGGGACTTCTGGAGCGCCTCGAATTTGGACGTGTTCACGGAGGAGATCGCGAAGAGCACCATGAAGAGGCAGAACAGGAGCGTCATCATGTCCGCGAAGGACACGAGCCAGCGTTCCTCGTTCTCGTGCTCCTCCTCATGGTGAGCCCGCTTCTGTCGCTTGTGCCCAGCCATGACGGACTACGCGGCCGCCTTCTCGGCGTTCGCGGCCTTGGCCGCTTCCGGATCGACGCGCAGCGCCGGCGGGACGAAGGTGATGAGCTTCTCCTGGACCACGCGCGGGTTGTCGCCGGCCTGGATGGACAGGATGCCCTCGACGATCAGCGCGCGGGCGTGAAGCTCTTCCTGGGAGAGCTGCTTCAGGCGCGAGCTGATCGGGAGGTAGAGCACGTTCGCGGACGCCACGCCGAGCAGCGTGGCCACGAACGCCGCGGAGATCGACGGGCCGAGGGTCGCCGGCTTGTCGAGGTTGGCGAGCACGTGGATCAGGCCGAAGACGGTGCCGATGATGCCCATGGTCGGGGCGTAGCCGCCGGCCTTGTCGAACGGCTGCACGCTGGCGATGTGACGCTTGCGCATCGCGTCGTTCTCGGACTCGAGGATGTCGGCGACGAGGTCGGGGTCGGTGCCGTCGACGACCAGCTGCAGGCCCTTGCGGGTGTAGGGGTCCTCGATCGTGGACGTGACCTCGTCGAGGGCAAGCAGGCCGTCGCGGCGCGCGGCCTCGGCGTACCCGACCAGCTCGGCGACCTTCGCGTTGAGGTCGTGCTGGGGCGGGTTGAACGCCTTCATGAACATCTTCGGGATGTTCGTGATGCTGGCGAAGCTGGTGCCGATGATCACGGCACCGAGCGTTCCGCCGAGCACGATGCTCATCGCGGAAGGGGACAGGACCGCCATGGGGTTGGAACCCTCCATGGTCGCTCCGAGATACAGGCCGACGATCGCGACGACCAGGCCGATTGCGGATGAGGCCTTCATCGGTCGCTCTCCTCGTCATGGTTGATGGGTGGATTGGCGGCGGTCGCGGCGACGAGCGTGAGGCCCGCTTCGCTGCGGCGCTTGGGGGTGCTGGGCATGGCGCCGGCGAGGATCGAGGAGCGCCACTTCTGGATGGCGGCGACGACGTCGTCGGCCTTGTCGGCCACGAGCACCTTCTGATGCGTGGTCAGGGTCACCACCGTGTCCGGCGTCGAGTCGATGGCGACGATCAGGTCGGGGTTGAGGTAGAAGACCTCAGCCCGCGCGGATAGGCGGTGGAGACGGATCACACCCCTAAGATCGGCATATGTCCTAGGGTCTTAAACGGAAAAGGCTCCCCGAGGGGAGCCTTTCGCCGTGGAGTCAGGACTGCGACCAGCGCGGTTAGCGCTTGAGGTTGACCAGGTCCTGCAGCATCTCGTCGGCCGTCGAGATGACGCGCGAGTTGGCCTGGAAGCCGCGCTGCGCGGTGATCATGTTGGTGAACGTCGACGCCAGGTCGACGTTGGACATCTCGACCGCGCCGGCGGTCGTGGTGCCGAGGCCGTTGATGCCCGGGGTGCTGATGGTCTTCTGCCCCGAGTTGGCCGAAGTGACCCAGCGGTTGCCGCCCTCGCGCTCGAGGCCGGCGGAGTTCGAGAACGTCGCCAGGGTGATGCGGTACGGGGTGACGCGCGTCTGGGACGTCGGGTCGATGTAGGACACGCCGCCCGACTGGTCGATGGCGACGCCGGTCGCGCCGGCCGGGACCTTGATCGCGACGTCGGTCGGGATCGGGTTGCCGGTGCCGTCGAGCGCGTAGCCGGTCACGTACTGGCCGGTCTGCGTCGTCAGGAAGCCCTTGTTGGAGATCGAGAAGTTGCCGGCGCGCGTGTAGGCCGTCGGCGTGATCGGATCGTTCGTGCCCGACGGGTTGCCCTCGCCGATCTGGAAGAACCCGTCGCCCTGGATCGCGACGTCGAGCGGGTTGCCGGTCGTCTGGACCGCGCCGCTGGTCATCAGGTTGTCGATCGAGCCGAGGCCGACGCCGAGACCGACCTGGGCGCCGTTGGAGCCGCCGGTGGCGGTCGTCGCGCCGGCGGCACCGCGCTGGAGCTGGTTCAGCGAATCCGAGAACGTCACGCGCGCGGACTTGTAGCCGATCGTGTTGACGTTCGCGATGTCGTTGGCCGTGACATCCAGCATGACCTGGTGCTGCTTGAGGCCGCTGATGGCGGCGAACATGCCTCGCATCATGAGGGGGAGTGCTCCTTGTTAGGGCGCCGCCGGATCAGGCGACTTCGGTGATGGTGGAGGGATCGATGCCGGTCTGGCCGGCGACGGTGATGGTCGAGACGCCGTCCTTGGACGTCGCGACGCGCTCGACCTTGCCCGTGTGCGGCGCCTTGTCGGTGCCGGTGTAGGTCACCGTGCGACCGATCAGGCCGACCGCGGAAGAGGTGTTCAGCGACTGGGCGATCTGCGTGTTCGTGGACGCCATGTTCGTGATCTGCTCGACCATGGAGAACGACGACATCTGCTGCATCGACTCGTTGGAGTCCATCGGCTTGGTGGGGTCCTGATGCTGCAGCTGGGCGATGAACATCTTCAGGAAGCCGTCTTTGTCCAGCGCCGCCTTGGGGTTCGAGACGTTGGTCGAGCCCGTCTGGGGCCCGGCCGTGGTCGTCATGGGCGGAACGGTCGTCGTGTCAGGCATTGGAGAGGGTCCGATCGGAGGGTGTGTCAGGCCAGGACGTCGACGTGGACGCCGTCAGGAAGGACAAGAGTGGTTTCGGCATTGGCCGGCGCATCCATGAGGAGAGCGCTCTCATTTGCGCTGGAACGGCGGGTGTTCTGACCGAATCCGGGCTTGTAGCGGTCATCGCCGAAGCCGTCCGTGCTGAAGCCGGCGGGCTGGTCCTGACGCTTGTCGGACGTCGAGACGTCCAGCGAGAGCAGGGTGACGTTCTTGTCCTCGAGCTGACGCTTGAGATCGTCGCCCGCCGACGCGAGCATGCGCGCGGCCTCGGGGGAGTCGGCGACGAGCATCGCGTGGAGGCCGGCGCTGGTGCTGCGCAGCCGGACCTCGATCCCGCCGAGCTCGGCCGGCTTGAGGTTCAGCCGGGCGTGCTCGACGCCCTTGCTCGACATCATGTGGACCATCACGCCCGTGGTCGCGACCGCGCGGCTGAGCGGCACGGCGCGCTGGACGCTGGGCGTCGAGGGCATCGCGGGTGCGGCGTTCGGAGCGATCGGGCTCGTGGTGATCGGCTGGGGCGCGGAAGGCGCGGGGGCTTCGGCCGGCTTGGCGGTGTGCTGCGCGGGCGTGGCCGGCTGCGCAGGCGCCGTGTCCTGCGGCTGAGGCTGGGACTGCGCGTCGTCCGGGTTCTGCTGCGGCTGCGACGCCGCGTCCTGCGCCGGGGCGGCGGGAGCGTCGGTCGCGGGCGCCTGGACCTGCGGCTTGGTGAGGTCGATGCCCGCGGGCAACGTGGTGTCGGCGGTCGCCTCGGCCGGGAGGCCTTCGAGCGCGATGGCGCCCGGTGTGGCCGTCGCGGTCGTGGCCGTGGCCGCCGCGTCGGCAGCGGTCGTAGCCGCGGTTGCGGTCGCATCGGCCGCGGTGGCGGCGATCGCGTCGACGGTGCCCGAGAGGGTCGCCTGTGCGGTGGTGGCCGCGGCGACCGAGGCGGGGACCTGGCCGGCGAAGGCCGGAAGCGTGGGTCCGGTGGCGGGCGTCTCAGCCGCGGGCGTGCCCTGCGGAGGCAGCGGGGAGGTGAGCTGCAGCGCGAAGAGGTTCGGCGCGATCGTCACCGTCGGCTTCTGCTCGGTGTTCGCGTCCTGCGTCGCTTCGTCGGTGGGCGCCGGTGCGTCGGCCGGCGGCGGCGCATCGTCAGTCTGGTTGGCCGGCTTGCGCTTGTCGCCCGCGCGGTGCGCGTCGTCGCTGCGGCGCTGCTTGTCGATGTGCCCGTGGTCGTCGTCGCGACGGTTCGCCGGGTTGTCGTCGCGACGGACGGGCTGGTCGCCCTTCTTCGGCGTCGCGGCGCCCAGGAGCGCGGAGAACATGTCGGTCGGCGGAGCCGGGGTGCGTCCCGCGGCCGAAGCCGGGCGGTCAGCAAGTGCCGTGCTGCGCGAGGGCGCAGCGGTGCGGTCGGTGGTCATGGGCCTCTAGATCTCGGAGGGGAGCGCGCCGATGGAGCCGGCGGTGGAGGGGGACGGAGTCGGAGTCGTTTCGGCACCGGCGCGGTAGGCCGCGGCGTTGGCCTGCACGATGCGGACGTAGTTCTGGGTCTCGGCGTACGGCGGCACGCCGCCGAAGCGCTGCACCGCGCCCGGGCCCGCGTTGTAGGCCGCGAGCGCCTTGGTCACGTCGCCGCCGAAGGTGTCGAGCTGCTGCTTGAGGTACTTGGCGCCGCCGTTGAGCGACTGCACGGGGTCGAGCACGTTGCTCACGCCGAGGCCGGAGGCCGTCGACGGCATCAGCTGCGTGAGGCCGCGGGCGCCCGCGCCGGAGCCGGCGTTGGGGTTGAAGCCGGACTCCTGCTTGACCAGGCCCGCCAGCAGGGCGGGATCGACGCCGTTGGCGGTCGCGGCTGCCGTGATCTCGGCGGCGTAGGGCGTGCCAGCGGGGAGGCTCGAGCTGCTCGAGATGGCGCTCGCCGTGGTGGCGGCGGGTGTGCCCGTCGCGAGCGAGGAGAAGGCCGTCGGGGTGGCGCTCGTCGTCGCGTTCTGCAGTGCCGTCGAGAAGCTGGTGGAGGTCGGGGTGGTCGCGGTCGTCGCGGCCGGCTGCGGGCTACCGGAAGCCAGCATCGCTTGCAGCTGGCTGACACGGCTGATCACGGCTTCGATACTCATGCGGCGAGGGCCCCTCCACGTCGGTGAACGGCGAGCGCGAGCTCGTCCAGGGTGTTTTGGGACTTCCTTGCCCACTCTGCGTCGTGCTCGGCCTTCTGGCGTTCCTTGAGCTTGTCGATGGCCTGCCGGTCGCGGGCGGCGGCGGCGAGCACCTCCCGGCGCACGGCCACTTCCGCCTCACGGCGCGCCAGCTCGATCGACGCGTCGATCCGCAGGCGTTCGGTCCGCTCGATGAAGGCCTGCGCCGAGAGAAAGTCAGATGAAGAGAGCCGCTGCGACTGAACGGTCGCGCGAGAGTGATCGCGAGCGGCGATCGCGGCGTCGGTGGCCTGCTCGAGCATGGCTTCACCTTCCGCGCGTACACGCAGTTCGTTGCTGAGGTTCTCGCGGGCGCGATCTTCCGCGCGTTCACGGATCGTTCGGACTCGCTCGAGCCGGAACGTGAACGAGGGCGTCTCCACGAAAGGAGCTATCGGCACATGGGGTCCAGACCTGAAGTGGCCACCGACAAGCGTCCAGCCGTGCTGCATCTCGCGCGCGCTCGCGCGCGAGGACCTCTCGGGCGGCGCGGATCGTAGTTCGGGCGATGCGCGTCTGCGCGACCCTCCTCCTGAGTGCTCTGGCGCTGCTCGTCACTCCGGCCGCACCGGCGGTCCCGCCGCCGAGCAGCCGCGTGCTGTCGGCCGACCTGCGGGTGAGCGCGCCCACGTCGAAGCTGATCCTGCGGGTGCCGCGCGTGGGACGCTGGACCGCGACCTGCCCGGCGGCGTCCGGGACGGTCGGCGTGCGCTTCGTCGCCGACCACCTCTTGGCGACCTCCGACATCGTCGTCGCGCGCTCCTCCGGACCGCCGCTCGGCCTGCGCGTCGACGCGGGCGACACGGTGCTCGCGGAGCCACCCGCCGCCGTGCTCTCGCAACGCTGGCAGATCGCTCCCTTCGCGTCCGCCCAGGTCCACGTGACCGCGGCGACGGTCGTCGCGCGCCGCGTGGACGAGTCGCAGTGCTCCGCCTCCGTCGTCGCGGTGATCGGCCCGGACCAGGGCGCGACGGTGACGGGATGACCGCGCGCCGCGCCCTGACCTGCGCGGTTTTGGCGGCCGCCGCCGCGACCGCGCCGCTCTCCGCGGCCGCGCGCCCGGCCGCAACGACCCTCGCCACCCTCGCGCCCCACGCCGCCGCCACGCTGCTCACCGCCCCCACGCGCCGTCTCGCGGCGTCACTCGCCGCGCCGACGCGCGCGGCCCCCACGCCGCCCGCCGCCTCGGATCCCGCCGCGGGGCTGAGCTGGACGCTTCCCGCCGGGTGGGAGCCGGTGCGGTCGCAGCTCACCGCGCTCGTGCAGCCGGTGCACCGGCTCGCCGCCGCGACCTTCCCGTTGCGACAGGACGCGCCCGATCGGGACTGCGGGCCGGAGACGGCGCGGGCGCAGATTCCGGCCGGTGGGGCGCTCGTGTACCTGCTCGAGGATCGCGAGGCCGAGGCGAGGCCGAAGCGGCTCGCCCACTATCCGGCGCGGCCGCGGCACTTCCGGGTCGCCCGCGCGCGCACGTACGAGTGTCTGGGGCTCGGCGCGATCGTGTGGTGGACCGAGCAGGGTCGCGCATTGCAGGCGCAGGTCGTGCTCGGGCCGCGCGCGGGCGCCGCCCGCCGGCACCAGGTCGAGGCGCTGCTGGACTCGCTCGTCGTCCAGGCGATCGCTCCTCCCGCGCCACCCACCGGCTGGCGCTCCGTGGTCTCGGGCGCGTACGACTCGATGCGCGTCCCGCCCGGCTGGCAGGCGCATGCGCTCAAACGCGTTCACACGACGCCACGCTCGCGCCGCCTGTTCCGGGTCGCCAACCCCGCCGACACGGTCGTCGTGCGGGTCACCGAGCAAACGCGCGGGCGGCCTTCGCCGGCCTTCCCGCCCGCCGCGTCCGCGCTCGTCTTCGACGCCCACCGCCGCGCCGGCCTCAGCTTCCGCGGCTTCCGCTTCTCGATCCGCATCTTCACCCGCCCGGGGTCGAGCGCGAGCGACCTCGCGTGGGCGGAGATCAGCGCGCGCTCACTGGGCGTGTCGGGTGTCGGACGGGGTTAGGCTTGCGATGTCGACCGAGGAGCACGCGGTGCAGGATGTGGTCGCCGGGAGGTTGCGTGTGGCGCGGCCACTGAGCCGCCGCGGCGACGCCGCGCTCGTGCGCGCCGCCCAGGGCGGTTCCGCCGAAGCCGTCGAGGAGCTGTTCCGGCGCCACTGGCCTTCGGTCCACCGCTCCGCCTGGCTGGTCGTGCACGACGCCGCGGCCGCCGAGGACATCGCGCAAGAGGCGTTCGTCAGCGCGCTGCGGGCGCTGGACCGCTTCGATCGCCGCCGGCCGCTCGCCCCGTGGCTGCATCGCATCGTCGTCAACCGCGCGATCGACTGGTCGCGCGCCCGCGCACTGCGCCCCGAGACCGGCGCCGACACGCTGCCCGAGCCGGTCGCACCGGAGACCTCGGTCGAGCTCGGCGACGAGCTCGTGGCCGCGCTCGCCGACCTCGGGCCCGAGCATCGCGCGGTCGTCGTCCTGCGCCACCTCCTCGGCTACACGCCGGGTGAGATCGCGACGATGCTCGACCTCCCACGCGGGACCGTGAACTCGCGCCTGCGCCGCGCCCTGGACGCGCTCTCGCTCGCGCTGGAGGAGGAGCGATGACCCGCGACCAGGTCGACGCCCTCGAGCGGGCGCTGCGCGAGGCCGAGCCGCCCGACGCCGGGCCCGCCCGCGAGCGTGCGCGCCGGACCGTTCTCGCCGCCCACGACGCCACGCGGACGCGGCGGCGGGCGCGGCGGGCGGTGCCGCTCGTCTGCACGGCGCTGGCGGCGATCCTCGCGGCGCTCTTCGTCACCCAGCGCGACAGCGGTCCCGCGCAGGCGGTCGAGCGGCTCGTGCGCGAGATCGTGCGCGAGCCGAAGGCCACGCCGGTGCCGGTACCGAAGAGCGAGTTCGCGCTCCCCGCCGCCGGCCGGCTGCTGGTCAGCGGCGCCGACGGCCTCTTCGTGGTCAGCCGCAACGGCCACCGGACCGCGCTCGGCGACTACGAAGACGCCGACTGGTCGCCGCGCGGATGGTTCGTCGCCGCGACCAACGCCCGCACGCTCACCGCGCTGAACCCGGCCAACGGCCACGTGCGCTGGAAGGTGCAGCCTGGTGGCCCGGTCTCGCTCCCGCGCTGGGCGCCGGACGGCTTGCACATCGCCTACCGCGCCGGCCACACGCTCCGGATCGTCTACGGCAACGGCGAGCATGACGTCATCGCGGGCCGTGACATGGCCGCGGTCGCGCCCGCGTGGCGGCCGAACACGCCCCGCACCGTCGCGTGGGCGGCCGGCGACGGCACCGTGACGGTCGAGGACGCCGACACCGCGAAGGTCCTGTGGACGTTCCGCAGCGGCGCCGTGCGCCACCTCGCCTGGTCCGACGACGGCCGCACACTCCTGATCGCGGGGCGCCGCCACGGCACCGTCCGCGACCTCGTTGCCGGCACCAGCACGCCCCTCCGGCTCGACGGCGACCTGCTCGCGGTCGCCGCCGCCCGCGGCCGGTTCGCGTTTGCGGTCCGGCGCGGGACGCGCACCGAGATCCGCCTGCGCGGCACGGTGCTCGTCTCCGCCGCGGGCCGCCTTGACGACCTCGCCTGGTCGCCGGACGGCCGCTGGCTCCTCGCGGGCGACGCTACGACGGGAGAGTGGCTGCTCGCCCGCGCAACGGGACGAGCGTCCGTGTCCTCGCTCAGCGTCGCCCCGCGTTTCGGCTCCGGAGCGAGGACCCGGGGGTGGTGCTGCTAGTGGATCGCCGGGTCCGCGCCGAGGGCGACGCGGCCGACGAGGTCATAGGCGCGGTTCGCGCCGAGCGGGTGCATGAAGGCACCGGCGCGGACGTCGCGATACGCGCGGGCGAGCGGGTGACCGCTCCGATAGCCGGCGCCGCCCGTCAGGGTCAGCGCGCGGTCGACGACGCGGCAGGCCGCGTCGTTGGTGAAGGTCTTCGCCGCCTGTGCCTCGGCGAAGAGCGCCGCGATGTCCTCGCGGCGTTCGTCGACGAGCTGCGCGGCTCGGGAGAGCGCGCCGCGCGCCGCCGACAGGTCCATGGCGCTCTCGGCGACCAGCGCACGCGAACGTGCGTCGTCGCTTCGGCGAGCGGCCTGGAGCGCCTGGTCCTGCGCCGCCTCGGCGATGCCGAGCGAGGCGGCGGCGTGGAACAGGCCGGCATTCAAGTTGCGGGACATGTAGCCATCGGCGTCACCCACGGGGAAGCCACCGCGCAGGGCTGCTGCGGGGAGCGCTACGGCGTCGAACGTGACGGAGTGGCTGCCGGAGGCGCGCATGCCGAGCGCGTCCCAGTCGCCGTGCACGGTGACGCCTGCGGCGTCGGCCGGCACCATCGCGTAGCCGTAGCGCTCCCCGCCGTCCTCCCCGGCGAACGAAACCGAGGTGTAGAGGACGGTCGCCGCGGGTGAGCCGGTGCAGAACAGCTTGCGGCCGTCGATCCGCCAGCCGTCCGGCGTGCGGGTCGCGACGGTTCCCGGACGGGTGAGGTCCTGCCCGGGCTCGCTCACCGCCGCCGACATGCGCACGCCGTCGCGGGCGATCCGCTCCAGCGCGGGCGCGAGCTTCTCCGCTCCACGCTCGTACATCCGCACCATGTTCAGCAGCGCGGCCATGTGCATGTTCACGCCGATCGCGAGGGAGGCGTCGGCACGCGCCAGGCGGCTGTTGCCCACCACGACGTCGTGCAGGCAGCTCGCGCCCATCCCGCCGAGGTGCTCCGGGATCGGCGCCGCGTAGTAGCCCGCGGCGGCGAGGCGGTCGGCGCCGGCGTGCGGGTAGCTGCCGTCGCGGTCGTGGGCGGCCGCGTGCGGAGCGATCTCCGCCGCCAGCGTCTCGGCCAGCGCCACGAGGCGCTCCCCGGGCTCCGTGCGTGCGGTCAGGGCGAGCGACATCGGTGGTTACTCCGCCACTGCCTCGATGGAGATCGGCACGCCGTTGCGCACCATGTCGTAGACCGCGGAGCGCTTCTGGGCGTTCTCCACGATCGCGCGCAGCTTCTCGGCCGGCGCATCGCCCTTGATGTGGAACGTCGCGCGGATCTGGGTGAAGCCGTTGCGGAAGGCGTCGTCGATGCCGAGGCAGCCGCGCACGTCCATGTCGCCCTCGAAGGTCGAGGAGACCTCGGTCAGGCGCACCTTGCGCGCCGACGCGCTGTACACGAGCGTCGTCGTCAGGCACGCGGCGAGCGCGTGCAGGAGGTACTCGGCCGGGTTCGGGCCGGTGTCGGTGCCGAGCAGCACGGCGGGCTCGCCGGCGTCGAGCAGGAAGGCTTCGGTGCGGGTCGTGTCCTCCCCGCCGGCGCCGAAGAAGCCCTTGATGGTCGAGCGGTTGTGGGCGCCGTTGAGCCACTGGTTGGTGGCGCGGAAGGTGAACGCGCCGAGCTCGGGCTGGGCGCCGATGGCGTCCAGCGTCCCGAACATCTGCTGCGTGTCGACCCCGTTGCGGATCGTTGAGGCGAGCGTCGTCATGGCCGGTAGGTTCCGGCCGAGCGGTTCACCGCCAGGGGTCCTTCGAGTAAACGGCTGGTAGGTGCGGCTCGTACTACCGGGTCACGGCGAACAGCCGCCACTCCCGCGAGGTCCCGGCAGCGCGACGGCGCCCCGCTCCTCGAAGGCGACGCCCGAGAGCGCGACGAGGTCGTGCACGGTCGAGGTGGCGAGGATCTCGCCGGGGCGCGCGGCCTCTGCGACGCGCACCGCGATATCCAGCGCGGGGCCGGTCAGCGTGCCGTTGTGGCGCTCGCACTCGCCCGTGTGCACGCCGGCGCGCAGCTCGGGCTGGACCTCGGCCAGCGCGGCCGCGCAGCGGACCGCGCGTGCGGGACCGTCGAAGCTCGCCCGCACGCGACCCTCCGGGGCGGGGAGCGTGTCGCCGCGGAAGCGGGCGACGACCGCGCGGGTGAACCCCCTGTCGAGCGCCGCGCGGCCCTCGGCCTGCAGGCGCTCGAAGCGCACGACGTTGATCAGCTCCGGGTCCACCTCGAGCGCGTAGCCGGGCTGGCGGGTCTGCAGCGTGCCGGCGGGGAGCGCCTTGCGCAGCGCCGACACGTGGATGTGGACCATCTTGACCGCGGAGTCGGGGACGTCCTCGCCCCACAGGTCGTCGACGAGCCGCTCCACCGACACCGTGCGGTTGGCGTCCAGCAGCAACCGGGCGAGCAGCGCGCGCGGTTTGCGACCCCCGAGCATGAGTGGTTTGCCGCCGCCGTCGAGTACCTCGAGCGGGCCAAGAACGCGGTAGTCCATTGCGGATCGCTCACGCTATCCGACTGCCAGGCGTTTACCCCAGGCCTACCGAGCGTTGGCGCGCCACCCGTTCACTGCCTCCATGTCCGACTCCTTCATCAATGCCATGGGCGCGGCCGTCACCGGTGTCACCGTGGTCACCACGGTGGCGGAGGGCGCGCCGATCGGGCGCACGGTCAGCGCGATGTGCTCCGTCTCCGCCGAGCCGCCGCTCCTGCTCGTCGCGATTCGCACCGAATCGCCGCTCGCCGCCGCCATCGCGTGGCGCGGGGAGTTCGCCGTCAACGTCCTCGCTGACCATCAGGCCGCTCTGGCCGAAACCTTCGCCGGCCGCGGTGCTGCCCCGCAGGCGTTCGACGAGCGCGACTGGTGGCCGCTCTCGAGTGGCTCGCCGCCGCTGCTGCACGGCGCCGCCGCGCGCTTTCGCTGTGACGTGACATCGATGACCGTCGCCGGCACCCACACGCTCGTCCTCGGCGCCGTCACCCGCGCGGAGCGCGGCGCCACCACTCCCCTCGCCTACACCCGGCGCGGCTACGTCGCGCCCTTGACCACCGAAAGGCTCGCCGCATGAACTCGCACCTGCACGCCCAACTGCACGCCCATGGCATCCTCGTCGTCGGCGACGTCGACCTGCCCGCTCCCGAGGCGCATGCACGCCTGCGCGACGCGCTCCGGCGCCGCTATCCCGCCGGCCTCGGTTCGTACGTGTTCTGGCGCCGGGCGGAGCCGGGCGAGCTGCACGTCTCTGACGCGAGCGTCGCCGCGCTGGTCAGCGCAGCACGCTGAACAGCCGCAGCTCGCCGAGCGATCCGCGCTCGTCGAACTCGATCCCGGAGCCGGCGACGAGGTCCTGCACCGTCGAGGTGGCGAGGACCTCTCCGGGCTGGGCGGTGCTGGCGAGATAGGTGGCGACCGCGAGGGCGGAGCCGCTCAGCATCCCGTCGCGCAGTTCGCACTCGCCCGTGTGGATGCCGGCCCGGAGCGCGGGCACGTTGTCGGCCAGCGCGGTCGCGCAGCGGACCGCGCGGGCGGGGCCGTCGAAGCCCGCTCGCACCTTCCCGGGGGGCGCGTCGAGCGCGCGACCGCGGAAGCGGCTGAGCACCGAGTCGAGCAGCGCTCCTTCCGACGCGGGGAGATCTGCCTCGAGCACGGTCGTCAGCACCATGCCCCCGTTCGTCGGCGGGGCGCCGTTGACGCCGCCGAGGAAGAGCTCGATCTGGTCGAGCACGGCCTTCTGGTCGCCCTCCCAGGGCAGATGGTCGACGCCGGGGACCGCGACGACCCGCGCGCCGGGCAACCGCGCGCCCATGTACTCGCTCGCCTCGCGCAGGTACTCGTGCTCGCGGTGCAGGACGAGCGTCGGCACGCGCACGGTGGGCAGCACCGGCCGCACGTCGATCTCCTCGTTCATGTCGGTGATCGCCGCGACCGCGCTCGGGCTCGCCCCGCGCACGAGATAGGACGTGTACCACTCGATCGCCTCGGCGTCCTCCGCGATCGACGGCGCCCGTTCGGCGAGGAACCGCCGGGCCGCGTACTCGCCCCACTGCTCCGCCGTCGGCCGCAGCCAACCGTCCTGCTCCGTCCGGCGCCCGATCGTATAGTCCGGCGCCCAGTTGCGGCGCGCGTAGGAACCCATCGTCACCAGCGCACGGGTGCGGTCGGGATGCGTCGCGGCGAAAAGGGCGCACATCGGCCCGCCCTCGGACACGCCCACCACGGCGGCGCGCTCGACGGCCGCGGCGTCCATCACCGCGCGCACGTCATCCATCCGCTCCTCGAGCGATGCGATCCCCCACACCCGATCCGACAACCCGGTTCCCCGCTTGTCGAACAGGATCAGCCGCCCCATGTTCGAGAGGCGGGTGTAGAAGGACGCGAGCGCCGGCCACTCCCACCCGGGCTGGAACGAGCACACCCACCCGTGCACGAAGACGATGTCCAGCGGGCCGTCACCGACGACCTGATAGGCGATCGAGTAGCCACCGACGGACTCGACGTAACGAATGGGCTCCATGTTGTGCGCAGAACGCTACATGGACGGTGAGGTCCGTCCTAGCCGAGGATGAGCCCCAACCTAAAGAGGGTCTGACCCCCTTTACATAAACGGGGTCAGACCCCCTTTAGAAACGGGGCGAGATCGTGGGTGTGGCGCCTAGAGAGGACATGGCACGTCAACTGCGCATGGACTTCGAGCCGGGTGTTCACCACGTGTGGGCGCGCGGCAATGGTCGGCAAGTGATCTACCTGGCCGACACCGACCGTCACCTGTACTTGGGCCTGTTGGGCCGCTGCATCGACCGGATGGACTGGTCCTGTCTGGCGTACTGCCTCATGGACAACCACCTCCACCTGCTGATCGAGACCCGCAAGACGAACCTCAGCGCGGGTATGCAGCGGCTCCACGGCAGCTACGCGAGCGACTTCAATCGCCGCCACCGGCGGAGCGGGCATTTCTTCCAGGGTCGGTTCGGCAACGAGCCGATGGCCGACGAGGAGCAACTCGTCTCCACCCTCGGCTACATCGCCGCCAATCCGGTCGCCGCCGGGCTGTGCGACACGCCCGACGAGTGGCGGTGGAGCAGTCACGGCGCGCTCGTTCGCGGCGCCGCGCCACGCTGGCTCGACCAGCCCGCCGTCTACCGCTACCTCGCGGCCGGCGGCGGAGATCCCCACGATCGCTACCTCGAGCTGATCAAGACCCGCGCGAACCTAAAGAGGGTCTGACCCCCTTTACATAAACGGGGTCAGACCCCCTTTAGATAACCGGCTAGGAGGGGATGTGGAGCGGGGGGATGGCGTTGTGCAGCGGCATGCCCGCGTGGTCGGGCGGGAGTTCGAAGACGCCGTCGACGATGGGGGCCTCGAAGGAGCCGCTCAGGGTGGCGAGTTGGCCGAGGGTGGCGTCGGCGTGTTCGGCGGAGGAGGGTTCGGTGACGCCTTGCTTGAGGAAGGCGTCGATCGGGCCGCGGGCGGAGATGGCCGCGTCGACCAGTGGGTCTGTGCCGGCCTGGTAGGCGCCGATAGCGATCAGGTCGGCCTTCTCCTTGTAGGTCGCCATGAGCTTGCGGACCTCGTTGCCGGCGGCGCGAACCTCGGGGGAGACGATCTCGCCGACCAACCGCGAGACCGAGGCCAACACGTCGACCGCGGGGTAGTGACCCGCGTGGGCGAGGTGGCGCGACAAGACGATGTGGCCGTCGAGGATGCCTCGGACGGCGTCGGCGATCGGCTCGTTCATGTCGTCGCCGTCGACCAGCACGGTGTAGAGGCCGGTGATCGAGCCAGAGGGGGAGGTGCCGGAGCGCTCGAGGAGCTTCGGGAGCATCGCGAAGACCGACGGCGTGTAGCCGCGGGTGGCGGGCGGCTCGCCGATCGCCAGGCCGACCTCGCGCTGGGCCATCGCGAAGCGGGTGACCGAGTCCATCATCAACAGCACGTCGCGGCCCTGATCGCGGAAGTACTCCGCGATCGCGGTGGCCGTGAACGCCGCCTTCAGGCGCACGAGAGCGGGCTGGTCGGACGTCGCGCAGACCACGACCGAGCGGGCGAGACCTTCCTCACCCAGGTCGCGCTGCATGAACTCCAAGACCTCTCGGCCGCGCTCGCCGACCAGGCAGATCACGTTGATCTCGGCCGAGGTCGAGCGGGCGATCATGCCCAGCAGCGACGACTTGCCGACACCGGAGCCGGCGAAGATGCCGAGGCGCTGCCCGCGCCCGCAGGGGACCATGGCGTCCAGTGCGCGCACGCCCAAGGAGACGCGCTCGTCGATTCGCGGGCGCGACAAGGGGTCAGGCGGGGCGGCTTCGGCCGCGCGCCACATCAAGTTCGGGATCGGGCCCTTGCCGTCCATAGGACGACCCAGCCCATCCAGCGCGCGGCCGAGCAGTGCATCGGACACGTTGACCGACAGCGGCTGACCCGACGCGGTCACCCGCGCGCCCGGGCCGATGCCCGCGGCCTCGCCCAGCGCCATCAAGAGCGTCCGGCCGGCGCGGAAGCCGACGACCTCGGCGGGCACGGACGGACGGCCGCGGCCGGTCTCGATCGTGCACACCTCACCCACCTCGGCCTCGAGGCCGGTGGCTTCGACGATCAGGCCGATCAGGTCGACCACGCGGCCGGTCCGCCGGTGCAGATCCGCGTCGCGGATCGCCAGCGTGGCCTCTGAGAGCAGGTCTTCGTTGGCGTCGACCGCGTCGAGCGCCGCATCCATCACCGAGAACACAGAGGTCTTATCGGCAGCGAGCCGGAGATCATGAGCGGCCGAGCGCGGCGGCGACGACCTCGCCCGCGCGCTCGAGCTTGGTCTCCACGCGCGCGTCGACGTCACCCACCGGCGTGCGCACGATGCACCCGCCGCGAGCCACGCGCCGCTCGGCCTCGACGATGCAGTGCTCGATGCCGCCGAGCGAAGCCCGCAGGCCGTCCATCGCCTCGCGGACGATCTCGAGGTCGTCCGGGTTCACCAGGACGGTGATCCGGTCGCGCTCGACGATCCCGCGCAGCGCCATCTCGACGGCCCCGACGACCTTCTCCGGCTCCAGGCCGAGCGTGACGCCGACGATCTTCTTCGACAGCGCCAGCCCGAGTTCGACCGCACGGCGCTCGAGCTCAGTCGCCATCTCGGCCTGCTGCGCGCGGACGTCGGCGATCGCCTGCGTCAGCGCGGCGAGCGCCGGCTCCAGCGAAGCGATCGCGTCGGAACGCCCCGAGGCGTAGCCCTCGTTGCGCGCCTCCTCGCGGATGCGTTCCGCGTCCTCGCGCGCCTCGGCGAGGACGTCCAGGACGGCCTCGGCGTCCGAGACCGGAGCGCGCGGCGGAGCCAGCGGCTCCAGCGCCTTGAAGTCGAACTCGGCGATCAGCCCGCTCATCTAGACCAGCGCGTCCTCTCCACCCGCACCGCGGGAGATGACGATCGCACCGGCCTCCTCGAGGCGGCGCACGACGCCGACGATGCGGCCCTGCGCCTCCTCGACCACGCGCTTGCGCTGCGGCGGCTGGAAGTCGATCTCCTCGCGCAGCAGCTCGGCGCCACGCTCGGACATGTTCGAGAAGATGCGACCGCGAACGTCCTCGTTGACACCGCGCAGGGCGATGGCGAGGTCCTTCTGGTCGACCTCCTTGAGCACCATCTGGATCGAGCGGTCGTCGAGCTTGACGACGTCCTCGAAGGTGAACAGCAGCAGGCGGATCTCCTCGGCGAGCTCGGAGTCGGCCTTGGCCAGCTCGTCGAGCACGTTGCGCTCGGTCGTGCGATCGGCGCTGTTGAGGATGTCGGCGAGCGACTTGACGCCGCCGGCGACCGCGTACTCCTGGGCGCCGACCGCGGACAGACGCGAACGCATGACGCTCTCGACCTGCGCGACGACCTCCGGGCGGGTCTCGCCCATCATCGCGATCCGCAGGGCGACGTCGGCCTGGATCTCGGTGTCGATGTTCGAGAGCACCTGCGACGCCAGCGTGGTGTGCAGGTTCGAGACGACCAGCGCGACGGTCTGCGGCGACTCGTTGCGCAGGAAGACGACGATCTGCTCGGCCGGCGTGCGGCGCAGGAACTCGAACGGGCGGCGCTCGATCGTGGCCGCGAGGCGGCCGATGATCTCGTCCGCGCGGTCCTCACCCAGCGACCGCATGAGCACGCTGCGGGCGAAGTCGACGCCGCCTTCGGCGAGGTAGTCCTCCGCGAGCACGGACTCGACGGCCTCGGTGATGACGTCGCGACAGACCTCGGTCGGGATCTTCTGGGCCTTGGCGAGCTCAAGCGAGAGCGCCTCGACCTCGGTGTCACCCAGGAACTTGAAGATCTCGCTCGCCCGCTGCTCGCCGATCGCGACGAGCAGGGCGGCGGCCTTCTGGACTCCCTTCAGGGACGACTTGGTGACGGGTGCGTCGCCGGTGGTGGCCAATGCGGTGCTCATCGTCCTAGTCCTCCGCCATCCAGGCCTTGACCTGCGCGGCGACGCGCTCGGGCTCGCGCTCCATCAGCTGGTCGAGCTGATGCAGGCTGGCGTCCGGCACGCGCGGCGGCAGCATGGCCGAGGCGGCGGTGTCGAGGTAGTTCGGCTGCGTGCGGGCTTCGAGCTGCGCCAGCGACATCGGCTCCTCGATCGTCGTCAGCCAGGCCGGCGTGCCGAGGTTCTCGCTCTCGCGCTTCTTCAGCCCGCGGGTCATGAAGAAGAGGAAGAGCAGGCTGGCGAGGCCGAGGCCGACCCACTTGAGCGGGCCGAGCATCGTCGTCGGGACCGGGCCCGCCTTGGGCGTGACCGGCTTGGCGAACGCCATCTGCTGGGCGGTCATCGTGTCGCCGCGCGCGGTGCTGATGCCGGCCGCGGCGGCCACGGTCGACTTCAGCTGGGTGAAGACGGCCGGCGGGACCGACTTGTCGACGATCAGCGCGACGTCGAGCTTGTTGATCGCGCCACCGGCCTTCTTGGTGTCGGTGACGGTCTTGTCGACGCCGTACTGCGTCGAGCCCTTCTTGGACTTGTAGTTGCCCGTGCCCGCGGCGTTGGCGTTGCCGTTGTTGGAATAGGTCGGGACGTTGGAGCCCGTGCCCGCCTTGCCGGCCGCGTTGGCCGCGCCGGTGCCGGTCAGCGTCTCGTTGTCCACGGTCGTCGAGAGCGGAACGGTGTTGGTGCCGTACTTCAGCGCCTTCTCGGTCGTCTCGTCCATGTTGAGGTCGGCGTTGACCTTGACCTGCGCCTTGCCCGGGCCGAGCGTTCCGGCGAGCATCGCGTTGATCGTGGCTTCCTTCTGGCGGGCGAAGCGCGCCTCGGCGCTCTGCTTGCTCGAGCCGCTTCCGTCGCCGCCGGCGTCGGCGGACGGCCAGAGGATGGCGCCGGTCGCGTCGGTGATCGTCACGTTGTCGGTCTTGAGGCCCTGGACGGCGCCGGCGGCGAGCTGCGCCATGCCGCGCACGGCACCCGGCTGCAGCGTGTCGGCGGAGTTGCCGAGCATGATCGACGCCGTCGCCGGCGAGGAGGTGTCGGCGAACAGGTCGTCCTGCGGCATCACGATCTGCACGCGCGGGCTGGAGACGCCGTCGATGCCCGAGAGCGTCTTGGCGACCTCACCCTCGAGGGCGCGCTGCGCGGTCTTCTGCTGCTGGAACTGCGAGGCACCCAGCTTGGACTGGTCGAGCAGCTCGTTGCCGGGCTGCGTGCCGCCGCCCGAGACCGAGACGCCCTGGCCGGCGAGCGCGATACGCGCCTGCGCCGTGGAGGCCTTCTCGACGGCGAGCGCCGTTCCATTGTTCCGGAGCTCGTAGGCGACGCCCTGCGTGTCCAGCGCGGCGGTGATCTTGCCCGTCTGAGCGGGGTCGAGACCGGTCGCGATCAGCGCGTAAGACGGAGCCGTGGCGATCTTGAGCATGACGAACGCGATCGCGAGGATCGCGACGGCCGACACGCCGAGCACGGCTTTCGTCTTGGCCGGGAGGGCGAGGAGGTTTTGGAGGAACGGCGGCATGGTTCAGGTCAGACCTGGGTGTGGAAGATTTCCTGGGCGGCCTCGACGGCCTTGGTGCGGATCTGGCCCGCGAGCTGCATCGAGAGCTGCGCGCGCTCGACGGCCATCACGACCGCGGTCGGATCAGAGGCCTGCCCGGTGGCGAGCGCCTGGGCCTGGGCCGACGCGTCGTTCTGCGTCTTGGCCAGCGCCTCGATGGAGTCGCCGAGCATCGAACCGAAGCTCGAACCCGACTCACCGGTCGGCGCGGTGGCCTCGACCGGCTGGATCTGCCATTCGGCGCCGGAAACGGCGAGGGACGGGTCAACGGTCATCGGAGGATCTCCAGGGTCTTGGCGAACATCTGCTTGGAGGCCGACATCGCGGTGACGTTGGCTTCATACGAGCGCTGCGCGTCGATCAGGTCCACCATCTCGGTGACCGTGTCGACGTTCGGCATGCGCACGTAGCCCTGCGCATTGGCATCCGGGTGGCTGGGGTCGTAGACGAGCTTGCCGTCGGTCGCGTCCTCGGTGATCGCCGTGGCCTGGACGCCGCCGGGCGCGACGCCCGACCCGCTGCCCATGGCCTTGCTCAGCGCCGAGCCGAAGCCGTCGCCGCTGCCGACCGCCTCGAGGGTGACCTCCTTGCGGCGGTAGGGCGTGCCGGCGGCCGTCTTGGTGGTCTCCGCGTTGGCGAGGTTCTCAGCCGTCACGTTCATCCGCAGGCGCTGCGCGGTGAGCGCGCTCGCGGAGATCTCCATGCCACCGAACATCGACATCAGTTGACACCCATGGCCGCACGCAGGATCGCGTTGCGGGTCTTGGCGACCGAGACGGCGGCCGACTGCTCGAGCGCGTTGGCCGACAGCTTGGCCGACTCGTTCTCGACGTCGATCGAGTTGCCGTCGGCCTGTGTGGCGCCGACGGTCGGATCGGCCTGGGTGGTGAAGCTCGTCGCCTTCACGGCGCTCTTGGCGTCCGAGGAGCCGAGTGCCGCGGCCAGCGCGCTGTGGAAATCCACATCAACACGCTGGTAACCGGGCGTGCTCGCATTGGCGATGTTCGCCGCGAGCGCCTCATTGCGCTGTGACGCGCCTGAGATGCTGCGCTCGAGCGCCAGCTGGGTGGTATCGATCAGCACGGGACGGAAGGGCTCCTGGAGGGAAGAGGGGGCGGCCCGTCCATGAGCCTGTCGGCGTCCCGTCCTTGGGTCGCACTCTCCCTATCGGCCCTCGCCAGATCGACCTTTAGGGTCAAGACCTGACATTTTTGGCCGCACAGGGCGCTTAACGGCCGATGGCCGCGCTTAGGCGCGGCCGTCGATCGAGGTGGCGGCGGGGCGGCGGTAACCGCCGCTGTAGCCGACCAACGCGGTGTGTCCGCGTTCGAGGTTTCCGAGTTTCTGCTGGGTGAACGCCCGAGCCGTCGCGACCCCCGCGTGGATCTCACGCTGGAGCTCGAGCAGGCGCTCGAGCTGTGGTCGCGCCTCGGCCGGAGGAGCGCCGAGCGCCTCAGCGGCGGTCAAGCGCTCCGCGGACGCCGCCGGGAGCTCATCCCAGCGGCCGTCGCGGACCAGCGCAAGTTCGTGTTCGGCGAGTTCAACCAGCGCGGCCCAGGGGGCCTCAGGCTTCACTGCCGGCGATCTCTGCCCAAGCCTCGCGGAGCTCGGACAGCAGCTCCGAGACCTCCTCGATCTTGGTCGGGTCCTGCTCGGCGGCCGCCTCCATCAGGTGCCGGCGGCAGAACGCGTAGATGCCCTGCAGGCGACTGGCGATCTCGCCGCCGCGGTCATGGTCGAGCGTGACGGTCAGCTCGTCGATGATCGCCTCCGCACGACGCATGCGGTCCTGCGACTGGCGGCGATCACCTTCGCGCATCGCGTAGGCGGACTGAAAGAGGAAACGGAGGCAGCCGTCGTAGAGCATCACCACGAGGCGCCCGGGGGGTGCCGTGAGGATGCTCTGCTGCTTATAAGCGGCAGATTGGTTGCCGGCGTAGGTGGCCAACGAAGGCTCCTGAGTCGGAGGGAGGGACTGGATCGGACGGTTGAACAGCGGCTGAGCCGAGTGCTTCAGGCTCATCTGAGGGAGGGCAGCGAGGAGATCTGGCTCGTGAGCCAGGCCTGCTGGGTCTGCGATTGGTTGAGCGCGGTCTCCATCGCGGTGAACTGCGCCTTCAACCGGGCCTGCGTGCTCGTCATGCGGTCGTTGAGCTTGGTGATCTGAGCGGTGAAGTCCTTCAGGGTCGTGTCATCGCTCGCCATCCGACCGGTGAGGACGCCGCTGGTGCTCGTCTGCTTGTCGACGAAGCCCGTCAGCAGCGACGAGACGCCCTTGGTCGCGCCCTTGCCCGTGAACAGGTCGCGGACCTTGGTCCAGTCGGTGTTCAGCGCGGTGGTGAGCACCGTGGAGTCGAAGGTGAGCTTGCCGTCCTTCGCCTCCTGGGTCACAGCGGCGCCCGTGGACTTGGGGATCGTGATGCCGATGTCGGCGAGGCTGGTCAGCCCGAGGCCGGTGACGACCTGGGTCATCTGGCTCTTCATCTGACCGAGCATCGAAGTCAGCCCGGAGTCGCCGAACAGCGAGCCCGCCTGAAGGCCGGACGTCGTCGTCGCCTTCGGGTCGTTCTTCTCGGTCAGCTGCGCGCGGGTGGCGGTGACGACCGCGTTGTACGCGTCGACGAGCGCCTGGACCTTCTTGCCGACGCCGGCGGTGTCGATCGCCGCGGCGGTCGTGGTGACCGACATCGGGGACGCGGTGATGCCCTTCAGCGTCAGGCGGACGCCGGGGATCGCGTTATCGACGATGTTGGATTCCGAGGTGCGCGCGACGGCCTCGCCGTCGAGCTTGAAGGAAGCGTTGAGGGTCGTGCCCGTGCGCGAATACGTGCCGTCCTCGACGATCGAGCTGCCGGCGCCCATGGCGGCCGGGTCCACCGTGAAGTCCGAGCTCTGCCCGGTCTTGCGCGAGGAGAAGACGATGCGCTCGTTGTTGGACGCGTCCTTGATCACCGCGGCGTAGACCGGGGCGTTCTCGTTGGCGTTGATCGCCGTCGCGACGTCGGACGCGGTCGCATTGGCGGCGACCGAGACCGTCACCTTGCTGGCGCCGGTCGCGAGCGGGTCGGACCCGTAGTAGAGGTCGAAGCTGCCGGCCGTCGCGCTCGGGGTGTAGGTGAACCCGTGCTGCGCGGAGGAAGCGAGCTTGTCGATCTGAAGCGTGTGGCCGCCGATGCCGGCGCCGCCGAGCAGCGCGACGTCGAGCTTGGTCGGGTCCGCGGACGACGTCGTCTGCGTGGCCTTCCAGGTCGCCGTGTCGCTCAGTGCGGCCGCGGCGGACTTGAAGGCGTCGAGCTTGGTCTTGATCGCGGAAAGGTCGTCCTTGTGGGCCTGGACCTTGACCTGCCGCATCTGGACGGCGACGACCTTGTTCTGCTCCAGCGCCATGAGCTGGGAGATGATCGAGTCGGTGTCCAGTCCGGACGCCATACCAGTCAGCGAAATGCCGGCCATCGTGGGGACTCCTTAGAGCTCTGCGCCGGACATGATGTCCAGCGCCTTCGCGGGCGGGATGGTCTTGATCACGTTGCCGTCGAGGTCGCGGACCTCGATGACGACACGATTGGACGCCTCGTCGCGCGAAAAGTGGAGTTCGCGGTTCTGCTTGTGCAATTCCTGCACGCGCTCCGCTGCCTGATCCACCATCTCGCGCGCCTGGGCCGTCGGGGCGGGGGGCACATCGCCGAGGATCGTGTCCTTGGTGTGGTCGACGTCGGTCGCTGCCGGATTCACCGCGTGCAGCGGCGAGGGCGGCATGACGGCACCGACGGACGCTGTCGCCGGGGCGGCGACCTGTTCGTACGGGGATGGGGTGAAGCGACCGATTTGCATCTCAACCCTGGTATCGGCGATCGTCGCTCGAGCTTGAATGCGCCGACTCAGCCGACGGCTGAGAAGAGCACCGCGTCATCGCTCAGTTGTTGCTTGAGCGTGCGCTTGAGCTGGGAGTGGATCTGGCAGATGCGGCTCTCCGAGACACCCATGACCTCGCCGATCTCGCGCAGGGTCAGGTTCTTCACGTAGAGCAGGACGGCCACCTCGCGCTCGCGCTGCGGGAGTGTGTCGAAGGCGCGACGGAACTTCTCCTTGGCCTCCGTGTTGGCGGCCTGGTGCTCCGGGTCCAGGCGGCTGTCGCCGTCGGCCAGCGTGTCGATGCGCTCGACGGTGGTCTCGTCGTCGGAGATCACGAGCGTGTTGAGCGACGTGACGTCAGAGACGGCGATGTCGTCCTCGCGCCGGCGAAGGTCGTCGACGGAGATCGAGAGCGCGGCGGCGAGCTCCTCACGCGCCGGGCGGCGACCGTGGATCGTCGTGAACTGATCACGCGCCTTGGCGATGTCGCGCTCCCACCGGCGCAGCGAGCGCGGGGCCCAGTCCTGACGGCGGAGCTCGTCGAGTACGGCGCCGTGGATGCGGGTCCACGCGAACTGCTCGAGCGTCGCGCCCTTCTCGGGGTCGTAACGGTCGATCGACGCGATCAGTGCCTCGAGGCCACAGGAGATGAAGTCCTCGACCTCACACCGCGCGGGGAGTTCCCGGACCTTCTTGAACACGATGTACTTGACCAGCGGCGCATAGGTCATCACCAGGCGATTGCGCACCTGGAGATCTCCTGTGGCCTTGTACTCGCGCCACAACGCGAGAGCATCCTCCGCGGAAACGCGGCGGCGGGTGCCTGGGGACGAAGTCGGCTTCATTGCAGGAACTGCGCTCCTAGAGGGAGGGACGATCAAACGGACGAAGGCTGTATCGGGCGCAGGCCCCACAACCTTCATCACCGATTTGGGGTAGGTCCCTTTCCAGACAAGCCATACGCCCACGCCAGGACCTCGGCCACGGCGGTCCACATCGCCTCCGGAACCTCCTGCCCGAGCGACAACTGCGCGAGCATCGACGCGAGCTCCGGATCGCGGTGCACGGGCACTCCGGCCTCACGTGCGCGCTCGAGAATCGAAGCGGCCAGATGTCCCTTGCCGGCGGCGACGACCTGCGGGGCGCCGTCACCGGTGTATTTCAGCGCCGCGGTCACCCGATTCTCAGGCATAGAGATCCAACGGCTCATTTCGGGGGCGGATCTTCACCGTTGTCTCCAAACCTGCGGCCTCCAATCTGGCGCGTAGACGCTCAGAGGCATCGCTGGCAATGGCGTGTGGCCGGCCCGCCGGCGTCGTGACCTCGGCGAGCAATCGCTCACCGCGCAGCTCTAGGCGCAGCTCGAGGCGGCCGAGCGTCGGCGAGTTGAACGCGAGCGAGACGACGTCCGCGGGCTCGCCGTCGGCGCCGCGGCGCCGTGCGGGCGGCTCCTCCACCTCGACCTTGGGCGGCTGCAGCTGCATCGCCGCAGCCAAGGTCGGGACCATCGGGTTCTGGGCGATCGGCGTCGCCGCCTGGGCCTGCGCCGGCTGGGTGGGCGGGGCGGGTTCGGTGGCCTGGGTCGCCGGCGCGGCCTGGGGGGTCTGCGCCGCTTCGTGCGCCGGTCCCGGCTGCGCCGGCTGTGGCGACGGTTGGGCGGTCTGCCCCGACGGGCCGGGCTGCGCCGGTTGGGCCGCTTGACCTGGCTGCGCGGGCTGTTCCGGTTGGCCGGGCTGCGCCGCCTGTCCCGGTTGCGCCGCCTGACCCGGTTGGCCGGGCTGCGCCGCCTGTCCTGGCTGCCCCGCCTGACCCGCTTGGGCCGGTTGCGCGGGCTGACCGGGCTGGCCCGCTTGACCGGGCGGCGCCTGCTGACCCGGCTGCGCGGCCTGACCGGGCTGCGCAGCCTGGGTGGGTGGGGCCGCCTGCGCCGGCTGGCCCGGCTGGGCGGTCTGGCCGGGCAGCGCCGGCTGGGTCGGCACCGCCCGTCCCGCCTGCCCGGCGGGCGGCGCGTACGTCGCCGGGCCCGCCGGCGCCTCCGGTGCGGGCTTGGCCGCCGGGCCTGCCGTTCCCGGCTGCTGCTGCGGCGCGATCCGCAGCGTCACCCGCTCCGCCGTGACCTCTTGTACCTGCAGCCTGAGCGTCGCGCCCGCCTGCACCTCGGGCGGGAGCTTCGCGGTGACGGGCACGCCGGCGATCACGATCACGGCGCCTGCCTGGCCCGTGGACGCCACACGAGCCATCAGGCTCGCGCCTTGACGGATCACGAAGCCGGGGATCTGGTTGCGCAGGAGCGCCGGGGTGACCGCGATCGGATCCATGACCTCAAGGATCTCAAGCGCAGCGCCGATGGGGTGCCCAATGGATCGAGGCCTCTATCTCGCAGCCTCCGGCATGCTCGCCGAGCAGCTGCGCCAGGACCAGATCGCGAACGACCTCAGCAATTCGTCAACGTCGGGCTACAAGGCCGAGCGCACGACGCAGCAGTCATTCGGGAACCTGCTCCTCACCAACTCCGTCACGGGCGCCACCATCGGCTCACAGAGCACCGGCGTCCAGGTCACGAACACGGTCACCGACTGGACGCCGCAGGCGCTCAAGGACACCGGCGAGCCGCTGGACATGGCCATCAACGGCGACGGCTTCTTCGCCGTTCAGACCGCCAAAGGCGTGCGCTACACCCGCAACGGCGAGTTCTCCTCCGATGCGCAGGGCAACCTCGTGACCGCGATGGGCGACCCGGTGCTCGGCCGCAATAACCAGCCGGTCAAGCTCGGCGCCGACGGCAAGGTCGATCCCCGCAACCTCAACGTCGTCCTGCTCACCAACCCCGAGAAGGTCGGCGACAACTACATCACCGGCACGCCCGGCACCCCGGCCGGACAGGTCGCGGGGTCGGTCCGCGCGGGTGCCCTCGAGGGCTCCGGCGCCAACGCCAACCAGGCGATGGTGGACATGATCGAGTCGATGCGGGCCTACGAGGCCGGCCAGAAGGTCATCCACACGATCGACGAGACGCTCGGCAAGGCCGCGTCCTCCGTCGGATCCGTCAGCAACTAAAGCCCTCCGTCCTCTCCGCCGATCTAGGTACCAATGCTCGAAGGACTCCGAACCGCAGCGGCCGGCATGCAGGCCCAGCAGCAGAAGCTGGATGCCGTCTCCAACGATCTCGCCAACGCGAACACCGACGGCTACAAGCGCCTCCGCACCGGGTTCTCGGACCTCCTGTACGAGCGCGGCGGCCGGCCGACGACCTCGGCCAACGCCCAGCTCGGCTCCGGCTCGCGCCTCGTCAACAACGGGCGCACCTTCCAGCAGGGCAACCTGCGCGAGACCGGCGAGCCGCTCAACGTCGGCATCGAGGGCGAAGGCTTCATCAAGATCAAGCTCACCGACGGACGCCAGGCGCTGACGCGTGACGGCGACCTGCACGTCGACGGCATGGGCCGCCTCGTGACCAACTCGGGCGCGTTCGTCCAGCCGCAGATCACGATCCCCAAGGGCGTCGGAGCGAGCCAGATCTCGATCGCCCAGGACGGCACCGTCCTCGCCGCCGGCCAGAACGTCGGCAAGATCGCGCTCGCCAGCGTTCGCTCACCGGCGAACCTCGAGTCCGTCGGCGGCACCAACGCCTTCGTCCCCACCGCGAAGTCGGGCGCCGCCATCGCCGCGCCCGCCGCGACCGTCCTCAAGCAGGGCTCCGTCGAGGCCTCCAACACCGACGTCGCCTCGTCGATGACGGACATGATCGAGGCCCAGCGCGCCTATCAGCTGACGTCCAAGGCGATCCAGACCGCCGATCAGATGATGGAGATCGCCAACGGGGTCAAGCGATGAGCCTCCCCGTCGTCTCCAACGCCGCGCTGCCCGCCGACGTCCGCAACGCCGGCCCCCAGGCGCAGAAGAACTACCAGGCCGCGCTCAGCTTCGAGAAGGTCCTGGTCGGCGAGCTCGTCAAGGAAATGGTCCCGAAGGACAGCGAGCTGTCGGACAGCCCGTACGCCTCGAACATGCAGGACACGCTTTCGACCGCGCTGGTCGGCGGACAAGGGCTGGGCCTCGCCCGCCAGCTTTACAAGGAGATGCAGTCGTCGTGAGCACGATCCTCGAGGCTGAGCTGCTCGTCCACCTGGACACGCAGACCAACTCCGCACGCCATCTCCTCAAGCTCGTCCTCGCCCAGGGCGCGGCCATCCGCGAGCGCGACACCGACGCGGTGCTCGCCCGCCTCGCGGACATCCAGTCCGAGATGGTCCGCCGCGGCAGCCTGGAGCAGGAGCGCGCACGGCTGCTGCAGCGCGCCGGCTCGGCCCTCGGCGTCTCCGCCACCACCGTCACGCTCGAGCGGCTGTGCACGCTCGTCACTCCGGGTGCCGCCAAGGCGGCCATGGAACGTTCGGCCGAGCTTCGCGGACTGCTGTCCGAGATCGCTCGCGAGCACGGCATCAACCGCGCCCTGATGCGTCAGGAGCTCACGTTCCTCTCGCACCTGACACGGCTGATCGGCCAGGAGCCCGAGGCCGGCTACTCCCGTCCCGGGTCAAACCCCAACGCATCCGCCCCCGCCGCGCCAGCCGTCTATCGCGCGCTCGACCTACAGGCGTAACCCCTCCAAATGCCTATTTCTTCTTTCTACGGGATGCAGACGTCGCTGCGCGGCTTGATCGCGCAGCAGCGAATGCTCGACACCACCGGCCACAACATCGCGAACGCGTCGACGGTCGGCTACTCGCGCCAGGAGGCGCTGCTCTCGGCCTCGATGGCCCAGCAGGTCACCGTCTCCGGCTCGTCCGTCGCCGTCGGCTCGCACCTCGGCTCCGGCGTCGACGTCCAAGGCTTCCGCCGCATCCGCGATCAGTTCCTGGACGCGCAGTACCGCGCCCAGAACACGAACCTGAGCGACTGGAAGTCGCGCGCCGAAGGCCTCGACTCCGCCGAGCTCTCGCTCAACGAGCCCTCCGACACCGGCATCCAGGCCCAGCTGACGAAGTTCTGGGGCGCCTGGTCGGACCTGTCGAAGTCCCCTGACGACCAGGCCGCCAAGCAGGCGCTGGTCCAGCAGGCGGGCGCGCTGACCGACGCGATCCACTCCGTGCGCTCGCAGATGTCGGACGCGCAGGCCGCAGCCACCACCCAGTACGACCAGATCGTCGGTCCTGGCGGCGAGGTCGAGAAGATCTCGACCGAGCTCGCCGGCCTTAACAAGACGATCAGCTCGTTCATCACCAACGGCGACAGCCCGAACGACCTGATGGACCGCCGCGACCTGCTGATCGATCAGCTCTCGACGTACGGCCAGGTCTCCGTCGACCAGCTCGCCAGCGGCTCGACCAACGTCTCCTTCGTCGATGGCACGACCGGGACCAAGTACCCGATCGTGACCGACCAGTCCGCGGACTGGGCCGGCCCTCCCGGCGGCGGCTGGTCTCCCGGCGGCCAGATGGGCGGCCTGCTCGCGATCGGCAAGTCCGGCGGCACGATCGACGGCTACCTCCAGAGCATGGACGACTTCTCGAACTCGCTCGCCACCGCGGTCAACAACGCGTACGGCGGGCAGTTCTTCGACGTCGGCTCGCCCGCGGGCGCCACGATCAACGTCGCGGCCCCGATCGCGGCCGCGCCGGCGAGCATCGTCTCCGGCACCGGCGCCTCGGGCTCCAACGACCTCGCCATGGCCGTCTCGCAGCTGCGCGGCAACGCCGCGATCGACGGCGTCTACAAGGCGTTCGTCGCGAAGGTCGGCGGAGACCTCAACGAGTCCACCCGCATGCAGGCCAACGCCCAGGTCCTCGCCGACTCCGTCGAGGATCGCCGCCAGAGCGTGGCGGGCGTCTCGATGGACGAGGAGATGTCCAACCTCGTGCGCTTCCAGCGCGCCTACCAGGCCTCCGCACGCGCCATGTCAACGATGGACGAGATGCTGGACGTCCTCATCAACCGCACCGGAAAGGTCGGTCTGTAGTCCCATGCGCATCACCACCTCCATGGTCCAGCGCAACGTCCTCTCGGACCTCAACACGCTGCAGACCGCACTCGCCAAGACGCAGTCCAAGGCCGCCTCCAACAAGGAGATCACGCGCCCGTCGGACGATCCGTTCAAGGCCGCTCAGGCAATGGGCATGCGGGCGAACATCGGCGCCAACGAGCAGCTGATCCGCAACATCCAGGACGCTCAGGGCTGGCAGGACTCGACCGAGTCCGCGCTGGACTCGATCACCCAGTACGTCAACCGTGCGCACGACCTGCTGCTGCAGGGCGCCACGGACACCGCCGACGCGGACTCCAAGATGGCGATCGCCAAGGAGATCGATCAGATCATCCAGGGCGTCAAGGAGACCGCGAACGCCAGCTACGGCGACAAATACATCATGTCCGGGACCGCGACCTCGGTCGCGCCGTACCTGATGGGCGACGACGACACCTACCAGGGTGACCTCGGCGGCCTGGACCCGGCCACGCCCGGCATCGTGCGTGAGATCGGCCCCGGCGTGACGATGACGATCAACTCGGTCGCGGTCGAGATCCTCGGCGACGGTCGCACCAACCCGACCGACGGCAAGCTGCTCAACCAGCTGCGCGACATCTCCGATCACCTCAAGGCCAACGACGGCGCCGCCCTGCGCGGCGGCGACATGACCGGCCTGCAGAACCGCCTCGACGGGCTGCTCGAGATCCGCGCCCGCAACGGCGCGCAGACCAACCGGCTCGAGGCCGCTCACACGCGGATCGATCAGATCAACGGCACCCTGACCGACCAGCTCTCGCAGACCGAGGACGCTGACATCGGCAAGACGCTGATCGACTTCAACTCGCAGTCCGCCGCCTACCAGGCCGCGCTGAAGGCCGGCGCGAACATCGTGCAGGCGTCGCTCATGGATTTCCTCCGCTGAGCCGATACGGCCACTAGATCCTTTCTCCACCCTCCAGGAGACCCCTGTAAGCATGTCCACCCTCACCATCGACTCTTCGCGCTTCGGCACGCTCGAGATCGCGTCCGCCGACGTGATCGAGTTCCCGGCCGGCCTGATCGGGCTCGGCGGGCGCCAGTACGCGCTCGTCACCCAGGACGGCGACAGCGCGTTCTGCTGGCTGCACTCGATCGACGACCCGTCGATCGCGCTGCCGGTCACGAACCCGTGGAACTTCTTCGCCGACTACTCGGTCGACGTCTCCGACGAGGCGTCGCAGGCGATCACGTCCGACGCGGCCGACGTCGCGGTCTTCGTGACGATCCGCGCCGGCGCCGAGCTCTCGGACTTCTACGCCAACCTGCGTGCACCGATCTTGATCGCCGACGGCCAAGGCCACCAGGTCATCAATGAGTCCCCGGACGCTCCCGTCCGCGCCCCGCTCTTCCCGGCCATCGTCGCCGCGGCCTAACCCGACCAGCTGAATCCAAGGAGGAACCATGCTGCTCATCACCCGCCGCGCAGGCGAGAAGATCATGGTGGGCGACGACATCGTCGTCCACATCAAGGAGATCGTCGGCAACACCGTCCGCGTCGGCATCGAGGCTCCGCGCTCGACCCCGATCTACCGCGAGGAGATCTGGCACGCCGTCCGCGAGGAGAACCGCGCAGCCGCCCAGGCGCCGTTCGAGCTACCGACAGCCACTCCCGCCGCCTAGCTCCCAAGGCCGCCCACCAGGGCGGCCTTTGTTTTTTGCCCGGGCGGGTAGCGTCTGCAGGTATGAACCTTGCCAAGACCGCCCGCAACGCCGCGGTCGCCGATCTCGCGATCGCCTTCGCGCGTGACCGCCTCGCGGCTCAACTTCCCGGTGTGAAGCCGCGCAAGCGGCGCCCCGGCAAGAAGACGCTGCTGATCGGCGGCATCGCCGCCACCGCTGCCGCCGCCCTGCTGCTCAAGCGCGACAAGGTGACGGCGCTGTTGCCCGGCCGCAGCGACGAGCCGTCGCCGTCGGAGCCGAGTTACACGCCGCCTCCTGTCTCCAACTACGACGCTCCTGGTCCGGTTGCGAACACCGCGACCCCGGTGCCGGCGCCACCCGCGTTCGCGTCGCCGACCATCGACGAGGCCGAGGAAGAGGCCGCCGCCGCGGCCGAGGCCGCCAACATCGGTGGCACGGTCTCCGACTACGCCGGCCCTGCCGGCGAGTACGCCACCGACGCGGAGTCGCCGCTCGCGGAGGCCGGCGAAGGCGAGTCCGAAGGCGAGGAGCAGACCGATCTCGAGCTGCGCGAGGCCGCTGAAGACGACGAGGACGGCCTCAGCCCCGAGCAGGCGCAGATCGAGGAGGCGATCGACGATGCCGCGAATCCGCTCGCGGGCGAGGAGGCCGACCCCGGCCGCCCGGGCGGCGACCCGGAGTGGCGGACCTGGTCCGGCCGCACCGAGCAGTAGGCGTGAAAGTGGGGCGGGAGACCGCCCCGACGCGCCGAAGTTAACCCGCGCCTTGCCCGCATCGGCCACAATAGGAGCGAGTTCTCGATGAGCACGCTCGTGGGCATGCAGCTCAGTGGCCGCTACCGGCTCGACGCCCAGATCGGCGCCGGCGGTATGTCGACGGTCTACAAGGCGTTCGACGTCAACCTCGAGCGCCGCGTGGCCATCAAGCTCCTGCACCGGGAGATGTCCGCGGACTCCGATCAGCTGGAGCGCTTCAGGCGCGAGGCGCGGGCGGTCGCGCAGCTCTCGCACCCGCACATCGTGGGCGTGATCGACGCCGGCGAGGACGAGAACCGGCCCTACATCGTCTTCGAGTACGTCGAGGGCGAGACCCTGAAGGACCGGATCCGGCGGCTCGGGCGGCTGCCGGTGGACGAGGCCCTGGCCTACGCGATCGAGATCGCGCGAGCGCTCGGCTGCGCGCACGCGCACGAGATCGTGCACCGCGACGTCAAGCCCCAGAACGTCCTACTGGACCCCGAAGGCTCGGCCAAGGTCACCGACTTCGGGATCGCCCGCTCGCTGCGCGACGACGGCCTGACCGCCGACGGCCGGGTCCTCGGCACGACCGACTACGTCTCGCCCGAGCAGGCGCTCGGCCACGACGTCGACGGCCAGTCGGACATCTACTCGCTGGGCATCGTGCTCTACGAGATGCTCACCGGGGACGTCCCCTTCCACGGCGAGAACCAGATCTCGGTCGCGATGAAGCACGTCCGCGAGGACATCCCGGACATCCAGCGCATCCGCCCCGAGGTGAGCGCCACCACCGCGGCGGTGCTGGACCGCATGACCGACAAGGACCTCGCGCACCGCTACGCCGACGTCCCGTCGCTGATCGCCGACCTCGAGGACGCGCTCGCGCTGGAAGCTGCCCGCCAGGGCACCTCGACCGGCGAGGCGACCGCGGTCATCCGCACGCTCCCGGCCCGCGCCCGCCGCCGGCTGCCGTTCCGGATGCGTCACTCGCTGCCGGTGCTGGTGATCATCGGCCTGATCGCCGTCGCCGTGGCGATCGTGGTCATCGTCTCGCGCGAGGTCCCGCCGCGCGTCGAGCGCGGCACCGGGCCCGGCCGGATCGAGCAGTCCACGCCCACCGGCACCAAGGTCGTCTCGGTCCCGCGCGGGTCCGCCCACGACTACGACCCGCTGGGCGACAACGAGGAGCACAGCGAGGAGTCCAGCCGCGTCGTCGACCGCGACGACGGCACCGCCTGGACGACCGAGAGCTACCAGGACGGGCTCGAGGGCGCGGGCAAGTCCGGCGTCGGCATCTACATCGACGCCAAGCCCAAGGTCGCGGCGGTGCAGATGCAGATCGACACGCCCCAGCCGGGCTTCAAGGCGACGATCTACGCCGCCCCGCCCGGCGCCGTGCCGAAGTCCGTGCCCGAGGGCTGGACGAAGGTCGGCGCCGGCACGGTCTCGACCTCCAACAAGCGCATCAAGCTCGACACCGGCGGGACCGAGTACCGCTACTACCTGGTCTGGATCACGAAGCTCGCGCCGGGCTCGACCAACGCCGAGATCTCAGAGATCCGCCTCTTCCAGGAAGTCGCGGCCTAGAGGCCCCGCACGTCAACTGCGCCGGGCGTGGTGCCGACATCCCCGTCCGTGCCGGGCCTTCCGGTGATCGGTTTCGGCGAGCAACGAAGTCATGCGTGAAGGGGGTCCAACTCGACCAGTGCGAACCTGATCGAAACCCGCGATCCGTCCCTCAAACGCGCATGGTCGACCATGGCGAGCGGGACAGCGCGAGTGCGGGACACACTGACCAGCCCACGCCCGTAACTGTCGGTATCCCGGCACCACACTTCGAGCCAACAGAGCCGCGCCGAGCGGCGAACGACGGCGAGTCAGACCCGGGGGGTGCGCCACTCCCCCTCCCCACCCGGCGCAGTTGACGTTCGTCCCTCTAGAACGCGACGGCGCGTTCGGTCTCGAAGCGCTCGATGGCGAGCGCCAGCAGGCGATCGCAGAGGGCCGGGAACGAGAGGCCTGAGGCCTCCCAGAGCTTGGGGTAGACACTCGTCTCGGTGAAGCCCGGCAGCGTGTTGAGCTCGTTGACCAGCACCCGCTCGCCGTCCTCGACGAAGAAGTCGACCCGCGCCAGGCCCGAGCATCCCACCCGCACGAACGTGTCGCACGCGAGCCGTCGCACCTCGCCCAGGACGTGCTCCGGGAGCCGCGCCGGCGCCACCAGCTCCATGCCGCCCGGCTGGTACTTGGCCTCGTAGTCGTACCAGTCGGACCCGGTGAGGACGATCTCGCCCGGGATCGAAGCGTCGGGCTCGCCGTTGCCGAGCACGGAGCACTCGACCTCCATGCCCGCCGAGAAGCCCTCGACGATCACCAGCGAGTCGTGGGCGAAGGCCGCGTCCAGGGCCGGGCCCAGCTCGGACTCGGACCAGACCTTGGCGATCCCGACCGAGGAGCCCAGGCGGGCCGGCTTGACGAACACCGGGGTGCCCAGCACGGCGAGCTCACGCGTCACGGCCTCGGGCTCGGCCTGCCAGCGCGCCAGCCGCACGCCCGCGTACGGGACCTGGGGAACATCCGCGGCGGCGAGCACCTCTTTGAAGACGATCTTGTCCATGCACAGCGACGACGCGAGGACGCCCGCGCCGACGTAGGGCACGTCGAGCAGCTCGAGCAGGCCCTGCAGCGTGCCGTCCTCGCCGAACGGACCGTGCAGCACGGGGAAGACGACGTCGGCGCCGAGCAGGCCGCCGCCCGGTCGCAGCGAGAGCTCTGCGCCCTCGAACACCCACGCGCCGCCGCGCTCGATCGTCACCGGCAGCACCTCGTGGCCCGCGGCGACGACGCCTGCGCGAACCGCTGCGGCGGAGCTGAGGGAGACGTCGTGCTCGGACGAGCGCCCGCCCGCGAGGACCGCGACCTTCATCCGACGGTCGGGGTCGGCGTCGGAGTCGGAGTGGGCGACGCCGACGGCGTCGGCGTGGCGCCGTTGGAGCCCAGGAAGATCGTCACGGTCGCGCCCGTCGAGCGGGGCGTGCCCGCCGCGGGGTTCTGGTCGCTCACGCGATCCAGGTTGTCCGGGTCGGGGCGGGTGCGGACCTGCACCTTGAAGCCGGCCTTCTCCAGGATGGCGGTGGCCTCTTCCTCGGTTGGATGATCGGTCGTCACGTCTGGCACCTTGGGTCGTTCGGCGGCCACGGTCAGCGTGACCGCGGCGCCCTTGTTCACGCTCGTACCCGAGGGCGGATCCTGCTCCATCACGGTTCCGGCCGGTTGCGTCGTCTCCTGCTCGGTCACGTCGGCGGTCAACCCGAGCTGCTCGAGCTGCGCCACCGCGTCCGCCTGCTGGAGCCCGACGACCTTCGGGACCGTGATGCCTTCAGAGCCCTGGGAGATGGTCAGGGTGACAGTCCGGCCCTTCGTCAACGATTCGCCGGCCTTCGGCGAGGTCGAGATGACGTCGCCCTTGGCCACCGAATCCGAGAACGCGTCCTTGGTCTTGGTCTTGAACCCGGCCGCCGTGACCGCATCCACCGCATCGCTCTCGGACTGCCCGACGACGGCCGGAACCGGGGCCTCGCCCTTACCGGAGGAGATGAACGCCGTGACGGTCGAGCCCTCCTTGACCCGCTCGCCCGCCGCCGGGTCCTGCTTGATCACCTCGTCGCGCGGGACGTCGTCGGACACCTGCGCGACGAACGTGATCTCCAGGCCGGCGCGGTGGGCGACGTCGGCCGCCTCGCTGGCGGTGCGCCCCTTCAGGCTCGGGACGTCGACCTTGTTGCCCGCGATCGTCAGGTACGCGCCGAGGGCGATCGCGGCCAGCGCGAAGATCACCAGCGCCCAGACCCACCAGCGGGTGCGGCGCCGCTCGTCCTCCCACGGCTCGCCCGGCGCCGGCTCCATCACGATCTCCCGCGTGGGCGCGTGGCGGGCGCGTTCGAGCGCGGCGATGAACTCCTCGGCGCTCTGGAAGCGCCGCGCAGGGTCCTTCTCCAGCGCGCGCATCACGACCGCCTCCAGCGCGGGCGAGATGCCGCGCTCCAGCTGACCTGGCGGGACCGGGCGCTCGTTGATGTGCTTGATCGCGATCGAGATCGGCGCCTCGCCGTCGAACGGCACCTGGCCGGTCAGCAGCTCGTAGAGGACGACGCCGGCCGAGTAGAGATCCGCGCGGCGGTCGACCGGCCGGCCCTCGGCCTGCTCGGGTGAGAGGTACTGCATCGTGCCGACGATCGCGCCGGTCTGGGTCATCTCGGACGTCTCGCCGGCCCGGGCGATGCCGAAGTCCGCCACCTTGGCCTGGCCGTCGGCATCGACGATCACGTTCTGCGGCTTGACGTCGCGGTGCACGATCCCGCGCCGGTGCGCGTAGCCGAGCGCGCGCAGGACCTGCTCGGTCAGGCCGACCGCGATGTCGGCCGGCAGCGGCCCGCGCTCGGTCACGAGCTCCTTGAGCGTCTTGCCGTCGACCAACTCCATCGCGATGTACGGCGTCCCGTCCCACTCCGAGCGGTCGAAGATCGCCACGATGTTGGGGTGGGTGAGGCCGGCGGCGGCCTGCGCCTCGCGGCGGAAGCGCTCGTGGAACTCCGGGTCCTCGACGAAGCGCCCGCCCATCAGCTTGACGGCCACGCGGCGACCGAGGACCTCGTCTTGGGCGCACCAGACCTCGGCCATCCCACCGGCGCCGAGGCGCCGCTGCGCCCGATAGCGGCCGTCGATCAGCGTGTCGCGGGCGACCGTGTGCATCTACTGCCCCAGCGCCTGCAGGACGCGCTTGGCGATCGGCGCGGCGACCGTCCCGCCCTGACCCTTCTCGTGGTCGATGACGACCGCGACGGCGTCCTTGCCGGCGAAGCCGATGAACCAGAGATCGTTGATGCCCTGGGCGATGTTGATCTCGGCCGTGCCGGTCTTGCCGGCCACCTCGACGCCCTCGAGCGCCGCGGCGGTACCCGATCCCTCACGCACGACGGACTTCATCATCGTCGTCAGCTTGGCGGCGCTCTCCTCGGACATGACGCGCTCGGCCTCCTTGGGCAGCGGCGTCTCCACCGTCCGGCCGTCAGGATCGATGACCTTCTCGACGAGACGCGGCTCCATCCGCATGCCGCCGTTGCCGATCGTCTGCGCGACGGTCGCCATCTGGAGCGGCGTGACCAGGAGTAGCCCCTGGCCGATCGCGGTGCGCCCGACGTCGACGCGGCTGGAGCTCATCGGCAGGATCGTGCCCTTTCGGTTGGGCCCGCTCGTCGACATCTGATCGCGCGGATAGTCCATCGGCGGCTTCTGCCCGAACCCGAAGCGGTCCATGTACTCCTGCATCGTCTTGCGCCCGAGCTTGACGCCGACCTCGGCCCACACGGTGTTGACGGAGTGGGTGAGCGCGTCGGTCAGCGTGATGTCCCCGAAGTTCTCCCCGCCGAAGTTGTTCAACACCGTGCCCGAGATGACCTTCCCGTTCTTGCCGCTGACCTTGGAGTCCGGCTGGTACTTGCCGGAGTCGATCGCCGCGGTCGCCGTCACGGTCTTGAACGTCGAACCGGGCGGATACAGGCCCTGGGTGGCGTTGTTGAAGGTCGTCGTGCCCTTCTTGCCGGGGTCGGCAGGGTCGAAGGACGGCGTCCCGGCGAGCACCCGCACGGCGCCGGTCTTGACGTCGAGGGCGACCACGGCGCCCTTGTGGCCCTCCAGCGCGTCGAATGCGACCTGCTGCGCCTTGGGATCGAGCGTCGTCTGCAGGTTGTCGCCCACCCGGTCCTTGGAGATGATCGAGTCCAGTACGCGGCTGAGCTCCTCCTTGCGGCCGGTGAGCGCGTCGTTGTACTGCTTCTCCAGGCCGGAGCGCCCGAACTGGACGCTGTCGAAGCCGACGGCCTGGGCGAACAGCTTCCCCGTCGGGTAGCGGCGGGTGTAGCGCTTGCCGGAGAGCGACGTGCTCCCGGCCAGGACCGTGCCGTCGGCCGCCCGGATCACGCCCCGCTTGATCTGCTGCTCCTCGAGCACGACCCGGCTGTTGTTGTTGTTCTCGCGCAGCCGCTGCGCCCCGAACACGGCCCAGCGCGAGCTGAAGCCCACCAGCACGGCGAACATCACCGCGAAGAGCGCGAACAGCCGGAAGATCGGCGCGTTCATGACTGCCCCGGCCGCCGCGCCCGGTTGGAGATCAGCAGCAGCAGCGCCAGCAGCACGAAGTTGGCCACGATCGAGGACCCGCCGTAGGAGATGAACGGCAGCGTGACGCCGGTCAGCGGGATCACGCGCGTGACGCCGCCGATGATCACGAAGACCTGCAGCGCCATCACCGCGGTCAGACCGGTCGCGAGCAGCTTGCTGAACGAGTCCGTCGCCAGCGTCGCGATCTTGAACCCGCGCTCGGCGATCAGCAGGTAGGTGAGGATCACGCCGCAGCCGCCGACGAGCCCGAGGTCATTGACGATGACCGCGTAGATCATGTCCGTCTGCGGCGCCGGCAGCAGCGCCGCCCCGTCGGGGAGGTTCAACAGCGCCGCGCCCAGCCCCTGCCCGAAGAGCCCGCCGTCCGCCATCGAGAAGAGCCCGTTGGCGATCTGGTAGCCCGCGCCGTGGTACTGCGGGAACGGATCGAGCCAGATGTCGATCCGGTCCTGCACGTGCCCGACCGTCGTGGCGAAGAACCACGCCCCGGCGCCGAACAGCAGGAGCCCCACCACCACGAAGCTGAGCCGGTTGGTCGCGACGTAGATCAGTGCCAGGAAGGCGCCGAAGTACATCAGCGAGGAGCCGAGGTCGCGGATGAAGACGAGCATCAGCATCGCCGCGCCCCAGACCACGAGCAGCGGGCCGAGATGCCGGATGCGCGGGATGGTCAGGCCGAGGAAGCGCCGCGAGGACTGCACCAGCACCTGCCGCGTGTCCCGCAGATAGGCGGCGAGGAAGATGACGATCGCGATCTTGCCGAACTCCGCGGGCTGGAACGAGATCGGCCCCAACTTGACGCCCAGGTAGGCGCCGTTGACCTGCTGGCCGATCCCGGGCACGCGCGGCAGGACGAGCAGCGCCAGGCCGAGGAACGCGATCGTGTACCGGTAGCGCTCGAGGATGCGGAAGTCTCGCAGCGCGATGATCGTGATCACGAACGCGATCAGCCCGATCACGAACCACTGCGCCTGATCGCGCGCGAGGGTCTCGTCGATCCGGTAGACGACCACCAGCCCGAAGCAGGCGAGCACGGCGACGAGCGGGAACAGGTACGGATCGGCGTAGGGCAGCGTGAAGCGGATCACGAGGTGCCCGGCGAAGCACAGGCCGAGGAAGATCGCGCCGTAGGTCAGCGAGACGTTCGAGAGCACGGCCGAGCGCTGGATGAAGATCGCCGCGAAGCCGGCAGTCAGCAGCAACGACGCCGGGATCAGCGCCAGCAGCTCGCGGTTGCGCGCGCTCATTTAGAAAGTCGTCCCTCTTCGGCGGCCTTCACCAGGCTCTCGGCGTCGTCCTTGGCGCGCAGCTTGTGGTCCGTGAAGGTCGCGCGGCGCGCGGCAGGGAGGCTCTGGAGGGTGACGCCTGAGGCGCGAACCGGAGAGTAGAGCCGGATCCCGAGCGGAAGGTCGTACGGAAGCCCGTGATAGAGGGTGACGACGTTGCCGCGGGATTCGTCGACGCCGACGAAGAAGACCTGACGCGTTGCGAGCCAGAAGGCCACCAGAAGGCCCAGAAGGCAGCTGACGGCGATCAGCTTGCCCGGCGAGAACCACCGGCGGCGCCGGCGCTTCGGCGGGGTCGGTGGGGCGTGGGCGTGCCCCTCTTCGATCGGTTGAGCGCGCGGGCGCACCGCGGAGAGCGCGACGGTCCCCGAGGCGCGGTACTCCGCCTCGGCCTCGTCGCTCGCCCGCGTCGCTCCCTGCGTGTGGCCCGTCTCATCCCAGCGGCGCGTGCTGCCCTGCGGGCGGCTCACGCCCTGGCGAGGCTGGGCGACGGCCTCGCCCTGGAAGGTGTTGTACTCACGTGTGTCCTCATCGACGATCGAGGACGAGGCCGCGTCGGAGGCGGACGCCGGACCGTCGATCTCCTCGAGTGAGAAGAGGATCACGGTGATGTTGTCGCGCCCGCCGGCGGCGTTGGCAGCGGCGATCAGGCCGCGGCCGAGCTCCTCCAGCGTCCCCGTGTGGTCGATCAGCAGCGGCTTGAGCTTGTCCTCGCGCACCATCGACGTCAGCCCGTCGCTGCAGACCAGGAACAGATCGCCGCCGCGGGCGCCGTATTCCTCGACGTCGACCATCACGTTCGGCTCGGGCCCGAGCGCGCGCGTGATCACGGAGCGCTGCGGGTGCGTCTCCGCCTGCTCCTCGGTCAACTTGCCGAGACGCACGAGGTCGCCGACGAGCGAGTGGTCGTCGGTCAGCCGCTCGAGCTCACCGTCGCGCACCCGGTAGCAGCGGGAATCGCCGACATGCGCGACCGTCACCGAGTTCCCGCCCACGTAGGCGGCGGTGACCGTCGTGCCCATGCCGGCGCGCTGGGTCTCCGAGCGCGAGCGAGCGTGGATCCGCTGGTTGGCCGTCTCGATGATGCGCACCAGCGCGTCGGCCGGTGACTCCCCGTCCGGGACGCCGCCGTCGAAGGCCTCGACCGCCATCTCGGACGCGACCTCCCCGGACTGGGCGCCGCCCATGCCGTCGGCCACCACGAAGAGCGGCGCGCGGACGAAGTAGTTGTCCTCATTGCCCTGCCGTTGCAGGCCGAGGTCGGAACCGTGCCAATGATCAGCGATTCGCAGCATGCTCAACGCTCGAAGGAGAATTCACTGTCGCCGATCCTGATCCGGTCACCGGCGTGCAGGGGCTGTGGGCCGCGCAGCGGTTCACCATTCAGGTACGTACCGTTCGTGGAGCCAAGGTCCTCCAACACCATCACATCCCCCTGCGGGACGAGGCGCGCATGACGCGCGGACGCAAATCCATCCTCGAGGCGAATGTCCGCCTGATCGCCGCGCCCGAGCAGCGCGCCGTCGCTCAGATCATAGGCGGACCCGGCGGCGAGGCCCGCTCCGGCGTTCACCCGCAGCTTCGGCGCACCCCCGTCGCGGCCGAGCGGAGCGGACGCGGTGTACATGCCGGTGGCGTCCTCGAAGTCCGCACTCGGACCGAGGTAAACGTCCTCGGAACCGCCCCGCAGGTCCTTCAGCGCGGAGCGCGCGACCCAGAGCAGGAAGAGATACAGGACGGCCAGGAAGCCGAACTTCAGTGCGACGGCGATCGGGTCGAGCTCCATCCGTTACTCCAGCTCGAAGGTCACCCGTGAGGTGCCGATCTCGATCACGTCGCCGTCCTTGAGCGACTGGGGTCCGTTCACACGGCGTCCGTTGACCTTGATGCCGTTCGTCGAGCCCAGGTCGTTGACGATCCACGACCCGCCGGAGGGACGCACCTCGGCGTGGTGGCGGGAGACGTTGGGATCGTCGATCACGACGTCGGCGTCCCGGCTGCGGCCCATGACGGCGCCCTTGGAGCCGACGATCTCCGCGCGGCCGTCGAGGCGCAGGCGGGCGCGGCCCCGGCGCGGGTCGGGCTCGCGCAACGGTTCCTGCACGCGGTCGGCGGTCGAGTAGACCATCGTGCGGCCCTCGTCGGCCTGGCTGGGGCCATCGGCCTCGCGCTGCGGCGGCGTGACGCGGCGCGCCTGGATCCCGAACTCGCCCAGGCGCAGCTTCTCGTCGGTCTTGAACACGACGCGCGGGCTGGTGCCGAGCGTGATGCGCTCGCGGCGGGCGTGCTCGAGCAGATACCCCGACAGCTCAGAGGCCAGTTCGCCCTCGGTGCCCTCGAACTGCGCGCGGTCCTCCGGGGACAGCCACACGGCGTATTCGTTCGGTGCGTAGACGCGCGAAAGCGACTGGACTTTGTGCTCGTCCATCTCTTTGGCAAGTTTGCGCGCGATCTCGACAGGGCGGACCTCGGACTTGAAGGCGCGCGAGAACGTGCCCTCGACGAGCCCGGCGAGCTTTGATTCAAGGCTGCGCAGCACGCTCATGAGCGGCTACCCGGACGTGGTGGCCATGATTGCCGGTGCACAGTATCCGGCTCAGCGTCACGGCTCCACCACCCGTCCTCCCCGTAGGTGTGGTACCGCGACCGCGAGAACGCCCGCCAACACGGCCCCGACCACCATTCCACGCGGCTCTGGGGCGCCGATGAATTGGGCGATCGCGGCGGTTGTGGCGCCGAGCGCGGCCGCCCACATCGAGGCCGCGACGACGTCCGCGGCCAGCCACCGGCCTCTGACGAGCCACGGCAGCACGAGCGCGGCGAGCGCCCACAGGCCCGCGTAGAGGAGCGCGCCGGAGGTCAGCAGGGGGGAGACGACGAGATCCAGGGCCGCGTTGCCGTCGCGCAGGGCGGGCGCGAGCGCCTGTGGATCGCCGAGGACCGCGTGGTCGCTGGGGGCGGCTTCGCCGAGGATCGCCTCGCCGAGCAGCGGGGCCGCGAGCAGCGCCCACCAGGCCCCGAGGGCGCCCAGGGCCACGCGGGCGAGCGGCCCGCTCGCCCGGCCGGCGAGTGCGGGGTACGCCCCGGCGACGGTGGCGAGGCCGAGCAGCGGAGCGAGCGCGGGAACCGACCACGCGGTCCCGCGGGTGCGCAGCGCGAGCGGGACCGGGAGGGCGGCGGCTCCCACCAGCACGGCCGCGCCGGGCTGCCGGTCGCTCAGCACCGCGATCACCGCGACCGCCGTGACGAGCCAGCCGATCCGCGGGAGGATCGCGACGGCGGCGACGGCGGCCAGCGCGGGGAGCAGCGGCTGGCCCGCCCACTGCAGGGCGGCGACGGCCAGGCCTCCCGCGAGCAGCGCCGCCACCGCGCGCCCTGCCCCGCGGGGCAGGGGGGCGAACGGCTGGGTGCGCTCGAGCGGGTGGGGGGCGACCGTCCCGCCGTCGTCGGAGACCTCCGGCAGCGACTCCGCGAGCTCGGCGGCGAGCTCGTCCAGCGTTCCGCGCTCGTCGGGCCGCGGCCGCAGCGCGCGGTCGATCGCCTCACATAGCTCCTCGGGCAGGTCCTTGCGGGAGCGCTTGAGGCTCGGCAGGACGGTGCCGACGCGGCGGGCGGTCGCGGCGGGCGAGCCGGCGCGGACGGGGTTGAGCCCCGCGAGCGCCTCGTAGAGCACGAGCGCGAGGCTGTAGACGTCGCAGCGCTCGTCGACGCGCTTGCCGGCCGCCTGCTCGGGGGCCATGTAGGCGAGCGTGCCGACGACGTCGCCGGTGCGGGTGAGGGCGTCGTCGCCCGCGAGGTGGGCGACGCCGAAGTCCGCCAGCTTGGCCACCCCCGCGGCGGAGCGGGGAGCGTCGGGGACGAGCACGTTCTGCGGCTTGACGTCGCGGTGCACGACGCCGCGGCCGTGGGCGTGCTCGAGCGCGCCGCACAGCGCCAGGCCGATCCGCAACACGTCACGGTCGCTCAGGACGCCCTCGGCACTGAGCTCGTCCAGCGTCCGGCCGTAGACCAGCTCGGAGACCAGGTAGCGCGCCCGGGAGTCCTCCCCGGCGTCGTAGACGGCGACCACACCCGGGTGATCGAGGCGGCCGGCGGCCAGCGCTTCGCGGCGTCCGCGCTCGCCCTTGCCCGGTGCCCCGGGGATGACCTTCACCGCTACGGGGCGCTCCAAGCGCTCGTCCCTGGCCTCGTAGACTGTCCCGAACCCGCCCGAACCCAGCCGATCTCCAAGCCGGTAGCGGCCCAGGACGAGTTCGGCCTCGACCGCCACGGAACGCTCGTCGGTCGTCTCCATCAGGCACCCGGTTCGTCGCGCCGCGTCCGTTCCCTCCGACCCCCCTGTTACGTTGAAACTTGCCGGATCCCCCGAGGAGACGAATTTGTCCTTCTTCGACGAGGACGACGAGCCACCACGCACCGCACGCACCCGCGTGCGCTCATCATCGCCGCCGCCACGACGCGGCCGGGTCACCTCCGGCTCGCCGATGGACGCCCAAACCGTGCTCGTGCGGCGGATGATCGCGGGCATCGCCGGCGTCGTGCTGCTGCTGATCCTGTTCTTCCTCGTCCGCGCCTGCAACAACACCCGCCACGAGAACGCGCTCAAGGACTACACCCGCCAGGTCTCGGCCATCGGGACCGAGTCCCAGCAGCAGGGCGAGCAGCTCTTCAAGGCGCTCGGCGCCGCCGGGCAGGGCTCGCCGACCGACCTCTATCAGTCGATCCTCGCGCTCAAGGGCTCGGCCGACCAGTCGCTCAAGCAGGCCCAGGCGCTCAGCGTCCCCGGCGACATGTCGCCCGCGCAGCAGTCGTTGCTGATCACGCTCGAATTGCGTCGCGACGCGCTGCAGGCGACCTCGGACAACATCAAGGACGCACTCGGCGATCCGGGCGACAACGCCGACGCCGCGATCAACCACATCGCCGGGCAGATCAACGCGATGAACGCCTCCGACGTGCTCTACCAGACCCGCGTGCAGCCGCTGATGAAGTCCGCGATGGCGGGAGCCGGCCTGCCGTACACCATCTTGCCGTCGCAGTTCGTCCGCGAGATCTCGTGGGTCTCGCCCGCGTACGTCGCGCAGAAGCTCGGGACGCAGCTCTCGGCCGGCACCGACGCCAACGGCACGGACACGACGAAGAAGAACCAGACGACCGGCCCGGGCCTGCACGGCACCGGCCTCAACAGCACCGTCTACGGCAACGTCACGCTGCAGCCCGGCGTGTCCAACCGGCTCACCTACGTCAAGGGCCAGGCGTTCGTGGTGACGTTCACCAACCAGGGCGACAACGACGAGTTCGACGTCAAGGTCACGCTGAAGATCGCCAACGCCAGCGGTTCCGGCACGCCGATCACGCTTACGAAGACCGTCCCGCAGATCACCAAGGGCCAGAAGCTCCCGGTCGAGCTCCCGCTCAACCGCGAGCCGGCACTCGGCGCCGCCGTCAACGTGAGCGTCACCGTCGCCGCCGTTCCGGGCGAGAAGAAGACCGACAACAACAAGTCGACCTACCCCACGCTCTTCGCTCAGGGCTGAGGTGGCCCCGGCCGTGAGTTCGACGCATTCCGACGGGCCCGGACCACCCCTGCCGGGCGGCGGCCGCCACACACGTACCACCAGTATGCGAGCGGCGTCCGCCGCGGGCAGGGGCGCCCCGTGATCTGGCCGGCGATGCGCCGAACTCCCGGCCGGGACCACTAGCCTCTGGGGTTGTGTCGGACTTCTCGGCTGCCCCGGGGATCGTTGCCCTCGCCGCCGCCGCGGCGGCGCTGATCTCCCTGATCTGGCTGCTTGTGCTCAGCATCCGCTTCCGGCGGGTGCGCGGCGCGCAGCGGCTCGTGCTGGGCGAGTACGGGCAGACCGACCTGGTCGCGCACGCGAGCGAGTTGCAGCAGGCGTTCGAGGTGCTGCACGGGCGGGTCGAAGAGGTCGCCCGCCAGCTCACCGAGCGCATGGCGGCGGCCGAGGATCGCCTCGACGGAGCGATCGCGTACCGCTCGCTCGTCCGCTACGACGCCTACGGCGAGATGTCCGGTCACCAGTCGACGACGATCGCCCTGCTCGACGCCGATCACAATGGCGTCGTGCTCTCTTCGATCGCGCACCGCGATACTGCGCGTCTGTACTGCAAGCAGATCAACGCCGGGCAGGGCGAGCATCAGCTCTCGCCCGAGGAAGTCGAAGCCGTCCGGCTGGCGCTGGCCGGCGGCGAGGTGCAGTCCGTGATCCTGGAGTCTGGGTGAGAGTCGCGTACCTCGGCCCGCCCGGCACGGTCAGCGACGAAGCCCTGACCGCGGCGGCGCCCGATGCCGAGCCGGTCCCACTGTCCACCTTGCGTGACGTCGTGCTCTCGGTCCAGGAACGGCGGGTCGAGCGGGCGCTGGCGCCGGTCGAGAACGCGCTCGAGGGCGGCGTCGACCCAGTGCTCGACGCGCTCGCGCTCGAGGCGCCGGACGTCGCGCTGATCGGCGAGGTCGTCCAACCGGTCTCCTACTGCCTGGCCGCCGGCCGCGAGCTCCCGCTGGACGAGATCACGATGGTGCTCTCGCATCCGCAGGCGCTGGGCCAGTGCAAGCGCTGGCTGGCGACCCACATGCCCGGCGCCGCCGTGGTCCCGGCGGCCTCCACGGCCGACGCGGTCCGCGACGTCGCGCAGGACGGCTCGGGCACCCACGCCGCGATCGGCCCGCGGCTCGCCGCCCGCCGCTACGGCGCGGTGATGCTCGCCGAAGGCCTCGAGGACGACGCCGGCAACGCGACGCGCTTCGCCTGGATCGCCCATGCCGACGCGGCACCGCCGCCGCCGGAGCACGGCCCGTCGAAGACGATCCTGGTCTTCTGGGGCATGGGCTCAGGCGCCTCGGGCTGGCTCGTCTCGTGCCTGGCGGTGTTCGCGTTCGCGGGCATCAACCTCACCCGCATCGAGTCCCGCCCCCTGCGTCAGGGCATGGGCGAGTACATGTTCTTCCTCGACCTCGAGGGCTCCACCGCGGACCCGGCGGTCGCCGGCGCGGTCCAGGGCCTCAAGCGCCACGCCGAAGTGGTTCGAGTCCTGGGCTCGTTCGCTACCTAGGGTTTTCCGGCAGGACCTACCGCTACACTGCCCAGCGTGGCAACCGCTGTACCCCCAGGACCACTGGGGTCCGTGCCGCCCGGAGACCACCCGCGGCACGGACCTGAAGCTGACGGCTCCAGTAGCCGTTGGAGTGGTGGTCGTGTGCTCGTCCTCAATGCGACGTACGAGCCAATCAACGTGTGCACCGTGCGGCGCGCCACCGTCCTGCTGCTCAAGGACAAGGCCGAAGTCGTCGAGGTGGGCACCAAGGACCTGCACTGGGCCACCGGCTCGCTGCCCCGCCCGGTCGTGATCCGCCTCGTGACCTACGTCCGCATCCCGCGCGACACCCACAAGCGCAAGATCACCCGCCGCGCCGTCTTCGCCCGCGACGGTTGGATGTGCCAATACTGCGGCGCCCGCACGAGCCTCACGGTGGACCACGTGATCCCCCGCTCCAAGGGCGGCGGGTCCGGCTGGGACAACATCGTCGCCTCCTGCGCCCCGTGCAACCGCCGCAAGGCCGACCGCCTGCCGCACCAGATCAACATGCACCCGCGCACCAAGCCCCACACCCCGGGCGCCCACATCTTCATCCAGCTCGCCTCGCCGACGATCCCGGCGACCTGGCGCCAGTACCTGCCGCGCGCGGCGTAATCCACCGCACCACAAAGGGGCTTCACGGGTCACCGTTTGGGGAACCAGAAACGGTGCGATGCCTTCCGACACCATCGACGTCCCCGCCGGCCCGTCACTGGCCGGCCGCCTCGCCGCCGCCATCGCCCTGACCATCGGGTTCTACGCCCTCGCCCTGGCGCTCGCGGGCGCCCTGATCGCGGCCGGGGTCCTCCCGTGGGTCTTCGAGGGCCGCAACAACCTCTGGCTCACGATCGCCGGGCCGTTCTTCGGCATCTCGATCCTCGTCGCGATCTTCCCCCGTCGCATCCGCTTCGTCGCCCCTGGCCTCAGGCTCACGGCCGAGGATCAGCCGCGCCTGCACCAGCTCATCACCGACGAGGCCGTTCGCGCGGACGAGCCGGTCCCCGCCGAGATCTATCTCACCTTCGAGCCCAACGCGTCCGTGATGGAGCCCAAGCGCGGGCGGCGAGTGCTCGTGGTCGGGATCGGCCTGCTGCGGATCCTCACCGAGCGCGAACTGCGTGGCGTCCTCGCGCACGAGTTCGGCCACTACCGCGGCGGCGACCTGAAGGCCGGCCCGTGGATCTACCGGACGAGAACCGCGATCGGCCGGACGATCGACAACCTCAGCGAGCACGAGGTCGCCGACGAGTCCTGGTCGCAGCGAGCGATCCGCAAGCCGTTCCTCTGGTACGGCAACGCCTTCCTGCGGATCACCGCCGCCATCTCGCGGCGGGAGGAGTTCGCCGCCGACGCCTGCGCCGTCCAGAGCGTGGGCCGCGCCGCGCACGTCTCGGCCCTTCAGCGCCTGCACGCCTTTGGACCCGGGTTCGACTTCTACTGGCAGCATGAAGTCGTCCCGGTCCTCCAATCCGGCCGGCGCCCCTCGGTCTCGGACGGCTTTCGCCGCTTCGTCGAGCATGAGGACGTGACGAAGAGCGCGGATGCGCACCTGGAGGAGATCCGTGAGAAGGCCTCCGACGCCTACGACTCGCATCCGTCGCTCGCCGAGCGGATCGCCGCGGTGCAGGGACAGCCCGACGGCGTCGCCGACAACACACCGTGCGCGATCGGGCTGCTGCGCGACGCTGACGCTGCCGAGCGCGAGCTGTTGGCCTACGTGATCGGTGACGAGTTGCGCGAGTTCGAGCCCGTCGACTGGGACGCCGTCGGCAACGAGGTCTACGGCCGGCGCGCCGAAGCGCTGACCGAGGCGTACCCCCAGATCCTCGACGGCGTCTCGCTCGGCACGCTGCCGGACGCGGTCGCGGCGATCCCGGCCACCGCCCGCAAGCTGGACGCCGACGAGAGCGACGACCCGAACGGGCTTGTGGCCCATGTCCTCGGCGACGGGGCGCTCCTGGCACTGCGAAGCGCGGGCTGGACGCTGACCGCCGAGCCGGCGGAGCCGATCGGCGCCCGCCGCGGCGACGCCGTCCTCGCTCCCCACAGCGTGGTCGACCAACTGCGCACGGGCGAGCTCGACGCGGAGACGTGGCGCGAGCGCGCGCAGTCCCTCGGCGTCAGCGACCTCGAACTCGCCAGGGCCGCCGCGCCCGCCGCTTAAACGTAACGAGGCCCCGGTCGACTAACCGGGGCCTCGCTTACAACCTGCTGGACTTTCTGCCGTCACCGAACTTTCTAGGCGGCCGGGGGGACTAACTCCGGCATCAGTGGCGGCGGTGCACCGGTGTGGATTCCGCTAGAAACGCGGGGTCCAGCGCCGGCTGGTCTAGCGGCCGGGCACCTCCAGGGTCCCACAAGAACTGTCACTCAACTTCGGACCACCCCCTTTCTCTGGTGATTCGAAGAGTAGCGAACTCTCCGGCGGACCCGCAAGCGCTATTCGTCAGCCTCGTCCTCCGGGGAGGGCTCGATGGTGTCCTCACTGACACTCTCCGGCAGCGGACCGTCCATGGGAACGTCGATCGGCAGGTCCTCGTCGAGAACCGCCGCCGCGGTCGACGTCTCGGACTCGACCACCAGCGCCACCGCCGAGACCTGATCGCCCTCGCGCAGGTTCATCACCTTCACGCCCTGCGAGGCGCGGCCGTAGCGGTTGATCCCGCGCACCGACGTGCGCTGCACCATGCCGTTCTGGGAGATGAAGACGAGCTCCTCGTGCTCCCGGACCACGAGCGCGCCGGACAGCAGGCCCTTGGTCTCGGTGAACGTGATCGTCTTGACGCCCTTGGCGCCGCGCGACGTGAGCCGGTACTCGTCCACCGACGTGCGCTTGCCGTAGCCGCCCTCGGTCACGACCAGCAGGTCCTGACCCGGACGCGCCACGTCCATCGCGAGCACGTAGTTGCCCTTGTCGGAGACGTCCATGCCGCGCACGCCGCTGGTGTCGCGGCCCATCGCGCGGGCGTCGGACTCGCGGAAGCGCACGGCCAGGCCGGCGTGGGAGACGATCAGGATCTCGTCGTTCTCGTCCACCCGGCGCACGGCGACGAGCTCGTCGTCCTCGCGGATGTTGATCGCGATGATGCCGTCCGCGCGGATCGGCGTGTTGTACGCCTGGAACGCGGTCTTCTTCACCGTGCCGTTCCTGGTGGCGAACATGATGTAGGGCGACTCGCCGAAGTCCCGCGTGGCGAGCACCGACTGCACCCGTTCGCCCTCGCGCAGCGGCAGGACGTTGCCGAGGAAGCGACCCTTGGAGGTGCGCGACATCTCGGGCAGGTCGTAGACCTTGGACCGGTAGACCTTGCCGCGGTTCGTGAAGAACAGCAGGTAGTCGTGGGTCGAGGACACGAACAGATGCTCGATGAAGTCCTCGTCCTTCATGTCCATCCCGATGATCCCGACACCACCGCGGCGCTGGGCCCGGTAGGTCGCGAGCGGGAGCGACTTGATGTAGCCCGTGTTCGTGATCGAGATGACCATCTGCTGGTCGGCGATCAGGTCCTCGATGTCGATGTCGTCCTCGGACGGCGCGATCTTCGTGCGGCGGTCGTCGCCGTAGCGCTCGGAGATCTCCAGGAGCTCGGTCTTGATCAGCTCGAGGACCATGTCCTCGTTGCCGAGCAGCTCGCGCAGCTCGCGGATCCGCTCCATCTTGTCGGCGTGCTCCTTGCGCAGCGCGTCGGCCTCCAGGGCGGTCAGCTGCTGCAGGCGCAGTTCGAGGATGGCCTGCGCCTGGACGTGCGTGAGCTCGAAGCGCTCCATCAGCCCGGTGCGGGCGCTGTCGCGGTCGCGCGACGAGCGGATCAGGTCGATGACCTCGTCGAGGTGATCGAGGGCGATCAGCAAGCCCTCGAGCCGGTGCACCGAGCGCTCCAGCGCGCGCAGCTCGTGCTTCGCGCGGCGGACGATGACCTCGCGCTGATGGCGGACGTAGTTGAGGATGACCTCGCGCAGCGAGAGCAGCTTCGGAACGTTCTCGACCAGCGCGACCATGTTCACGCCGAACGTCGTCTGCATCGGCGTGTGCTTGTAGAGCTTGTTCAGGACGACCTTGGGGTTCGCGTCGCGCTTGAGCTCGATCACGAGCCGCATGCCGTTGCGATCGGTGTGGTCCTGGACGTCTGAGATCTCGGTCAGCTTCTTCTCGTTGACCAGATCGACGATCTTCTTGATGACGCCGCTGTCGCCGCCCTTCTTGACCATGAAGGGCATCTCGGTGACCACGATCGCCTCGCGGTTGCCGCGGATCTGCTCGAAGTGCGCGGTCGCGCGCACGCGCACCTTGCCGCGGCCGGTCTCATACGCGTCGCGGATGCCCGAGAGACCGAGGATGACACCGCCGGTCGGGAAGTCCGGGCCCTTCATGTGCTGCATCAGCCCGGTGGTGTCGATGTCCGGGTTGTCGATGAACGCGATCGTCGCCGCGATCGTCTCGCGCAGGTTGTGCGGCGGGATGTTCGTCGCCATGCCCACGGCGATGCCCGACGACCCGTTGACGAGCAGGTTCGGGAAGCGCGCCGGCAGGACCAGCGGCTCGCGCTCGGAGCCATCGTAGTTGGGCCCGAAGTCGACGGTGTCGGAGTCGAGATCGCGCAGCATCTCGCGCGCGATCGGCGCCAGCCGCGCCTCCGTGTACCGCATGGCGGCCGCGGGATCGTCATCGACGGAGCCGAAGTTGCCCTGTCCGTCCACCAGCGGGTAGCGCAGGGAGAAGTCCTGCGCCATGCGGACGATCGTGTCGTAGATCGCGGAGTCGCCGTGCGGGTGGTACTTGCCCATGACGTCGCCGACGATGCGCGCCGACTTGACGTAGGGGCGGTTCGGCTGCAGGCCGTTCTCGTTCATCGAGAACAGCGCACGGCGGTGGACGGGCTTCAGGCCGTCGCGGACGTCGGGCAGCGCGCGCCCGACGATGACCGACATCGCATAGTCGAGGTAGGAGGAGCGCATCTCCTCCTCGAGCCCACGGGGCTCGACGTTGCCCGACATGATGGTGGTTGACATGGCCTAGATATCCAGAGTTGCGACGCGGGCGTTTTCCTCGATGAACTCGCGGCGCGGCTCGACCTTGTCGCCCATCAGCATCGTGAAGAGGCGGTCGGCGGCAGCGGCGTCGTCCATCGTGACCTGGGCCAGCGTCCGGGTGGTCGGGTTCATGGTGGTCGAGGCCAACTGGTCGGCGTTCATCTCACCGAGGCCCTTGAAGCGCTGCAGCTTGACGCCCTTGCCGGCGACGCTGAGCACCGCGCGGCGCAGCTCCTCGAACGACGGGGCGTCCTCGCTCTCGGTGCCGAGCGCGACCGTGAAGGGCGGGGTGCCGGCGAGCTTGATCAGGTCGGCGTGGACGCGGGCGAGCTGACGGAACTCGTTGGCGGTGAACATCGACGTGCGCAGCCGGTGCGTCCGGGCGAGGTTCGAGCGCCGCTCGGTGGCCTTCACGCGGATCAGGTTCTCGTCGGCCGAGACCAGCTCGGTCAGGAACGGATCGGTCTCGACGACGGGGCGCGCCAGCAGCTCCAGCAGCTCTTCCGGCGTGCGGATCTGGTTGTCCAGGATCTGCGACTCCTCGAGGAACTGCACGACCTCGTGCCCGTGCTCGGCCCGCAGCGCGCTCGACCAGCCCTCGTACTGCTTGAGCAGCCGGGTGTAGCGCTGCCAGCGCACGTCGGTGAGCTTGAGCGCCCGGCCCTCGTTGTCGGCGATCTCGAAGCGCTCGAGCTTGTCGCTGAGCAGGAGGTTCTCCAGCTCGGACTCCTTCTCGATGTAGCGCTCGCTCTTGCCCTGCGTGATCTTGTACAGCGGCGGCTTGGCGATGTAGATGTGCCCGGCCTCGACCAGGTCCTGCATCTCGCGGAACAGCAGCGTCAGGATCAGCGTGCGGATGTGCGCGCCGTCGACGTCGGCGTCCGTCATCAGGATGATCTTGTGGTAGCGCAGCTTCTCGATGTCGAACTCGTCGCGGATGCCGGTGCCCAGCGCGGTGATCAGCGCCTGGATCTCGGTGTTCTGCAGCACCTTGTCGATGCGCGACTTCTCGACATTGAGGATCTTGCCGCGCAGCGGGAGCACCGCCTGCGTGGAACGGTCGCGGCCCTGTTTGGCCGAACCGCCGGCGGAGTCACCCTCGACGATGAAGATCTCGGCGATCTCGGGCTCCTTGACCATGCAGTCGGCGAGCTTGCCGGGGAGACCCATGCCGCCCATCGCGGACTTGCGGGCCGTGTCGCGGGCCTTGCGCGCGGCGGCGCGGGCCCGTGACGCGTCGACGGCCTTGCGGACGACGCGGTCGGCCTCCTTCGGGTTCTCCTCGAGGAACTCGGCGAGCTTGGCGTTGACCACCGACTCGACGAAGCCCTGCATGCCCGGGTTGCCGAGCTTGGTCTTCGTCTGGCCCTCGAACTGCGGGTCGGTCAGCTTCGCCGAAATGACGGCCGACAGACCCTCGCGGATGTCATCGCCTTCGAGCGACTTGTCCTTGCCCTGCTTGAGGAGGCCCGAGCTGAACGCGTAGCGGTTGATCGTGCGCGTCAGTGCCGAGCGGAACCCGGAGAGGTGCGAGCCGCCCTCGTGCGTGTTGATGTTGTTGGCGAACGAGAAGACCGACTCCTGATAGGTGCCGTTCCACTGCATCGCGACCTCGACGGCGCCCTCGTCGCTCTCACCGGAGAAGTAGATGACCTTCTCCTGGATCGGGTCCTTGTTCTCGTTGATGTAGCGGACGAAGTCCTCGATCCCACCCTCGTAGTGGAACGTCTTGGTCTTCGTGCCCTCGCCGCGCTCGTCGGTGATCGTGATCTGCAGGCCGCGGGTCAGGAACGCCGTCTCGCGCAGGCGCTGCTCGAGCACGCTGTACTCGAAGTTCAGCGTCTCGAAGATCTCGTTGTCCGGGCGGAAGGTGATCGTCGTGCCGGTCTCGGTCGTCGGCTCTCCCTGGACCATGTCGCCCTGCGGGGCGCCACGCACGTAGGACTGGGTCCACGTGTAGCCGTCGCGCTTGATGGTGGCCGTCAGTTCGTCCGAGAGGGCGTTGACGACGGACACACCCACGCCGTGCAGGCCACCGGAGACCTTGTAGCCGCCACCCTCGCCGAACTTGCCGCCGGCGTGCAGGACGGTGAGGACGACCTCGAGGGCGGACTTGTCCTCCTTCTCCATCTTCGCGACCGGGATGCCACGACCGTTGTCGATGACCGTGACCGAGTCGTCGGGATGGATCGTGACGTCGACCGTGTCGCAGTACCCGGCCAGCGCCTCGTCCACCGAGTTGTCCACAACCTCATAGACGAGGTGATGGAGCCCGCGGGGACCGGTCGAGCCGATGTACATGCCCGGACGCTTGCGCACGGCCTCGAGGCCCTCGAGGACCTGGATGTTCTGCGCGTCGTAGCCCTCAGGCTGCTTCTGTCCGTTGGTTAGGTCGCCGGTGCTCAAGGGTCCCTTTCGTCCACACAAGGACGCCCCGGCGGGACACGATCGTCCGAGGCCGGGGCGTGGCAATTCAGTCCCTTGATTCTAGCAGTCAGACGATCTCAATAAGGACGCGCGCGCGTAGCGCAAGTCCTGCAAATGTCAAGGTTCAGCTGCGCGTCGCACGCGTCCGCAACCGCTTCACCGCGGGACGTCCGAGCGCGTCGTTGAGGCGCTCGACGACCAGCTCCGACATCAGGTCGAGCTCTTGCGCGGCCGTCGCTTGATCGCACGCGATCGTGACGACCCCGTCACGCTCGATGACGGGTTCTCCGTGCGCCGCGAAGTGGCCCGCGCACCGTGGCCACACCCGCTGGACGGCCGCGAGCAGCGTGGGCGGCTCGAGCCGGTCGGCGAGCGCGTCGAGGGAGAAGCCGACGGGCCGCGGGCCCTGTCGCCTCACGCTTCGACCCCTTGCAACGCCCGTCCGCCCTCAATGAAGATCTTCTCCACGTCGTCGGCGTCCGAGCCCGGGACGTGCTCGAGCTCGGTGGTGGTGATGACCGCCTGCCCGTCCCTGCGCAGCAGGCTCGTCAGCCGTTCCCGGCGCGTCGCGTCGAGCTCGCTCATGACGTCGTCGAGCAGCAGCAGGGGCGCGGAGCCGCGCTCGGCCGCGAGCTCCTCCCGCTCGGCCAGCAGCAGCGAGAGCAGCCCGAGGCGCTGCTGACCGCGGGAGCCGTACGCCCGCAGCTCACGCCCTTCGCGGCGGAACGCCAGGTCGTCGCGGTGCGGTCCGTGGCCCGTGAAGCCCCGCTCGAGGTCGGACTCGACGCGCTCGGCGAGCTCCGCGACCAGGCCGGCGGCGTCGGCGGCCTTCGAGCGCGGCCGGTAGCGCAGCTCGACCTCGCCCTCGAGGCCGAGCCCCGCCGCGTGCTCGGCGAAGCGCGGGCGAAGCCGCTCGACGGTGGCGTCGCGGTCGGCCATCAGGGCGATCCCGTGGCGGGCCAGCTCCGCGTCCCAGGCCGGCAGTGAGGCCTTGGAGGCCCGGCCGGCGCGAATCGAGGCCAGAAGCGCGTTGCGCTGCGCGAGCGCGGCCGAATAGGCGCGGCGCGTGCCCGCCCGCGCCGGCCACAGCGCGGCGACGACCTGGTCCAGGTGCGAGCGCCGCAGCGCGGGCGCGCCGAGCACCAGCTCCAGCCGGTCGGGCAGGAAGACCGATACCAACGGTCTTGCCGACACCCCCACGAGGTTGTCCACAGGGGCGCCGTCGGCCTTCAGGCGCTTCGCGTCGCCCGGCTTGAAGCCGACCGAGATCTCATGCCGGCCCAGCGCGTCCTCGCAGGCCAGCTCCAAGCGCGTCAGCTCGGCGCCGAAGCGCACCACCTCGCGCTCGTTGGCCGTCCGGCAGGAACGGCCCGTGCAGGCGAAGTAGATCGCCTCGAGGAGGTTCGTCTTCCCGGCGCCGTTACGGCCGGAGACGACCGTCAGCCCCGGCCCCAGCCGCACGTCCGCCGCACTGTAAGAGCGGAAGTCGCGCAGCGAGAGCCGGGTGGCGATCACACATTCAGTCTGATCGGCATCAGGAGGTACTGGAAGCCCGACTCGTCCCCGGCCTCGATCATGCCCGGGCGCAGCGGCGAGATGAGCTTCAGGACGACGTCGCCGCCCTCGATCGCCTCCAGGCCGTCGCGGAGGAACTCCGGGTTGAACCCGATCTCCAGCGGCTCGCCGGCGAACGGGACCGGCAGCGTCTCGCGCGCCTCGCCCACGTCGGGCGTGCGCGCCGAGACCGTCAGCTCGCCCTCGGTAAACGCCAGCCGCAGCGGCGCGTTCTTCTGCGCCAGCAGCGAGATGCGGCGCACGACCTCGGAGATCTCCCCGCCGGCCAGGCGCAGCGCGTGCTCGTAGGCGTCGGGCAGCAGCTGACGGTAGTTGGGGAACTGGCCGTCGATCAGCCGCGAGGAGAGCACCACGCCGCCGGCCTCGAAGACGACCTGGTTGGCCCGCACCGAGACGGCGAGCTCCTGGGCGTTCTCGTGCTGGACGATCCGCGTCAGCTCCTGCAGCGCCCGCGCCGGCACGTTGGCCTCGAACGCTCCCGAGAGCGCCTCGTCGAGCTTCGTCTCCTTGACCGAGAGCCGGTAGGAGTCGGTGGCGACCATCCGCAGCTCGTCGCCGGTCGCCGAGACGAGGATGCCGGTCAGGACCGGGCGGGTCTCATCCCGCGAGGCCGAACGCGCCACCTTGTTGACGGTCGCGACGAACGCGTCGCCGGGGACGAGGACGCGATCGCCCTCAGGCTCCGGGAAGGGCGGGAAGTCCTCGGAGCGCAGGGTGCGAATGTGGAAGGTCGCGGAGCCGCCGACGATCTCCACGTCCTGCTCGGTGGGGCGCAGCTCGAGCGTGACGTCGGTGCCGGGGAGCGCCCGGACGACGTCGACGACGAGGCGGGCGGGCAGGACGACGGAGCCCTCACGGACGATGTCGCCTTCCAGCGGCACGCGCAGGCCGATCTCCATGTCCGTGGCACGGAGCTCGATCGCGCCGCCGGTCGCGAGCACTTGGACTCCGGACAGGGCTTGAACGGCGCTGCGCGTGGATGCCGCGCGCGTAACCGTCTGCAGCTGGCCGAAGAGCGCCTCGCGCCGGGTCGTGATCTTCATTCGGCTGCCGCCTCTCGCGTCGAGATCGGGTGATGAATCTGTTCAGTGGTCATCGGGGTTGTTCATTGTGTGCACAAGCCGTGCGAAGCGCGTTGTGAAGCCGCGAACGCCTGTGCACGAACTGTCGAAGTCTGGCAGTCGAGTCGGTCGCATCACTCGCCGCCGAGCTCGCGGGTGAGCTTGCGCACAGCCTCGTAGGCGTCTTTGTCGGTCGCGATCCGCTCCGCGGTGCGCTTGCACGCGTGCATCACCGTGGTGTGGTTGCGGTTGCCGAAGGCGCGCCCGATCGCCGGCAGGCTGACGTCGGTCAGCTCGCGCGAGAGATACATGGCGACCTGGCGGGCGAACGCGACGGGCTGGGTGCGGGTGCTGGAGAGCAGGTCGTCCATCGTGATCCCGAACGCCGCGCACGTCTGCTCCTGGATCTCTTTGACCGAGCGGACCTTGGGCTTGAGCTGTGGATAGAGGCCGTCGAGGACCTCGTTGGCCAGCTCGGGGGTGACCGGGCGACCCGTCAGCGAGCCGAAGGCGACCACGCGGATCAGGGCGCCTTCCAGCGCGCGGAGGTTGGTCGCGACTCGGTCGGCGATCAGCTCGAGCGCCTGCGGGTCGATGTCGCCGACGTCGTCCTGGGCGACGCGCTTGCGCAGGACCGTGAGGCGGGTGGCGCGCTCGGGCGGCTTCACGTCGCACACCAGGCCAGCCTCGAAGCGCTCGCGCAGCCGGTCCTCGAGGGCTTCGAGGTCGCGCGGCGGGCGGTCGGAGGTCAGGACGAGCTGGGCGCCCGCCTGGTGCAGCGCATTGAAGGTGTGGAAGAACTCCTGCTCGGTCTTGGCTCGGCTCTGCAGGAACTGGACGTCGTCGACGAGCAGGACGTCGACGCCGCGGTAGGCGGCCTTGAACGCCTCCATCCCGCCGTCCTTGAGCGCGCCGACGAAGTGGTCGGTGAAGGCCTCGACGGTCGTGTAGCGGGCGGTCAGGCCGGCGCCGTGCTCGTGGACGTAGTTGGCGATCGAGTGCAGCAGGTGGGTCTTGCCGAGCCCGGGCGGGCCGCAGATGAACAGCGGGTTGTAGGCCAGGCCGGGCATCTCGGCGACCGCGAGCGCGGCCGCGTGGGCGAGGCGGTTGCAGTCGCCGATGACGAACTGGTCGAACGTCAGGCGCGGGTTGAGCTCCTGCGCGATCTGCGCCCGCTGTGCCTCCGGGCGCGGCCGCTCGATCTCCACCTGCTCCTGCGGCCCCACGATGTCCACGCGCGCGCCTGGCCCGATGACCGTCTCCGCGAGGGCGTTGAGCAGGCGGGTGAAGCGGGTCTCGACCCAGCTACGGACGTCGTCGGGCGCCTCGAGCACCAGCGTGGTGCCGGCGAGCTCTCGGAACCCGACCCGCTCGAGCCAGATGTGCCACGTCGACTCGCTCACGGCGCGTTGGGCTTCCGTCCGGAAGCGGTGCCAGATTGTCGCTGGATCGGGATCTGACACTAGGCGCGTAAAGAGTCCTCCTCGGCTGCTGCCGAGGCTCGAAGTGGGCTACGGAGAGGGCCGCGAACGGCCCGGAGCGCGAACATAGCAAAGGGTCCAGGGACGGTTGACGGCCTTCCCCGGACGCCTCCGCAAATCGCGCGAGAATGTGAACGCGGGCCTCGTGCACAGCTGTCCGATCGATGTGCATAACGGTGTGCGCCCTGCTCCCGTGTATCCTTGTACGCCGCCGCGCAGCGAGGCGGCTCGGTGCTGCGCCGAGCCCTCCAACCCACCCCGGCCCGCGGCCCAAGGAGTCCACGAACCGTGAAGCGCACCTATCAGCCCAAGAAGCGCAAGCGCGCCCGTACGCACGGGTTTCGCGAGCGCATGAGTACCCGTGCCGGTCGCCTCGTCCTGAAGCGGCGTCGTGACAAGGGTCGCAAGAAGCTGACCGTGAGCGACACGAAGCACTAGTGCCTGGGCGCGCCCCTGGTCGTCGCCGGCTCTCGCGTAGTGCGGAGTTCGAGCGCGTCTACCGGCAGGGCCGCTCGAAGGGCAATCGCTTCCTCGTCCTCTACGCCTTCCCCCATGGGGAAGGCGACTCCGGCCGCGCGCCCGACGACGGGCCGCGGCTCGGCCTCTCCGTATCCAAGCGCGTCGGCGGCGCCGTCGACCGCAACCGCGTCAAGCGCGTGCTGCGCGAGGCCTTCTGGGAAGAGGCCGAACGGCTGCCGTCCAGCTCGGACTACGTGGTCGTCGCCCGCCCGGATGCAAAGGGCCTTGCCGAGCGCGAAGGCATGAACGGCATCCGCACCGCGCTGGCTGAGCTCGTCGACGGCCTGGGCGGATCGCCCGCCCCGCCGTCGGAAGCCGGCTCGTGAAGCGGCTCGCGATCGCGCCGATCCGCGCCTATCAGCGCTGGATCTCGCCCGCGTTCCCGCGCCGCTGCAAGTACCACCCGACGTGCTCGGAGTACGCGGTGCAGGCCGTTCAGTCCTATGGCATCCTGAGAGGAACGGTGCTCGCGGCCTGGCGCATCCTGCGCTGCAATCCGTTCAGCCATGGCGGCTACGACCCTGTGTCCGCCCAGACCCTCTTCCGCCGCCAACACGTCTCCCCCTCTTAAACCGTGCACCTTCTCCTGAACGTCCCCGTAATCCAGCCGCTGATCGACTTCTTCGAAGCGATCCTGAAGTTCTTCCACGACAACATCGGGATCGGCTGGGGCTTCTCGATCATCTTGCTGACGATCCTCGTCCGCGCGTGCCTACTCCCCCTGACGTTCAAGCAGTTCCACTCGATGCAGCGGCTCGCTCACCTCCAGCCGGAGATGAAGAAGCTGCAGGAGCGGTTCAAGAACGACAAGGAGCGGATGAACCAGGAGATGATGAAGTTCTATCGGGAGAACAAGGTGAATCCGTTCGCCTCGTGCCTCCCGATGGTGGCCCAGTTCCCGGTCTTCATCTCGCTGTACTACATGCTGCGCACCGATCTCCGGCGGGACATCTGCCCGGAGATCAACGGTCCCGGCACGCCGAACTTCGCGCACCCGATCCCCTGCGGGTCGACGGGCGAGTCGCAGTTCCTGTTCATCAAGGATCTGACGGACAAGGCGACCGGCACGACGCTGATCATCCTGATCGTCCTCTACGTCGGCACGCAGCTGTTCTCGACGCTGCTGATGTCGACGACGACGGACAAGACGCAGCGGATGATCTTCTTGGCGCTGCCCTTCATCTTCGTCACGTTCGTCATCCAGTTCCCGGCCGGCCTGCTCGTGTACTGGATCACCACGAACACGTGGACGATCGTCCAGCAGGCGATCATCCGTAAGCGGCTCGGCCCGCTGCGTCCGCCCGGGGCGGATACCGGCGGCGGCGGATTGGCCGGCCTGTTCGGCGGTGGGGGCGGCGGCAGCGGTGGGGCGACCGTGGCCGTGGAGGGCCCGAAATCCGGCGGTGGTGGCAACAGCGGCGGCAAGGCGGCCACGCGCGTCAAGGAACCCGCCGGCGTCGGCGGAGCCGAACCCAAGGGCCGGCCGGCAAGCCGCCCACCCGCACCACCAAAGAAGAAGAAGAAACGTTCGGGGAGACGGCGATGAGCGCATCTGGCGACCGCGTGAAGGACTTGCTCGAGCACATCAGCGATGCGCTCGCGCTGGACGCCGACGTCCTGGTCGAGGAGGAGGGCCGCAACATCACGGCCACCCTCGAGGGCGACGACCTCGGCCTGTTCATCGGCCGTCACGGCCAGACGATCGACGCCGTGCAGCACCTGGCGTTCAAGGCGGCGACGCGGGATCATCCCCCCGCTGCGGGCCTGCGCGTCGTCGTCGACGCCGCCGGGTACCGGGAGCGGCGCGAGTTGGCGCTCCAGCGGCAGGCCGACGAGGCGGCGGAGAAGGCCGTCGACACCAGTCGCCCGGTGGCGCTGGACGCGATGAGCGCGACCGAGCGGAAGGTCGTCCACGAGTACCTCAAGGACCGCGAGGACGTCGAGACGTACTCCGAGGGCACCGAGCCGGATCGCCACCTCGTCGTGGCTCCGCTCGACTGACCGAGCGTTTCACGTGAAACTCTCCGAGGTGGCCCCGGCGGGTGCCGTCGAGCCGCTGGCGGCCATCCTCGAGCTGCAGGCCCACGACGTCACCGCGTCCACGACGGTCCGCGATCCTCGCGAGGCCGTGGGCCGGCACGTCGCCGATTCCCTGTCCGCGCTCGAGTTGCCCTTCGTTGCGTCCGCCACCCGCATCGCGGACCTCGGTTCCGGCGCGGGCTGGCCCGGCCTCGCGCTCGCCGCCGCGCTCCCCGAGGCACGCGTGAGCCTCGTCGAGAGCGCGATCCGCCATTGCCGGTACCTGGAGCGGGCGATCGAGGTGTCGGGCCTGGAGAATGCGGACGTCGTCAACGCTCGAGCCGAGAGCTGGCCTGAGGGCATCGGCGTCCACGATCTCGTCACCGCACGGGCGCTCGGGGCGCTCGCCGTGATCCTCGAATACGCCGCGCCGCTGTTGATCGAGGGTGGTCATGTCGTGGCGTGGAAAGGGGCGGCGTCCGACGAGGAGGTCTCCGCCGCCACCGCCGCCGCGGCGATCCTGGGCCTGGAGCCCCGGGGCGTGGTCGCGGTGACGCCGTTTCCCGGCGCACGCGACCACACGCTGCATGCCTACTGCAAGATCGCACCCACTCCGAGCCGCTTTCCGCGCCGGCCGGGGATGGCGACGAAGCGCCCGCTCGGCTGATCGAACCCCGTCAACCGTTTCACGTGAAACGCGGGATCGGATGCCGATCCGACCGACGCCGCCGCTAGCGTCGACGCCTGAATGGGCACCATCTACGCGATCGCGAATCAGAAGGGCGGGGTCGGCAAGACGACCACCGCGGTCAACGTCGCCGCGTGCATCGCCGCCGCCGGCTACGAGACGCTCGTCGTTGACGTCGATCCCCAAGGCAACGCCACGGTCGGTCTCGGCGTCTCCCGAGAGAACACTCCGGGCGTCTATGACGTGCTCGCCGGTGACATCGACGCCCGTGACGCCGTCCGCCCGACCGGGGTCGAGCGGCTCTCGATCCTCGTCTCCACCCCGGACCTCGCCGGCGCCACGATGGAGCTGCCGCGCCTGGCCGGGTCCGAGACCCGCCTGCGCGAGGCGCTCGAACCGCTGCGCGAGGACTATGCCTTCATCCTCCTGGACTGCCCGCCGTCGCTCGGGCCGTTGACCGTCAACGCCCTGGTCGCGGCGGAACGCGTGATCGTGCCGGTCCAGACCGAGTACTTCGCGCTCGAGGGCCTCGCCGGGCTGCTCGACACGCTCGCGGCGATCCAGCGCGACCTCAATCCGCGGCTGACCGTCGCCGGGATGCTCCTGACGATGCACGACGCGCGCACCAAGCTCGCGCAGGACGTCGAGCGGGAGGTGCGGTCGCATTTCCCGGCGCTCGTGTTCGACACCGTCATCCCGCGCAACGTGCGCCTCGGAGAAGCCCCCAGCTACGGCATCCCGGTGATCCACCACGACCCGCACTGCGCGGGCTCCGAGGCCTACTTCGAACTCGCCAAGGAGGTGGCCGCCCGTGGCTAGCAATCGTGGGATGGGCCGCGGGCTCGCGGCGATCCTGTCGCCGACGCTCCCGGCCGACGGCGCCGAGGAGCTGCCGGAACTGCGGCGCCTGCCGGTCGACCTGATCACGCCCAACCCACTCCAGCCGCGTCAGTCCTTCGACCAGGACTCACTGCTCGGGCTCTCCGAGTCGGTGCGCGAACGCGGCGTTTTGCAGCCGATTCTCGTCCGTCCCTGCCCGGGCGGCACCTACGAGCTGATCGCCGGCGAACGCCGCTGGCGGGCCGCGCAGCTCGCCGGCCTGGAGGTCGTCCCGGCCGTCGTCGCGACCCACGAGGACCGCGAGAGCCTCGAGATCGCCGTGATCGAGAACATGGCCCGCGAGGACCTGAACCCGGTCGAGGAGGCGCGCGCCTGCTCGCTGCTCGTCGACGAGTTCGGTCTCACGCGCGAGGAGGTCGGCAAGCGGGTCGGTCGCTCCCGCGTGGCGGTCTCGAACCTCCTCCGCCTCCTCGACCTCCCGGACGAGGTGCTCGACATGCTCGTCGCCGGCCGCCTGACCGAGGGGCACGGCCGTGCGGTGCTCACGGCTCCGGACCACGCCGACCGCCGCCGTCTGGCCCGTGCGGCCGCCGACGAAGGCTGGACGGTCCGCGAGACCGAAGCCCGCGCCCGCGAAGCCGCCCGCCCGCCCGAGGTGGCGCCGAAGCCCACCCGCAAGGTCCACCCCGACCAACTCGCCGCCGCCGAGCGCCTGCAGGACATCTTCGCCAGGGCCCTAGGAGCGGACGTCCGCGTCGCCCCTCGCAAAGAGGGCTACACCGTCACTCTGGCGGTAGAGTCGCTGCAAGAGGCCGAAGCCCTCGCGAAGCGGCTATCATTCCGCGCCGCAGCGGGCGATTAGCTCAGTCGGTTAGAGCGCTTCTCTGATAAGGAAGAGGTCCCAGGTTCGAATCCTGGATCGCCCACTCGCCCACGGAGCCCGCTACTGGCGGGCTTCTTTCGTTCTGGAGTGCGCAGCCTTGCGCCGCGACCTGGAACGTGGCGGTGGGCGCGGTGCACAGCAGCCGCCGATTGGTTGCGACAGTTCGCACGGTTACAGACTGGTTGCGCGTATTTTCGGGGGCGCAGCCGTGCGTGGCGTCGATGGTTGACGTCTTCCGGTCGGCGGACCAGCCTGCTGCTCGTGTCCTCGACCCGTCTCTCCCAGATGCGATCGGCGAGCGACCCGCGGGCCAGAGCCGATCAGCCGGACGCCGCCTCGCAACCGCGGTACCGTCGCCTGCTCGAGCTGCAGCAGACCGCCGGCAACCGAGCCGTGTCCCAGTGGCTGTCTGCCGCGCGGGCGCCAGTTGCCCAGCGCACAACGTCTCCGCGCCTGTCGGTCCAGCGCATGAAGATCATGCCCGACGGCATGGGGCCCGGTCTGCACATCCCGGACCATCCGACTGCCGGCGACTTCAGCGACTACGAGGCCGCATACGTCCTCGTACCGATCGAGTTCGTGGAGGAGTTCAGCGCCGGGCTCGACCCGGTTGAAGTTGAATCCACGCTGGTGAGCGTTGGCACGCTCCTACGGATCCTGAGCCTCAACGACAGCGGGTGCGCCCGTGCTGTCCAGGCCTATCGCACCGCGCCCGCAGGGGCGGCCAAGATCCAGGCGCTGCAGGCCGCACTCGACCTGCTGGACAGCGAGATCGGCCCGCAGCTCGACCGCCCGAGCGTCCCCGTGGCGCAGCCGGCCCTGCCTGCCTCGCCGGCCGTCGTCGACGACGGGACGTGGCTGTCGGTCACCTTCAAGAACCTCAAGACCGACCGTGAGGAGACGGTCTACGCGAGCCTGCTCCGGCACGGCCTCTGGAATCTCGGCGACTCTCACCCTGAGGACCTCAACAGCCTGCTCATGCCGGAGGTCCGAGAACAGCTGATGGCCGACGGCGCCTCGCTGGCCAAGCAGCTGCCCAAGCGCCAGCCGTACTTCGGGAAGGGCATGTGTTACGAAGTCCCGTCCGGTCGCGTCTACGAGGTCGACAAGGGCGACCACTTCTTCCCGGTGTCAGGACCCGGCGTCCTGAAGCTCGTGCGCGAGCGGTACATGATGCTCAAGGCAGTCCTCGGCGTATTGCGCTCGCCGCACGCCGACCGCGTCGCCAAGTCCGTCGCGCCGCTGGAGCTCTTCGAGACGCTGGGGACCAGAATCGAGGATCTCGGCACATTCCTGACCCAGATCCGCGCGTGCGGCGTCCACCGCGACGACGACATCGACGCGGTGGTGGCCAGGTACATCAAGCCGTACGCCTGCCCTTCGATCACGGACTTTCTCGCCGAGTTGGCCGGGATCGTCAACCAGCAGCGCCTGTGGGACGCCGCCCGAGCCTCGCGCGATAGGCGCAAAGACAAGGCAGCCGAGGACCGCAAGCGGACCGAGAAGCAGCCGTCGTACGGCTAGCGTCGATCGTCACATCGGGATACGGTCGGCGCATGGCCCTCTCACGCGTCCTCGCCGCGGGTGTTGGAATCCTCGCGCTCGCACTCCCGTCCGCCGCGCACGCGGGGACTGTGTCCGGCATGGGGAGCGTGTCGAACACGTACGAAGGGTCCGACGTGGACGAGCAGGTCGCCATCCGCACGGAGGGAGCTATGACCGTCTTCGGGTCCTCGGCGATCGGGCTCGGCGGGCCCGGCTGCATGCAGGTCGACGGAGACACCGCGAGTTGCCCGTCGGCGGCCACGACGATCGTCAACACGCTCGCCGGCAACGACACCATCGACGCTTCGGGGGTCGCCGCGGGGACCAGCCTCCAGGTCGACGCGGGGCTCGGTGGCGATTACATCACCGACGGCGCCGGCAACGACACCATCAACGGCGGGCCGGGCGGCGACAACTGGATCGCGGGCGGCGGCAGCGACGTCTTCAACGGCGGCGATGGCGACGACACCGCGGACTACAGCGGCCGCGGGAACTCCGTGACGATCCTGCTCAACGGCCAGGCCGCGTCCGGCGAGGCGGGGGAGGCGGACACGGTCGGCGCCGACGTCGAGGGGGCGAGCGGCGGAGCGGGGAACGACTCGATCGTCGGCAACAACCTGGGCAACCGGCTCAGCGGCGGGGGCGGAAACGACACGATCACGGGCGGAACGGGCGAGGACCGTGTGGAGGGCCAGGAGGGCGACGACCGGATCGACACCCGCGACGGGCGCTACGACTCGATCGATTGCGGGGCGGGCACGGACACGCTGCTGGCCGATCCGGGAGATGGCGCCGCCAACTGCGAGGTCGCGCCCGATCGCGACGGCGACGGCACGCTCAACGAGCAGGACTGCGCGCCGGACGATCCCGCGGTGCACCCCGGCGCGGGGGAGATCGTCGGTAATGCGGTCGATGAGGACTGCGCGGGCGGTCCGCAGTACCTGCGGGTCACCGCGCCCCTGGGCTACAGCACCAAGGGACGCGGGAACTCGGCTCGGTTCGTGCGGATCACGCTGTCCGAGATCCGGGCCGGCGACGCGATCGAGGTGCGGTGCACGGGCGGCAAGCGCAAGGGCTGCCCGTTCAGCAAGAAGACCCAGACGGGCAAGGCGGGCAAGAGCAAGGTCAACCTGCTGTCGCTGTTCAAGCAGCGCTACCTCAAGCTGAACGCCGTCGTCGAGATCCGGGTCACCCGCCCGAACGAGATCGGCCGCGTCCAGCGGCTCAAGGTCACCAGGAAGGGTGTGGTCAAGAGCGAGCTGCTGTGCCTGGCGGTCGGGGCGACAAAGCCCGGGAAGTGCAGCTAGGGCTCCTAGATCTCGATCGGCGCCACCGTCCTATCGCCGCCCGCGTCGCCGGTGTTGAGCGTCTCGCGCGGCTCGATCAGCAGCACATGCGTCTCGACGTCGGCCTTCGGGCAGTGCTCGACCCCGCGCGGCACGACGAAGAGCTCGCCTGGCTCGAGCACGACGTCGCGGTCGCGGAACTGGATCACGAGGCGGCCGGCGACGACGAGGAAGAGCTCGTCGGTCTCGTCGTGCTTGTGCCAGACGAACTCGCCCTTCGTCTTGACCACGACGAGCTTGTAGTCGTTCATGTAGCCGACGATCGCGGGCTGGTATTCGCTCCCGAGCAGGGCGAACTTCTCGGCGAGGTTGATTCTGTCGTCCATACAGAGATGATCCCGGACGTGGATGCGCTCGCGGCCTACCCCCGGATCCGGTTTATGGGCTCAAAGCATCGCCTGGCCCCGCGGCTCGCGGAGATCTTCGCCACGCTGCCGCCCGGTCCGGCGATCGACGCGTTCTCGGGGAGCGGCGTCGTGGCGTACACGCTCAAGGCGGGCGGGCGCGAGACCCACGCCAACGACCACCTGACCTTCACGACGACGCTGGCCGAGGCACTGGTCGCCAACGAGGACGAGACGCTCACCGCCGAGGACGTCGAGAAGCTGTGCTCTCCGAGCCTCGACGGCCGGGATTTCATCGCCGCGACCTTCACCGGCCTCTACTTCCCGGACGTCGACCACGCGTTCCTCGACGCCGCCTGGTCGCACGTCGACGAGTTGCAAGGCGCCAAGCGCGCGCTGGCGCTCAGTGCGCTGTGCCTGGCGGCGGCGTGGAAGCAGCCGCGCGGCGTCTTCACCGTCACCACGCCGCGCTACGACGACGGCCGCCGGCAGCTGCACATGCCGCTGGAGGATCTGTTCAAGGAGGCGGTGACCCGCTGCAACGCCGCTGTCATGCCCGGTCTGGCCTCGGCCACGTGCGGAGACGTCTTCGCCTGCGACCCGGGCCAAGCCGCGATCGCGTACCTCGACCCGCCGTACGCGCCGCCCCGCGACGACACGTGTTATGTCAAGCGCTACCACTTTCTCGAAGGGCTGGCGACGTACTGGCGCGGGCAGGAGATCATGTGGGAGACGCGCACCCGGAAGTTGGTGAAGCGACACACGCCGTTCGGCTCCAAGCGGACGGTCCGGGACGCGCTCGACCGGCTGTTCGATCACTTCAGCGCCCCGCAGGCGCTCGTCGTCTCGTACGGCTCCAACGCGGATCTCGACGCCGCGGAGCTCCAGGCGCTGCTCTCGCGCCACCGCCGGAATGTCCGTCGCATCGAGATTCCACACCGATACGCCTTCGGCACGCACGGCACGGCCGCGAGGCGACTTGCGACCGAGTACGTGTTCGTCGGAATGTAGGCACGCCTATACTCCGGCTGGTGCAGGAGATGGTGATTTACGGCGTCAGCTTTGACATGGTCGGCAAGCAGCCGATCGTGCTGCTCAAGGCCGTCGACACGAACAAGTTCCTGCCGATCTGGATCGGACATCCAGAGGCGGCGGCCATCCTGATGAAACTGCAGGGGGCGTCGACTCCGCGTCCGATGACGCATGACCTCCTGTTCGACATGCTCGGTGAGCTCGAGGTCGCGTGCACGCGGGTCTCGGTGACCGAGCTGCGCGAGAACACGTTCTATGCGTCGATCACGTTGTCAGTGAACGGACGCGAGGTCGAGATCGACTCACGCCCGTCCGACGCGCTGGCCCTGGCCGTGCGTTCCGGAGCGCCGATCTTCGCCGCCGAGGACGTGATCGCCGAGTCGGCGATCGAGTTCGAGCACGAGGTCGAAGACACCGAAGAGGTCGTCGACAAGTTCAAGGAGTTCTTGGACCGCGTGACCCCAGAAGACTTTGCTGGGGGCGACACGTAGCTCAGGCCGGGGCGCGCGCCACCGCGAGGTCGAGCACGCGCGCCACGAAGTCGTCGAAGCCGATCCCGGCCGCCTCGGCGGCCAGCGGGAGCAGCGACGTGTCCGTCAGGCCGGGGATCGCGTTGGCCTCCAGCACCGTCAGCTCGTCGCCGGCGAGCATCAGGTCCACGCGGGCGAACCCGGAGCAGCCGAGCACCTTCCAGGTCGCCAGCGCGAGCTCCTGGGCGCGCAGCGTGACCTCCGGCGGCAGGTCGGCGGGGCAGACGAACCGCGTGGCGCCGATCACGTAGCGCGCCTCGAAGTCGTAGAAGTCGTCGGTGTCCGGGATCGCCTCGACCACCGGCAGCGCCTCGGGCCCGTCCGCCGAATCCAGCACGGAGACCGCGAGGTCGCGGCCGTCGACGAAGCGCTCGAGGATCACTTTCGTGTCATACGAGAAGGCGGCCACCAGGGCGTTCGGGACGTCCGCCGCGGTGCGGGCGAACTTGATCCCCAGCGCGGACCCCTGCCCGGCGGGCTTGACCACGATCGGGAACTCGAGCCGCTCCTCGATCGCCGGCAGCGCCCGGGCGGCGCCCAGATCCTCGAACGCGGTCTGATTGAACGCGTAGAAGTCCGGCGTCGGGATGCCCGCGTCGCGCAGGGCGTGCTTGGCGACGACCTTGTCCATGCAGCGGATACAGGCCCCGGGGCGCGAGGCGGTGTACGGGATCCCGACGAGCTCGAGCAGCTCCTGCACCGTGCCGTCCTCGCCGCCGCGGCCGTGCAGCGCCACGAACGCCACGTCGGGGCGCTCCGCGGTCAGCCGGTCGACGAGGTCGGGGCCGACGTCGATCGGCAGCACGTCGTGGCCGAGCCGCGCCAGCGCATCCTCCACCCGCGCGCCGGAGCGCAGCGAGACGGTGCGCTCCATCGACGCTCCGCCCTTGAGGACGGCGACCTTCACGAGGCCTCCCGGCGGCGCAGCGGGACGACCTGGCCCTCCACAGCGGGCTCCGCGGCCTTGCGCGGCGCCGGCTTGGCGCCCGTGAGCGTGCCGTAGAGCGCGACCTGCTCGGAGACGATCTTGCCGATCCGCCGGATGCCCTCGCGGATGTCATCGTCGCCCACGCCGCTGAAGTTCAACCGCATCTCCGATCCGCCGCGCCCGTCCAGGTATGCCGCCCGCCCGGGGACGAACGCCACGTGCTCGCGCAGCGCCCGCGCCAGCAGGTCCGTCGTGTCGATGTAGTCCGGCAGCTTGGCCCAGACGAAGAGCCCGCCCTGCGGGACCGTCCACGTCGTCTCGTGCGGCAGGAACTCCTCCAGCGCCGCGACCATGACGTCGCGCCGGCGCCGGTAGATCCCGCGCAGCTCGTCCAGGTAGCGCCGCCAGTCGCGCTGCTTGAAGTACTCGACCACGAAGTACTGATTCAGCGGCGAGGAGCACAGGTCCGCGGCCTGCTTGCCGAGGTTCAGGCGCTCGAGGATCGGCGCCGGAGCGGCCGCCCAGCCGATCCGCAGCCCGGCCGAGAGGATCTTCGAGAACGTGCCCGCGTAGATCACGTAGCGCCCGCCATCGAGCGAGTACAGCGTCGGCAGCGCCTCGCCCTCGTAGCGCAGGAGCCCGTAGGGGTTGTCCTCGAGGATCACGAGCTCGCGCTCGTTGGCGATCCGCACGAGCTCCTTGCGCCGGTCCAGCGGCATCGTCACGCCGCCGGGGTTCTGGAAGTTGGGGATCGTGTAGATGAACTTCGGGCGCCGGCCTTCGAGACGCAGCCGCTCGAGCGTCTCCTCGAGCAGGTCGATCCGCATGCCGTGCTCGTCCATCTCGATCTGGACGACGTCAGCTTCGTAGGAGTTGAAGCAGGGAACGGCGCCGGGATAGGTGGGCGCCTCGGCCACGACGACGTCGCCGGGATCGAGGAAGGCGCGGCAGACGAGGTCGATCACCTGCTGGCCGCCGGTGGTGACCATGACGTCGTCGGTCTCGACGATCGTCCCCTCGGCCGCCATCACCTGCACGATGCACTTGCGCACGTCTTCAAGGCCGTCCGTCGGCCCGTACTGAAGGGCGGCGGCGCTGGAGTCGACCGCGACCCGCGACATCAGCATCGCGAAGTCCTCTGCCGGGAACGTGGTCGTATCCGGCAGGCCGGTGGCCAGCGAGATGACCTCTGGCCGGGCGGTCACGGCCATCATGTCGCGCATCGCCGACGAGGTCATCCCGCGCGTGCGGCGCGCGAACAGGCCGCCGTAGCGCTCGATCTCGTGGGCGCTGGAGGGGGTGGTCCCCTTCCCGGGGGTGTCGTCTATCGTCATGCGGCGGAACGAACGCTAGCGCGCAATGGACTATCTCCTCGACCTTCTTCAGGGTCTCGGAATCGCCGCGGCGATCGGGATCCGACCCTTCCTGCCTACGCTCCTCGTCGGAGCGCTCGCCGCCGGCGACCTCGGTATCGACTTCGATGGGACGGACTTCTCTTTCCTGGAGAAGACGCCGTTCCTGCTTGTCATCGTGATCTTGGTGGCGGTCTTCAACATCATCGACCGGCGCCGTGGCGCGGACACGAGCGTCCCCGGGCCGGTGACGGCGCTGCTGCTCGCGTGCTCGCTCGTGCTCGGCGCGTTGCTGGCGTCGGCCTCGATCGCGGACGGCAGCGACACCTGGTGGCCAGGGATACCCATAGGCGTGGCAGCCGCCTCGCTCGGCTTCCTGTCGGCCAGGTCGCTGTTCGGCCGCGTCAGCGCCCGCCTGGACGCCGAGACGGCCAAGGCGCTGCCGCTCTACGCCGAAGGGATGGCGCTGCTCGGCGCCGGCCTTTCGGTCCTGCTTCCGCCGCTCGCGATCCTGTTCGTCGCGGCGCTCGCCTGGCTGCTCATCGGCGGCCGCCGCCGCGAGGGCGAGAAGTACGCCGGGCTGCGCATCCTCCGATGAAGAAGCTCGTCCTCGCGGTCATCGACGCGATGAAGCCCGCGATGCTCGAGCGGGCGGTCGCGACGGGCCGTGCGCCGACGCTGGCGCTGCTGATGGAGCGCGGGCACTACGTCGACGAATGCGTGGCGGCGTTCCCATCGGTCACGCCCGTCTGCGCGGCGTCGATCGCCACCGGCACCGGTCCCGCCGAGCACGAGATCCCCGCGATGAACTGGTGGCACCGCGGCGAGGAGCGCTACATCGAGTACGGGACGAGCTTCGGGGCGTCACGCGCCTTCGGCATCCGCCAGTCGCTCACCGACACGATCTACAACATGAACCTCGAGCACCTCTCGAAGAACGTCGAGACCGTGTTCGAGAAGCTCGACGACGCCGACATCCGCACCGCCGGGACGACCTACCTGATGTACCGCGGCCGCTACCGGCACGAGCCGTCGGTCGACACCGCCCTCTCGCGCCTGGCCCACACGGCCTTCGGCCTGCCCACGATGGGCCCGAAGGAGCTCTTCTACGCGGACATGTTCGCCTCGCGCAAGACCTCGTGCCGCTCGCAGCTCGGCCTCCCGGGCGTGCGCGACCAGCATTCGGGCTGCGTGTCGGAGTACATGGTCGAGCACGACCTATTCGACTTCCTGCTGCTGTCGCTGCCCGACAACGACACGCATTCGCACAAGTACGGCCCGTTCGCCCAGGTGGACTCGATCGCCGCCGCCGACCGCCAGATCGCGCGGGTGATGGAGGCGGCCGGCGGGCCCGACAAGTTCCTCGAGGACCACGCGGTGATCGTCTGCAGCGATCACTCGCAGTCCAAGGTCGAGGGTGAGATCGATCTGTTCAAGGCCTTCGACGGCTTCGGCGTGCGCGCCGCCCAGCGCTCGCGCGAGGACGACGAGATCGCGGTCTGCCCGAACTCGCGTGCCGCGCAGGTCTACGTGCTCGATCGCTCCAAGCGGCGGTCGTTGATCCCGCGCGTGGAGCGGACGCTTCTCGCCCTGGAGGGCGTGGACCTGGTGATGCGGATGGGCGATCACCCGGACGGCGAGGCGGTCGTCCGCGGCGAGCGCGCCCGCGGCGTCAAGGAGGTGCGCTTCGCCCCGCGCGGCGACCTCGTCGACGCTCGCGGCGACCACTGGAGCGTCGAGGGCGACCTCGACCTGCTCGGCCTGAAGATCGAGGACGACCAGATCCGCTCGGCCACCTACCCGGACGCGATGAGCCGCGTCTGGTCGGCGCTGCGCTGCCCGTCCGCGGGAGAGGTGCTCGCCTCAGCTCGCCCCGGCTACGAGTTCCTGGACTGGGGCGGCGCGCACCACGTGGGCGGCGGTTCGCACGGCTCCCTGCACGCCAACGACTCCAACGCCGTGCTGATCTGGACCGGCACCGGCCCGGAGAAGACGGCGAGGGAGCAGTGGGCGCTCCGTGACATCGTCCCGATGATCACGGACCATTTCGGCCTCGCGTAGCCTGGACTTCGCCCCCTGGGCGAATGTCCAAGCGAAGCGAGCCCTCTGGGCGAGCTTCGCCCACTTCGGCGTGAACTAACCCAGCGCGTCGGCCAGCAGGTCGACCTGGCCCGGGTCCGGGTCGCAGGGGAAGAAGACCAGCTCGTCGCAGCCGGCGTCCGCGAAGCCCTGGACGTACGCGCGGACGGTGTCGGCGTCCTTGGCGGCGCCGTCGGCGACCATCTGCGACATCTCGCCCAGGAAGCCGTAGTAGTCGTTCAGGTAGCCGTCGGCCGCCGCTTTGGCGTTGTCGCCGAGCGCGAAGTACGAGAGCGCCATCGTCTGCGGCTTGCCGTCGCGGCCCGCGGCCTGCCACGCCGTCTGCAGCTTGGCCAGCCCTTCACGGAACTGGTCGGGCGAGCCGCCGCCCATGATCCAGCCGTCGTGCGCCGCCGCGCGCCGGAACGCCGCGCCGGAGCTGCCGCCGAGGATCACGGTCGGCCGTCCCGCCGGCCCGATCGAGTCGCCGCTCCAGATCTCGTCCCACTGTTCGAGCATGTGGTCGAAGGCCTTGCCGCGGCCGCCGAACTCGGCACCGGCGGCCTCGTAGTCGTCCTCGCGCCCACCCACGGCGACGCCGAGGACGAGCCGTCCGCCGGACAGCGCGTCGACCGACGCCGCCTGCTTGGCCAGCATCGCGCCGCTGACCCGCAGCGGCGCGATCAAGATCGTGGTGGCGAGCTTGATCCGCTCCGTCACCGCCGCGGCGGCGGCCAGCGCGATCAGCGGCTCGTAGTTCGCGTAGACGATCCGGTCGATCGTCCCGAGGCTGGAGAAGTCGCGGGCCTCAGCCCGCCGGGCCCAGTCGACGATCTGCGCGCCCGTGGCGCCGCGGATCGTCGAGGGCAGTCCGATGCCGACGTCCATGCCGTCAGGCTACGGGTCGCAGCACCTGGGCGATCGAGTCGGCGCGGCGCGGTGACGAGGCCCGGATCACGACCGCGTTGATCCACGGATCGATCTCCGACGGCTCGTAGCGCATCGGCATGTGGGTGCGCATGACCGCGATCGACTGCTCCTTCTTCATCCCGATCACGCCGCCGCGGGCGCCGGTCATGCCGACGTCGGTGATGTAGGCGGTGCCGCCCGGGAGCACGCGGAAGTCGGCGGTCGGGACGTGGGTGTGGGTACCGACGACCGCGGTCACCTTGCCGTCGAGGTACCAGCCGAGCGCGACCTTCTCGCTGGTCACCTCGGCGTGCATGTCGACCAGCACGTGGTCGCAGCGGGAGACCTCGCGCAGCGCCTCGTCGATCGCCACCAGCGGCGGCGCGGCCGCCTGCAGGTGGACCATCCCGCTCAGGTTGACGACGCCGAGCGTCACCCCGTCACGCTCGACGATCGTCGTCCCGCGGCCCGGCTGGGTCTTGAGGAAGTTGTACGGGCGGATGATCCGCCGCTCCTCCTCCAGGTACGGCCAGACGTCGCGGTGGCGGTAGGTGTGGTTGCCGAGCGTGATCGCGTCCACGCCCAGCTTGAGGAACTCGTCCGCCTCTTTAGGCGTGATCCCGAGCCCGCCGGCGGCGTTCTCCCCGTTGACGACGACGAAGTCCAGGGCGAACTCCTCGCGCAGGCCCGGCAGCAGCTCGCGCAGGACGCGGCGGCCGGCGCGCCCGACCACGTCGCCGATGAAGAGGATCGAAGTGATGGACGGGCATACTGACAAGGAGATGGCGCGGCATACGGAGGAGGAGGCTGCGAACCCGCTGGACGAGGTCGGCGAGGAGGGTCCGGACTCCCCGCCGCTGCGCACGCCCGCTCCCGCTCCGCCCGCCCGGATCGCGCCCGTTCTCGTCCCGCGCTGGGTCCAGATGGCGCTGCTGCCGGTGGCGATCGCCGGCGCCTACCTCTTCCTGCACGCGGCGGGCCACATCCTGCTGCTGTTCATCATCGCCGGGCTCATCGCCCTGCTGCTGAACCCGTTCGTGGCGCTGCTGCAGAAGGCCCGGTTCCCTCGCGGAGCCGCCGTCGCGGTCGTCATGGTGAGCGTCCTCGCGCTGCTCACCGGCATCGGGTTCCTGCTGGCCAACCCGATCTCCGACCAGGTCTCCAGCTTCCAGCGCGACGTCCCCGGCTACGTCGACGACGCCAACACCGAGCTCGCCAACCTGCAGGACTGGCTGGACCGCAAGGGCATCAACCTCCAGGTCAAGCAGGAGGGCGAGACCGCGCTGCAGACGATCGGCGAGCGCATCACCGGCGGCGCCGGCGACGTCGTCAGCTTCACCCGCGACGCGGTCCAGATCCTCGTCGAGGCGAGCCTCGCGGTGATCCTGATCCTCGTCCTGTCGGTCTACATGCTGATCTACGGCGAGCGCATCGGTGCGGTCGCGCGCGGCCTCGTCCCGCCCGGGGACGGGACGCCGGACGACGACTTCCCGACCCGGATCCAGGCCGCGCTGTTCGGCTACGTGCGCGGGCAGGTGCTGTTCAGCCTGATCATGGGCACCAGCGCCGGGCTGATGCTGTTCCTGCTCGGCTCGCTCGGCATCTTCCCCGAGGGCAAGACGTACGCGGTCGCCTTCGGCGCGTGGTACGGCTTCGCGGAGCTGATCCCGTACGTCGGACCGGCGGTTGGCGGGCTGCCGCCCGTGATCATCGCCGCGCTCAGCGACAACCCGATCGATGCGGTGTGGCTGATCATCGCGTTCACGGTCCTGCAGCAGCTCGAAGGGCACGTGGTCGCGCCCAACGTGTTCGGGCAGGCGCTGCGGATCAACCCGATCCTGGTCATCTTCGCGCTGCTCATGGGCGGGCAGCTGGCGGGATTCGTGGGTGCGTTCATCGCGCTGCCGATCGCTGCGATCCTGCGCGAGACGATCGTGTACCTGCGCCGCCACACCCACTTCGAGCGCTGGGACCTGCCGACGGCCAAGCCGCCGCCGCAGGCGACGGAGTCCCGCTGTCCCGAGTGCGGTGTGCCCGTCGCCGCGGACGCACAGGAGTGTCCCGCCTGCGGGACGGAGCTCGGCGATCGCGACGCGGCGGCCTCGGCGGCCGCGGCCGCGCCCGGATGAACGTCAGCGGGGTGGGCAAGCGCTTCGGGGCGAAGGCGGCGCTGCGCGACGTCTCGTTCGCGTTGGAAGCCGGCGAGCGCGTGGCGATCATCGGCCCCAACGGCGCCGGGAAGACGACGCTGCTGCAGATCCTCGCGGGAAGCCTCGCGCCGGACGAGGGCACCGTGGACCTGCCCGACGCGGGCTGGGTGCCGCAGCGCGCGGCGGTCTACGGCAAGTTGACCGTGCGCGAGAACCTGCAGCTGTTCGCGCGGCTGGAGAAGGCCTCGCCGGTCACCGTCGCCCGGATGCTCGAGCTGACCGAGCTGCAGGGCGACGAGGAGACCGGCAAGCTTTCCGGGGGCAACCGGCAGCGGCTGAACATCGCCGTCGGGCTGCTCGGCGACCCGCCGCTGGTCCTGCTCGACGAGCCCTCGGCCTCGCTCGATCCGGCGCAAAGAGAGCGCCTGTGGGCGTTCATCGCCACGCTCGAGGCCACGGTCCTCTACACCACCCACGACGTGGGCGAGGCCGATCGCCACGCCGACCGCGTGCTGGTTCTGGCCGACGGCGAGCTGCTCTTCATCGGCACCCCGGACGAGCTCTCCGGCGACCGCGACCTCGAGACCGCTTTTCTCGCCCTGTGCGCTGGCTCCTGATCAAGGATCTCCGGATCCTGCGCCGCTCGCCGCTGCTGGTGGGCCTGCTGATCCTGTACCCGGTCGTGGTCGCGATCCTGATCGGCGCGGCGCTCACCGGCGGGCCGGAGAAGCCGCGGGTCGCGTTCGCCAACCTCGCCGGCGACGCGACGTTCAACCTCGGCGGGCAGACGCTGGACGCCACGACCTACACGTCGCGCTTCTTCGAGGCGGTCGACCCGATCCGCGTCGACAGCCGTGAAGCGGCCATCGAGAAGGTGCGCAGCGGCGAGGCCCTGGCCGCGCTGGTGATCCCCGCCGACGCGATCCAGAAGCTGCAGGGGATGCTGTCGCTCGGGGGCGGTGGCGCGCCCACCGTCGAGGTCTTCTACAACGCCGAGGACCCGGTCAAGCGCCGCTACGTCGAGTCGACGATCCGCGCTCGCCTCGCCGACGCCGACGCCGCGCTCTCGGATGCGGTGCTCGCGCAGTCGGCCAAGTACCTCGACCTGGTGGTCAAGGGCGGGAAGCTCTCGTTCCCGCTGGTCGGCGAGGTGGAGATCCTCGGGCTGCGCAACGCTCGCACGCTGATCGACACGTCGCTGAAGGGCCTGCCGAGCGACTCGCCGCAGCGGGCGCCCTTGGAGCAGGTCAGCCGCTTCGCCCGCCTCGCCGCCGACAACCTCGACCTGAGCAAGCCGATCCTGTCGTCGATCGGTCAGCCGGTGACGATCAAGCAGACGGTCGTCAAGGGCTCAAAGACGCCGCTGGACCAGTTCGCGGTGTCGGTCGCGGCGACGCTCTCGCTGATGCTCGTGACGCTGCTGCTGGCCGCCGGCCTGCTGGCGATGGAGCGCGAGGAGGGCGTCTTCGCGCGGCTCGTGCGCGGGCTCGTCTCGCGGACCTCGCTGCTGACCGAGAAGATCGTGCTCGCGGCCGCGGCGGCGTTCGTCGTCACGCTGATCCAGCTCGCGGTGATCCGGATCTTCGTCGGGCTGGAGATCAAGCCGCTCGCGCTGGCCGCCGGCGCGTTCGCGTTCGCGGCGCTCGGCACCGCGTTGGGCGCGCTGGCGCGGGAGGTGCGGGTCGCGTCGCTGCTGGCGATCCTGCTCGCGCTGCCGCTCGCGTTCCTCGCCCTGATCCCGAGCGGCGCGGTCAATTCCGGCCTCTACGACACCCTCAACGTAGTTTCCGGTGCATTTCCGTTCAAACCGACGCTGCGGGCGCTGGACGGCCAAGGCCTCGCGCTCGTGCATCTGCTCGCGCTGGCGTGCGCATACGCCGGGCTCGCGCGCGTGGCGCTCCGCCGGTTCTAGGATTGCCTCGAATGGCCTTTCCCGCCACCCGCCTGCGTCGTCTGCGTTCGACCGGCGTGCTCCGCGGCCTCGTGCGCGAGACCGAGCTGAGCGTGTCTCACCTCGTCTACCCGATGTTCGTCGTGGCGTCCGGCCCCAAACGGACGCCGATCGCCGAGATGCCGGGGATCGACCACGTCTCGATCGACGGGGCGGTCGAAGAAGCCGGGATCGCTCACGCGCTCGGCATCCCGGCGGTGCTGCTGTTCGGCCTTCCGGCCTCCAAGGACGAAGAGGGCTCCGGCGCCTGGGACGACGAGGGCGTGATCCAGCTCGCCACCCGCGCGATCAAGGCCGCGCACCCGGATCTGCTCGTCATCACCGATCTCTGCCTGTGCGAGTACACGTCGCACGGCCACTGCGGCGTCCTGCGCCCCGACGGCGTCGTCGACAACGACCAGACCGTCGAGCTGCTCGCCCGCACCGCGGTCTCGCAGGCGGAAGCGGGGGCGGACGCGGTCGCGCCCAGCGACATGATGGACGGCCGCGTGGGCGCGCTGCGCGCCGCGCTGGACGACCACGGGCTCTCCGAGACGCCGCTGATCGCCTACTCGGCGAAGTACGCGAGCGCCTTCTACGGCCCGTTCCGCGTCGCGGCCGACAGCGCGCCGCAGTCAGGCGACCGCAAGGGCTACCAGATGGATCCGGCCAACGCGCTCGAAGCGATCCGCGAGGCCAAGCTCGACGTCGAGGAAGGCGCCGACATCCTGATCGTCAAGCCGGCCCTGCCGTACCTGGACGTCATCCGGCGCATCAAGGACGAGACGGGCCTGCCCGTCGCCGCGTACAACGTCAGCGGCGAGTACTCGATGCTCAAGGCGGCGGCCGAGCGAGGCTTCCTCGACGAGCGCGCCGCCGTACTCGAGGCGCTGACCGGCATCCGCCGCGCCGGCGCCGACATCATCATCACCTACCACGCGAAGGACGTCGCAACGTGGCTCAGCCAATAGCTCGCGCCAAGGTCCGTTCCCGGCGCGACGGCTCGGCCGTCCCGCTCGACGAGACCGACAAGAAGCTCCTGAACCTCATGCAGGGCTCCTTCGCCCTGTGCGAGAAGCCCTTCGCGCACGTCGCGGGCCTCGCCGACTTGAGCGAGGACGAGGTGATGGAGCGGGTCCAGTACCTGCTCGACAAGCGGATCATCCGCGAGGTCACGCCGATCTTCGACACCCGCGCGCTCGGCTACTCGTCGATGCTGGTCGCGGCGAAGGTCGACGCCGCCAACCCGCATCGCGCGGCGCAGTTCATCAACTCGCACCCCGGCGTCACGCACAACTACCTGCGCAATCACGAGTTCAACCTGTGGTTCACGCTGGCCGTTGAGCCGGACTCCAAGCTCGGCCTGGACGGCACGCTCGACGTGATGGCGGCCAGGACCGGCGCCGAGTCGATCCGCCAGCTGCCGACGCTGAAGCTGTTCAAGATCCGCATGGACCTCGAGATGGAGGCCGGCACCGACGCGCTCAAGACGGCCGGCGAGGCCGTCGAGCCGCTGGAGCTCGACCCGATCGAGCTGTCCACCGAGGACATCGAGACCATCAAGGCCACGCAGGGCAAGATGGAAGTGCGCTCCGACGCCTACACGCCGGCCGCCGAGAAGCTCGGCGTGCCCGTGAGCGAGGTCCTCGCTCGCCTCGCCTCCCTGCAGGAGCGCGGCGGCCTGCGCCGCGTCGCCGCGATCCTCTATCACCGCCGCGCGGGCTTCTCCGCCAACGGCATGGGTGTCTGGGCCGTCCCGGACGACCAGATCCTCGACCTGGGCCGGCAGATGGCCGCCTTCCGCGGGATCTCGCACTGCTACCAGCGCCCCACCTACGCGGATTGGCCGTACTCGGTGTTCACGATGGCCCACGGGCGCTCCAAGGAGGAGTGCGACGCGGTGCTGGACGCGATCGCCGACTCCTGCGGCATCCAGGAGCGCGCGACGCTCTACTCGAGCACCGAGTTCAAGAAGATCCGGATGCTCTATTTCACCGACGACTTCAAGCAGTGGGAAGCCGAGCACGGGGCCTGAGGTGAGCACCTCATCGCTATCGGACACCCGGTCGGCCGAGCTCTACCGGCGGGCGCTGCACGTCCTGCCGGGCGGGGTCAACTCGCCGGTGCGGGCCATGCGCGCCATCGGGCGCGACCCGATCTTCGTCGAACGCGCCTCAGGCGCCGAGCTGACCGACGTCGACGGCAACGTCTATGTGGACTACGTCTGCTCCTGGGGCCCGCTGATCCACGGCCACGCGCACCCGGCGATCGTCGAGGCGGTCATTGGGGCCGCGGCGCTGGGCACGTCCTACGGCGCGCCGACGGCGGGTGAGGTGGAGCTCGCCGAGGCGATCACCGCCCGCATGCCCTCGGTCGACATGCTGCGGATGACGTCGTCGGGCACCGAGGCGTCGATGAGCGCGATCCGGCTCGCCCGCGCCGCCACCGGCCACGACAAGCTGCTGAAGTTCGCCGGCGCCTACCACGGTCACGTGGACGGCCTGCTCGCGCAGGCCGGCTCCGGCCTCGCCACGCAGGGCATCCCGTCGTCTCCCGGCGTTCCCGCCTCGGCCGCCGCGGACACCGTCGTCGTGCCCTGGAACGACCCTGAGGCCGTCAGGCGAGCCTTCGCCGAGCACGAGCTCGCGGCCGTCCTCGTCGAGCCGTATCCGGCCAACATGGGCCTGATCCCGCCGGCGCCCGGCTTCCTGGAGCTCTTGCGCGACCTCTGCACCGGCTACGACTCGCTGTTGATCTTCGACGAGGTCATCACGGGCTTCCGCGTCGCGCCGGGCGGAGCCCAGGAACTCACGGGTGTGCTGCCCGACCTGACGGTGATGGGCAAGATCCTCGGGGGCGGGCTTCCGGCCGCGGCGTTCGGCGGCTCCGCCGCGCTGATGGAACGGATCGCGCCCGCCGGCGACGTCTACCAGGCGGGGACGTTGAGCGGGAACCCGCTCGCGGTGGCCGCGGGGCGCGCCACGCTCGCGCTGCTGGACGAGCAGGCCTATATGACGCTGAGCGACACGACCCGCGCGCTGGCCGACGGCCTGCGCGAGGCGGCCGGCGATCGTCCGGTCTCCGTGACCTCCACCACGGGCCTCGTGACCGTCTTCTTCGCGGCGGAGGCCCCGACGGACTACGCAGGCGCCGTCGCCTGCGACAGCGAGGCCTACGGCACGTGGTGCCGAGCGCTGCTGGCGCGCGGGGTGTACCCGCCGGCGTCGCAGTTCGAGGCGTGGTTCCCGTCGCTCGCGCACTCCAGCGAGCACATCACGCGCACGGTCGAGGCGGCCGCGGCGGCGTTCGCGGAGGCAGCCTCGTGACCGACGCCTTGCACCGGCTCGCCGACGAGCTGCGCGAGGAGGGCGGCCTGCTGGCCCTGACCGTGCGCGAGGACGGGCGCGAGCCGCAACCGCACGGCGACGCCGTCGCGGCGCGCGGCGAGGGCTACCCGCTGCTCGTCGAGGCGATCCGCGAGGGCTACCTCCAGCACTACGCCTCCGGGCGGGTCGTCCAGCCCGAGGATCCGGACCTCGCGCTGCTCGCCGGCGACCGGTTGTACGCCCTCGGTCTCGAGCGTCTGGCCGCGATCGGGGACCTCGACGCGGTGGCCGAGCTCGCCGATGTCATCGCCCTCTGCGCGCAGGCCCACGCGGAAGGCGACCCCGCCCGCGCGGATGCTGTATGGGACGCGGGCGCGGCGGCTGTCGCGGGCGGTCCTGCTGCTGACCACCAGGCCGCCAAACGGCGGTGGCGAGGCGCCGGGTCGTGAACGCCTGGCACGTCCACACGCCGCCCCAAGTCGGCCGAGCGATAGCATTCCGGCCCCTTGCCTGAGAACCGCAAGCAGCCGCAATCCAAGTTCACCGCCGATCGCAACATCCCAGGTGCGTTCGAGGGTGAGACGATCACCCGTCGCCGCTTCATGGTCGCGACGACGCACACCGCTGGGGCCGTTGCCACGGCCGCGGTGCTGCTGCCCGCCATCGGCTTCGCCGCGGGCTCCCCGATCTTCGAGCGCGCCCCCGTCATCTGGACGCCCGTGGGCAAGCCGACGGACTTCCCGGACGACGACTACGTGCCGCGGGTGATCACCACCACCCAGGGCATCGGCGAGGTCGGGAAGACCACCGTCTACATGCGCGCCCGCAACCCGGACATCGACGACGTCGAGGGCAACCCGGCTCCGCCGTCGACCGACGCGCCGGTGATCGCCATCTCCAGCCGCTGCATGCACCTCGGGTGCCCGGTGCGCTGGACGTCGGCCGCGCAGCGCTTCATCTGCCCGTGCCACGGCGGCGTCTACGGCTTCCTGGGCCAGGTCTCCGGCGGTCCGCCGGTCCGCCCGCTCGATCACTTCTACACGCGGATGCGCAACGGCAACGTGGAAGTCGGCCCCCGCTACTCGGTCAACTCCCAGTTCAAGCGCTTCCCGAGCTACCGCGATCCGGGCCAGCCGCTCGACGGCATCGGCCAGTACCTGTACCCCGGCCGCTTCTCGACCCCGAAGAACCCATGAGACTGCCGACGCTTCCCAAGCCCCCCATCCCGAAGAGCTTCCAGGACGCGCCCTCGCGCCCGGGCGAGGCCGAGCCGGCCAAGCCGCTCGAGCAGGCCAAGGAAGCCGGCATCCATGTGGCGGGCTGGGTCGACGAGCGCACGTCGCTCTCGGGCGGCATCCGCTGGCTGTTCTTCCGCAAGGTGCCGAAGGGGACCAACTGGTTCTACACGCTTGGCTCGGCGACGATGTTCGCGTTCGTCTCCCAGGCGCTGACCGGGATCTTCCTGGCGATGTACTACACGCCGTCGCCGACTCAGGCCTACGAGTCCGCGCGGCACATCACCAACGACGTGTTCCTCGGCGAGTTCGTGCGCGGCATGCACAAGTGGGGCTCGTCGGTGATGGTGATCCTGATCTTCCTGCACATGGCGCGAACGTTCTTCTTCGGCGCCTACAAGTACCCGCGCGAGCTGAACTGGATCATCGGCGTGGTGCTCGTGATCCTGACGTTCGTGATGTCGCTGACGGGCTACCTGCTGCCGTTCGATCAGCGGTCCTACTGGGCGACGATCGTGGCCTCGAACATCAACGGCACCGGCCCGCTCGTCGGTCCCTTCCTGTCGGACTTCCTGAGAGGAGGCGCCGACTTCGGGGCGACGACCTTGTCGAGGTTCTACGCGATCCACATGATGCTCGTGCCCGGGTTGATCGCCGCGCTGATCGGCGCGCACCTCTACCTGGTCGCCAAGCTCGGCACCACCGCGCCGCCGTGGCTGCGCGCTGAGACGGACGAGAAGCTCCGGGAGGAGCGCGTCTAATGAATCAGCGCGAGAAGGAGGAATACCTCCGCGAGTACGCGATCCTGAAGTCCAAGGGCAAGCCGTTCTTCCCTTACGCCGTCGCCAAGGACAGCGTGATGATGGTCTTCGTGATGGCCATCATCATCACGATGTCGATCGTCCTCGGCGCCGAGCTGGGGCCGAAGGCGGACCCGACGACGACGACCTACGTGCCGCGCCCCGAGTGGTACTTCTTCTTCCTCTTCGAGGTCCTGCGCGTCATCAAGCCGCCGGAACTGGTCCCGTTCGCGACCATCGGCGTGCCGACGATCTGCATGATCATGCTGTTCCTGCTGCCGTTCATCGATCGCGGCCCCGAGCGGCGTCCTGAGCGCCGGCCGATCGCGACCGCCTCCGGCATCCTCGTGATCGCGGCGATGGCCTACCTGACCTACATGGGCGCCGTCGCGGGCTCGCCGAACTCGATCGACATGGTCGTGCCGGCCAACCTCGAGAAGGGCAAGCTCGTCGCCGCCCAGTCCGGTTGCCTGGCCTGCCACATGATCGGCGAGAACGGCAACGGTGGCCCCGGGCCGCACCTGACCGACATCGGGGACAAGCTGGAGAAGGGCGCGATCCGCCGGACGCTCGAGAACCCGACCGCCCCGATGCCCTCCTTCCGCAACCTGCCCGAGGACAAGAAGTCAGCGCTGGTCGACTTCCTCTCGTCACTCAAGGGCGGGACCGAAGCCGGCTAGCGGCCATGGCGGCCGGGACCGGCACGCTGCCCGCCGATTCGGTGCGGGCGATGTTCGACCGTATCGCCGGCGTCTATGACGTCATGAACACGGTCATGACGGCGGGGCTGCACCACCAGTGGCGCACCCGCGCCGTCGACCTGGCCCGCGTGGGGCCGGGGACTCGCTCGCTCGACGTCGCGACCGGCACCGGCGACCTCGCGATCGAGCTCGCCTCCCGCGGCGGGGACGTCGTCGGGTCGGATTTCTCGGAGGGAATGCTCGAGCGGGCGCGCGCGAAGGCGCCGGCATTGACGTGGGAGCAGGCCGACGCGCAGGCGCTCCCGTACCCGGACGATGCCTTCGACGCGGCGACAGTGGGCTTCGGCGCCCGCAACTTCAGCGACCTGCCGCTCGGCCTGTCGGAGATGGTGCGGGTGGTCAAGCCGGGCGGGCGTGTGGTGATCCTCGAGATCACGACCCCGCAGAAACCGCCCCTATCCACGTTCTTCTCTTTGTGGTTCGATCGCCTGGTGCCGTTGCTCGGGCGCTTCGATGAGGCGTACACCTACCTGCCGAACTCCGTCAAGCGGTTCCCGGCGCCCTCCGCGCTGGCGGGCGAGCTGGTCGCCGCGGGTTGCACCGACGTCGGCTGGATCCTCACCGCGGGCGGGATCATCGCGATCCACCACGGGACGGTTTCATAAGTGGCGAGCGCCGAGGCGGTCGCCGCGGTCGTCGAGGCGGGGGGCGCGCACGTCCCTGGGCTGATGCGCGACCTCGAGGAGCGCCTCGCGACGATCGCCCAGTCGCACGGGCCGACCTTGGGGGAGCACGCGGGCGCGACGATCGCCGCCGGCGGGAAGCGGCTGCGGCCGCTGCTGGTCTTCGTCGCCGCCGGGCCGGACCCGGCGGGGCGCGACGCGGCGCTGCGCGCGGCGGTGGCGGTCGAGCTCGTGCATTCCGCGACGCTGGTGCACGACGACGTGCTCGACGCCGCGGTGCTGCGTCGCGGGCGGCCCACCGTGGTGGCGTCCGCCGGCCGCTCGATCGCGACCGCGACCGGCGATCTGCTGTTCTCGCGCGCGTTCGCCGAGCTGGCGGGCGGCGGGACGGTCGACCCGGTGCGTGTGCTCTCTGACGCGTCGTCCGCGCTGGTCCAGGGCGAGTTGCTGCAGCGCGAAGACGCGTGGAAGCTGCAGACGACGCGTGAGCGCTATCTGCGCCGCTGCGATCTGAAGACCGCGCGGCTGTTTCGCGCCGCGTGCGAGCTGGGCGCATTGGCGGGCGGCGGGAAGGTCGCGCTGCTGGGCGAGTTCGGCGAGCGGATCGGGCTCGCGTTCCAGATCCTCGACGACGTCCTGGATGTGTCCGGTCCGGCCGAGCGGACGGGCAAGCACCGTGGCACCGACCTGCTGGACGGCACCGTCACGCTTCCCCTGATCCTCGCGCGCGAGCGCGACCCGGAGCTGGAGCGGCTCGACCTGCGCGCGGTGCGGACCCCGGAGCAGGCCGAGGGCGTGTGCGACGCGATCGCCGCGACGGGCGCGCTGGGTGCGGCCCGAGAGGAGGCGCTGGCGATGGTCGCCGACGCGAAGGCGGATCTGCCGTGCCTGCCGGAGCCCTCCCAGCAGGCGGCGCTGGAGCTGGTGGCCGACTCCGTGGTCGACCGCTACTCCTAGAAGTCTTCAGGCAGGATGGCGTTGGCGTCCAGGGCGGCCGCGAAGCGCTCGGCTTCGGCCTCCATGTTCGCCTGCACGAGCCGGCGCAGGTCCTTGACCAACGCCTCGGTGCCCGCGTCCAGCCGCTCGTCGAACCGGTCGACCGTGGCCTGGTCGAAAGTACCGACTTCGTTCCACTCGCAGTTCGGGCAGCGCAGCTCGACCTCCCAGTGCGTCACGGAGGCCTCTTCCCAGTCGACCGGGTACACGAGGTCGCGATCGCACTCGGGGCAGACGTGGAGATCCTCGACCTGGGGGGTGCTGGCGGCGGCCGCAGCGGCGGCGCCAGCGGCCTCGGCGGCGAGCGGCTCGAAGTAGACAACCTCGATCGAGCGGCCCGAGGGAAGGGTCACGCGGCGGACGTACTGACCGTTGGAGTTGGTGGGCTGGCTCATGACAGCCACCTAGATCGGCCTCCCCGTGACGAACTTGACCCAAATTCCCATGTTCCATGCCGCTACCCTCGTCCACAGGAACTGGTAGTAACGCCGTCCAACCACGTTCGGGAAGAGCGCGATGCCTAACATCGGACCCTTGGAGATCGCCATTGTCCTGGTGATCGTCCTCATCATCTTCGGCCCCAAGCGGCTTCCTGGCCTCGGTAAGCAGCTGGGTACCGGGATGCGCGAGTTCAAAGAGTCGATCACGGGCAAGGACAAGGACGATGACGACGTGCGCGCGTCGCGGACGGACGCTCGCGCTGATGTCGAAGCCGCGCTCGGGCGTCCCGAGGGCGAGCAGGCGCCGCTCGAGGGCGACGCCGTCCGCGAGCGCCAGCCGCGCTAGCGCTTCCTTCCACCTGTCGCACCTATGGCATCCGCGCTCCGCACCGTTGCGCACGATGACCGTCTAAGCCTCGTCGAGCACCTCACCGAGCTCCGGGTCCGGATCGTCGTCTGCCTCGTCGCCTTCGTTGCCGCGACCGTGTTCTGCATGGTCGAGAACCAGCGGATCCTCGACATCCTCAACAAGCCGCTGACCACGACGGTCAAGCCCGGCCGCAACGACCCGCTCACCAACGGCACGCGCTTCGACCAGCGCATGGCGATCTACCTGAAGCAGTCTGCCGAAGTGAACCGGCGGACCGCGGCCGCGGTCGAGGATGCGCAGCTCAAACGCGATCTCCTGGCGCTGGCGAACGAGGGCGATCGGGTCGCCGCGTCGGCGCCGAAGCTCACCGCCCGCAAGCCCGTCACGCTCGGGGTCTCCGAGCCCTTCATGCAGACGCTGAAGGTCTCCGCGTCCGCGGGCCTGCTGATCTCGCTGCCGCTGATCCTCTTCCAGCTCTACGCGTTCGTCCTGCCGGCGTTCTCCCCGCGGGAGAAACAGATCGCGCTCCCCGCCATGTTGGGGATCCCGTTCCTGTTCATAGGTGGAGTCGTCTTCGGCTACTTCACGGTCGTGCCGAGCGCGATCCGGTTCCTACAGAACTTCAACACGGACGCGTTCGACGTCCTGATCCAAGCGCAGCCCTACTACAAGTTCGTGCTGATGCTCCTGATCGCGATGGGGCTGCTTTTCCAGATCCCCATTGGCATCGTGGCGATCACGCGGGTCGGAATCGTCTCCACCAGCCAACTGGCGCACAACCGCCGCTACGCGATCCTGGCCATCGCCGTCCTCGCGATGCTGCTGCCCGGTCAGGATCCGGTGACGATGACGATGTTGATGGCCCCTATGTACGTTTTGTTCGAGGGCTCTATCCTGTTGTCCTGGCTGCTGGATCGGCGTGCCGCGAGGGCCCACGCCGACGATGAGGATTTGGTTGATCTTGAGGACTCGTTGTCATCCTCCGAGCCAGTGCACGTCACCCGCGATCAGGACTAGTCCGCAACTTCCATGCTGTTCGATCTGAGAAGCGGCGCTCGGCGCCGCACCGTCAAGGTTGTCTACCTCGGCCTCGCGCTGCTCATGTTCGTGGGCTTCGTAGGCTTCAGCATCGGATCGAGCGGCCTGTCCGGCGGCATCGTCGACGCTATCACCGGCAACGGCAACTCCGGCGGCGGTGACACCGCAGTCGTCGACCGCCTCTCCGCGCAGGTCACGACCGCCGACGCCAAGGCCAAGGCCGCCCCGAGCGACCCCGTCGCCTGGGCGGCTCTCGCTCAGGCCCGCCTCCGCCTCGCCAACGTCGGCGACAACCTGGACCCGGCCACCGGCGCCTACACGGCCTCCGGCAACCGCCAGCTCGCCGCGGCAGGCACCGCCTGGGACAAGTACCTCGCGCTGAACCCGCCCAAGCCGGACGAGAGCCTCGCCCGCCAGATGGCCAACGCCTACCTGACCGTCGGCAACGCCGACAAGGCCGTCACCGCCCAGGAAGTCGTCACCGAGGTCGACCCGACCCAGCAGACGTTCTCCAACCTCGCCATCTTCGCCTACCAGGCCGGCCAGACCCGCAAGGGCGACCTCGCCTCCACCAAGGCCGTCGAGCTCGCCCCCGCGGCTGACAAGAAGGACCTCAAGACCCAGTTGGACTCGGCCAAGACCCAGGCGCTGACCCAACAGCTCCAACAGGCCGCCCCGAGCGCCACGCCGACCATCGGCGGCTAACACCTCCGCCGCTATCCTGTGCGGCCCAGCCCTTGTAGCTCAATTGGCAGAGCAGCGGACTCTTAATCCGAAGGTTGAAGGTTCGATTCCTTCCGGGGGCACTTCCGAAACCGCGCTACGGCGCGGTTTCGTTGGTTAAGGGGTCGGGTACCCCCGGGGGCCTCGACGAGCCCAAGAACGCGACAGACCGCCTCGGCGGGTGGTCACAAAAGCCCGCTATAGGGGCTTTTGTGACCACTGGTCGTCGGTGGCGGTGCGCGCGGGCGGGGTCAGCCGCCGAAGTTGGCCTGGCAGTCGGCGAGGGCGCCGGTGTCGGCGCCGGCCTTGGCGACGCAGTCGGTGAGCTTGGAGGCGTCGTCGACGGACTTCTGCACGCCGGCCGAGGCGTCGTCGGCGGTCTTCTGCGTGGCGGGGGAGGTCGCGTCGGTGGCCTGCTTGGTGGCGGCGGCGGTGTCGGCCTTGGCCTGGTCGAGCTGCTGGGTGACGGCCTGGGTGGTGGTGCGGACTGCATCGTTGGCGGTGTCGGAGCTCGGCTTGATCACGGTGAAGTACATGACCGCGAAGATGATCAGCGGGACGAGGATCAGGAAGACGCGAGCGATCGGGTTGCGAACTTGGAAGAGGATCATGCTCGTCTAACTGCTCAGGGGGCTTGGCATTACGCGGGGCTGCACGAATGGGTAGCCGGGCGGGCTTGACGGGTGCTGCGGCGCCCGAAGAGGATGGGTCGCAGATGAGACTGCGCCGAGTGTTCGCTGTGCTGGGAGTGATCGCGGGCGGTGCAGTACCGACGGCGGCGGTGGCGCTGAGCGCCGATCCGTTCGGCGCGCCGGAGATCGCCGATCCGACCTGGCGGCCGGCGACGAACTTCACCGAGGGGGTGCCGTTCGCCGGCGCCGACGGCGCGGGGAACATGCTGCTCGCGACGATCTATCGCAAGACCGTGAGCTCCGACGATCAGCTCGCCGTGCTCGAGCGCTGCGGGTCGGGTCCGGTGACGTGGCAGCGCACGGTGCTGACCGACGTGGCCGGTGGGATCACGCCGGGCAGGTTGCTGGTCTCACGCGACGGGACGGCGCTGGCGACGTGGCGGGTCGCGGGTGGCGGCACCGTCCGGCACTACTCGTCGGTGAGGCCGCCTGGCGGCGACTGGGGGGAGCCGCAGCTGATCGTCTCCGACCTCAATGTCAGTTTCGTGCAGCTCGCCGTCAGCGACACCGGCGACGCGATCGCGACGTGGGTGGACTCGTCGCCGTCCGGGACGTGGGCGTCGATTCGGCCTGCGGGTGGGGCGTGGGGCGCTCCCGAGTCGATCGCGGCCACGAACCTCACCTCCGACGTCGCGATGAGCGCGACCGGCGACGCGGTCGTCGCGTACAAGGGGTCGACGCCTGGGTGGGTGTTCTCCCGCTATCGCCCGGCCGGCGGGACCTGGGGCGGCGTGCAGGAGGTCCTTCGCAACGCCTATCAGGACACGCTCAAGAGCCTGATGGTGGAGTTCGACGGGACTGGGAAGGCGGTCGCGCTGGCGAACTTCCGCGAGCTCAACGACACGATCCGCGTGAATGTCCGCTCCAGCACTGGATGGGGCCCGACCGACCAGGTCCTCGACGACGACGGGGCGAACCCGCCGAACCCGTCGTTCGATAGCCGCATCCTGCAGGGGCTCGTGCGCCATCCGCAGGGTGCCGTCGCGGTGTGGACCCGTCGCCCGACCTCGAGCAACTTCACCGACGACATCGTCGTCTCGCGCCTGAGCGCCGCGGGTTGGGAGACGCCGCAGAAGGTCTTCGACCTCCCGTCGGCCTTCGCGAACGCCAGCGTGGCCACGAACGACGCGGGCGAGATCCTGCTCGCCGCGACGCTCCTGTACCGCCCGGCGACGACCGACGTCAACGACGTCAGGATGTCGATCGCGCCGAGCCTGACCGGCGCATGGCCCGATCTGACGCTCCTCTCGCCGCAGGCGACGCCCGTGAACCAGTTCCGGGACGCCTTCGCCGTGGGCGGCGGGTCGGCGTTCTACGTCGGCTGGGGCGTGCACGGCGGTAGCAACCAGCGGACGGAGGTCGTCGCGACGAAGCCGGCCGGCGCGACGTGCGCCGCGACGCCGACGCCCACCGCGACCGCCACTGCCAGTGCCACGCCGACCGCGACGGCAAGCGCGACTGCGACCGCCACGCCGACGGCGTCAGCGACCGCGACGGCCAGCCCGACACCGACCGCAACCGCGACGCCAGACCCGCTCCCGCTCCCGTCCGCGACCCCGACGCCCACCCCGACGGCGCAACCGTCCCCGCCGCCCCCCACACCCGCCGCGCCGTCCGCCATCGCCGACTTCACCACCCTCCCCGCCGCGTCCACCTGCGTCCGCGGCCACAAGCTGACCGTCAAGCTCAAGAAGCCGCCGAAGGGCTACGTCGTCAAGACCGTCACGGTCAAGGTCAACGCCAAGAAGGTCGCGACCCTCAAGGGCAAGCAGCTCAAGAAGCCGCTGCATCTGCGCAAGCTGCCGCAAGGAACCTTCACCGTCACCGTGACCATCACGCTGACCAAAGGCAAGGGCCTGACAGAACGGCGACGGTACACCGCGTGCAAATAGCGTCATCCTCGGGTGGGTGGATGCCCTTGTCGTCGAAGACCTGAGCAAGCGCTACGGCCCGACGGCGGCCGTCGACGGCCTGTCGTTCGCCGTTCCGAAGGGCAGCGTGTGCGGCTTCCTCGGCCCGAACGGGGCGGGAAAGACGACCACGCTGCGGATCCTGTTCGGGCTGACCAGGGCGACCGCGGGGAGAGCGGAAGCGGTCGGCCGCGTGAGCGGCGTCCTTGACCGCGACGGCTTTCATCCGGCAAGGACCGCCCGCGACGAGCTCGCCCTCGCGGCGCGCCGCAACGGGAAAGGCGACGCCGACGCGGCGCTCGCCAAGGCGGGCCTCGAAGCCGTCGCGGACCGCAAGATCGGGGCCTGCTCGTTCGGCACCCGCCGGCGCCTCGCCCTCGCCGCGGCGCTCCTGGCCGAGCCGGAGGTCCTCCTGCTCGACGAGCCCGCGACCGGCCTGGACCCCCACGCCCTGCGCGCGCTGCGTGGCCAGCTCAGAGACCACGCCGAACGCGGCGGCACCGTCTTGCTCTCGAGCCACGTGCTCGACGAGGTCGCCGCGACGTGCGACCGGGTCGTGGTGGTCGCGCAAGGCCGTCGCGTCGCCGAAGGACCGCTCGACGCGCTCCTCGCACAACGAATCCGCCTGCGCTCACCTGACGCGCACGAGTTGCTCGGCGCGCTCAAGCAAAACGGCCTGGACGCCACGACCGACGGTCCCGGAACGGTGATCGTCTCCGGGGCCGACCCGGACCAAGTGGGCCGAGTCGTCCGCGACAGCCGCGCGATCCTGCACGAGATGAGCACGCAGGGCGCGCTCGAGGCGCTCTATGTGGGGATCACCGAGGCCTCGTGAAGACCGAGTTCTGGGCCCTGCGGACGGTCGCCGCCTACCGCCGCGCGCTCGCGCTGGCGATCGCGTTCAGTGGCTTTCTCGCCATCTCATTCCTCGGGGTCCGCGATCTCGCGACCACGGCGCCCGTCGACGCCGAGTCGGCACTCTCCAGCGGTGCGGTCACCGGGTTCGTCGCCGTCGTCTACGCGGCGGCGACGGCGGGCGGGGAGATCGCGCGCGGCGGCCTTGCGCTCGCGCTCCTCGGCAGCCCCGATCGCCGGCGGGCGATCGCAGACCGCCTGAGCGCGCACGCCGTCGCCGGGGCGTCCTTCGGCGCCGCGGGCGCCATCACGGCGGCGGTCCTCACGTTCGGGTTGCTGAGCGCGGGCGCGGGCCCGATCCCCGGCGTGGACGTCCTTGCCGCCCGCGCCGCGGGCACGATCGCCTACGGCGCGCTGATGGGCGTCATCGGCGCCGCGCTCGGTCTCGCCTTCCGCTCACCCGCGGCCGCCGTCATCACCGCGCTGGTCGTCATGCTCGCGCTCGACCCGCTCCTCGCGGGCCTGCTGGACGTCTTCGCCCAGTGGGGTCCCGGCGGCGCAGCGGGCTCGCTCACCGGCAGCGGCGCCAGCGATCTCCCGCCGCCCTGGGCGGGCGGGCTGACGCTCTGCATCTACGCGGCGCTCCTCGGCGGTGCGGCGGCGGCGCTGACCGCCCGCCGAGACGTCCCCTAACCTTCAAGGCATGCTCGCCAGCGTCGACGGTGCGATCGGGCCCGCCGAGGAGGCGAGGATCCCGGTCTCGGACGAAGGCCTCCTCCGCGGGGACGGGGCGTTCGAGGTCATGCGGCTCTACCAGGGCCGCCCGTTCGCGTTCGAGGAGCACCTCGCCCGCCTCGCGCGCACCTGCGCGGGTCTCCGGCTCGAGCTGGACCTGGACACGTGGCGGGAGGAGATCGCCGCGCTGCTGGAGTGCAACGGCCCGGCCGAGTGCCTGCTGCGGCTCGTGCTCACCCGCGGCGGCCGCCGGATCGCCTTGATCGAGCCCGCCCCGCGGCACAAGCCCGTCGCCCGCGTCGCGACGATCACCTATGCGCCCAACCGGGTGCTCGACGGGCTCAAGACCCTCAGCTACGCCGGCAACATGCTCGCCACGCGGATCGCCAAGGAGGGCGGCTACGACGAGGCGCTGCTCGTCACCCCGCATGGCCGCATCCTCGAGGGGCCGACGTGGTCGTTCTTCTGGGTGCGCGACGGGCGCCTGTTCACGCCGCCGCTCAGCGAGCGCATCCTGGGCTCGATCACCCGCGAGCGGATCCTCGCCGAGACGGACGTGATCGAAGAGACGTGCACGCTCGACGACCTGCGGGGCGCGGAGGAGGCGTTCATCGCGTCGACCACGCGGACCGTCCAGCCGATCGCCGCGGTCGACGATCTCACGCTGCCCGCCGCGCCCGGGCCCGTCACCCTCAAGACCCGCGAGACGATGGATCAGGCGATCGAGCGGGAGCTCGGTGTCGTCGCCTAACTGCGCGGATGCGGCGCTCCGCCGCACTGGTAATCGAGATACCAGGCGACGTGGATTGAGGCTTGGACGAGGCCTCGAATCAGGCTCATGAGTACGTATTACCCGTGCATGTGGGGAGAATTAACGTGATTCGCGTCGGCGTGGTCGGCCTCGGCTACTGGGGCCCCAATTTGGCACGCAACTTCGCGGCGATCCCGGGCTGCGAGCTCGCGTGGTGCTGCGACGCGTCCGAGACCGCGAGGGCCCGCTGGGCGCCGTCGTTTCAGACCGCCCGGTTCACCGCCGACCTCGACGATCTCCTCAACGACGACACGCTCGACGCGATCGTCCTCGCCACGCCCGTGCCGACCCACGGCCCGCTCGCCGAGCGGGTGCTCGACGCCGGCAAGCACTGCCTGGTCGAGAAGCCGCTGGCCTACACGGTCGAGGACGCCGAGCGGGCGGTCGCGGCGGCCGAGCGCAGCGGGAAGATCCTGATGGTCGGCCACCTGCTCGTCTATCACCCCGGCGTCGACAAGCTCAAGGCGATCGCGGACTCCGGCGAGCTCGGCGACATCCACTACATCTACTCGCACCGGCTGAACCTCGGGAAGCTGCGCTCGGACGAGAACGCGCTCTGGTCGCTGGGCGCGCACGACATCTCGGTCGTCCTGCACCTCGCCGGCGAGGACCCGGACACCGTCGAAGCGCGCGGCGAGGCCTATACCCGCGCGGGCGTCGAGGACGTGGTGTTCTCGTTCCTGCGCTTCCCGTCGGGCGTCGCGGCGCATCTGCACATGTCGTGGCTGGATCCGCACAAGACGCGCAGCTTCACCGTCGTCGGAGCCAAGAAGATGGCCACGTTCGACGACATGGAGCTCGAGCGCAAGGTCACGATCTACGACAAGGGCTTCGACGAGGACACGCACTCCTACGGCGAGTACATCACCCGCTCAGGCGATATCCACAGCCCACGGATCTCCAATCGCGAGCCGCTGCGGATCGAGTGCGAGCACTTCATCGACTGCATCCGCGAGGGGAAGGCGCCGCGCTCCGACGGGGCCGCGGGGCTCCGGGTCGTGCGGGTACTCGCGACGCTCCAGGAGAATCTGAACGCGACACGGCGATAGGCTCGCTCTCATGAGCGACCCACGCATCACGTCCGGCGATCCACTGGCCGGCTACACGACGCCGCCGCCGCCCGGCGCGGGCGGCGTGGCCACCGCGGACCCGTTGAGCGCGCCCGCGTCGGCCGGCTGGGAGCTCTCGGGCTGGTGGCGGCGTGTCGGCGCCTACCTGATCGACGCCGTCGTCATCGTGATCATCGCCGGCGTCTTCTTCGGCATCTTCGCCGCGTTCGCCGGCGCCGGGTTCCTGGTGGGCGACACGACAGGGTTCATCGCGAGCGTGCTCGCGCTCATGGGTTTCCTGCTGTGCGTCGTGGTCGCCGCGCTGCTCTACGCGCCGCTGATGATGGCCCGGACCAACGGCAAGACGCTCGGCCGCATGATGACCGGCATCCGGGTCGTGCGCGCCAACGGCAAGCCGATCAGCTTCGGCTACGCCGTGGTCCGCGAGGTCCTGGTGAAGTGGCTGCTCATCGGCGCGATCGCAGGCTCCTTCACGTTCGGCCTCGCGGTGCTGATCGACTATCTGTGGCCGCTCTGGGACGAGGAGAACCGGGCGCTCCACGACATGGTCGTGGACAGCCGGACCATCCTCGACTGATTACACGACGACGGGCGTCTGGGCCGCAAGGCTATTGCGGCCCGACTCGGTCCAGATGACCTGGTCGCGCCCCGGCCCGACGCCGATCAACGCGACCGGCACGCCGACGAAGTCGGAGATGTAGGCGAGATAGTCGCGAGCGTTCTGCGGCAGCTCGCTCTCGTCGCGGCAGGCCGTGATGTCCTCATCCCAGCCGGGGAGGCGCTCGTAGTCGCCCGTCGCCTGGTGCATGACGGTCTGGTGGTACGGATAGTGCGTGAACGTCGCCTCTTCGGCGCCGCGGTAGCGCGTGCAGACGTTGAGGTCACCGAGGCCGGTGAGCACGTCGAGCTTCGTGATCGCCAGATGGGTGAGCGAGTTGATGCGGGTCGCGTAGCGCAGGGCGACGAGGTCGATCCAGCCGACGCGACGCGCGCGGCCGGTCGTGGTCCCGTACTCGCCGCCGGCCTCGCGCAGCGTCACGCCGAGCTCGTCGTCGAGCTCGGTCGGGAACGGGCCGGAGCCGACGCGGGTCGCGTAGGCCTTGGCGATGCCCCAGACCTCGTCGATGTCCTTCGGGCCGACGCCGGTGCCGATGCAGGCCGAGGCCGAGACCGGGTTCGACGACGTCACGAAGGGATACGTGCCGTGGTCGATGTCCAGCAGCGTGCCCTGCGCGCCCTCGAAGAGGACGTTGGCGCCGCTGTCGAGCACGTCCCACGTGAGCCGCGCGGTGTCGGCGACGTACTGCGCGATCCGGTGCCCGTAGGTCAGGTAGTCCTCGGTCATCGACTGCAGGTCGAGCTCGGGCGCCTTGGCGTAGGGCCGCAGTGACAGGCGCTTGGGGTCCATCGCGGCGACGATCTTCTTCTTGAGGATCTTCTCGTCGAGCAGGTCCTGGATGCGGATGCCCAGGCGCGCGGCCTTGTCGGCGTAGCAAGGGCCGATGCCGCGGCGGGTGGTGCCGATCTGCAGCTTGCCGAGCTTCGTCTCGCCCGCGTGGTCGAGGAACATGTGGTACGGCATGATCAGGTGCGCGTTGGCGCTGATCCGCAGCCCGGAGAGGTCTACGCCCTTGGCGCGCAGCTCGTCGAGCTCACCCGTCAGCACCTTCGGGTCGATCACGACCCCGTTGCCGATGGCGCACAGCTTGCCCGGGTAGAGAATCCCGGACGGGATCAGGTGGAACTTCCAGTGGACGCCGTCGCGCACGATGGTGTGCCCGGCGTTGTTGCCGCCCTGGAAGCGGATCACCATGTCCGCCTTCTCCGCGAGAAGGTCGACGACCTTACCCTTGCCCTCATCGCCCCATTGGGCGCCCACGATCACGATTCCGGCCATGTCGTGTAATCAGTGTACGAGCGATGACGAAAGCGGTTGCGCTCAGCGTCTCGGTTGGCCGTAGCGCGGCCCGTCGTCCTCCCAGCGGGTGTCGTCGAACGGGTCCGGCGTGCGGTGCGCCGCGGCGACCGGCTCGGGCACGTTGAACTGCATCTCCGGTCGTCGATCGTCGCCGAACATCGGCAGCGGGTCCTCGCACATCTCGTAGAGACGCGACACCGTGCGTTCGCCGATCTGCGCTCGCAACTCGGCGTCCGGACGTTCGTCCCAGTCGTCGTCCGGTGACAGCTTCGCCGGCCGCTTGCGCTCGGCCTTGATGAGGTTCGTCGTCAGCACGATCGAGCGCTGATCCTCGTAGCGGGTGTTGACGACGGTGTAGAGCTGCTCCAGCACCCACGGGGACGTCTGCTCGGCCCCGACGTCGTCGATGTGCAGCAGATCGACCGAGCACAACATGTCGATCAGCTGATTGAGGCTGTGGGCGCTGTCGTCGCGGAACGTCTCGCGGAGCATCGACAGCAGCCGAGGGAGCGAGTAGATCGCCACCGTGTGGTCGCGTTCCATCGCGGTCTTCGAGATCAGCATCGCGAGCGTCGTCTTGCCGGTTCCCAGGTCTCCGGTGAACCACAGCCCGCGACCACGCTCGAGCTGTTCCGAGATGGTGTCGCAATAGACCTGCACGCGCCTCAGGACATGCGGATACTGGGCGCGAAGCGATGGCACCGGCTCACGGTCGAACGACACGCCCCGGAAGGCCTTCGGGATCCGTCCGGCGACCGCGTTCGCGCGCTTGCGGGCCTGAAGCCGCGGCCGGCACGAGCACGAATACGCGCGCCGGGTCTCCTCGTCGAAGAGGAAGCCTGAGCCGTCGCAACGGCCGTCGAGACACGCGGCCATCAGTAGCGGTCGTCCGGGACGTAGGTCATGAAGCGCGGGAACTCCTTCTGGAACGTCAGCTCCACCGTTCCCAGGCCGCCGTTGCGGTGCTTGGCGATGATCAGGTCGGCCAGGCCCTCGCGCTCGGACTCCTGGTCGTAGTAGTCGTCGCGGTAGACGAACATCACGAGGTCGGCGTCCTGCTCGATCGCGCCCGACTCGCGCAGGTCGGAGAGCACGGGGCGCTTGTCCTGGCGCTGCTCGACGCCGCGGTTGAGCTGAGACAGCGCGATCACGGGCACCTCGAGCTCACGCGCGAGCGTCTTCAACCCGCGCGAGATCATGCCGATCTGCTCGACGCGGTTCTCGACATTGCCGCCCGCCCGCATCAGCTGCAGGTAGTCGATCAGGATCAGCCCGAGGCCGTCAGCGGTCTGCTGGGCGAGCCGGCGGCACTTGGCGCGCACGTCGAGGATGCTGAGGTCCGACGAGTCGTCGACGAACAGCTTCGACTCCGCCAGCCGGCCTGACGCGGCGAGGATCTTGCCCCAGCGCGACTGCGGGACGCGGCCCTTGCGGAGGTCGTCGCCCTTGATCGACGCCTGGGAGGCGATGAAGCGCTGGGCGAGCTCGCCCTCGCCCATCTCGAGCGAGAACAGCGCCACGGCCTTGTTGGACGCGAGCGCGGCGTTCTCGGCGAAGTTGACCATCAGCGCCGACTTGCCCATGGAGGGACGCGCGGCCAGGATGATCAGGTTGCCGGGCTGGAAGCCGCCGGTGATCGTGTCGAGGTCCTCAAAGCCGGACGGCGTGCCCGTCATCGGGTTGCCCTCGAGCGAGAGCTTCTGCAGCTTGTCGAGCTCGGCGTCCAGCAGTTGCTCGGCTGAGCGGAAGTCCTTCCGCGAGTCCTCGTGGGCGACCTCGAGGATCGAGCGCTCCGCCATGTCCACCAGGTCGCGCGGCAGCGCCTCGTGGTTGTGGACGGTCGCCTGGATGTCGTACGCCGCGTGCAGCAGCCGCCGCAGCATCGCGTTCTCTTTGACGATCCGCGCGTAGTTGCGCAGGTTGCCGACCGCGGGGACCGAGCCGGCGAGGAGCTCGATCGCGGCCGCTCCGCCGACGCTGTCCAGATCCCCCGCCTGCTTGAGGTGCTCGACCAGCGTCAGCGCGTCGACCGGCTCGCCGAGACCGTGCAGGTCCAGCATCGCCTGGTAGATCCGGCCGTGGCTCTCCCGGTAGAAGTCCTCCGGGTTCAGCCGCTCGTCGATGATCAGCGCGGGCAGCGACGTGTCCGACAGCAGCACGGCGCCGAGCACGGACTGCTCGGCTTCGAGGTTCTGCGGGGGCGCCATCGCGCCGCCGCCGAACCCGTCGCTGTGACCGTTGGTGGCGGGGAGTGCGCTCATCGGGCGTCCGAGTCTAGGTCGAGTATCGGACGAACACCTGTTCGTGTTCCCGCATAGACCGCATTAACGACGAAGCGCCGGCTCGGCCGGCGCTTCGAAAGCTGCTGCGTGGCGCGCGAGCGCTACTTCTGCTCGACGACCATGGTCTTGACGGTCGCGACGACGCCGTCCTCGACCTCGACCTCGATCATGCGCGTCCCGACGGTGCGGATCGGCTCCTCGAGGTTGACCTTGCGGCGGTCGATCGTGATGCCGCGGGCCTCCTGGATCGCGTCCACGATGTCCTGCGACGTGACGGAGCCGAAGAGGCGGCCGTCGTCACCCGCCTGGTGCGGGATCGTGAGCACGGTGCGGTTCAGCGCCTCGGCGGACTCGCGCGCGGCGGCCGTGGCCTGCGCCAGAGCGCGCTCGGTGGCCTCGCGACGCTTGGCCGCGGCGACGATCGCGCCCTTGGTGGCGGGGGCCGCCAGCTTGCGCGGGATCAAGTAGTTGCGCAGGTAGCCCTTCGAGACGTCGACGACCGTCCCGCGGGCGCCGAGCTGCTCGTGGTCCTGCAGGAGGATCGCCTCAGGCATGACTAACGGTCGCGTCCGCCGCCGCGTCCACCGCGGCCGCCGCCTTCGCGCTCGTCCGCGCCCGAGCCCTCACCGACGTACGGAAGCAGCGCGAGCTCGCGCGCACGCTTCACCGCAGTGGCGATCTGGTTCTGGTGCCGGCGACACGCGCCAGTGATACGGCGAGACCGGATCTTGCCGCGGTCGGAGATGAACTTCCGAAGGGCGGTGATGTCCTTGTAATCGACGAACTCCACCTTGTCGCGGCAGTACTGGCAGGACTTCCGGCGTCCGCCGCCCCCTCCGGTCTTGCGATCACGCCGGCGCGTCGGCCGGCTGCGCTGCTTTGCCACTGTTCGAAACCTCTCTAGCTGCTGACTCTTCGGATGCGCGCCCCGCGCGCACGAGGCCAAACGCCATTCGGCGCAGCCAGAGAGGGTAGCGGACCTGCCCTTTCCGTCCGGCATTCGCGCTAGACAGTCTGGCTTTGCACCAACACTGTGACTTTTCTCCGGAGAAACCGGCGTAGAAGGCCGGATCGCTCCGAAGGCGCCCGTAGACTCGACCCAAGGTCTAAGAGTCTGGAAAGGAGCCAGCCGGCATGGCGGCAAGCAACATCAATCGCGTGGTTCTCACAGGGAACCTCACGCGCGACCCGGAGCTTCGGTCGCTGCAGTCCGGCACATCGGTCTGCAGTCTGCGTATCGCGTCCAACTCGCGGCGCAAGGAGAACGGCGAGTGGGTCGATAAGCCCAACTACTTCAGCGTCACGGTCTGGGGCGCCCAGGGCGAGAACTGCGCCCGCTTCCTGTCCAAGGGTCGCCCGGTCTGCATCGACGGTCGCCTCGACTGGCGCGAGTGGCAGGGCCAGGACGGCTCCAAGCGCGAGTCCGTCGAGATCGTCGCCGAGTCCGTCCAGTTCCTGGGCGGTCGCGACGACGCCCCGGGTGGTGGCCAGGGCGGCGGCGGCCAGGCGTACAACAACGGGTTCGCCCCGCACTCGGACGTTCCGGCGGACACGTCGGACTTCGCTCCGCAGCCCGTGGGTGCGCGCAACGTGCCCGCGGACGACGACATCCCGTTCTAGGTCGTTAGAAGCGAGTTTGTTTTGGAGGGCCGCTCTTGGGCGGCCCTTCGTCGTTAAGAGACGAAAGTCAACTGCGCCGGGTGGGGGAGGGGGAGTGGCAGTGCCACCCGTCCCGGGCTGGCGTGGGTCCGCTTGGTGCGCGGCTCTGTTGGGGTCGAAGTGTGGTGCTGGGATACCGACAGTTACGGGCGTGGTGCTGACACCCCCGTCCGCGCCGGGCCTTGCGGTGATCGGTTACGGCGAGCAACGAAGTCATGCGCGAGGGGGGTGACGAACAAATGCGTCCTGTGAGGACGGTGGATTCATCCGGTCGATGCAACACGATCGTGTTCGTGTCGTGAGATCGGGGGTTG
>NZ_JAPDOD010000016.1 GCF_027587205.1 Solirubrobacter ginsenosidimutans
CGCCTGCGCGGTCTCGCCGCCCGCCTGCGCGGTCTCGCCGCCCGCCTGCGCGGTCTCGCCGCCCGCCTGCGCGGTCTCGCCGCCCGCCTGCGCGGTCTCGCCGCCCGCCTGCGCGGTCTCGCCGCCCGCCTGCGCGGTCTCGCCGCCCGCCTGCGCGGTCTCGCCGCCCGCCTGCGCGGTCTCGCCGCCTACCCGCGGGCTCTCGCCGCCCACCCGCGGGCTCTCGCCGCCCGCGCGCCCGCGCGGCATGGCGAGCGCCTTCGCCAGCTCGAGGAGGTCGTGCGGGTCCTCCGCCCAGGCGGCGCCCAGCTCCTCGAACAGCGCGCGGAAGACCCGGTGGTCGCCCGCGAGCGCGCCCGTGTGGGCGATCGCGGCCGCCGCGCCCGCCCGCGAGCGCCCCGCCTTCAGGACCGCCACGCCGATGTCCTCCGCCGCCGCCTTCTCCAGCGCCGCGCACCAGCGCGCGCCGTCGCCGTCGGCTTCGAGGTAGAGGGCGATCGACCGGACGCCGTCGCGCTCGCAGAGCGCCTCGAGGAAGTCGGTCGCGTCGAGGACGGCCTGGTTGCCGCACGAGACGACGGTGTGCAGGCGCAGGCCGCGGCGCGAGGCGAGCGCGTTGACCGCGACGTTGCCGGACTGCGAGATCAGCGCGACCGGGCCGGCCTCGCGCGGCTCGATCGTGTCGCCCCAGAGCGCGACGCGGTCGGGCAGCGACACGATCCCGTTGCCGTTGGGGCCGCAGACCGGCAGCCCGTCCGCCGCGGCCGCGAGCGCCGACTGCAGCTCGGTCTCCCGCGCCTCGGCGAAGCCCGCCGCGAACACGACCGCTCCCCCACACCCCAGCACCCGCGCCCGCGCGACGACGTCCGGCGCATCGGCGGCCGGAATCGCGACCACGACCGCGTCCGGCGCCTCCGGGAGGTCCTCCAACGACGGATACGCGCGGACGCCGTGCACCGAGGACCGCCGCGGGTTGACCGCAAACGTCCGGCCCCTGAACCCAAGCCGCTGCAGATTGAGCAGCGCCTCACCGCCGTAGGAGCCGGGCCGCTCCGTCGCGCCCACCACGGCGATCGACCGCGGCGCGAGCAGCCGCGAAAGATAAAGGGACTGTCCCTTTAGGCTCGACGCCGCCGCGGAGGCCGGCTCTCCGCCATCACCCGGAAGGTAAAGGGACTGTCCCTTTATGTGATCACCCGCTCGACGCCGCGGCGTTCGAGGGCGCGGGCGACGATCAGGCGCTGGATCTCGCTCGTGCCCTCCCAGATGCGGTCCACGCGCAGTTCGCGCCAGAAGCGCTCGGCGACGTTGGTCCGCGTATACCCGCGCCCGCCGAAGATCTGCAGGCAGCGGTCGGCGCAGCGGTTGGCGGCCTCGCTGACGAACAACTTGGCCATCGAGGCCTTCGCGTGGATGAGCTTCGGGTCGGCGCCGGTGTCGGCGAGCCGCGCCACCTCCAGCCCGAGCAGCCGGCCCGCGGCTGCGTCGGCGGCGGAATCCGCGAGCGGGAACGCCACGCCTTGATGGTCGATGATCCGCGCGCCGCCCTGCTCGCGCGAGATCGCCCACGCGGTGGTCTCCTCGAGCAGGCGGAGCATCGCCCCGCAGCCGCGGGCGGCGATCCCGAGCCGCTCCTCGGCGAACCACGCCCGCTGCAGCTCGTCTCCCCCGCCCATGCCGCCGATCACGGCGTCCTCGCCGACGACGACCCCGTCGAACCGGATCGCCGGGTGGCCGTGCGGGTAGGTGTGGGTGAAGGGCGGGTCGTCGACGACGCCGATGCCCGGCAATCCGGCCTCGACGAGGAACAGCGTGGGTGACGGCGCCAGCGCCATGACGATGTAGACCGCCGCGACGTCGCCGTAGGTGACGAACCACTTCTCGCCGTCGATGCGCCAGCCCGCGTCCACACGGGTCGCGGTGGTCGCGATACCCGAGGGGTCGCTTCCCGCGTGCTCCTCCGTCACCGCGTAGGCGTCGTGCAGCTCGCCGCGCAGTGCCGGCTTCAGCCAGCGCTCGATCTGCGCCGGCGACCCGTGGGCGAGCACGTTGTAGGCGGTCGGGACGTGCCAGGACAGCGCGTTGGTCGAGCGGCCGAACTGCTCCTCGACCTCGAACCACTCGACGTGCGACCAGCCCTGCCCGCCGTGCTCGCGCGCGTGCAGGCCACCGGAGATCTCGCGCGCGAGCGCCTCCCGCTTGATCAGCGCGACGTCCTCGGGCATGATCCGCCCCAGCTCCGCGTCGACCTCGCGCGGGATCAGGAGTTCGTCGACGAACCTTCGCGCCCGCTCCCCCGGAGTCATGCCCTAGGGTCCCTCAGGTGGAAGCCAGAGCGGCCGCGCGGGCCAGCGCCCGGGCACGAATCCTGGACGCGGCCATCAAGCTCGTCGCGCGCGAAGGGATCAACGACGTCCGGATCGCCCGGATCGCGCAGGAGGCCGGCGTGTCGCCTTCGCTGCTGCACTACCACTTCGCCTCCCGGGACGCGCTGTTGGCCGAGGCGCTCGAGCACTCCTACGAGCTGGCCGGGACGATCCGCATCGGCCCCGACGACGAGCCGGCGCCCGCGGCCGCGCGGGTGCGGACGATGATCGACCAGTGCCTGCCGGCCGACGGCGCCCTGCGCGACGACTGGCTGCTGTGGGTCGAGCTGTGGCTGCATGCCGCCCGCCGCCCTGAATTGCGCCCGACCGCCGCCCGCCTGTACGCGCGCATGCACGCGTGGTTCGGCGAGACGATCGCGGAGGGCGTCGCGAGCGGCGAGTTCACGGTCGCGGACCCGCAGCGGACGATCGACCGCGTGCTCGCGCTGATCGACGGCTACGGCATCCGCGCGCTCACCGACGACCCGGCGATGCCGATCGAGCGGGCGCGGGAAGAGATCTGGGCGGCGGTCGCGGCCGACCTGGGGGTCGCGGCGGGCTGAGCCGCGCGTCGAAGCGCCCGCGTCGGTGGCACGAGCGTCGAGTTTCTCGCGTAGAGCGCACGAAAGTCGACGCTGGCGTGGCGTGGCACGGCGCGGGGGCGGCGTCATCTCGCCAGCTCCTCGCGCTCGGCGCCGGTCAGCGCGCGACCGGGAACCTCAAGGGTCGTCGCCGCCTCGACCGCCACGCCGGCGTCGGTCGCCACCGTCTCGCGGGTACGGAAGGTCACGCGCCCCACCGTGTCGAGCGTGCATGTGAGCGTCACGGCGTCGCGGCCCAGCGGGCGGCGGTAGGCGACGGAGACGTGGGTCACGACCGCATCCGGCACGCGCTCGCCGAGCCAGGCCGAGCGGGCCTCCTCGAGGAACGCGAACAGCGCGGCCGGATCGACGTGGCCGTGGGCGTCGAGGTCACGGCCGCGGATCTCGATCCGCGTCGAGTGGACGCGCGGGGCGACCGGGATGACGACCGGCGGCGGCGCCTCGGGCAGCGCGACCCCCAGTTCGAGCTCTGCCAGCCGCCGCGCCCACGCCGCCGCGCGCTCGGGCGGGACGTCCTCGGCGTGGACCGTCGTGTGCAGGCCGATGCCGTCGATCACTGCCACGAGGCGGGCGGCCGTGTCCTGTGGGTCGTCGCAGCGCCAGCAGCCCTGGCGCACGCCATCCTCGAGCACCTCGGCCAGCACCGCGCGCCAGCCGACGTCGAAGCGGCCGAGCGTGTCCCGGACCAGCGGGGAGTGCACCGACTCGCCCCACGCGTCCACCCACAGCCGCCAGCTCGACGCGTCCGCCCACTCGGACTGGTCAAGGTACGCGGCCAAGCGGTCCGGCGGCGCCTCGAAGCGCCGCGAGATCGCCTCCAAGGCGGCCAGATCCTCGTGCGCGGCGGCCGCGAACGCCTCCGCGACGACGTCGTCCTTGGAGTCGAAGTGGTAGTTGAGCAGCCCCAGCGACGCGCCCGCCTCGCGGGTGATGGTGCCGACCGTCGCCGCCGCGAAGCCGTCGCGCCCGATCACCCGCCGCGCCGCGGTCACGAGCTCCTCGCGGCGCCTCATGGCTCCAGCACCCGCAGACACTCGGCGGGCAGGTGCACGGACACGGGGTCACCGGACGCATGCTCGACCGGCGTGCCGTCGTTCGGGACGTCGCAGCGCACCAGCGCGCCCGAAGCCAGCCGCACCCGCACGTCCTGATGGAAGCCGAGGTAGACGACGGCCTCGACCATCCCCGGCACCCGGTTCTCGCCGCCGGCGCCGTGCGGCTCCAACCGCACCCGCTCCGGCCGGATCATCGCCAGCGCGTCGCCGGTCTGGCCGTTGACGTCGGCGCGCAACGCGAACTCCCCGACCTGCAACCCGCCGCCGGAGACCACCGCGGGGATCAGGTTCGACGCGCCGAGGAAGTTGGCCACGAACGCGGTCTCGGGCGCTTCGTAGAGGACCCGTGGCTCGCCGCACTGCTCCACCCGCCCGTTGCGCATGACCGCGACCCGGTCGCTCATCGTCAGCGCCTCGTCCTGGTCGTGGGTGACGTAGACGAACGTGATCCCGAGCGTCTCCTGGATCCGCTTGAGCTCGACCTGCAGATCGACCCGCAGGCGGGCGTCCAACGCCCCTAGCGGCTCGTCGAGCAGCAGCACCGGCGGCTCCAGCACGATCGCCCGCGCCAGCGCGACGCGCTGCTGCTGGCCACCCGAGAGCTGTCCCGGCCGGCGCGCCTCCAAGCCGCCGAGCTGGACCATCTCCATCGCCTCGCCCACCCGCCGCGCCGCGTCCGCCTTGCCCACCTTCTGGTAGCGCAGCCCGAACGCCACATTCTCGGCCACGGTCATGTGCGGGAAGAGCGCGTAGGACTGAAAGACCGTGTTGACGGGCCGCTTGTGCGGCGGCTTGTGCGCCATGTCGACGCCGTCGAGCTTGATCGCGCCCGAGTCCAGCTGCTCGAACCCCGCGATCAGCCGCAGCGTCGACGTCTTGCCGCAGCCCGACGGGCCGAGCATCGTGAAGAACTCGCCGCCCGGCATGTGCAGGTCGATGCCGTCGACGGCGACGACGTCGCCGTAGCGCTTGAAGAGCTGGTCGAGGTCGATCTGGCCGCGGCTCACTGCGCCGTCCCCGCCGCGAACGTCCCCACGCCCGCCTCCTGACCGCGCGACAAGCGCTTGAACAGCAGCCACGCCAGGGTCAGCGCCAGTAGCGAGAACACCAGCATGACCGTGGCCAGCGCGTTCAGGGCGGGCGTCGGCGCCGCCCGTGCGGTGGCGTAGATCCGCATCGGGACCGTCGTCGTGTCCGCCCCGCTCGCCATGTATTGCGCGACCACGAAGTCGTCGATCGAGAGCGCGAACGTGCTCAAGAGCGCCGCCGCGATCGCCGGCGCCAGCAGCGGCAACAGGACCCGCCGCAGCACCTGCCACGGCGGCGCGCCGAGGTCCGCCGCGGCCTCCTCGACGTCGTTGCCGATCATCACCAGCCGCCCGCGCACGATCAGCACGACCCAGCTCAAAGAGAACGTCACGTGCCCGATCACCTGCGCCGTCGTGCCCAGCCCGATGAACCCGAACGCGCTCGTGAAGAGCAGGAAGAGGCCGACGGCGAAGACGAGCTCGGGCGTCACGAGCGGCAGCAGCATCAGGATGTTCGACACGCCCGAGCCGCGCCCGCGCCAGCGCTGCAGCCCGATCGCCAGCGCCGTGCCGAGCGGCGTCGCGATCAGCATCGCCAGTCCCGCGAGCACGAGCGAGTGCTGCAGCGCGGCCCACAGCGTCGGGTCGTTGCGCACGCTCAGCGTCGGGTCCGTCCAGAACCAGCGCAGCGAGAAGCCCTGCGACGACGTCCGCGAGCGTCCCTGGTTGAACGCGAAGCGGATCGCCAGCAGGACCGGGAGCAGCGACCAGGTGACGTAGATCCACGTCACGGCCGGGAGGACTCGACCGCGCCTCACGCGGGCTCCTCCCGACGCAAGGTCCGCAGGTAATAGAGCATGAAGATCAGCAGGAACGCGCTCAACAGCAGCGTCAACGCGGCGCCCTTCGCCTTGTCCGGCCCGCCCTGGACGTAGTTGTTGATCGTGTTGCCGAGCATCGCCGTCTTCGGCGAGCCCGACATCAGGTCGGGCGTGTAGTAGTCGCCGAACATCGGCAGGGCGATCAGGACGATCCCGCCGAGCGTCCCCGCCTTCGAGAGCGGCAGCACCACGCGCCGGAACGCGGCCGACGGCGGCGCGCCGAGGTCCCGCGCCGCCTCGATCAAGCGCTGGTCGATCCGGTCCAAGGACGCGTAGAGCGGCAGGATCAGGTACGGCACGTAGCCGTAGACCAGCCCGAGGATCACGGCGATCGGCTGCCCGCCGAGCCAGTCGTCGCCGTCCAGCAGCCCGAGCGACGAGAACAGCTTGTCGATCGAGAGCGCGTTCAACACGTCCGCCGCGTACCCGCCGGTCGCCAGCAGGTTCGTCCAGGCGAACATCCGCATCAGGTACGAGATCCAGAACGGCGCGACCAGCAGCACGAGCAGCAGTGCCTTGGTCCGCCCGTGCGCCTGGCGGGACACGTAGTACGCGACGGGGTAGCCGATCGCCAGCGAGAGCAGCACGGCGACCACGACATAGAACAGCGTGCGCGCGAAGACGTCCCACGTCCGCCCGCCGGGGACGACGTCCTGCACCGCCTGCCAGAGGTAGCCGACGTTCCAGTCAAGCGGGTTCCAGTGCGGGACCGGCTCGTAGAGGTCGGTGATGTTCCCCAGCCCGACCGCGACTACCGCGTAGAAGGCGACGAGGAAGAACGCGGCCAGCCACGCCATTCCCGGCAACGTCAAGAGGGCCCAGGCGCGCTTCATCCGTTGCGGAACGCGTCCCAGTTCTGGTCCCACGCGCGGCGCCCGTTCGCGGTCAGCGCCAGGTAGGCGTTGCCGTTGGCGTAGTCCTCGCGGGTGACGACGCAGTTGCGCAGGTTCTCCGGGAGGAGCTCCTGTGCGAACAGGGCGTCGGCGTCGATCTTGGTGATCGGCGGCTGATAGCCGACGTAGCCGACGAAGTTCTCCAGGGCGTTCTTCGGGTCCAGCAGGTAGTTCATGAACCGGTGGGCGAGCACCGGCTTCTCGGCTTCCGCGCCGATGCACATGCAGTCGTTGAACACCGGCCCGCCCGCCTTCTGGTACCAGTACGAGAGCACGTCGCCCGTCGTGCCGGACGGCAGGTAGGAGATGACGGCGTTGAGCATGTCGCCGGACCAGACCTGGTTGAGCCACATGCGCCCGGCCGGCAGCGTTTCGTAGCCCGTGATCGTCACCTTCACGCGTGCGATCTGGTTGAGCTCCTTCAGGTCGTCGGACGCGCGCTTGAGCTGGGCCGGGTCCTCGGTGTTGAGGTCGGTGACGCCGCGGCGCATCAGCGCCATCCCGAGCGCCTCGCGCGAGTCGTCGAGGATGCCCACCCGCCCGCGGAAGGCCTCGGACTTCCAGAACGACTCCCACCCCAGCTGCTCGGGATCGAAGTCCCCGAGCTTGTCGTTGCGCCACCCGATCCCGGTCGTGTAGAGCGTGTAGGGCACCGAATAGCGCGGCCCGACGTCGTAGAAGGGGTTCTGCAGCTCCGGCCAGACCTCGCTGTGCAGGTTCGGCACGAGCTCGAGGTTCAGCGGCTGGACGAGCTTGCTCCCCACCAGCCGCGAGAGGTGATCGGGCGCGGTGAAGATGACGTCGAACTTCAGGCGGCCGGTCGAGAGCTTGGTGAACGCCTCGTCGAGCGAGTTGAACGTCGTCACCCGCACGGACACGTTCTCCTGCTTGCCGAAGGCCTTGATGACCTCCGGGTTCAGGTAGTCGGCGTAGTTGTAGATCTGCAGCTCGCCGCCGCTCTCGGGCTTGCCCGCCTTCACCGCGTCGCCCACCTTCGGCAACGTCACCGGGTAGTCGTGGCGGGAGAGCGGGATGCCGGCGGCGTCGACCGGCCCGCCGGCGGTGGGATCGCCCATGATCCCCTTGCCCGACGAGCCCTCGGCGGTCGCGACCGGGGTCGTGGTGTTCTCGCAGCCGGTCAGGCCCGCTCCCGCGAGCAATGCGCCCGCGCCTGCGAGCAACCTCCTCCGCGACAGTCCTGAAGGCTCGTTCAAGACTCCTCGATCCTGCACCTTTGTGACTATCGTGTCAAGCTCGGCTCAGTGCCTTGAACGGACGTTCAGTGAAGCGGCGCTTCCTCCGGTCCTTGAGCACCCGCTGGGCCGCGTTGTGGCCCGCGGCGGCGATCACGCCGCCACCCGGGTGCGTGCCCGCGCCGCACAGATACAGGCCGTGGACGGGCGTGGCGTAGCGGGAGAGCAGCGGCGACGGGCGCATGAACGCCATCTGGTCCAGGCCCTGCTCGCCCTGGAAGATCGACCCGCCCACGAGGCCGAAGATCCGCTCCAGATCGGGCGGGGCGAGCACCTCGTAGTGCAGGACGTTCTCGCGCACGTTCGGCGCGTACTCGGCCACGATGTCCAGGCAGCGCTGCGCGTAGGCCTCGCGCGCGCCGTCCGGCCAGCCGGCCTCGTCGTGCGGGCCGTACTGGGTGAACATCGTCATCACCGTCGTGCCGTCGTCGGTCAGCGACGGGTCGATCGCGGTCGGCACCTCGACCTCGATGTACGGGCCGGCGGCGGGCTTGCCGAGCGTCGCGTCCTGCCATGCGCGCTCGAGGTAATCGATCGACGGGCAGATCGCCAGCGACGTGTGCAGCAGCGCCGGATCAGGGAAGTCCGGCGGCTCGCTCAGGATCCAGTTGACCTTCACGGAACCGCCGCGGGAGCGGTAGCGCTCCATGTCGGTGACCACTTCCTCGGGGAAGTGCTCGCCGCCCACCAGCTCCAGCACCGTGGTCTTGGGATGGGCGCCCGACAGGACGATCGGGGCGGTGATGGACTCTCCGTCCTCGAGCGTCACGCCGGTCACTCGCCCGCCGGCCACGTCGATCGACGCGACCGCGGCATCGACTCGCACGTTCGCCCCGAACGCGCGGGCGGAGGCCGCGATCGCCTCGGAGATCGCCCCCATGCCGCCCTTCACGTGCCCCCACGCGCCGCCGACGCCGTCCAGCTCGCCGAGCTCGTGGTGCAGCAGGTTGTAGGCCGTGCCGGGCGTTCGCGGACCCGCCCACACGCCGACCACGCCGGTCGACGCGTAGGCGCCCTTCAACGCATCGTTCTCGAACCAGTCGTCGAGCAGGTCGCCGACGGACATCGTCATCACGCGGTAGAGGTCCTGCAACCCGCGTCGTGACAGGCCCGCCGCCCGCCCCGCCTCGCGCAGCAGCTCGAGCACGTCGCCGGGATGCCTGGAGCCCAGCGCCGGCGGTGGGCGCAGCATCATCGGCCGCAGGACGTCGGCGACGCGCTCCATCATCGCGTCGAACTCGGGCATCTTCGCCGCGTCGCGCGGGGAGACGCGGGCGAGCGATTTGCGGGCCTTCGCGTCGTCGTTGTGGAAGAGGATCGGCGTGCCGTCGGCGGCGAAGGTGGCAAACGGCGGGTCGAGCGGGATCGGGTCGTAGCCGAAGCGCTTGAGCTCGAGGTCGGCGACGACCTGCGGGCGCAGCATCGAGACGACGTACGACGCGCGCGACACGCGCCGCCCCGGCGAGATCTCCTCGGTCACGCACGCGCCGCCGAGCAGCTCGCGGCGCTCGAGCACGCACACGCGCAGGCCCGCGCGCGAGAGATATGCCGCTGCCGTCAGGCCGTTGTGGCCGCCGCCGACGACGATCGCATCGAAGTCGGAGCCAGTCATCGCAAGGCCTCCAAGTAGCGCTCGGCGATCATCACGTCGAAGGTGTGCACGTCGTCCTCCTGCGTCGTGTAGCGGCCGGGCGTGAACGAGCGCGACTCCATCCCGCGCTGCGTGAGGGCGCAGACCTCCCAGTCCTCCCGGTTGACCTGGTCCCAGAACTCGACGGCGTCGGTCGGGTCGAAGTCCGGCGCGGCGATCGCCTCGGGCTCGAAGAACCACTCGCACACGACCTCGGTGCGCTCCGGCGACTTCGGCCACAGCGTGTGCAGCATCACGTAGTCCGGGTGCAGCGAGACCAGCGTGTTCGGGAAGATCAGGAAGTAGAGGATCGACCGGACGTCGACACCCGCGATCGGTTCGCGCACCCGCGCTCCGTCGACCGTCATGTCCTCCACGCCGGGCGCGAGCGTCATCGACCCGCCGCACCACAGCCCGGCGCCCTCGATCGACTCGCCGCTCAGATAGTGCGAGAGCCGGTTGAGCTCCGGATGCACACCTGGGCAGTGCAGGCACTCGCTGTAGTTCTCGCCGATCGCCTTCCAGTTGGCGTCGACGTCGTAGACGATTCGCGCGCCGCGCTTGAGGTCGGCGTTGCGGTACTTCGCGAGCAGCGGGGCGAGGTCGCCGATGTGGGCCTGCGGCGGCGGCGCCTCGCCGCTGAGGTCGAGCAGGACGAGCCCCTCGACCACCGCCAGCCGGACCTCGTGCAGCGCGAAGCACTTCGGGTCGAAGTCCTGCAGGCCGTCCGTGAAGGGCGCGTTCTTCAGGCTCCCGTCGAAGCCGTAGGTCCAGGCGTGGTAGGAGCACTGGATGCGCCGCAACGTCCCGGAGGGCGCCACCACGAGCCGCGCCCCGCGGTGGCGGCAGGTGTTCAGGAAGGCGCGCGGCAGGCCGTCGTCATCGCCGATGACGAGGACGTTCTCCCCGCCGGCTTCGACTGTCAGGAAGTCGCCGCGCCGCGCGACCTGCTCGACATGCCCCGCACAGATCCAGCCCCTGGCGAAGAAGTTGGCACGCTCCCATTCGAAGACCCCGTAGTCCGTGTAGGCCGCGCCGGGCAGCATCGTCGCCTGTTCCAGTGGCAGGCACGTGCGCACGATTTCCGCGGCGGAGAGCGGAAGAGCGGGGTTCGTGACGGTCATCGCGGCAGATCCTCCAGGGTTCGGCTGACGCGAACCCTATCACCGACATTGTGCAACTGGCAACAAAGTCAGTTTGGTCTGTACGCGCAAGTCTGGACACCGGGATGCGTTTGGGACTGGTGTCCAGCGCGCACCCCAGACAAGGCCCACATGTCTCCATTGCTGACCGCCCGCCCGTCCGTTTCCGTGACCCTCCGGCTGCTCGGAGCGACGCTCGTCATGGCCTTGATCGCCGCCTCCATCCCGTTCTTCGGCGGTGACGGCCGGTCCAGTGCCGTCGTCCCGGCATGCCTGACGCTGGGGATCGTGTGCGCCGCGCTGATGAGCCATCTGCTCTTCGCCTCGGCGAAGGCGACCGGCGACGGCCGCCTCGCCTGGATGTCGGTCGGCACGACGCTCGCCCTCGTCGGCCTCGCGCTGACCCTCTTCTCGCAGCCGAGCCTCTTCCCCGGCGGCGCGCCCGTCGGCATGAACGCCGACGCCGGTGCCGCTCGTTACCTGCTCTGGCATGTCGCGCTGCTGGCCGCCGCGGGGTTCGCGCTGGCCGGCTGGGCGCCGAAGCTGCGTTCCTTGCTCATCTTCGGCGGCCTGGGTGTCCTCCTCCTCGCCTGGGCCGCCGTTGTCTCCACCCCGTTCGGCGAGCTCGCGTCGAGCAGCGGGTTCTCCCCCACGATGCGTGCGCTGGTTGCCGTCATCGTGGCCGCGCAAGCCGGCGTCGCCGTTCTGTGGTGGCGGCGCGCCGGCGGCGCGGTGTCCTGGGCCGACATGTGCGTGACGGCGATGATGGCCCTCTCCGCCCTGGACGCGTTCGCCTACGTCCTCGCGCCGCAGAGCTTCGAGGGCGCCTGGTGGGCGAGCCTCGCGCTGCGGGCGGGCCAGTTCGCCGTTCCCGCCGTCGGCCTGCTGATCGGCTTCATCGCGGTCGCCGAGAAGCTGCGCGAGTTCGAGGAGGAACTGACCGCGAACCTCGTCGCCGAGCGCGAACGGGCACGCGTCGCGCAGGAGGCGGCCACCTTCGACCAGCAGCGCCGCGAGCGCGTCCAGGCCCGCGTCCAGGCGCTGATCGACGGCGACGGCCTCGGTGTCGCCTTCCAGCCGATCGTGGACCTCGCGTCCGGCCGCGTCGTCGGCGCCGAGGCGCTGGCGCGCTTCACCGGCGCCGACGGCGAGCCGATCCCGACCGAGCGCTGCTTCCTCGACGCCCACGCCGTCGACATGGGCGTCGCGCTCGAGATGTCCGTGATCCGGCAGGCGCTCGACTGCGAGCGCACCCGCCTGCCGGCCGGCCGCTACCTGGCGTTGAACGTGTCGCCGGCGGTCCTGGAGCACGACGACCTCGCGTTCGAGATCGCCGCGCACCACACCGGCCGCCCGCTCGTGGTCGAGATCACCGAGCACCAGCCGGTCGAGGACTACGTCGCGCTCTCGGCCTCGCTCGACCGCCTCCGGGCGCTCGGCGTCCGCGTCGCGGTGGACGACGTCGGCTCGGGTTTTGCCTCGTTCCGGCACGTCACCCGCGTCAATCCGGACATCCTCAAGCTCGACCGGACGCTCGTGTGCGGGATCGACGGCGACCCGGTCCGCCAGTCGCTGGCGTCGGCGATCGTCGCCTTCGCCGCGGACGTCGGTGCCGTCGTCGTCAGCGAGGGCATCGAGAACGAGAGCGAGCTCTGCTGCCTGAAGGGCCTGGCCGTCGGCTGCGGCCAGGGCTTCTACCTCGCCCGCCCGAACCTCGGGGCCGTCGAGGCCGAGGTCGAGCAGCTCACGCTCGCGGCCTAAGCCGGTAGAACCGCCAGAAGTCGTTCTCGATGTCGAGGATCTCGACGCCGGCGAAGCCGGCCTCGCGCGCGTAGACCTCGAGCGTGTGCGGGCGCATCACGGTGCCGGTAGCCGCGGCGTCATGGTCGATCCGGCCGACGGGCAGGCAATGCAGCACGCTGAAGCCGTAAGAGAGCCGCTCCATCGGGTCCTCGCTCGGGGCGCTGAACGCGTGCGGGACCTTCTGGTCGGCGACGATCAGCGCGCCGTGCGGCGCGAGCAGCCCGTGCGCGGTGGTGAGCGCCTCGACCGGGTGGTTCATGTCGTGGACGGCCTGGAAGATCGTCACCAGGTCGTAGCTGCCGGCCAGTGAGGGGTCGCTGGCGTCCTGCACGTAGAAGCGGGTGCGCTCGGTGGCGAGGGCGCGGGCGCGCTCGATCGAGGCCTCGTCCTCGTCGAAGCCGTCGACGCGGGCGTGCGGGTAGGCGCCGGCGATCGCGCGCGTGGAGTGGCCGATGCCGCACGCGATGTCGGCGACGTGGGCGCCGGGCTCCCGCAGGCGGGCGTGGACGTCCGGGATCGCCCGGAGCCAGTCCGGGAGCAGGTGGGTGTACATCGGCAGGTTGGTGTCGGCGATGCCCTCGCGCATGTCCGCGCCGTAGTAGGCGTACGGGACGCCGGCGCCGGTGCGGAAGGCGTCGACCACCAGGTTCAGCGCCGAGAGCGCGCCGATCGTCGCGCGGGCGAACCCGGCGACCGACGCGAGGCTCTTCGGATCGCGCAGCGCGAGCGCGTGGCCTTCGGGGAGCGTGAACTCGAGCGGCTTGGCGTTCGCGTCGACGCAGTCGATGATGCCGGTTGCGGCCTGCTGCTCGAGCCACTCGCGGGTGTAGCGCTCGTCGGTCCCGGCGCGCTCGGCGATCTGCGCGGCGGTCCGCGGCTCCGAGGTGCTGAGGGCGTCGTAGAGCCCGACACGATGGCCGATGTGGATGCACGCGAGGTCGAACGTGGCGAGCGCGGCGCCGAAGACGCGTTCGGCGAGTGCTCCGGCCTGCTCAGCGCCGGTGGGAGGAGAGACGATCACGGTCATGGCGAGCAGCTTCCGCGGCGTGCGTCCCGCGATCGTCCCGCTGCGCGTCCCGCGTCCGACGGTGTGGTCACCCGCACGCCGGGTTCGGGAGCCTCCTCCCTCCCGCCGCGCGTGGTTCGATGGGATTGTTGAACAATCGACTCCCATGTTGTTCTCATCTCGGTGCTCGGTGGCTTGTCGGCGACGGTTGATGGGACCCGCATCGCGCTTCCCGCCGACGCCCGCGCGCGAGAGCTGCTCGCGTATCTCGCGGTGCACCCCGGCGCGCACTCGCGCCAGCGCCTGGCGGGGCTGCTGCGGCCCGACGTCGCCGAGGCGAGCGCGCGCAAGACCTTGCGCGACGCGGTGTACGAGCTGCGGAGGGCGTTCTCGCCCGCCGAACCAGTGATCGCGACGCGCGAGGCGGTGTTGCTGCGCGCCGAGGTCGACCTCCTCCGGTTCCGGGCGGCGGATCGTCTTGAGGACCGCGCCCGCCTCGCCGGGTACGGCGAGAGTCGACTTACTCGTGCTCTACACGACAAAGTCGACTTTCGCGGCGCGCGGCGCGAGCTGCTCGCCGGCTTGGACGCCGACTGGGTGTTGCGGGCGCGCGACGAGCATCACGCCGACGTCGCGGCGGTGCTCGCGGCGCTCACGGACGAGGCGGAGGACGTCGCCGGCGCGATCGCGTGGACGCGGCGGCGGATCGAGCACGAGCCCCTGGGCGAGGCGGGGCATCGCGATCTGATCCGGCTCCTCGCCGCGGCCGGTGACCGCCCCGCCGCGCTGGCGGCAGCCGACGTGCTCGCCGAGCGGTTGCGGCGCGAGCTGCGTGTGCCGCCGTGCGTCGAGACGCGGGCGCTGGTCGAGCAGGTGCGCCGCGGGCGCGTCGGCGCCGTCGCGCCGACCGCGCAGCCCGCACTCCCGGCGCCGCTCGCCCGCACCGTACGGCCGGAAGGTCGCGAGGCGCCGCTCACCCGCCTGCGAGCGACGTGGGACGAGGTCCGTTCGGGAACGTTGCGGATCGCGGTCGCGACCGGGGAGCCGGGGATCGGCAAGACGACGCTGCTCGGTGAGCTGGCCCGCCATGCGCACGCCGACGGCGCGGCGATCCTGTTCGGGCGCAGCGACGAGCATGGGCTGCTGCCGTATCAGCCGTGGGTCGAGGCACTCGAGCGCCACCTCGCCGGGCTCGACCCGATCGAGCGCGAGCGACGGCTCGGCGACGGGGCGCTCGCGCGGCTGCTGCCGTCGCCGGCGGCGGAGCCCGCCGACGCCGCGGGCGACCGCTACCGCGCCTTCGAAGCCGTGCGCGGGTTGCTCGAGGAGACCGCGGCCGAGCGCCCGGTCCTGCTCGTCCTCGACGACCTGCACTGGGCCGATCCGGACTCGCTGCTGCTGCTCCGGCACGTCGTGCGCATGGCGGGTGGCGCGCGGCTGCTCGTAGCGATCTCGATGCGCGACGCGGAGCTGAGCGCCGCCGCCGCACTGACGCTCGCCGACCTCCGCCGCGAAGGCCCGCTCCTCCACATCGCCCTGACGGGCCTCGACCAGGACGCCGTCGCGGCCGTCGTCGCCCGCCACGACGCGACCGGTGATGCCGCCGCATACCGCGAGCGCACGGGCGGCAACCCGTTCTTCCTGGACGAGTTGCTGCGCGACGAAGCCGAGCGCGGCACGAGCGCCGCGCCGCCGCCGGGAGTCCGCGCGGTGATCGGCCGCCGGCTCAGCCGTCTGCCGGCGTCCGCCCGACGCGCCCACGAGGCGGGCGCGGCCCAGGGTCTCGAGTTCGAGCCGCTCGCGCTCGACGACGAAACGCTGGACGGCCTCGCCGACGCCACCGCCGCCGGCCTCGTCGCGCCCGTGTGCGAGCGCCGGTTCGCGTTCGCCCACGCGCTGATCGTGGACACGCTCCTCGCAGAGTTGCCGGCCTCCCGGCTCGGGCGCCTGCACCTCGAGATCGCAGACGCCCTGACGGACGGCCACGCCGCCGAGATCGCGAGACACCTGCGCGCCGCGGGCCCACTCGCGCCCCCGGAGCGCCGCATCCGGGCCGAGCTCGCCGCCGCCCGCCAGGCCGAAGCGATGCTCGCCTACGCCGACGCGGCCGCACACTACGAGGCCGCGCTGGAAGTGGCGCGAAGGAGTCGCGAGAGGGTCGCGGCCGCGGGCATACGCGACCAGGTGGCGCCGCGGCGGCCCGGAGTGGGCGGCGATGGCGCGGCGGCGCAGCGGCCCGCAGTGGGCGGCGACGGCGCGGCCGACTTTGCGTTCGATCGAGCGGAGGTCCTGCTCGCGCTGGGTGCCGCGCAGGATCGTGCCGGTTGCCGCGCCGCGGCCCGGGCGGCGTTCGCCGCGGTCGTCGGGCTCGCGCGTGCGCGGCGTGACCCGGTGCTGCTCGCCCGCGCCGCGCTCGGCCATGGCGGGCTCGGCGTGCTCGTGGCGGCGCCGGACGCGTCGGTGACCCGGCCACTCGACGAGGCACTGGAGCAGCTTCCCGCCCACGAGACGGCGCTCGCGGCGCGCCTGCGGGCGCGGCTGGCGATCGAGCGCTACTACCCGGACCGGGCGAGCGCGGAGGCGCTGAGTGTGCGCGCGGTGCAAGACGCGCGCGCATCGAAGGACCCCGCGGCGCTCGCGGCGGCGCTCAACGCGCTGCGGGTCGCGTGCTGGACCCCGGGGCGGATCGACGACCGTCTCGCCGCCGCGACCGAGATGATCGAGGCCGCGACCGCCGCGGGCGACCGCGAGGGCGCGCTCCAGGGACGCAACTGGCGCGTCGTGGACCTGATGGAGCTCGGCGACCGCCACGCGCTCGAGGGGGAGATCGACGCGTACACACCACTCGCGGACGCGGTCGGGCTCCCGCACTACGGCTGGTACGACCCGCTGTGGCGCTCCGCGCTCGCCCAGCTCGACGGACGCTGGCAGGACGCACAGCGGCTCGGCGAGCGGGCGCTCGAACTCGCGCAACGCGCCGGCGACCAGATGGCGCCGTGGCTCGTGAAGGCGCAGCAACAGTCGACGCTGGACCTCCGCGGCTGGCTGCATGAGACCGATCGCGACTGGTTCGCCGAACAGGCGGCCGCCTCGGCGCAGCCGTGGGCGTGGCTGACCTATCTGGCGTACGTCGACGCGGGTACCGGACGCGACGACGGCGCGCGGGAGGTCGTGGCCGAAATGCTGCGTGACGGCGGCCGGAATCTCCCGGACACGGTCAACTGGCACGTGCTGTGCGATCTCGGCGAGGCCGTCGCGCTGCTCGGCGACGAGGACTCAGCCGCGATCCTGCATGCCAAGCTCGCCCCGCACGCGCGCCTGTTCCCGGTCGTCGCCCGCGGCGGGCTCTGCCTGGGCTCGGCGGAATACTTCGTCGGCCGGCTGGCGAGCACGCTCGGGCGCCACGACGAGGCCGAGTGGCGCCTCCGTCGCGCCGTAGGAGAGAACCTGCGAATCGGCGCGCGGCCACGTGCGACGATCGCGCTCATGCGCCTCGGCGAGCTCCTGGCCGATCGCGGCGATGAGGAGAACGGGCGCGCGACGCTCCTCGAGGCTGCCGCGCAGGCCGGCGCGCTCGACATGCCGGGCGTCGCCGCCCGTGCCCTCGCCGCGGCGGCGCGGACGGTCCTCCCCGCGCCGGCCTAGCCGCCGCGCGGCGTCGGGCGAAAGCCGGGCTCGAGGTCGGCGAAGACCAGCGGGCTCGCCGGCAGGCCGTCCGGGATCTCGGGCTCGTTGAACGCCGACGGCGCGACGTCGTTCGGCGAATCGGGGTGAAACAGGGCGGCGAGCAGCTCGATCTGGCCGCGTCCGACCCCGAGCTCGCCCATTCCCCCGCCGTACATGACGACGTCGTGCGCGGCGCAGTGCTCGTAGATCTCAAAGAGCGGTTGCAGGCCGCCGATGCGTGACGGCTTGACGTTGATCGTGGGGGTCGAGATGTCCGCGGCGCGGTGGATCGGCGCGTCCAGCGAGAGCCGGTCGCGGACCGGGTCGAGCAGCGCCTCGACCTCCGGCAGCTCGTGCGGGTCCTCGAACAACGCAGCTCCAAACGCGGACAACACGACGCGGTACATCGCGATCAACGCGGCCTCGTCTTCGACCTCGAGCCCGTAGCGGCCCTTGAAGTCGACCGTGGCGACGCAGCCCAGCGCGGCGAGGTCGGCCACGATCGCCTCGTCCCAGGACGCCGCAGCGTCGAGCTTGAAGCCGACCGTCGGGTGCTGCGTGAAGCGGTCCGCGATCAGCGCGGCGGACGGTGGATCGCCGAGCCCGAGCGAGTTGACGAAGCGCACCGGTCGCGGCTCCAACCCGAGCGCCTCGGGCAACGAGACGCCGGCCTGACGCAGCGCGAGGTCCAGGGCGGCGGACTCGAAGGCCCAGTTGCGCCACGAGCGGGCCATCTCCCACTCCGGCGGCGCCACCTGCCATTGGTCGACGGTCGCCAGGTGCGCGCAGAAGCTCGCCAGCGTCCAGTCGCCGCGCAGCTCGAGATACGGGCCCGCGGCGTGCAGCGCCTCGCCGCCCTCGTCGAACAGGCCGACGTCCTCGCCCACGCCCTCCTCGCCGGCGCCGGACAACCGGAACTGGGTCGTCGTGCGGTCGTATCCGGCGGCGTCGAGCCGCTCCAGGGCATAGCCGTCGATGACGAGCGGCAGAGTGGCGATGCGGTCCCAGATCACCTCTGGACCGTAACGCGCACGGCCGGGCGGCGGCTATGAGGCGCCGCCGCCCGGCCTGAGCGTTCCCTACGGGGTGGTGGTGCTCAACGTGAAGGTGAGCGTCTTGCTGTACGCGCCGGTGCGGAGCGCGTCACCCGAGTTGATCAGCTGGCTGAACTGCAGCGCGACCGAGTCGTTGGAGACCGGGTTGCTGTAGGTCAGGAGGTTCAGCGGAGCGGCCGAGGAGCCGACGTTGTTGTAGGCGGTGCCGGTGTTGGCGGCGTTGCGGGCGCGAGCCTGCAGCGCCTGCGGCAGCGAGAACGTGCCGTTGACCAGGTGGCCGGTGGCGACGGAGCTCGGGTCGGCGACGCTGAGCGTCGCGTCACCGGCGGTCGAGATGACGTTGGCGGTGGTGGCCGCCTCGTACGTCTTCGTGATGCCCGGGGTAAACGGGGCGAAGGCGGCCGGAGTGCCGATGGTCAGCGCCAGCGTCGCGCTGACCGTGCCGCCGGCGCTGCCGTTGGCCGAGGTGAGCGAGACCGGGAGCGCCTTGTCGCCGAAGACCTCGACGCCCTTGACGGCGGCCGTGCCGCCGGCGTTGGCGACGGTGAAGTCGCACGTGACGTGCGGCACGCGGACCTCGAGGTAGCCCGTGGCGTCGGTCATGCCGAAGTCACGGACGCCGTCGCCGCAGTTGGCCTTGACGGACGCGCCGGCGGCCGGCTGGCCGGAGCCGTTGGTGACGTTGACGTCAACCTTGTTGAGCGCGTTCCAGATGTAGGAGGCGCCGATGATGTCGAGCTGCTCCTGCAGGTGGACTTGCGAGACGTTGTCCATCGCGTCACGCGCCGTGTGGTAGGCGGGCTCGGTCACGTAGCTGCAACCGGTGCAGTTCGAGCCGGTACCGGTCGCGCACTGACCGTTGGCCGCCTTGCGGTAGTCGATGTGGATGAACAGCGCCGCCGGGATGCCGGCGTTGTGGAACGGCACGTGGTCGGACTGCGACAGCTTGCACTGATCGAAGTAACCGCCGGGACCGGTCGTGATGCCGCTGCGCTGAGCGGCTTTGAACGCCTCGTCGGTCACGCGGTTGGGCTTGCCGTCGACCGTCAGCGCCCACAGCCTGGCGGGAGCGTACGTCGTGCCGGTCATGTCCATCTGCCACTGGCCGATGTAGCGCTTGGCCTCAGCGCTCTGCGTACGCGGATTCGCGACCACGTTCGACGTCAGCGGGTTGTTGTCGGTATCAGAGCTGATGTAGAGGTGATCGTTGCCCCACGCGGTGGAACCGGTCAGGCCCTGCTCCTCGCCGCCGAAGCCGCCGAAGCGGATCTCCTTGTCAAGCGCCACGCTCTTCATGACGCGCGCGACCTCGAGCCAGATGCCCTCACCAGTGGCGTCGTCATGCGCACCCGGCGAGCTGAACACCGAGTCGATGTGACCACCCATGCCGACGATCGGCGCCGTGTCGAAGACATCGCCGACAGCCTGCTTCTCAGCGGTGATGACCGCGCGAGTAGCCAGGCCGGGAGCGTCAACGGTGGCCGCCGTGTTGGCGGTGACGGTCTCGGTGGCGATCGTGAGCGTCAGCTTCTTCTGCCCGGCGCACCAGGGGCCGTTCTGCGTCGGCCCGACGGTACCGCCCGCGTGCGGGGCAAACACTGAGCCGTCAGGACCCGGAGCGCACACCAGCTCCTTGATCGTGTCCGACTGCACGTCGGCGGAGGACACCACCGGGATGGCCGCCGCGGCGGTGAGCGTGAAAGCGCCCTGCGCTGTCGAGCCGGTGCCCATGTTGATCACGCCGATCGCGCCCGCTGCCACAGCGTTGACGACCGCCGTGTTGAGCGCCGCGCCCGTGACGTTGTTGATCGCGACGATCTTGCCGGTGGTCGAAGCCGGGAAGTCAGCCGCGCCGGCGCCGCTGTTGTTGATCCAGATGACCTCGCCGCTGAGCGGAGTGTCGTACCCGGTCATCCGCGAGTTGCCGGCGGCACGCATGATCCAGGTCGGACCGGGATACAGCGTGGTGTCCGGCGAGCGAACCACGGCCGACGAAGTCGTCGCCGGCCCGTGGTACTGGTTGATCTTGGTCTGATATCCGAACCCGTCCATCTGCTGCTGCAGCCAGGCGGCGGCCTGGTCCTCCTGGCGCGTGCCGGAGAAGCGCCCGCCGATGTCATTGGCGAGGTGGCGGACGGTCTCGAACGAGTTGGCCGCGTCGAGATTGCCGACGAGCTCGTCGTAGTAGCTCGGTTTTGGCGTCTGCGCAGTCACAGGACCGGCAAAGATGCCGAACGCAGCAATGGCGGCAGCCGCCGACGCCACGCGTAGAGCGTGTTTCATGGAACCCCTCCGTGTTGTTGCCGGCGACGCGCGCACGAGACCCTTGCGCGTCGCCGGGGACTGGTGAGCGACAGTAGAGGGCGTGATGAGAACCTGTCAACTACACGGTGTGGTAGGTCTCTCAACACCCCGTGTCAGCCGGACGCGTCAGCCCGAGTCGCCGATCTGGCAGACTGGTCGGTATGAGGACGCGACGCGACCTCTTCCCGTCGGATTTCGGGCTCGTGCTCCGGATGGTGTCGGTCGGCCTGCTCACGCCGCTCGCGGTGTTCGGCGCTCTGGTGGCCGTGATGCTCCTGATGTCGTCCTTCACGATCCGCGCGGTGGTGTTCGGCGCGCTGTGCATCGGCGCGTGGGTGGCGATCCGCGAGCGCGTCGAGGAGTCCTCGCGCGGGCGGCGCCTGCAGCCCGCGGACGCGCCCGAGCTGCACGCGATCGTCGAGCGGCTGTGCGTGGTCGCCGACCTGCCGAAGCCGACCGTGGTGCTGGATTCGCGCCCGATGCCGAACTCGTGGATCGAGGGCACGAAGCGCGGCGGCTTCCGGCTGCACCTGACGCAGGGGCTGCTGGACCTGCTCGAGCCGCGCGAGCTCGAAGCCGTGATCGCGCACGAGCTGTCGCACGTCGTCAACCGCGACGCCGCGGTCATGACCGTCGTCGGCGGGCCCGGCGAGGCGCTGCTGGCGGGTGGCACGCGGGTGGCGACGCAGGGCTGGTTCCCGATCATGGTCGGCGGCGCGATCGCCTCCGGGATCGGCTGGATCGGCACGTACGGGACCCGGCATCTCTCGCGCTACCGCGAGTACGCCGCGGACGCGGGCGCGGTGGCGCTGACGGGCAGCCCGGCCGCGCTGGCCTCGGCGCTGATGAAGGTCTCCGACGGCTTGGTGGCGATGCCCCGCAAGGACCTCCGCGAGGCCTCGCTGCACGACGCGTTCCACCTGCTGCCGGTGGCGAAGGAGCAGGCGTTCGGCCTCCCGAACACGCACCCGCCGCTGCGGGCCCGCATCGAGCGCCTCGAGCGCCTCGAGCGCTCCTTGCACCACGACTAACCTCACAGGGGTGTCAGGCACCCGCACTCGTGACCCGCTGCGGGCGCGCCTCCCCGAGCTCACGCTCCAGGACGAACATCGGCTCGACCAGCGGCTCAAGCGCCTGAAGAAGGGCGACGACAAGGGTCGCGAGCGGATCGAGAAGGACGTGGAGCGGGCGGTCGAGCGGATCGAGCGGCGCCGCGCCGCCGTTCCGGCCGTCAGCTACCCCGAGCAGCTGCCGGTCTCCGCGCGCCGCGACGACCTGCTCGCGGCGATCCGCGACCACCAGGTGGTCGTCGTCGCGGGCGAGACCGGGTCGGGCAAGACGACGCAGCTGCCGAAGATCTGCCTCGAGCTGGGGCGCGGGGTGCGCGGCATGATCGCCCACACGCAGCCGCGGCGGCTCGCGGCGCGCACGGTCGCCGAGCGGATCGCGGACGAGCTGAAGGTGAACCTCGGCGAGGCGGTCGGCTACGCGGTGCGCTTCAACGACAAGAGCCGCGAGGACACGCTGCTGCGGCTGATGACCGACGGCCTGCTGCTGGCCGAGATCCAGCACGACCGGCTGCTGCGCCGCTACGACACGATCATCATCGACGAGGCCCACGAGCGGAGCCTCAACATCGACTTCCTGCTCGGCTACCTGAAGCGGATCCTGCCCGCCCGGCCGGACCTGAAGGTGATCGTGACCTCGGCGACGATCGATCCCGAGCGTTTCGCCGCCCACTTCGGCGACGCCCCGATCATCGAGGTCTCCGGCCGCACGTTCCCGGTCGAGGTCCGCTACCGCGAGCCCGACGAGGACACCGACCAGACCGACGCCATCGGCGACGCGGTCGAGGAGTTGCTGCGCGAGCGGCCGGGCGACATCCTCGTGTTCCTCTCCGGCGAGCGGGAGATCCGCGACACCGCCGACGCGCTCGAAGGGCGGCTGCGCAGCAACATCGACATCCTGCCGCTGTTCGCGCGCCAGTCCACCGCGGCGCAGCAGCGGGTGTGGAAGCCGCACTCCAACCGGCGGGTGGTGCTCGCGACCAACGTCGCCGAGACGTCGCTGACCGTCCCGGGCATCCACTACGTGGTCGACCCCGGAACGGCGCGGATCTCGCGCTACAGCGCGCGTTTGAAGGTCCAGCGGCTGCCGATCGAGCCGATCAGCCAGGCGAGCGCCGACCAGCGCAAGGGCCGCTGCGGGCGCACGAGCGACGGCATCGCGATCCGGCTCTACTCCGAGGAGAACTTCGAGGAGCGCCCGCGCTTCACCGACCCCGAGATCCTGCGCACCAGCCTCGCGGCGGTGATCCTGCAGATGGCGGCGATCGACCTCGGCGACATCGAGGAGTTCCCGTTCCTGGACCCGCCGGACCGCCGGCAGGTGCGCGACGGCGTCGCGCTTCTGCAGGAGCTCGGCGCCCTCGACGAGACCGGCCGCAAGCTCACCCCGCTCGGACGCAAGCTCGCGCAGCTGCCCGTCGACCCGCGGATGGGCCGGATGGTGCTCGAGGCCGACCGGCTCGGCTGCACCGACGAGCTGATCGTCATCGCCGCGGCGCTGAGCATCCAGGACGTCCGCGAGCGCCCCGCCGACCAGCAGGCCCAGGCCGACCAGGCGCACGCCCGCCACGCCGACGAGAACTCCGACTTCCTCGCCTACCTCAACCTCTGGCGGTACCTGCACGAGCGCCGTGGCGAGCTCTCGGTCAACCAGTTCCGCAAGCAGGCCAAGGGCGAGTTCCTGCACTACCTGCGCATCCGCGAGTGGCAGGACCTCGTCAGCCAGATCCGCCAGTCGGCCAAGCAGGTCGGCCTGAAGATCAACCACACACCGGCCGAGCCCGAGGTCATCCACCAGGCGATCCTCACCGGCCTGCTCTCCCATCTCGGGCTGCGCGACCCCTCGCGCCGCGACTATCTCGGCGCGCGCGGCGCGCGGTTCGCGCTGTGGCCGGGCAGCGGCATCAAGGGCCAGCCGGCCTGGATCATGGTCTCCGAGCTGGTCGAGACGAGCCGGCTGTGGGGCCGGACGGCGGCCAAGATCGACCCGCGCTGGGTCGAGCCGCTGGCCGAGCACCTGATCCGCCGCACCTACGACGAGCCGCGCTGGGAGAAGCGGCGCGCGTCGGTCGTCGCCACCGAGCGCGTGACGCTCTACGGCCTGCCGATCGTCGCCGGGCGCGCCGTCCCCTACGGTGCGATCGACCCGGTCCTGAGCCGCGACCTGTTCATCCGTCGCGCGCTGGTCGAGGGCGACTGGGACACGCGCCACCGCTTCTTCGCCGCCAACGCGCAGCTGGTCGAGGAGGTCGAGGCGCTCGAGGACCGCGCCCGCCGGCGCGACATCCTGGTCGACGACCAGACGCTCTACGACTTCTACGCGGCCCGGATCCCGGACGACCTCGTCAGCGGCGCCCACTTCGACCGCTGGTGGCGCGACGAGCGCCGGGTCCGCCCGGACCTGTTGACCTTCACGCGCGAGCTGCTGATCAATCCGGCGGCGGCCGAGGACGTCCGCGGCCGCCCGGACACCTGGCTGCAGGGCGAGAACGAGCTCAAGCTGACCTACCGCTTCGAGCCCGGCACGGCGCACGACGGTGTGACGGTCCACGTGCCGCTCAAGCTCCTCCCCCAGCTGCGCTCCGAGGGCTTCGAGTGGCTCGTCCCCGCGCTGCGCGCCGAGCTCGTCACCGCGCTGATCCGTTCACTGCCGAAGGAGCTGCGCAAGCGGCTCGTGCCGGTCCCGGATGTCACGGCGAAGGTGCTGGAGACGCTTGAGCCGCGCCGGCGGCCGCTGCTCGACGCGCTCGCGGCCGAGATCGAGGCGCAGCGCGGCGTCCGGATCGCGCCCACCGACTGGGACGTCACCCGCCTCCCCGCGTACCTGAAGATGACCTTCAGCATCGAGGACGAGCAGGGCAAGGTCATCACCTCCGGACAGGACCTGAGCGCGCTGCGCGAACAGGTGCGCCCGAAGCTGCGCGCCGCGCTCCAGCAGGCCACCCGCAAGCTCGAGCGGACGGGCCAGACGACGTGGACGTTCGGGAAGATCCCGAAGGTCGTCGCGCTGCCCGGCACCGGGCAGACGATCCGCGCGTACCCGTCGCTGGTCGACGAGGGGACGACGGTCGGCCTGCGGGCGCTGGAGAGCGCCGAGGCGCAGGCGCTGAACATGCGCGCCGGGATGCGCCGGCTGCTCACATTGACCATTCCGTCCCCCGCCCGCGCCTACCAGAACAAGCTCGGCAACCAGGCGGCGCTCGCGCTGATGGAGGCGCCGCACGCGTCGGTCGGGGCGGTGCTCGAGGACGCGGCGACGGCGGCGATCACGGCGCTGATGGGCCAGCCGGTGTGGGACGAGGCGTCCTACGACCAGGTCCGCGCGCACGTCGCGGGCAACGTGAACGGGCTGATGGCGCGGATCATCGCCGACGTCGTCCGCATCCTCCAGGCCGCGCGCGAGGTCCGCCGGCAGCTGGACAACCTGCATGGCGCGGCGCTGGCCGACGTGCGCAAGGACGTCGCGTCGCAGATCGGCCGGCTGGTCTTCCCGGGCTTCATCTCAGCGACCGGCGTCAAACGCCTGCCGGACGTGGAGCGCTACCTGCGCGGCGCGGCGTGGCGGCTGGAGCGCTTCACCAAGGCCGCCGGCGTCGATCGCGACCGGATGCGCACCATCCACGAGCTCGAGGACGCCCACCGCCGGCTGCTCGAGGAGCTTCCGGCCGGCGCGGTGAACGGCGAGCTGAGCGAGGTGCCGTGGCTGCTCGAGGAGCTGCGGATCAGCTCCTTCGCCCAGGCGATCGGGCCCAAGGGGCAAGTGACCCCGCGCAAGATCCGCCGCATCCTCGACGAAGCGGCGCGTTAACGACGAACGACCCGCCCAGGGTGTGCGGGTCGTTCGCTTGCTGCAAGACCTGAGGGCAAACCATGCCCGACACCCACAGGTCCGTCGCGCAAGATCGCGCGAGGCGGTTACGTCGCGGTAATGCGGGGGTTAGACGCGCCAGGTGGACGCGGGCGCCCACTTGCGGCCGTCGACGACAGTGACCTTGAAACCGGCGGTGAGGAAGTTCATGGGTGCAACTCTCCCGGGAGACGGCTACGGGGCAGTAACGTCCGGGTAAAGTCCGCGCCGATGCAGTTCGGGATCCTCGGGCCGCTGCGGGTGGGTGGGCAGGACGGCGCGATCCAGATCGGCGCGCCCAAGCAACGTGCCCTGCTCGCGGCCCTGCTGCTCGCCTACCGCGACGACGGGGTCTCGATGTCGCGGCTGATCGACATGCTGTGGGACGAGGACCCGCCGCCGACCGCCACCAAGGCGATCCAGGTGCACGTCTCCCAGCTGCGCCGCGCGCTGGGCGCGGGGGCGATCGTCACCCGCCCTGCCGGCTACGCGATCGGGGACGGTGACCTCGACCTCGCCCGCTTCGAGCGCCTTCTCGAGCAGGCCCGCGGCGCCGCCACGCCCCAGGCATCGGAGCTGCTGCACGAGGCGCTGGCGCTCTTCCGCGGCCCGCCGCTGGCCGATGCCCCGCTCTACGGCCCCGCCAACGGCGAGGCCGACCGGCTGGCCGAGGTGCGCCTGAACGCGCTCGAGCGGCGGATCGAGCTCGATCTCGAGCTCGGCCGCCACGCCGAGCTGGCGAGCGAGCTGGAAGCCCTCACCCACGAGCACCCGTACCGCGAGCGCTTCCACGCGCAGCTGATGGTCGCGCTCTACCGCGCCGGCCGCCAGGCCGATGCGCTCGACGCCTACCGCCGTGCCCGCACCGTGCTGGTGGAGGAGCTCGGGATCGAGCCCGGCCGCGAGCTGCAGCGCCTGGAGAACGCGATCCTCGCCCAGGACCCGAGCCTCGACGTCCAGACCGCCGCCCCGGCCCGCCCGCGTGCGCCCGCGCCCACCCTCCCCACGCCCCCCACGCCGCTGCTCGGCCGCGAGGAGGACCTCGTCACCGCGACCGAGCTGCTCGAGGACGTCCGGCTGCTCACGCTCACCGGCCCGGGCGGGATCGGCAAGACCCGCTTCGCCCTCGAGCTCGCCCACCGGCTGGGCGGGACGTTCGCCGAGGGCGCGCGCTTCATCACGCTCGCCGCGCTCGAGGACCCCGATCACGTCGGGCCGGAGCTCGAGCAGGCGCTCGGCGAGATCGCGGGGCGTGAGCTGCTGGTCGTGGTCGACAACTTCGAGCAGCTCCTGGACGCCGCCCCCGAGCTCGCCCGCATCCTCGACGCCTCGCCGAAGACCAAGCTCGTCGTCACGAGCCGCGCTCCGCTGCGGCTCGCGGCCGAGTACGAGCTGGCCCTGGGCGCGTTGGCGCCCGCGCCGGCGACGGCGCTGTTCGTGCGCCGCGCCCGCGCCGTCGACCCGCGCCTCAAGCTCGACGGCGTCCCCGAGATCGAACGCATCTGCGCGAAGCTGGACGGCCTCCCCCTGGCGATCGAGCTCGCGGCCGCCCGGATCAAGGTGCTGACGCCGGCGCAGATCCTCGACCGCCTGAGCCGGCGCCTGGACCTGCTCAGCGCGGGCCCGCGGGACGCGCCGCAGCGCCAGCAGACGCTGCGGGCCGCGATCGGCTGGAGCTACGACCTGCTCGACGAGCACGCCCAGACCCTGTTCACCCGCCTCGGCGTGTTCGCCGGCGGCTTCACGGTCGACATCGCCGAGGCCGTCTGCGGCGCCGGCGCGCTCGACGGCATCCAGGCGCTCGCCGACCAGAGCCTCGTGACGCGCGACGAGGATCGCCGGTTCGGGATGCTCGAGACGATTCGCGAGTACGCGCTGGAACGGCTCGACCCGCTCGACGACGTCCGCGACCGCCACGCGCGCGTCTTCGCCGAGCAGGTCAAGGGCGCGGAGCAGGGCATGACCGGCGCCGCCCTCCCGGACTGGCTGCGGCGGCTCGACGCCGAGCACGACAACATCCGTGCCGCGCTGCGCCACACCGTGGCCGCCGGAGACGCGGAGGCCGCGCTCGGCCTGATCGGGCCGCTCTGGCGCTACTGGCTGATGCGTGGCCACCTCACCGAAGGCCGCGCGCTGGCCGCCGCGGCGCTCGCGCTCGATGGCGGCCCGCCGCTGTTGCGCATGAGCGCTGCCAACTCCGCCGGGATCCTGGCCGGCGAGCAGGGCGACTTCGCCACGGCCAAGCCGCTGTTCGAGGAGTGCCTGGCGCTGGCCGTCGCCGACGGCGCGCGCTTTTATCAGGCCCGCGCCGAGAGCAACCTCGCGATCCTCGCGATGTACGAGAGCGACTATGCGACCGCGATCCGCCGCTTCGAGGAATCCGCGGCGATCTCGCTCGAGATCGGCGATGCGCGCATGCACGCCCTGCTCGTCCAGAACCTCGGCCTCGCCTACGACGGTGACGGGAACCGCGAGAAGGCGGTCGCCGTGCTCGAGGAAGGCCTCGTCAGCGCGCGCAAGACCGACGATCGCGCCCTCGTGATGTCCTTCAAGCGCGGCCTCGCCCGGATCCTGATCGACACCGACGGCGAGCGCGCGGGGGAGTTCATGCGGGAGGCGCTGGTCGGGTCGCAGGAGATCGGCGACCTCAACGGGATCGTCGACTGCCTCGAGACCGCGGCAGCCCTGGCCGCGGACCCGCACACCGCGACCCGCCTGTGGGGCGCGGCCGCCGCGCTGAGGACGGAGGCGGGCGCGAGTCGCCAGCCCGACGAGGTCGCGTTCGCCGAGCGGATGGAGACCCGTCTGCGCGCCGACCTCGGCCCCGAGGCGTTCGCCCAGACCGTCAGAGCGGGCACCGACCTCTCACAGAGCGGCGCCGTCGCGCTCGCCCTGCTCTAGCTTTCGCGACGTCATGGAGTTCGCGATCCTCGGCCCGCTGCGCGTCTCCGGACCGGAGGGGCCGATCGACATCAATGCGCCAAAGCAGCGCGCGCTGCTCGCGATGCTGCTGCTCGAGCACCGCCAGGACGTGGTGTCGCCCGAGCGGCTGATCGACGTCCTCTGGGGCGAGCACCCGCCCGCCACGGCCAACAAGGCGTTGCAGGTGCTGATCTCGCAGCTGCGCCGGGCGCTCGGCCCGGACAAGATCCTCACCCGCCCCGGCGGGTACGCGATCGCGCTCGATGGCAACGCCCTGGATCTCGAGCGCTTCGAGGCGCTGACCCGCCAGGCCCGGAGCGCCACGCCGGACGAGGCGGCCGAGCTGCTGCGCGAGGCGCTCGCGCTCTTCCGCGGCCCGCCGCTGGCCGACGCGCCGCTGCTCGGACCGGCGGTCGTCGAGGCCGACCGGCTCGCCGGAGCGCGGCTGGACGCGCTCGAGCAGCGCATCGAGCACGACCTCGCGCTCGGGCGCCACGCGACGGTCGCGAGCGAGCTGGAAGGGCTCGCCGCCGAGCACGCCTACCGCGAGCGCCTGCACGCGCAGCTGATGCTCGCCCTCTACCGCTCCGGCCGCCAGGCCGACGCACTCGAGGCCTATCGGCGCGCGCGGCACGCGCTGATCGAGGACCTCGGGCTCGACCCGAGCCCGGAGCTCAAGCGCCTCGAGGCGGCGATCCTGTCGCACGACCCGTCGCTCGAGCTGCGCGCGACCGCGCCGTCCGCGGCACCGGAGCCCGTCGCACTGTTCGAGGCTCCGCCGCTCCCGCTCCCACCGACGTCGCTGCTCGGCCGCGAGGACGACCTCGCGACGGCCGGCGAGCTGCTGGGCGATCCCGACGTCCGGCTGCTCACGCTGACCGGCCCGGGCGGGATCGGCAAGTCGCACTTCGCGCTGGAGCTCGCCCACCGGCACGCACCGAGGTTCCGCGACGGCGCCCGCTTCGTCGCCCTGGCGGGCCTCGTGGACGCCGCCCTCGTGCCGACCGAGATCGCGCAGGCGCTCGGCGCCGGTGAGGGCGAGGCCGCCGCCGTGCTGTCGCGCAACGCGCTGCTGCTGTTGATCGACAACTTCGAGCAGGTGCTCGACGCCGCGCCGGAGCTCAGCCGCCTGCTGGCGGCGTCCCCGAAGAGCAAGATCGTGGTCACGAGCCGCGCCGCGCTGCGGATCGGAGGCGAGCACGAGCTGGGCGTGCCGCCGCTGACCAGCGCGCCGGCCGTGGAGCTCTTCATCCGCCGCGCCCGCGCGCTGGACTCGCGGTTGCGCCTCGCGCCCGGTGACGAGGCGCACATCGCGCAGATCTGCGCGCGCCTCGACGGCCTGCCGCTGGCGATCGAGCTGGCCGCCGCGCGGATGAAGGTCCTCAGCCCCGCCGCGATCCTGGACCGCCTCGGCCGGCGGCTCGATCTGCTCAGCTCCGGCCCGCGCGACGCGCCGCTGCGCCAGCAGACGCTGCGCGCCGCGATCGGCTGGAGCTACGACCTGCTGGACCCCTCCGCGCAGGCGACGTTCGAGCGCCTCGGGATCTTCGCCGGCGGCTTCACGCTCGAGAGCGCCGAGGCGGTCTGCGGGCTCGACGCGCTGGACGCGATCGCGTCGCTCGTCGAGCACAGCCTGCTGACGAGCCGCGACGGGCGCTTCGAGATGCTCGAGACGGTCCGCGAGTACGCCGTCGACCGGCTGACGAAGGCGGGTGCGCTCGACGAGGTCCGCCACGCGCACGCGCGGGCCTACGCGCAACTCGTCGAGGGCGGCGAGAGCGGCATGGAGAGCGCGCAGACCGGCGAATGGCTGGACCGGCTCGACGCCGACCGCGAGAACATCCGCGCCGCGTTCACCTTCGCGGTCGCCGACGGCGACGCCGAGACCGCACTCGCCCTCGGAGCGGATCTGTGGCGCTACTGGGTCTGGCGCGGCAGCCTCAACCAGGGGCACGAGTTGCTGGTCGCCGCGCTCGCCCTCGAGGGCGGCCCGCCGGAGCTGCGCCAGCGCGCGCTCAACGGCGCCGGCGCGGTCTCCGGCGAGCAGGGGGACTTCGCCGCGGCCAAGACCTACTTCGAGCAGAGCCTCGCGCTGGCGGAGTCCCAGGGCAACGACTACCGCGCGGCGCGGGTCAGCGGCAACCTCGGCAGCCTCGCGCTGTACGCGCTCGACTACGACGAGGCGATCGCGCGGCTCACGGCCGGCACCGAGTTCATGCGCGGGGTCGATTCGCCTCGGGGCTTGAGCCTGATGCTGCAGAACCTCGGCATCGCCCACGCCGCCGCCGGGCACCAGGAGCGCGCGGTGGAGCTGCTGACCGAGAGCATCGAGCTGGCCCGGCTCGCGGGTGACCCGGCGCACATCTCCTCCGCGTTGCGCACACTCGCGCGGCTGCTGCTCGGCGGCGACGATGTCGGCCCGGCGCTCGCGCTGCTGCACGAGGCGATGCTGCTCTCGCACCAGTTGCACGAGCGGCCGGGCCTGACCGAGTCCTTCGAGACGCTCGCCGCGGTCGCCATCCGCAAGGGCGACCCGCACACCGCCGCGCAGCTGCTCGGGGCGGCGGGCGCGCTGCGGCAGGCCGCCGGCGGGATCCGCCAGCCCGACGAGGAACCGTGGGTGCAGGCGATCGTCGCCGAGCTGCGCGAAGCCCTCGGCGACGACGGCTTCGCCGCAGCCGAGGCCGCGGGCGGCGAGCTTGACCTCGCCGACGCTGTGGCCAGCGCGCTGGCGCTCAGCGCACGATGATGTCCGCGCGCATGCCCTGCTCCTCGTGGCCTTGGAGCGAGCAGTAGAGCGTGTACGTCCCCGGCGGGAGCTGAAGCACGAGCGAGTCGGTGTCGCCCGGGGCGAGGTCGACCTTGCCGTATTCGGTCGCGCCGGACCGCACCGACAGGTTGTGATCGTCCTCGCCCAGGTTGGCCGCGTTGAACGTCACCCGTCCGGTCGCGAGCGTCCGGTAGGTGGGCCGGACCGTCCACTCGCTCAGGTCGACGCCGGTTCGCGCCGGGTACTTGACCGGATCGGGCGTCGCGGTGGGGACCGGCGTGGGCGTCGGCGTCGCGCCCGGCTTGGGAGTCGGCGTCGGTGTGGGCGATGGATCGCCACTGGAGCCGGGGCTCGTGGGTGCGCTCGGGTCCCGCTGCGCGCCCGGCGTCTGAGGTTGCGTGCCCGAGCGCGGCTTGACCTTCGCGACGGGCGTTTTCTTCTTCTTGCCGGCCGTCTTGCACTGCTGCTTCTGGTGCGTGCTGACCGCGGCCTTCGCGCACTGCTTGCGGGCCGCCGCGCTCGGGGAGCCCCCGAGCGCGGCGAGCGCGAGAAGGATCGCGAACCAGCTCACGCTTTGAAGAGCCCTGTCTGCCCGTCGCCCCGGTGGAGCGGATCGATCGCGCCGCCGTCGATCAAGCTCTCGGGGTCGATCCCGCCGAGCCAGTCGCGGAGCACGGCCATGTAGACCGACCGGTAGTCGGTCGGCACCTGCAGGTTGCCCTGGTTGGGGTTGTTGGGCGGGCTCGGCGGAACGAGCTTGGAGGGAATGCAGCCCGGCCAGTCGGCTGCGAAGCCGCCCTTGACCTTCGTGCCGAGCGCGAACATCAGGCCGCCGGCGCCGTGGTCGGTGCCGGCGTCGTTGGCGCCGACGCTCGAGTCGGGGGTCTCCTTGACACGCCGGCCGAACTCCGAGAACACCAGCGTCATGACCCGGTGGTCGATCAGGCGGGTCTTGAGATCGGCCTGGAAGGCGGCAAGGGCGCGCGAGAGCTCCTTGAACTGCTTGTCCTGGTTGATCAGCTGGCTCGTGTGGGTGTCGAAGCCGCCCCAGTGGATCGTGATGATCTGCGTGCCGAGCACGTCGATCATGTGCGCGGCCATCTGCAGGCGCTTGGAGAGCGTCGTCAGGGTCGTCCCGGTCGGGGTGGTCGTCGGATAGCTCCCGGCGGGCGGGGCGTACGCGCCGCCCGCGAGCAGCGACGTCTTGTACGTCAAGCCATACGTCGAGCGCGACCGGGCGAGGTAGTCGTTGCCCGCGCCGACCGGAACCTGCGTCAGCTTGTCGATCTCCGCGTTCCAGTTCGGCGTGTTGTTGGATCCCGACGGCGGCAGGCTGCTCGCGGGCTTGAAGCCCGTCATCGGCAGCGAGTTGATGGCCGAGACGGGCATCGTCTGCGTCCGGATCGCCTTCGAGAGCGCCGTGTCGAGCGAGACGGCCTGCAGCGGGTTGTTCGCATCCCCGTTGCGGTCGATCCAGCGCCCGAGCCAGCCGGTCTTGTTGTTCAGGTCGGCGCTGGCCTCGAACCAGAGGTCGCTGTTGTCGAAATGCGACAACGTGTACTTCTTGGCGTCGACCGCGGGCAGGACCGCGAGGTCGGAGCCCGGGCCGCCCGTGCCGTCGCCGAAGAGCGTGTCGAAGCCGGCCGTGCCGCCGTTGTTGTCGGCGCCCGACACGGTGACGTTCGCGAACGCCAGTGCCGCGCCCGCCGGGCCGGGCATCTGCCAGGAGCCGACGCGACCGTCGGCGGCGTTGGCGCCCTGGCCGCGGTGGATGAACGGCCGCGCGTCGACGTAGGCCGAGTAGTCCGCCCCGCCGCTCGGAAGGACGATGTTCAGGCCGTCGTTGCCGCCCGCCAGGTAGAGCATGACGACGCACTTCTTCTCCGGCGCGTCAGCCGCGGCGGCGACCGACTCCCAGATCTGCTCCCAGCCGAGTTCCTTGGCCGCATAGATCGAGGCGGCGCCCGCGGCGCCCCACTGCATCAGCCGCCGGCGGGTCAGGTGCGAGGGCGTGCGCCCCGCGGGGAAGCCGTCCATCGCCTGGTAGGGGATCGGGAGCGTCTGTGTCGGGCGCTGATCGCGGACCCGCGCGAGCTCGATCTCCTCGCACTCGATGCAGCGCATCTCACATCACCTGTCCGTCGGGGCCGCCGAGCATCAGCATTTGCATGGTGTAGATCCGTTGGATGCGCAGCGCCGCGGTGTTCGACGCCGCCGCGGTCGCGTAGGCCTTGATGCTCGTGACCGTGCCGGCCGAGAGCCACGGGCGATTGACGGAGTCATACGCGCGGTCGTACGCCTGCGCGGCCGTCTCGGCAGGGATGTCGGTGGGCGGCTTCGCAGTCCCCGTGTAGTTGGTCGAGTACTTCAGCCACTGCACGCGGTTGATCAGGTCCCAGCGCCCGAGCACGGTGTTCGTGTTCAGCCACGACATGCCGCCCTCCCAGCCCGCGACGTTCGGCGGCCGGTAGACGCGTTGCTGCATGTTGTTCATCGCGGTCTGCAGCGTCGTTCCCCGCAACGGGGCGCCGAGCTGGCGCAGCGCGCCGGCCATGTAGATCATCGGCGGCTTGATCAGGTTCGGCTCGGTCAGCGACTCGAAGATCAGCGGGTTGGTGAGGATCGCGCGCAGCAGCGGCTTGAGCTTGAAGCCGCTGGTCTTGTACGTGTTGACCAGGCTGTCCAGCGTGGCCTCCGGGAGCGGGCTGGCGATGAACTCCGCCCAGAGCTTGCGGATCAGGAACTGCGCGTGGTTGCGATGCGCGAGCACCGTGTCGACGCACTCGTTGATCCGCGCGGGTCCGAACCCGGCAGCGTTGGCCTGCGTCTGCGTCCAGGCGACGGTCTGGGAGTACGTCAGGAACGCCTTGACGCCGAGCTCGTACCGCGTCGGGCTGAAGGTGATCTTCCCGTAGTCGGGGTTCGGCGTCACCTTGTCGGCCAGCGTCGGGTTCGTGTTCAGCGACCACCCCGTGAACGCCTTGGCCATGCCGGAGACGTCGTCCTGGCTGTAGTTCGGCGTGCCGTCCGGACCGGTGGGGCCGAGGCAGAACAGCTCCATGAACTCGCGCGCGTAGTTCTCGTTCGGCTTGCCGCGGACGCTCTGGTTCATGTTCAGGTACAGCGACATGGCGGCGTCGGTCGTCGTCATGTCGTAGGCCAGCTGGCGGAACGTCGCGTCCGGATAGGTGCCGAAGTCGGCGTACTTGAGCAGCAGGTCCCGGTACTTGATGACCCACGGGATCGGGATCTCGCCTTCTTCGCGGCTGATCGCCCAGTGGCGGTGCCAGAAGAACGCGAGCCGGTCGGGGAACGGGTTGACCGCGCGCTGCATGCGGTCGATCCACTCGAGCTCCATCTCGGTGTCGGTGGCGTTCGGGTCGATCGGCGTGCCGTCGGTGAACAGCGGTGGCGTCGCGGTCGCCTCGAGCGCGCTCGGCGTGTTCAGGAAATAGTCGACGAGATCGGCGGACTTCTGGCCGGTCCACGTCGTGCGCTGCGCGGCCGTCGGCCCGAAGCCGGCCCGCCAGAAGAGCCGGTCCACCATCGCGGCGGTCATGTTGTCCAGCGGCGGGGGCGTCGGGGTGGGCGTCGCCGTCTGCGTCGCGGTGGCGGTCGGGGACGCCGTCGCCGTCGCGGTGGCCGTTGCGGTCGCGGTTGCGGTTGCCGTCGCGGTCGCGGTGGCCGTGGCGGTCGGGGTTGCCGTCGCGCTGGCCGTCGCGGTCGGTGTCGCGGTGGCCGTCGCCGTCGGGGTCGCGGTGGCCGTGGGCGTCGCCGTCGCGGTGGCGGTCGGGGTCGCTGTGGCCGTCGCGGTCGGCGTGGGCGTCGCCGTGGCCGTCGGGGTTGCGGTCGGTGTCGGGCTCGGCGTCGATGTCGGTTGCGGCGTCGCCGTCGGGTTCGGGGTCGGCGCGGGCTCGGGTTCGGGCGTGCTGCCCAGCGGCGTCGGCGTGACCGTCGCGATCGGCGGGACCGTGTTGGTGGTCGGCGCCGGCGGGCCGAGGATCTCCTTCTTGGGGACCTTTACGCGCACGCTGGGCGACATCGAGCCCGGGCGGTTGTGGCTGTCGAGCGCACGGACCGCGTAGCGGTACGTCGTGCCCGGCGTGACCTTCGAATCCGTGTAGCTGTTGCGCGTGGTCTTCCCGAGGCTCTTGCCGTCGCGGAGGATCACGTAGTGCGCGGGCTTCGCGCCCTTCGGCGCGGTCCATTTGAGTGTCACGCCACCTGAAGCGACGTTGGTCGCCTTCAGCGACCGCGGCGCGGAAAGCCGCTTGGAAGCAGCAGAAACGCGTCCCAACCCCCGACCCCCATCCATGGGGGGACTTTCTCACCCACTGGAGCCGGTTGACAACCCTTAATCGAACCTTTGCCTTCGATTGGCAAGCGCTTGCCAGCCGACTCGTCAAGTTGCGGTCCATGAAGAAGCTCCTCACCACCGCACTGATCGCCGTCGCGGCCCTGACCGCCGGCGTCCCCGCCGCCGGCGCTGCCACCCGGTCCTTCGAGGGCACGGTCGTCTCCGTCAACCGCGACAGCCATACGTTCCGCCTGCGCGACTCCGAGCGCGGCACCGTGACGATCAAGGTCACGGGCAGCACCCGCTTCGAACGCGTCACGTTCGCTTCCCTGCGCGCCGGGCAGAAGCGCATCGAAGCGACCGTCCGTCGCTCGGCCGGCCGCTGGGTCGCCACCGAGGTCGAGCGCTCAGGCGGCGGCGGGACCCACAACGACGACGACAGCGGCGACGACCACGGCGGCCGTGGCCGCGGCAGCGACTAGATCGCGACGAGCGTGGGATCCGCGAGGACGTGGCGCAGCTGCGTCGCCGCGGCGCCGCGCATCGCGGCCTCGGCCCCGAGGCGCGACGCGATCACCGGCGGCACGGCGCCGTTGCCCCCAAGGACCCGCGCCGACAGCTCGGACGCGATCACGGGCGCGAGCCATTCGGCCGTCGGCGCGAAGTACCCGCCGAGGATGATCGCCTGCGGGCTGAGCATGTTCACCACGGTGCCGAGGGCGACGCCGAGCCAGCGCCCGCACTCCGTCAGCGCGGCCAGGGCGGCGGTGTCGCCGTCCTCCGCGCGCCGGCGCAACTCGGCGACCGGCTTGCCCGCCCCGCGGGTCGTGACGGCCTCGGCGCTCAGCCCGGCGGCGGCGAGCAGCGGTTCCAGGCCCGCCCGCGTCTCCAGGCACCCGCGCGAGCCGCACGCGCACGGCCGGCCGTCGACTTCGACGGTCGTGTGGCCGAATTCCCCACCGAACCCGCGATAGCCGCGGAATAGTTCTCCGCCCAGGATGATCCCGCCGCCGACGCCGATCTCCCCCGAGACGTACACGAAGTCGCTGTATTCCGTCGCGGCGCCTTCCCACAATTCCGCCAGGGCAGCGAGGTTGGCCTCGTTGTCGGCGCTGATGGGCAGCGTCGTGGAGTCGATGTGCTCGCGCAGCAGCTCGACGACCGGCACGTCGGTCCAGTGCAGATTCGGTGCCACGAGCAACGCACCTCGACGAATGTCGACCAGGCCCGGAAGCGCGACCGTCGCGCCGATCGGGCGCAGACCCTGTGCTTGGACCTCGTTCAGCGCGCCCTGCGTGAGCGCGCCCAAGGCCTCGAAGACCTCGTCCACTCCACGCCCGCGATTGTCGACCGCCTCCATCGCCTTGTAGCGCGAACCACCGGCGAGATCGGTGGCCTGCACGCCGAGGTAGTCGACGTTGACCTCGAGCCCGAGAGCGATCACGCCGTCGCGCGCGACATCGACCACCAAACCCGGTCGCCCGGCCGTTCCGCGGTGTTCCGCGCCGCGTTCGACGAGCAGCCCGAACTCCATCAGCTCGGAGACCAGCGACGACACGGTGCTCTTGTTGAGACCCGTGTCCTGCGCGATGGTCGCACGCGACCGCGGGCCGCGTTCCACCACTTGCCGGAGCACGATGCTCAGGTTGTGCCGCCGGACAGCCCGCTGACTCGAGAGCTCGATTGCCGGCTTAGGGGTCCACATGAGTGGACTGAGCCTATCGACGCCGGCCGCCGCGGCGTCCCCGGAGGGACGCCGCGGCGCCGCATGACTCACGGAGTCGTGGTCGACAACGTGAACGTCAGCGTCTTGCTGTAGCTACCGGTGCGCAGCGCCTCGTTGGCACCGACGGCCTGCGAGAACGTGATCGCGACCGCGTCATTGGCGACGGGACCGCTGTACGTCAGCAGGGACGTCGGAGCGCTCGAGCCGCCGACAGCAGCCAGCGCACCGCCCGCGCCGAGCGGGCTGGTCGCCATCGCCTGGAGCGCGGCCGCCAGCGAGAACGTGCCGTTGACCAGACGGCCCGTCGCGTTGGCGCTCGGATCGGCGACGCTGAGCGTCGCGTCACCCGCCGAGGAGATGACGTTGGCCGTAGTGCCGGCCGTGTATGTCTTGCCGATGCCCGGCGCGAACGCGCCGAACGAGGCAGGCGCGCCGAGCGTGAGCCCGAGCGTCGCCGGGACCGTGCCGGTGGCCGTGCCACCGGTCGAGGTCGCCCCCAGCAGGACCCCCATCCAATCCTTCAGTTCCTGGGCCTTGGCCAGGATCTTCGCCCGCGAGGCGGCGTCGCCGCTGGCGGGGTCGGCGGCGATGGCGCGCAGCGCCGCGATGTCGGTCAGCGACGAGCTGTAGCCCGCCTGCGTGAGCGTCATGTACTTGGTGAACGCGGCGTCGACCGCAGCCGTGCCGGCCGTGGCGGCCGCGGCGGTGATCCCGCCGGAGGCCTGCAGCGAGCTCAGCAGCGTCTTGACCTCGACGTGCGTGACGCAGTTGGCCGGCTTGAAGCCCGCCGCGGTGAGGATGCCCTGGTAGATGCTCTCGCGGAACCACGGGGTGGTCCGGTAGAGCTCCCAGTTGTGGCCCAGGACCTGGGACCACTCACGGCCGCCGTCGAAGTTGGAGCACCACACGATCGGGTGGTCCCCGCCTTCGATGTTGGACGCGTTCGTGCCGACGCCGATCGCGCCGACGTACGTCGACTCGTTCAGCAGCTGCAGCGGATGGATGAACTGCCGCGGCTTGCGGTCGAAGTGGTAGAGCTCATCGGCGACCGGGACCTTGGCGGGCACGACCGCGGGGGTCGTCGACGGATGCGAGTTGTCCTCGGTGACGACCTCGGCCCAGTAGCAGGAGCCGCAGTCGGTGCCGAAGCCGTTCGCGTTCGCCGGGTGGCTGACGAACAGGCCGCCCAGCAGGTTCTGGTACCAGAGCGAGCCGCCGACGGCCGGCTCCAGCCAGGTGTGCATGGAGTCGTTGGCGGCGTGCAGCGCGACGTAGCCGCCGCCGTTGTTGATGTAGCCCTTGAACGCGGCGCGCTCGTTGACGACCGTGCCGTCCTTCATCGTGTACGCGGCGTTGAAGGTGTTGTTGCCGACCGAGGAGTCGCCGATGATCACGGCGTACTTCGCGAGGTTGGCGGCGCTGGTGAACGGGGTGTCCGGCAGCGACTGGGCCGTCCAGGACGGATCCCAGAGGTCGACGTCGAAGCCCTTGGCCGCGCCCAGCTCCTGGAGCATGACCTCGGCGTCCTCGATCGCCGGGTGGCGGAAGGAGCCGTCGTTCTTGTTCGCGATCACGAGGACCTTGAACGTGGCGTTGGCGTTGTGGACCGGCATCGCCGGCGTGACGTACGGGTGACGCGGCTGGCCGGGGTAGGCCGCCGAGGTCACGCCCAGGTCGGCCGGAGCCGGGGCGTCCGCGATGCCGCGCGTCTGGCGCGTCACGTCCTGGGCGTCGGTGACCAGCAGGTTCTGGGTGTTCTGATCGGTGACGCTGCCGCGCACCTGCGACACGAACGCGTCGAGGCCGTTGACGGCCGCGACCTTGTCGCCCGCGTCGTTGGCCGACTTGGCCGTCGCCAGGGTGGCCTTCAGCGACGTGACCGTCGCGGCCGGGATCGTCCCGGCGGTGCCCGCGCGCGTCAGCAGCGCGTCGATGTCGGCGAACGATGTCGTGACCAGGAACGTGAACGTGACCTTGTTGCCGTTGCCGGCGACGTCGGTGACGCCCAGCGTCCACGTGTGCTTGCCGAGCGAGAGCTTCGACGGATCAAGCGGCAGCGGGTAGACCCACGTGCCGTCGAGCCACGCATCACGGACCGCGGGGCTGCCGGAGCCCGGAGTCGGGTCCGTGCGGGTGGGCGTGATGGGCGCGAGGCCGTGCCCGACGCGGTTGTTGACCACCGTCGCCGGCCACGCCGAGGTGGGCAGCTGCGTGTCGATCGGCACCGCGATCGTGCGGAAGCCGGGGAACGCCTGGATCGCCGCGTTGGCGGCGTGTGCCTTCGTCAGCGCCGGCGAGATCGTGATGTTCGGATTCGGCGAGGCCGGAGCCGGAGTGATGATCGACGCGATCTTGACCGTCTCGACGTTGGCGCCCGTGTCGATCACGAGCTCGTCGCCGACGGCGCGGCCGTTCGTGCTGGCGATCCGGATCGACGTCGCGCCGACCGCCGACGCCTGGTTGAGCGTCGTCGCCGCGGCCACGCCGCGGGCGATGTTGCCCGCCGCGTCGAGCGCGCGGTAGCGGATGGTGTTGTTGCCCTGGGCCGTCAACGACGCGGTGCCCGTGACCGACAGGCCCGGCGTGATCGTCATGTCCAGCCAGTTGGCGCCGTTGTCCGTCGAGTACTGCAGCTTCGTCACGCCGACGTCATCCGTCGCGGTGACGTTGAGCACCGTCGGAGCGGCCTGTGTGAACCACCCGTTGTTGCCCGTCGACGACGACGGAGCGGCCGGTGGATTGCCGTTGCGTTGCAACGGTGCCGTCGGCGTCAAAGTGCCGACGTTCAGCACGGGCGACGTGGTGTCCGTCCCCTGGGCTGATGCGTTTGGTACGACGACGAGCGCGGCTCCAACCACGGCCGCCGTCGCGAACAAGCGATGCACCCTCTCTCCCCTCCTAGGACCCTAAATTCGACCGGCCCGCCAACTAAACAGCAGGCCGGCCACTCATGTCAACCTCAGCGAACGCCGAGGAGCACGTCAACCAGCAGTTGGTCCAGCTTCTCGTTGAAGTAGCCGCGGGCCGCGAGGGAGTCCAGCTCCCAGGCCTCGGCCTTCAGCGCGTCGGCCTCGTCGCCGTCGACCGAGGCGAGCGCCAGCTCGGGTGTCGAGGCGGCCGCGAAGGCCTCCTGGACCTCCGGTAGCGAGTCGAAGTGTTGGGCCAGCTCGGCCAGCCGCCGGTACGTCGACATGCAGCCCCGGGCGAAGTCCCACACGCCCTCCGCGTTCTCGTTGCGGTAGGAGTGCGCGTCGAAGTGCAGCGGGCCCGCGTAGCCCGCGCGCTCGAGCAGGCGGACGAGGAGGAAGTTCTCCTTCAGGTCCTCGGCACCGAAGCGGAAATCCTGGTCATAGCGGCCGATTCGCTGCCCGTTGAGGTCGATGTGGAAGAGCTTTTCCGCCCACAGCGCCTGCCCGATCGCGTGGTGGAAGCTCAGCCCGGCCATCGTCTCGTGGGCGACCTCCGGGTTCACGCCGACCATCTCGGGACGGTCCAGCGTCGAGATGAAGTGCAGCGCGTGGCCGACGGTCGGCAGGAAGATGTCCCCGCGCGGCTCGTTGGGCTTGGGCTCCATCGCGAAGCGCAGGTCGTAATCGTTGGCGACGACGTAGTCCGAGAGGACGTTGATCGCCTCGCGGTAGCGCTCCAGCGCGTCGCGCGGATCCTTCGCGACGCCGGCCTCGGTGCCCTCGCGCCCGCCCCAGAAGACGTAGACCTCGGCGCCCAGCTCAGCGGCGATGTCGATGAAGTTCATCGCCTTGCCGATGGCGGCGCGACGGACCTTCTTGTCATTGGACGTGAAGGCTCCATCTTTAAATGCCGGGTGACCGAACAAATTCGTCGTCGCCATCCCGACACCCATGCCCGTGGACTCGAGCGCCGCCTTGAAGCGGTCCACGATCTGACGACGTTCAGTCGCCGACACACCCCACGGGATCAGGTCGTCGTCGTGCAGGCTCACGCCCCACGCGCCGAGCTCGGCGAGCTTGTGCACGGAGTCGACGGGATCCACGGGCTCACGCGTCGGCCCGCCGAACGGGTCGCGGCCGGGATTGCCGACGGTCCAGAGGCCGAAGGTGAACCGGTGCTCGGGGCGGTCGCGCTCCACCTGGGCAGTCTGATCCAGGGTGGCCGTCATCAGGGTGTCTCCTCTGTTATTGCCTGCAAAGCCGGGTAGAGCGCCCGGTAGCGCTCCCGCAACTCTCGGTACGGGTCGATCCACTCCGCGACCGGCTGGACCTCGGAGTGCGTGCGGACGCACGCCTCGACGGCCGCGTGGACGTCGCTCCAGAGCCCACCCGCGACGCCGCCCAGCAGCGCGGCGCCGTACGCCGCGCCCTCCTCGACCGCCAGGCGCTCGAGTGGGATCTCGAGCACCGAGGCGACGATCTTCAACCACAGCTCGGACCGCGCGCCGCCGCCGGACACGCGGCCGCGCTCACCCCCGCCGACGAGGTCGAAGGAATCGCGCAGCCCGCAGGCCACGCCTTCGAGCACCGCCCGCGTCAGCGCGCCGCGGTTGTGGCGGATCTCCAGGCCGGTGAAGGCGCCGCGGGCGTCCGGGTCGGCGTGCGGGGTCCGCTCGCCGGTCAGATACGGCAGGAACGTGAGCCCCTCCGCCCCCGGCCCCCACTGCTCGGCCTCGGCCGTCAGCGCTCCGAATTCGCCGCCGACGACGCTGCGCAGCCAGGCGAGCGACCCGGCGGCGGAGAGCATCACGCCCATCTGGTGCCAGGCCCCGGGAACGGCGTGGCAGAAGGCGTGCACGCGGGCCTGCGGGTCGGCGCGGTACTCCGGCAGCGCCGCGAACACGACGCCCGAGGTCCCCATGGCGATGCTGAGCGGCCCCGGGCGGTCCACGCCCACCCCCAGCCCGCCGGCGGCCTGGTCGCCCGCCCCCGCGGCCACCGCGACGCCGGACGCGGTGCGCCCGGAGACCTCCGGCGACTCGAGCACGGTCGGCAGCCACGCCCGGTCGATCTCGAGGATGTCGAGCACCTCGTCGCTCCAGCGCCGCTGCGCCACATCCAGCAGCAGCGTGCCGGAGGCGTCGGCGACGTCGATCGCCCGCTCGCCGGTGAGCTTGAGCCGGACGTAGTCCTTGGGCAGCATCACGTGCGCGATCCGGGCGTAGTTCTCCGGCTCGTGCTTGCGCAGCCACAGCAGCTTGGGGGCCGTGAAGCCCGTCAGCGCGCGGTTTCCGGTCAGCTCGACGAGGCGGTCGAAGCCGACGCGCTCCTCGATCTCGGCGCATTCCTCGGCGGTCCGCTGGTCGTTCCAGAGGATCGCCGGACGGATCGGGCGATCGGCGGAATCCAGCGTCACGAGGCCGTGCATCTGGCCCGAAAGCCCGATGCCGGCGACGCCGTCGGTGAGACCGTCGAGCGCCTTCTCAGTCGCCTCCCACCAATCATCTGGATTCTGTTCCGACCAGCCCGGCCGTGGTGTCGATAGCGGGTAGGCCACTTCGCGGCGCTCGAGCACCTCGCCCGTCTCGCCCACTGCGATGACCTTCACCGCAGAGGTTCCGACGTCGATGCCAATGGCCACCCGTGACAAGTTTTGAAGAGTCTTCGTCATGCCCTTGACAGCAATTGAAGGGTAATGCAAGCTCCGTTGTCAATAGATGAAGTCTTCTGTTACGCAGCTGGTCGAGCTCGCGCCCGCTCTCGCGGCGGTTCTCGGTGCTGACTCGATTCACACGAGTGATGCACAGCTTGACGCCTACACCGCCGACACGTATTGGCCGGCGATCTCGGCGCGGGCGAACGGCACGCCGCTCGGCCGCCCCGACGTGGTCGCGATCCCGCGCAGCGAGGCCGACGTGGCCGCGGCACTGCGCATCGCCGCCGACTATCGCGTCCCCGTAGTCGCCTGGGGCGGCGGGTCGGGCACGCAGGGCGGCGCCGTGCCAGTGCACGGCGGGCTGGTCATCGACCTGCGCGGCCTGAACGAGATCATCGAGATCGACGAGTGCTCGATGACCGTCACGGCCCAGGCCGGCGTCAACGGCAAAGAGCTCGAGCGAGTGCTCAACGAGCGCGGGCTGATGTTCCCCCACTACCCGGCCTCGTCGGAGTGGGCGACGGTCGGCGGCTACGTCGCCGCGCGCGGCTCCGGCGTGCTCTCCACGCGGTACGGCAAGATCGAGGATCTCGTCCTCTCGCTGCGCGTCGCGCTGGCGTCAGGCGAGCTGATCGAGACGGTCTCGGCGCCCCGTCACGCGGTCGGCCCGGAGCTCACGCAGCTGTTCATCGGCAGCGAGGGGACGCTCGGGATCATCACCCGGGCGACGCTCGAGATCGTCCCGCTCCCGCCTGAGCGCCGCTTCTTCACGCTGCAGTTCCCGAACATCGACGCCGGCATCGAGGCCTTCCGGTCCACGCTCGCCGCTGGCTACCGCCCCTCCGTCATCCGCATGTACGACGAGGAGGCGACCGCGCGGACCTTCGCGCCGGTCGTCGGCGAGGCGCTCGACGGCGTCTGCGCCGTCGTGTGCTGCGAGGGCGAGGTGGCCGCCACAGCCTTGGAGGGGTCCCGCACCGTCGAGCTCGCACGCGGGGTGGGCGCGCGCGAGCTCGACCCTGCTCTGGCCGAGCGCTGGTGGAACCGCCGCTACGAGTTCTACAAGCCGCCCCATCACCCGGAGCTGCCGTCGATCTGGGGCACGATCGACGTCGTCGCGTCCTACACGAACATCGTCGCGGTCCACGAGGCGCTGAAGACGTCGGTCCGCGACCGCTACGCCGACCGCGGCCTGCAGCTGCGGATGCACTTCTCCCACTGGTACCGGTGGGGCACGATGATCTACGCGCGCTTCCTGATCCCCGAGGGCGGGGACGACGCGTTGGCGCTGCACAACCAGATCTGGGAGGACGGCATCACCGCGGTGCTCGCGGCGGGCGGCGTGATGAACGACCACCACGGCGTCGGCCTCAAGCTCGCTCCCTACATGGCCGCTCAGCACGGCCCGGCACTCGACGCTCTACGCGCCATCAAGACGGCGCTGGACCCGCTCGGCATCATGAATCCCGGCAAGCTCGGTCTTTGAGGAGAGACCGGGTGCCCGAAGACCGGAGGAGCGAGATGTCGATCAAGGTGTCGATGCACAACTGGATGCGGCCCGAGCCCATCGAGCACACGATCAAACGGCTGGCGCGGCTCGGCTATGACGGGATCGAGATCTCGGGGGAGCCGCAGAGCTTCGATGCCGGCGAAGTGCGCGGGCTGCTCGACAAGCACGGCCTCGAATGCTGGGGCGCGGTGACGCTGATGACCGTCGGCCGCGACCTGCTCGACCAGGACCCCTACGTCCGGATGGGCAGCGTCCAGTACGTCAAGGATTGTCTGACCTTCGTCTCAGAACTGGGCGGCCGGATCGTCACGGTCGTCCCGTCCACGGTCGGGAAGACCGTCCCGATGGCCACGCCGGCGGAGGAGTGGGGCTGGGCCGTCGAGGCGCTCAAGCGCTGCCAGGAGCACGCCGAGCGCGTCGGCGTACGGATCGCGCTGGAGCCGCTGAACCGCTTCGAGACGTATTTCCTGAACCGCTGCGAGCAGGCGCTGGCGCTGGCCGAGGAGGTCGGCGGCGACTGCGGCGTGGCGCTGGACGCGTTCCACATGAACATCGAGGAGTCCGACCTGCTCGGCGCGATCCGCGCCGCGGGTGACCGCCTCGCCGACTTCCACGTCGCCGACAACAACCGGATGCCCCCGGGCTACGGCGCGCTGGACTGGGACGCGATCGTCCGCGAGCTCGTCGGCATCGGCTACGACGGCCACATGACGGTCGAGTTCGTCGCCTCCGTGGACCGCAGCATCATCTCCGACCGCACGGAGATCGGCGACGCGTCCGAGGCCGGCGGCGGCGTCGCGATGGAGAAGTTCCTGCGCGACCACTCGACCGGCGCCGTGCCGGAGTCCTACTACGACCGCTACGCCGCGGACTCGGTGAACCGCCTGCGCGCGGCCCTCGCGGCCAACTCGGCACCCACGATATGAGCAAGCCGGCGGTCGCGCTGATCGGGACGCTCGACACCAAGGGCGAGGAGATCGCCTACGTGCGCGATCGCCTCGCGGCACTCGGCGTCGGCACCGTGGTGATCGACTCGGGGATCCTCGGCGAGTCGACGATCCCGTCCGACATCAGCCGGCGAGCCGTCGCCCGCGCCGCGGGGCATCAGCTGGAGGACGTCCGTGCCGCCGGCTCGCGCGGCGCCGCCGTCGCCCTCATGCGCGAGGGCGTGCGCGAGGTCGTGGTGCGCCAGTTCGCCGACGGCCGGGTGCACGGCGTGCTCTGCCTCGGCGGCGCCGAGGGCGGGCTGCTGGGCGCGACCGCGATGCAGGCGCTCCCCGTCGGCGTGCCGAAGCTGCTCGTCTCCCCCTGCGCCAGCGGCCGCCGCCGGTTCGGGGACTTCGTCGGCGAGAGCGACGTCTGCGTGATGCACTCGGTGGTCGACATCCTCGGCCTCAACGGGATCTCGCGGCCGATCTTCGACAACGCCGCCGCGGCCATGGCCGGCATGGTCAAGGACGCCGGGTCGGCGCTCGGGACCCTCGGCGAGCACTGCGTCGGGATCACGATGCTCGGCCAGACGACCCCGGGCGTCATGCGCCTGCGCGAGCGCCTCGTCGAGGCCGGCCACGAGCCCGTGATCTTCCACGCCAACGGCGTCGGCGGCCCCGCGATGGAGCACCTCTGCGAGGAGGGCGCGATCCAGGGCGTCGTCGACTACACGCTCTCCGAGGTCGCGAACTCGCTGATGAACGGCCTGCATGCCACGGGCCCGGATCGGCTGCGCGTCGCCGGCCGCCTCGGTCTCCCCCAGGTCGTCGTCCCCGGCTGCGTCGACTTCTTCAACCAGGGCCCGCGCGACACGATGGCCGAGCGCTACAAGTCGCGCCAGAGCTACTTCCACAACCCCGTGGCGACCCTGGTGCGGCTCACGCGCGACGAGGAGGCCACGCTGGGCGCCGACGTCGCCGCGCGGCTGAACGAGGCCACGGGCCCGGTCCGGGTCGTCGCACCCACGCGCGGGTTCTCGCTCGCCGATGCCGAGGGCGGCGACCTGTGGGACCCCGTCGCCGACGGCGCGTTCCTGGATGCCCTCTCCGGAGCGCTGCGCGCCGACATCCCCTTCGAAGCCGTCGACGCCCACGTCGACGACCACCTGTTCGCCGACGTCGTCGCCGAGCGTTACCTGTCCCTCGTCTCGGAGACCGCCGATGTCTGACGGCCGCCCCTTTTCCAACTGCATCCTCGACCTGGCGCCGCCGGACATCGCGTGGTTCCGCGAGCGCTCCGACATCATCCTGGTCCCGATCGGCTCCTGCGAGCAGCACGGTGCCCACCTGCCGATCGGCACGGACACGATCACCGCGCTGGAGGTCTCCCGCCGCGCCGCCGCGAAGGCCGACGTGCCGTACACGGCGCCGTTCTGGGCCGGCTACTCGCCGCAGCACATGCGCGAGACCGAATCCAGCGTCGGCACGATCACGCTGCGCGCCGAGACGCTCAACGCGGTCCTCTACGACATCCTGCGCTCGCTCATCCACCACGGGTGGAACAAGCTGATCCTGGTCAACGGCCACGGCTCCAACGTCAAGGTGCTCGATCCGCTGCTGCGCCGGATCAAGTACGAGACGGGCGCGCTGGTCGCGCTCTACAAGCCCTACGCCGAGCGCTACATCGGCATCCTCGAGGGCCTGCTGGAGAACCCGCCGGAGGAGACGCCGGGCTGGCACGCGTCCGAGCTCGAGACCTCACAGGTGATGGCGCACGACGCGCGGATGGTCCACATGGACCGAGCGGCCGACGACCGCGCCCAGGCGCCGTCGTGGCTACCGAAATCCTTCCTGAAGTCCGACGGCGCGCCCGACGTGCAGTTCGAGGGCTACCAGTACTTCTCGTTCCCGATGGACCACGGCGAGTTCTCGCGCACCGGCGTGATCGGCAACCCGATGACGGCGACGCCCGAGAAGGGCGAGGAGGCGCTGGAGCGCTTCTCGAGCCACCTGGCACGCGCCATCGACGAGTTCCGGGGCCTGTCGGTGGAGGTCCGGCGCCGCGAGTTCGAGGAGCGCGTGTGACGAGTGTCCCCCCAGCCATGCGCCGGGCGCAGATCCTGGAGCGCATCCAGCGCGACGGAGGCGTCTCGGTCGCCGATCTCGCGCGCGACCTGACGGTCTCCTCGATCACCGTCCATCGCGATCTCGAGCAGCTGTCCAAGGACGGCCTGGTCGAACGCGTCCACGGCGGGGCGCGCTCGATGCCGGCCGCCGGGCCGCCGACCGCGATCCCGCCCACGGGCTGGGAGCAGCGCGCCGCGGCGGGTCGGGGAGCGAAGGCCACGATCGCCGCGCACGCCGCGCGCGAGGTCCGCTCCGGCTCGACCATCTTCCTGGACTCGTCCTCCTCCTCCTTGGCCCTGGCGCGCCAGCTCGTCTCCGAGCCCGCGACGGAGCTGACGCTGGTCACCAACTCACCCGCGATCGCGTATGAGCTCGTGGACGAGCGCATCCTCGTGATCGTCACGCCGGGCGAGCTGGACCAGCACATGCGGCTGCTCGCGGGCCGCTGGACGACCGATTTCCTGGCCGGGCTCAACTTCGAGCTCGCGTTCTGCTCTTCAGCCGGCCTCACGCTGGATGCCGGGCTGACCACTTCACGCCGTGCGCTGGCCGACGTGATCAACGTCGCCAGCGCCAACGCCGCGCGAACGATCGGGCTGATCGACTCGAGCAAGTTCGGCCGGGCCTCGCTGCTGACGATCGCCCGGGCACAGGAGCTCGACGCGATCGTCACCGACGACGGGCTCGACGAGCAGACGGCGCAGGATTACCGGGCCGCCGGCGTGCAGCTCGAGATCGTCAAGACCTAGGAGGAGGAAAGGGATGGCACGACCCGTCACGTTGTTCACCGGCCAGTGGGCCGACCTCTCGCTCGAGCAGTTGGCCGCCAAGGTCGGAGAGTGGGAGTTCGACGGCCTCGAGTTGGCCTGTTGGGGGGATCACTTCGACGTCGCGGAAGCGCTGTCCGATTCGTCGTACATCGCGGGCCGGCGCGAGATCCTCGAGCGCAATGGCCTCAATTGCTGGGCGATTGGCAACCACCTCGTGGGTCAGGCGGTGTGCGACCCGATCGATTCGCGTCATGCAGGGGTGCTGCCGCCGGAGGTGTGGGGCGACGGAGAGCCCGAGGGTGTGCGCCAACGCGCGGCAGAGCGGATGAAGGACACGGCGCGCGCGGCGGCCGCGCTCGGCGTCGAGGTCGTGACCGGGTTCACCGGTTCGGCGGTGTGGCACATGCTCTATTCGTTCCCGCCCAACGACTTCGCCGAGGTCGAGCGGGGCTATGAGGACTTCGCCGAGCGCTGGGGGCCGATCATCGACGTCTTCGACGCCGAGGGTGTGCGCTTCGCGCTGGAGGTCCACCCCACCGAGATCGCCTACGACTTCGTCACCACGCGCAAGACGCTGGCGGCGATCGACCACCGCGAGGGTTTCGGGATCAACTTCGATCCGTCGCACTTCGAGCACCAGTTCCTCGACAGTCCGGCGTTCGTCACCGAGTTCGCGGACCGCATCTACCACGTGCACATCAAGGACTCGATCCGGCGGCTGGACGGCCGCTCGTCGATCCTCGGCGGGCATTTGAACTTCGGCGAGGCCGGCCGCGGCTGGGACTTCGTGTCCCCCGGGCACGGCGACGTGGACTTCGAGGCGCTGCTGCGAGCGCTCAATCGGATCGGCTATCAGGGACCGTTGTCGGTCGAATGGGAGGACTCAGGGATGGACAGGGATTGGGGCGCGCCTGACGCGCTGGCCTTCGTGCGGGCGAGCGATTTCGCTCCGTCGACGCTCGCGTTCGACGCGGCGTTCGCGAGGGAGGGTTCGTGAGCAAGGTCGGCTTCGTCACGATGGGCGAGTCGGCGGGCGGGGAGGACATCCCCACCATCGGCGTCGGCATGCTCGGCTACGGGTTCATGGGCAAGGCCCACTCGAACGCGTACAAGACGCTCGCCTACATGACCTGGCCCCCGCCATTGATGCCGCAGCTGGTCTCGATCGCGGGCCGCAACGAGGAGGCGGTGGCCGGCGCGGCACGCCGCTACGGCTTCACCGATCACGTGACGGACTGGCAGAAGCTGGTCACCGACCCGCGGATCGGCGTCTTCGACAACTCCGGGCCGAACAACTTCCACGCGGAGCCGACGATCGCGGCCGCCGAGGCGGGCAAGCACGTCATCTGCGAGAAGCCGCTCGGGCGCACCGCGGACGAGGCCTACGAGACGTGGCAGCGGGTGCAGGCCACGGGCGTGAAGGCGATGTGCGCCTTCAACTACCGCTTCGTGCCCGCCGTGCGGCTGGCTCGGCAGATCATCGAGTCCGGTGACCTCGGCGAGATCTTCCACTTCCGCGGGCGCTACCTGCAGGAGTGGATCATCGACGCCGACTTCCCGATGGTCTGGCGCCTGGACAAGGATGTCGCGGGCTCCGGCGCCCTCGGCGACCTCGGCGCGCACGTGATCGATCTCGCCCGCTACCTCGTCGGCGAAATCGATTCTGTCTCCGCCCACACGCGCACCTTCGTCAAGGACCGCGAGGGCGGCGCCGTGACGGTCGACGACGCGGTCGAGTCGGTCGTGGACTTCTCGAACGGCGCGGTCGGCACGATCGAGGCGACGCGCTTCGCCAGCGGGCGCAAGAACGCGCTGCAGTTTGAGATCAACGGCTCCAAGGGCTCGCTCAGCTTCGATATCGAGCGCCTGAACGAGCTCGAGGTCCACTACCGCGGCTCCACGCCGGGCAAGCTCTCCCAGGGCTTCCGCAACGTGCTCGTGTCCGAGGCCGACCACCCGTTCTGGGAGCACTGGTGGCCCCAGGGGCACATGATCGGCTGGGAGCACACGTTCGTCCACGAGCTCCACCACTTCCTCACCGCGATCCGCGACGACACCGACATCGCGCCCCACGGCGCGACGTTCGAGGACGGATACCGCGCGGCCGAGATCTGCGACGCGATGCTGCGCTCCGCCGACTCGGGCTGCCGCGAAACCGTCGCCTATCGGTCCTAGGACCAATTGCCAATGGGAATGGTCCGCGATTGCGCGGACCATTCCTCCCATGACAGCCGACGAGATCATCACGCTTGAAGTGGCGTCCTGGCCCGGGGTGACCGCCGGGGCCGGCAGCCGCGGCGAGTTCTCCTTCAAGGTCGGCCGGCGCGAGATCGGGCACATCCACGGCGACTGGGTCGCGCACTTCGGCTTCCCCAAGGCCGTCTGGCAGGAGCTCTACGACGCCGGGCGCATCGACTATCACTCGGTCTTCCCCGGCAGGAAGGGCTGGGCGGCGCGCCGGATCGAGACCGAGGACGACGTGCAGGACGTGATCGCGCTGCTGCGGCTCAACTACGACCGGGCCGTCGGTGCGAGCAGTCTGGCTGCGTGAGTTCGGCCCGCCGTCGGTGCTCGTCCCCGGGGAGGCGGACGAGCCCGCCGGCGAGGTCGTCATCGACGTCGTGCACGCGAACATCACGTTCGTCGAGACCCAGGTGCGGGCGGGGCGCGGACCGTTTCCGGTCCAGCTGCCGATGATTCCCGGCAACGGCGTCGGCGGGGTCGTCGACGGTCGCCGCGTGATCGCGTCGCTGGGCGGGTCCGGCGGGTACGCGGAGCGGGTCGCGGTGCCGGCGAGCGCGCTGCTCGACGTGCCGGACGGCATGGCGCTCGACGCCGCGGTCGCGCTGCTGGCCGACGGGCGGACGGCGACGATGCTCTTCAAGGCGGCGAACGTCGCCGCGGGCGAGCGGGTGCTGGTCGAGGCCGCGGCGGGCGGCGTCGGCACGCTGCTCGTGCAGCTCGCTCGCTCGGCCGGAGCGACGGTGGTCGGCGCGGTGGGCAGTGAGGCCAAGCTCGCGCTCGTCGACTCGCTCGGGGCGGAGGCCGTCCTCTACGACGACGTCGCGGGCCCGCTCGACGTCGTCTTCGACGGGGTCGGCGGTGAGATCGCGCGCTCGGCGTTCACGCTCCTGGCGCGCGGCGGGCGGATGCTCTCCTACGGCCTCGCGAGCGGCGAGTGGGCGGGCATCGGTGCCGAGGAGGCGGCCGCGCGGGGCGTCACGCTCGTGCAGCCCAACCGCTCGCCGGACGCCCTGCGGGGATACACCGAGCAGGCGTTGCACAGCGGCCTGGCGCCCGTGATCGGACAGCGTTTTCCCCTGGAAAACGCATCAGACGCTCATGCGGCGATCGAATCGCGCGCGACAACAGGAAAGACACTTCTCGACGTCCGCTGATTCCTACCGTGGCTCAGACAATGCCAGTGCCACACCTTCCCACCGCGCTGTACCGCATGCAGATCGCGCTCGCCGACGTCGACCCCGGCCCGGTTCGCGCCGATCTCGAGCACGCGCTCGCGATCGCGACGTTCGACGCCGACGGCGCCGGCGAAGGGGATCCGCTGCACGAGGCGCACTTCGGGCAGATCCCGCAGATCCCTGAGGGTCCGATGTTCCCCGGCCTGCCCGCCGGCCCGCTCACCGAGGCGATGGACGAGCTCCAGCGCGCGCTGATCTGGGAGGCCGACAACGCCGAGTTCCTCGACGCGGACCTCAACAGCTCGGTCTACCTGCGCGCGGCGGGTCACCTGGACCGCGCGGCAGCGGCGCTCTCACAGAGCGCCGACGCGCCAGTTTGAGCGCGAGCGGCCAACCTCGCCGCGCGGGTGCGGGTCACACCGCCTGACCCCACCCACTCGCTCCAAGGAGCTCCCCAATGTTCAAGCGCATCGCCCTGCTCGCCGTGACCGCCGGCGTGCTCGCCCTCCCCGCCGTCGCCGGCGCGAGCACCAACACACTGCAGTCCCCGATCGGCCCGCTCAAGCCGACCCAGGTCAAGTGGATCTACGGGCCGGGCGGCTCCGACGGCACCGCCGAGGCCGCCGGCTACGACACCACCAGCTACGACGACCTCACCTATCCGGGGGTGCGGTTCCCCTGATCGGCGCTAGGCGGACGGCTTCTTCGGCGTGCTCAGCCACGTGCGGAAGAAGCCGTCCAGCCGCCGGCCCGACACCTGTTCGGCGAGCGCGATGAAGCGCGCGGTGGTGACGTTGCCGCCGGCGTTGCGCCGCACCCACTCCTTCAAGAGGGCGAAGAAGGCCGCGTCGCCGATCCGCAGCCGCAGGGCGTGCAGCGCCATCGCGCCGCGCTGGTAGACCGGCGGGTCGAAGAGGTGCGCCCTCCCCGGGTCGGCTACGTCGATGCGCCAGAAGCTGCTGCCGGCCGGGTAGTCGTGCATGCGCTCGTCGAACTCCGCCTGCGCGGTGTGGCGCCCTTGCTGCTGCGCCCACAGCCACTCGGCGTAGGTCGCGAAGCCCTCGTTGAGCCAGATGTCGCGCCAGTTGTAGACCGACAGCAGATCGCCCGCCCACTGGTGTGCGAGCTCGTGGACGATCACCGTGTCGGCCTCGGGATCGCCGCGGTCCTCGAAGAACACACGCGAGTAGATCGGGCGCGTCTGGTTCTCCAGCGCGAAGCCGATCACCGGGTCGTCGATGATCGACCCGACCGTCGAGAACGGGTACGGCCCGAAGACGCTCGCGAGGAAGTCGATGATCTCCGGCTCGCGCGCGACCGCCGCCTGGGCGACGTCGCCGGCTGACCGCGGGCCCTGGGCGTAGGCGGCCGAGATCCAGTCGGCGGAATTGGGCTTGCTGCCGGCGGGCGCGCCCGGGACGGTCCAGCCGTCGAGCGTGTCGCCGTCGTCCTCGAAGGACGTCGAGCCGCTCGCGCCCGTCACGACGACGTCGTCGACGGCGACGCCGCTGAACTGGAAGGCGTCGTCGGTGTAGTAGCTGAGGGCCACCTCGACGCTGCGGCCCGCGTAGCGCGAGAGGTCGACGGACCAGTGCTCGTAACCCGCCGCCGGCAGCGTCGACGCGTTCCACGTGCCGGTCGTGCCCTTCGCCGCGCACTTGCGCCCGTCGTCGGCGATGTAGTGCGCGAGGAACGGATGGAGCTTGAGCACGCCGCGGCAATCGAAGGCGGGCTGGTTGAACGTGTGGTGGCGCTGGTCGCGCAGCGTGGTCCAGCTGTCCGTGCCGACCGGGTGTGCCTCGACGAAGAAGAAGTCACCGAACGGCTGGACGTCGTGGTCGACCCAGAACGAGAGCTTCGCACCACCCGCGGGGACGTCGATCGTGCGCATGAGCCGCTGATATCCCGGCTGCGCGATGCCGGTGACGGCGTAGCGAGCGCCGGTGCGCGGTTTCGGGCGCTTGAGCAGCGTCGGGTCGATGGCGTCCAGGTACGGCCGGCCGTCGACGGTGCGCGTGCTGATGTCGAACTGCCCGATCGTCGCGGTCGAGAGGTAGGACGCCATCGGCTCCTTCGCCTCCCAGCGCCAGATCGACCGTCCGCCACGCTGTTCGACGCCCAGCAGCTCGCCGTTGGCGACGGCCTCCAGCCCGCGCGGGACGCTGATGCGGAACGAGTAGCTCGCCTTGTCGCGCGGGTGCTCGTTGACCGGGAACCAGGACGACGCGCTGTGCGGCTCACCCGCGATCAGCGCGCCGTCGGCGGTCGGCATGAACCCGTCGGCGTCGCCGAGCGAGCCCTCGTTGATCGGGCGCGGCCGGCCGTCGTAGGCGATCACCGCCGTGAACGTGCGACCGCGGCGCAGGTACGAGCGCGGGACGAGCGTCAGCTCGGAGCCCTTCCGACGCACCTTGGCCGCGCGCCCGTCGACCCGCGCCGAGCGCACCTTCAGGCCGCGGAAGTCGAGGTTGAAGCTCGAGAGATCCTGGGTCGCCGCGGCGGTGATCGTGGCGACGCCGCGCAGCAGGCGGGTCTTGGGCGTGTAGGCGATGTTCAGCCCGTAGTGCGCGACGTCGTAGCCGCCGTTGCCGTCCTTGGGGAAGTCCGGGTCGCCGATCCCGGCCGCGCCCGGCCGGGGCTTGGCCTCGGCGGTGCACGCGACCGTCAGCGCCAGGCACAGCGCGATCAGGAGGATTCGCATCAGCGCACTTCGTAGCCCGCGAGGTCCAGGCAGACCACGCAGAAGGGCCACGGCGGATTCCACGGCCAGCCGGTCACGTCCTTGCCGCAGAGCGCCGTGTCCGGATCGTCTTCTCCGACGATGTGGCAGATCTTCTCGCCGTCGTGCGTCGGACCGTGGACCTTTTCACGGTCTGGGGCCGTCGTCATGGCACACGTTGTAGCCGTTTCAGGGCGTCGTCGTCGACAGGGTGAACACGAGCGCGGTCGTGTAGTTGCCCGTTCGCAGCGCGTCCGTCGCGCCGACGCGCTGCTTGAACGTCACGGTCGTGGTGTCGTTGGAGGCTGGAGCGCTCCAGCTCGCCTTCGACAGCTGCACGTCGACCGGCGCGGGCAGCGGGAAGGTGCCGTTGGTCAGGTGGCCGCCGCTCACGTTCAGCGCCGCGTCGCCGGCGGTCGAGATCACGGTGGCGGTCGTCGTGGCGGTGTAGTCCTTCGCGACGCCGGGGGTGAAGGCGCCGAAGCTCGGCGGCTGGCCGAGCGAGAGCGACAGCGCCGCGGGCACGAGCACGCGCGCTTCCCCGCTCTGCTCGAGCCGGACGGGCGCGCCCGGGAGCTTGAAGACGTCCGCGCGGGTGGCCAGACCGGTGTTGTCCGCGATGATCTGCCCGAGCGTCCGGTGCGCGCTGATGCCGTAGTCGCGCTCGATGCCGGCCAGCACGGGGTCGTTGCGGTAGAAGAACCGATCGCCGTCGCGCAGCGCTTCGAACTGGCGCTTGAAGATCGCCAGCTGCAGCTCGCCGAACTCGGTGCCCGGCACGTGGCGCTCGGAGAGCATCCCGGTGAACGCGTCGAGCGCGTCGGGGGAGCCGAAGAGCCCGCGCAGCCGCGCCGCGAGCGTGCTCCGGCGGGTGCCGGTGACGGCGCTGGTCTGTGCCCGCGGGTCGCTCAGGGCGATCTCGGCGCCGGTGATGTCGTGCAGCGCCAGGAAGTCGAGGCTGTGCGGATCGTCGATCCCCGTCCCGGCCGGGAACTGGTCGGTCGCTTCCCCGGTGATCGCCGTGAACGACGTCCGCGGGGCGAGGCCATACGCGCGCCGGAGGTCGTTGTAGAGCGGGATGCCGTGGTCGTGGCCGCGCTCGACGTCGATCGCGCCGAGGTCGACGACGCCGTTGAAGCAGTCCGGCAGCGGCGGGCCGTCGAGGCAGGCGCCCGGTGAGAACGGGACCTGGAAGAGCACGCTGCGCAGCTGGTTGTCGATCGTCTCGTCGTTGCGGTACTCGGACTCGCCGCCGACCGCGGTCAGCACCGGTCCGACGCCGACGCTCGCGAGCAGGTCGGGGTTGCCGAACGTGAGGTTCAGCGGGATCTCCAGCTCGGTCGTGCCTTCGTCCTCGTCGATCTCGATGCCCTGGTCCTCGAAGGCCTCCAGCTGCGCCGCGGTGTAGGTGCCGGCCGGCGCGGACGGCTCGATCTCCCCGTGGACCATGCTGTGCGCGCGGTAGCCGACGGTCGCGAACTCGTTGCTCAGCGTGGCGTCGACGGTCGGGTCGTAGCCGTGGTACGGCGCGAGCTTGACGCCGAGCGCCGGGAGGAACTCCTCGTAGGTGATGACCTGCTGCTCGGCGCCGACCACGCGCCGCGCGATCTGGAACCTCTGCTCCGCGGAGAGCGTGGCGGGGAGCGCGTCGACGATCCGGTTGTGCTCGCGCGCGAACAGCGTCTGGGTCGCGGTCAGCGCGACGTTCTCGTTGGCGCGGACGTCGCCGGCCACCATCGCCTTCCCCGGGGTGGCGGCGAGGCGGCCCTGCAGCTCCATCGCGGGCGCGGTCGTGGTGTCGCCGCGGCTGGAGCGCCGCGGCAGGAGCCCGCCCGGGTCGAGCAGCAGATGTGCGCCGTTGTCGGAGAGGTCGCCGTTGACGGGGCCCTCGCGCAGCCATTCAAGTCGCTGGTTCGTGCCGCCGTAGACCGCCCAGCCGTCGATGTAGCTGGAGACGGTGTTGATCTGTTCGCGCGGCACGCCTCCCACGCCGGTGCCGGGCGCGGCGGCCGAGCGCGTGAAGTCGATCGCGCCGAAGTCGTTGCGGAACGTCTCCAGCGGGTCGTGGGCGTCGAACGCGATCGGCGCCGCTTCCCCGCCGGTCTCCTCGCGCAGGCCGAACGTGTGGTCCAGGAACTGCCCCCACACGAAGCCCCATTGTGTGACCCCGTTCTCCGAGAACAGGTTCTGCGCGCCGTCGTTGAAGATGCGGTTGCTGACCCGGCGCGCGGGCGGCCCGGTCAGCGGCTTGCCGACGCCGTCGGCGTAGGCGGGCTCAGCGACCCGCGAATACGGTTGTCCCACCTGTCCCCAGGTCGGGTGCGCGACGTTGTTCCCACCGCCGTCGAGCGAGCGCTCGGCGGCGGATGCGGGCGCGACAACCATCCACAGAATGGCGGCAGCGACCGCCCCGACCCTGGTTGCGCGCATCGCGCAACTCCTCTCCTCGACCGGAACGACCCCCCTGTCAAGAAGCTTACATATGTCGGGCTACATGCGAAAGACGCCGTAGCTCACTTCATTAAGCGGGGCGCTTGCGCAGGCACTCAGCGCGAGGCCGAGCACGTCGCGCGTGTCGCGCGGGTCGATCACGCCGTCGTCCCACAGCCGCGCCGTGGCGAAGTAGGGATGGCCCTGGCGTTCGTACTGCTCGCGCAGCGATGCGCCGACCTCCGGCTGCCCGACGGTCTCCATCACCGTCGCCGCCTGGACGCCGCCCATGACGCTGATCCGGGCGTTCGGCCACATGAACAAGAAGCGCGGGGAGTACGCCCGGCCGCACATGCCGTAGTTGCCGGCGCCGAAGGACCCGCCGACGATCACCGTCAGCTTGGGGACGCGCGCGCAGGCCACTGCGGTCACGAGCTTCGCGCCGTGCTTGGCGATCCCGCCCGCCTCGTACTCGCGCCCGACCATGAAGCCGCTGATGTTCTGGAGGAAGACCAGCGGGATCTTGCGGCGGTCGCAGAGCTCGATGAAGTGCGCGCCCTTGAGCGCGGACTCGCTGAAGAGGATCCCGTTGTTGGCCAGGATGCCGACCGGGTGGCCGTGCAGGCGGGCGAACCCGCAGACGAGCGTGGTGCCGTAGAGCGCCTTGAACTCGTGGAAGTGGCTGCCGTCGACGAGCCGCGCGATCAGCTCGTGCGGGTCGTAGGGCTTGCGCACGTCGGCGGGGACGACGCCGTAGATCGAGTCCGGGTCGCGGGCGGGCGGCTCGACGGGCGTGCGCTGCCAGGGTGAGGGCTCGGGCGCCGGGAGCGTGGCGACGATCTCGCGCACGATCGCCAGCGCGTGCTCGTCGTCGTCGGCGAGGTGGTCGGTGACGCCGCTCGTGCGCGAATGGAGGTCGCCGCCGCCGAGGTCCTCCGCGCTGACCTCCTCGCCGGTGGCGGCCTTCACCAGCGGCGGGCCGCCGAGGAAGATCGTGCCCTGCTCGCGGACGATCACGCATTCGTCGCTCATCGCGGGCACGTAGGCGCCGCCGGCGGTGCACGAGCCCATCACGGCCGCGATCTGCGGGATGCCCTGGGCGGACATCGTCGCCTGGTTGAAGAAGATCCGGCCGAAGTGCTCGCGGTCGGGGAAGACCTCGTCCTGCAGCGGCAGGAACGCCCCGCCCGAGTCCACGAGATAGATGCACGGGAGCCGGTTGTGGAGGGCGACCTCCTGCGCGCGCAGGTGCTTCTTGACCGTCATCGGGTAGTAGGTCCCGCCCTTGACGGTCGCGTCGTTGGCGACGATCACGCACTCGCGGCCGGCGATCCGGCCGACGCCGGTGACGATGCCCGCGCCAGGCGCGTCCCCGTCATACATGCCGTGCGCGGCCAGCGGGGAGAGCTCGAGGAACGGCGCGCCCTTGTCCAGCAGCCGGTCGACGCGCTCGCGTGGCAGGAGCTTGCCGCGGCTGGTGTGCCGCGCGCGGGCCTTCTCGCCGCCACCGAGCCGCACCCGCTCGAGCTGCTCGCGCAGGTCGGCGACGAGCGCCTCGTGGTCGGCCGTATTGGCCCTGAATTCGTCAGTCGTCATGCGGCCTCGACCTTCGCAACGGTCTCGTCGCGCCCGACCTTGTCGCCCACGGAGACGGTGAGCTCGGTCACCGTGCCGTCCACGGGCGCGGTCAGCGCCAATTCCATCTTCATCGACTCCAGCACCACCACGGTCTGCCCCGCCTCGACGGCGTCACCCACGGCGACCGGCACCAGCAGCACGCTGCCCGGCATCGGCGCCCGCAACTCCCCATCGGCGTGCGCGTGATGCACGTCCTCGGCCGTCGCCTCGGTCACGTGCCATGCCCACCCCTCGTAGCCGAGCCAGCCATGCACGTACGTGAACCGGCCCGCGACGGGCTCATGGTCGAGCACCACGTCGAGCGGCTCGCCGCCGTCGACCGACAGCTTCCAGAAGGAGGGCGCGCGGACGCCGCCGAGCCGCCAGCCGTCGCGGCGCTCGAACGGATCGTCGCCGGCGCTCGCGGTCTCGCGCGCCATCGCGAGCGAGGCGGCCGCGCGGGCGACCTGCTCGTCGGTCAAAGGAGGCGTCGGCGGGTCCATCCTGCCGATCAGGCCCGTGTCCATCTCCCCCGCGCGCACGTCCTCGCGGGCGAGCAGCGCGCGCAGGAAGCCCGTGTTCGTGGTCAGACCGAGGATGGCGGTGTTCGCCAGGGCGCGGTCCAGGCGGGCGAGGGCGCTCGCGCGGTCCGGGCCGTAGGCGATCACCTTGGCGATCATCGAGTCGTAGTCGGTGCCGACCACGGAGCCGGTCTCGACCGCGGCGTCGACGCGCACGCCCTCCGGATAGCGCGCCAGCACGACGGGACCGGCCGACGGGAAGAACTGCGCGTCCTCGGCGTTGATGCGCGCCTCGATCGCGTGCCCGGACAAGGTGACCTCGACGTCCAGCGGCTCGCCCGCCGCCACCTGCAGCTGCAGCGCGACGAGATCGAGGCCCGTGACCAGCTCGGTCACCGGATGCTCGACCTGCAGCCGCGCGTTCATCTCCAGGAAGAAGTGGACCGACGGATCGTCGGCGTCGGCGATGAACTCGACGGTTCCCGCCCCGCTGTAGCCCGCGGCCTTCGCCAGCGCGATGGCCTCCTCGCCCAGCCGCGCCCGCAGCGCCTCCGACACCACCGGCGACGGCGACTCCTCGAGCACCTTCTGGTGGCGGCGCTGGAGCGAGCACTCGCGCTCGCCCAAAGACAGCACGTTCCCGTGCGCGTCGCCGATGACCTGCACCTCGATGTGCCGCGCCCGCGGCAGGAAGCGCTCGATGAACACGCGGTCGTCGCCGAACCCGGCGGCCGCCTCGCGCTGGGCGGCCGCGATCGCCTCGTCCAGCCCCTCGGGCGACTCGACCACCCGCATCCCGCGCCCTCCTCCGCCCGCTGCGGCCTTGACCAGCAGCGGATACGCGTCCGAGACGCGCGCCTCGTCGACGCTCAGCGAGTCGACGACCGGCACGCCCGCCGCGGCGGCCGCGGCCTTGGCCCGGACCTTGTCGCCCATCAGCTCGATCGCGTCCGGCGACGGCCCGACGAACACCACGCGCGCCTCCGCGCACGCTCGCGCGAGGCCGGCGTTCTCGCTCAAGAAGCCGTAGCCGGGATGCAGGGCGTCGACGCCGGCCGCCGCGGCCACGACGTCCTCGATCGACAGGTAGGAGCCGACCCGCACCGCCGCGTCGGCCTCGCGCACGTGCGGCGCGCCGGCGTCGGCGTCGGTGTAGATCGCGACCGAACGGATCCCCGACGCGCGCAGCGTCCGGATCACGCGCCGCGCGATCTCACCTCGGTTGGCGACAAGGACGGAGCTGAACACGGCTCTACGCGCCGAGCGCGCGGGCGATGACCATCTGCTGCACCTCGTCGGTGCCCTCGCCGATCGTGAGGATCTTCGCGTCGCGGTACATGCGGCACACCGGGTACTCCTCGATGTAGCCGTAGCCGCCGTGGATCTGGACGGCCTCCTCGGCGCAGCGCACGGCCAGGCGGCCGGTCTTGAGCTTGGCCTGGGCGGCGGTCAGCGAGAAGTTGCGGCCCTGATCCTTCTCGAACGCCGCCTTGTAGACCAGCAGCCGCGCGGCCGCGATCTCGGTCGCCATGTCGGCGAGCTTGCCCTGGATCGCCTGGTACTTGGAGATCGGCTTGCCGAACGCGCGCCGCTCCTTGGCGTAGGCCAGCGCCTGGTCCAGCGCGCCCTGCGCCAGGCCGACGCCCATCGCCGCGACGCCGATCCGGCCGATGTCGAGCACCTGCAGGAACTGCTTGAAGCCGCCGCCGCGCGGGCCGAGCAGGTTCTCCTCGGGCACGATGCAGTCCTCGAAGGTCAATGGCCGCGTGTCGGACGCGTTCCAGCCCATCTTGCGGTACGGCGTGCCCTGCGAGTAGCCGGGAGTGCCGTTGGCGACGATCAGGTTGGAGATCTCGTCGTCGCCGGTGCGGGCGGTGATGCACACGACGCCGCTGATGTCCGTGCCGGCGTTGGTGATGAACTGCTTGGTGCCGTTGATCGTCCACTCGCCGTCCTCGAGCACGGCGCGCGTGCGGACGTTGCCGGCGTCCGACCCCGCCTCGGGCTCGGTCAGGCCGAACGCGCCGAGGATCTCGCCCGACGTCAGCTTCGGCAGCCACTCCTGCTTCTGCTCCTCGGTGCCGAACAGGTAGATCGGCTGCGTGCCGAGCGACGTGTGCGCGCACAGCGTGATCGCCACCGACGAATCCACGCGCGTGAGCTCCTCGACCGCGATCGCGTAGGCGAGCGAGTCGCCGCCGCCTCCGCCGTACTCCTCCGGGAACGGGATGCCCATCAGCCCGAGCTCCCCGAGCTGCTTGACGATCGCGTACGGGAACGCCTTGGTGCGGTCCAGCTCCTCGGCAACTGGAGCGACCTCCCCTTCCGCGAAGTCGCGCACCGTGCGCCGGATCAGCTCGTGGTCGTCGGGGAGATCGAAGTTCATGCGGTAATTTATACCGAACGCCCGTTACAAATGTCCCAGCCGCCGACATCCCCCGCGCTCCGCGAGCGCTATGACCGCCGCCAGCAGGCGGTCGTGACCACGGCCGCCGCGCTGTTCGCGCGGCGCGGCTTCCAGGCGACGAGCATGGACGAGCTCAGCGAGGCGACCGGGCTGCGCAGCGGCGGCCTGTATCACTACATCGGCTCCAAGCAGAACCTGCTGCTGGCGATCTTCGGCCAGCTGATGGACCCGCTGCTCGCGCGTGCCGCCGAGATCGAGGCGGGCGAGGACGACCCGCAGACGCAGTTGCGCGCGCTGGTGCGCGCCTGGCTCGCCCACATCGAAACCCACCTCGACCACATGGCGGTGTTCGCGCAGGAGCGCCACACGATCGAGCACGAGCCCGAGTGGGAGCAGGTCCGAGCGAGCCGCGACGCCTTCGAGGCGATCCTCGCCCGCCGGCTCGCCGCCGTGGGGTTGACCGACCGGCTCGCGCTCTTCGCCCTGCTGGGCATGGTCAACCACACCGCCACCTGGCTGAAGCCCGGCGGTCGCCTGACGAGCGAGCAGATCGCCGACGGCTATTGCGACATGCTTCTGCGCTGAGTGATCCGCACCGCCCTACCCGCCGACGAGCCGATCCTGCGCGAGCTGGACCGCGTGACGTGGTCGACGCTCCACAGCCCCGCCCCCGCCCCGGCCGCCGATCGCCCGTTCGAGCTCGACGGCGTGCTCGTCGCCGAGCTCGCCGACGGCCTGGCGGGCTACGTCAAGCTCGGCCAGGCGCTGCCGCTGCGCTCCAGCGAGCACATCCTCGAGATCAAGGGCCTCAGCGTCGCCCCCGAACACCGGCGGCGCGGCGTGGGACGGGCGCTGATCGGCGCGGCCGTCCAACAGGCCCGCGCCGCGGGAGCGCGACGGCTGATGCTGCGGGTGCTCGGGCACAACCTGGGCGCCCGCGAGCTTTACGCCCAGTGCGGTTTCGAAGTCGAAGGCGTGCACCGCGAGCTCTTCCTGCTCGACGGCCGCTACGTCGACGACATCTGGATGGCGCGCTCGCTCACCTGAGCAGCGCGAGCAGTTCGGCGAGGACCCCGTCGATGTCGAGCGGCTCGTCTTCGAGCTGCTGCTGGAGCTGGAGGCCGTCGAGCAGCGCGAGGACCGAGGTCGCGAGCCGCTGCGGCGTCGCCGCACTCGTGATTCGCCCCCTGGCCTGCTCGGCCGCGATCCATTCCGCGACCAGGATGCGCCCGCGCCGGTAGCGATCGGCGAACCAGTCGTGCGCCGGGTGCTCCGGGTCGACGCTCTCGGCCGACAGGATCGTGAACAGCGCGGCGAGCCCCGGCCGCTGCGCGTTGTGGCGCAGCACGGCCCGCAGGATCTCGGCCAGCGGCGTGTCCTCGCGCGCGCGCAGCGTGCTCAGCAGCTCGGAGTCGTCCTCGTCGCGCCGTTCCAGGACCGCCACCAGGAGGTCGACCTTCGACGGGAAGTGGTGCAGCAGGCCCTGGCGGGTGACGCCCACCTCGGCCGCGATCGTGTCCATCGTGACCCCGTGGTAGCCGCGCTGGGCGAAGGCCTGCATGGCGGCACGCACGAGTTGGTCGCGCCGGGCGCGTCCTTCAGGGGTCGTGTAGGCCACTCGCGCCATCGCCGCCCCCAGGGTAATTCGCGCCGGGCCGACGGGTGGGGCGACCCCGCCGGCCCGACACGGTTCTAGAACCGGATGCGGTTCAAGTAGTTGAAGCCAACCGACGCCGTGGTCAGGGCGTTCGCCCCGGCGTCGTCGCGCTCGACGATGTACTCGTGGTCGCGGACATCGCCGGCCGCGGCGAAGATGCGGGCGAAGTCGATCACGCCGGTGCCGTCGTCGGCCCAGGTCGGCGCGTGGTTGACGTAGGCCAGGTCCTTGACGTGGAACTGGCGGATGCGATCGCCGAACGCGGCGATGATCGGCACCGGGTCGTGGTGCGCGTACCAGGCCCAGTACAGGTCGATCTCGAAGTGCACGAGGTTCGGGTCGGTCTCGGCGAGCAGGATGTCGTAGCCGACCAGCGGGGTGTCGTCGGTGAGCGGCGCGAACTCCCAGAAGTGGCTGTGGTAGCCGAACCGGAGGCCCGCCTGGCGCGCGATCAGCCCCGCCTGGTTGAGGTCGGCGGCGTAGGACTTCCATTCCGCGGCGGTCTGGAAGCCCTTGATGTTCGCGACGTTGCCGTCGGCGGGAAAGGTGATCGGGCTGGCCGGCGTCACGATGAAGCGCTGGCCGACGGTGACGGCGTCCGCCACCTGCTTGCGCCAGGCCGTCGCGTCGAACGGCTGCGGGATCGCCTGGTGGCCCGACGTCGCGCGCAGCCCGTACTTGCGCAACTGGGCCCGGAACTGCGCCGCCGTGAGCGCGCCGAAGCCGGCGTGCTCGACGGTGGTGTAGCCGATGTCGGCGAGGCCCTTGAGCTGCTGGTCGAGCGGCAGCGAGCGCAGCGTGTAGAGCTGGATGCTGATGTTCTCGCGCGGGATCGAGTGCCGGCCCCGCCCGTGGTCGTCGTCGCCGCCGTGGGCGAGTGCGGGCGCCGCGAGGACGCCTCCGACCGTCGGCAGCGCGACCGCGGTCGCCGCTGCGCCGCGCAGGAAGCCTCGCCGATCGAGGCCGAGCTTGTCCATCGCCATGCCGTTCCTCCTCCTCCGAGATGCCGGCGCGGGTCGCCGGGTCGCGCACAACCTACTCACAAGTAGGCTGCATTGTCAAATAGCAGTCATAAGTCGGTCGACGAACGGCAAAAGCGGCATCTACCGCCGGTCGCCTCGGTTCCGACCGGCGGGCCAGACGTTTCCCCGCGCCCGATTGGAAGGATCGACCGCGGTCAAACTTGGGGAGGGAACCCACTCAATGAAACGTTCTTTGGCGGCGCTCGTCGCGGGCACCGCCGTCCTTGCGGCTGCCGTCCCGGCGTCCGCGGTCACCACGATCACGACGGCCAACGGCCTGAACTGGCAGATCCACGATTTCGCCCCGCCGAAGCTCGACACGGGGTCGATCCGGGCGATCACCGACAACGCGTTCTACGGCTTCGGCGGCATCCGCGTGCGCGTCTCCGGCATCCCGGCGACGGACACGACGGCGCGCTTCAACGGCGAGCTGATGCGCGGCTTCAACCTCGGCTATGACGGCGACGAGTCGTTCACCACCGCGCAGCCGGTCGTGCTCGGCGGGATCGCGATCAGCCGCGCGGTCAAGGTGAGCAAGGCGGGCAACTACAGCCGCTTCCTCGACACCTTCGCCAACACGAGCACGCGGACGATCACGGTCGACGTCGCGTTCGGCGGCAGTGCGGGCCAGAACTCCGGCAGCGCTCAGAGCAAGGTGGTCGACAGCTCCAGCGGCGACACGGCGATCGGCGCCGACGACTCCTGGGTCGAGGTGGCCAACCCCTCGGCCACCGGCGTGAGCAACCGCGGCCCGAGCGCCGTCGTCAACGGCACCCAGTCCGGCACCGGCAACTTCCAGCGCGATCCGTTCGGCAACCCGCTGCCGCTGACCGGCCTCGAGGCCAACTTCTACGGCTACAAGAACACCTTGACGCTCGCCCCCGGGCAGACGAAGTCGCTGCTGCGCTACGTCGTCGCGGGCCGTGCCGAGGCCGCCGCCACGGCCGGCCAGCAGGTCGCCGCGGTCAAGACCGGCGCCACGACGCTGGCATCCGCGCCGGACATCGCCGGCATCCCGGCGGGCGTCGGCTGCACCGTCGCCAACTGGGCGCCGCTGTATGACGCCGCGACCTGTGCCGCCTCCCCCGCACCGGCGGTCACGCCCGAGCAGCCCACCAAGCTCCCGGTCACCACGTCGGGCTACGACGTCTTCAACAAGTCGATCACGCAGCTGGCGGCGGACATGAAGTCCGGCCTGACCACCTCGCAGGCGATCACCCGCGCCTATCTGGACCGGATCGCGGCCTACGACTCGGGCCCGTTCGGCTTCCACGCGTTCATCACGGTCTCCGACACCGCGATGGCGCAGGCCAAGGCCGCCGACGACCGCCGCGCCGCGGGCGACACCAGCGAGCTGCTCGGCATCCCGGTCGCGGTCAAGGACCTCTACGACACCAAGGACATGCCCACGACCGACGGCAGCCTCGCCTTCGAGGGCTGGCGGCCGGAGCGCGACGCGGGCCAGGTCAAGCGCCTGCGCGACGCGGGCGCCGTGATCATCGGCAAGACCAACCTGTCGGAGTTCGCCAACTCCGGTTCCTACAGCGATTCCGGCTACGGCATGGTCTGGAACGCCTTCAAGCCGTCCAAGACCTCGCTCGGCTCCTCCGGCGGGTCGGCGGTCGCGACCGCGCTCAGCCTCACCGGCTTCGCCATGGGCACGCAGACCGGCGTCTCGCTCTACGCGCCCTCGACCGGCGCGTCGCTGGTCTCCCTGCGCGGCACCGACGGCATCTCCTCCGGCGCGGGCGTGATGCCACTGACCTGGCTGCAGGACTTCGAGGGTCCGATCGCCCGCACCACGAGCGACGTCGCCCGCATCCTCAACGTCACCACCGGCACCGATCCGGACGACATCGCCACCGTCCACGCCGATGCCGACCACAAGCGCCCGGCCGACTGGAAGACCGCGCTGGACCCCAACGCGCTGCAGGGCAAGAAGATCGGCTACGTCCCGAGCGCGTTCGACGCGTCGCCCAGCTACGGCCAGGAGGACGGGACGATCGACGCGCTCAAGGCGCGCTTCAACGACCTGATCGCCGCCGGCGCGACGATGGTGCCCGTGACGGCGGCGGCGCCCGCCTCACCCGCGACCGGCACGCTCACCGGCAGCCGGACCGAGGAGGGCTGGCAGCGCTACTTCGACCTGCACGCCAATCCGCCGTACCACACGGCGTCGGAGATCCTCTCCTCGCCGAAGGTGCTCCCGTACAACCGCGGCACCCAGAACCCCGCCGCCCGCCTGACCGCCGCCGACATCGACAAGATCTTCGCGCAGCGCGACGAGTACAAGGCGCGCTGGAAGACCTACATGGACACGGCGGGCGTCGACGCCATCGTCTACCCGGGCTTCCGCTCGGACGTCTACGACAACGACGGGGCGCAGACGCTCTCCTCAGACCGCAACAGCGGCGTCCCGACGTCCAATGTCGGCCTGCCGACGCTGATCCTGCCGGTGGGCGCGAACCCGCACGGTGATCCGATGTCGCTGCAGTTCGTCGGCCGCGCGTGGGACGACGCGAAGATGCTCGGCTTCGGCTACGCGCTCGAGCAGCAGCTCGGCGGCGCGGGCCACCTCGTCCCGGCCACGGCGCCGAAGCTCGCGGTCGTGACCCAGGCCACCGCTCCGGTCGGCGGTCAGGTCCCGGCGACGCTCGCGCTGACGATGGGCGCTCCGGCGACGTTCGGGGCCTTCACGCCGGGGATCGCGAAGGACTACACGGCCACGACGACCGCCAACGTCATCTCGACGGCGGGCGACGCGGCCCTGACCGTGTCGGACCCCGGCCACCTGGCGAACGGGACGTTCGCGCTGGCCGCGCCGCTCACGGTCGCCTTCTCGAAGGCGGTCTGGACCGGGCCCGTGTCCAACGACGCGGTCACGGTCACGTTCGGTCAGCACATCGGCGCGACCGATCCGCTGCGCACGGGCGCGTATTCCAAGACGCTGACGTACACGCTGTCGACCACGACGCCGTGACGTAGCCGACTACGGCATGCGGTGGATCTCGGTCCACCGCATTCCGTCAGTTGTTGGGTGCATTGAACCCCGCCGTGAAGTTAGCGTGAGCTGATTGTGAGGGGAAGGTGGCCGTCGGCCACCGGGTTCACGTTCTTCTAGGAGGGAAGTCGATCGATGAAGTACGCCACCAAGACGCTGGCGGCTGCCGCCACGCTGGTGCTGGTCCTGTTCACCGCGGCGACGGCGAGCGCGCAGGGTCCCACGCCGCCGCTGCCGCTGCCTGAGCCGAAGGTCGTCCCGATCCAGGTCACGGGTCCGCCGTCCCAGCGGCTGAACCTGATCATCATGGGCGACGGCTACCAGTTCGATCAGCAGAGCATCTTCCGCGCCGACGTGGACCGGAACCTGTCGGTCATGTGGGCCACGGAGCCGTTCCGCACGTACCGCAACTACATCAACGTCTACGCGGTCGAGCTCTCCTCGATCGACTACGGCACCCGCTGCGACCCGGACGGCCGCGTACGCGCCGCCGACGGCACGATCCGCGACACCGGCGTCCGCGAGGGCCCGATCAACACCAAGAACACCGCGCTGCGCCTGACCTTCGACGGCGGCTGCACCAACCCGCTGGCGCGCGGCACGGTCTACACCACCGCCCCAGCCGGCTGCAACGCGGCCGACCTCGCCAAGTACTACCCCGCGGGCGCGACCTACGCGTGCGAGACGGGCAACCAGGCCCACAACCGCATCCTGGACAACTACGTCGCCCCGGTCCTCGGCATCCCGCGCACGTCGCAGAACCTGCAGACGCTGGCGATCTTCAACACCTTCACCTACGGCGGCATCGGCGGCAGCCAGGCGACCACCTCGGGGGGCTCGCCGCAGGGCCCGCTGATCTCGCTGCACGAGGTCGGCCACTCGCTCGGCACGCTCGTCGACGAGTACCCGTACTCCTCGCGTGACGTGATCCGCTCCTGCTACACCGGCGGCGAGCCGAGCAGCTTCCACCACACGATCATGAGCGCGTCGCAGATGCTCACGGCGCAGACGAAGTGGTGGCGCTGGATCGGCGAGGAGAGCCTCTCCGGCGGCATCATCGGCGCCCACGAGGGCGGCGGCATGTACCCGTGCGGCCAGAAGCGCCCGTCCGAGCACTCGATGATGCGCTGGATCGGCTTCGATCTCGATCAGATCGGCCTCGAGCACATGGTCGCGCGCGTCACCGGTATGCGGAACTCCGGCCAGATGAACGTGCAGAACGCGCCGACCACCGGCACGGTGGCCAAGGACTCGGTCCTGTGGGTCGAGACCGGGCACCCGCGCTTCCACGAGGAGCTCGTGACCTGGCGTACCGGCGGCGCGACCGGCCCGGTGATCGCTTCCGGCACCCGCAACCTCGACCTCGAGGCGCTGAACCTGCCGGCCGGCACGGTCGTGTGGGCCGAGGTCCGCGACCCGGTCGGCCCGACCGGCATCGACTGGGTCCGCAACCCGTCGGCCAACAACGCGGCCGCCGACTCGGGCTTCAACGGCTCGCGCTTCGTGCAGACCCGCACGTGGACGGTCGGCGACACCACCACGACGGCCTCGCCCGCCCTGGCCGACATCACCGCCTCGACGGCGACCACCCACCCGGTCGCGGCCGACGAGGTCGTCTACGTCGAGACCAACCATCCCAACGACCGCGTCCTGCCGGTCACGTGGACCCTGAACGGTGCGGTCGTCCCGAACACGAACAACAGCCGCAACCTGGACCTCGGCGCGCTGGCGCTGCCGTCGGGCACGCACACGCTGAAGGCGACCGTGACCGACGGCGCCTCCTCGGACTCGGTCGAGTGGAAGATCGACAAGACCGACCCGACGATCCCGCGGCGCCTCTCCGAGCCGCTCGTCACGCTTGGAGGCGCGACCGAGCACCCGGTCTACTTCAACGGCTGGGACATGTGGCTGGATCCGAAGGACGACCGCACGGGCTACGAGGGCAGCCCGGCCGTCGTGGGTCAGCTGCGCCTGGACCGCGACGGCTGGTTCAACTACTTCGGCTTCCCGGAGAAGCCGATGCCGGAGTCGCCGTTCGAGTTCCGTCACTCCGGCACCGAGGTCAAGGCGCTGACCTACGGCAACCTCGGCACCGGCGGCCTGTCGCGCGCCGCGTTCGAGCAGACGCTCCCGGACAACCATCCGAGCGGCGGGTTCATCCCGGGCTTCGGCACCCACACCGTCGAGCACCGCGCGATCGACCCGGCGGGCAACTACAGCACTCCGGAGTCCTACAAGGCCACGGTCCTGCCGGGCGGCTCGCCGACCTGCACGACCACGGTCACCGGCACGCAGGCGAGCGTCAGCGTCGCGACCGGCGTGACCTGCCTGACGGGCGCGACGGTCACCGGCGCCGTGACGGTCGCGGCGGGTGCCTCGGTCGTCCTGAAGAACACCACGGTCGGCGGCGCGCTGACCGCGACCGCCGCGGAGGCCGTGCAGCTCTTCGGCTCCACGGTCACCGGCGCGGCCAAGATCTCGGGCTCGACCCGTGACGTCACGATCGCCGGCTCGACGTTCCGTGCCGGCCTCGCGCTGACCGGCAACACCCAGGTCAGCGCCAACGACCGCTACTCCCGCCTGGCCGGCGCCTACGGCCCGATCCTCGCGGGCAGCACGGTCAACGGCCAGCTCGAGTGCTCCGCCAACAGCTCCGACGTGAAGGACTTCGGCGCCCCCAACACCATCCGCGGCGGCTACAGCGGCTGCGCGCTGGCGGCGGTCACGCCCGAGGCGCCGGTCGGCGGCACGGTGCCGGCGACGCTCGCGCTGACGCTCGGCGCAGCGGCCTCGTTCGGTCCGTTCACGCCGGGCATCACCAAGGCGTACACGGCCACGACCGCGGCCAGCGTCATCTCGACCGCCGGTGACGCGACCCTGACCGTCGCCGATCCGTCCAGCGTGGCCACCGGCCGCCTGGTCAACGGGACGTTCTCGCTGCCGCAGCCCCTGCGGGTCGCGGGCCAGACCCTGCCGGCGACGGTCAAGACGTACGCCACGCCGGTGTCCAACGACCCGGTGACGATCGCGTTCTCGCAGACCGTCAACGCGACGGACCCGTTGCGCACGGGCACGTACGCCAAGACGCTGACGTTCACGCTGTCGACCACGACGCCGTAGAAACACGCTGGCAGAGGAGGTGGGACGCGAAGTAGGGTTGAAGGCAATGGCCGACACCGCCCAACGTCCCACCTCCGCCGACGTCCGCTCGCTGGGCGAGCTGGGCCTCGCCGCTGCCGACCGCTATTCCGGAGACGCGATGCGCGCGCCCGGCCGGCCGTCCGTCACCTACGCCGACTTCGGCCGGGCGATCCGCGAGATCGCGGGCGGGTTGGCGTCCCTCGGCGTGGGCGTCGGCGACAAGGTCGGCATCCTCTGCGGGACCGTGCCGGAGTGGCCGATGGCCGACTTCGGCTCGTTCGCCGCCGGCGCGACCGTCGTGCCCGTCTACCACACGAACTCGCCCGAGGAGTGCGAGTACGTCCTCTCGCACGCGAACGTCAAGGTGCTCCTGCTCGAGGACGCCAAGCAGGCGGCGAAGATCGCCAAGGTCCGGGGGAACCTGCCCGAGCTCGAGCACGTCGTCGTGCTGGTGGGTGAGGCCGAGGGCGCGATCACGCTCGCCGACCTGCGCGAGCGCGGCGCCGCCGACGGCGCGACGATCGCGCGCGAGCGCACCGCGGCCGTCGAGCCCGGCGATACGGCCACGATCGTCTACACCTCGGGCACGACCGGCCCGCCGAAGGGCTGCGTGCTCTCGCACGCGAACCTCCTCTACACGGCCAACGCGTACATCGACCGCCTCGAGATGCGCAAGTCGTCCCCGGTGATCTTCCAGTACCTGCCGCTCGCGCACGTGCTGGCGCGGATGGTCTCGTTCGTCGCCCTGGACACCGGCGGCGTGCTGGCGTTCTCCAGCGGCGACACCAAGAAGCTCGCCGAGGAGATCAAGGAGTTCGGCCCGACCCACATCCCGACCGTCCCCCGCCTGCTGGAGAAGATCCACACCCGCGTGGTCGGCCAGGCCGCGGCCGCCGGCGGCGCGAAGGCCGAGATCTTCGCCCGCGCGCTGAAGACCGGCGAGAAGGTCGCCAAGGCCAAGCGCGAGGGCCGCAAGGTCAGCCCGATCGACCAGCTGCGCCACAAGGCCGGCGACAAGCTCGCGCTGAGCAAGGTCCGCGACGCGCTCGGCCCCGGCAACCCGGTCCTGATCACCGGCGCCGCGCCGATCGGCACCGAGGTCATCGAGTTCTTCTACGCCTGCGGCGTGCCGGTGCTCGAGGGCTACGGCATGACCGAGACCTGCGCGGCAGCGACGCTGAACATCGTCAGCGAGGTGCGCGTCGGCAGCGTCGGCCGCCCGCTGCCCGGCACCGAGGTGTCGATCGCCGACGACGGCGAGGTGCTGATGCGCGGCCCGCTCGTCTTCAAGGGCTATCACCGCAACCCCGAGGACACCGAGACGATCCTCGAGGGCGGCTGGCTGCACTCGGGCGACATCGGCGAGATCCACGACGGCTACCTGCACATCACGGGCCGCAAGAAGGACCTGATCATCACGTCCTCGGGCAAGAACGTCTCGCCCGAGATGCTCGAGAGCGCCCTGCGTGAGACGCGCTGGATCTCCCAGGCGATCGCGGCCGGCGACCGGCGCTCCTACCTCGTCTCGCTGGTCACGATCGACCCGGACGAGCTCCCGCGGCTCGCGGCCGCGGCGGGCGCCGACGCGTCGGACCCGGTCGCCTTCGCGGCGAACGAGCAGGTCCGCGAGATCGTCTGGAAGGACATCGACGCGGTCAATCAGAAGTTCGCCCGCATCGAGCAGATCAAGCGCTTCGCCATCCTCCCGCGGGACCTGTCGCAGGAGGAGGGCGAGCTCACGCCGACGCTGAAGGTCAAGCGCTCGGTCGTCTACAAGAAGTACGCGCCGGACATCGATGCCCTCTACGAGGGCGCCACCGGTGAGTAACTAGACCTGGAAACGGCTCACGAGCGCGTTGAGCTCCTGGGCCGTGCTCGAGAGCGACTGAGCGGACGCGGCGATCTCCTGCGCGGAGGCGCTGGTCTGCTCGGTCGACGCCGAGACCTCCTCGACGGACGCCGAGGACTGCTCCGCGACCAGCGCGACGGCGTTGATGTCGGTCTCGGCCTGGCCGGAGCCGGCGGCGATCTGGCCGACGGCGGTGACGATGTCGCCGACGCGGCTGGTCATCTGCTCGACGACCGAGCCGATGTGCTCGAACGCCTCGCGGGTCTGCTGGACGGTGGCGACGCCGTCCTCGGTGCGGCGCGTGCCCTCGGCGACGACGCCGACGACCTGCTGGGTCTCGTGCTGGATCTCGGCGACGAGGCGGGAGATCTCGCGCGTGGCGGTCGAGGACTCCTCGGCCAGCTTGCGCACTTCCTCGGCCACGACCGCGAAGCCCCTGCCCTGCTCACCGGCGCGCGCGGCTTCGATCGCGGCGTTGAGCGCCAGCAGGTTGGTCTGCTCGGCGAGCGCGGCGATCGTGGTCACGATGCCGCCGATCTGCTCCGAGCGCGAGGAGAGCTCGCGGATCGCGGCGTCGACCTGCGCGGAGGACTCGGCGACCTGGCGGATCGCCTCTGATGCGTTGACGGCCGCCGCGACGCCTTCCTCGGCGACGCTGCGGGCCTGAAGCGCCGCTTCGGCGGTCTCGCGGGCGGTCTCGGCGCTCGCGTCGGCGGCACGCGCGGACTCCTGGAACCCGGCACGCATCGACTCGACCATCCGCACCTGGCTCTCGGCGCCCTGGGCGACGTCGCCGATCGCGTGGGCGATCTCGCCGACGGCGCGACCGGACTCCTCGGAGGTCGCGGCCATCTGCTGCGAGGCGGCGGAGACGCTGCCGGCACCGCGGGACACTTCGCCCATCACGTCGGCGAGCTCGGCCCGCATGTCGTTGTAGCTCTGCAGGCCGCCGTGGATCTTGGCCAGCATCGCGTTGAACGTCTCCGACAGGACGCCGATCTCGTCGGTGCCGTAGTGCTCGATCGGTTCGGTGGTCTGCGCGACCGTGACCCGGAGGTCGCCCTTGGCGACGGCGCCGAGGCCGTCGGCGAGCGAGGTCAGGTCGTGCTCGTCGAGGCTGCGGAAGCGGGTGATCAGCTGATCGACGCCGCGCTTGATGCCGCGGGCGATCAGGAACGCGATCACCGCGCCCGCCAGCAGGGCGAGGACGATGGCGATGAGCGTGATCGCCCGCGCGTCGTGGAAGTCGTGGGTGATCTGGTCGTCGAGCTTGAGGGACTCGGTCTCCTGCACCTTCGAGAGCGAGGCGAGGTCGCTGTCGACCTCGTTGTAGGCGGCCTGCGCGCCCTGGAAGTACGCGCGCTCGGCGCCGGCCTTGTCACCGCTCTTGGCGGCGGTGAGCACGGCGTGGTAGCTCGTGCGGTACGCGTCCCAATGCGTGGCGAAGTCCGCCAGCGCGGCCTTGTCGGCCTCGACGAGGTTGGTCGCCTCGAACGCCTTGATCTGGGCGTCGATCCCGCTCGCGGCCTTGTCGGCGGTGGCCGTGTAGGAGGCCTCATGGGCCGGATCGGCGACGGCGAGCAGGATCTGCCCGTCGATGTCGCCGGCCAGCGAGCGGGCCTGGCCCAGCTGGACCAGCGGGACGACGCGGTCGCCGTACATCGAGGCGCCGAGCGTGTGCACGGCACCGAGGTTCTTGATGGCGAGGAAACCGACTGCGGCGAGGAACAACAGCAGCAGGCCGGCCAGCGCGTACAGCTTGCCCTGCACGTTCAGACGCATATGGAAGAGCTCCGAGGGGATCGTTGGTGCGAACGAAGGATTCGTTCTTGTGTCCGTTGTCGGTCGATCGGTGGACGAACTTAAAACGGGCTTGAAGCCCCAAGCCCGTTATCGCGATCAGACGGCCAGCGTGAAGCGACGCACCAGCGCGTCCAGCTCCTGCGCGGTGCCCGACAGCGATTGCGCCGACGCGGCGATCTCCTCGGCCGACGCGCTGGTCTCCTGGGTCGAGGCGGACACCTGCTCGGCCGAGGCGGAGGACTGCTCGGCGACGAGCGCGACCTCGTTGATGTCCGATTCGGCCTGCGCGGCGCCGGCGGCGATCTGGCCGACGGCGGTGACGATGTCGCCCACGCGGCCGGACATCTGCTCGACGACCGAGCCGATGTGCTCGAACGCCTCCCGGGCCTGGTCGACCGTCGCGACACCGTCCTCGGTGCGGCGCGTGCCCTCGGCGACGACGCCGACGACCTGCTGGGTCTCGTGCTGGATCTCGGCGACGAGGCGGGAGATCTCGCGCGCGGCGGTCGAGGACTCCTCGGCCAGCTTGCGCACCTCCTCGGCCACGACCGCGAAGCCCTTGCCCTGCTCGCCCGCCCGTGCGGCCTCGATCGCCGCGTTGAGCGCCAGCAGGTTCGTCTGCTCGGCGAGCCCGGCGATCGTCGTCACGATGCCCCCGATCGCTTCGGAGCGAGCCGAGAGGTCGCGGATGGCGGCGTCGACCTGTGCGGAGGAGTCCGCGACCTGGCGGATCGCGTCGGTCGCGTTGGAGGCCGCCTCGACGCCCTCGCGGGCGACCTTGCGCGCCTGGATCGCGGCTTCGGCGGTCTCGCGAGCGATGCCGGCGCTCGCGTCGGCGGCGCGGGCCGCTTCCTGGACGGCGGCGCGGGTGGACTCGACCATGCGCACCTGGCGCTCGGCGCCCTGCGCGACATCACCCACCGCGTGCGCGATCTCGCCCACCGCGCGGCCGGACTCGTCCGACGTCGCGGCCATCTGCTCCGACGCCGCGGACACGCTGCCGGCGTTGCGGGCGACCTCCCCGATGACCGTCGCGAGCTCGGCGCGCATGTCGTTGTAGCTCTGCAGCCCGCCGTGGATCTTGGCCAGCATCGCGTTGAAGGTCTCCGACAGGACGCCGATCTCGTCGGTGCCGTAGGGCTCGATCGGTTCGGTGTGCCGCACGACCGTGACCGTGAGATCGCCCGTGGCGACGGCGCCGAGCCCGCCGGTCAGCGACGTCAGGTCATGCGCGTCGAGGCTGCGGAAGCGGGTGATCAGCTGGTTGACGCCGCGCTTGATGCCGGTGGCGATGAAGAAGGCGAGCGCCGCACCGGAGACCAGGGCGAGCACGAGCACGACGAGCGTGATCGTCCGGGCGGAGCTGAACGTGTCGCGGATGGTGCCGTTGAGCGCCTTGGACTCGTCGCGCTGGATCTGCGAGAGCTTGGCCAGGTCGCTGTCGACGGCGGCGTACGTGTTGGCGGCGGCGCTGAAGTAGGCGCGCTTGGCCGCGCCGGTGTCACCGCGTTCGGCGGCTTCGAGCACAGCGGCGTGGTCGGTCCGGTACGCGTCCCAGCTCGTGTGGAAGTCGGCGAGCCCGGCCTTCTCGGCGTCGACGAGCATCGTCGCCTCGTAAGCCTCGATCTGCTGGTCGATGCCGGCCGCGTCCTTGGCCGCCGCGGCGGCGAACGTCGCGCTCTTCGTGGGGTCTGAGATGTTGCGCTGGATCTGGCTGTCGATGTCGCCGAGCAGCGCCCGGGCCTCCCCCAGCTGGACGAGCGGCACGACGCGATCGCCGTACATCGATCCTCCGAGGGTGTTGACCGAGCCGAGGTTGCGGATCGCGAGCGCGCCGGTCACGAGCAGGAACAGCAACAGCACACCGGCCAGGGCGTAGAGCTTGCCCTGCACATTCAGACGCACGAGATGGAGCTCCTTCAGGGTCGAGTGGATCGGTCCTCCCACCGTCTGTCGGCTGGGGAGCGACGACCCTGAATGGCGTGGCGTCAGCGTGCCAGCGCGCACATTACCGGCGCATTACCGAGACGTTGCCGGCCTGGCCGAGGATGCACGCCATGCAGTCGACCGGACAACAGCGAGGCCTCACCGGCGTGTGGCGCGTGGAGCGCAAGGCGCGGTGGTTCTTCGCCGCCCACCTGCAGGGCGCGCTCGGCACCGGCGCCGGCTACGTCGCGCTGCTGCTGCTGGCCTACGAGCAGCTGGGCTCGGCGTGGGGCGCGACCGCGGTGCTGATCGCGGACCTCGCCCCGGCGATGCTGCTCGGACCGGTCCTCGGCGGGCTGATCGACCGGACCGGCCGGCTGCGCTGCGCGATCGCCGCCGAGCTGATCGGCGCCCTCGCCTTCGCCGGCCTCGTCTTCGCCCACGGAACCGTCCCGCTGATCGCGCTGGCGCTGGCGGCCGGGCTGGGAAGCGCGCTGCTGCGCCCCGCGACCTGCGCGCTGCTGCCCGCGGTCGTCACGCCCGCGTCCCTGAACGCCGCCAACGGCCTGTTCGGCGCAGTCCGCGAGATGGGACAGCTGATCGGCCCCGCCGTCGCGGCCGGGGTGCTGCTCTTCGCCGAGCCGGAGCTCGTGCTCGCGCTCAACGCCGTCACGTTCGCCGCGTCGGCGGTGCTGATGACCCGCCTGCGTGGACATCTCCACGCCCACACCGAGCCGCAGGAGACCGACGAGGCAGTGCCCGCCAATCTGCTCGGCGTCCTCCAGGACCCGTTCGTCCGGTCGCTCGTGCTGACGTCCGGCGCGGTGATGCTCGTCGCCGGCGCCACCAACGTCGCCGAGCTCGTGCTCGCCTCCGACCAGCTCGGCGGCGGCCGCTCCGGCTTCGCGCTGCTGGTCGCCGCCTTCGGCTGCGGCATGCTGACGGGGTCGCTGCTCGGCCCGAGCGACGACGGCGCGCTGCGCCAGCGCTACCTGCTGGCGATCGCGCTGCTCGGCGCCGGCCTGATCGCCACCGCCGCCTCGCCGATCCTGCCGCTGGCGATGCTCGGCTTCTCCGTCGCGGGGATCGGCAACGGCCTCTTCCTGGTCACGGTCCGCGTGCTGATGCAGAAGCTGATCCCGGAGGCCGCCCACGGCCGTGCCTTCGGCCTGCTGGACGCGATCGACTCCTGGGGCTTCGGCGCGGCCATCGTGGCCGGCGGCGCCCTCGCCGCGAGCCTCGGCGGCCGAGCGACCTTCGCGATCGCCGGCGCGCTCGCCCTCTTGGTCTTCTTCATCGCCTATCGCACGACATCACGGAGGGAGGTGCACTATGGGCCGCAAGTGGTAAGCACTCGTCCGACGAACCATTTCGCGTGAAATCGCCGCCGGGAATGTCCCGGCGGCCGCGAAATCCTCTCGAGCGCTTTAGAAAACGCTCGAGCAGCCGAGTTCTGGGGGGTGCGCGTCAACGTGCCACTCCCTCTCGCTCTCGGTGCCTCGGCCGTGGCGGCCTACTGGGTCGCCCTCGTCGCCGGCGTGAGCACGCCCTTTCTCACCCGCTGGGGTCTGATCGTGCTGCTGACCGCCCCGGGCGTCCTCGTCCTCTATCGGGCGGCCGCGCACCGCGAGCGGCGCTTCGCCTGGACCGTTCTGGGCACAGGCCTGATCTCCTCCGGGATCGGTTGGATCCTGCAACCGCAGGCGACCGTGGCGCCGGTGCCCGGCCTCGCCGACGGCTTCTGGCTCGCCGCGTACCCCTGCTACCTGGCGACCTTCGCCGCGCTGGCTCGGCCCTGGCTGCGCCGCGCGCCGCGCAAGCTCGCCCTCGACGGCGCCGCGATCATGCTGGCCACCGCGGGGGTCGCGATCGCGCTCGTCCTGCCCAACGCGGCCGCCAACCCGGGCCGTTTGACCGGCATCGAGCAGCTCGTCAACTTCGCCTACCCGGCCGCCGATTGCGTCCTGCTGACCGTCGCGCTGATCGGCGCCGCCGTCGCCGGCTGGCGTGCCGGCCCCGCCTGGAGCCTGCTCGCGGTCGGCATCGTCGCGCTCGTGACCGGCGACATCCTCTGGGCCCTCCACGCCGCGGACGGCACGTGGAACCCGATCATGAGCTCCAACGCGATCTACCCGATCTGGGCGTGGCTCGCGGCCGCTGCCGTCTACGCCGGCCGTGAGATCCGCTGGGTGACGCCCGGCGCCGTGCGCACCCATGCCGCGGCGCTGGTCGCCGCGATCGCCGCGCTCGTCCTGCTGGTCGCCAACGAATGGGTCGAGGTGCCGGCGCTGTCGACCGTGCTGGCCGGGTTCGCCCTGCTGGCGGCGATCCACCGGACCGGGCTCGCCCTGGCCGACGGCGTCCGCCAGTCCCTCGCGGCCGCGCGCGAGCGCGAGATCGTCGACCAGGTGCGCCACGCGCTGGCGCACGGTGAGCTCGACCTGCACTACCAGCCGCTGGTCGACGCCCGCACCGGCACCGTCAAGGGCGCCGAGGCGCTGCTGCGCTGGAGCCGCGACGGCGTCAACATCGCGCCGGACCAGTTCCTGCCCGCCGTCGAGCGCTCGGAGCTGATGGCGCCCCTGACGGACTACGTCCTCGACCGCGCGCTCGCCCAGGCGGCGACCTGGGGCGGCCTCGGCGTGTCGGTCAACCTCGCCACCGCGAACCTCTCCGAGCCCGATCTCCCCGCTCGCGTGATCGCGGCGCTGCGCCGCAACGGCGTCCCGCCGAGCAAGCTCACGCTCGAGATCACCGAGACCGCCGCGGTCGAGGACAGCGTCATGGCCGATCAGGTGCTCGCCGCGCTGGACTCGGCCGGTGTGGGCCTCTCGGTCGACGACTTCGGCACCGGGCACTCCTCGATCGTGCGCCTCGCGCGGTTCCCGATCCGCGAGGTGAAGATCGACCGTTCGTTCGTGCGCGAGATGCACACGTCGCAGCGGCCGATCGTGGCCACGACGATCGCGCTGGCTCACGCCCTCGGCCTGCGCGTCGTCGCGGAGGGGATCGAGGACGCGGGCACGCTGCTCGCCCTGCGCGAGCTCGGATGCGACCTCGCGCAGGGCTACCACATCTCGCGGCCGCTGACCGCGGCCGGCTTCGCGGCCTGGCTAGCGGCTGACGATCGCCGTGCTGGAGACCTTGGCCTTGTCGATCTTGACCGTCACCGCGAAGGTCTTGGCCTTATCGTAGACGTGCCGGCCGCGAACCTCGAAGCCCGCACCGGCGCGCCGCACCCAGCCGGCTGAGCTGGTTCCGTCGCCCCACTTGATCGTCACGTCGTAGTCGCCCGGCCGGGAGTCGGTGTCCGGATCGGTGAACGTCGCGACCGTCCGCTCGGCGCTGTCGTAGCGGCGCATCGTGAACGTCGTGCCGAGCGCGCTGAGCGGCGGGTCCCAGCGCAGGTCGACGCGGCCGACCTGGCCGAGGTTGCCCTGGGTGAACCAGAGGTCGCCGCCGCCGTCGACGGTCAGGCCGTCCGGGTAGCCGGACGGGACCTTGAACTGCTTGGTCACCGCGCCGCCGTAGGTCATGCGCGCGATCGTGCCGTCCTCGTGCTGCGTGAAGTAGAGGTTGCCGTCCGGCGCCGCGACCAGCGCGAGCGGGTTGGAGTTCTCGGTCGGGATCGCGAACTCGTTCGTCAGCGCGCCGTCGGTGGTCATGCGGGCGATCTTGTTCGTGTTGCGCTCGGCGAACCACAGCGCGCCGTCGGCGCCCGCGACGATCGGCCCCGGCAGGCTGTCGGCCGCGGGGAGCGTGAACTCGGTGATGACGCCTTGCGTCGTGATCCGGCCGACCTGGTTCGCGCCGGACTCCGTGAACCACAGCGCGCCGTCCGGACCGGGCGTGATGTCGGCGGCGAACGCGTCGGCCGTCGGGAGCGGGTACTCGGTGAGCTTGCCATCGACGCTCAGGCGGCCGATCGCGTTGCCGCGCAGCTCGGTGAACCACAGCGCGCCGTCGGAGCCGAGCACGATGTCGGCCGGGAACGCGCCCTCGGCCACGGGGTACGACGTCTGCGAGCCGTTGAGTGCGAGCTTGACGATCGCCGAGGTGTCGCGGTTGGAGACCCACAGCGCGCCGTGGGCGGATGCGATGCCGGTGGCGCCGCCGCCGACGTCGAACGACCGCACGCGGCCGTAGTCGCCGATCCGCCAGACCTTGCCGAGGCTCGAGTCCGACGTGTAGATCGCCCCGTCCGGACCGGCGACGATCTCGTTGGGGACCGCGTACTGGGAGCGCAGCGGGGTCTCTGAGACCCGAGGGGAGGCCTGCGCGGCCGACGCGGAAACGACAAACGCCGCGACCATGGTCGCGGCGCCTGTTTTAGTTGCGGAGAGCATTACCCGAGGATGCGCGCCGGCGATCCGGCGCGCATCAGGGAACCTCCTAAGGAGCAGTCGTGCTGAGCGTGAAGGTCAGCGTCTTGCCGTAGCTGCCGGCGCGGAGGGTCTCCGTCGCCGTGATGTTCTGGCGGAACGTCAGCGTCGTGTTGCGGTTGGTCTGCGGAGCCGCGAACGTGATCAGCTGCGTCGGAGCGGCGGAACCGCCCACTGCGCCACCCACGCCGGCCGTGCCCTGCGTGGCCGTCGCGAAGACCTGCAGCGGGTTGGTCAGCGTCGCCGTGCCGTTGACGAGCCGGCCGGTACCGGTGGTCGCCACGTCGGACACGGCCAGGGCCGCGTCACCCGCGGTCGACGTGACCTGGACGACCGCCGTCACCAGGTACTCCTTGGCGGTACCCGGGGCGAACGGCTCGAACATCGCCGTCGTCGCGGGCGTGGTCAGCCCGAGCGTCGTGCCCACGGTGCCACCGGCGACGGTGCCCGGGATGTCGACGCTGTTGACCATGTAGGCGACTTCCTTGGTGGTGATGTTGCCCGACGAGTCGATCGCGGTGACCTTGAACGTCTTGTTGCCGAGCGTGCTGTTGGTCACCTCGGTGCCGGTCGCGCTCGTGCCGACGCACGAGTCGACGCCACCGGCGTCGGTGCACGTGAACGCGGGCGTGAACGTCGAGCCCTGCTTGAACGTCTGGCCCGGCGTGACGCCGGTGATCGCGATCTCCGCACCCGTCAAGTCAGGCGCGTAGGAGATGGCCTGCGTCTGCGGGTTCGACGTCACGAACGTGTTCGTGCGCTTGAGGTGCTCGTTGGCCTGCGCCGCCGTGGCGTCGCCCGCGAGGTTCAACTGCCACGTGATGACGCCGCGCTTGATGTCGGACTCGTAGATGTAGCCGTTGTGCCAGTAGGTCGACCAGTCGCCGCCGAGGATGATGCCCGTAGAGGGCGGTTCCGGGGACGGGTTCTGGAGCGGGGCCGGGTCGGCGTAGGCGATCTCACGCGGAGCCGCCGGGTTCGTGAAGTCGAACACCGAGATGCCGGACTGGTAGGAGCCGACGGTCGCGTAGTAGCCGGCCTTGGTCGGGATGACGTTGAAGTTGTGCCAGGTGCAGTTCTCGCGGCTGTTCTGCGGCCGCGGGTGCAGCATCTCGCCCTTGACGTCGCCCGTGAGCGGGTCGATGAAGTAGAGCGTGCGCTCGACGACCGTGCTGGTCGCCTGGCAGCGCGCGGCCGAGCCGCCGCCCGGCTCATGGCCGTAGATCAGGTACTTGCCGTCGTACGTGAACGAGCCGGAGTGGCCCGTCGTGACGCCGGTCATGGCCTTCGACCAGAGAAGCGTCGGGGTCTCGACGCCACCCTCGGCCGCGGCCGGGAGCGTCAGGTCGAACTTGTACATGGCGAGGCCGTTGCCGCCCGCGCACATGGCGTAGCTGGTCGACGTGCCGCCGACGTTCAGGAGCACGTTGTTGTCGTGGCAGGAGCTGCCGGCGCGACCGTGCGTGACGCGCTTGAGGTACGTGGCGTCGGCCATGTTGGCCAGGCTGATGCGGACGACGTCGATGCCGTTGCAGGTGCCGCTGGAGCCACCGTTGTAGATGTAGAGGTAGCCGCGGGCCTTGTCCGGGACGGCGGTCGCGGTGTGCGAGCCGCAGCCGCTCGGCGCGCCGGCCTCATTGCCGGTCGAGGCCATGCGGAGCTGCTTCTTCATCACGGGGTTGGCCGGGTCGGAGATGTCGAAGATGTGGATGCCTTCGAAGCCCGTGCCGACGAGCTGGCCGGCGCAGGTCGAGCTGGCGCTGGCCGGCGCGTCCCACGAGCGGATCAGGATGTTCTCGTAGACGATGACGTCGCCCTGGCCGACGTTGCAGCCCGTGTAATTGAGGATCTGCGTCGGCGTCGTCTTGTTGGTGACGTCGATGACGCGGAAGCCCTCGTACGTACCGGCGAAGACGTAGTTGTCCTTGAACGCCAGGTCCGAGTTGTAGACGCCGTTGCCCGTGCCGTTGTAGGGCACGTTGCGGGCGGAGTAGCCGAGCGCGGTCAGGTTCTTGATCGCGAAGCCGGCGGCCGAGACGGTCGGGCCGGCCGGGACGCCCGGGACCGGCACGTCCTCGGTCTGCGCGGTCGACTGGTAGATGTACGAGCTCAGGTCATCCGCGCACTCGTGCGACAGATCGCTGAAGGACGGCATGTAGCCCGCCCAGTTGCCGCCGGTGTGGAGCGTCAGGCTGGTGCCTGCGGACTCGACCTCGGACAGACACGGATGTGCCATGGCGGCCGACGGGGCGAACGCCCCTACAACCAGCACAGCGCCTACGCTCGCCAGACCGGCGAGTCCCCTCTTCATGCGCATTGCACCCCTCTCGATTCATGGTCCCCTCATGGACCTAAGATGAGAATAAGCCTCAGAAGAGGATGAGTGCAAAGGACGGGCGTTGAGTTGCCTCCACACCCGGGTCGGCATACTCGACGCGTGACCCGCTCAGACGGCGCTTCAACTCCAGACGACCACATCATCGTCCTCTTCGGCGCGCTCGGCGATCTGTCGACGCGCAAGCTGCTCCCGGGGCTCTTCCACCTGGATCGTGCCGGGCTGATGCCGGCCAACTACCGGATCATCGGCACCTCCCGCAAGGGCGGCACGGCCAAGGACTTCATCGCCGTCGCACGCAAGGCCGTCGGCTCCGCGGCGGGCGACACCTGGGAGCACTTCGCCTCGCACCTGGAGTTCAGCGCGTTCAGCGCGGAGGAGCCCGGCCCGCTGGTCGACGCGGTCGCCACGGCGGAGAAGGAACTCGGCGGCACGCCGCGCCGGCTGCATTACCTCTCGATCCCGCCCAACGCCTTCGGCGCCACCGTCGGCGCGCTCGGCTCCTCCGGGCTGGCCGACCACGCGCGCGTGGTGCTGGAGAAGCCGTTCGGTGTCGACCTCGAGTCCGCGATCGAGCTCAACAAGCTCGTGCACGGCGTCTTCGAGGAGCACCGGGTCTTCCGGATCGACCACTTCCTCGGCCGCGAGGCGATCCAGAACCTGATCGCGCTGCGCTTCGCCAACGGCATGTTCGAGCCGATCTGGAACAAGGACCACATCGACCACGTCCAGATCGACGTCCCTGAGACGCTGGCGGTCGACGATCGCGCCGGCTTCTACGAGGAGACGGGCGCGTATCGCGACATGGTCGTCACGCACCTCTTCCACGTGCTCGGGTTCGTGGCGATGGAGCCGCCGACCGCGCTCGACGGCCGCTCGATCGTCGAGGAGACCGGCAAGGTCTTCCGCTCGGTCAAGACGATCAGCCCGAACTGCGTGATCCGCGGCCAGTACGCGGGCTACCGCGAGGGCAAGGGCGTGGACCCCGACTCCCAGACCGAGACCTTCATCGCGATGCGGGCGGAGATCGACAACTGGCGCTGGTCCGGCGTCCCGTTCTTCCTGCGCACGGGCAAGGCCATGGGCGAGTCGCGGCGGCTGCTGACGATCGCCTTCCGCGAGCCGCCGCGCCGGATGTTCAAGGACGCGGGCGCGTTCGTCGAGGACTACGGCCCCGACCACATCTCCTTCGACTTCGGCGACCCGGGGAAGATCACCACCTCGTTCCTGGCCAAGGTCCCCGGCCCGAAGATGCGGCTCGGGCAGGCGACGATGGAGTTCACCTACGAGGAGTCGTTCGGGACCCAGGGGCTCGAGCCCTACGAGCGGCTGATGTACGACGCCATGCTGGGCGACCGCACGCTGTTCACCGACTCGGAGGGCATCGAGCGCCTGTGGGCGGCGTCGGCGGAGCTGCTGGCCGATCCGCCGCCGCTGCACCGCTACGCGCGGGAGTCATACGGCCCGCAGAAGATGCACGAGCTGATCGCCCCGCGCCGCTGGTGGCTGCCGGAAACCTAAACGCCACCTAAGGGGTCTGGCCCCTTAGGTGGGCTTTAGGTTCAGCCGCCGATGAAGCGCACCGAGCCGTCGGCCGCCAGGTTGATCCCTTGGAGGCCGTCGGCGGCCGGCAGGGTGGCGACGGAGAGCTGCTTGATGATCGCCGGGTCGACGCCGTCGTAGACGTCGACGGCGCGCAGGCCGCACATGATGCACTCGGGGAACGGGTTGTAGGCGACGTACCGGTTCAGGATCTCGTCGGAGATCTTGATGCACAGGCGCCGGAACGTGCGCCCGGAGGACGCGGAATAGGTCAGCGTCGCGTTCTTGACCTGCAGCGCGCGGACGCGGACGACGTACTGGTGGCCGTTGACGAGGCCGCCGATCGGCGTGCTCAGCCCGGAGACGAACTTGTGGCCGGCGGCGCCGGTGGTGAGATCGCCGATGTCGACGCGGTAGGAGACGATGGCTGCGCCCGGATCGGGGATCGACTTCGTCCACGACGCGGTCACCGTGTCCGCGCAGGTGTTCACGGGGATCGGGTTCATGATCGGGGTCGTCGGCGCGGCCTGGGCGGCGGCGGCGAGGGTGAGCGAGGCGGCGACCGCGCCGAGCGCGATGCCGAGACGACGGAGCATTGGGACTCCTTCGGGGAGGATGGTGGGTGCGGTTGAGAACCCTGCCGACGCGCTCGCTCATGGTCAGTGTCGGCTTCGTCTCGCGTCGGTATCAGCGGCGGTCTCGCGTGCTCTTGAGCGTGATGCCCGCACCACCGCGCACCCTCGCCAGCCGGATCGCCCGCCGTGAGAACGCCGCCTTCGTCGGCCGCACCCGTGAACTGCTGATCGCCGAGACCGTCTTCGCGGATGAGGCCCCCGCGAGCGTGCTGCTGGTCCGTGGGCCGGCGGGGATCGGCAAGAGCGTCCTCGTTCGCGAGATCGCACGGCGGGGCGAGCGCGCGGGCTGGGCGCGCGTGGGCCCCCGCCCGCTGATCGTCGTCGACGATCACGATCCCGCGGACGGGCCCGCGCTGCGGGCGCGGCTCGCGGCCCTCCCTCCCCACGCGGTCGCGGTGGTCGCGAGCCGTGAGGGCTTCGACCCCGGGTGGTTCGAGGGCGGGTGGGAGACGAGCGTCGTCGAGCTCGTGCTCGGCCCGCTCAGCGACCACGAAGCGCACGCGTTCCTGCGCCATCAGGACCTCGCCGGCGATCCGCGGGCCGGCGCGATCGTCGGCTGGGCAGGCGGGCTGCCGCTCGCGCTGCGGCTGGCCGCTGGCGCTGCGCGCACCGATCCCGCGTGGCGTCCCGGCGCTCCCGCGCCCGCCCTCCGCCACCTCGGGCCGTCGGCGGTCGACCCCGAGACCGTGCGCGACGCGCTGCGCAAGCTCCAGGTCCCCCGCGCGGTGCCCGCCGAGCTGCGGGCGCGGCTCGACGACGCTGCCGAGCGCGCCTTCGGCGATACGCCGGACGAGCAGCTGCTGCGCCGGGTGCTGCTGCGCGGCTACTTCGAGCCCGCGCCGAGCCACGAGCACGCGGCGCACGAGCTGCATCTCTCGCGCGCCGCGTACTTCCGCCGCCTGCGCTCCGCTTCAGAGCGCGTGGCGGCGTGGCTGGCTATGGATTCGTCGTCGACAGCGTGAACGTCAACGTCTTGCTGTAGGCGCCCGTCCGGAGCGCGTCGGTGGACTTGACGAGCTGCTTGAAGCCGATCGCCACCGCGGCGTTGGACACCGGGCCCGACCAGGCGTTCGGGGCGATGTCGACCTGCAGCGGCTCCGGCAGCGAGAACGCGCCGTTGGTCAGGTGACCGGGATCGCTCACCGTCAGCGACGCGTCGCCGGCGCTGCTGGTGACATTGGCGGTCGTTGCGGCCGTGTAGGTCTGCGTGATGCCCGGGATGAACGCGCCGAAGCTCGCGGGCGCCCCGAGGGTGAGCGCGAGCGTCGCCGGCACCGTGCCGCCGACACCGCCGCCGACCGGGCCGGTCTGGCTGTCGCCGATGCTGAAGTGCGTCGCGCCCGAGCCGACGGTGAACGTCGTCTGGCCGTCGGCGGTGCCGACGAGCTGCGGCGCGCCCGCGCCCACGCCGACGTACTTGACGCCGTCCGGGTTCGGGATCATGACGGTCGCCTTCTGGTTGGCGGGAACGGTGACGTCGAGGACGTAGCTCCCGTTGGTCTTCTTCCAGGACACGGCGACGTTGCCGCGCTGCGTCCAGGCCGAGCCGCTGACGCGGTGCAGGTCAGCGTCCTGGACGGCCGGCGGCTGGATCTTGACCGTCGAGGCGGCCGTGCCGGTCACCTGGACGCCGAGCAGCTCCTCGACCATGTCGACGATGCCCCACGAGCCCCAGCCGTGCGACATCGACTCGTTGTTGGACGGGTTGCAGGGGAACGTCGTCGCACAGCCCGGGTTCCACTGCTCCCACATGTAGGTGCCCTGCTCGTCGAGGATCCGCTTGGGACCGTCGGCGTTCGGGTCGGTCAGCAGCTTCACGACCTGGTCGTAGCGGCCGCCGTCGGCGAGCGCCTTGAGCAGCACGTGCCACGTCATCGGGCCCTGGTTCATGCCCAGCGACGTGATCTTGTCGAGCAGCTTGGCCTGGTTGGAGGCCGGCGCGATGCCGTAGTAGAGCGGGTAGCTCTGGGCGTGCTCGGCGGTGTTGTTGATCTGCGGGTTGCCGGCGTCGCCGCTCAGCCCGTCGGTGTAGAGGCCGTCCGGGCGGATCAGCTTGGCGTTCATCGCCGTCGCGATCGAGGCGGCCCAGCCGGTGTACTGCGCCGCGTCGTCGGGATGGCCGAGCGCGGTGGCGGCGCTCGCCACCGCGCGCAGCGCGCCGACGGCCTCCGCGTTGTGGATCGTGCGCGCGGCGTTGTTGGTGAACGTGTAGCCGTAGCGCATCTGCGCCGGCCAGTCGATGATCCCGTACTGGTAGGAGCTGGTGCCGCCGAACAGGTTGTAGATCAGGCCGGAGGCGTTCCCGGTGGTCTGCGTGTTGGTGTTCAGGTAGCCGGCGATCGCCTTGAGCTGGTTGTAGCTCGCGGCCAGGGTCGCCTTATCGCCGCTCTGCTGGTAGTAACGCCAGATCCACTCGGGCACGAACTCCGTGTAGTCCGGGATGTCGCGCATGTTGTCGCCGTTGGGATAGACGGAGTTCACGCGGCCCGGGGTGCCGAGGCTCGGGAAGGAGCAGGGCAACTGGGCGGCGGTGCAGTAGCCGCTCGCGGCGGCCTTCCAGGCGTGGGTGCCCGAATCGACGATCTCGCGGATCGCGCGGGCGGTCGCGGTGCGGTCGCCGGCGGAGGCCATCGTCGCGTAGGAGATGTCGACCGAGTCGCCGGTGAACTGGCCCTTCTCACGCGTGGGCGTGTCCAGGAACGTCTCCTGCGAGGAGTCGATCGCCGAGTGCTGCATCAGGTCGAAGACCGCGTTCAGCGTCGGGTTGTCGGAGTCGAACGTCGCCTGGCGGTCCGCCGGCGCGCTCTGGTGCTGGACGACGGCGGCGATGTCGTCGGCGCTGAGGTCCTCACCCGCGCCGGGCGGGAGGATCTGCAGGTAGCGCCAGCCCCAGTAGAGGTGCGGCTGGGCGACCTGGGCGCCGTCCTTCTCGGTGTACCACCAGCCGAGGGTCGAGCCCTGCGTGTCGTGGGTGCTGGTGCCGGCACGCGAGCCCTCGACGAAGCGGGCGTTCGCGTGGGCCCGGCTCAGCGGGGCGTCGAGCGTGATGCCGGTGCCCGTGGCGCCGGCGGTGCCGACGGCCGTGATCGTGCGGGTCTCCGGATCGCCCTTGCCGAAGCCGTTGGCGGCCTGGTCGATCGTGATCTTGTCGCCCACGACGAAGTTGCTGACGGACGCGACCTTGATGTTGGTGTCGCCCGCGGCGGTCGCGGCGCTCGTCGTCGTGTTGTTGAGCCGGTAGCTGGTCTGCATCACCAGCGCGCGGCCGGCCACGCCGCTGTGCAGCGTCAACTGCGGAACGCTCGAGTAGACCTTGCCGAAGTCCGCGACGACGCTGCCGTCGGCGAGCTTGGTGATCGACTTCGGGTGGATCGTCTGGTATTCGAGGTGCGAGATCGCCGGGTCGAGATGGCTGAAGGTCTCGCGGACCGGGTTCAGCGGGCGCGGGTGCGGCCCGATCGCGTAGGCGGGCTGCCAAGCGGAGTCGTCGAAGCCGGCCTTGTCCCAGCCGGGCTGCTCGTTGCGCGCGTCGTAGCGCTCGGCCTTGTCGCCGGAGTCGCCGTTGCGGGTCGTGACCGTGGCGGTGGTGAACTCCGCCGCCTTGGAGACCTTCCAGGTGCCGTCGGTGACGAACGTCTCGCGCGTGCCGTCGGCGTGGTCGACGACGGCCTTCATGATCATGCCGCTGGGGCCCGCGTAGTCGAGCACCGCGGCGCCGCTGGCGTGCGCGGTCTGCAGCGCCGGGGTGACGGTGATGCCCGTGCCGGTCGCGCCCGTGGTGCCGATCGCCGTCACGGTCGTGGTCTCGCCGCCGACCGAGATCTGATCACCGAGGTCGAACACGTTGACCGCGCCGACCTTCAGGTTGGTCGCGCCCACGGCCTGGGCGGCGGAGAGCGTGGTGTTGGACACCGGGCCGTTCGCGCGGCCCTGGCAGGTGCAGGTCCAGTAGTGGTAGAGCGCGCCGAGCGCGAGCGGCTGGCCGGCCGTGACCGCGTCGGTGGCGTCGAAGGCGTAGTACTGCGCCTCGCTCGGATAGTCGTAGTTGTCGCCGCGGGCCAGGAGCTTGCCGTTGACGTGGATGTCGTACTGACCCATCGCCGAGGCGTAGATGCGGGCGCGGGTCACCGGACTCGCGCTGAGTGCGGGGAACTGCTTGCGCGCGTAGGTCCAGTCGTCGGTCGAGTCGTTGCCGGTCGTGACGCGGCGGATCCAGTTCGCGCCTGACCAGCCCTGGTCGGTCAGCCCGGTCTCGAAATGACCGGTCGCGGCGGGTGAGACGTCGCCGCTCGGATCCCACGTCTTGACGGTCCAGTCATAGGCCTCGCCGTTGGCGAGCGCTGGGCCGGCGTACGGCACATACGACTGGTCGGACGACGCGACCTTGCCGCTGTCCCACACGGTCGCGCCGTTGCGCGAGACCGTCAGCTGGTAGGCGCTCTGGTCGGAGGCCGGCATCCAGCCGAACTGCGGTGGACCTTCCACGTTCAGCGGCCGGGCCTGGTCGCCGACGGTCAGCTGGGTCGGTGGCGCGGCCGCGTGCGCGGTCCCCGTCAGCCCAAGGCACAGCAGGACGGCTGCGCCGACTACCCGGAGCTTCATGCTCTCTCCCCCTCCGCTCGAATTGAGCGAATGCGTTCGTTTTCGGGAGAAATACGCCTCAAGCGATCAGATGTCAAGCAGACATGAGCGCGCTCTTATTCTGTGCTTTGTGGTCCTCATCGATTTCCGCCCCGGTCCGAGCGCGAATCTCGTCCTCGTGGACGGCGAGCGACCGGTCTTGATCGATTCGGGCTCGGGGAGCGTCGCGTCCCTGCAGCGGACCCACGCCTTCCTCGCCGAACACGGCGTGCGCGCCGGTGACCTCGCCTGGCTGGCACTGACCCATTTCCACGCCGACCACGCCGGCGGAGCCGGCGCGCTGGGCGTGCCCGTGGCCGCCCATGAGCTCGAAGCCTCGCTCGTCAACGCCGGTGACCCGCGGGCCGGCGATCCGTGGCTCGGGTTCCCGATCGGGCCGTACTCCGTCACGCGCGGGTTGCGCGACGGCGAGGCGCTCGAAGGGCTGACCGTCGTCCACACGCCGGGGCAGACGCCCGGTCACGTTGCCTACTGGGTCGCGGAGAAGCGGGTGGCGATCACCGGCGACCTGCTGCAGGACGGGGACGTCGCCTGGGTGCCGTTCGGCGGGCCGTGGGCGCGCGACGCGCTCGACGCGACGATCGCATCGGTCGAGCGGATCGCCGCGCTGGACCCCGTGATGACGATCCCCGGCCACGGCCCGCCGGTGACCGACGTCCCGCGCGCGGTCGCCGCCACCCTCGAGCGCTATGAGCGCTTCCGCGCCGACCCTTCGCGGGCGGTCTGGCATGCGGTGCGGCGGGCGCTCGTCTCGCACCTGATGATCGCGCCGCGCGACGTCGCGGGTCTGATGGCGTTGCCGTGGGTGCCGATCGCGGCTCGCGCGCTGGAGCTCACTCCGGCCGTGGTCGTCGAGCGCACGCTGGCCGGCCTTCGCGAACGCGGCGTCGTGGTGCGCGACGGCGGAACCTACGACGTGACGGTGCCCTACGAGGCACGCGAGCCGGGGATGTCGGCCACGTCGAAGTAGACGGGCAGGTCGCGCTGACGCGCGATCGCCACGTCGAGGTCTGCGCCCTTGGACTCGCCCGGCAGCCGCAGGACGGCGTCGCAGTGCGCGAGCAGGCGCTCGGCGGTCGGGTAGAGCACGTCGGCGGCGAGCGGGCCGGTGACGCTCGGCTCCCCCGCGCTGCGCAGGACGGGGAGCGCGACCCACTCGCCGATCATCGGCACGTGCCCGGCGCGGAAGATCGGCCACGCGGCCTCCTCCAGGCGGGTCAGGTTCTCGGCCATCAGGGCGGGGTCGTCGCCGGTGCCCGAGCGGTACGGGCCGGCGATCAGGATCAACATCGGGGAGGACATATGCGTAGAATACGCACAACTGTGGATAAACGTGGAGAAATGTGAATGCTGCCGGTTCAGCGCAAGGACTTCATCCTCGAGCGGCTCCGCAGTTCCGGGCAGGTGATGGCCAAGGACGTCGCAGCCGAGCTCGGCGTGACCGAGGACAGCGTGCGCCGCGACCTGCGCGAGCTCGCGGCCGACGGCCTGGTCCAGCGGGTGTACGGCGGCGCGCTGCCGGTCTCCCCCGCGCTCGCCGACTACGCCGCGCGCCGCACGGTGGCCGTCGACAACAAGGCCCGCGTCGCCCGGCGGGCGATCGAGTTGATCGAGCCCGGGTCCACCGTGATCCTCGACGGCGGCACGACGACGCTGGCGATTGCGCAGGCGCTGGCGCCCGATCTGCGGGTGACCGTGGTGACGCACAGCCCGACCGTCGCGGCGGCGCTGGTCGAGCACCCGACGGCCGAGGTCTACCTGCTCGGCGGGATGCTCTTCAAGCACTCCGCGGTGACGTGCGGCGCGGCCGCCGTCGAGGCCGCGCAGGCGGTCAACGCCGACCTCTTCTTCCTCGGCGTGACCGGCGTGCACGCGGAGGCCGGCTTGACAACCGGCGACGCCGACGAGGCGGCGATGAAGCGCGCGCTCTCGCGGCGCGCCGCGGATACCTACGTGCTGGGCAGCGCGGAGAAGATCGGCGCGGCGTCGCCGTTCACGGTCGTCGGGCTCGGCGACGTCGCGGGGATCATCACGGACGCGCCGCTCACCGATCCGACCTTGAACGCGCTGGTCGACGCCGGCGTGTCGATCGTGCCGGCTTAGACGCCGACGACCCTGAGCGTCACGCCGGTGGCGCGCATCGGGTCGAGTGCCGCCGCCGGGGCGCCGTGGGCGAGCACCGTCGAGACCTCGTTCACGCGCGCGATCGCGTTCTGCCCGCGCGTGCCGAGTTTGGAGTCGTCGAGCAGGAGCACGGACTCGCCGGCTTGCGCGATCATCGCGCGCTTGACCTCGGCCTCGAGCTCGTCGGCGTCGGTCAGGACGCCGTCGCGGGTGACGCCCTTCACGCTCAGGAACAAGCGGTCGGCGTAGTGGCCGAGCACGGTGTGGATCGCGTACGGGCCGACGAACGAGCGGGTGAGCGGGCGCAGCGTCCCGCCGATCCCGACGAGCTTGACGTTCGGGGTCTCACGCGCGGCGACCGCTTCCATCACCGGCAGGCTGTTGGTGATGACGGTGACGCCGAGGCCGAGCTCGACGATCCGGCGGGCGACGAAGTAGGCGGTGCTCGAGGAGTCCAGCAGCACCGTCTCGCCCGGCGAGAGCATCGCGACGGCCGCGTCGGCCAACTTGGCCTTGGCCTCCGTCGCGACCTCGACGCGCGCGGCGAAGGAGTCCTCCTGCGCGGAGATCGAGGGCAGCACCGCGCCGCCGTGGGTGCGCCGCGCGAGCCCCTGGCGCTCGAGCTCCATCAGGTCGCGGCGGGCGGTCATCGGCGAGATGCCGAACTCGGCCTCCACCTCTGTGACGGTGATGGCGCCGGTTTCGCGCAGCCGCGCGGCGATCGCCGATCGGCGAGTCAGAGCGAGCATCGGCGTCAGGCCTGATAGTCGCGCAGGCCGGCCCAGTACTGCTTCGCGCACCAGCGGTCGAATCGCCAGAAGCCGAGCGCGACGTTGAAGCACAGCAGCAGGTAGCCCACGAACTCGCTGATCGCGTGGCCGACGATCGGCACGAGGAGCATCAGCCCGACGAGGAGGAGCACCCAGAAAATAAGGCTCCACGGGATCCGCCACATGCGATTGCTGCGGTCCTTGTCCCCGTCTCCGTTGCCCTCCGGCGGCTCCCATCTGGGGTCACTGACAAGGCCGACGAAGGGCATCCCTTGAGGCTACTCCGACGTCTAAACGCTTACAAGGCGTTAGTCACTTCGAGGTAACTGAAGATGAGATTTCTAAGTTCGAGCTCGACGAGCCCGGAGAAGGTGCGCGGATCGTGGCCGGTCTCGGTCGCGATCCGTTCGAGGCGGTAGCGGACGGTGTTGGGGTGGACGTGGAGGGCCGCGGCGGCGCGGCTGACGTTGAGGTCGGCCGCGGCGAAGGCCTCGACGGTCGCGGCGTCCTCGTCGTCCAAGCTCGGCTTGGCGGCGATGACGGCGCGGGTGGTCGCGTCAGCTCCCACGAGCAGGCACTCGAAGGCGGACAGCTCGGCGAGAGCCACGATCGGGCGGGCGCCGGTCGCGTAGCCGCGGGCGAGGCTGGCTTCGCGGTAGGCCTGGCGGATGCCGGTGTAGTCGCTCGCGGGGAGGCTGACGCCGAAGTGGCCGCGCTGCTCGAGCGCCGCTCGGGTGGCGTCCGCCGCCGTGGCGACGATGACGATCTCGTCCTCGCGGCGAGCGATCAGCGCGCGCGGCAGGCGCTCGCGCAGCGCGTCGCGCGCCGCCTCGTCGGTGGCCTGCCCGACGATCGTCACGAACGGGGCCGCGGGGAGCCGAATATCGCCCGGCGGGCGGCCGCTGAGCATCCGCTCGATCGCGTCGCGGGCCTGGCGGCCTGACTCCACGCGCAGGCGCGCCTCCTCGCGCAGGTAGCCCTCGGCGGCCTGGCTGGTCATCAGGTCCATCGCGTCGAGGGCGCGTTTCGCGAGGTCCAGGCTCTCGTCGCGCGAGAGGTCTGCGCGGGTCGCCTCCTCGGCGCAGGCGTCCCAGTAGGCGAAGAGGGCGACGCGGTAGGCGTGCAGGAACGCCTCGAGGCTGACGCCCTGGTGGACGCGGCGGGCGGCGAGGTCGCGGATGACGGCGAGGTCGGCGCGGTTGAGGTTCCCTTCGAACGCGCGCGCGAGCAGGCCGACGGTCGCGGTCGCGCCGGCGAGGAGATCTTCGAGCACGTCCTCGGGGGCGCGCGCGTACTCGGGGATCTCGTCGACGACTCGCCGTGCGATCGCCCGGCCGATCTCGGCCTGGCGGGCGGCGAGGGCGTCCGCGATCATTGGCGGATCATACATGTAACTGCGGTTGGAGCTGTCGGATACGCCAAGATCTCGCGGGCGATCGGCGCGAGGCTCTGTGGCATGGAACGAGCACTCATCACCGGAGCGACGTCGGGCATCGGCCGGGCCGTCGCCGAGAAGCTGGCCGCGACGGGCTACGACGTCGTCATCCACGGCCGCGATGCCAAGCGCGGCGCCGAGGTGGCGGCGGCCACCGGCGGGACCTTCATCGCCGCCGATCTGGGCGACGTCGACGACGTCCGCCGGCTGGCCGAGGCGGCAGGCGACGTGGACGTGCTGGTCAACAACGCGGGGATCTCCGTCTGGGGCCCGACCGGCACGTTCGACCTCACCGCCTACGACGCGATGTTCGCCTCAAACGTCCGCGCGCCGTTCATCCTCGTCGCCGCCCTGGCGCCGGGCATGGCGCAGCGCGGCCACGGCGCGATCGTCAGCGTCTCGAGCATGGCCGCCCGCGTCGGCATGGCCGGCGGCGCCGCCTACGGCGCGACCAAGCTCGCGCTCGAGGGCTTCACCCGCTCGTGGGCGAACGAGTACGGCGCGGCGGGTGTGCGCGTGAACGCGATCGCCCCCGGCCCCGTCTACACCCCCACGCCCTCCGGCCCGGAGTTCATCCGCGCCCTCGGCGAGACCACCGCGATGCACCGCGCCTCGCAGCCCGAGGAGATCGCGGAAGTCGTCGCCTTCCTCGTCTCCCCGGCCGCGTCCTACATGACCGGCGCGACCGTCGCCGTCGACGGCGGCCGCACCGCGATCTAAAGCCCACCTAAGGGGCCAGACCCCTTAGGTTCCCTTTACGTCGCTTTCGGCCGCGCAACGAGGTTCTCGCTACGGGTCGTGACCTAAAGGCGAGATAAGGGGTCTGGCCCCTTAGGTGGCGTTTAAGTTCAGACGACGAGGCCGTGGCGGACGGTGTTCTCCGTGACCGCGCGGGCTTCGACGAACTGCAGGAGGTAGTCCGGGCCGCCGGCCTTGGGGCCGGTGCCGGAGAGCTTGCCGCCGCCGAAGGGCTGGCGGGCGACCATCGCGCCGGTGATCTCGCGGTTGACGTAGAGGTTGCCGACCGGGGTGCGCTCGCTGACGTACTCGATCGTGCGCGGGGAGCGGGAGAACAGGCCGCCGGTGAGGGCGAAGTTCGAGGCGTCGACGAGGTCGCAGGCGTGCTCGATGCTCGTGACCGTCTCCAGGGAGAGGACCGGGCCGAAGATCTCCTCCTGGATGACCCGGGAGTCGGACGGCAGGCCGGCGAAGATCGTCGGGGCGACGTAGAAGCCGTCGTCGCGGGTCGTGGCCTGCGCCAGCGGGGTGGCGGAGTCGATGTAGCGCTGGATCTTCTGCTGCGCGGCGACGTCGATCACGGGCGGGACGTCGGTGCCGAAGTCGGCCGCGGGGCCGACGCGCAGCGTGGTGATCGCGCCGGCCATGCGCTCGGCGAGCTCGTCGGCGATCGCTTGGTGGACCAGCGCGCGGGAGGCCGCGGAGCACTTCTGGCCCGCGAACGCGAACGCGGACTTCAGCAGCGCGGGGACGACGTCGTCGAGGTCGGCGTCGGAGTCGACGATGACCGCGTTCTTGCCGCCCATCTCGGCGATGACGCGCTTCAGATGGCGCTGACCCGGAACGACCTTGGCCGCGCGCTCGAGGATCTGGAGGCCGACGGCGCAGGAGCCGGTGAACGCGATCGTGTGGATGCGCGGGTCGGCGACGAGCGCCTTGCCCGCCTCATCCCCGCCGGGCAGCAGGTGCAGCGCGTCGAGCGGGACGCCGCCGGCGTGCAGCGCGTCGACGACGGCCTTGGCGCACGCGGGGGTCTGCTCGGCCGGCTTCAGCACGACGGCGTTGCCGGTCGCGAGCGCGGCGCTGACCATCCCGGCCGCGATCGCCAGCGGGAAGTTCCACGGCGCGATCACGCCGGTGACGCCGCGGGCGACGTAGCGCATCGCGTTGCGCTCGCCCGGCAGCTGCAGCAGCTCGCGGCCGGCGCCGAGCGCGAGCGCGCCCTGGGCGTAGTACTCGAGGAAGTCGATCGCCTCGCAGACGTCGGCGTCGGCCTCGGCCCACGGCTTCCCGGCCTCGCGGACGGCGAGGGCGGCGAGCTCGAGGCGGCGGTTGCGCAGGATGCCGGCGGCGCGGGAGAGCGCGGCTGCGCGCTCGGCGGCCGGCTTGCGCGACCACGCGCGGTGACCCGTCTCGGCGCTGGCGATCGCGTCCTTGACGTGCTGCTCGGTCGCCTCGTGGGCGTGGGCGACGATGCGCGTGGGCATCGAAGGGTCGACCGAGGCCATCTGGCGGCCGGTGACGACGGCCTCGCCGATCAGCATCGGGACCTCGAGCGGGAGCTTTGCGTCCAGCGTCGCGAGCGCGTCCAGGGCCTCGCGGCGGACGGACTCACGGCGCAGCTCGAGCAGCGGTTCGTTACGGAACATGGCTTAGGGAGCCTCCAGGAGCTGGGCGGTGGTCGTGCCGCTGGCCGCGGCGGCGAGGAAGGAGTCGTTGGCGGTGTTCTCCAGCAGGCGGCGGACGAGGTACGCCATGCCCGCGACGAGGTCGCCGACCGGGCAGTAGCAGCGCACGCGCCGGCCGGTGGCGGCGATCGCGGCCTGCGTGTCGTCACCGAGGCCGCGCAGGATCTGGAACTCGAGGAGGTCATTGCCGACGCTGCGCGAGTCCGCGTAGGCCGCGGCGGCAGAGATCGAGCGGAGGTTGTGGGACGCGATCGCGACGCGGATCGGGCCGGCGTTGTCGATCAGGACCTTGGTCAGCTTCTCGAAGTTGCGGTCGCACTCGCGGCGGTCGGTGAAGACCGGCGGCGCCCAGCCGTTCTGCGCCGCCTGGACGACCTCGTGGTCCCAGTAGGCGCCCTTGACCAGGCGGATCGTGAAGGGGTGCTTGCGCGGCGTGGCCTTGGCCCAGGCGATGAGCTCGTCGAGGTACTCCGGGGAGTCGACGAGGTAGGCCTGCAGGACGATGCCGGCGGACGGGCCGTTGGCGAACTCGGGCTGCGACAACAGGTCGAGCGTGAGGCGGGTGATCGCTTCGCGGGTGTCGAAGGACTCCATGTCGACGTGCAGGTGGGCGCCGACGTCGCGGGCGACGGTGAGCAGGTGGCGCAGGCGCGGGCGGGCGCCCTCGATGCCGCGCTCGGGCGCCATCGGGTTGCGCAGGAGCGGCGTGAGCGCGGAGACCTTGACCGAGAGGTTGACGTCGCGGTTCGGGTACTGCTTCGCGGCCTGCGCGAGGGTCCGGAGGGCGTCCTCACAGCGCTGCATGTACCGGTCGGCCTCGGCCTCGCTGACAGTCGCCTCGCCGAGCAGGTCGACGGTGGCGTCGACGCCGTTCTTCCACAGGCCGGTGATCGTGGGCAGCGAGTCCTTGGCGTCGGCGCCGACGATGAAACGCTGGGCCATCTGCTTGACGCCCGTGGCGGCGATCGCGGCCACCGGGCGAGAGGCGAGCTTGCGGCCGGTGATGGTGGCGGCGCGGCCGGCGAGGCGGGAATCCTCAGCCTCGGCGAGCAGCTCGTGCAGGTGGCGGGTGACGTCGGCGGGTGTCGCGCACGCCGGGCGGACGTCGACGAAGCGGAAGAGCGCCGCGCGCAGTGCGGGGTCGCTCATCATCAGCTCTTGCATGCGCCGCTCGACCCGGGCCGTCGAAACGGCACGGGGACGCGGCATCCTGGTGGCGAGATCGGTGCCGATCCGCATGATCGGACCTTCGAGGTCGTCCATGCGTTCCTGGGTCGTTGCGGCCATGGCGGGAATGCTCGTTTCCCGGGGCCGCGGGTCCCAGAGGGGTTCAGTCGCGGTTATCGCGGCGGGGGTGCGACAGTTGTCGCGTTCAACCGGTGGAGCCTGAGTCCGAGGTGGGCGAGCAGGCGGTCGTCGCCCTTCTGCAGGTCGAGGCCGGTGATCTCTTCCACCCGCTGCAGACGGCGGTAGAGCGTGGCGCGGTGCATGTTGAGCCGCTTGGCGGCGTCGGCGACGTCGCCTCCGTGATCGAGCAGTCCTTCGAGCGCCTCGACAAGCTGATCGCCGCGGCGGTGCTCGACGAGCGCGAGGATCGCGGGCAGCGGTCCCGGGTGGTCCGCGGCGCTCCAGAGCTCGGCGATCATCGCCCAGCTGCCGAGCTGGTCGTAGGCGGCGACAGGGCCGAGATTCGGTTGCGCGCGGGCGCACAGCGCGGCGGTCTCGGCCTGACGGCGGGCGGCTGGCGCGTCCTTGAGATCCGTAAAGGGCGCACTCAGACCGCCGTTCCGTACGTTCAGCGCGTTCTGTACCGCGGCGGGCTCGCGGATCAGGATCGTGACTCGGTCGCCGCGCTCCAGGGCGGCGACGTCGAAGGCCGCGCGGGTCCGGCGCAGGCGTTCGGCGATGGTGTCGTCGCCCTCGCAGACCGCGACGACGTAGGCGCCGCGCTCGGGCCAGCGAAGGGTCGCGGCGAGGTCCTGGGGCGCGCGGGCATCGCCGGCGAAGAGGCGCTCGAGCAGCTCGGTCGTGCGGCGGCGCCGGTCGTCGGCGGCCCGGTGGCGCGCCCAGAGGTTCGCCGCCACCTCCTCCCCGCCGCGCTGCAGGCCGGCACGCTCGGCGTCGGTGAGCGGGCGGTCGCCGACGATCACCCACAGGAATCCGAGCAGCACGTCGCCGTGGCGGATCGGCAGGCAGCCGCGCCGGGTCATGCCGAGCTCGTCGTTGCGGGGGACGTCGACCAGGTCCCTCGCTCGCTGCAGGCCGAGTCCGTCCAGCCAGGCGGCGACCGGCGGGGACGTCTCCCGGGTCAGGATCGACGAGCGGCGGACGGCGTCGGCCTCGTCGGGCTGGGCGCTGTGGGCGAGCAGGCGCCAGCGCCGGTCCTCGACCGAGATCGGCCGCCGGATCTCGGCTTCCAGGTCGTCGACGATCTCCTGCAGGTCCGCCACGCGCCCCAACCCTACGATGCGGGCGGATGGACGTCGCGATCGTGGGTGCGGGGATCTGCGGGCTGGCCGCGGCCGATGCGCTGCAGCGTCGCGGCGCGCGGGTCGTCGTGTACGAGGCCGAGCGTGTCGGCGCGGGTCAATCCGCCGGCCTGGCGCGGATCTTCCGGATCGCCCACGCGTCGCCGCGGCTGTGCGCGCTGGCGCTGGAGGCGCGCGCGGGGTGGCTCGCGTGGGAGCGCTCGCTCGGCGCGGGCCGGCTACTCGGCGAGGAGGGTTTGATCGTCGCGCGCAACGAGCGTCGAGTTTCTCGTGCTGTAGTCGAGAAAGTCGACCTTCGCGCCGCGGCGATGCAGGCGGCAGGGGCGCCGGCTCAGGAGCTGACCGCCGGGGAAGTGCGGGAGCGGCTGCCGTTCTTCGACTACGCGTGGGGCGGCGGGCTGTGGGATCCGCTGGCGGGGGCGCTGCGGATCCGGCGCGCGCTGGACGCGCTCGCGGCCCGCGTGACGATCCGGCGCGAGACGGTCACCGACCTCGAGGCGCTCGACGCGGACGCGGTGCTCGTGTGCGCCGGGCTCGGGACGCAGGCGCTCGTTCCCGAGCTCGACTTCGAGCTGAGGACCGAGCCCCACGTCCGGCTGACGTACGACGCGGGGGCGGCGGCCCCGTGCGTGATCTCGGCGGAGCTGTATGGGTGCCCGATCGGGAGCACCGGCCGGTTCGCGGTCGGGATGCACGACCAAGCGGCTGCGCCGGCGATGGTGCCGCTGCCGGTGGTCGACCGGGTCGAGTGCGTGTCGCTGTTCGCGCCGTGGCTCGACGCCCACGGCGACGGCTTCCTCGCGCTGCGGACGGGCCGGGTCACGGCGTTCACCGGCGCGAACCTCATGAAGTTCGGGCCGCTGCTGGGCGATCGGCTCGCACGATCGGTGCTCGACGGCGCGATCCACGCCGATCTGACGTTCGGCCAGTGACCGCGCGAGTGTTCAGGTGGGGAACATCCCGGTCGACGACTGGGGTGTGCGCATCTCGTTCGCCCTCGGCATGCTGGTCGCTGCTCTCGCGTTCCCGGCCGTGGCGTCGGCCGACGACGCGATCATCGTCAAGCGGGTGCCGGGGCTGGATCGCGCCGAGCGCGCGGCGGTGCGCGACGACGCCGACGTGGCGTTCGATGGGACGCTCGCGCTCCCGAACACCGAGGTCGTGACGGCGCGGCCGGGTGAGGTCGACGAGGCGCTGGACGCGCTCAACGACAACCCGGACGTCATCTATGCCGAGCCGGACGTGCAGGTCGCGCCGGGTTCCAACGACCCCCAGTTCGTCAACCAGTGGGGGCTGAGCAACGTCGGGCAGACGGTCTGGACCGCCGGGACGCCGGACGCGGACATCGACGGGCCCGAGGCCTGGGCCACCACCCGCGGGGCGGGCGCGACGGTCGCGGTGGTCGACACGGGCGTCGAGACGACGCACCCCGACCTCGCCGGCCAGTGGACCGGCAATCCGGGCGAGCGAGGCGGCGGCAAGGAGACCAACGGCGTCGACGACGACCACAACGGCTTCGTCGACGACTGGCAGGGCTGGGACTTCGTCAACAACGACAACACGCAGGAGTCCGAGGGCAACTTCCACGGCACCCACGTCTCCGGGACGGTCGCGGCGCTGGCCGACAACGGGATCGGCGTCGCGGGCGTCGCCCCGCAGGCCAAGGTCCTGCCGGTGAAGATCTTCGGCGCGCCGAACACCACGGCGTCGTCGAGCGTGATCGGGCAGGCGTTCGACTATGCCGGGACGCTCGGCGTGGATGTCGTCAACGCCTCGCTCGGCGGGCTCGGAACCTCGCAGTACATCACCGACGTGATGAACGCCCACCCGAACACGCTCTACGTCGTGTCGGCCGGCAACAGCACCGACGACGCCGCCCTGTACATGCCGTGCAACTCGTCCGCGCCGAACCTGGTGTGCGTGGCGTCCAACGACAACCAGGAGCACCGCTCGGACTTCTCCAACGTGAGCGCGACCGCGGTCGACCTCTTCGCCCCGGGCTCGTTCATCGTCTCCACGACGATCAACGGCACGTACGGGTACGCCAACGGCACGTCGATGGCGGCACCGCACGTGAGCGGCGCTGCCGCCCTGCTGGCGGCGGACGAGCCGGCCGCGACCGCCGCGCAGCTCAAGGCCGCGCTGCTGGGTTCGGTCGACGTGAAGCCGGCCTACAGCGGGCTCGCGCTGACGGGCGGGCGGCTGAACGCGGCGCGGGCGCTCGCCGCACTGGAGGCGTCGGTGACGCCGACGCCCACGGCGACACCGTCGCCGACCGCGACCGCCACGCCGATCCCGACCGCGACCGCCACGCCGACGCCGACCGCGACCGCCACGCCGACGCCGACCGCGACCGCCACGCCGACGCCGATCCCGACCGCCACGCCGACGCCGATCCCGACCGCCACGCCGACGCCGACCGCGACCGCCACGCCGACGCCGATCCCGACCGCGACGCCGGGTCCCGCACCCACGCCCGCCCCGGTGCCCACGCCGACGCCGGGCCCGACCGCCCCGCCCGCGCCCACCCCCGACCCGCCGGTCGCCCCCACGCCCCCCGTCGCCACACCCACCCCGGCCCCCACGGCCGGCCCGCCTACGCCCGCGCCCGCGCTCGTCAAGACGCTCAAGATCACCGGCGCGGTCACGAGCAAGCAGCCCGCCAAGGTCAGCTACACGCTCAGCGCCGACGCCCATGTCACCTACGTGATCCGCTGCACCGGGGCCAAAGCGTGCGCGAGCACCTCGCTGGCCAAGGTCTCGCGCCGTGCGAAGTCCGGCAACGGGTCCTTCGCGCTCACCCGCAAGCAGGGCGGCAAGAACCTCGCCGCGGGCAAGTACACGCTGACGCTGAGCGCCGGCGCGTCCTCGCGTAGCGCGGCGTTCACCGTGAAGTAAGCGCGACGCACCCGCCGGGCGTCCCGCCATGATGCGGGTAGGCGCCGATGAATGACCCCTTGCCTCGCCCGATGACGCCCGCCCGGACCCTTGCCGTCGCGCTCGCCGCGGTGGCGTGCGGGGTGGCGTCGGCGCTGGTCGCGCTCGCGAGCGACCGGGTCGACTCCAACCTCGCCTGGGCGATCGCGGGCCCACTCGTCGGCTGGAGCGCGGTCGGGACCGGGCTATACGCGTGGAGCCGCCGGCCCGAGAACGGGACCGGCCGGCTGATGGTGCTGCTCGGCTTCGCGTGGTTCAACTCGACGCTCGTCAACGCCGACAGCGAGTTCCTGCACGACTACGCGCGGGTCACGGCCGGGCTGTGGGGCGCCGTGTTCCTGCACCTCGGCATCGCGTTCCCGGAGGGGCGGCTCAGGCCGCGCGCCGACACCGCGATCGTGGTCGCCGGCTACGTGATCTTCCCGCTCGCCTTCCTACCGGGCCGGGCGGTCGGCGGCGTGCTCTACAGCATCCTCTTCGTCGTCGTGGCGGTCCGCTCGGCGCGGTATTGGCGGGCGGCGGACCCGTTCGAGCGCATCCAGCTGACGCCGGTCTACACGTTCGCGCTGCTGACGTTCGCGCTGGTCACGGTCGCGCAGACGGCCGGCAGCGAGTCGGCCTGGTGGGGCGCGTTCGTCACGACCGGGCTGATGCCGTTCGCGTTCATCGTCGGGCTCACGCGGAGCCGGATCTCTCACCTGGACGCGGAGCTGCACGAGCGGATGGAGGAGTTGCGGGCGTCGCGCTCCCGCGTCGTCGCGGCAGGGGACGCGGCCCGGCGCAAGCTGGAGCGCGACCTGCATGACGGCGCGCAGTCGCGGCTGGTCGCGCTCGCGCTGACGCTGCGGATGGCGCGCAACCGCGCCGGGGACGACGGGGAGCTGGCGATCCTGCTCGACCAGGCGCAGGACGAACTGAAGACCAGCCTGGCGGAGCTGCGCGAACTGGCGCGCGGGATCCACCCTGCCGTGCTGACGGAGCGGGGGCTCGAGGCCGCGGTGCAGACGCTCGTGCAGCGCGCACCGGTGCCGGTGACGGTCGAGGCGGCCTGTGCGGGCCGGCTTCCGGAGCCGGTCGAGTCCGCCGCCTACTTCGTCGTTTCCGAGGGGCTGGCGAACGTCGCCAAGTACGCGCGCGCGACCCACGCGTCGGTGGCCGTGTGGCGTGATGATGACCGGGTGACGATCGAGGTGGCCGACGACGGCGTCGGCGGAGCCGATACGGCGAACGGCTCAGGTCTGCGAGGGCTGGCGGACCGCGTCGCGGCCCTGGACGGCACCCTCACGCTGGAGAGCCCGGCCGGCCGCGGGACGCAGCTTCGAGCCGAGATTCCAGTGGCGTGAAGTGACGGGAGGAGGATCGTCGTCGCGGCTGGCGCGGTCCCCATTGCGGTGTGTGCGCTTCATGCCCTCTATGACCGCCCTCCTCCCGAAAACTCATCGCACTTCGACGAGAAATTTCTCCAAGGTCTGCGTCGTGAGCGTCGGGGCGTAGTCCAGCGGCTGGTCAGGGACCGCCCGCAGGCCCGGGTGACGGTCGAGCAGCACGTCGAGCGCCACCCGCGCCTCAAGCCGCGCGAGCGGCGCGCCGAGGCAGAAGTGCGTCCAGCGGCCGAAGGCGAGATGGTCCTGCTTCGGGCGATCGAGGTCGAAGTCGCGCGGAGCGGGGAACCGCGCCGGGTCGTGGTTGGCGGCCGCGAACAGCACGTGGACGATGTCACCGGCCGCGATCTCAGCGCCGCCGACCACGACGTCGCGGGTCGCGCGGCGGAAGAGGCCTTTGCTCGACCCGCGCCGGCGCAGCGTCTCCTCGACCGCCACCGGGACCAGCGACCGGTCCGCCCGCACGCGCTCCCAGCGCGCGCGATCCTCGAGCAGGAACGCGACCATGTGCGCGATCAGGTTCGCGGTCGTGTCGTTGCCGGCGATCACCAGCTCGAGCGCCAGCGTGACGACGTCCTCGTGATCCAGGTCGGGCGCGGCCAGGACGGAGATCACATCGTCGCGCGGGTCGACGCGGCGCGCCTCGATCAAGGCGTGAGTCCGGGCCATCACCGCCCGCATCCGGGCGATCCGCGCTGGGTCTCCCCCGTCCTCCGACCCCGCGGCGGGCGTGGCGAGCACGAGGAAGTCCTCCGTCCACTGCCGCAGCTCCGGCCCCTCGGACGCCTCGAAGCCGAGGATCTTGGTGATCACCCGCAGCGGGAGCGCGTTCGCGTACTCCGCCATCAGGTCCGCCCGCAACGCCTCGGCCAGCTCGTGACAGGTCGCGACGATGAACGGCTCCAGCTCCGTCACTCTTCGCGGGGTGAACGCGCGTTGCATGCGCTTGCGCAGCTGCGTGTGCTCCGGTGGGTCCTTGGCCACGAGCATTCGTGGCCGCGGGAACCCGCGCAGGGCGAACGCGTCGGCCGACGAGAACGTGGCGGTGTCGCGCAGGACCGCGAGCACCTCGTCGTAGCCGGTGACCGACCAGAGGCCGAGCTGCTCGTCGTAGAACACCGGCGGGCGCTGGGCCCACGCCGGATACGGGTCGCGCAGCTGCTCCGGTGACAGCGGGTCGTACGGACAGACGGTCATGCCGACTTCCGCGAGAGCCGCGCGAGCGTGACCGCGATCAGCAGCGCCGCGCCGTTGAAGAGCTGCTGCACGAACGGCTGCGCGCCCTCCTGCTGCAGCCCGGTAATGCCGGTCGCCACGAGGTAGACGGCGATCAAAGTGCCGATCGCGTTGAAACGCCCCGGGCGAATCGAGGTCGCGCCCAGGAACGCGCCCGCGAAGGCCGGCAGCAGCGCGCCGAGGCCGACCGTCGGCGACGACGCGCCGAGGATCATCACGCTCAGGCATCCCGACAGCGCCGCCAGCAGCGCGGCGAAGACGAACACCTGGACGGTGCGCCGCTCGGTGCGCACCCCCGCCAGCAGCGCCGCGCGGTCGTTGCCGCCGGTGGCGTAGCACTCGCGCCCCCACGGCGTGTACTCCAGCGCGAGCCACAGCACCGCGCACGCGACGAGCACGTAGACGAACGGCAGCGGCACCCCGAGCACGGAATTGCGCCCGAGGTCGGTGAACAGCGCCGGCAGCGCGCCGGTGATGGTCACGTCCTTGGTCAGCCATTGCGTGAGGCCGAGGACGAGGATGCCGACGCCGAGCGTCGCCACGAACGAGTTGAGCTTGACCTTGGCGACCAGGACGCCGTTGACGAGGCCGATCAGCAGCCCGGCGGCGAGCGTGACGAGGATCGCGGCGCCGGCGGGCACGCCCTCGTTGATGATCAGGTGCGCGCAGAGGCCCTGCGCGAGCCCGAACTGGTAGCCGATCGAGATGTCGAACTGGCCGACGACCAGCGGCAGCATCGCCGCCAGCGCCAGCAGCGCGACCGTCGCCTGCGTGGACGCGATCGTCTGCGCATTGGCGACGGTCGGGAAGATCTCGGGGTTGAGCAGGCTGAAGAGCCCGACGATCGCGGCGAAGACCACGATCAGCGCGTACTTCTGGCCCGCCGCGGCGCCGAGGCGCTTCAGCCGGCCGGTGTCCCGCGTCACGGGCGGGGCGAGGGCGGTACTCACAGCGTCACCTCCGTCAAGTTCGAGCTTCCGTACGCGGCGCGCGCGAGGCGCTCCGCGGTGAGCTGGTCGCGCGACAGCTCGTCGGCGACGCGCCCGTGGCGCATGACCAGCGCGCGATCGGCGACCGCGGCGATCTCCTCGAAGTCCGTCGAGGCGAGCACGATCGCGGCACCGTCGGCGGCGCACTCGCGCAGGAACCCGTGGAGCGCGAGGCGCGAGCCGACGTCGACGCCCGCGGTCGGGTCGTCGAGCACGAGCAGCCGCGGCTTGGCGTGCAGTGCGCGGGCGAAGATCACCTTCTGCTGGTTGCCGCCGCTGAGCGAGGCGAGCGGCCGCTCGACCGCGTCGCGCGGACGCACGTCGAAGCGCCGCACGAGCTCCGCCGCGGCAGCCCGCTCGCCCCGCGGCCGGCGGGCGAGAAACAGGTTCTCGCGCACCGCGAGATCGAGCACGGCGCCCTCGCGAACCCGATCCCCGGGCACGTACGCTACGCCCGCCTGGGCCAGCGCGTACGGATCTCCGAGGGGCAGCTCGTGATCGTGGAGTGTCGCCGAGCAGTCTCCTGAGGCGGCGCCGCCCAGCACCCGCGCGACGTCCCGCGAGCCCGAGCCGATCAGGCCGCAGACGCCGAGGATCTCGCCCGCGCGCACGTCGAACGAGACGGCGCCGTCGACCCGCAGGGCAACCTCTCCCAACGGGCGCTCCTCGCGCACCGCCGGCTCCAACGCGTCGCCGAGGATCCACGAGACGAGCCCGTCGTGCGAGACGTCGGCGACGTCGGCGGTCGCGACCCGGCGACCGTCGCGCAGCACCGTGACGCGGTCTGCGAGGTCGAAGACCTCTTCGAGCCGGTGGGTGACGTAGATGTAGGCGACGCCCGACTTCCGCGCCGCGCGCAGCGACGCCGCCAGCCGCGCCATCTCCGGTGCGGGCAGCGAGGAGGAGACCTCGTCGAGCACGATCGCGCCCGCGCCCGCCGAGACCGCGCGGGTCACCGCGACCATCACCTTCTGGTCCTGCGCGAGCGACCCGACCAGCGCCGACGGCGAGACGTCGACGCCGACGGACTCCAGCAGCGCGGCGACCCGCGCCGACGTCGCGGCGAACGAGATCAGCCCGCGCCGCCGCGTGTACCCGAGCTCGAGCGCGATGTTCTCGGCCACGCTGAGCTCGTCGATCAGGCCGAGGTCCTGGTGGACGAACGCGAGCCCGGAGCCGGCGACGATCGTCCCCGCGTCCCGCGCGACCACGCCCGCGAGGATCTTGATCAGCGTCGACTTGCCGGCGCCGTTCTCCCCGAGCAGCGCGTGGATCTCGCCCCGGCGCAGCGTCAGATCGACCCCGGACAGCGCCTGCGCCCCACCGAACGCCTTGCTCAGCCCGCGGATCTCGAGGGCGAGCTCGCTCACCGTCCCCAGAGCTCCTTGTACGCGGCCTGGTAGTCGACATCGCCGGTCCAGCCCTTGCCCGATGGCACGTTGGACTTGTCGAACAGCCGCTGCGGCAACACCGCGTTCTGCACCGGCGAGCCGGCCATGTGGCGGACGAGCAGGTCGACCGCAGCCCAGCCGCCCCACGGCGGAACGGTGGCGAGGTCGACCGCCTGGCCGCCGGTCTGGACGCCCTGGATGCCGTTCGGGTCGCCCTCGGCGCCGACCATCTTCACCGTGCCCGCCTTACCGGCCGACCGGATGCCCTGCCCCGCGAAGATGCCGCTCGAGTCAAACGGCGCGACCACGTACCCGACGTCCGGATGGCGCTGCAGCGAGGAGGTGACGGCGCCCGCGAGCTGCTGCGCCATCGTGCCGATGTTGAACTCGACGGTGTCTGACACCGTGCACCCGGGACAGGCGGCCTTGAGCTCGTCCAGCAGCGCGGTGTTGCGCTTGACCAGCTCCGGGAAGGCCTTCTCGTCGAGCATCAGGACCTTGGCCTTGCCGCCGGAGTCCTTGATGATCCAGTCGGCGAGGATCTTCCCGCCCAGCGCGTGGTCGGTGGACGCATAGCCGTCCACGGTCGCCGAGCCGAGCTTCGGGATGAAGGTCGACACGACCGGGATGCCCGCGTCCTTGGCCTTGGCCAGCGCGCCCGCCACGAGCTGCGGGTCGACCGCGAGCAGCACGATGCCGTCCGCCTTGGCCGTCACGGCCTGCTGGATCGCGCTGTTCCACGTCGCGGGATCGCCCTTGCCGTCGGCGACGGTGACGTTCCACCCGAGCACCTTGCCCGCCTCCTGCACGCCGATCCCGCCCTGCACGCAGCCGTAGCCCTGCGAGCTGCAGGTGATCGCGACGACGCGCTTGCCCGTGGGTGCCTTCACGGCATCGCCGGCGGCGGCGAACTTCTGCACCGGCGCCATCGCGGTGCTGACGGTGTCGGTGACGGTCGCGCTGGCGCCGCCGGACGCCGGCGCGGCGCTCTTGGTGTCGCTTGACGAGCCGCACGCGGCCAGGGTCAGCCCAGCCGCCAGCACGGCGACGAATGCACGCATGATCTCTCTCCTCCGATGGATTTAGACGGCGACGGGAACGCGCAGCCGCGCTGCGAGGTCGTCGACGAGGGCCGGCAGCTCGGCCAAGGTGGGCGCGGCGCCGAAGACGTAGAAGTCCGGGCGGGCGATCGAGACCTCGATCCCGCGCACGGCGAAATGGTCGGCGTACTCCCCGCCGACGTGGGCGAAGACGCAGCCGAGCGACTCCAGGAACTCGACCTGCCCCGCGCGCAACACCGTGCGCGGGTCGGCGACGGTGCTGAGCACCTGCCAGCGGCCGGCGGCGTGGTGCGCGCGATCGAACAGCTCGCCGTCGACCCGCCCCTGCAGCGACAGCTCACCCGCACACGGAGCGGCGGCGATCACGCCGTGGCGCACCTGCGGGAAGTCCGGAAGCGGCGGGCGGAAGCCGTCGCGGAACCGCTGATCGCGCTCGGCGGCGGCGTCCACGTCGGTGATGCACGGCACCCGCCCCGCCTCGAGCGAGATCACCGTCCAGTCGAGCACGTAGGGCCGCAGCTCCTCCTCGAACGTATCCAGGAGCGCATCCGACGCGAGCCCGCGGAGCACCAGGTCGAGCTTCCAGACCAGGTTCTTGGCGTCGCGCATCCCGCTGCACATGCCCTGGCCCATGAACGGCGGCATCGTGTGGGCGGCGTCGCCGATCAGGAACGTCCGCCCGCGGCGCCACTGCTCAGCCGTGCGCGCCTCGAACGTGTACACGAGCTGGCGCACGATCTCGAGATCGTCCGGGCCCAGCCCGAGATCCGCGAGCAGCCGCCACGCCGTCTCGGGCTTCTCGAGCTCCTCGACCGTCTCCCCCGGCAGCAGCGCCCACTCCCAGCGGCGGTGGCGCTTCCCGAGCGGCAGCACCGTGATCGGCCGGGCGGGATCGCAGATCTGGCCGCAGTCGAAGTCGAAGGTCAGCGGCCGCTTCATCCGCGCGTCGACGTCCAGCCAGCGCTCGTTGAAGCCGAGATCTGAGCGCTCGATGCCGAGCCAGCGGCGCACCGTGGACGACGCCCCGTCGGCGCCGATCAGGTAGCGCCCACGCAGCACGCGCTCCTCGTCGGTCACGATCGGCCGCGGGTTGCCGGGCTCGTAGACGGTCTTGCGCACGACGACCTCGACGTGGTCGTCGTGCTCCTCGAACGCGACCGCCTCCCACCCGCTCAGGACGGTCACCTCGGCGGCCGCCCGCACCCGCGACGCCAGCGCGTCCTCGAGCACCGGCTGGTACTGCATGTAGTCGGAGTTGTAACCCGAGACCGCCTTCGCGCCCCAGTCGAACTCGAGCAGGGTCTCCCCCGCCCCGTTGACCCAGCGGTAGTCGAGCGTGGGATAGGAGTCGGCGAGCACCGGGCCTTCGCAGTCCAGCGACTGCAGGATCCGGACGATCTCATGGTCGATGTGGCCGGCCCGCGGCAGGCCGTAGAGCCCTTGATGGCGCTCGATCACCGCGACCGAATGGCCCGCCTGGGCCGTCAGCGCCGCCATCGTGAGCCCCACCGGCCCCATCCCGACCTGGACGACGTCATAGATCATCGCTCGCTCCATTCCAGCCGCTCTCTCAACAGCTCCACCGCGGCGTCCCACACCCGCCGCGTGTCCTCCTCCGGCCGCTGGTACGGGCCGCCGGACGGCCCGTCGCCGAGCAGCTCCCGCACCGCGGCCGGGTCTGAAACGCCCGCGAAGGCGACGACCGGCTTGCGCCCCGCCGGCATCTCCACGCCCGGCAGCCGCACCGCGGCGAAGTTCTCCACCCACGACGCGTGCCCGACGTCGTCGATCTCCCCCGCCAGCCCCCAGATCTCCGGGTCGATCAGCCAGGAGTGGAAGCGCACCGACTCGTACTCCTCCGCCAGCCGCTGCGCCGGCAGGTTCCCGCCGTGCCCGTTGACCAGCAGGACGCGCCGGAAGCCCTGCTCCAGCAGCGAGTCGATCACGTCGCGCACGAGCGCCAGAAACGTCTCCTCGCGCAGGTTGATCGTGCCCGGGTAGGCGGTGAAGGTCGGCGTGAGGCCGAACGGCAGCGCCGGCAGCACCGGGATGCCGAGCGGCGCGGCGGCCTCGGCGGCGGCGAGCTCACAGAGGATCGCGTCGGTCCCGAGCGAGAGCACGCCGTGCTGCTCGGTCGAGCCGAGCGGGACGACCACGCGGTCGTCGCGCTCCAGATAGGCCTCGACCTGCATCCAGTTGGCGTCCCAGAGCCTCATGCCGGCACCCGCGCCATCCGCAGCCGCGCGGTGATCGCGTGGCCGTGCATCTCCTCGGCATCGCAGATCGCCGCCACGACGGGCGCGATTCGCGCCGTGCCCGCGTCGGTCAGCCGCTGGTAGGTCAGCGTCTTGAGGAACTTGCCGACCCACAGGCCGCCCGTGTAGCGGGCGGCGCGCTCGGTCGGGAGCACGTGGTTGACGCCGATCGCCTTGTCGCCGTAGGCGACCGTGGCGCGCTCGCCGACGAACAGCGAGCCGTAGTTAGTCAGGTGGGCCTCGAACCACGCGTCGTCGCGGGTCTGCACCTCGAGGTGCTCGGGCGCGTACTGATCGCTCACCCGCGCCATCTCCGCGTAGTCCTCGCACACCACGATCTCGCCGCGCGAGCGCCAGGCGGCGCCCGCGACCTCGGCCGTCGGCCACGTGTGCAGCCAGCGCTCGACCGCGTCGCGGACCGCGACGCCGAAGTCGAGCGAGTCCGTGACGAGGATCGCCGGCGACGTCGGCCCGTGCTCGGCCTGCCCGAGCAGGTCGGCGGCGACGAGATCCGGGTCGGCGCTCTCGTCGGCGAGCACGAGGATCTCCGACGGGCCCGCGATCAGATCGATCCCGACCGGTCCGAAGAGCTGGCGCTTGGCCTCGGCGACGTACGCGTTCCCGGGCCCGACGATCATGTCGACCGGCTCCAGGCCGTCGATCCCGAACGCCATCGCCGCGAGCGCCTGGACCCCGCCGAAGCAATAGACCTCGTCGGCCCCGGACGCCAGCATCGCGTAGAGCTGCGGCGGGTGGATGCCCTGCCCGCCCCGCGGCGGCGCGCAGGCGACGACCCGCGCCACGCCGGCCACCTTGGGGACCGCCACGGTCATGATCGAGGAGCCGATCAGCGGGTACTTGCCGCCCGGCGAGTAGGACCCGACGGCGTTGACCGGCACGTGGCGGTGGCCCAGGGTGATCCCGGGCAGGGTCTCGACCTCGAGGTCCCGCAACGTCGCCCGCTGCGCCGCGGCGAACCCGCGGACCTGGGTCAGAGAATCGTCGATGTGGTCGCGCAGCTCGACGGAGATCTCCGGGACCGTTTCGACGCGGAACGACGGCGGCGACCAGCCGTCGAGTGCCGCTGAGTAGCGCCGGACGGCCGGCTCGCCCTCGCGCTCGACGGCGAGGAGGATCTCGGAGACGGTGTCGCGCACCCCTTGGGTGATCGCCTCAGGCTGTGCGGCGGCGCGCTTCCAATATTCAGGCATTCGGGGTTCTCCTCACTGAGCGGTGTAACCGCCGTCGACGACGAGGCTCGTGCCGGTGATCAGGCGCGCGGCGGGCGAGCAGAGGAAGACGACGGCGCCGGTCACGTCGGCGGGCTCGCCGATGCGGCCGAGCGGGATCGCGGCCTCGGTAGCGGATTCGAAGGCCGCGTCCGCGAAGAACGGCGCGGTCATCGGCGTGCGGATGTAGGTGGGCGCGACGGCGTTGACGCGGACGCCGCGGGGCGCCAGCTCGACGGCGAGCGCCTTGGTCAGGCCCTCGAGCGCGTGCTTGCTGGCGCAGTAGACGGTGCGGTTGGCCGCGCCCACGTGGCCCATCTGCGAGCTCACGAAGACGATCGACCCGCGGCCGCGGGCGGCCATCCCGCGTGCGACGGCCTGGGCGGTGAAGAACGCCGCCCTCAGGTTGAGGTCGAGGATCAGATCGAAGGTCTCACCCTCGACCTCCAGGAACGGCTCGGGCACGTTGGTGCCCGCGCTCACCACCAGGATGTCGGCCTCCGGAAGCGCGCGCACCGCGTCCGGATCGGTCACGTCGCACGGCAGCGCGCGGCAACCGTCGAGCGTCTCCAGGTCGGCCGCCGTGCGCGCGACCGCCGTCACGTTCGCCCCCGCCGCGGCCAGGGCGCCCGCGATCGCGCGGCCGAGCCCACGGCCCGCGCCGGTGACGAGCGCGGCCTGGCCGGTGAGGGCGAACGAGGTCATGCGACGACCGGGACCGCGATCGGCGTTGCCGCGTCGACGAACTCGGCCGGCGGCGCCGGGTTGCCCCAGCGGTTGACGGTCAGCGGCTCATCCGGCCAGACGCGCGGCTCGTAGGCCCCCTCGTCCTCGATGCGCTGGATGCCCGCCGAGTACTCGACCACCGCGCCGTCGCCGTCGCGGAAGTAGCAGAAGTAGTTGTCGCCGATGCCGTGGTGGCCGGGCCCCCAGAGGAACGTGCCGCCGTGCTGGAGCAGGTGGTCGCCGACCCGCGCGAACGTCGCGAACGCGTCGAGCTGCCACGCGTAGTGGTGCAGCGCGTCGACGCCGGCGCCGATCACGCTCACGCCGTGGTGCTCGTCGCTCGCGCGCAGCCAGGAGACGGCGTCCTCGGCGCGGTCGGAGAGCCGCAGGCCGAGCACGTCGATCAGGACGGCCTCGAGCTCGTCCTTGCACGTCGACTTGACGGTGACGTGCTCGAACTTCAGCGGCCGCGGGGCGACGCTGTCGTAGTGGCGCGGCTGGTCGTGCGCCATGCCGTGGAAGACTTCGATCACGAAGCCGCCGGGCGCGAGGAAGCGGAACGCATCGGCGACGCCGGGCGAGCCGCGCTCGATCACGTCCACCCGCACCTCGATCGCCGCGAAGGTCTGGCGGTCGACCTCGAACGCGATGTGGTCGAGCGCCGAGCGCGAGCCCGCGTGCAGCGAGAGCTCGTGATGGCGGTCGTTGCAGGTGAGGTACGCCACGTCGCGTTCACGCGCGGAGACCCGCAGCCCGAGGATCCGCTCCGCGTACGCGACGCTCGCCTCGAGATCGGCGACCTGCAGCCCGACGTGGCCGACGCGCAGCATCAGGACTCCACGGCGACGAGCGCCGCGACCCGGTTGGCCAGCACGCCCAGGCCTTCGATCTCGACCTCGACGACGTCGCCGTCTCCCAGCAGCACCTGCGGCGAGCGCGAGATGCCGACGCCCGCGGGCGTGCCCGTGGCGATGATGTCGCCGACCTCGAGCGTCATCAGGCGCGAGACGAACGCGATCGTCTCCGCGACGCCGAAGATCATCTGGCTCGTGTGACCGTCCTGGACCGTCTCGCCGTTGACCCGCGCGCGGATCGCGAGGTCCTGCAGGTCGCCGAGCTCGTCGAGCGTGACCAGCGCGGGCCCGCAGGGCGCGAAGGTGTCGATCGCCTTACCCGCCATCCACTGCGAGGTCGCGTGCTGGATGTCACGGGCGGTGACGTCGTTGAAGGCCATCGCCCCCGCGACGTGCTCGAGCGCGTCCTCGGCCGCGATGGCCTTGCCGCGCCTGCCGATCACGATCGCCAGCTCGGCCTCATAGTCGAACTGCGAGCCGACGCCGGGAAGCACGATCGGCGACGCCGGCCCGGTCAGCGAGTTGCGGAACTTCGCGAACAGCATCGGCGCCGCCGGCAGCGCGAGGCCGGACTCGGCCGCGTGGTCGCGGTAGTTGAGCCCGAGGCAGACGATCTTGTCGGGGTCGGTGATCGGCGCCCCGAGCTCCAGCTCGTCCAGCGCGCCGACCCGCTCCCCCGCCTCGATCGCGCCGGCCTCCAGCGCCGCACGCGTGGTGGCGAACCCGGTGTCGAAGACGTCGCCGCCCAGCACGACGCCGGACCGGGCAAGGCCGTTCCTCTGGTACGTGACCAGTCGCATCTCTCTCCTTCGTCAGAGCCGGCGAGGAAGGTGCCGGCGACAGGAGAGAGCTTCGTGCGCAACCGCACGAAAGTCCAAGACCTTTGCTATCGCGATCAATACGATCGCGACATGGATGCTGAGCCGACCGGCCAGCTCGATCTCGACCTCCGCAAGCTGCGCTACTTCGTCGCCGTCGCGGAAGAGCTGCACTTCGGCCGTGCCGCCGAGCGGCTCTACCTCGCCCAGCCGGTGCTCAGCCGGCAGATCCAGAAGCTCGAGCAGGAGCTGGGCGTGACGCTGTTCGAGCGCACCAGCCGCAACGTCGCCCTGACCAGCGCGGGCCGCCAACTGGTCGACGAGGCGCGCCCGCTGCTGGCTGCCGGCGACGCCGCCCGACGGCGCGTCCGCCAGGCCGCGGAGGCGCGGCCGACGCTGACCGTCGGCTTCTTCACCGGCGACACGACCGTCACCCGCGCGATCCGCCTCTTCCGCGACCGCCGCCCCGACGTGACGACCCAGGTGCGCCGGATCTACTGGTCGGACCAGGCGCAGGTGCTGCTCGACGGCGCCGCCGACGTCGCCTTCGTCCACCTGCCGATCGACGAGCGCGGGCTCGAGCTCGTCCCGCTCTACGCCGAGGAGCGCGTCGCGCTGCTGGCCGCCGATCACCCGCTCGCCGGGCAGGCGTCGATCAGCATCACGCAGCTGGCCGAGGATCCGGTGGTGCTGCACCGCGACGCGAGCGACGCCTGGGAGGCGTTCCACAACCAGAACCCGCGCCCGGACGGTCACGTCGCGCCGGCGGGGCCGACGGTGAGCAACCTCGAGGAGAAGCTCGAGGTGATCGCGTCGGGCGCGGCGATCAGCTTCGTCCCGCTGTCGGTCGCCGGCGCCGCGCACCACCAGCCGGGCGTGGCGTTCGTGCCGGTGGCCGACATCCCGCCAACGCAGGTCTGCCTGGCCTACAACAGCGCGCGGCACACGCCGCTGATCGCCGGCTTCGCCGAAGCCGCGCGAGAAGCGGCGACGAGCTAGGCGGCCGCGCGGACGCGCATGCCCGGGCCCGGCCGGCGCTCGAGCTCCGCGAGCGGCACCTCGTGCCCGTGCTCGCACATCAGCTTCACGCCCACCGATCCGCCGCAGTCCTTGTGCGTGATCAGCAGCGACGGACCCTCGGGGCCGGCGAGGTACTTGTCACCCCATTGCCGCAGCGCGGAGAGCACCGGGTAGAGGTCGGCGCCCTTCTCGGTCAGGTGGTACTCGAAGCGCTTGCGCTGCCCCGGCTCCTGGTAGTCGCGGCGCTCGAGCACGCCGTGCTCGACGAGGTGGTCGAGGCGGGCGCTGAGCACCGACTTGGACACGCCCATGTGCGCCTGCATGTCGCTGAAGCGGTGGACGCCCCACACGACCTCGCGCAGGATCAGCACAACCCACGGCTGACCCACGAGCTCGACGGTGCGCCCGAGTGAACAGTTGGAGTTGTCGACGTCCAGGTATTCCATACGACTCATGATAGCTGGGTTTGACAGAAGAACCTAGCCTGCTAGTCTGCTTCGACATGCTGAGTACGCAAATCGAACCTAGGACCGAACGCCGCACGTTGACGCCTCGCGTCGCTTACGCCCACGTCGCGGCCGTGATCGGCCTCGCGCTGTTCGCGTCCGGCACTCCTTCTCCCCTCTACGGCACCTACCGGGAGCTCTTCGGGTTCTCGCCGGTCGTGCTGACGCTGATCTACGCGACGTACGCCTTCGGCGTCCTCGCCGCGCTGCTGCTCGCCGGCCGGATCTCCGACGAGATCGGCCGCCGTCCGGTCCTGCTCGCCGCCCTCGCCACGCTGATGGCGACGTCGGTGCTGTTCATGCTCGCCGACTCGACCGTGTGGCTGTTCATCGCCCGCGGGATCCAGGGACTCGCCACCGGCCTCGCCCTCGGCGCCGCCAGCGCGTCGCTGCTCGACCTGCACCCCAAGCGCAACCCGGCCGCCGTCGGCCTGACCAACGGCGTCGTCAGCGCGGGTGGCATGGGCCTCGGCATCCTCATCTCCGCCTTCCTGGTCCAGCTCGCGCCCGCCCCGCGCGTCCTGCCCTACGTCGTCCTCTTCGTCCTGTTCGCGATCGCCTTCGTGGGCGCGCTCTTCATGCCCGAGCCGGTCGAGGCGCAGGGCCGCCCGCGGCTGACCCCGCAGCGGCCGAGCATTCCCCCGGTCGTCCGCCGGTCCTTCTTCCTCGCCGCGCTCGCCGTGATCTCCAGCTGGTCGATCGGCGGCCTGTTCATCTCGCTCGGCCCGGCCCTCGCGGCCCAGCTCCTGCACACCGACAACCACCTCGTCACCGGCCTCGGCGTCTTCGCCCTGGCGGGCTCGGGCGCCCTCGCCCAGGTCGTCTTCGGCCGCAGCGCGCCCTGGATGGGCACGGCGCTCGGCTCGCTCGCCCTCGCGGCGGGCATGCTCGCGATCGTCCTCGCGGCCTCGACCGAGACGACCGCCCTGTTCTGGATCGGCGCCGTCGTCGGTGGCGCCGGGTTCGGCGTCGCCTTCCTCGGCGGCCTGCGCGCGCTGTCGAGCGCGATCCCGCCGCAGCACCGCGCCGAGGTCATGTCGGCCTTCTACATCGTCGCCTACCTGGCGATCTCGGTCCCCGCGATCATCGCGGGCGTGCTGGTCACGCCGCTCGGGCTGGAGTCGACGTTCGAGATCTTCGGGTCCGCGATCGCCGCGCTCGCCGTCGGCGTCGCGTTCGAGGCCTACCGCACGCGGCCGGCGGCGGTTGCGCGCCGGGTCGCCATCGAGCTCGCCTGAGCCTGGGCCGCTCGCTGCTCGCCGACCCACGCGTCGAGCGTCTCCCACCAGGCGAACAGCCAACTGATGCGGTCCTCCGTGCCGGCCGGGATCTCCCCGGCCGGCACGTGCCACAGCTGGACCAGGATCGGCGTGCGCTCCGGCAGCTCGCGCCACACCTGGCCGAAACCGTCGGGGAAGCCATGGTGGGCGAAGAAGACGACGTCGGCGTCGGGCGCGCTCTCCAGCGCCGCGAGCGCTCCTCCCGGGCGCGGCGCGGAGAGGTTCGTCATCCGCTCCGCCTGCTCGGCCTGCTCGGTGTGACCGCGGTGCAGCAGGCGCTCGATGCTCCGCTTGCGCCGCTCGGTGGTGAAGTTGCCGCCCTCGGGGAAGATCAGCACCGCGTCCGTGGGCCCGAGATCGCGGCTCATCGCGGCGATCTCGACCTCGATGTCACCGCCACGCGGGTCGATGAAGCGGTTCGGCAGCCGGTTGCCGAGCATGCCGATCAGCGGGTCCAGCGCGAGCGCCTGGTGCATCACGATCCGCGGGTTGCGCTTGTGGCGCCGCAGCAGCATGTCGAGCACGAGCAGCGAGTCGCCCTCGCCGGAATGGACGCTGAGCGCCAGCACCGGCGTCTGCCGTGCGGCGAGGACCGCCTCGGCGGCGGCGGAGTCGCGGATCTCCACCCGCACGCGGGCGATCCGGAGCGCGGCCCGCGAGATCGTCCCGACGAACCAGCGCATCACGCCGTAGTGGGTGTGGGTGCCGCTGCGCGCGAGCAGGAGCATCGCGCCGACACTGGCGATGTGGGTGGTCGCCCAGGTCAGGATCAGCGCCAGCAGCCGCACCGGCCGGCGCCCGCCGAAGAGCAGCGACAGCAACGCCGATGCGACGGCCAGCGCCGGCGCGAAGACGATCAGCCCGAACTCGACGGCGAGGATCAACGGGGCGAAGACGCCGTGGCGGATCAGCGGCGACGGGAGCTTCACAGCCCGCGCTCGTCGAGGTAGGCGAGCGAGGCCACGTGGGCCTTCTCGATGCTCTCGCCCACACCCGCGCTGACCCTGTAGCGCAGCGCCGAGAGGTCGTTGTACTTCGGCGGCTCGGGCTGGCCGGTCGGCAGGATGTGGATCTCGACCCCCGCGGGCAGCGACGCGAGGTCCCCGAGATAGCGGTGGCGGCGGGCGATCTCGAACGCCACGAGCCCGACCTCCCACGGCCAGCGGGGCGGCTCCAGCGGCCGGTCCAGGCGTCCGACGTGCATCACGAAGATCCGCGTGGCGCCGAGCTCGACCGCCCGGTCGACCGGGATCGAGTTCACGATCCCGCCGTCGATGTAGTGCTCGCCGCCGATCTCGACCGGCGGCAGGATGCCCGGCACGGCGGCCGAGGCGAGGATCGCGTCGACGACGTCGCCGGCGGCGAACCAGTGCTCGGCGGCGCGTTCGATGCTGGCGGCGACGCATTGGAAGCGCACGGGCAGGTCCTCGATCAGCGCGATCGGGAGCGCCTCGGTGAGGGCGGCGCGCAGCGCCTCGTTGCCGTGCAGGTGGGTCTTCGTGCGCGCGAGCGTCGCGATCCGGTTGATGATCGAGCCGGCGAAGACGTCCGAGCGCTCGATGTCCGACCACGTGTCCTGCAGGCGCTGGACCATCGCCACGGTCGGGTCACTGGCGATGGCCGCACCGTTGATCGCGCCGACCGAGGTGCCGACGACGAGGTCGGGAGTGAGCCCGCGCTCGATCAGCGCGCGCAGCATCCCGACCTCGCTCGCACCGAGTTGGCCACCGCCGCCGAGCACGTACGCATCCATGCGCGGAACCTAGCTCAGCAGTCGCGGGTGCCGCCGCCGGGCGGCAGGCACAGGAAGTCCACGTCGGGCTCGCCGGCCTTGCTGAAGCGGAACCGGACCAGCCGGCCGATGCGGCTCGCGCTCGTCACCCGCACCTCGAGCCGCGCGCCGCGCCGCAGCACCCGCGAGCCCAGCGCGGCGTGCAGGTTCTCGCTCGAACGGCGCACCGTGCGCTTGAACGTCTTCGACGGGCATCCACCGCCCGTGCAGCGCACCTCGATCGTCGCGCCCTTGAGGAACTTCTTGGCCACCAGGCGGACGTTGCGCGTCCCCGAGCCCGCTCTGTCCCAGGCCACGGGGATCGAGCCGAGCAGCGGCGGGAACGGCTCGACCTTCGTGTCGCAGTTCTCGTCGACGTCGTTGCCGCGGATCTCGCGCGCCCCCGGCCGGATCGCCGGGTCGCTGTCGTCGCAGTCCTGCGGCCGGGGCACGCCGTCGCCGTCGCGATCGAGGTTCGTCGCGTCGGCGCCGTCGCAGTTCTCGTCGACGCCGTTGTCCGGGATGTCCGTGGCGCCGGGGCGGATCGCCGGGTTGGCGTCGTTGCAGTCGGCCGGGCGGCGGACGCCGTCGAGGTCGGCGTCGCCCTCGATGTGCTCGCACGAGGTGCGAAGGTCGCCGTCGTCGGAGATCGCCGTGTCGTCGCCGTCGCCGCAGTCGACGGACTCGGAGCGGCCGTCGCGGGCGACGATGTTGTCGTCCCCGCCGCCGCCGTTGAAGATGTCGAACCCGCCGCCGCCGAACAGGCCGTCCTTGCCGTCGCCGCCGTTGAGGATCACCGGCATCGACAGCGCTGGGGAGATCGCGGCGACGTCGTCGCCGCCCGCGAGGTTCAGGATCACCGCGGTGACGCCGCCCTTCGGGCAGACCACGCTCTGGCCGCCGGGCGCGAGCGTGCACGTGCCGTCGGGGGCGCCGAGCGAAGTGCCGCCGAAGCGCGTGAAGCGCACGGTGCCCGCGGTCTCGAACGCCGCGATCTCGTCCTGGCCGTCCTCACCGGTGTAGACGATGGTCCCGTTGGTGACCGCGAACGTCCCGGCCAGCGCGTGCGCCGGTGCCAGGGCCAGCAGGGCGGTGGCGATCAGCAGCGCCCTCAGCACGCCGAGCCCTTCGTCTCACCCGGCGCGCGGCATTCGATCCGCGGGTCGGGCAGTGAGCCGTTGACCGTGGTGTACGTGTAGATCCGCCCGATCGTCTCCGGTGCGGTGATCGTCAGCGTGAGCCGCGTGCCGGCGCGCAGGCGGGCGCGCCGGAACAGCTTGGAGAACGAGACGGGTGCGAGGTCGCGTGCGACGGTGCTGCGCTTGGTGGCCTTGAACGGGCACGAGCTGCCGCGGCAGCTCAGCGTGACCTTCGCCCCCTTGGGCGCGAGCCGGACGACCAGCGAGCGCAACAGGGTGCGGGACCCGTCGAGCGCCCACTGGTTGGTCACCGCGGCCGCGACCGCGACCCACGGCGAGACGCGGCGATCGCAGTTCTCGTCGACGAGGTTGCCCCGGACCTCGAGCGCGCCCGGGCGGATCGCGGGGTTGCCGTCGTCGCAGTCGACCGGGACGGGGAAGCCGTCGCCGTCGGCGTCGCGGTTCACATCGTCGCGGCCGTTGCAGTCCTCGTCGACGCCGTTGCCGAAGATCTCCGCGGCGCCCGGATGGATCGCCGCGTTGGCGTCGTTGCAGTCGACGGCGGCCGCGAAGCCGTCGCTGTCGGCGTCGGGACCGCGCTCGCAGTCGGCGATGATGTCCGTGAAGTCGTTCTCGGCGGTGTCCCTGTCGCCGGCGCCGCAGGCGATCCGCTCGGGGTTGCCGTCGCGCGCCTTGATGGTGTCGTCGCCCGCCTCGCCGAAGTAGTCGTCGACCTCGGCGCCGCCGTCGAGCGTGTCGTTGCCCTCGCCGCCGGCGAGCACGTCGCCCGCGCTTCCGGTGGTGATCGTGTCGTCGCCCAACCCGCCGGCGACGCTCTCGGGCACGGTCACGGCGATCGACGAGAACGTGTCCTTGCCGTCGCCGAGGTCGACGGCGATCATCGCCGCGCGCGAGCACGTGACCGCTCCGCCGCCGGCCGCGGCGCAGGCGCCGCCCGGGATCAGGCCGCCGCCGGCGCGCTCGACGAACAGCGAGTTCGAGCTCTGCGTGACCTGGATCACGTCATCGGCGGTGTCGCCGACGACGTTGAGGATCCCGATCGTGGTGTCGAGCTCGACCGTAGCGTCCGCGGAGGCGAGAGCGGGCGCCGCGAACAGGGCGGCCAGCGCGAGCACGAGACAGCAGAGCGCTCGGTCCATCAGGGCGATCCTCTCCGATCCCCCCTCCCCGATGCAACCCCCCGGCCATCCCCCGGCCCGGAATCCCCGTGTGGTCGCCGCGTCCTTGAGAGGCATCACCACTCATTCGCCTCAGGAGGCATTTCAGATGCATCGCAAGATCAAGATCGCGTTCGCGGCGCTCGCTCTCTCGGCCGGCTTCGCCGGTCAGGCGCAGGCCGCCACGAGCACGGTCCGGCTGCACACCGCGGCCGACACCACCCGGTTCCTCTCAGACACCGCCAGCGGCGTCACGTCGATGAACAAGGTCAACTCGTCCGACCTCATGCAGCAGTGGCGCAAGACCGACACCAGCGCGGGCTACGCCACGTACACCAACGTCAAGACCGGGCGCTGTCTGACCGGGCGCGGCCTCCAGGGCTTCCCGGTCGTCACGTCGGAGAAGTGCGTCAGCGGCGCCACCAAGCAGCAGTGGCGCCTCGGCGTCAGCGGTGACTTCCAGCTGCGCCTCAACGGCCTCGTCGCCTCACACAACACCGCCGGCAACGGCACCGGCGTGCTGATGTCGCTCTTCACCGCCAAGCCCAACCAGAAGTGGCACACGCACACGCCGTAGGCGCTGCCCGGCCGCGCCCCGCAACGGGGCGCGGCCGTGCGAGCCGCGTTACGGCGTCGTGGTCGACAGCGTGAACGTGAGCGTCTTGGTGTAGGCGCCCGTGCGCAGCGCGTCGCTGGAGTCCACGTGCTGGCGGAAACCGAGCGTGACCGCGTCGTTGGAGACCGGCGTGCTGTAGGTCTTCAGCGTCGCCGGCGCGGTGCCGACGGGCTTGAACGCGTCGGTGGTCCCGGCGCGCGCCTGCAGCACCGACGGCATCACGAACGTGCCGTTGACGAGATGACCCGGAGCGGTGGAGCTCGGGTCCGCGACCGTGAGGGTCGCGTCGCCGGCCGTCGAGATGACGTTGGCGCTCGACGTGGCGTCGTAGTCCTTCATGACGCCCGGCTGGAACGCCCCGAACGCGGCGGGCGTGCCGAGGCTCAGCGCCAGGGTCGCCGAGACCGTGCCGCCGACCGGCAGCGTGGGCGCGACGACGGACGTGATGTCGGCGTCGGAGACATCGAAGAAGATGTTCCCGACGGCCGCCACCTTGATCCGCGCGTGGGTGCCGGCGACGTTCGGCCAGACCCCGGTGTAGGACCCGGTGTTGGGCACGCTGTTGGCGATCACCGTCTCACCCTGGTCGGAGATCAGGCTGATCTTGACGTTGGCGACGTTGATCGGCGTGATGTCCGTGCTCGCCACGTCCCAGGTGACGGTCAGCGGAAGCGTCCCGTAGCGCACCTCCGAGACCGCCTGCGACGTCACGCGAAACGGGCTCGCCAGGTTCGCGACGGTGACCTTGGTCGAGTTGAACCCGATCGCCCCGCCGCCCGGCTTGCTGTCGCGAGCCGTGAGACGGAAGTTCATGGTGCGATCGCCCAGGAAACCGACCCAGTCGCTCGTCGGGAGGAACTCCGAGAAGCACTCGCGGGTCACGACGGGCACCGCGGTGGGCGCCGCCGGCGGCGTCGGGCAGGAACCCGTGGCCGCGTTGGTGTTGTTGGCGAGGATCTGCTCCATGTCCGGGAACACGCGCGTCGGGTTGCTGTTGACGGCGTTCTCGCCGGGCGAGTGGTACAGGAGCGTGTCGGTGGCGCTCACGTCGACGCCCTTGCCGAACTGGCGGAACAGCGGCCCGTTGGTCTTCGGCTGCTGGACCAGGCCCGTGCCGGCCGTGGAGCCGCCGTTGGGCAGGCCGCCGCGGTCGTTCTGCTCCCACATGTAGGTGACGGGATCGCCGTCCGGGTCGGTGGCGCTGCCGGTCAGCGCGAACGGCGTGCGCGGCGGGATCGTGTACGCCGCGGGCGTCACGACGTCCGGCGCGTGGTTGCCGGTGTCGACGATCAGGAAGCCGTTGTTCCCGGCCGGTCCGCCGTGCGCGGTCTCGCCCACGAAGCCGGTGCCTCCGGTCACGGCCAGGCCGAGCGCGGGCTGATCGAGACCCGCGAGCGTGCCGGCGAACGACACCTGGAAGCCCGTGTCGTCGAACGTGCCGCCGCCGAAGCCGGCGACCGTGGCGATGCCGCCGGCGGGAAGGATGCCGGCGGTGAACTTCGTCGAATCGTCGACGGTCCCGGCGGCGCCCACCCCGTTGGTGACGGTGAATGGATCGACGTCGACCCCTGCCATCGTCCCGCCGAAGGACAGGTTGTAGCCCGCGTCGGTGACGGGGCCGACCGTGACGGTGGCGCCCGCCGGCCAGCCGGCGATGCCCGTCGTGCCCTTGACGTTCTCACGCACCGCGGAGGTGCACGCGCCGGTGCAGTTGACGACCGAGATCGCCGGCACGTCGGTGTTCGCGAGCGTGCCGCCGAACGTCACGGTGAAGCCGGTGGTGCCCGCGCCGCTGACGGTCGCGGTCCCAGCGCCGGTGATCGCCGTGATCGCCGTCTGCAGGTTCGCGTTGGAGATCGCGGTGCCGCCCGCGCCGAACACGGCCGTGGTGGTGCCGTTGACGACGAGCTGGAAGGACTGCGTCGCGGTGAACGAGCCGAGCGTGACCTGCTGGGACTCGCTCCCGCCCACGATCGCGGCCAGGATGCCCGCGGCTGTGTTGTTCTGCCCGCGCACGATCGGGATGCTGTTCGCGCCCTTGTAGGTGAGCGTGTAGGAGTCGCCGTTGACGTCGTAGCCGGTCAGGCGGACCGTCTGGACCTTGCCGCCGGAGAGCGCGGCCTGGATGTCGGCCGCGCTGTAGTTGACCCCGCGCACGAACGGGCCGACGGTCTTGCCGTTGAACGTCAGCGTCAGCGAGTCGCTGCCGTCGAAATCGCGCAGCGAGATGTTCTGGACCTCGTTGACCGCCGGGCGGGTGCCGGTGACCAGCGACGTGATCTCGTCGTAGCTGCGCTGTGACCAATACGGGTCCGAGTGCGGCTGCAGGTTGTCCTGCTGGCAGATGCCCGCGTAGGCCATGATCGACGAGCCCGAGCCCGGCTCGACCGACGTGCCCGCGTTGCGGTTGCCGCCCGAGCAGTTGGACTGGGTGCCATTGAACGTGTGGTTGCCGTTGAACTGATGGCCCATCTCGTGCGCGACGTAGTCGACGGCCATGTAGTCGCCGACCGGCGTCGGGAGCCCGGTGCAGCCCTGCGCCTTGCTGTTGCCGCCGATCACGCCGAGGCTGGCGACGCCGCCGCCCGCCCGGCCGAGCATGATGTGGCCGACGTCGTAGTTGGCGGCGCCGATGATCTGGCCGAGGACGATGCGGTTGCGCTGGAGCAGGCCGCTCGTGCAGGAGGCGATCTGCGCGGTCGTGTAGCACGCCGCGGCGCCGCAGGGACCATTCGGATCGGTCGCCAGCGCGGCCGTGTTGAGGTTCGTCTTGTCCGTGTCGGCGATCAGCACGAGCCGGATCGCGGTCTCGTCCTCGTAGATCTGGTCGACGCGGTTCATCAGCGTGACCTTGGCCGCGGTGACGTTGGCGGGGCCGCCGAAGTAGGTCGAGTACGTGGGGTCGGTGACCAGCGCGAGGCGGTAGGTGCGCAGCAGCACGGACGGGCCCGCGGCCGCCGACTTCGTCTTGCCGAACCCGAGGTCGAACGGATCCGGGTCGCCGTCGGGACCGCGCTCGACGAACGGCTCCTTGGAGGACAGGTCGCGCCCGAAGTAGCTGACGTAGACGCTGTCGTCGAGGTGGTAGTACGGGTCGACGTACCAGGACCCGCCTTCCGAGCGCACGGAGGCGTGGAAGCCGAGGGCGTCCGAGCGGTCGGCGCGGATCGTCGCGGTCGGGTCGTCGATGCCGCGGCCGGCGTAGGTCTTGATGTCCGGGTGCGCCGCGGCGAGCGCGGGCTCCATGATCGGCGCCTCATAGACCTCGAAGCGCTGGAAGCCCCCGCTCGGAGACGGCAGCGTGAGCGTGACCGAACCGCTGGGCGCGGCGGAGTGCAGCCCCGTCTTGGGCGCCGCGCGCAGGCCGGCTTCAAGGCCGGACTCGTCGAGCGTGAACGCCCTATAGGACGAGGCGCGGATGTCAGCCGCGGAACCTCCCTTCGTCGCGGGCAGATGGCCCGAGACGGCGTCCCACACGTCGCTGCGCGCTTGCGCGCCCGCGACTCCAGGTGCGGCGGCAGCCGCCGCCAAGCCCAGGCACAGCGCGGCCGACAGCCGTTTCCCTACTCTCATCCCGACCCCCAGAGTCGTCCTTAACTTCCCCTCTACGGCAGCATCCTTCCGTTCGCGCGAGCCAAGGTCAAGCGGCCGGGAGATCCATGGCCAATACGGCCGTGTCGTCGGCCTGATCGCCGCGCTGGAAGGCGTTCAGCGCCGCGTCGACCGCGGCGACGGCAGCGGCCGCGTCAAACACTCCGCGGAGCGCTTCCAACAGCCGTTGCTCGCCGAAGCGCCCGTCCATGCCGACCGTGTCGGTGACGCCGTCGCTGAACGCCACGAGCACGTCGCCGGGCTCCAAGTCGATGCGCTCGGGGCTCCAGGTGGCGTCCGTCCACGCGCCGAGCATCGGGCCGAAGCGACCGACCGGGCGCGGCTCCCCGGCCCGGATCAGCAGCGGCTGCGGGTGTCCGGCGCAGACCACGGTCGCCGACCTCGCGTCCGGGGCGACCTGGATCAGCGCGACGGTGCACGGGGTCAGCTCGGCCCGGTTGGCAAGCGCCTGGTTGAGCTGCTCGAACGCCGCGAGGGGATCGCCGAGCAGCATTCCCGCCGTCCGCAGCGTGTGGCGCGCCTGGCCGGTCAGCGCCGCCGCCTCGGCGCCGCGGCCGGTGACGTCCCCGACCAGGAGCATCCAGCCGTGCGGGGTCGGGAACGCGTCGTAGAAGTCGCCGCCGACGAGGTTCTCCTCCCCCGCGGGGCGGTAGAGCGAATCCAGGCGGGCGCCGGGGATCTCCGGCAGTTCGTCGGGGAGCAGCCCGCGCTGCAGCGTCGCCGCGATATGGGAGCGCTCCTGGTAGAGGCGCGCGTTCTCGACCGCCGTTCCCGCCCGCCGCCCGAGCTCCTCGGCGAGCTCGAGATCGGCTTCGACGAACCGCCGGCTCGATTCGGCGCTGACGAAGCTGATCACGCCGATGATGCGCGGGCCCGCGACCATCGGGACGAGCATCACCCAGCGCATGCCGACGCCGATCAGCGCCTCGCTCTGCTCGGGGTCGGGCACGGCGGCGCGAATCAGCGCGTCGTCGATCGGGCCGATCAGCTGGGAGGAGCCGTCGCGCAGGACCTGCGCCGCGCCGATGGGTGCGTCGGTGGGGTTCGGGTAGCGCTTCTGGTAGTCGCGGGCGAACTCGCGCTTGGCGGGATCCACGTGGGCGATCGCGACGGTGCGCAGCCAGTCGCCGGCGGGCATCTGCACCGAGCACCAGTCCGCGAGCGCCGGCACCGCGAGCTCGGCGATCTTGGCCAGCGTCTGCTCGTAGTCGAGGCCGGACGCCAGCACCATGCTCGCCTCGGCGAGGAAGCGCTGCCCCATCTCGGCCCGCTTGACCTCGGTCACGTCCTCGATGACGTTGACCGCCAGGCGGGTCTCCCCCTCGACCAGCGTCGCTTTGATGATCCGCCAGCGCTCGTCGCCGGAGCTGCGGTTGATCGCGTGGATGAGCAACGGCTCAGGCGACTCGCCCCGCAGCGCCTGGCGCCCGGGCAGATCCTCGAGGCGCAGCGGTCGTCCCTCATGGATCGACGACTCGTACGCGTCGACGATGTTCTGCGGCTCCTGCTTGATCAGCTCCGCGCCGGAGGCGAAGCCGAACATGGCGCCCGCCGCCTGGTTGGCGTACACGAGGTGCCCCTGCGCGTCCTGGATCGTGACCGCCTCGGCCAGTGTGTCGAGCGCGGTCGTGAGCCGCAGCTGCACTGCCTCGAGCTCGGCGAACAGGCCGGCGTTGTCCAGCGCGAGGCCGATGCGACCGGCGATCAGCGTCGCCAGCTCGAGGTCGACCGGGCCGTACGCGCGCGTGACCGCGAGCAGGGCGAGCGTGCCGACGTTGCGGCCGCGGCTGCGCAGCGGGACGTTGATGTGCGACCGCTCGGCGAGCGAGCGCAGGAAGGCGTAGTCGTCCTCGCTGGTCGCGTTGGCGCGCAGGAAGGCCTCGTCGACGTGCTCGCGCAGGACCGGCTCGATCACCCCGGTGTGCTCGAGCGTCGCGGGGCCGCGGGCGCGCAGGCGCTCCTCGACGCGCCGCGCGTCCGTGCCCGCGGAACGGACGCCGATCCGCTCGACGTGGTCGCCGCGCACCACGTCGATCACGCAGATGTCGGCGAAGGCGGGCACCAGCAGCGCGCCGACGCGGTCGACGACCTCGGGGATCGAGCTCGCGGTGTCGGCGATCTCGGCTGCGCCCTTGAGCAGGCCGAAGCGCACCTGATCGGCGGCGAGCCGCCGCATCGCGCGCGCCGCGTACACCGCGAACAGCGCGCCCGCGATCGTGACCGCGAGCCGCACGAAGTAGTCGTCGGTGCCGTAGTTGTCGTTGTAGCCGCCGCTGAGGATCGCGGAGACGACCGCGAACGCGCCCACCGCGGCCGTCTGGCGGGTGCTGGCGAAGATCGCCGTCAGGAACGGCCCGATCACGACGGTCGCCGCGATCACCGTGTCCTCCCACACCGCGTCGAGGTACGCGAGCGCGAAGATCAGGACGACGCCCGCGACGGTGGCGTCTATGCGCTTCACTCGCCGGGCGGCCGATCGAGCATCGTCAGGCGATCGTCGAGCCCGACCAGGTCGAACACCCGCTGGACCTCTCGCGAACCGCGCACGACCCCGAAGCCGGCAATCGCGCGGGAGCTCTGCAACACGAGCCGCAGCCCGGCCGAGTCGATGAACGTCACCTCGCGCAGGTCCAGCACCACCTGCTCGGACTCGCCGGCCGCGGCGTCGACCGCGGCCTGCAGGTCGTCGACCGTCGCGAGATCGATCTCGCCCGCCGGAGCGACGACGATGGCGTCGCCGACGCGGCGGCGCGAGACCGAGAACTCATCCACCGCGCGATCTTCTCACGCGGGTCGGGCAGCTAGCTTGCGATGGCGATCATCCGGTGGTCGCCGAGCGCGAAGGACTTGCGGCCATCCGCGCCCTTCAACTCGATTTCCGTGAATCCGGCATCTTCGAGCATCCGGACGACCTCACCGGTCGTATGGACGTGATGGGCGCCGCTCGCCCGCTCCTCGTGGCCGTCGGCGTCGGTGAACGTCCAATCGCTCTCGAGTCGGCTCTTGGCCGGGTTGTAGCGATTGACCGCCGCCATCGTGATGTCGCCGAACGTGTAGCTCGCCTCTTCGCTGATGGGCGAGGTGAGGAACGCCTCGGCGACGGTCAGCGACTCGAGGATCAGACGGCCGCCGGGCTTGAGGGCGCGGCGGAACCCGTCGAGCGTCGCCGGCGTCTCCGCCGGTGTCGTGTAGCCGAAGCTGTTGCCCCAGCTCAGGACCGCGTCGAAGCGGCCGAGGTCGGGCAGGGCGCGCAGGTCGCCCTGGTGGAAACGCGGCCCCTGGCCTTCGACGTTCTCGGGTGAGATGTCGATCCCGGTCACCTCGTAGCCCGCGGCGCTGAGCGGGTGCGCGAGGCGCCCGTCACCGCAGGGGACGTCGAGGATCGTCGCGGGCGGCGCGGGGAGCAGCCGGGTGATGACTTCGAGATCGGCGTCGAGCATGGACGCTCCCGCGATGCGCCAGAAGCGCGCAGCGAGGCCCCGGTGGAAGCCGATGTACCACTCGTCTTGAAGCAATCTAGGTTCTCCGAAACGGACGCGCCAGAGCGGCGCGCCTAAGGACTAGGACGCTGAGGTACTGCCGGTCCTAGCCGGCGGCGGAGCTGTTTCGGTGCGTGCGCAGAGGCTTCGATCCGTAATGCTAAAGGACGTGAGTGTTCTCATCAACCACGCGATCGTCGGCGCGAGCGACCGGCTCGCCTCCGCGCGTTTCTTCACGGATCTGTTCGATCTCGCCGAGCCCGAGGAGGCCGGCCCCTTCGCCGTCGTCCGGCTCGACGACGAGATGCTGCTGCAGTTCGCCACGCCACCGGGCGGGGCGGTCGTGCCGATCCACCTGGCGTTCCTGGTCGACGATCCGACGTTCGACCACCTGCTCGCCCGCATCGAGGCGCTCTCGATCGACCATTGGGCCGATCCGCGGCGGTCGCAGGCGGGCATCAACCACAACCACGGCGGGCGCGGCGTCTACTTCCTCGATCCCTCGGGCAACTATCTCGAGGCGATCACCCGCCCCTACGCGGACTAGCCGGTGATCACCATGCGGGCGATCTTGTCGCCCGCCATGGTGAACGTGAACGCGCCGCCGCCGTTGTAGCCGTCGCCTGAGACGGCGACGCCGACCTTGATCGCGTCGCCGTCGCGGGTGACGCCCGTGACGTCGATGTGGCTGTTGACGCCGATGTTCTCGCGCGCGTTCCAACCCGCGATCTCGGTGTGACCGGTGAAGGTCCGGCCCCAGTCGTCGACCACGCCGTCGGCGGCGAACGCGTCGAGGAAGGCGTCGCTGTCGCCGCGGTTGGTCGCGTCGAACAGCTGGCGGATCGCTGGCTCCAGGTCGTCGCTCATGGGGTGGGATTCAAGCGCACGGTCTGCAGCGCGGAGTAGTGGAACCCGCCGCCGCGGAGCGCGGCGTGCAGCGTGAAGCTGCCGCCGCGCGCGTGCTTGCCGTGGAAGGCGACGAAGAACGCGCCGCTGCTCTTCGCCGCGGGCAGCCGCCACGCGCCGGGCGCGACCGTGGAGCGCTCGACGACGATCCAGCTCGCCTGTTCGCGGTCCACGAAGCCCTCGAGGATCGGGTCGCCGTTGGGAAGACGCGCGGCGCGGACGATGAAGCGCTTGGCGCGTAGCTCGGCGTCGCTGACGCAGAACCGGTGCGCGCTCTGGCCGGCGCGCAGGCGCTTCTCGCTCGCCACCAGCAGGCAGCGGCGGCCGCCGGCGCGGTAGGTCGCACCCGCCACCTCGGGACCGCTGTCCTCCGGCTGCCAGCGGCTGGTCTCGAGCTCGATCGCGGCGCCCTTCGGGGCCTCGAGCTTCGTCGGCGGCTCGCGGCGCTTGCCGATGCTCTTGTTCGACGGCGGCTCGCAGGGCTTCTCGTAGCCGTGGGTGGCGCGTGGGTCGAGCGCGTATTCGAGCGGCGCTCCGCTCGTGGTCGACGTGATGTGGGCGGGCAGGCCCGACGCGCTGTCGGGACGGTCCTGCTCGATCGAGACGGTGTTCTCGATCGGGGTCGCCTGGACGAGCGCCCCGTCCTGCGCGGTGATCGTGACCTGCGTGACGGCGTCCGGGACGACACCGGTGAGCGTGATGTGGTTGTGCATCGGGCCGGTGCAGCTCTGCAGGTGGAACGCCTTGCCCGCGGCGATGGCATCGGTCGACCAGCCCGGTCCGGCCTGCGGCGGCGGACCGTCGCGCACGATCACGGCGCCTTCTGTGGCGGGTCGCCGCTCGGAGTCCTTGATCGCCTTGCGCGTGGCCTTGCGCTGTTCGGCGGGCAGCGTGCGCAGGCACGCCTCGGAGACGCGGAAGGCGGGCGTGAGGTTCCCGACCGGGACGATCCATTCCCCGGACCCGTCGGCCAGGTGCACGCGCCGCGCCGCGTCGAGCATGACGCCGCTGAGGAACGGCTCGAAGACGAACACGTTGGCGGGCGGCGCGTCCTCGGCGGTCATCGGGCGCCGCAGGACGGCGAGCGCGTCGAGCAGGCGCGCGCTCGGCTGAGCCGTGGACGGCTTCGGGGCGGCGGGCGGAGTCGAGCATGCCTTGCTGACCTTGGTCGGGCGCGGCGGCGGCTTGGGCGTCGCGGTCGCGGCCGTCCTCGCCGTGGTGAGCTCCGCGCCGCAGCCGCTGAAGGCGACGAGCACGATCAGGGCGAGGGTGAGTCGGGTCATCTGCAGGTCTCCTGGTCACAGCGCATGGTCGGCCGGCCGCGGGCGTCGAGCCCGATGACCGTGAGGAGTTCGGCGTCGCCGGCGAGGCGCGCGACGTAGACGGTGAAGGCGGCGTCGCCGGCCGGCCTCACGGGGAAGCCGCGCAGGCGGGTGTTGCCGGTGCGGGCGTCGCGGAGCAGCGCCTGGATCCGCGTGGTCGCGCCCGGCGCCGCGCCGAAGAGCAGGAATCGGCCAGGGCTGCGCGGCGGAGCGAAGAGCGTCGGCGGCGGCACCACACCGCTCGCGACGGCGCGGCTGAGCGCGTTACAGCGCCACCCGGCGCCGCCGTGGGCGACGGCCAGGAACACGGCAGCGGTGGCGCGCCTGCCGAACCGGCACGTCGACGCGCTCAATCGCCAGCCGGGGCCGGAGGCGACGTAGACCGGCCGAGAAGCGGCGTCCGGCACCGGCGCGCCGGCAGGGAAGGCGCGCGCGGAGACGCGCGGGGACGGCGCCCAGATCGAGCCGGTCGCGGCCGCGGTCGCACCCCCGGCGGCGAGCACCAGCGCTACCAGCGCGAAGACGCGCCGCCACCGGCGCCGCCGCGGCGGCCGGTAGCGCCGCAGGTCGCGCCCGAACACGGCCAGCACCTCCTCCGGCGTCCGCCCGCTCATGACGCCGCTCCCCGTGCCGCCGGCCCGCTCACGACCGCACCGCGACGCTCCGCCCGCTCGCTCATGCGCCCGCCGCGCCTTCCAGCGTGACGGCGAGCCGTCGCAGGCCGCGCGACACGCGGGCTCTCGCCGTCGCCTCCGTGACGCCGAGGCGGCCGGCGACGACCGGGTAGTCGAGCTCGTCGACGATCCGCAGCCGCAGCGCCTCGCGCTGGTCCTCGGCCAGCTCGGCGAGCGCGGTCGCGACGGCCTCCCGGAGCTGCTCCACGCCCGCGAGCTGCTCGATCCGCTCGATCTCGTCGCAGGTCACCGCCGGTGGCTCCAGCCCGAGCCGGTGCAGCGCGCGCCGTTCCACCCGCCCGCGCTTGAAGAACTCGCCGAGGACGTTGCGGGCGATCCCCCACACCCACGCCGCCCCCTCCCGCTCGTCCGCGCCGCGGAACCGCCGTCGCGCCTCGAGCGCCCGCGCGAACGTCTCGGCGGTCAGGTCGAGCGCGATCTCGCCGTCGTAGGTCCGCCGCGCGAAGAACACGAGCACGGATTGCGACATCGAGTCGTAGAGATCCGCCACGGCGTCCACGTCCACGTCTCGGTAGTAGTCCATCCACGCCGAGCTGTGACCGCCGCATGGCGCGAGCCACCGAATTCGTGCATGCTCCGAACAACGGCGAGAGAGCGTCGTAGAGGAGGAGCCGTATGAATGGACGTGTCCTGAACGTTGCCGTGGTGACGGCGGCGTTCGCGTTCGGCCCGGCGACCGCGTTCGCGGCGCCCGCCACCGACGGTCCGGGAGCGATGTCGCACTTCGACCTCGCCCGCAAGGACTGCGTAGGAACGGCGCAGAACGAGCGCTCGAAAGTGTGGTTCACCGTCGCCGACGGGGTGCTGAGCGACGTCTACTACCCCACCAACGACACCACCAACAACGAGACGCTGCAGTACGTCGTCACCGATGGCAAGACGTTCACGGACCTGCAGACCCGTGACATGACCTACACGGTCCAGGCGCTCGACAAGCGGGCGCTGAGTTGCCGCGTGGTGGCCAAGGCCAAGAGCGGCAAGTACCGCATCACCACCGACTTCCTCACCGACCCGCAGCGGCCCACCGTGATCCTGCGCAGCCGGTTCGAGGCGCTGAAGGGCAAGACCCGCGACTACCAGGTCTACGCCCGCTTCGACCCGACTCTCAACGGCAACGGCGGCGGGACGCCCGGCAACGGCGGCGCCGACACGGGCGCCACGGCGGGCAACGTCCTCGTCGGCTCCGACACCGTCACGGCGACCAACGCCGCCAACCGCGACTACGCGCAGCCGGTCTTCTCCGCCCTCGACGGCGGCTTCACGCAGGTCTCCAACGGCTACGCGGGCGCCGCCAGCGACGGGCTCAAGCAGCTCGATGCGGCGCACAAGCTCACCGCGCTCTACAGCGACGCCGCGCCCGGCAACCTCGTGCAAACGGGGAAGGTCGACATCGGCCACGACGGGTCGTTCACGCTCGCGCTGGCCTTCGGCTCCACCCAGGCGCAGGCGCTGAGCACCGCCAAGAGGACGCTCAGGACGCCGCTGTGGCTGACCGCGGCCTTGTATCTGGTCGGCTGGCACCGCTACGACGACGGCCTCAACGAGCCCAAGCGCCCGCGCAACGTGTCCCGCGACACCTGGGACGACCTGCTGGACACCTACTACCTGAGCGCGAACTACGTCAAGGCGGCCACGGACAAGACGTTCCCGGGCGCCACGTCGGCCGCGATGGCCTCGCCGTGGGGCCAGGCGATCGCCGCCGGCGACCCCGCCAACACCTACTTCGGCTCCTACCGCGAGGTCTTCGGCCGCGACCTGTATGAGGCCTGGACCGCCGCGTACCTGAGCGGCGACCGCAAGCTGGCGACGGATATGACCCGCTTCCTGTTCGAGCGCCAGCAGCTGCCGGACGGCTCGATGCCGCGCAACAGCCTCACGAACGGCAAGCAGGCGCCGGACAGCTTCAACACCCAGCTCGACGAGTGCGCCTACCCGCTGATCATGGCGCTCGCCGTGGGGCTCACCGGCCGCGACTACTACACCGCGCACATCCGGCCGGCCGCGAACTTCGTCGCCACCCACGGCCCGGCCTTCGGCCCGGAGCGCTGGGAGGAGCAGGACGGCTACTCGCCCTCGACGATCAGCGCCGAGATCGCGGGCCTGATCGCCGCGGCCAAGATCGCCGACATGAACGGCGACCGCGACAGCGCCGCCGTCTGGCGCGGCGTGGCCGACCAGTTCCAGCGCAATCTGAAGACCTGGACGCTGACCACCAACGGCACGGCCGGCCCGACGCCGTACTTCATCCGCCTGTCCAAGACCGGCGATCCGAACGCCGCGATCACCTACAACGTCGGCAACGGCGGGCCCGATCTCGATCAGCGCAACGTGATCGACGCCGGCTTCCTCGAGTACGCCCGGCTCGGCCTGCTGAAGTCCAACGACCCGGACATCGTCCGCTCGCTGGGCATCGTCGACAACACGATCAAGAAGACCACCGCCACCGGCGACGGCTTCCTGCGCTACAACGGCGACGGCTATGGCGACGGGTCGAGCGACGGCCACCCGTGGGCGCCGTCGAACAAGGGCACCGGCCACGTCTGGCCGGTCCTGGCGGGTGAGCGCGGGCAGTGGGAGCTCACGCAGGGCAACACGGCCGCCGCGGTCAAGCGCGCCCAGGCGATGGCCGCGATGGGCTCGGGCGTCGGGCTGATCCCGGAGCAGACGTGGGACGCCGCCCCGATCCCGCGGTCCCCGTTCGGCACCGACCCGACGACCGCCTCGATCGGCTTCGTCAACGGCGGACCGGCCGGCTCGGCGGCCGCGCTGACGTGGTCGGCGGCGCAGTTCGTGCGACTGATGCTGATCATCGGCTCCGGCGACGCGCTCGACACGCCCGACTACACCGTCGATCGGTACGTCAAGCACACGCAAGGCACGACGACGCTGACCGTCACCGCGCCCGCGGACCGCTCGATCGCCGCCACCTCGACGACCGTGACCGGGACGAGCTCCCCCGGCAACACGATCACCGTCAGCGCGGTCAACCAGGACGACCACACGTCGGTGACCCGCTCAGCGACCGTGCCCAACAGCGGCGCCTTCAGCATCCCGGTCCCGCTCACGGGCGGAACCACGGTGCTCAACGTCGTCGCGACGAGCAAGAGCGGCGGCACCGCGCGCGCCGTGCGGACGGTCGTCTGGGACGTCGCGCCCGGCACGCTCGTCTACGGCCGTGACGACCCCGACAACGACGACCACGGGCCGGGCAACTTCGCCTATCCGACGTCGTCGAACTTCAAGCCGGGCGCGTACGACCTGCAGCGCTTCGAGGTCTACGACGCGGGCGACCGGATCATCTTCCGCGTCCGCACCCGTGACCTGACGCCCACCTTCGGCTCGCCACTCGGCGCGCAGCTCGTCGACGTCTACGTCCACATCCCCGGCGCCTCACCGACCTCGACCGCATCCGCCTTCGGAACCCGCAACTACACGCTCGCGCCGTGGGCCAAGCGGATCGAGGTCCAGGGCTTCGGCCAGCAGTACGTCGACGCCGGCGGCGCCACGCTCGGGCAGGTGACGATCACCGGCAACGACGTCTCGCGCTACATCACGTTCAGCGTGACCAAGGCGAGCCTCGGCACACCCACCTCGGGCTGGGGCTTCACCCTCGTGCTGCACGGCCAGGACGGCTTCAGCTCCGACCAGGCCCGCGGCTTCCAGCCGACGCCGCAGGACTTCCAGTTCGGCGTCTGCGCCGCCGCCAACCCCGCCGACGCGCACTGCACCGCCAACCCCAACACGGTGCCGAAGGCGATGGACACCCTCACCGCCCCCACCGAGCTCGACTACACCCTCCACCCGGTCGTCCTCACCCCGGTGACGATCCCGTAGCCACCTCATGCACACCAGCGGGATACCGGGGACAGTCCCCGGTATCCCGCCGGTATCCCACATGTATACCGGGGTCTGACCCCGGTATACACGCGGTATGCATGGTCAGCCGATGCGGGCCTTGCCCTTGCAGAACGCGATGTAGTCGACGAGGGCGGAGGGGATGCCGTCGCCGGTGGTGAGGAGGACGTCGACGCTCAGCTTGAGCAGGTAGGCGCAGGGCGGCAGGGAGGCGAAGGTCCAGCCGGACGGGTCGGCGGTGCCGTAGAGGTTGGTCGCCGGGTCCGCGCCCGCGTCCGGGTTGAGCGTGAACGCGTAGGGGCCGCCGGGGCCTTCGAGCGTCACGCCGACCGGGCCGAGGTTCGAGTGCGCGGCGGTGAACTGGACCGTGAGGCTGTTGTTCAGCGTCGAGCACGGCGAGCCCGCGAGCTCGGCGATCCCCACCGAGGAGACGGCCAGCTCGTCGCTCGCCCCGAACAGGCCGCCGGGCCAGTACGGGTGGTGGGAGACGTTGTCGTAGTGGGTGTTGTTGATCGCGATGTGCGAGCAGGTGCCGGCGTCGGCGCCGTCACCCAGCGTGCCCTGGTCGCGGACCCGCATCCGGATGCCGTAGTGCACGTCGGTCTGCAGCGGCGCGTTGGCGGAGGAGCCCGCGTCCACCCCGGTCTCGTCCACCGACGTCACGAACGGCGTCAGCGTGGGCGTGATCAGGTTGATCAAGTCCGAGCCCGGGACGAACCGCCAGCCCGTGCCGGGGACCATCGGCGCGACCGGGAACATCGGCGGGACCTTGATCCAGCCGTCGCCGTCGGGCGTGATGTTGAACACGCCCACGGCGGGGTTGTTCACCCACACGGGGATGACCTGCAGGAACGGCGGCACGCCGATCGGCCGGATGAAGGCGCCGAGGTTGGTCGCGGCGATCTGGCCCGCGGTGACCTTGGTCCAGGTGCCCGTCGGCCCGCCGGTGGCGTCGGTCGTGAGGGTCTGGAAGCGGTACTCGATCAGCGGCGCGCCGTTGACGACCGACAGGCCGCCGTTGAGCCGCAACGTCGAGTAGAACGCCCGGTTGTCGGCGATCGTGAGCCCGTTCCCGGGGTTGTGGCTGTTGACCTGCGTGTCGTAGAAGAGCCCGCCGATCTTGGTGAAGACGCCGATCGTGCGCGGCGGGCACACGCACACGCAGAACAGCTGGCAGCGCAAGAAGCAGACCCAGTGGCAGAACTGCAGGCAGAAGCGCTCGAACTGCAGCCCCTTGACCAGCTCCTGGATCTGGGCGTCGTCCTCGCGCAGCACCGCCGCGGTCAGCCGCTCCAGCGGCGCCTTCTCGAGCTTGCCGCCCGCGAGGGCGAACTCGCGCATCTCCGAGATCGGCGACTCGAGCACTCCCACCGGGTAGATCCGGCAGATCCGCAGGCAGACGAGCATGCAGCGCCAGCTGCAGAACCACTCGCACAGGAAGAAGCAGAACGGCGCGAAGCCGCCCCGCTCGAGCGTGCCCGCGAGCGTCTCGCAGTTCCCCGCGAGGACGGCCTTCGCCGCCTCGGCGAACGTCGCCTCGTCACGCGCCAGCGTGCCGACGGCCGCGCCCGCCGCCCGCAGCTCCGGCCCGAGCCGCGGGCGCTGGAGCTCGATCGGCGAGCACACCACGTCGCACACCAGCCGGTAGTGGACGGTGCACACCCAATGGCAGAGCAGGTGGCTGAAGCGCTCCAGGTCGTACTTGCCGATCAGCGTCTTCCACGCCTCGACGTCGCGATCCTCGACGGCGTCGACCATCAGCCGGACCGCGGCGTCGTCGGCCGTCAGCTTCGCCACCACCTGGGCGAACTGGCGCGGGTCCGGGGGTGCCTCCTCGCTCGCCGGCGGTGGGCCGGCGAGCTCGAGACAGAGGATCACCGCTTCCTTGCTGCGCAGCCAGTGGCAGACGACCTCACAGTGCTCGGCGAGCTTGTGACGCTCGAGCAGCTTCGCCATCGACTCGCCGTCGTAGGCCCGGAAGGCGTCCACCGCCGCGCGGAAGACCTCCTCGTCCCGGGCCATCGTGGCCATTGCCTTCGCGCCGACGAGCACTTCGTCGAGCAGCGCACGATCCTGGTCTGCCATGGCAGAACCTCCACTCTGGGATTGGCATCAGTGCCTCCCGAGTGAGAGCGAGCGTACGTCTGCCTGATACCTCCTTGGATGAGAGCGTGTTGATGTGATCGACAGCGCTACGGCGTCGTGGTCGAGAGCGTGAAGGTCAGCGTCTTGCTGTACGCCCCCGTGCGGAGCGCGTCGCCGGCACTCACGTGCTGCTTGAACGCGATCGTCACCGGGTCGTGGCTCACCGGCGCCGTCCAGGCGGCCTTGGAGAGCTCGACGACCAGCGCTGACGGCAGCGCGAACGTGCCGTTGACCAGATGGCCGGGGTCGCTGACGGTCAGCGCCGCGTCGCCGGCGGAGGAGACCACGTCGGCGGTCGTCTGCGCCGCGTAGTCCTTGTCGACACCGGGCGTGAACGCGCCGAACGAGGCCGGGGCGCCGAGCGTCAGCGCGAGCGTGGCCGGCACCGTGCCGCTCGTCGTGCCCTGGCCGTTGGCGGCCGGCGGGATCTGGGCCTCGGGCGTGGAGTCGTCCGCCCACGCCTTGTCGACGTACCACTTGCCGTCGACCGAGGAGATCTGGACCGCGGACTTGCCGGCGCGGAAGATCCGCGTGCCGAAGCTCTGGCCGGCGGTGGTGCCGGTCGCGAGCGCCTCGGACAGGACGCGGCCGTCGAGCGGCTCGCCCGTCGCGGGAATGCCCGCCAGCGCGAGCACGGTGGGCGCGATGTCCGCGTTGCCGGCGGGCGCGTCGCTGAGACCGCGCTTGATGTCCGGGCCCCACGCCAGCAGCGTGTTGTGGATGTCCCAGGGCGAGAACGAGCCGTGCTCGGAGGCGGGACCGGTGACCGGACCGGTGGTGCCGCCGCCGGCGTACGCGGCACGGCCGGGGACGCCGAAGCCGTTCGGCTGCGAGGACCACGGGAACGTGACGATCACGTCGGCGCCGCGCTCCGGGTTGGAGTGGTGGATCAGCTCGAGCGAGAACGTGCCGGGCACGAATCCGTATGGCTTGACCGTGGCGGCGTTCTCGTCGCCGGGCGACTTCACGTAGGCGCCGCCCACGGGCGCCTCGGCCGCGGTGTAGACCGTCGCCGCCCACGGCTGCGTCTTGAGGAACTCGGCGATCGCGCGGATCTTCTGCGGGTCACGGTTCTTGACGTGCACCAGCGCCGGGCCGGTGTTGGAGACGATCACGTCGTCGGAGTTGGCCGAGGCCTTCAGCCCGGCCGCGATCAGTGCGCCCTGGACGTTGACGTTGTAGTCGCGCAGCGAGAACCCGTGGTCGGAGGCGACGATCACATTGGTGCGACGGCCGAGCTCGCGCGCCCGGTCGATCACCAGGCCGAGCTCCTTGTCGCTGTTGCGGATGCCCGAGAGCGCCTGGTCGGAGCCGACGCCGAAGGAGTGCTGCGAGCCGTCGGGCTCCGTGATCCAGTTCATGACGACGTCCGGGGACGACGCGGTGAGCAGCTGCTCGCGCAGGACGTTCTCGGTGTAGGTCACGCGGACGTTGGCGTTGGGCTGGCCGCTCGTGCTGGGCGGGTTGCCGAAGCGGGCGATGATCGACTCGCCGAGCGCCGTCGGGTACGCGAACGGCGCTGCGTTGTCGCCGGTGCTGACCATCTCGCCGACGCCCTTGGGCGCGCGCGGGTTGAGCAGCAGCGTGGCGCCGGAGGTGCCGGACCCGAGCGAGAGCAGCTTCAGGCCGGCGGCCTGGACGCGCTCGCCGAGCGTCTGGACGAGCACCATCTTGCCGCCGGTGACCTCGTCGAGCTTGGTCAGCTGGTTCGCGTCACCGGTGCTGAAGGAGGCCGTCGGGTTCACCCCGGGCCAGTACATGGCGTTCCCGAGGATGCCGCTGCGCGCCGGGTAGGCGCCCGAGCCGATCGTGGTCGCGTTGCCGCGCGTCACGGTCGGGACCACCGAATGGCTGTTGGAGAACCGCGTCCCCTCCTGCCCCATGCGGTAGAGGTTGGGCGTGTCGGTCGGGTTGATCGAGTCGGGCCGCAGGCCGTCGACGACGAAGACGATCGTGAGCGGCTTGGGAGCGGTCTGGGCGCCGGCCGGCGAGGCGGCGACCGTCGCCGCCGCGAGGCCGACCGTCGCGCCCAGCAGGGCGCGGCGAGCCATGTGTAGATCCATGCCGGCGAGCTAATGCGACCCTCACGTTCGCCGTGGGAACGGGTGGTGAAGATCGTGAGCACTTCCGGTGAGCGCGTCGCGGTCTCATCGCTGACACACACTTACGCGGTAAATGGAACAATCGTCTAGTTAGGGTTCCTGTTTCGATATCGATGGTCAGACTTGTGGAGCGCCCGCCCACTGCGACCCATCCCGTCTCCGTCCCCCCGAAGACGACCCACGTTCGCGAGCATTTCCACGGACTGACCCCCCGCGCTCCCGGACTCTGACGGTGGGCGGGCGCACCCCTCCTCACCAGCTCAGCGCGAGCTGGTGACGTCTTCGATGATGTTGACGGCGAGCAACTCGCCGCCGTCGTCGAGCAGCGTCGCCTTCGTCAGCAGCCACAGCTCGCGCCCGCTCGCCCGGTGGACCGAGCGGGTGAGGAGCGGCGGGGCGTCGTGGCCCGCGAGGAGCCGCAGCGCCGGCAGGTCGGCGAACTCGACCACGCGGCCGTCGGCGTGGAACATGTCGAAGCGCCCGGCGAGCACGGCCGCCGGCGTCGACAGGAGCTCGTCCACGGTCGTGCAACCGACCAGGCGCGCGGCCGTCGTGTTGGCGTAGACCATCCGGCCGGAGGCGTCCTGGACCGTGACGGCCTCGGCCATGGCCTCGAGGATGCTCTCGAAGCGGTGGCGGGTGCGGCGCAGGTCGGAGATCAGCTGCGTCGTCACCAGCGCGCGTGACGCGCGGTCGCCGACGGCGCGCAGGAAGTTCAGCAGCGGCGCGGGCGGCTCCCCGCGTCCGGGCCGCAAGCCGAAGTGCAGGAGCCCGAGGCGGCGGCCGTCCGCGGCGAGGGGGACCACGATCCACCAGTGCATGCCGGTCGCCGCCATGTTGTCGGCATCTTCGGCGCTGTTGGTGATGCGGGCGATGTGCTCGCGGGTGAGCTCGACGACGTGCAGGCCGCCGTCGTCCATCGCCTGGCGGGCGGCGGAGCGCGGGTTGTCGGTGCGCGGCTTGAGCGAGACGAGCCAGGCGGACTGCGCGGCGCCGTCGGGGCCGTCGATGCGGCCGGCGAAGCGCTGTGGATCGCCGGCGGCGTCGAGCACGTCGAGCGCGCACGCGTCGGCGAGCTCGGGGACGAGCAGGTCGACGAGCCGCTCCAGCCCCTCCCCCGGCCACGTCCCCTCGACGATCCGGCCGACCTCGTCGAGCAGTTCGGCCTCGCGTGCGGCGCGCCGAGGCGGGCCTTTGACACCTGGCGCGTCGAAGGTCATCGTCACGACGGTCCCGCCGCCGGGCGGGGCGTGCATGTCCATCGCGGTCGTCAGCGACGCGATCGTCGGCAGACCGAGCCCGAGGCCGGGTGAGTCGGCACGGGGCTGCATGCCACGGCCGTCGTCGGTGACGACCACCACCAGCTCGTTCGGCGCCGCCTGGATGCGGGTGCGGACGGTGCCCGGCTCGCGATCGATGAACGCGTGCACCACCGAGTTGGTCACGGCCTCGGTGACGGCGAGCGCGAGGTCGATCAGGAGGGCGTCGGTGCCGCCGCGCTCGCGGGCGAACTCACGTACGCCGTTGCGGATGGTGCCGACGGCGGTGGGCTCGGCGGGCAACTCCCATTCGGCGTGTGACTCCGGCACGCAGGACTCCTTCCCCGGGCCTGGATCGCACACCACCTCGGGCATCGGCCGACGAGTCTAGTGGTCCGGCCAGTCCTGGTTGAAACCACCCAGGTGCGGGTGCCACATCTCGTCCCCGGCGTGCTGGGTGAACTCGACCTTGACGTATCCGGCACCGAGCACGGCTTCGCAGGCGGCGACCAGGCGGCGGGCCAGCTCGGCGCGGGTCTCGACGGACCGGCCGCGCCGCACGTCGCACATCAGCAGCGCCGACGGCTCGCCGTCCCGCCACACGCCCGCCTCGCGGATCGCGACGGTCACGATCTCGGGCGGCGCGTCCATCACCTCGGCGTAGATCGCCGTCAGCGTCCCCGCCAGCTCGCGCTGGGTCTCGCGATCCGGGGCGGTGGCGACGTCGAGCTGCAGGGACGGCACGCGAACTACGGAACGACTTCGGGACCCTTGTCGACGTAGTTCGCGCGGAACGCGCGGATCGCGTCGAAGACCTTGTCGTTCATCGTCGGGCAGCCGAGCAGGTGGCCCCAGGCAGTCGCCGCGACGGCGTACGGCATGTCCGTGCCGTTCTCGAAGAGCAGCATGTGGTAGCCGCTGTCGAGCTCGTCGACGAGCTTCTCGAGCCGCGTGACGGTCTCCGGCGACGTGCCCGGCTTGTACTGCAGGTCGATCCGGCCGTGCTCGAGCGTGTGGACGAGCATCCCCAGGTTCGGCGTGGTGCCGGGGGCGTAGATGCCGTCCTCGTACCACTCCGGGAAGTGCTCGCCGGAGGTCGGCGGATTCGAGTTGTAGTCGGCCTCGGTGAACTCGCGGGTGTCGTGCATGGCGCTGAGGACCGGCGGGTTGCTGATCGTGCACCCGGCGGCCTTGGCCGCGGCCGTGAGCGTCCGGATCTTGACCTTCGGCAGCGCCTCGACGCTCGCGGTCGGCGTCGGCGTCGCCTGGGCCGAATGCTGCGACTGCGACGCGGTCGACGTCGTGGTGGTCAGCTTCGGGGCGGCGGACGGCGTGTCGGTCGTCAGGAACACGGTCAGGCCGATGATCCCCGCGACGAGCAGGACCGAGAACATTCCGGCGAGCATTGACCTCAGCACGGCGGCTAGCGTAGCCGCGCCGAGCCCACGCCCGCCGTGGAGATGTCTAGTTGGCGGTGTCCGCGGTCGCCGTGACCGACGTCGCGGTGACGGTGCCGCTCGCGCTCGCGGCGCCCTGGACAACGACCGAATCGCCCGGCTGGACGTCCGCGGAGTCCGACTTCGCGGTCCTGGTCACGTCGCCACTCGACTTGATCTTGACCTTGATCGTGTTCCCGTCGCTGTCCTTGACGTAGAGGACGTCGCCCTTGGTGTACTCGACGGTGCCGGTCGTCGCGGCGTCGCTGGTGCCGCCGCCCGCCGCGCCGGGAGGTCCACCGGCCTGAAAACCACCGCCCGGGCCGGTGGGCGTCGCGCTCGCCGTCGTCTGCTGCTTCTGGAGCTGGACGCCGCCGATGAAGCCGCCCGCGGCGACGGCGATCGCCGCGAGTCCGCCCGTCACGGGGGTCAAGCCCCGCCGCCGGCGGCGCCGTGTGGGTTCCACGATCGACTCGTCCTCGATCACGTAGGTCATGGATCTCCTTACTCGAAGCGGAGCGCCTGCACGGGGCGCAGTCGTGCGGCACGCGCCGCGGGATAGGTGCCGAAGAACAGGCCGCAGAGGACCGCGGCGCCGAACGCCAGCGCGACGGTCGAGGCGGCGACGGCGGGTTGCACGCCCGCGATCTCGAAGTGGCTCGCCGCGAGCCCGACGGCGACCCCGAGCGCGCCGCCGATGACCGAGACGAGGATCGCCTCGACCAGGAACTGCTGCATGACGTCCGCCCGGCGCGCGCCGATCGCCTTGCGGATGCCGATCTCGCGGGTGCGCTCGGTGACCGAGACGAGCATGATGTTCATCACGCCGATCCCGCCGACGAGCAGGGAGATCGCGGCCACGGCGCCGAGCAGCGTCGTGAAGACGTCGGTCGAGGCGCTGGACGCCTCGCGCACCGAGCCCTGGTTGATGACGCTGAAGCCCGGGTTTGAGGTGTCGGTGACGTGCTTGCGCTCGTCGAGGATCGACTCGACCTCGGCCTGGGCCGCGTCGAGCGAGCCGGCGGTCCTCGCCTGGACCGTGATCGAGCTCAGGCTCCCGTAGCCGCTCATCGTGTCCTGGACCGCGGTCAGCGGGGCGAGCACGACGTCGTCCTGGTCCGAGGTGCCGTCCGAGCCCTTGCTCGCGGTCACCCCGATCACGGTGAAGCTGGTGCCGTCGACGCGGATCGACTGGCCGATCGGCGACGTGCCGCTGAACAGGTTCTCGGCCACCGTCGGGCCGATGACGACCTTGCGAGCGTGGTCCTTGACGTCGGCGCTGGTGAACATGGCGCCCGAGGCGACGTCGATGTTCTTGGCCGTCGCGTAGCTCGGCGTCGTCCCCACGAAGGAGGACGGCGCGTAGCTGGTCGAGCCGGAGACGAGCGTGGCGCTCGAGGCCTGCACGACCGGCGACGCGCTCTTGACGTCCGGCGCGTTGAAGGTGTCGGCCAGCGCCGTGGCGTCCTGGGTCGTCAGCGACACGCTCGCGTCGCTCGCTCCCGGCCCGAACCCGCCGCGCTGGGCCTGGACGACGAGCACGTTGGAGCCGAGCGCGTCGATCGAGGACTCGACCTGCTGCTTGGAGCCGTTGCCGACCGCGACCAGCGCGATCACGGCCGCGACGCCGATGCAGAGGCCGAGCATCGTCAGGCCGGCGCGCAGCTTGTTGGCCGCGATCGCCCCGAGGGCGGTGCGGACGGTCTCGACCGCGCTCATACCAGCGCCGGCTCCAGGATCCGGCCGTCGGCCATCCGGATGACCCGCTGCGCGTGCGCGGCGACGTCGTCCTCGTGGGTGATCATCACGACCGTCCGCCCTTCGGCGTTGAGCGCGGCGAAGATGTCGAGCACCTCCGCGGTGGAGCGCGAGTCCAGGTTGCCCGTGGGCTCGTCGGCGAGGATCAGCGACGGATTGGTGACGATCGCGCGGGCGACGGCGACGCGCTGCTGCTGGCCGCCGGAGAGCTCGGACGGCAGGTGGTCGACGCGCTCGCGCATGCCGACCGCGTCCAGCGCCGCCGCCGCGCGCCGCCGGCGCTCCTTGCGCGCCACGCCGGCATACGAGAGCGGCAGCTCGACTTGCGCCAGCGCGTTCATGCGCGGCACGAGGTTGAAGGCCTGGAAGACGAACCCGATCTTGGCGTTGCGCAGGTCGGAGAGCTCGTCGTCGTCGTAGTCGCGGACGTCGATCCCGTCGAGGCGGTAGGTGCCCGCGGTCGGCACGTCGAGGCAGCCGAGGATGTTCATCAGCGTGCTCTTGCCGGAGCCCGAGGCGCCCATGATCGCGACGTGCTCGCCGCGCTCGATCCGCACGGTGACGCCGTCGAGGGCGCGCACCGCGATCTCCTCGGTGACCTGGTAGACGCGCTCGGCGTCGCGGACGTCGATGACCGGCTTCATCGGCCCGCCCCACCGGGCACGCCGCCGGCGGGCGGACCGCCGGTGCCGCCGCCGGGGAAACCGCCGCCGCCCGCGCCCTGCAGGCCCTGGGTGCGCTGCTGGGTGGCGCTCGAAGACGTCGTGCTCGAGCTCGCGCCCGCTGCCGCGCTGGTCGACGTGATGACGACCTGGTCGCCGGCCTTCAGCCCGCTGACGATCTGGGTGGTCGAGTCACCCGCCACGCCGGTCTGCACCCGCGCGGTCGTCCCACCCGCGAGCGTGACGCTGTTCCCGCGCAGCGCCTGGGTCGGCACGGTCAGCCCGGTCGCCTGCGAGGTGACGATGTCGGCGCTCGCGGTCATCCCCGGCTTGATCGACGCGCTCGTCTGGGTCAGCCGCAAGGTCACCGGGTAGGCGACGGCGCTGGAGGAGGACGAGCTCGCGCCGGCGGTGGCCGAATCGGTCGAGGACGACGACGCGGACAGCACGCCGACGTCGACGACCTTGGCGGCGAGCTGCTCGCCCGTCGCGCTGACCGTGACGGTCGCCAGCTGGCCCGTCTTGACCTTGCCGATGTCGGACTCGCCGAGCGAGACGGACAGCTCGTAGCGCTTGAGCTGGACGAGGGTGATCGCGGCGGTGGAGTCCGTGGAGGCCGTCCCCGCCACCGTGTCGCCCTTCGCCACGCCGACGCTGGCGATCGTGCCGCTGAACGGCGCCCGCAGCCACGTGATGTCCTCGGTCGTGTCGGTCGGCTCCAGCCGCGCGAGCGCCTCGCCTTCGCTGACCTTCTCACCGGCCTTGACGTAGACCTTGGTGATCTCGCCCGCGAGGTCGAACGAGAGATCCGACTGCTTGACGGCCGCGAGGTTGCCGCTGCCCGACACCGTGGCCTGCACGACGCCGCGCTTGACCGTCACGGTTCGCGACGTCGTGGTCGCGGCGCTCGAACTGCCGCCGCCCACCACCGTCGCCGCGCCGCCCACTGCCACGGCCGCCAGCGCGGCCATGGCGACATTGATCGCTCTCAAAGTGCTCCTTCACGCTTCCGGGAGCCCTCAAGGTGCTCGCGCAGGCTCGGAGAAGCCTGCGACGAGCCTGAGAATGCGCTGAGTCAGCGCGGGGCGCGCGGGCCGTCCGGGACGATGTCGCGTCCCGTCGGCTGCAATGCCTCGTCCAGCTCGATCTGCCAGAAGTAGCGCGTGAACGTGCGGCCCGCGAGGAACTCGCCCACGTGCGGCTCGATCGTCTCCCCCTGCGCCATCCGGACGATCAGCTCGGGGTAGCTGCGCCCCGGCAGCGCGGCGTACATCGGGCAGGCGAAGGCGCCGCCGAAGCGGGCGTTGATGTCGGTCACGCGCAGGCCGAGCTCGGAGTCGCGGAACATCTGCACGGTCGCGGGCCCGCGGAGCGGGAGCGCCTCGGCGACCGCGCGGCCGAGGTCGATCAGCTCCGGGTCGGCGAGCGCCGCGCCCTTGATCGACTCGCCGCCGCGTGACTCGAGCATCGTGCGCGGGATCGCGTTCAGGCACACGCCGTCGCGGTTACAGAGGAGGTCGACGGAGAACTCCGGGCCGTCCATGAACCGCTGCACCATCACCGGCTCCTTGACGTAATCGGCGAAGAACGCCGCCTCGCGCTCGTCGGCGCAGGGATGGATCGAGCGCGAGCCGGAGCCCTGGCGCGGCTTGACGACCGCCGGATACCCGTGCGCCTCCTCCCCCGGCAGCCAGGTCGGCGGGGACGGCAGCCCGTGGGACTCCAGCAGCTGGTGCGCGAGGTACTTGTCGAACGTCGCGCGGCACACGTCGGCCTCGGGCACGAACGCCGGAAGGTCGGAGCGCGCGAGCACCTCGAGGTCCAGATCGGTCAGCGGGATCACCGCGCTCACGCCGTGCGCGTTGACCAGCTCGGTCAGGAACGCGATGTAGTCCGGGTGATCCGCGCGCGGCGGCGCGACCCGCACGTCGGCCGCGTACTGGGCCGGCGCCAGCGGGCTCGGGTCCGCGGCGATCACGAACGCGTGCCGCGCGAACGAGCTGACGATGTCGTAGCGCTTCCCGACGCCCGTCAGCAGAACGGCGGGGCGGGTCAAGCGTGAAAGCGGGTCAGCGTGTCCGAGCGCAGGCCCAGGCGCAGGCTCTCGACCCCGATCAGGTCGTGCGGGAGGATGTTGCCCAGCCCCACGTCGGAGCCGAAGTGGCGCACCAGCCACGCCTGCTGCGAGCGCCGCGGCGCCTCGAAGATCAGCCGCTCCAGGCCGGCCGCGCCCACCAGCGCCTCGACCAGCTCGTCGCGGATCGAGCCGTCCGGCCAGTACAGGCCCGCGTCCCCGGACACGCGGCCCTCGCACACGATCGCGTGCGCGCCCGCGTCCAGCGCCTCGCTCGCCTGGCGCACCCACAGCTCCGACGCGGGCGCGAGCCGCCCGTCCTTGGAGCCGACCTCCACGAAGACCGTGAAGTCGCGACCCAGCGACTGGATCAGGCGCCGCTTGTCGCCGACCGGGAGGTCGAGCGTGCCCTCGGAGACCTCGACGTGGGCGATGCCGAGCCGCAGCAGCGCGTCGCGCAGCTGCTCGATCCGGCCATGGCGCCACGCGAGCTCGGTCAGCGTCCCGCCGAGCATCGGCGCGACGTCGTGCTCGAGGTACACCGCGAGCTTGGCCTCCAGCGCCTGGGTGACGATCGCGGAGCCCCAGCCGAGCCGCACCACGTCGACGTGATTTGACGCGAGCTCCATCAGGCCGGCGGCCTCGACGCACGTCAGACCAGGGTCGACGACGTGGGTGACACCGGTCAGGCGCGGCTTCTCAGCCCGCTCGGGCAGCGGAATCAGGCCTTCGAGCCCAGCCGCCGTCGGTTGTTGGATGCGCTCCACGCCCGCACATGATGGCGGGCGAAGTGGTCGGAGCGTAAGGATCTGCTCATGACGATCGCCGTCCTGCACCCCGGAGAGATGGGATCCGCCGTCGCGGCGGCGCTCCGCCACGACGTGATCTGGGTCGCCGACGGGCGGTCTGAAACGACCGCGGAACGGGCACGAGCGGCCAACATGACGCCCGGCGACCCGCTCGAGGCCGACGTGATCCTCTCGATCTGCCCACCTCACGCGGCGCGCGACGTCGCGCGCTCGGTCGGCGCGTTCGACGGCATCTATGTGGACGCCAACGCGATCTCCCCGGCGCGCGGCGCGGAGGTCCGCGCGCTCGTGCCGAACGCCGCGTTCGTCGACGGCGGCATCATCGGCCCGCCACCCACCCGCGCGGGCACGACGCGCCTGTACCTGAGCGGGGAGCGGGCGTCCGAGGTCGCCGACCGGTTCGCCGGCACGATCGTCGACGCGCGGATCGTGGCCGACGCCGGCGCGCTCAAGATGGCCTACGCCGCCTGGACCAAGGGCAGCGCGGCGCTCCTGCTCGCCGCCCACGAGGCCGCGGAGGCCTACGGCGTGGCCGACGCGCTCGACGCCGAGTGGGCGGACCTCGGCCTGCTCACCCGCCTCGAGGCCGCGCGGGTAGCCAAGTCGGCCAAGGGTTGGCGCTGGATCGCCGAGATGGAGGAGATCGCCGATACCTTCGCGGCGAAGGACCTCCCCGAGGGCTTCCACCGCGCGGCGGCGGAGGTCTACCGCGCATGACGCTCCCCGAACGCGAACTCCACGGCCTGCTCGAGCTGCTCGGCGAAGCCCACCACGCCGAGAACCGCGCCATGTTCCGCACCGCGATGCTCGACGTGCTGCCGCGGATCATTCCGGCGGCCTACACGTCCTACAACGAGGTCTCCGCGGTCGACGGGACGCCGCTGGTGGCGATGGTCGCGCCCGAGCCGTCGCAGCGGATCCTCCAGCAATGGGGCCGCTACGGCCACCAGAACCCGCTGGTGCAGCGCTACCTCGCCACCCGCGACGGGCGCGCGTACCGGCTCTCGGACGTGATCGAGATGAACGCGTTCCGCGAGCGAGAGGTCTACCACGAGGTGTTCGTGCCGCTCGGCGTGGAGCACCAGCTCGCGGTCACGCTGCCGGCGCCGCCGCGGCTGCTGATCGGGCTGGTCTTCGCCGATCCCGACGACTTCACCGACGACCAGAGGCGGATGCTGGACCTCGCCCGCCCGCACCTGATCCAGGCGCACGCCAACGCCGCGCTGCGCGAGCGGCTGCACGACGTGCTCAAGGCGGTCGAGGCGGGGTTGGACGACGTCGGCGAGGCGATCGTCGTCACCGACGCCCACGACCGGATCGCGTTCTCCACGCAGGCGGGTCGCGCGGCGCTGGCACTCGTCGACCACGGCGCCAAGGACCGGATCCCCGAGGAGCTGCGCAACACGCCCGCGCCCGCGCACGCGGTGATGCCGGTCGACGGCGGCAACCCGCTGGTGGTGCGCCGGCTGACCCCCAAGGGCGGCGCCACGGTGTTCATGTTCGAGCGCGGGTCGCGCGGGGCGCCGCTGAGCCTGCTCGCGTCGCTGGGTCTGTCCCCACGCGAGGCCGAGGTGCTGCAGTCGATGATGCGCGGCAACTCGACGGCGACGATCGCGCAGCAGCTCAAGGTGACGCCGAAGACCGTCTACAAGCACTCGGAGCGGATCTACGGGAAATTGGGCGTCAACGACCGGATCGCCGCGGTGAGCGCCGCGTGGGCGGCCCTGGACTCCGGTGCAGCGGACCCCTCATCGAACGTCTAGCAGTACGCAATCCTCCGAATTGATCGGCATCGGGGGCGTGGAGAGACTCGCCTCTCCATGGTCGCCGCTCTCCGCTCGCTGCTCGTCGCGACGGCGCTTCTCGCCGTCTTCGCCACCACCGCCGCCGCGCAGGATCCCGCCTGCGACCGCAACTGGACCGGAGGGAGCGGCAACTTCAATGAGGCCGCCCACTGGCCCAACGGCGTGCCCGGAACGCAGGAACGCGCGTGTCTGCCGGCGGGCAACTACACCGTCACGGTGACCGCCGGCACGTCGCCGAAGGGCGTCACCGTCGGCGCCGGGGTGACCGTGGTGATCAAGCAGTTCCAGTACATCGACGCGCGCAGCGCGAGCTTCCTCAACCACGGCACGGTGCAGCTCGAGCAGAACGCGACGCTCTACGGACCGCTGGCGAGTGACGGAACGGTCGAGGACACGGGGACGATCCCGGCGGGCAACAACCGGCCGACGATCGTCGGCTCGATCGTCAACTCGGGCACGCTCCGCGCCAACCAGGGCCTGCAACTCCAGCGCAACGACGGCACCTTCGAGAGCACGGGCACGCTCGCGACGGGCAGCGCGGACTCGCTGCTCAACGGCACCGGCTACACCGACAGCCCGTGGACGATCTCCGGCAGGGTCAACAACCCCGGCCTGATGCAGTTCCAGGGCGGGACGATGCGCGTGCGCGCGATCACGACGCAGACCGGCAACGCGTTCCGCACCTACGACTCCAAGCTCGACCTGACCGGCGCGACCGGCGCGACGGTGGAGACGAACAACACGGTCGACTTGACGACGAACATCCCGGCGGGCGTGACCGTGCGGGTGACCGGCCGCACCAACGACGGCTACCTGCGCCTGGACGCCGACCACACCAACAACGGCACGCTCGTGTTCGACTCGACCGACCAGTTCCGCGCGACCTACCTGACCAACTTCAGCGCCGCCGCGCGGTTGACGAACGCGGGCACGCTGCGGCTCACGGGCGTCACCGGTGCGGACCGCAACGTCCGCATCCCGATCACGAACACGGCCGCGGGCACGATCACCGTCGACGCCGGCAACCGGATGGTCTTCCAGAACGACGCGGGCGAGACGATCACCGCCGGCACGTGGAACGCCAACGGCAACGTCTGGGTCCAGGGCGGCAGCACCGCTCCCGCCCAGATCACGCAGACCGGCGGCACGATCACGGTCGCCAACGGCGTCACGCTGTTCGTCACCACCGGCGGCCGCTACGTCCACCAGGGCGGGACGACCGCGGGCGAGCTGCAGTTCCAGAACGGCTCGACGATCGACGCCTCCGGGCCGGGCGCCGCGACCTACCACGTCGTCGGCTACGTCACGCTGGCGGGCAACGTCAACGCGGCCGGCACGATCAACCTCGAGGCCGCCGGCGGCCAGCCCGCGAACCTGACGCTGACCGCGCCGTCGACGATGGCGGGCCGGATGACGTTCACCACCGGCGGCGCCAACGCGCAGGACACCGAGATCAACGGCGGCCAGCGGTTGACCGTCACCGGGCGGATCGACGTCCTGCGCGGCCAGGGCGGGACGCGCCACTTCAAGCTCCCGCTGACGCTCGCGGCCACCGGCCAGTTCAACGTCGAGGCGCTCACGACCGCTCTGCTCGACGGCAACGACACGTACGCCAGCACGATCGCCGGCACGCTGACCGTCGCCGGCGGCGCGTACTTCGGCGTGCGGTCCGGAACCCAGACCGTCACGCAGACCGGCGGGACGATCAACGGCGCGGGCGCCTTCAGCATCGAGAACCTCAACGCCTTCGTGCACCAGGGCGGGACCGTCCCGGGCGAGCTGGCGCTGCAGAACGGCGCCTCGCTCGACCCGTCAGGACCCGGCGCGGCGGCGTACCACGTGGTCGGCAATGCCACCCTCGCGGGCGACGTCAACGCCGCGGCGACGATCACCGCCGAAGCCGCCGGCGGTCAGCCGGCTCAGCTGGCGCTGAACGCGCCGCGCACGGTGGCCGGCCGGATCATCCTCACCACGACCGGCCCCAACGCGCAGGACACCATCGTCACCGGCACGGGGCGGCTGACCGTCACCGGCCGCGTCGACGTCCAGAAGGGCGTCGGCGGCATCCGCCACTTCGCCGTCCCGCTGACGGTCCCCGCCGGCGGGCAATTCAACGTCGGGGCGGACGCGACCGTCTATGTCAACGGCAACGGCAACACGCTCGACCACCAGCTGGCCGGCAACGTGACCGTCGCGGCCGGCGGCCTGCTGCTGTTCCGCGTCGCGACCCAGACCGTCACCCAGACCGCCGGCACGATCACCGCGACGGGAACGTTCAACGTCGAGGGCAACACGTTCGTGCACCAGGGCGGCAACGTCGTCGGCCGGGTCACGGTCTCCAGCAGCGGCCTGCGCGGCCGGCTCGACCCCTCGGGGCCTGGCACCGCGGCCTACCTGATCGCCAACTCGGTGAACCTGATCGCCGACGTCAGCGCCGACGCCGAGCTCGACCTCGGCACCAACACCGTCGGCGGCCAGATCTACGTCCCCGAGCGCGACGTGACCAACCGGGGCACGATCCAGGTCGGGCAGGAAAACTCGCAATACGGCGGCACGCTGTCCGACGACGGCCAGCCCTACACGCTGACGAACGCGGGCTCGATCACCGCGGCCAAGGGGACTCCACACACGCTGAACCTGCGGGTGGTCAACACCGGCACGCTGACCGCCAATGACGGCTTCGGCGGCATCGCGTCGTTCACCGACAAGCCGCTGATCACCAACAGCGGCGGCACGGTGACGATCAACAAGACCTACCTCACGACCTGGCGCGGCTACACGCAGACCAGCGGCCTCACCGACATCATCGACGGGTCGCTCGGCAGCCCCCGCATCCCGGCCGACATCCAGATCCTGGGCGGGCGCCTGCGCGGCACGGGCGTCATCACGGGCCCGGTCACCAACGCCGGGACGGTCGAGGTCGGCCGCGCGGGCACCTACGGCAAGCTGGCGATCAACGACGTCTTCGACCAGATCGTGCGCGTGGCCGCGTCGTACACCCAGACCCCGACGGGCCGGCTCGCGGTCGACATCGGCGGCACGGCCGCCGGCACGAGCTTCGACCAGCTGACGGTCCAGGGCCCGGCGACGTTCGACGGGGCGCTCGACGTCGCCACCGCGGCCGGCTACACGCCCACGCCGAACGTCGACAAGTACCGGGTCGTGCTGTCCGAGACCCGCACGAAGGAGTTCGCCAACCTCACCGGCGGGCGCTTCTACACGCTCTCGCACGACACCACGGGTGCCCTGCTGACCGGGCGCGTCGCGCCGCCGCCCGCGTCCGAGCTGACGATCGGCGACGCCCACGCGCTCGAGGGCGCCGGACCGCTGACGTTCACCGTCACGCTGTCGAAGGCCTCGACCGACCCCGTGACCGTGGACTGGACGACCGAGGACGACACGGCGGCCGCGGGCGCCGACTACACCGCCAGCTCGGGCACGCTGACCTTCCCGGCGGGAACCACCACGCAGACGCTGACCGTCCCGGTCGTCAATGACGCAACCGTCGAGGGCGTCAAACAGCTGCTCCTGCGCCTCCGGCATCCGGTCAATGCCACGCTCGACGTCGCGACCGGCATCGGGCGCATCGAGCCGGACGACGTCGGCATCACCAACCGCGCGCCGACGAGCGTCGGCGTCGCCGGCAACGCCACGATCGTCGTCACCGGCGGCGGGTTCGGCGCCGGCACGACCGCCAAGCTGGTTCGCGCCGGCGAGGCCGACCGCGCGGGGACGATCACCTCAGGACCCGAGAACGGCTCGAAGTTCGCGGTCCGCTTCGACATGCGCGGCGCGACCCAGGGTCAGTGGCTGCTCGTCGTGACCGCACCGACCGGCAGCGCGAACACGCCGATCACCGTCCAGAGCGGCGCCTCGGCGCTGTACTCGACGCTCAGCGTCCCCAGCTCGCTGCGCTACGGCTGGGTCGGCCGCGCGATCCTGTCGCTGCGCAACGCGGGCGCCAACGACGTCGGGATCGAGATGGTCCGGTTCGTCGGCAAGGACCTGAAGGTGCGCGCGGTCGGGGCGACCGAGTTCAGCGACCGCCTGTCGGTCACCGATCTCGGCGACGCCGAGACGATCCCGGCGCTCTCGACCCGGACCGTCGTCGTCGAGGTCCTCTCGACGACCACGGTCGGCCACGCGTTCATGGGCCTCGACGCCGAGGTCTACCCCAGCGGCTACCTGTCGGAGACGATCGCGGGCAGCGACCCGGACCCGGGTACCGGTTCGATCTCGGGCCATGTGACGAACGCCGCGGGCGCTCCCGTCCGAGGCCTGCGCGTCAACGCGGTCAACGGCCCGCGCTCGGCCTCGACGGTCACCGACGGCTCCGGCGCGTACACGCTCAAGCCGCTCAAGCCCGGCAGCTACGCGGTTGAGGCGGGCGGCGCCAAGAGCTCCGCGACGGTCAACGAGAACGCGCGCACGGTCGACCTGACGACCGGCGTCGCCGACCTCTCCGGGACCGTCGGCAAGGGCGACGCGATCCTCGCGCTGCTCGCGGACGGCAAGGCCGTGGCCACGACCGCGGCGGACGCGACCGGCGGCTTCCGCTTCCGCGTCGCCAAGCCCGGCACCTACACGCTGGTGGCCGACTCCCCCAGCAGCGGGCGCGCGAGCCGGACGGTGACCGTCGCGGCGGGCGTCGACCAGCCGGGACTGTCGCTCACGCTCGGGACGCGAGCGCTGAACGTGACCGCGGGCAACGGCGCGAAGGTGCGCGTGTGGCCGGCCGGCGAGCAGGATCTGCCGTCCGAGCGGACCGCGGGAGCCGGCGGGGTCGCCGCGTTCACCGGCCTGCCGGCGGGGGCATTGACCGTCGAGGCGCGAGCGGCCGGCAAGGCGCCGGCGCGCACCACCGTCGCCGCGGGAGCGACCGCCGTCACGGTCACCCCGGCCGCCGCGACGTCGATCGCGGGCCGCGTCACCGCCGCCGGCGCGCCGGTCGAGACCGCGCTCGTCGTCGCGACGGCGCCGACGGGCGGCGAGCAGCACGTCGCGGTCACAGGCGCCGACGGCCGCTACACGATCGGCGAGCTGCCCGCCGGCACCTACGACGTGTGGGTGCTCGGGCCTGCGTATGCGCCGCTGGTCAAGCGCGGGATCGCGACCGGGACCACCACCGCGGATGCCGCGGTCGTGACCACGGGCGCCTCGCTCGACGTCAAGGTCGGCACCGGGCGGGTCGGGGCGATCGTCCAGGCGATCGATCCGGCGACGCGGGTCATCGTGGCGTCGGCCGCGACCGCCGAGCTCGCCGCCACGGCCACGCTCAGCCCGCTGCCGGCGGGCACGTACTCGATCGAGGCGGGCGGCGCCAAGGCGCAGACCGTCACCGTCGGAGGCGGTGGGGCGAAGGCGGCCCGCGCGGCGGCGTACGCGGGGGTCACGCTCGACGAGGACGGCTACCCGGTCGTCGCCGATCCCGAGCCCGACCCGGCCTACGAGGCGTACTACGAGCCGTGGAGCCTGCTCAAGGCGCCGCAGCCCAACGAGAAGGACCGCCTGCACTGGGACGACGTCGACGCCGACTACCCCGGCCCCTGCCCGACGGCGGACCGGCTCTTCGACACGATCCTGCTCAAGCAGAAGATCAAGGTCAAGGCGTTCCAGCGCTGGATCGACGCGTGGAACGCCGCGGGCGAGGGCAACGCCGCGGACGTCGGGCTGTACCTGTCCAAGAGCGCGCTGCTCGGGGCGAACATGGCGGCGACGATCGCCTTGATGGGCAAGGCGCCCGCGGGCGTGAACCCGCTGGTCGCCTCGGTCGCCCAGACCCAGGCGAACATGCTCGGGACGATCGCGACGAACTTCGCCGGTCAGGGCTCGCAGTTCTCGTTCGCCGACGCGGCCGGGATGTTCAAGGACATGGTCGACATCCTCGCCGTCGCCGAGGCCGAGGAGCTCGGCAAGGCCAGCGAGCTCTCCTACCTGTCCTCGACGATCAGCATGCTCAAAGGCCTGATCGAGCTCAGCGACGAGCTGCGCGCGGTCCCCAACGAGGTCAAGTCGCGCGGCGACGCCTACCTGACGGCCCAGGACCAGTACGAGCGCCTGATCCGCGAGATCAACGACCTGCTGAAGGTCTACGCGGAGGCCAAGCAGCACTGCCCAGAGCTGATCGACCGCGGGCCGAAGCCGCCGGTCACCTCGGGCGGGCAGGTCGAGAACATCACCTCCAACGACCCGAATGAGATCTACGGGCCGAAGGGCGTCGGCGCGCAGGGCTGGATCCCGCGCTCGCAGGCGCTCGGGTACTCGATCCGCTTCGAGAACCTCGGCCCGGGATCGGTCATCCCGCCCGGGCAGCAGCCGGCCAGTGCCCCCGCGACGGTGGTCAAGGTCGTCACGACGCTCTCGCCCTCGGTGAACATCGACACCGTGACGCTGGGCGGCGTCGGCTGGGGCAAGGTCGAGCTGCCGGTGCCGGCGGGCTTGACGAGCTACCACAAGGACGTCCCGCAGGCTGACGGGGACATCGTCCGGATCGATGGGGCGGTCAACGTCGCAGCGCGATCGATCACGTGGACGCTGAAGACGATCGACCCGGCAACGGGTGAGATCGACGGGTCGCCGACGGCGGGCTTCCTCCCGCCCGAGGACGGCACGCGGCGCGGCCAGGGTCACGTCGACTACCAGGCGGGCACGGCCGACGCGGCCGCGCAGGGCGCGTCGATCAGCGCCAACGCCACGATCACGTTCGACGTGAACACCCCGATCGCCACCAACACTCACACGAACACGGTCGACGGGACCGCGCCGGCGGCGACGCTGACGCTCAGCACGGCGTCGTGCGACGGCAAGCTACCGGTGTCGTGGACGGGCACGGACACCGGGTCGGGCATCGCCGCCTACGACGTCGAGGTCTCCGGCGACAGCGGTCTCAGCTGGCATCCGTGGCAGGCGGGCACGGGGGCGACGTCCGGCACCTATTCCGGCACCCCCGGGCAGGCGTACGCGTTCCGCGCGATGGCGCGCGACGCCGTCGGCAACCAGGAGCCCGCCCCGGCGACGGCGGACGCCACGATCACGCTCGGCGCCTGCGATCTGACCCCGCCGCGGACCAGCGCCATCCTGCCGGCCGGCGCGGTCGGCGGCTGGTACGGCGGGCCGGTGCACGTCACGCTGGCCGCGGTCGACGCCCCGGGCGGCTCCGGCGTGGCGGCGCTGCGCTATGCGGGCAAGCAGGTCGCGGCGGCCACGGCCACGGAGCGGGTCAGCGCGGAGGGCGTGACCGACTTCGCGTTCTCCGCGGTCGACGCCAAGGGGAACGCGGAGGAAACCGGGCACCTGCCGGTCCGGATCGACACCGCCGCGCCGGCGATCACCGGGACCGACGGCGCCGCGTACGCGGTGGGTGACGCGGCCGCGCCGGACGCGGCCTGCACGGACGCCGGCTCGGGCGTCGCCACGTGCTCGGTGCCGGCGGGGCTGGACACGTCGGCCGTGGGCACGTTCAGCTACACCGTCGACGCCGCCGACAAGCTCGGGCACACCGCCTCGCGCACGTTCACCTACACGGTGAGCGCGGCGCCAGTCGAGCAGCCCGGCCAGCCGGCGCCGGCGCCGACCCCCACGCCGTCCGCGGGACCGGCGTTCGGCGCCAAGCCGGTCAACGTGAAGCTGGGCAAGATCACCCGCACGACCGCGGTGGTCACGTTGACGAGCAAGGAGGCGTTCGCCTTCACGGGAAAGGCGACGCTGCTGACGACCGCGAAGAAGCCGAAGGCGCGGTCGAAGGTCGCGTCGTTCTCGCTGGCCAAGGGCAAGAGCGGGAAGGTCACGCTCAAGCTCAAGCCGGCGCTCAAGAAGGGCAAGGCGGTCAAGCTCGTGCTGCGGCTGGAGCTCAGGTCCGGCGCCGCGACCAAGACGGTGGAGGTGAAGCTCACGGTGCGCGCCGCCCGGTAACGTCGGGCGCTGTGACCCTTTCCGGCAAGACGCTGTTCATCTCCGGGGCGTCGCGGGGCATCGGCCTCGCGATCGCCCTGCGCGCCGCCGCCGATGGCGCGAACGTCGCACTGATCGCCAAGACCGCCGAGCCGCATCCGAAGCTCGAAGGCACCGTGTACACCGCCGCCGCGGCGATCGAGGCGGCGGGCGGGCAGGCGCTGGCGATCGTCGGCGACATCCGCTCCGAGGAGTCGGTGGTGGCCGCCGTCGCCGCCGCGGTCGAGCGCTTCGGCGGCATCGACATCTGCGTCAACAACGCCTCAGCGATCGACCTGCGCGGGACCGAAGCGCTGGACATGAAGCGCTACGACCTGATGCAGGACATCAACACCCGCGGCACCTTCACGGTCACCAAGGCCTGCGTCCCCCACCTCAAGACCGCTGAGAATCCGCACATCCTCACGCTCTCGCCGCCGATCGGCCTCAAGCCGCAGTGGCTCGGCCCGCACATCGCCTACACGATCGCCAAGTACGGCATGTCGCTCTGCGCCCTGGGCTTCGCCGAGGAGTTCCGCGAGGCGGGCATCGCCTCAAACGCCCTCTGGCCGCGCACGCTGATCGCCACCGCCGCCGTGAAGAACCTGCTCGGCGGCGACGCCGCGATGGCCCGCGCCCGCAAGCCCGAGATCTACGCCGACGCCGCCTACACGATCCTCACCCGCCCTTCGCGCGAATGCACGGGCAACACCTACCTCTGCGAGGACGTGCTCGCAGAGGAAGGCATCACCGATCTGTCGTCATACGCCTACGTCGAGGGCGCCGATCTCCAGGTCGACCTCTTCGTCGACCACGTCTAGCGCGGGCGAGCGCCAGTATCTCCCGCGTACCAGCGCTACTATCTCGCGTGTCAGAGCGCTAGTATCCCGGCATCGTGCCTGCGCTCGATGCTTCGTACGTGCCTCGCCTGGTCGATCTGCAACTGGACGCGCTCGCTGCGCAACTGCCGGCCGTGATGGTCACCGGCGCGCGGGCGACGGGCAAGACGACGACGCTTGCAAGACGCGCCGCCACCGTCGTGAGGCTCGACGTCGCGGCGCGGGCAGCTGCGTTTGAAGCCGATCCTGACGCGGCGCTGCGCGGTCTCGAAGAGCCGGTGCTGCTCGACGAATGGCAGGCCGTCCCGTCGGTACTCGGCGCCGTGCGCCGCGCCGTCGAATCCGAACCTACGGGGAACCGGTTCCTGCTGTCGGGGCCGGTGCGCGCGGAGCTCGATCACGGCGTGTGGGCCGCGACCGGGCGGATCGTCCGGCTCTCGATGTTCGGAATGACCGTCCGCGAACAGGCAGGACAGATCGAGGGCGCGAGCTTCTGGGACAGGCTGGCCAACGGCGACGACCTGCCCGTGCCCGGCGACACGCCGGACCTACGGGGGTACGTCGAGATAGCGCTTCGTGGCGGCTTCCCGGCCGCGGCGCTGCGGCTGTCCGGGCTCGCTCACCAGGCCTGGATGGACAGCTATCTGGAGAACCTGCTCACCCGCGACGTACCCGCGGCAGCCGGGGAGACGACCCGCCGGAGAGACCCCGTCAGGGTGCGCCGCTACTTCGAAGCGTGCGCGCTGAACTCCGCGGGTGAGGCGGAGCACAAGACGATCTACGAGGCGGCGGGGATCAACCGGATGACCGCGCTCGACTACGACGATCTGCTGACCCGCCTGTACGTGATCGACGCGCTGCCGGCGTGGGAGACCAACCGGCTCAAGCGGCTCACGCGCACGGCGAAGCGATACGTCGCGGAACCGGCCCTGATCGCCGCCGCCCTGCGATTGGACGTCGCCGGGGTCCTGGCTGACGGGAATCTGCTCGGACGGCTGTTGGACACCTTCGTGGCCGCGCAGCTGCGCCCGGAATCGACGGTGTCCAACAGCCGTCCGCGGCTGCATCATCTCCGAACCCAGTCGGCTCGCGAGGAGGTCGACATCGTCGCCGAGCTCGGCGGTGGACGGGTGATCGGCGTGGAGGTCAAGGCCGACGCGGCGCCTGACCGGCGCGCCGCGCGGCATCTGGTGTGGCTGCGCGACCGGCTAGGCGACCGCTTCGTCGCCGGGGTCGTGCTGCACACCGGACCGCGCCCGTTCGCGCTCGACGAGCGAATCGTCGCGGCGCCGATCAGCTCCATCTGGGGATGACGAGAAGCCCAAGCCGGTCGTGTTCGCCGACGTTCACAGCGTCGTGTCCCGCCTTCACGCTGCTCTACAGGACGCACGCAGCTAGATAAGCGCCGGACTGACGGCGGAGCCGACGTTTTCCGCCGACGTCGGTGAACCCGACGGCGAACGCAACCACGCGGCGCACGAACCTCTGCGGGTCCCTCGCGGCTCCCGGCCCCGAGCCCAAACGCCGCGCTCAACCCGCCGGCCGAGCGCTCACCACGCTTTGTCAGCTTCGCTAGCTACGCCAGCTCAGGGACACAAAGTGGAGCACTTTCAGATCCTGAAACTGGTGAACTTTCGCGTCCTGCTGACACGGGCCACTGCATCTGCGTCTAGGCATTGAACCCGGCGGACGACAGTCCAAACAGAGCTCGAAACGACGGATACGGTCAAGGGGCGGGGCTTCGTTACTGCCCCGCCGAACTAGGTTGCGGTCGGGAAGTGCATGTGGGCGGCGTCGAGGGACTCGGGCCAGCGGGTCGTGACGACCTTCGCGCGGGTGTAGAACTTGATGCCCTCGGGGCCGTGGATGTGGTGGTCGCCGAAGAGGGACTGCTTCCAGCCGCCGAAGGAGTAGAAGGCCATCGGGACCGGGATCGGGACGTTGACGCCGATCATGCCCACCTGGATCTTGCGCTGGAAGGTGCGGGCGGCCTGGCCGGAGGCGGTGAAGATCGCTACGCCGTTGGCGTAGGTGTTGCGGTTGATGAGGTCGATCGCCTCGTCGAGGGTGTCGACGCGGACGACGCCGAGCACCGGGCCGAAGATCTCGTCCGTGTAGACGGACATGTCGGTGGTGACGTTGTCGATCAGGGTCGGGCCGACCCAGAAGCCCTCGCCCTCGATGTCGAGCTCGCGGCCGTCGACGACGACGTCGCCCTCGCCGCGGCCGATGTAGTCGACGATCCGGTCGCGGGCGGCGCCGGTGACCACCGGGCCCATCTCGGAGTCGGGCTCCAGGCCCGGGCCGACCTTGATCGCGACGGCCTTGGCGCGCAGCTTCTCGACCAGCTCGTCGGCGGCGTCGCCGACGGCGACCGCGACCGAGATCGCCATGCAGCGCTGGCCGGCCGAGCCGAAGCCGGCGGCGGTCAGGTGGTTGGCGGCGAAGTCGAGGTCGGCGTCGGGCATGACGATCGCGTGGTTCTTGGCGCCGCCGAGCGCCTGGACGCGCTTGCCGGCCGCGGACGCGCGCTCGTGGATGTACTTGGCGATCGGCGTCGAGCCGACGAAGGAGATCGCGGCGACGTCCGGATGGTCGAGCAGCGCGTCGACCGCGACCTTGTCGCCGTGGACGACGTTGAACACGCCGTCCGGCAGACCCGCCTGCTTGTAGAGGTCGGCGATGAAGTTGGAGACGCTCGGGTCGCGCTCGGACGGCTTCAGGACGAACGTGTTCCCGGTCGCGATCGCCATCGGGTGCATCCACAGCGGGACCATGATCGGGAAGTTGAACGGCGTGATCCCCGCGCACACGCCCAGCGGCTGCCGGAAGGAGTGCAGGTCGACGTCGGTGGAGACCTGGTCGGAGAACTCGCCCTTGGTCAGCTCGGCCACGCCGCAGGCGAACTCGACGACCTCCATGCCGCGGATGACCTCGCCCTTGGCGTCGTCGAAGGTCTTGCCGTGCTCGGCCGAGATGATCCGCGCGAGCTCATCGGTGTGCTGCACGATCAGCTCGCGGAACGCGAACATCACCCGCGCGCGCCGGGTGACCGACGTGTCGCTCCAGCTCTCGAAGGCCGCCTTGGCCGCCTGCACGGCGGCGTCGACGTCCTCGGCCTCGCCGAGCAGGACGCGGCGCTGCTCGTGGCCGGTCGCGGGGTCGTAGACCGGGGCGGTGCGGGTGGAGGCGCCGTGCGTGGCGCGGCCGCCGATCTGGTGGTCGATCGTTTCGAGCTGGACGGTGCTCACGGGAGGGTCCTCACGGTCTCTGATGTCTTCAGGTACGTCTTCTGGGTCGCCTTGTCGCGCTCGTAGGCCTCGCGGGCGGCTCGGGTGGTCTCCAGGGCCGCGATCTCCGCCACCGGCACGTCCCACCACGCCTCGGAATCGGGCGCCGGGACGAGCGGGTCGGTCTCGATCTGCACGACGGTCGTCCGGTCCGACGCCACCGCCCTGCGCAGCGCGCTCTCGAACTCACCGATGTTCGACGAGTAGAGGGCTCGCGCACCGAGGCTGGCGGCGTTCGCGGCCAGATCGACCGGCAGGATCTCGTCCGTCCCACGGTAGCGGTACTTCGTTCCGAAGCGCTGGGAGCCGACCGATTCGCTCAAGGCGCCGATCGACGCGTACCCGTGGTTCTGTACGAGCACCACGGTGAGCTTGATGCCCTCGGCGACCGCGGTCACGAGCTCCTGGGCCATCATCAGGTAGGAGCCGTCACCGACCAGGACGAAGACCTCGCGGTCGGGCGCCGCCAGCTTCACGCCGAGCCCGGCGGCGATCTCGTAGCCCATCGTCGAGTACCCGTACTCGACGTGGTAGCCCTTCGGGTCGCGCGTGCGCCACAGCTTGTGCAGGTCGCCGGGCATCGACCCCGCGGCGCAGATGACGACGTCGCGCGGGCCGCTGACGCGGTTGACGACGCCGAGCACCTCGCTCTGGGCGGGGAGCGGCGTGTGGCCGAGGTTGTAGGCGCGCTCGACGACCGCGTCCCACGTGAACTCGGGCGTACTCCACGACGATCCCTCGAGCGCTTCGGTGAGCGCCTCCAGCCCGGTGCGGGCGTCGGCCAGCAGCGGAAGCCCGGAGTGCTTGGTGGAGTCGACCGGCGCGACGTTGAGGTTGATGAAGCGCACGTCCTCGTTGGCGAAGATCGAGCGCGACGCGGTCGTGAAGTCGCTCCAGCGCGTGCCGACGCCGAGGACGACGTCGGCTTCGCGGGCGAGCGCGTTGGCGTCGGTGGTGCCGGTCGCGCCGATCGCGCCTGCGGACTGCGGGTGGTCGTAGCGCAGCGAACCCTTGCCCGCCTGGGTCTCCGCGACCGGGATGCCGGTCGCGGCCGCGAGCGCGGCGAGCGCGTCCGTCGCCCCGGCGTAGATCGTCCCGCCGCCGGAGACGATCAGCGGGTTGCGGGCGTGGCGGAGCAGTCCGGCGGCCGACGCCAGCACCTCGGGCTCAGGGACCGGGCGCCGCACGCGCCAGACGCGCTTGTCGAACAGCTCCGGCGGCCAGTCGTAGGCCTCGGCCTGCACGTCCTGGGGCAGGCAGAGCGTGACCGCGCCGGTCTCCGCCGGGTCGGTGAGCACGCGCATCGCGCCGAGCAGCGCCGGGACGAGCTGCTCCGCCCGCTCCACGCGGTCCCAGTAGCGCGAGACGGGCCGCAGCGTGTCGTTGACGGTCATCCCGAACCCCGTCGGGTCCTCGAGCTGCTGCAGCACGGCGCCGGACGCGCGGCTGGCGAACACGTCGCCGGGGAGCAGCAGGACCGGCAGGCGGTTGATGGTCGCCAGCGCCGCGCCGGTGACCATGTTGGTCGCGCCGGGGCCGATCGAGGAGGTGCACGCGAGCGTCTGCAGCCGGTTGCGCATCCGCGCGTAGCCGACCGCGGTGTGCACCATGCCCTGCTCGTTGCGGGCGTGGTAGAAGGGCAGCGCCTCGGTCTCCTCCAGCAGCGCCTGGCCGACGCCGGCGACGTTGCCGTGCCCGAAGATCCCGAAGCAGGCGGGGATCAGCCGCTGCTGGACGCCGTCGCGCTCACTGAACTGCACGCTCAAGAACCGCACCAGCGCCTGAGCCACCGTCAGTCGCATGGACCCACCGTGATCGCGTCGAAGTTCACAAGGCCTGGATCTTCCCAGACCTACGAAGCGCTATCCGGCGGCGCGGAGCGCGAGCTCGACGTCGGCGCGCGCGGGGTGATCGGCGGGCATCTCCGCCGTGGCCATGCCGAGCAGGCGGCGCCCTTCGCGGCGGTCGGCGATGTCACCGGTCGTGGCGTGACGGGCGAGCAGCGCGCGCCCGAGATTCGCCGCCGCCAGGGGCCCCGCCTCGGTGTCCATCAGGCCGGTCCACACCGAGATCGCGCGATCGAGGTCATGCGCGCCATGTCGGGCGCGGAAGCGCATCATCAGCATCGCGGCGAGCGACATCCGCGCCTGCAGGTCCGCAAACGAACCCGGGACGATGTAGGCGCGCGCCTCGTCGAGCCAGCGCAGCGCGCGATCGAGGTCCTCCTCGGACCGATGCACCTCGTGCCGGCGGGTGTAGAGCATCGACGCCGCCAGGTTCGCCTCGATCAGCATCGAAGCGGGCAATTCCTCCAGCCCGCCGCCGTCCACGAGCGATTCCCACACCGTGATCCCGGCGAGGACGTCGCGCGGGTCCTGCGTGCGGACGTAGCGCCGGTCGGCTGCGGCCGCCGCGTTCACGAAGTGCTGAAGGAAGTCATCAAGACGCATCCCGCGAGGGATAATGTCGGCGCGCGGCGGAAGTGGCAAGCGGTGCGACGGTCCGAATTCGGACCTGCCGGATCAGCTGTTCATCTTCCCCTCACGGGCGGGTGCTTCGTCGCCGCCGCCCAAGATAGGGAATGCCTCCCGATGCGCCCCCTATCTCGGCGGTCGTAGCGTCGTCTCATGTCAGCCATTACCGACGCAGACCGAGAACTGAAAGCCAAGCACCGCGCGATGTGGGCCTCCGGGAACTACCCGGAGATGGTCGAGACCTTCCTGCTCCCGCTCGGGCCGCGACTGGTGCAGGCGTGCAACATCGGCGCCGGCGTCAGCGTGCTGGACGTCGCCGCCGGCACCGGCAACGCGTCGATCCCCGCTGCCCAGCGCGGCGCCTACGTCACCGCCACCGATCTCACCCCCGAGCTGCTGCAGGCGGGCGCCAAGCTCGCCGACGCCGCCGGCACCGAGCTCACGTGGACGACCGCCGACGCCGAGCACCTCCCGTTCCAGGACGAGTCCTTCGACATCGTCATGTCCTCGATCGGCGTGATGTTCGCCCCCCACCACCAGCAGGCCGCCGACGAGCTGGCCCGCGTGTGTCGCCCCGGCGGCACCATCGGCCTGCTCAGCTGGACGCCGGACGGCATGCTGGGCGGCCTGTTCCGGCTGATGGGCCAGTTCGCCCCGCCGCCGCCGGCCGGCGCCTCGCCGCCCCCGCTGTGGGGGTCGGAGACGCACCTCCAGGGCCTGATGGGCGACCGCGTCGAGTGGCGCTCGATGGAGCGCCAGGTGCTCGACATCACCGCGTTCCAGCGCCCGCGCGACTACGGCGAGTTCTTCAAGGCGCGCTACGGCCCCACGATCGGCATCCGCGCCAACGCCGAGCGCAACGGCCGCGCCGACGAGTTCGACGCCGCGCTCGACGCGTTCTGCGAGGAGTGGAACACGGGCACGGAGACCAAGGCGCGCTTCGCGATGGAGTACCTGCTCGCCGTCGGCACGCGGGTCTAGACCGAAGCGGTCAGGCGCTCCAGCGCGGCGCCGGCTTCACGCCGCGAGGAGACGCCGAGCTTGCCCAGGACCGCCGACACGTGGTGATCGACGGTCTTGGGCGTGATCACCAGCGCCTGGGCGATCTCCGCATTGGTGGCGCCGCGCACGACCAGGTCCAGCACCTCGGTCTCGCGCGGCGTCAGCCCGGCCGGGCCCGCCTTGGAGGCGGCGCGCGGCCCGCGTGGGATCCGCCGCACGCCGTCCGCGCGCAGGCGTCGTCGCAGGTGCAGCGCCGACCGCTCGGCGCCGAGCGCGTCGAAGATTCGCAACGCCTCCAGGCGCGCCTGCTCGTCGTCGGCCTCCGAGAGCGCCTCGGCGCGGTCATACGGGTTCCCGATCTCGTCCCACAGCTGCGCCGCCGCGCGCCAGTCGCCGGCGATGCTGAGCGCGTAGGCCGGTGGGTCGTCCTCGCGGGCGGGGACCGGCGCGCCCCCGCGCCAGAGCCAGAACGCCAGCTCCGCGCGCGCCCAGACGTCGCCGAGGCCGGAAGCGAGCTCGTACGCCGGCCGCGCGACCGCGACGACGGCGTCGAGGTCACCGTCCAGCCACGCGTGCTCCGCCCGCGCCGACGCCGCCGGCCCGAGCCGCTGCAGCTCCTGGGTCTCGACGGCGTGCGCCCACGCCCGCTCGAGCAACTCGCCCGCCTGCGGCTCGCCACGCCGGCCGGCCAGCCGGCCGAGCACGATCAGCGCCGGGCACTGGCTGACGCCGAACTGCTCCCCCATCGCGATCGACGCGTGCGCGTCGGCCTCGGCGCCGGTCCAGTCGCCGCGGCGCACCCGCACAGTCGCGCGGACGCCGAGCATGTACTGGTGGTAGCCGTCGAGTTCGCGCTCGCGGGCGAAGCGCATGGCGCGCTCGATGTCGTCGTCGACGCGGCGGTCGTCGCGGCGGCGCATCGCCGTCCCGGTCGCCAGGTTCACGAGCGCGCGCACCGCGTCTTCGTCGCGCCCGATGCCGGCGGCCAGCACGAACGCCTCTTCGATCAGCGCCCGGCCGCGCTCGCTGTGCGGGCCGCTGAAGAACGTGGCCGTCCCCAGGTTGGTCAGCGCGTGGGTGACGACCTCGTCGTCGCCGAGCTTGCGACCGAGCGTGACGGCGCGCATCCCGAGCTCGATCGCCGACTGGGCGTTCTCGGACAGCATCGCCAGCTGCGAGCGGGCGCTCAGGGCCATCGCCAGCTCGCGGCTCTCGGGGAACGCCTCCAGCACGGCGATCGCGCGGTCGCCGGTCGCGGTCGCCTCCTGGCCTTGCCCCGCCCACCACAGGCAGCGCGACAGCCAGCGCAGCGTGTCGCCCGTCGCCAGCGCGTCCGTGCCGGCCTCGTGGTAGGCGAGCAGCGCGCGCGCCGCCCCGACGGCCTGATCGAGCCGTCCGCACAGGTACGCCTCCGTCGATACGCCCAGCAGCGCCTCGGGGTCGGTCCCGCCCGCCGCCTGCAGCGCGGCCTCCCAGTGCTCGAGCGCCTGCCGGTGCCCGCGGGCGGCGCTCGCGGCCTTGGCGGCCCGCGGGGCGAGGCGCCGGATCGCTGCGGCGTCGCCCGCGCGGCGCGCGTGGTGCACGAGCCGTGCGAGATCCGCGTCCTCGCGTTGTTCGAGAGCGCGCAGCACCATCCGGTCGAGCTCGCGGCGGCGGACGGGCGAGATGCCCTCCTCGACCGCGAGCCGGGCGAGGTCGTGGCGGAAGGCGAGTGTCTCGCCGCGCAGGAGCAGCAGGCCGGCCTCGATGCAGGCGTCGATCGCGGCCGTGTCGCTCGTGATCAATGCCAGCTCGGTCGCTCCCGGGACGACCGCGCACAGCTCGACGACCTCGCGCGCGGAATCGTCGAGCGCGCTGACGCGGAAGGCGACCGCGTCGCGCACGCTCGCGGGAATCTCGCCCGTGCGGGCCGCCAGCGCCTCGGTGACGAAGAACGGGTTGCCGCCGGTCACCGCGTGCAGATCGGAGGCATCGCGCCCGGCCGCGCGCGCGAGGTGCGAGACGGCGTCCGACGACAGGGGCGTCGGCTCGATCCGGCGCACGCACTCGCGCGGGAACGCGGTCAGGACGCGGCGGACCTCCGGCAGCGCCTCACTGCGGCTGGTGAGGATCAGGCAGCCGGGCGAGCGGACGAGCCGGCGGCCGAGCAGCGCGACGATGTCGAGCGTCGCGTCGTCGGCCCAGTGCAGGTCCTCGATCACGATCACGGCCGAGGCGCCGAGCTCGTCCAGCGCGGCGGCGAGCAGGTGCTCGCGCGAGCCGGGACCGTCGAGCGCGGCCTGCATCCTTCCCCCGGCGGCGCGGGCGACGTCGCGCAGCGGCCCCATCGGCCGCGGCGTGATCAGCGGGTCGCAGGCGCCCCAGAGGACTTTGCGGTCGTGGATCGTCTCGGCGGTCGCGGTGACCAGTGCGGTCTTGCCGATCCCCGCCTCGCCCACGACCAGCACCACGCGGCCGGAGTCGAGCGACTCGGTCAACGCGGCCGAGAGGATTTCGCGCTCGCGGTCTCGCTCGAGAAGCACCAACAACTGCGGAGCCTAACTCCGCCCAAGGTGAGACCGCAATGAGATTTCGGGTCAAGTACTAAACGCTGGGCGTTATTGACCGATAACCAGGGGACGCAAGACCGCGTCGCCGGGAGCCACCGCATGAACCCGCTCAACCTGCCCGCCGCGCTGATGTCGCGGCTCACCTACGCGCGGAAGTTCGCGTTGCTCGGCCTGGTGCTGCTCGCGCCGGCCGCCTTTGCGCTGCACGCGTACTGGCAGACGCAGGGCGACACGTTGGCGTTCGCCGACAGCGAGCGCGTGGGTGTGCGCTATCTCGGGCCGTCCAACGAGCTGCTGCTGCGGGTCGTCGCGGCGCGCGGTGTCGTGGTGCGTGCGGCCGCGGGTGACCCGCAGGCGCGCGCCGCGCTCCCGGGTGCGGTCGCGGCCGTCAAGCAGGCGGTCGCCGCCGTCGACCGGGTCGATCGCGCCGACGGCGCGACGATCGGGATGACCGACAGCTGGCAGACCGCGCGCAAGACGGTGCTGGCGGCGCATGACCAGAAGTCCTACGACGCCGCGGCGGCTGCCGCGGTCGGCCTGATCGTCTCCGCGGGGGATGGCTCCAAGCTGATCCTCGACCCCGATCTGGATTCGTACTACGTGATGGACACCTTGGTCACGAAGCTGCCGGCGATGGCCGACAACGCGGGCCGCGCCGGTGATCTGCAGACGATCGTGACCCAGGGCGACACGCTCGACCAGCGGATCGCGCTCGCGGGCGCCCAGGGCGCGCTGCGCTCGACGACCGCCGCCATGGCCTCCGGGCTGCAGACGGCGTTCAAGGAGACCGCCGACACCGGATTGAAGCCGGCGCTGGCGATTTCCCTCGCGGGTGCATCGGCGGCTTCCGAGCAGGTGGCCGCGGGCGTCGATCCCACCGGTTCCGGCAAGGTCGCCACCGACAACGTCGCGCGCGGGGCGCGCGGCTTGGCGGCGATCGAGGCGCTGCAGCGCGCCGCCGCGCCGCGCCTGGACGCGCTGCTCGTCGCACGGATGGCCAAGTTCTCGGCTGCGCGCAACCGCGTCGCCGTGATCGTGCTCTTCGGCGCCGTCGTCGCCGTCTTCCTCTTTCTCGGGTTCTTCGTCTCCACGCGGCGCGGGGTCGCGGACATCGCCGAGCGGCTCGCGGGGCTGCGCGACCACGAGTCGCGTGAGCTCTCCGGCGCCCTCGAGGCGCTGGCCGGCGGCGACCTGACGGTCGAGATCGCGCCGCAGACGGCGCCGATCGCCGTGATGTCGCGCGACGAGCTGGGCCAGATCGCGGTGGCGACCAACGAGATCCTCGACAGCACGCGAGCGTCGATCGACGGTTACAACCGCATGCGCGGCGAGCTGGCGACGCTGATCGGCACCGTCTCCGCCAACGCGAGCACGGTCTCCGCCGCTTCGCAGCAGATGGTCGCCACGTCCGAGGACGCCGGCCGCGCCGTCAACGAGATCGCCCGGGCGGTCACCGAGGTCGCCGAGGGCGCCGAGCGCCAGGTCCGGCTCGTCGACTCGACCCGTGCCGCGGTCGAGGAAGCCGCCCGCGCCGCCGGGTCGAGCGCCGGCATCGCCCTCGCGACCACCGAGGCCGCCGAGACCGCCCGCCGCGCCGCCGTCGACGGCGCCCGCACCGCCGAGGAGGCGAGCGAGAGCATCCGCCGCATCGCGACCTCCTCCGAGCGCGTGGAAGCGGCGATGGACGACTTCTCCGCCCGCTCGCGCAAGATCGGCGGGATCGTCGAGACGATCACCACGATCGCCGAGCAGACCAATCTTCTGGCGCTGAACGCCGCGATCGAGGCCGCCCGCGCCGGCGAACAGGGCCGCGGGTTCGCGGTCGTCGCCGAGCAGGTCCGCAACCTCGCGGAGGAGTCCAGGATGGCCGCGGGCCAGATCTCCGATCTCGTGGAAGAGATCCAGGTCGAGACGGGCCGTGTCGTCGAAGCCGTCGACGAAGGCCACCGCCACATCGAGGACGGCGTCGCCACCGTCGCCCAGACCCGCCGCGCCTTCGAGGACATCGGCACCTCCGTCGAGGAGATGGCCGCCCGCGTGACCGACATCTCGGCCGCCGTCGGCCAGATCGCCGCCGAGGCCGCACGCGCCCAGACCGAGGTCTCAGACGTCGCCGCCGTGGCCGAGCAGTCCTCCGCCGCGGCCCAGGAGGTCTCCGCCTCCACCGTCCAGACGGGCGACTCCGCCGCCGAGATCGCCACCTCGGCCCAAAGCCTCGCCACCACCGCCGCCGAGCTCGACACGCTCGTCGGCCGCTTCGTCCTCGCCTGACCATCGAGTGCAAGGTTCGTCGGGCTGTGCCCGACCGACCTTGCTCTCGCCCAACTAGTTCGCCACCTGGCTCAGCGAGATGTACGAGCCGCGCTCAGTCACCGCCAGGCAGGTGAAGTTGCCGCGCCGGTCCGGGATGTCGCAGACGATCAGGCCCACGACCGGGGTGACGTTGGCCTCGACGTGGTCCGTCCATTCGTCCGGGCTCATGAGTGCACCTCAACGGCGACTGTGACGGCCGGGGTGATGATGGACGTGATGGATTTGCGCATTCGGCTCCGGGTGCTGTGGCGGTAGATGCTTTCGCTCACAACGACCCCGCTCGCGTCCGTCGTTACGGCTTCCCCTCGAGGTGTGCGGAGAACCCGCAGCGGCACTCCGTAGTTCGCCGAACTCGGCGCTGCCCTTAAACGCCGAAGGCCCGCGCAGAGGCGGGCCTTCGGGGAACTTCGAACGGCTGCTTACGCGAGGGCCTTGGCCACCGCTTCCTGCACGCGAGCCGGCTGGAAGGGCTTCACGACGAAGTCGCGGGCGCCGAGCTTGATCGACTCGAGGACCTTGGACTCCTGGCCGAGCGCGGAGCACATGATCACGCGGGCGTTGGGGTCGAGGGTCATGATGTCGCCGAGGGCCTGGAGGCCGTCCTTCTCGGGCATCGTGATGTCGAGCGTGGTGAGCTCGGGCTTGAGTGCGCGGAACGACTCAACGGCTTCGACGCCGTTGCAGGCCTCGCCGATCACTTCATGACCGGCCTTGGCGAGGGCGTCGGACACCATCTTGCGCATAAACGCGGCGTCGTCGACGACGAGGACACGGGCCATGTCAGGCCACCTCCTGAAGAGTACGAGTGGGGAGCTTGTTGAGGGTTGCGGGGTAAAGCTGGGTGTCCTTGGAGCCGGCCTCGCGGACCAGCACGATGCCGGTCTTCGGGTCGACGCGGACGGTGCGGCCACGGTTGCCGCCGGTGGCGGAGGCGTGGACGCGAATGCGGGCGGTGGCGAGCTGGGCCTTGACGGCGGCCTCGTTGCGGGCGCCGACTTCCATCGACCCGCCGATCGAGGCGAACATGCTCGCGCCCCCGACGAGGACGGCTTCGAGCATGGGGCGGCGCGCACCGAGCGCGACGACCCGCCTGATCAGCTCAGGTACCGCGTAATCCGCGAACTTGAAGCGGTTGACTTCGGCGTGGCCGGTGGACTCGGGCAGCACGACGTGGGCGAGGCCGGCGACGCCCATGCGGCGGTCCAGCAGTACCAGGCCGATGCACGAGCCGAGACCGAGCGTGACCAGCATGTCGCCCACTGTCTTGGACGCGGCGAGCTCGCCCATGCGGACCATCGTGTCGCTCATGACACTCCGAGGCGGCTGAGCAGCTCCCCGGCACCACCATGGTCCGGTGAAAGCAGGAAGACGATCGAGCAGCCTTCGCCTTCGACGATCATGCTCGAGTCCAGCAGCAACGCGTCGTCGCTGACCGCGGCGCGGCTGGCGAGCACCGTCTGCACCAGCGAGCTGAGCATGTCCGTGGCCGTGGCCGGCGGAGTGGGCTCGAGCTCGAGGCCGGTCATGCCGGCGAGCGCGTTCAGGTAGGAGGTGCCGACGACGTTGCCGATCTCGCCCAGTGCGGACTCCGCGTACTCCGAGTCCGGCTCGAGGCCGAGCAGCGCGCAGATCGACGCGGCGTCGGCGGGCGTCAGCAACATCAGCACGACCGACGGCATGTCGCCGAGGACGCCCAGCGCGATGCCGGTGACCTCGGACTCGGGCACGCCGATCTCCTCGACCGCCTGCGTCATGGGGACGACGCGGGCGTCGGGGACGGTCAGATCGACCGGGCGGCCGAGCATGCCGGAGAGCGCCGTGGACGCATTTCCGGCACCGATGTTCGCGAGCTCGCGCAGGGCGTCGAGCTGGATGTCGTTATAGGTCGCGCTCATAGGACCACCTCCGGTCCGTGGGTCCCTGGGCCACCCGTCTGGGCCCTTGTCTGCCGTTTGCCAGGGTCGCTCACGCGGCCACACCTCGGGGTTGGGAGAGTTCCGCGACGGCGTCGCAGTCGACGATCAGGGCGATCTGACCGTCGGAGAGCACGGCGGCTCCCGAAAGCGCAGATCCTTCGGAGACTTCGGGCGGCAGCGGGCGCGTGACCAGCTCGCGCTGACCGTCCAGGACGCTGACGGCGAACGCGAGGCGCTCGCCGTTGCCACGCACGACGACGGCGTAGGCCGCATCGCTCGACGGCGACCCGCCGAACAGCTCGGCGGCGTCGACCAGCGGGAGTACGCCGTCGTTGAGCACCAGCATCTGGCGCCCGGCGACGCTGCGGACCGGGTGGTCGGCGGTGCGGACGGTGCGCTCGATGCGGTCGAGCGGAATCGCGAACGGGCGCCCGTCGGCCTGCACGATCAGCGCGGTCATGATCGCCAGCGTCAGCGGCAGGCGGATCTCCGCGCACGTGCCCTGGCCGGGCGCGGACGTGAGCGTGACCTCGCCGCCGAGCTCGCGGATCGCGACGCGCACGGCGTCCATCCCGACACCGCGGCCGGAGATGTCCGACGTCGTGTCCGACGTCGAGAAGCCCGGGTGGAAGAGCAGCTCGGTGGCGCGGGCGAGATCGATCGTCTCGTCGCCGATCAGGCCGCGTTCGCGGGCCTTGGAGGCGACGCGCTCGGCATCGATGCCGCGCCCGTCGTCCTTGACCGAGATGATCACGTTGCCGCCGGCGTGGCGGGCCTCGATCGTGAGCTTGCCGGTCGCGGGCTTGCCGGCCGCCTCGCGCTCCGCCACGCCCTCGAGGCCGTGGTCGAGCGAGTTGCGGATCAGGTGCACGAGCGGGTCGCCGAGCGAGTCGACGACGCTGCGGTCGAGCTCCGTGTCCTTGCCGACGAGCTCCAGCTCGACCTGCTTGGAAAGCTTGACGCTGAGGTCGCGGACGAGCCGCGGGAAGCGCAGCAGGACGGCCTCGACCGGGATCATGCGGACCTGCATCACCATCGACTGGAGGGCGTGCGAGGTGCGCGTGAGGCCCTGGATCGCCTGCTGCAGGCCCGGGACGTCGGCCTGCGCGGCGAGGACCTCGACCTGGGTGCGGTTGAGGACGAGCTCGCCCATCGCGTGCATCAGCTGATCGAGGCGCTCGGCGTCCACGCGGACGGTGGAGGAGCCGTGGTGCGGACGGTTGGTGCTGTCGGGCTTGGCCGTGGGCGCGGCGACGGTCGCGGCCGCGGGCTCCTCGACCCCGTCGACGGCGGCGTCGGCGACGGCCTCGGTGACCTCGCACATGGCGACGTCCGGAACGCCCGCGGCGGCCGAGTGCAGCTCCCCGTCGGTGTTCTCGCTCACGACCCACGCGACGATCTCGCGGCCGTCGAAGGTGTCGACGTCGGCGGGGGCCGGGACGCAGGCGAGCGTCTCCCCCAGCTTGGCGACGGCGGCGAGGACCATGTAGGCGCGCACGGACGGCATGTCGACGTCGTCGCGCAGCGACGCGGCGACCTGGACGACGCGGCGGCCCTGGGCCATCTCGCTCAGGTCCGAGGGCGGGTCGAGGGCGCTGGGCGGAGCTTCCGCCGGAGCCGCCTCGTCGTCGCGGATGAGCGTCCGCAGACGCTCGATCAGCGCCTCGGGCGCGATGTCCTCGGCCCCGCCGGTCTCGATCGAGTCGACGGCGGCCTCGAGCATGTCGAGGCATTCGAGGCAGACATCGATCTCGGCCCGTTGCAGGCCGTTCTTACGCTGACGGAGGAGCTCGAAGACGTCCTCCATCTCGTGAGTGAGCGCCGCCATGCCGGCGAAGCCCATAGTCGCGCTCATGCCCTTCAGGGAATGCGCGATGCGGAAGATCTCGTCGACCGTCTGTCGGTCGTCCGGGGTCTCCTCAATGCGCACGACCGCGAGGTTGAGCTCCTGGAGATGCTCGCGGCCCTCGGCCAAGAACATCGGGAGATACTCGGAAACTTGATCCACAGCCGGTGCATCGGCCGGAGTGGGGCAGAACTGGACCCGAATCTTTCAAAAGTTTGGCGAACGTTCATATCGGCCTGGGCGAACCGCCAGTTGGAACAGTTGCGCCGGCAACATAAGATCGCTCGCAGCTTGCCGCCCCGCCGCGCCCAACCGCCCCGCATGAGCGTCCTCGAACCCGGGCGCCGCCGCGCGGCCAGACGTCTCACGCGGCTCGCCGGCGTCCTGCTGGTGGCCGCCGTGGTCGCGGTCGGCGTCGTGGTCTTCCTGACCCTGGGCTGAGCGCCGCGAGGCGTAGAGTCGCCGGGCATGAGCACCGCAGAAGCCGCAACGATCGTGACCGGCGTCGACTTCGTGTCGCTCCCGACCGAGGACCTGGCACGCGCCGTCGAGTTCTACGGATCGACGCTCGGGTTGACGTGCACGGTCCACAAGCCGGAGTACAACTTCGCCGAGTTCGACACGGGAACGGTGACGCTGAGCGTCGTCAACCCGGTGAAGATGAAGATCGGCGAGTTCTCACCCAACAAGAACCACCTGGCGCTGCAGGTCGACGACGTGGCGGCCGCCCGCGCGGAGCTCGAGTCGCGCGGCGTGACGTTCATGGGCGACATCTTCGACACCGGCGTCTGCCACATGGCGTTCCTCGCCGACCCCGACGGGAACCACCTGATGCTGCATCACCGCTACGCGCGGCGCTAGAGGGACGAAAGTCAACTGCTCCGGTGAGGGAGGGGGCCGCTGCGGTGGATGGAGCCGTTCGCTGGCTCGCCGTGATCCGCTGGGTGGCCGGCCTCCCCATCTCGGGCGGTGGTCGAGACTGACCGTCAAGGTACGGGCCACGGAGACAGAAAGGGCGTTCTCACGCTCGCCGATCAGTCATCGGCGAGGGGGTGTGTAACCAGAGCTGCCTCGCAGGCAGCTCTCGTTCCGCACCCCCACCCGCGCGCCACGTCGAACAGCGCGAACCTGATCGAGACCCGCGATCCGTACCTCAAACGCGCACGGTCGACCACGGCGACCGTCACACGGCGTGTGCGGGACACACTTTCAGTCCCACGCCCGCAATTGTCGGTATCCCGGCACGGCACTTCGAGACAACCGAGCCGAGCCGCGCGGCGGACGACGGCAGACAGCAACGAAGTGCTCGCCACTCCCCCTCCCCACCCCGCGCAGTTGACGTTCATCCCGCCCTTCTAGGCGGGGCGCTGCGGGATCACGTGCGCGGCGCCGTCGTCGAAGTGCTGGATGTCGCCGCTCGCGCCGCCGAGGTCGCACGCTCCCCAGCGCAGGCCCTCGGCCCTGAGTGAGAAGACGACCTCGAACGGGAGCGTCATGAAGCCGCGGCGCGGGTCGCGCTGGGCGCGCTGAGCGGCCGCGCCGCGCGTGGCGAACGGGCGGTCGCCCGCGGTGCCGGCGTTGGTGGCGGTGCCGCCCATGCGCTCGTAGTCGCGCTCGATCAGCGGGCGCAGCGCCGTGGCGACGCCGGCTGCGTCCAGCGGGTCGGGAACATGGCCGTCGAAGAGGCGCTGTTGCGCCACGGGCGGCAGAGCCTGGATCCGCGGCAGCAGGGCTTGGGCCGCGGCGGCGTCGATGTCGTGCGGGGTCGCCGCCGTGGGGGTCGACGACGTCAGGTCCGGCGGCGGGTAGACGAGGGCGAAGTAGCGCTGCATCGCGCTCGAGTCCGACGCGAGATTGTTGTAGGTCGTCATCGTCTGGGCGTAGAGCCGCTCGCGGCCGGCGGCGTCGTTGGCCGCCGCCGGGCGGGGCGTGTTGGTGATGCGGTCGGGCCGCTGGATGCGATCCGCGCCCGTCCCGACCGCGTCGTTGGGCACGACGGACAGCACACGCGTGCCGTCGCCGAAGAGCATCACCGCGCGGTCGTACCCCGGGCCGGTCTGGGCGTCGACCGCCTGCTCGGCGGTTCCGGCCTCGTGCGCGACGTACGGGTTCTCGAAGTAGTCGATGTCGGTCGCCTGGCCGAATGCGTGGCTGCCGCGTCTGCGGCCCGCGTCCCAGCCGCTGACCGAGCCGACGTTCCACTGCTCGCGGGTGAGCGCGCCGGCGACGGTCGTGCCGGCCGCGGTCAACCGGTCGCGGATCATCTGCTCCGCGCGGGCGCTCGCGCGCTGAAGCTTGGTGGCGAAGCGCGGGAGCACCGGCCCGGAAGTCACACCGAACACCTGGACCGTCACGAACGTGCCGGTGAGCCAGTCGTACGGGTCGACGCCTTCGGGCGGCGTCAGGCCGAGGTGGTTGCGAACGACATCGTCGTACCACTCGTCCTGGCTGCCGCCCGTCTGCGCCGAGCGGGTGGGCTGCGCGGCGGGGTTGGCGACGTCCTGGGTCGCGCTGGCGGGCACGCCGCCCGCGGGCTGGGTGACGGGCGCGGCGGGCGTCGAGGGGACGCGGGCGAGAGACGCGGTCGCGTGGTCGGCGAGCGCGCGACCGACGGCGGCGGCGAACGGCGACGGCGAGCCGGCGAGGCCGGCGTCGGCAGTGAGCGGCGACGCGGTCGCGGGGGCGGCGCCTGCGGCGAGCGGCGACGCGGACGCCGGGCCGGCAAGCGGC